>NZ_JAOWEQ010000039.1:9761-18506 GCF_030336505.1 Citrobacter sp. Cf116 | reverse complement strand
GCAGATGTGATACAGCACGGGCTGAGGCCATGGATATTTATCGCTTCCTGAATACCGATATGACTCATTGCGCCAGCGCCGGTATTCCGTCATAACCTGCTCCGATGTCAGTCCGAATGGATTCGCTCCACTCACTGAAACCAGAGAAACAAACTCAGCCAGGTCAGGCGGCCATGTATTTCCCATCGCACAGCGCTCCATGCACTGCTGACAGACCAGCCGAATTTGAGGTTCAGTCATCGAACCTATCTGGGCTATCCAGATAGGCGAAGGCTCCGCCCCGTTCTTCTGGGTCCATCGGTTCGAATACACCTCCCCCATGACCTGCCACAGTCGCCAGGCTGTTTCCGTCGCCATCAAGTCCATTCCTGCGGCGCCACTCTGCGTGTGCTGACTGAATTTGCTGAACTGCCCGGGATGCTGTTGGTTCGGATCCTGCTCCCACATGACTGTTACCTCCGGTTTCTGGTTTTACCTGCGTTCTCACCCGGGCTACATGTCGGGCAAATTTTTGTTCCCACTGGATTTGAGTAAAAACTTTCCCTTCCGACTCCCAATACGCGGTGAATTCTGCGAGTTCAGTCAGAAGGTAATCTGGTTCAGGCAGGGGGATACCCCACGATGCAGCGCGCTGTCGGAAGTCTCTGGAGGGAAGCCAGCTATCTGTCATGCTGAATTTCCCGATCGGTTCATCAACACCGTCCAGGTATCGGGGCATGACCGGGGATGGCAGTTCATCCCCATTCGGATTTTTCATCGCGCCCGCGTTAAGAGAGGGGTTTAAGATCTGTTTACTGCTAACTGCTTTCTGGATACCTGATGGCAAAGGTTTAGCCAAAGACTTAGCCTTATCCTTAGGCAAAGCGAAAGCCTTATCAAAAGCCGTCCCCATAGCGTCAGAAACCCCGTAGCAGGCGGCTTTGAGAGCTTCATATGCTTTATCTTTCAGTGAACATTCAGGAAGTAATTCAAACGATCTTGCCCATGATTTGATCACGTTCACTGATGCTGGAGGGTTATGTTTCACCGCGTTAGGCAACCAAAAAACTCTGGCTTTAAGGTCGGCTTCCACCATACCTAACGCTATGGCTTCGCCTAAGGCTAAGTCGAAGGCTTCGACTTCCCAGTTTAATTCTTCGGCCATAGCCGCCCTTCCCGCCTTATACAGCCCGGGTATAATCCCCGTGAATGGGCCTGTAAGCAGGTAAATAAACAGACTCTGCCCACTTGGCGGGAGTGGTGATAAGGCTCGAAATTTAGGATCATCCCACATGGTGATCTTCACCTTACGGTAAGGCTCGTTACTAGCCTTACTCTTAGGCATGGCCTTAGCCAAAGGATTAGGCATACTTCACCCCGCGAGTTGCAGTAATAATGGTCATTGGTCAAAACTCGATTAAAACAATTGCGGCGCTACGGCGCTTATGCTCGCCAGTAGTGGTCCCGTCGCATCAGCAGGTAACATGTTGAATAATGCGATTGCCGCCTCACGAATTTCCTTCTCGAGCTTTTGTAATGGCGCGCCAATTAATTTCGCATGGTGTGCCTCACTGCATTCTTTGATAGCGTTCGCCACCAGCTCTGCTTCTGTGCTCGCATTACTTAATCCGTGCTTTCTGGCAATCTGAACTGGCATAGCAGCAATAATTGAACCTGACAGTTGCATAACGTAAGCCGTGTACTTTTCCGAACCGCCCTCGTTTTTCAGATATCGGAATAAATTCTGTTTATTAACAGCAATTCCGCGGCCATCTACTTTGGCCCACTCTTTAGCCACCAGCTGAGCGATCCGTTCCTGTGCCTGTCCTGGTAATGTCGATTCCCATTCACGAACGGCAACCCAGATTTTTTTTGCACTTCATCCAATCCCGGCGACAAACAGAAAACTGATTTTTTGTTTTCTGAGTTCTCACCATCGTCGGGGTATGGTTTTTAAAAGAGATGGTTTGCATGGTCACTCCTTAGGTAATCCATCCGTTGGATTTGGGTATAAGTCGGGTCTAAGTTCGTGGGGGGTAACCCCTGTAGCGCTAAAGACTTGAAGTACCCGTGACGAAGGAACAGTACCTTTTGCTTTCCACTGACTTACTGCCATTCCGCTTACACCAATCGTGCAAGCTAATTTATTGGCCGAGCCAGCTAGTCGAATTGCGTTATCAATGGCTGTCATAACTATCTCCTTTTTAAATTGGGAGTAATAAACCATAGGTTTACATTAATTGCAAACTTTAAATTTATTGTGACTATAAACCAAACATTTACAATGGGTGTATGAAAAACACTGACGATCTCAATAACCAACTGGTAGCCCGCTTAGAAGAAATTACTCAAAGAGGGATCAGCAAAGCTGATATGGCTCGCATTGCAGGAGTTACGCCTCAAGCTGTGAATGGGTGGTTTAAGAAGGGAGTTATCAGTAAGAAGTCCGCCATAGCAATTGCGGAAGCCGCCAACGTGTCCGTTACTTGGTTGTTAGGTGAGAAAGTATCAGAAGATTCAGGTCTCAAGCCTAACGAGAGCAAAATGCTTAACTTATTTAGGCAGCTACCAGAGGCAGAGCAAGAGCGAATGATCGATACCTTTGCACTGCGGTTAAAGGAAATTGATGATTACGTTGAGAAATATCTTCGTGGTCGTTTTAAGGCTAACGATGTGAACTAAGAGTTTATTCCCATCCATTGAAACCGGCGTTTGCCGGTTTTTTTTCGCCCTTTTGTCAGAACCTCCCTCCCCTTAGTTTTTCACGACTGATAAAGCAAATGTTTGCCTCTATATCAACTGATGATTGACATAAAAATTAAACCAATGATTTAATCATTCTATCGAAAACGTCATCGAGGCAGGACGCCCACGAAGTAGCTGCCGGCGGCATACGAATCACCGGATGAGATGGCGAACATTAATGCGCAGCAGTCAGTACCGTTCCGCTTGCCAGCGATAAGGCTAAATGAAGAACCCCCTGTATCACTGTTACTGGACACAGGGACAGAATGTTGAGGGAAACATTATGAGGATCGAAATAACTAAAGTTGGAGGCAAGGTTTGCTTAGTCATATCCCCTATCAAGTTCTCTGTCGCGGATCGCATAGCTACTGCCATGGAAAACAGCGAAATCGTTGCAGCTCTTGGTGCTTATTTCACAGCCATTGGAGAGGCACCAAACGGAGAACTCGTTGGGCTCTATCTCTATTTTAATAACTTGGATAGCCTGGAATTGGGAGAGGTGATTGAGCGATGCCGAATCAATAATCCATCAGATTTTATGCTTTTCTCGCCAGTCAGACGCGGTGGCAGAAAGCCGGGGCCACTGACCCCTGATGGATTGACCCAGGCATTTTCGAATGTAAGGGATGCGACGACAATAAAATTTGGACCGAACCCTCCTACTTACCATGAGATCAGAAGCCTGGCCGGCAGACTGTATGAAAAAGAACGCGGGGAGGAATTCTCGCAACGTTTACTCGGGCATAAAAATTTGACAATGACCAAAAAATACCTGGACGCACGTGGTGCAGAATATGTTATGGTTTAGACAGGATATGGAAATTTCGAGTAATTTTCGTGGGATTTCGTGAGGACGCCGAAAAAACACAATGAAAACAAAAACATAAAAAGAGACCGAATACGATTCCTGTTTTTTCCAAAATTATTTTTTATCCTTTATTTTCAACGCAATAACAAACCATTAGAACAAAAAACACACAATTAAAGGTGTGTTTTCAGGTACTAAAAATCATATAGTTAGCCAAAATTTCGGACATATTCGGACCGGTTTCGGACAGTTTTTCCTTCCAAAATTGAATGCGTTGACGCCAGCAAGCATAAAATAGAACAGATAAGCCGTACTGTTCAGGAAATGTTTGAAGAGGCTGATATGTGGCTGATTTCAGATTAAGGTCCCAATAATGCCATTTACTATATGTATTGGTGTTCGGGTGTAGGGTTCAAATCGTTTCGCGCAGGGCAATATCCTATACTTTCAGTCTTACATATGGCTGGAGGTTTCTATGTGTGGACGTTTTTCACAGTCAATGACACGTCAAGACTATCTCACCCTTCTCGCAGAAGAAGCCGAGCAAGACATTCCATATGACCCGGAACCGATCGGACGTTTCAACGTGGCGCCGGGTACCAAAGTTCTGCTTCTGAGCGAACGTGACGAGAAACTCCATCTTGATCCAGTTATCTGGGGATACGCCCCCGGATGGTGGGATAAACCACCGCTAATTAACGCACGCTCTGAAACTGCGGCCACCAGCAGAATGTTTAAACCACTCTGGCAACATGGTCGCGTAATTTGCTTTGCTGATGGCTGGTACGAATGGAAAAAGGAAGGTGACATACAGCAGCCCTACTTTATTCATCGAGCCGATGGCCAGCCGATTTTCATGGCGGCGATCGGCAGCACACCATTCGAACGTGGAGATGAAGCTGAAGGATTCCTGATAGTAACAGCTGCTGCCGATAAAGGACTGGTAGATATTCACGACAGGCGGCCACTGGTACTCTCACCAGATGCTGCTCGCGAATGGATGAGGCAGAATGTTGGAGGGAAAGAAGCGGAGGAGATTGTAGCTGACGGTTCCGTGTCCGCTGATAAATTTTTATGGCACGCCGTGACGCGTGCCGTCGGGAATGTTAAGAATCAAGGGCCAGAGTTAATCCAAACTATACGTTAATGTACGATGCGACAGGGGAAAACGTCTGCTTTGAGCGAGGAGCGGACCTTTCGGGCCACTTGTCCTAAAATTGTGAGATATTTTCTAAGAAAAGAATTTTTACAATGGAAATCATCAACGCATTAGAGATGCGTTATTGATGTCAACCCATTAATAAATAATGGTTATTTTTACCACCTCGACTTTTAATGAAAAAAATTTTCCTCATTGATAATTTTTATGTTGTGCAAAGGAAAAACTATGCTAGTAATTAATATATCAATACTTGACTCACCAATAGTACAGTTAGTGCAATTACTGGTATTAACAAAATTAATTATCTTGTATTAAATCAATTTTCTTAACCATGAAAATTAGGGGTGTATATGAACGAAACATCATTGATGATTCTTGATCTTAAAAACGAGATTTTAAGCTTACGCCGTGACGTTGCAATGCTCCAAGCAATCATCTTAGGGAAAATAGGTGGTGGTCATGCCGATGGTGAATCAGGATTTAATAAGATAGACTCAGGCATTGATAGTTTTACGAATATCAAAGGTCGACATCCTAGAAAACAGCATATAGAGGAACCGCAGCTCGATCCTGGTCAAAATGAAGTGGATCAACAGAATAATGGAGTTTAAATTGTGTGTGTTTTGATATTTACCATCTAATAAAGGCACGCCGTATGATTAATATCGCTAGTCTTGTTAGCTCAATTGAAACCTCTGATTTTCTCTTGAACTTCCTAAATAAAAAACCGTTAATATCAAGAAGGTCTAGCTCCAGTACACTTTCCACAAAACTAATTGATTTATATGATATAGACAAAATCATAGCACAGCAAATTTATCTGCCTTATTTTAGAATGGTAAAAAATGGAAAAGCTAAAAAATACGATGACATTTCAACATATCGACTGTTTTCTGGGGAGGTAGAGTCTGATATCGGAGACCCAAATGCTATTTATGATGGCATTTCAAAGGGAGAAACATTGGTACTACAATTTTTGGAACGTTATTGGCCTCCCTTAGAAATTTTTTGTGCATCTCTTAGCCAAGAACTAGGATCTAAAGTACAAGCTAACGCTTACTTAACGCCTCCTGGTTCTAAGGGTTTTAATCCTCACAGTGACACTCATGATGTATTTATATTACAAATTCACGGAAGGAAAGAATGGAAAGTATGGGGGTGTCCAATTCCATACCTTACACCTAGTGTTGATATTGATACTAGAACAAATTCTTCTTTAGAAATTGCAAAAAATACATCCCCATTAATAAACATCGAATTATTTCCTGGTGATACACTTTACATCCCAAGAGGATTTGTTCATGAGGCAAATACAAACGAAGTAACATCTTTGCATATAACTTTAGGCATAATAGCATATACATATGCAGATCTTTTTTCATCGGCCCTAGAGAATTCAATCAAAAAAATAGAACGAAACTCTATTTCCAGAAAAAGTATTGATGTATCTAAAATCTTTTCTAATTCAGACAACATAATATTTGATACTATTCTAGATGAAGTCGTTAATTCAATATCATTGGATGCTCTCATTGATGAAAAAAGAGATGCATTAAGAAAAATGAAAAAAATTATTGAGTTGGATGGAGGCATTTTCCAACACCAAAACCACAATGCCAACCCTTAAAATAAAGGAAGTAACATGTCTGCACTTAAAAGTTTGTTAGGTGATATGAGCACCGAGGTTTTTTTCAATGATTTTTGGGAAAACGCCCCATTGCATATAAAAAAATGCGAGGGTTTAAATTTACCAAGACTACTTGATTTTGAAAATCTTCTAAATTACGCAGACTTAAGAACCCCAATGGTAAGAGCTTTTATAGGTGGGGAGCTTGTTCCTGAAAAAGAATTTACGAAATCCTGGCAGGCAGGAGATGAAGTTAATTCTAATTATGTAAATATAGATGCACTTAAGCGACTAATTACCGTTGGTGCAACTATTTCACTTAGAGGTATTGATCGCAGGATTTTATCACTATGGGAAATCTGTCGTTCCATAGAAAAGGAACTAGGTTGGCCTAGTCATGCAACCGCTTTTATTACACCGCCAAATGCGAAAAACACCACCCCACATTATGATGTTACAGATAACTTTATCGTTCAAGTAGCTGGAGGTAAACTATGGAAGATATGGAATAAAGATTCTATATTACCTTTAAAACACGAACATCATATTTTACAAGAGTCGATTGCTATCTCCAAAAAAACAGCCCCCATTAAAGAAGTCTACCTTAATGCTGGTGATATCTTATTTATTCCAAGAGGACATCTACATGAGGTTTATACTATGGATGAAAACTCTTTGCATGTGGTTATTGCAATAGAGCCTATTAGGATATGGGGTGTTATCAATTTAGCCGTAAAAAAATTAGTCAAAGAGCTCCATGACGATCCGAACTTCAGACGATCTGTACCATTATCCGCCTCTTTTACAGAGTCACTTGATAAAGAGTTGTCCTCAATATTATTACAGTTAAAAACTAAAATTCAAAATAACATTGTATGGCCTGACATTTGCAATGGCGTTCTAAATGAATTCGTTGATTCTCGATGGGCATCGAGGCCCGGTCAAATAATGAACACCATTTCAGTTTTAGATGGGAATTATAATGACGAAACTATTTTCTCTCATCGGCATAATTTGATTTTTTCTGCAAAGTACTTAAGTGACGAAATAGTTGTAAGTTTTCAGGGTAAAACTTTACATTTTAGCATGAATTTCATTGAGGAATTGAACTACATTCTTTTAACTAAGGAGTTTCGCATTGTTAATATCATCGGATCTTCATCTAAAAATAATAAAACTAGTTTAGTGAAGAGGCTAGTATGCGAAGGAATACTTATCATTCTTTAAATTTCTTTGTAAATAATTAAAGGAGGATATAATGGGAATTTATATTTATTTTTCACCCTTTAACGTCCGCTCATGGCACATAGCTGCCATTGAAATGGTTGCGCACCGTCATGGGGTGTCGGGGTCGGAGGTTCAAATCCTCTCGTGCCGACCAAAAATCCTCTAAGAACCAGCCTGTTACGGCTGGTTCTTTTATGCCTGTTTTCTGAACGGGGAAGCAGTGGGGATTAATCGGGGAAAAATCCCCGACACAAGGCATCAATTTCGCCGTAAAATTTCAGCTATTCACATCACCGGGCAGTCATCAAATTCCGCGTTCCTGGCATCATTAATAATGTACGTCATCACCCCGAATATAGCGGGTACAGAACTGTAGCCATCATCATCTGCTGGCAGCTCTTCCCTTCTCCCGTTATCCAGATTAACCAAGTGGGGCTGAGGATGAGTCCGATATCGCTTGATCCTGAATTCTCCGTCTATCGCGCATATCAGCAGCGAGCCATCACAAGGAGAAAGTGACGCATCAACAACAAGCAGCGCCCCCTGGATTATCCCTTCCCTGAAATGTGAACGCGATGCCCGCATGAAATAAGTCGCTGCTGGCTGGCTGATTAGCTGCTGATCGAGGGAAATTCGTGCTTCAACATAATCTGCCGCAGGTGAAGGGAAGCCCATGGTTACAGTCCTCCGTTTGGATTGAACAGCTGAAAGGTACGGTTCTCGCCTTCCTGCGTTGATACATCGCAGAAGGTTGTCACATACCACTCGATCCATTCATTGGCCTGCTTCATCGTCCAGTTCCAGTTAACCTTGCTCAGTTCCTGGACAAATCGCTGTGTGGTGACAGTCTTCCGGCCATTCGGTTCTTGCTGTATCGAAGCATACCAGGCTATTTCAATATCGCTACGTCGTGGCATCATTTAACCCCTCTTGAATACCGGATAAAAACACAGTATAAATACTGTATATCCATCCAGTAAAGGAGCAATAATCAATGTTCGTGGAACTCGTTTATGACAAAAGGAATTTTGATGGTCTGCCCGGTGCGAAAGATATCATTCTGGGCGAACTGAGTAAGAGGGTTCACCGGATTTTTCCGGATGCTGATGTCCGGGTAAAACCGATGATGACATTGCCGGCGATCAACACTGACGCCAGCAAGCACGAGAAGGAACAGATAAGCCGTACTGTTCAGGA
>NZ_JAOWEQ010000039.1:0-9711 GCF_030336505.1 Citrobacter sp. Cf116 | reverse complement strand
ATACTCGCACTATCGAACGTTCGCCAGTCGGCCGCAATCATGCTCTTGCATACGGTGTGGTTGCGGCAACTCTCGTTACGGTTCACCATCAATTGGCCAGCCAGGTCATCTTTAATGATTCCCGTTATTACGCAAAATATCGGCTAAGGAACACTGCTTGATATGCTTCAGCAACCTATTGTTATCCTATCTTAGAACAAAGCGACAATTTCAATAAAAATAATACCAATGAAAATCATTAACTATTGAACAATCCTTTGCAACAACCAGTTATTTTGTATATCCGTTGCTTATCAGTTTTAATATCACATGATGCTTCCCGCCTCATGTTGATACTGATAGAATGTTTCCATGTGACTGATATCAAAAAAAATATGTATTCAACATTCTTGTAGTTATTGGATAGGTATAAAACACGGATTGCTTAAAAATGAACTCATCTATTACCATTGTTACAGCATTTTTCGATATAGGACGCGGAGACTGGACGAGTAATAAAGGTTTCTCTCCTCACTTAGAGAGAACAGCTGATACCTATATTCAGTACTTTGAAAATCTGTCTGAATTGGATAATGACATGGTCATTTTCACATCCAGTGAACTTAAACCAAAAATTGAAGCAATCAGAAATGGGAAAAACACTGTTGTAGTGGCTTTAGATATTAATCAAAAATTTCAACACATCAAAAAAAGAATTGCGCGGATTCAAAAAGATAACGAGTTCATAAGCAAACTTGAAACTCGCCAGTTGATAAACCCCGAATACTGGTCCCCAGACTATGCACTGGTTTGCAATCTGAAAACATATTTTGTAAACAGAGCTATAGAGTTAAATCTTGTGAATGATGATATGGTTGCATGGGTTGACTTTGGTTACTGTCGCAGTGCAGACGTAACCAGAGGGTTATCTCGATGGGATTATCCATTTGACCGCAACAAAGTAAATTTCTTTACAGTTAAAAAAGGCTTGACCGTCAAAACTATCCATCAGGTTTTTGACCACATGATTAACAATCGTTCCTATATTATTGGTGGGGCAGTTGTAGCAACACAAAAGAAATGGAAAGAGTTTTACAAACTGGTTTGTCAGTGCCAAATAAAAACACTCAGAAATAATATAGTTGATGACGATCAGGGTGTTTTTATAATGTGCTATCATTACAACCCTAAATTAATAAAACTAAATTACCTGGGTAAGAACCGCTGGTTTAATCTGTTTAAACTATTCGGAAGGAAAGATATAATTACTTTATTAAGAAGATTAAAGGTCTCTCTTATAGGTAAATAATTTTTAATTGAGGTATGAACAATGCCGATTCTAATCAGTCCCGGCATTGTTTTGCTTAAGTCTGTTATATGGGCAATGGAGATTCAGGCCAGATGATGTTTTGAGCATCCTCGGGGTTAATTCGGTTAAGCATTACACGATACTTTTTCCATGCAAGCAGTGCTTTCGATTCGTCTTCCGTCGCAATGTCCAGATCAACTGCATCCTGGAGAGGAGCAATAGCAGATGTTGCAATCATCAACAGGTTTGCTTTTTCCTGCGCAGCCTGTCCCTGAAAAAATGCTTTTTCCGCTTCTGCATCATGAACCCATTGTGTGCCGTCCCATTTAACATATCCTCCTTCGGGAGCCACTGATACAACATTATCAGGCAGGGACCCCAGCGTCTCAATAACAGTGGGTCTACCTGTGCTGATGTCATAAACGGTCTCTCCCCGGTGGTCTTCTACTTGCGACCACTTATTGGTCTGAATATCGAAAACAGCAACGAACCCCGCCTTCACTTTTGGCGGTGCTATATCGGTACTATACGCAGGTAAGCCCGTATTAGCCGGAATAAACCCATCCCCCTTACCGATAAACTCATTCGTTGCTGATGAAAGATTGTAAATAGTAATAATGCGGTTGGTGTCAGTCATTTTAAAAGCCATTATGCAAGCCTCACTAAATAATTGAATGCAGTATTTTTTACAGTATTTTCAGCCTGACCAGATGGTGAAACCGTCACACCATGGCTGTGCGCGCCAATGTAAACAGAGTGAGCATGTGCTCCAATCCCCACTACGTGATCATGCGCACCAATTCCGACAGCATGAGCGTGGTCACCGACCCCACCAACAGCACCCCAGTTTGTTCTGTCAGAGCCAGTATTGGACATAGCAACAACATCCCCCGCCTGACCGAACTGCGTTCTTCCGGATATAGGGTGGTTGTGAGCTCCTGCGCCGGTTGTTGATTTAGTGCCGTAGTCAAAAACTGATACCGATTTGGTGCCATAGTCAAACCCGGTTGTATCCCTGCTTCCGAGATCGGTACTTGCGATCGTTGCACCGTGATCGTGCCACTTAATACCATCCTGTTCTTGTGTTAATACCCCTCTACCAGTTGGGTTTCCCTTAATCGTCTGGCCACGCATATCAGGAATAACACCCGTTGGATAAGCCAAAGCAAGTAATGGATAGGCAGATTTATCAAACGATTGCCCCTGCATGAGCGCATGGTTAACAGGCGGTATATCCGAAGGCCATGGTATGGGTGCGCCTACGGGGTAATACTCATAAGGAGGATTTGCCGTATTAAAATCCCTGTGCCAGCCTGGTAAGTAACCATCGCCATGATTGATGTAGGTAAACTGAGCGGAAGGCGTTCCATTTCCGGCTGTGGTGGTTGGCGTGGTGATACGAATAGTCATCGCACCACGCGCTCCCATAACCTCAACTACCGAGCCAGCAAGACTGATATTCCCGCATCCCGTATCCGTAATAACCCTGTTATCACCGTATGACCATGAACCTTTGCATACCCAATAGGGATGATTAAATGCCCCCTGATTTTCAAGCCAGACGATAAAGTCCGCTGTTGTCCAGTTACCGCCTCCACCAATACTGACCGAGCCACTGAAAGCTCGCCCGGCACCGATATTACGTACAAACGAATCCGGTTGCGGTACATCAGCGCCGTTCTGATTTTTTTGCAGCGAACCGGCTGCTCGATTTATCGTTTCTACCAGGCCAAGGTTTTGTAGAAATAATGCGACATTCGGTATATCCGCGCCGTTCCGGTCTTTAGCCAGCCGCGCATTCGCATTATCCATTGCGATCTTAACTGCTGCCGGGGTGGCGGCCTGCGTTTCACTGGTGCTGTTCACCGAACTGCTAAGTTGAACCAGCCCTCTTTGTTGTGATGTGCTATCGAGGACACCAATGGACTCACGCGATGTTTTTTGTGCTTCCGCGCCCCGCGCCTTTATCTCTTTCAGGTACTGGTCAACACGCAGGAATAACCCGTCGCCGGTTGCAACATTCAGCGTGATATTTGAGGTATCTGATACCGCCAGGCGAAACTGCATATTAACGCTGACACCACCAACCGGCTTATCGATCGATGGGCAGTTTGCCACCGCGTAAAGCTCTCCGGCGTCAGTCATTAAACCGACCTCGCGAACGGTGAATCCACCAACCCCGGTCGGCAGGACGATTTTTGCCATTAACTGCGTGGACTGTTCCGGGGACACCACCAGCTCAGCGATAGCTCCCCGGTACGTTTCATTGATCAACCGGATTTGCGACGGATCGGGTTTAACCTGCTTGCCATTACTGTCACCCACCACAAAGTGAGTCAGTACAATCAGGCGACCACTGGCAAGCGCCTCTGCCTCCAGTTCTTTACCCCGGTTTGTGATAATTGAGTAGTAATCAGCCATGAGATTCCCCGGCAAAAATGTCCACATCGATATGCGCTGTTGTCGCACCCGAAATATATAAAGCCCCATCCATACCCACATTCGCCATCACATCGATTTTGCTCAGATAGCTGCGCAGGTTCTTGGCCCGCTCGGTAAGCTGGCGGATCTGATGATAGAGAGCGTCACTGACCCCCTCACTGCTCTGTACTTCGATCCGGAAGGTGTAAGGTTCAGCGCGCGGGGTGTCTTCCCACCACTCAACCACAGTCGTGGGCAGGTTCACTGACCCGAGAGAACGGCGTACCGCCCCGGCCGTTCCCCTGTGCTGATGAACATAAGCGGCATCCTTTATCACCTGTCGCTTTTGCGCCTCCGTCCAGCCGTCATCCCAGAAATCAACGGCATGCTCCCAGGCCAGCCAGGGGAGAAGATGTGCCGGACAGGTGTCAGGATTTTTGGACTTGCGCACCATATTGGTATCGAGGGTGGCGATCTGCTCAGCGCTGGCCTGCTCCTGCGCCCGCTCTTCATGAAATGCACCAGGAGGTAGTAGAGATCGAAACTTAGCCGTCATTGCTGCTTACCTCCCTGCGGGTGACATTAATGGCGGTACACCAGGGCGCTTTACCCGGTTCCGCTTCCAGATCTGCTACCGGAGAAATCAGCCTTACCCGGACCACACCGGATTGCTGCAGCGCGGCATAAATGGCGGATAACGGGACGACGGTTTTAATCCGATGGGAAAGAGTGGTGTATGACCGTAAAACATCGATGGCATTATTCAGCACCGTACTGGCGTCTGGTCCTTCCGGGATCTCCAGCTCTGCCGTAACGGCATAGTTTGCAATCGTGGCACTTTTAACCGTCACGTAGTCCGTTAACGGGCGGATTTCATCCGCATTCAGTGTGCTGTTAACCTTATCAAGCAGGGGCTGCCCCGCCGCCCCATCCCCGGTACGTGACAGGACATAGACATCAACGTAGCCGGGCCGGTTATGGGTTTCCGGCCCATAGGCATCGGCATCCAGCACATCCGTATCGGCAGACTTCGCATGAAAGCGGTATGAGTTGCGCGCGCCTGCTGTATTCAGCTGCGCCCATGAAAGCTGGATACGTTCACGAAATGCCGCATCGTCTTCCAGTTCAGGCTCCACTGGCGGAATGGCAAGCGGATCTCCGGGCTTAATAACCTGCCGTTTAACGTTGAATGCGGCACCTATCTGGTCAAGGTCAGCCTCTTTTGCACTCGCGAGAAATACCGCCCGCACGGCATCATTAACCCGCTGAAACGCCAGCGTCAGCTGGTAGGCATTCACCTCCCCCTGTTTAAACGTCGGATCGGATTCCACCAGCGCATCAAATTGCTTATCAAGTTCCCGCAGGCGCGCCAGCCACCGGGTGAAGATTTCAGTCGCATCCGGCACCACAATGGCATCCGGTACGTCCAGTTCGGACAGGTTGATCACGTCATAGCTGCTTGCCATAAATCGTTATGTCTCCCGTTCTGACAGGTAAATTGGTTTCCTTGTTGATCCCCTCGATATCCAGCACACAGCCGGACTGCCCTTCAGGAAAGGAAACAAGCACACGTGTTACCTTCAACCGCGTTTCCCACCGGGCCAGTGCAGTCGCTGATGCGGCGATTATTTGTAGTCGGGTCAAATCATCCCGGGGGTTATCCACCAGCGAAAACAGATCACTGCCATAGTCCCGGACAAGAACCCGGCTCCCGATGGGAGTGGTCAGTATGTCGCTGACGGACTGGCGCAAATGGGCGACGCCGGACAGGCGTTTTCCGGTCCGGTTGTTTACACCGTTCATGATTAAATTCCGTAGCTGAGTCGCCGGATGGCGTGAGGGTTAACCGAAGTAGGACGGGCCTTTTTTGTCCTGCTTTTCTGATTTTTTCGAAGCTGCTGCGGGTTTACGAATATCCACGACAAGGTTGTAGGTGTAGCTGAATCCAGCTGACGTCAGAGAAAAGACCAGAGACTCAACCACCCAGGCCCGATCCTCACGGGAACCAAAACCGGTAGTCGACACACTTGCTTCTGCTGTCAGCGGAACATGTTTAGGGCGACATGGCCCCGTGAGCGTGATTTTCTGCTCGTTACGCTTCGCCTGTGTTTTCCTGGAGTTTGCCTGTTGCTCGGCGGTGTTTTTCTCCGACTGGGTATAGGGATTGGTCATCGCCGGGCCATCATGTTCAACGGAGGAGGTCTTTGTCGTGCCGTCCTCCTCATCGTAATAACGCACGCCGATTTTCTCTTTGGCTTTACCTCCGCTACCCGTAGCTTTCCCCGTCGAACTCCCCCGCTCACCTTCACTGTAGGACCAGTTTGATACTTCATCCGGTGTGATGGTGATCCCGCCAGTCTGTTTTCCTGAAGCCGTTGCCGTGGCCCCTTGCTGTAAAAAAAGCCAGTAGCCTCCCGATGGTTTGCTCACTGCGTTGTAGTCACGTGCAAGCCTTGCGAGCAGGTTGGCATCGGATTCCGCCACCTGATCGATGTGATTGATATGAATATCTTTCAGCGCGTCGGCTACGCGGGGGATCAGCCCGTTGCCGCTGACAAAACCGAAGCTGGCCAGCATATCCGTATCTATCCCATAAAATTTAACCTGACAGGTCAGTGCTTCCATGCCGTCATCAACCGGGGTGGGCGCATCCTGTGCGCCGGTACGCAAATCCGTTTTAACAATTGCCAGAGACGGCGGCGTAAATTCATGCGCCCCCTGAATACGGATCCCCTGCCGGAAGAAGGTCCAGACGCGTAGTGTGTTTTTATCGCTCATGCTGCAAGCATCTCCTCAAGCGCATAGTTATTGTTCACCCGGACGCGCAGGCTGATAAGTTCAGTCGGCGATTTCGGACCAAAGTCATAGTTGATGTACAGGACACCCGACGCCATGGTTTCCGCGGTGTTCAGTTCTTCATCCAGCCAGGCCCGCCCACCGAATATGGCGCCAAGACCGACCAGTTGCCGCATATAGGCATTGATGGTGCCGATAATGTCATCCGCATTTTCCCGGTCCAGTGGGCGGTCAACATACTCGAGCATGGTTTCCTGAATGCTGTCCTCAATAACATCAGCAGTACGGCGGACAGATTCAAAACGCCACTGAGGATTGGTTGCACACAAACGGTTCCCCCAGTGTTTAAAACCCGCCCGGCGGATAATGGTGGACACGTTCTGCATGTTGAGCAGGTTTGCGTCGCAGTTTTCATCCCCGAGGATAAATTCATCGATCTGCTCAACACCGAGGATGTTGTTGATGTCCTGGTTCGACTTACTCCACCACCAGCCTTTTTCAAAGTCGATGCGGGCGCGCAACCCGGCAGCAAACGCAGAGTAAGGGCGATAAACCAGCTGGCCATCTGCATCGCTCGCCTGGACCCGCGGGCGCAACAGTTCAGTTCGTGCGCCATAGGACTGGCGGCGCTGTACCACTTCCTGCAGCGTCGCACCGGAGGCGCAGTCAACATATGCAACAGCGCGCAATTTCCCGGCCACGGTTTCCAGCCCCTTACCAACCGCATCGTCCTCACTGAATCCCGGCGCTATCACAATACGCGGCTGGTACGTGGTAACAGATTTCGCTGAAGACAGGGTGCCGATCCCCTTCAGTACCGCAGCGCGTCGTTTTGCCACATCGTTTTCATCTGCCACACGCACCACCACCGTCAGCGCATTACGCTGATCGTTAATGTCTGTCAGTGCCTGTTTCAGCGTACCTTTTTCACCCAGGCGGGATAACAGCGTGGTGCCGACGACCGCCACCGGCGTATTGAGCGGAAAGGGTTCATCTTCACCCCCCGCCAATTGCAGGCTGAAGGGCTGGATAATCCCGTCACCGCGCCCGCTTGCACTGACTTTTGCGCCATCAACACCACCGACAGCCTCAGCAACGTCTCCGGGTTTAGCCGTGATAACACCGTGCTCATCACAACCCAGCGTGATGTTCAGTGTCAGCGATTCAGGATCCCAGCTTGCTGACGTCACAACCGCAGCAGGATTTTCGGCTGCCGGCTGTCCTGCCAGCGCAGCGACATTGATGACATTGCCTTCCCGCCCCTTAATGGTTGCAGTGAAGTCGATAACGTTATCGAGAATGGGTGTACCGGATGATCCCGATGCGGCTGTTCCCCCCGACGCATCAGGTGCCGTTCCCACCAGGCCGATAATGGCGGTCTGAATCGTGGTAACCGCCACCGTACCCGAGGTGAGTTCAATAGTTTCAACGCCATGTAACTGAGACATGTTTTTTCTCCAGGCATAAAAAAACCTGCCGCAGCAGGTCACATTTTCTGATTTGGTTTATCGGTGAGCCCGCCGCTATCGCCGCGGTGATCGTGGTTGTTAAAGACTTCACGTATCTTGCTCATGCTGCCGGATTTATCCGTTATCTCCTTTGACGCCCCGATATTCCCTGTAACCGACGTGTCAGCATTAATCTGGGTTTTGCCCTGGACTGTCAGGGTATCCGTAATTTCAACCGGACCATCCAGCGTGCCTTTACCGACAATTTTGTAGGTTCCGCCATCAGCCAGCGTAATCGTCAGGGCATGCGCGTTCCTGTCATAACGGATCTCGGTCCCGTCGCTATAACGGGTAATGTGCTCGCTGTCACTTCCTTCTGGCACCGGCAGCTTTCCCGTGTTCCAGCCGGGAAACACCCGTCCGTTGTTGAGCTCTCCGGCCTCGGACAGGACCGTAACCGCATCCCCCACGGCATAAGGATTTGAATCCGCCCGGTTAGTTCCTGAAAACCCCTGGCACAACGGCAGCCAGGTCGTGATGATATCCCCCAAATCCACCCGGCATTTTGGGATGCGATCGTGCCTGACGGAGTGGATAACGCCGCGCCGGACAAGGTTCGCCAGTCTGCGCTGCAGGTCGCCTGCTATATCACTCATGGGGCTGAGCCTCCCAGATAAGCTGATAGTCATCCACGTGATTACGGCCCGTATCAGGTGCAGCCCCCAGCCAGGCCTGCTGCAGAGGCATGCCATTGTTTGCAAAGGGGTCATGGACGTTGTTGTCATTGCGTGAAGGACTCAGCCGGCATGCCACCTCCGGGCTGACACGAAATGTTCGGGCCAGACGTTTTTTTGAGTGTTCACGCGCTTTTTCTTCCGTCATCTGAATGATGAGCATGTCAGACGGATCGCAGACAACGTTGTACACCACCCAGCCATCAATCAGACCAATGGTTTTACCCGTTCGGGCAGGGCCAACAAAAATGACAGCATCATATTCGCGTGATGCCAGGCAGTTCATCGGCTCCACAACATAAGGGGCAAGATTAGGATCCCACTCAACGGAGTTACCCACACCGACCGGAACACGCATATATTTATGTACGGCTTCGGCTACAGGCATTCGGCGCGGTGCTCTGATGATCCCGGCAGTGTTTTTTCTTAGCTCCGCCGCCGTGGCCTGTCGCATGGCTTACTCCTCTTCTGGCGAACTGTCCTCCTGTTCCGGTGTATCTGCCTGCTCAACCTTCAGGGCTATCTGATCTCGCAGGTCATCAATGACTTTTTGCACCCGAACGACAGCTGCAGGCGTCATCGCGCAATCACGTTCAAGAATATCCGGCAGCGTTTCCAGCACCTGAACGACGGCTTTTGCCATCGATGAAAATTCTCGGGTCACTGTCGATGCCGGGATTAACTCACCTGTTTCCTGCTGGAATTTAAGCCTCTCGCGTTCAGACTGAAACCATGCCTTACGATCCGGCGGTAACATCTTATCGATATCCACCAGCTCGGGTGCCGTGGTCCGGCCCAGCAGTTCCCGGAGAATATCGACAACAGAATAAAGCTTGAGACGAGAATTACTGCCCGGAGCAGGCTCAACGTTATTCAGCCTGCTGGAGATCGTCTGACGATGAAGATCGGTCACCGCTGCCAGCTGATTGATATTGAGGCGAAGGTTTTTCAGTTCGTTATCCATGATGATGAACAATATTTAACCATTTCGACATCGTGAATAATTTCACGACTGAAATATCAA
>NZ_JAOWEQ010000038.1:3073-6006 GCF_030336505.1 Citrobacter sp. Cf116 | reverse complement strand
TGCACGCTTAAAAATAATAAAAGCAGACTTGACCTGATAGTTTGGCTGTGAGCAATTATGTGCTTAGTGCATCTAACGCCTGAATTAAGCTGCGCCGCGAAGCGGCGTCGGCTTGAATGAACTGTTAGACATCATTGGCGTGGAGCCGAGCAGACTGGCGGCTTCGTGCTTCACAAAGTAAATGAACGCAGTCAACTGATCAGCGCGTGAGGCCAAGCAATCCATCCCTTGTCCAAGGTAAGCCTGCTGGGCTTCAAGCAGCACGGGCTGATGTTGGACGGGCAGGCGTTCCATTACCCAGTTGGCAGCTACATCCTTCGGCGCGATCTTGCCGGTTGCTGCGCTGTACCAAATGCGAGACAAAGTAAGCACTACATTCCGCTCGTCGCCTGCCCAATCCGGTTGTGAGTTCCATAGTTTCAAGGTGTCGGCCAGTGCTTTGAATAGATCGCTTTCCGGGACTGAGTTGAAGAAATCTTCCGCGGCCGAACCTGCCAAGGCAAGGCTGTGTTGCCTTGCTTTAGTTAGCAGAATAGCCAGATCAACATCGGTTGTCGCGGGCTCGAAGATGCCCGCAAGAATGTCCTTGCGCTGCCACTCCCCGAATTGCAGTTCCCGTCTGGCTGGATAACGCCAAGGAACAACATCGCCGTACACGACGATGGTAACTTCCAAGGCACGGAGAGCTTCACTTTGGCCGGGAGAAGCGGAAACTTCCAGGAAATCTACGAACAGAGCCTGCCGCACAGTCTCATCGAGCTGTGCAGTCACAGTAACCAGCAAATCAATATCACTGCATGGCTTCAGGCCACCGTCGAGTGCAGAGCCGTACAAATGCACGGCCAGCAACGTCGATCCCAGATGATGCTCGATGACGTTGAGTGCCTGTGATAGCTGTACCGAAATCTCGGCGGGCACTGCGTTGCTCATGATGTCTAACTCCCAATTTGTGTAGGGCTTATTATGCACGCTTAAAAATAATAAAAGCAGACTTGACCTGATAGTTTGGCTGTGAGCAATTATGTGCTTAGTGCATCTAACGCCGCTAAGCAGCGGCACATTTTGCGTTTTGAGCGCAGCGAAGCAAAATGTGTCCGATGGCTTGGATGGTTAACCCCTTTGCCAGATTTGATAGCGATAATTTATATTTGAATGAAATTCCTGCTCGAACACCACATTGAACTCTTTGGGGATTTCCGGAAAGAAAACATTGCCCTCTGGCTCGGAATCTATTGTCGAGATATGTAGCGTGTCGGCATGGGCGATCAGACTCTTGTAGATCTCTCCACCACCAGAAACAACAACATGGTTCGTAAGAGTCTTTAGCTCCCTCATTGCTGCTTCTATAGATGGAAACACAACCACATCATCGTTAGTAGCTACCGATCCTGAGCGGCTGACAACTGCATACTTTCTATTTGGGAGAGCCCCCATTGCCTCAAATGTTTTACGGCCGACTAAGAGCCATTGATTGTAAGTTATTGCTTTAAAAAGCAGCTGCTCACCTTTAGCGTTCCACGGGATATCCGAGCCGCAGCCAATAACCCCATTTCTTGCTTTTGCAGCCATTAGTGATATTTTCACGATACTCCTTTGGGTTAACGCCGCCATAAACGGCGACAGGGTGGCGCGCCTATTGCGCATAAAATGGCGAAGCCATGCGCAACAGGCGCGGAATCTCTGGCGTCCGGTTTGATGGCTTTGTTATGCAAAGGACTAGTCTTCAATGACGTGTAAACCACGGCGCTTTAAGTCCTCCAACGAATCCAACATTCCCCTTATTAATTCAACAGGATGCCCCTCCCAGTCTTCAACAACGCCAACAATTCTCAAGGGTTCGCAGGTTCTATAGGACTGTGTTGGATTACCGGGAAATCTTTTGTTCGTAAGATTCGGATCGTCTTCGAACGGTCCTGTTGGCTCAACTATGTATATGTAGCCGCGACCCTCGAGGCCAGACAGTGACATAGCAAGTTCAGCTCCCCAAACTGCTGGCTCCATCAAGGCTGAAAAGTAGATGTGCTTAAGAATACGACCGTCCTCGAAATGAGAGATGAACCCTGTGGTTAGCAAGTCACCAATCGCCAAATTGGCTTTGGTTCCATGATAGAACGGTCCTTGCACCTGCTTGTAATTATCATGAGAGATGGGAATCCAATCTTTTACCATTTTAAGACCCTTAATTGTTGGGATTTGGCTGCATAACGTTTGACATGAGGGGCGGCCAAGGGCGCCAGCCCTTGGACGTCCCCCTCGATGGAAGGGTTAGGCATCACTGCGTGTTCGCTCGAATGCCTGGCGTGTTTGAACCATGTACACGGCTGGACCATATGGGGTGGTTACGGTACCTTGCCTCTCAAACCCCGCTTTCTCGTAGCATCGGATCGCTCGCAAGTTGCTCGGCGACGGGTCCGTTTGGATCTTGGTGACCTCGGGATCATTGAACAGCAACTCAACCAGAGCTCGAACCAGCTTGGTTCCCAAGCCTTTGCCCAGTTGTGATGCATTCGCCAGTAACTGGTCTATTCCGCGTACTCCTGGATCGGTTTCTTCTTCCCACCGTCCGTCCCCGCTTCCAAGAGCAACGTACGACTGGGCATACCCAATCGGCTCTCCATTCAGCATTGCAATGTATGGAGTGACGGACTCTTGCGCTAAAACGCTTGGCAAGTACTGTTCCTGTACGTCAGCAAGTGTCGGGCGTGCTTCTTCTCCGCCCCACCACTCGACGATATGAGATCGATTTAGCCACTCATAGAGCATCGCAAGGTCATGCTCAGTCATGAGGCGCAGTGTGACGGAATCGTTGCTGTTGGTCACGATGCTGTACTTTGTGATGCCTAACTTTGTTTTTGCGTTGCTCATGATGTCTAACTCCCAATTTGTGTAGGGCTTATTATGCACGCTTAAAAATAATAAAAGCAGACTTGACC
>NZ_JAOWEQ010000038.1:0-3023 GCF_030336505.1 Citrobacter sp. Cf116 | reverse complement strand
TTATGCACGCTTAAAAATAATAAAAGCAGACTTGACCTGATAGTTTGGCTGTGAGCAATTATGTGCTTAGTGCATCTAACTTTGTTTTAGGGCGACTGCCCTGCTGCGTAACATCGTTGCTGCTCCATAACATCAAACATCGACCCACGGCGTAACGCGCTTGCTGCTTGGATGCCCGAGGCATAGACTGTACAAAAAAACAGTCATAACAAGCCATGAAAACCGCCACTGCGCCGTTACCACCGCTGCGTTCGGTCAAGGTTCTGGACCAGTTGCGTGAGCGCATACGCTACTTGCATTACAGCTTACGAACCGAACAGGCTTATGTCCACTGGGTTCGTGCCTTCATCCGTTTCCACGGTGTGCGTCACCCGGCAACCTTGGGCAGCAGCGAAGTCGAGGCATTTCTGTCCTGGCTGGCGAACGAGCGCAAGGTTTCGGTCTCCACGCATCGTCAGGCATTGGCGGCCTTGCTGTTCTTCTACGGCAAGGTGCTGTGCACGGATCTGCCCTGGCTTCAGGAGATCGGAAGACCTCGGCCGTCGCGGCGCTTGCCGGTGGTGCTGACCCCGGATGAAGTGGTTCGCATCCTCGGTTTTCTGGAAGGCGAGCATCGTTTGTTCGCCCAGCTTCTGTATGGAACGGGCATGCGGATCAGTGAGGGTTTGCAACTGCGGGTCAAGGATCTGGATTTCGATCACGGCACGATCATCGTGCGGGAGGGCAAGGGCTCCAAGGATCGGGCCTTGATGTTACCCGAGAGCTTGGCACCCAGCCTGCGCGAGCAGCTGTCGCGTGCACGGGCATGGTGGCTGAAGGACCAGGCCGAGGGCCGCAGCGGCGTTGCGCTTCCCGACGCCCTTGAGCGGAAGTATCCGCGCGCCGGGCATTCCTGGCCGTGGTTCTGGGTTTTTGCGCAGCACACGCATTCGACCGATCCACGGAGCGGTGTCGTGCGTCGCCATCACATGTATGACCAGACCTTTCAGCGCGCCTTCAAACGTGCCGTAGAACAAGCAGGCATCACGAAGCCCGCCACACCGCACACCCTCCGCCACTCGTTCGCGACGGCCTTGCTCCGCAGCGGTTACGACATTCGAACCGTGCAGGATCTGCTCGGCCATTCCGACGTCTCTACGACGATGATTTACACGCATGTGCTGAAAGTTGGCGGTGCCGGAGTGCGCTCACCGCTTGATGCGCTGCCGCCCCTCACTAGTGAGAGGTAGGGCAGCGCAAGTCAATCCTGGCGGATTCACTACCCCTGCGCGAAGGCCATCGGTGCCGCATCGAACGGCCGGTTGCGGAAAGTCCTCCCTGCGTCCGCTGATGGCCGGCAGCAGCCCGTCGTTGCCTGATGGATCCAACCCCTCCGCTGCTATAGTGCAGTCGGCTTCTGACGTTCAGTGCAGCCGTCTTCTGAAAACGACAAACAGCCAGAAAGGCTGTTACAGGCGATTTGATCTGCAACCTATTGGTTAAATTAATGTATCAAAAACGATGGTTTTTGTGACAGTCTTGAAAAGTCCTGACTTCTCCCGAAAAATGACTCCCCTCATGTAACAAAACTCGTTACTGTATCAACATAACAATAACCCCATAACTAATTAGCGAGAAAAGAATGAAAATCGGCTATGCACGTAAATCTACGCATCTTCAGGATGTGGCGCACCAGGTTGACGAACTAACAAAAGCTGGATGTGAGCAAATCTATCAGGATCAGACCTCACGTAGCGGCCCAAAGCGCGACAAAAAAGGTGCGCCGGAACTGGAGAACTGCCTGAAAGCATTGCGCGAGGGAGATACCCTAGTAGTTTGGGCACTAGATCGGCTCGGCGGTTCATTGGGTCAAGTCATTACTTTACTCGACGACCTGAAGAAACGCGGAATAACTTTCATAGCCATCAAGGACAGAATAGACACAAATGCGCCAGTTATAGGGGAAATCTATACTCATCTGATGGCGATATTCTCTAGCTTTGAACGCAACCGCAATATTGAAAGAACGCGCTCAGGCCTTGCAGCTGCACGCGCAAGGGGCCGTGTGGGAGGGAGAAAACCGTCACTTTCTGAAGAAGATGTTAAACAAATTAGAATCTTACTTGCTGATCCTGAAATGACAGTTGGTGCAGTTGCTAAGCGCTTCAACGTTTCTCGCATGACTATTTATCGCTACACCACAAAATCATGAATGACCGCAGCAGGCACTGTTGCAAATAGTCGGTGGTGATAAACTTATCATCCCCTTTTGCTGATGGAGCTGCACATGAACCCATTCAAAGGCCGGCATTTTCAGCGTGACATCATTCTGTGGGCCGTACGCTGGTACTGCAAATACGGCATCAGTTACCGTGAGCTGCAGGAGATGCTGGCTGAACGCGGAGTGAATGTCGATCACTCCACGATTTACCGCTGGGTTCAGCGTTATGCGCCTGAAATGGAAAAACGGCTGCGCTGGTACTGGCGTAACCCTTCCGATCTTTGCCCGTGGCACATGGATGAAACCTACGTGAAGGTCAATGGCCGCTGGGCGTATCTGTACCGGGCCGTCGACAGCCGGGGCCGCACTGTCGATTTTTATCTCTCCTCCCGTCGTAACAGCAAAGCTGCATACCGGTTTCTGGGTAAAATCCTCAACAACGTGAAGAAGTGGCAGATCCCGCGATTCATCAACACGGATAAAGCGCCCGCCTATGGTCGCGCGCTTGCTCTGCTCAAACGCGAAGGCCGGTGCCCGTCTGACGTTGAACACCGACAGATTAAGTACCGGAACAACGTGATTGAATGCGATCATGGCAAACTGAAACGGATAATCGGCGCCACGCTGGGATTTAAATCCATGAAGACGGCTTACGCCACCATCAAAGGTATTGAGGTGATGCGTGCACTACGCAAAGGCCAGGCCTCAGCATTTTATTATGGTGATCCCCTGGGCGAAATGCGCCTGGTAAGCAGAGTTTTTGAAATGTAAGGCCTTTGAATAAGACAAAAGGCTGCCTCATCGCTAACTTTGCAACAGTGCC
>NZ_JAOWEQ010000037.1:4176-1497345 GCF_030336505.1 Citrobacter sp. Cf116 | reverse complement strand
GCCATAAACTGCCAGGCATCAAATAAAGTGAAGAAGCCCATCCTGACGGATGGGCTTTTTTGCGTGTGTGCGGGGTAAAAACCGCCGGGCTGAACGTATTGTGCAGGCCTGATAAGCGCAGCGCATCAGGCAATTCCGGCGGCAGATTGCTGGATTCGACCTAACCGCCTTAATCGACTAAAAAAAGCACTCTGTCTCGAGCTACTACACGGATCTCTCCCTCGAACATATCTGAATCCTTTCTCTGCTAATTAAAACCGTGATCTTTCCTGCATAATAATATATAACAATTATATAACATTTGATTCACCAAAAAACACACAACCATCATTGAGAAATTCACGCGATCGTTGGCAGGGGTACAATTCTAATGGCTGATAGTAGTGTAACTGAGAACGGGGCGCTGGCAGACGGCGATACCCGCCGTCGTATATGGGCAATTGTCGGAGCATCATCAGGGAATCTGGTCGAATGGTTTGATTTCTATATCTACTCTTTCTGTTCTCTTTATTTTGCTCATATCTTTTTCCCATCAGGAAATACCACCACACAACTCTTACAAACCGCCGGCGTGTTTGCCGCAGGCTTCTTGATGCGACCAATTGGAGGCTGGTTGTTTGGCCGTATTGCGGATAAGCACGGGCGTAAAAAGTCCATGTTGCTGTCCGTTTGTATGATGTGTATGGGATCGTTGGTGATCGCTTGTCTACCGGGATATGAAACTATCGGTACCTGGGCCCCTGCGCTATTATTGCTGGCCAGACTATTCCAGGGGTTATCTGTAGGTGGTGAATACGGAACCAGCGCGACCTATATGAGTGAAGTTGCCGTTGAAGGTAAGAAAGGTTTTTATGCTTCATTCCAGTACGTAACGTTAATCGGCGGACAGTTACTGGCATTGCTGGTTGTGGTCATATTACAGCACACGTTAGAAGACTCTGCGCTCAGAGCGTGGGGTTGGCGTATTCCATTTGCGTTGGGCGCCGTGCTGGCTATTGTTGCGCTATGGCTGCGTCGCCAACTGGATGAAACCTCGAAACAGGACGTTCGCGCGCTGAAAGAAGCGGGTTCCCTGAAAGGTCTGTGGCGTAATCGCAAAGCCTTTGTCATGGTGCTTGGCTTTACCGCCGCGGGTTCGTTGTGTTTTTACACGTTCACAACCTACATGCAGAAATACCTGGTCAATACCGCTGGTATGCATGCCAACGTAGCCAGCGGGATTATGACGGCGGCACTGTGTGTGTTCATGCTGGTTCAACCGCTGTTCGGCGCTTTGTCAGATAAGATTGGCCGGCGTACTTCAATGCTGTGTTTTGGCGCGTTGGCTGCGATTTTCACTGTTCCCATTCTGACAGCATTGCAAAGCATAACATCCCCGTATATGGCGTTTGCTCTGGTGATGTGTGCCCTGTTAATCGTGAGTTTCTATACGTCAATCAGCGGTATTTTGAAGGCTGAGATGTTCCCGGCGCAGGTGCGTGCTCTGGGAGTTGGCTTATCTTATGCGGTGGCTAATGCCTTGTTTGGTGGCTCAGCTGAATATGTGGCGTTATCCCTGAAGTCTGTCGGTATGGAAACGACATTCTTCTGGTACGTCACCGCGCTGGCAGTTGTCGCGTTTTTAGTATCGCTGATGCTGCATGGGAAGGGGAAAGGTCTGCGCCTCTAGTAATGTGCCAGTTGCCAGACCGCATAGCCGGTAGACGCGCCTGCAACATCCCAGGCGAAGTCCTTCCAGCTCCAGCCGCTCCCTGCGGGACGGCTGTCCCACAGTTCTTTTGATGCGCCCAGGCTGACTGAGAACATCAGGCCGATAGCCGCACTGCGATCGCGGCTGTTGCCCTGATGTTGGGCATATTCATTGCCGGCTGCGGCAAGCATGGCGGAGGCGATGAAGTGTTGAGCTTTGTCTTGCCCACTCCACTGGTCGTTAGCCATGTGGCTGCAGCCAGAAATGGCCAGGATGCTGGTAAGAATGAACAGGCGCACCGTTGCCTCCATATGAAAAACCCCGTCACTGGACGGGGTCTTGATTACAGAATACGGCTAATTAATCTGTCGATACGAATACGGCGTAGTCGACGAATGAGCTTACGCACTTTGACTGGATAGTCAGCAATACTTTGCAGGTCGCGATAGTGCTTAACGACGGTAGTATGCGTACGGATAAGCTCCAGCTCTTTATCGCGCTGGGGAGTCAGCTCTTGCTTAGGATCGTGGATAAGGATGGCGTTTTCCAGATCCAGACGCCAGGCGCGAGGGTTAAGGTTGTTGCCGGTGAGCAGCATCCATTTATCATCAACCCACATACCTTTCAGATGATAGGTGTTGTCATCATCTTTCCATAGGCGTACGACCAGCTGGTCGGTATTCACGTAATACTGCAATCTGCTCAGGAAACGGCGCAGATTTATTTCATACAGATAAGGCAGCGCGCCGATGATCTTGAATGGCTCATCTTCTGGAATGAAAAAGTCGTTGGCGGTTTTATCACCGACAATGATTTCAACCTTTTTCCCTTCACGCAGCAGTTGAATGATATTGCGCACCAGTATGGCGGGCAGGTTGAAATAAGGGGTACAGATTGTGAGTTTGTGCTCCGCGCAGGGCATAAGATGGAAAATGGTCTTATTTAACAGACTGGATTTCCCAAGGCCCACCAGAGGCGTAACCGAAAGCTGTTCGTTATCAGCATCACCCTGAAAATGGAATGACGCATCACGCAGTTCTTGGCGGTACAGGCGGATGTCGTTTTTAATTTCCGGGCTTTTAGGTCGGTTGATATCATCAAGGCGGTTAACGCCGCGACCCTTTATCAGGTTCTGCGTAACCCAATCGAACATGATATCGGCCATTTGCGCATTGCGAATCAACTGATAACGGTCATAGCGATATTTATCATGCTGATGCAGGTAAACATCGTTCAGACTGGCTCCGCTGTACAGGACGCTGTCATCGATAATAAAGCCTTTGAAATGCAGGACGCCAAGTGCTTCACGGGTGTTAATCGGAACGCCATAAACAGGAATATCGATACCAGGGTTTTCTTGCGCCATTCGGCAATACCAGTCAGCATTAGTATTGGATGCCGCAGCCCCAATACGACCGCGCTGAGCTCTGTGCCAGTCGACAAGCACCCGGACATCCAGTTCAGGACGCTGCCGTTTTGCCGCATAGAGAGCGTCAAGTATGCCTTTACCACCGTCATCCTGTTCCAGGTACAGCGCAATAATGCAGATCCGTCGCGTCGCGCTGGCTATTTTTTCCAGCAGAGTCTCCCTGAAATTAGCGGGAGCATAAAAGAAATCTACATCATCAACTGACTGAGAAATCTTGGGTAGTTGGGCAAGGTGTTGTTGATGTTTATTACGCTTAAATTTTGACAACATCACAGTGCATTTCTTCTCTGTTCATTGAAGGGTCCTCTGTGCTATGCAGACGACATAAGCGGGCAATGATACCACCAGTACCCATTAATGTGGTCAACATTTCCAGTACCTTACTCACGATTCCTCACATTGGGCCAGATTAAGCGTTAGCCCAACAATTCCCTCTTCGAGCTGGACGTCAACAACAAACCCGAGTTTTCGGGCCAGGGCGACCATCCCACGATTGTTTGGCATCGTAATACCATTCAAACGTATAAGTCCGTGATCTCGGGTATATGCAATTAATTTTTCCATCAATCGGCGACCCAGTCCAAGCCCTTTGAGATCGGAACGAACCAGTACGGCAAACTCAGCATCTACGTTATCAGGATCCGAGATTGCTCGCGTTACGCCGAGGATCTCTTCGTGATTATCTTTACAACGCACCGCAACAAAAGCCATTTCCCGATCGTAGTCGATCTGCGTCATATTGGCTAAATCTTCGTGGGTAAATTCATTGATCTCACTGAAATAGCGATAATAAAGATCTTCTTTTGTCACTTGAGAAATGAACTGCTGTAGATGAGGTTCATCCTCCGGTAAAATGGGGCGGAACAGACAGCGCTCGCCGTTCTTCAACTCCACCCACTCTTCAAGCTGATGGGGGTAGGGACGTACAGCCAGCCTGCTTTCGTTATCTCCCGCGAAAGGGGCAATATCCAGCGTAACGTCCAGCGCGGTAAATTCTTCGGCGGAGGCCAGCAGAGGATGAATATCCAGACGCTGAATTTCCGGGCAGTCGACGATCAAGTTGGAGACCTGCACCAGAAGTTGGCTCAACCCGGCGATATCCAGCGGACGTAGTGCGCTGCGAGCGCGGATCTTTTTATTTTTGATCCCCTGGATCACCAGATAACGCGCCAGATTCATGTTCAATGGCGGCAAGGCCACCACGGCTTGCTCTTCCGGTCGCCACTCAACGCCACCTTCACCCAGCATAATCAACGGACCAAATACCGGGTCGTGTTCAACGACGACGCGAAGTTCTTGAGCACCAGCGCGATTCGCCATACTTTGTACTAATAAACCGTGAATGCGTGCCTGCGGCCAGGCCATTTTTACCCGATCGAAAATTGCATTGGCAGCCTGCTGCACTTCTGTTGCTGTACGCAGGTAGAGCATTACCCCCTGAACTTCCGACTTATGCGGGATATCAGGAGAACGCAGCTTGAGCGCCACCGGGTAGCCGATTTGCTCCGCGATGTGTACGGCCTCTGCGCTGTCGCTGGCGATCCATGTCGGCAGTGTATGTAAGCCATAGGCCTGTAAAATAGGCTGAACTTCATGAGTATCCAGCGACGTTGCGCCTTCTGCAATCGCCTGTTGTAACAGATTATGCGCTTCGGCGGTGTTGGTGGTCAGATTGTCGGGTAGCGCAGGCGTTTCACGCAGTTGCTTCTGGTTACGCCGGTACTCCACCATATGCATAAATGCAGTGATAGTGCCTTCAGGCGTGCGGTAGGTTGGTAATCCGGCTTCGCTAAACAGTCTGCGTGCTTCCTGTGAGGAAAACTCTCCGCACCAGTTGGTCAGCAACGAGACGAATTTTCCTCGGGGATGATGCTTTACCGCTTCAATCAATGCCTGTGCGCTTTCGGTTCCGGGAGCGGCTGCGCTGGGTGAATGAATCACCATCAACGCGTCGAAATCCTGGCTGGCGAGCAAAATATCCAGCGTCTTAACGTAGTGTTCGCTGCTGGCGTCATCACGCAGATCCAGTGGGTTGGCGATATCAACATGTTCAGGCAAGGCATCGCGTAATTTCTGGCAGGTGTCTTCATTCAACGTCGCCAACTTGCCATTTTTTGACCACAGTTCATCTAATGCCAGTGCGGCAGGCGCGGCCCCATTGCTGATGATCATTAGCCTGTCGCCACGTAGTGGACGCATGTGGCTCAAGGTTTCGACTGCTGAGAACAGCTCGTGAGTGTCTTGTACGCGCAGTAAACCGGCGCGCTGAATAGCTGCATCCCACGCAGGGTCCATCCCGGCGCTGGTATGCAGTAAACGCTGCGCTGCAGGGCTGCGACCGCTCTTAATCACCAGAATAGGTTTATTGCGCGAGGCGCTACGGGCGGCGGAAACAAAGCGCCGGGCATCACTTAAATGTTCGAGATACAGCAATATCGCGCTGGTTTTACTGTCGCGTGCCAGGTAATCCAGTAGCTCATCAACGTCGATATCCAGGCTATCACCCAGCGCGATAAAGTAAGAAAAGCCCATTTCTCTCTGCTGTGCCCAGTCGAGTATGGTATTGGACACGGCGGCGGATTGAGAGATGAAAGCCAGCTTGCCGCGCTTAATCGGGACGGGGGAAAAGCTGGCGTTAAGTCCTTGCCAGGGTGCGAGAAGTCCCAGGCTGTTGGGACCCAGAAGACGTATGTTGTAGCGTGATGCGCAGGCCAGCAGCTCCGCGTGCTGCGCCGAGGGTGCTGAGAGAATAATGCAGGTTTTACAACCTTTCTCGCCAAGTGCTTCGAGTAATGCCAGGTTACGGCTGGCATTGGTGCACAACACGGCGAGATCGGGGCTAAAAGGCAGGCTGTTGATATTGGGCCACGCCAGTACGCCCAACACCGCTTTCCATGCGGGCGTCACCGGTAAAACAGGTCCATTGAAACCGCCAGCAAGCAGGTTACGCATCATCAGGTAACCTGCGCGATTAGGCTTCATTGACGCCCCAATCACCGCAATGGATTTCGGTCGCAATAGTGCTTCCAGACCACGCTGACTCATATCGGCTTCCTTAATGACACCAGTGACCGAATGATTTTAAACGTTTTCTGATAAATCTGCTGTGACGCTTCCCTGATGTTGAGTTTTTCCTGCCAGGTAGCGGGTTTTAAAGCGAGTAAAATGATCGCTTAACCCTTCTGCGGCTTGCGTATCTCCCGCCAGATCCAACAAGGCGATGGCCACCTCGGCTGTGCAATATTGCCCTTCGGCGTGAACGCCACGCAGGTGGTAAGCAGAAAGGCGTGATAAATCAACAGAGATCACCGGCAGGTTATCGAGGTACGGGCTTTTGCGGAACATTTTACGCGCCTCAGGCCAGGTGCCGTCGAGCATGATAAACAATGGGGGCTTACCGGCTGGTGGCGTGAAAATCACTTCACGCTCTTCACCCGCATAGGAGGCCGGGAATACAACCATCGGCTGGTAATCCGGATTTTTTACCAGTTCCAGCAGCGCCTGCGGTGGCTCGGTGCGTGACCACTGAAAAGCCGTGGTATCGGGCAGAATATCAGCAATTAAACGCCCCGTGTTGCTGGGCTTCATCGGCTCGGTGTCAAACATCACCAGACAAAAGCGACTTTTTGCCTCAGAGGGCGCCAGAGTTGCGCACAAGCAGAGCTTCTGCGGCAGCAGGCAGCGTTGACAGCGGCGAACGCGATTACCTCGGGCAAGGAAAGGACGCGTGGCGCGCGCGAGGCGCTCAGCGCGTAACTGAAGAACAGCGTTATCGGTCATGGGGAAACACGTTGAAAAACGCTATTGTCGCAGAGGTGAAAACGGGGCACAAGATGCGCCCCGTAGAGATTATAATGATTCGTTAAGCCAGCTATCAAACGGGGCTTTTGGTACAGCGCCGTTAAGCATGTCGACGATTTCACCTTTTCTGAAGATCATGATGGTCGGAATGCTGCGGATTCCGAAACGGGCGCTGAGTTCACGCTCGGCTTCCGTATTCACTTTAACAAAACGCACTTTGCCGCTACGCTCTTCCGCGACATCTTCAAAAATCGGGGCGAAGTTACGACATGGACCACACCAGGGGGCCCAAAAGTCAACGACCACCGGGAGATCGTCTTTTAACAGTTTATCCAGTGTCTCACCGGTCGCATTGATCACCTCCCCATCAAACAGGTCGTGACCACAGCGTCCGCATTTAGCCGCTTCCTGGACACGATCGTCAGGGATGCGGTTGATAGCCTGGCAGCTGGTACAAACGGTATTCATAACTAACCTCTGGATGAGTGGAGTGGACTTCACGGCATAAACGCCAGTATGTTTCTATTATGTTACATATTATCGGAGAGTCTGTTCTAAACAACAATGCGTTTTATTCAATGAGTACAATAGTCCTTAGCTTTTAAATGAAATAATGGCTAACGACGTGCACATCGGGTAATCTGCGCGCTTCGCGCAGAGCAGGTGGAGAAAAACATGAGCGACGAACTGAAGAACAAAAACGGCAAGGTCAAAGTGATGTACGTCCGCAGTGACGATGACTCGGATAAACGCACCCAAAATCCACGTACTGGCAAAGGCGGCGGTCGCCCCGGTACTTCCCGAGCCGAAGGCGGTCGTCGCCCTGCCCGTGATGAACGAAAGGGTCCGAACAGCGAACGTGGTCGTGAACGCGGGCGTGACCGCGATGTAGAACGCGACCGCAGACGTGAAGATTCACCGTGGCGTACCGTTTCCCGCGCACCGAATGATGACGCAGCGGATAAAGCCGATCACGGCGGTATTAGCGGTAAGAGCTTTATCGATCCTGAAGTATTACGCCGTCAGCGCGCGGAAGAAACCCGCGTTTATGGTGAGAATGCCTGTCAGGCTCTGTTCCAGAGTCGTCCGGACGCTATCGTCCGCGCCTGGTTTGTTCAGAGCGTAACCCCGCGTTTTAAAGAAGCATTACGCTGGATGGCGGCAAACCGCAAAGCCTATCACGTGGTTGACGAAGCCGAGCTGGCGAAAGCCTCTGGCACTGAACACCACGGTGGCGTCTGTTTCCTGATCAAAAAACGTAACGGTACTACCGTTAAGCAGTGGGTCGGTCAGGCAGGGGCACAGGATTGCGTGCTGGCACTGGAAGATATCGCTAACCCGCATAACCTGGGCGGTATGATGCGTAGCTGCGCGCACTTCGGTGTGAAAGGCGTGGTGGTTCAGGATGCGGCGCTGCTGGAATCGGGGGCGGCTATCCGTACCGCTGAAGGTGGAGCAGAGCATGTTCAGCCGATTACCGGTGACAGCATTGTCGATGTGTTGGACGATTTCCGTAACGCGGGTTACACGGTAGTGATGACCTCAAGCGTGAAAGGTAAACCGCTGTTTACTACCGCGCTGCCGGAAAAAATGGTGCTGGTATTAGGGCGTGAGCGTGAAGCTCTGCCAGAAGCAGCATGTTCAGCCGACGACCTGTGTGTGGCGATTGACGGTACCGGCAAGGTAGAAACGCTCAATGTTTCTGTCGCGACCGGCGTGTTGCTCGCGGAGTGGTGGCGTCAGAACAAAGCCTGATAATAAAAATGCCAGCGATTCGCTGGCATTTTTTTACTCGCTTTCTGCGGGTAATACCGGCATCCAGTCAATCGGTTTTTCACCTCGTTGTTCCAGCCATTCATTAGCCAGTACAAAGTGATTGCAACCAAAGAAACCGCGATGCGCAGAGAGCGGTGATGGGTGTGGCGCTTTCAACACATGGTGACGCTGCGCATCAATAATCGCGCCTTTCTTCTGTGCGTGAGAACCCCAGAGCAGGAAAACCACGCCTTCCCGATGTTGGTTAATCAGGCTGATCACTTTATCGGTAAATGTTTCCCATCCAAGGCTGGCGTGAGAATGTGCCTGACCGGCGCGAACGGTGAGTACGGTGTTGAGTAACAGTACCCCCTGGCGTGCCCAGCTTTCCAGATATCCGTGCGTGGGGCGGGTGAAGCCGGGAATTGTTGCTTCCAGCTCTTTGTACATGTTCAGCAACGAAGGCGGAGTGGCAATGCCGGGGCGGACAGAGAACGCGAGACCGTGTGCCTGACCTGGGCCGTGGTAAGGATCCTGACCCAGGATGACAACTTTCACGTCACCAAGCTCGGTAAAACGAAACGCGTTAAACACATCTTTTTGCGGCGGATAAATTGTCATTCCTGACTGACGCTCGCCGGCAACAGTATGCAGTGTGTTAACAAAATAAGGCTGCTGTTTTTCTTCAGCCAGCACATCGTGCCAGGTTAATTCGGTGGCCATCTCGCTCTCCTGCGAATTTTCAATCCCCCTAGCTTAACTGCTTCTTTCGACGTAGCAAAATTCTGTACGTTTCTCAATGGTCTACCCCTTAAAGATAGTTGAAAATTTATGTAAAAAGTTTATCTGTGTACACGGCGTAAGTTGATGTAAAACAATAAAATCTATCTATCACCACTTTTCATGTGTGGTTTTTATTGATTTAAATCAAAGATTCAAGGGTGTGTGAGGGGTATATATACACTCAAGCAACAATGGTTTTACCAATTGGCCGTATGACGGCCAACCGAGATCAAATAATTTTGCCGGGGAGGCATCAAATGATTACAGGTATCCAGATTACTAAAGCTGCAAACGACGACCTGCTGAACTCTTTCTGGCTGCTGGACAGCGAAAAAGGCGAAGCACGCTGCATCGTTGCGAAAGCAGGTTTCAATGCTGATGAAGTCGTTGCTGTCAGCAAACTGGGCGAAATCGAATACCGTGAAGTACCGGTAGACGTACAGCCGGAAGTCCGCGTGGAAGGTGGTCAGCACCTGAACGTGAACGTTCTGCGTCGCGAAACGCTGGAAGATGCAGTTAAGCATCCGGAAAAATATCCGCAGTTGACCATCCGTGTTTCTGGTTATGCAGTGCGTTTCAACTCTCTGACCCCAGAACAGCAGCGCGACGTTATTGCTCGTACCTTTACTGAGAGCCTGTAAGGCTCACGGGGAATAACCCCGTTTAGCAAAGAATCAAAAAGTGGAAGATGCCAGTGTGTCTTCCGCTTTTTTGCATCCGTTAGTAAAAGATCCTTACTGCGCAATACACCAACAGCAGCGCCAGAATAATATTCAACTGCCGGCCGTAACGGCGAAAAACGCGCTGAAAAAGATGGCCCGCCAGCGCCCAGCAGGCATTTCCGAAGGTGCCGATCAGCGCCAACAGAATACTCACCCCAATCAGCCAGTGCGCGTCCTGAGTGTACGGTAATACAAACGTGGATAACGCGGTAATGCCGTACAAAATGATTTTGACGTTAACAAACTGCAAGCCAAAACTCGCCCAGAAGCTAATCGGCTCTGACAGCAAACCATCGTTTGTAGCCGGGCTGGTGGCGATCTTCAGCGCCAGCCACAGGATATAAGCTGCCCCAGCCCAACTGAGCCAATGGATAATGGCAGGATCCATAACCGCCAGTGAAAATGAAATCCCGGCGCATATCAGCATGACGATTAAAAAGCCCAAACTCATTCCGGCCAGTACGCGCGTACTCTGACGAAAACCGTGTGATGTCGCGGCACTGAGCGCAAGGATGTTGTTTGGTCCGGGGGTTAGCGCGGTAATCAATGTATAGGTCCAGAATGCACTTAAAAGGGTGGGGGTCACTTGTTATCTCCTCTGTTTTGGTAGACAGTACCCGAGACAAAACATTTAAAAAAATGAATGTTTTTGCATTCTGAATTCGATATTTTCGATGGGTTAGTGCGAATGGATTTACGTCGGTTTATTACGTTAAAAACAGTGGTGGAAGAGGGCTCATTCCTGCGGGCATCACAAAAACTGTGTTGTACGCAATCAACAGTTACCTTTCATATTCAACAGCTTGAGCAAGAACTTTCGGTGCAGTTGTTTGAAAAAATTGGACGCCGGATGTGTCTCACCAGTGAGGGAAAACGGCTGATGCCGCATATCCATGACCTGACGCGCGTGATGGCATCGATTCGACAGTCAGCACATCAGGATGCGCAGCCGAGCGGCGAGCTACGTGTCGCGACGGGCGAAACGCTGCTGGCGTATAAAATGCCGCAGGTTTTACAGCGATTTAAACAACGTGCGCCCCATGTGCGATTGTCTTTACAGTCACTCAATTGCTATGTCATTCGCGATGCGTTGCTCAGTGATGAGGTCGATCTAGGGGTGTTTTATCGGGTGGGTAATGACGATGCCCTTGAGTTGATGCCGCTTGGCGATCAGTCACTGGCATTAGTTGCTTCGCCGCTGCTCCAGCACGTTGATTTTACTCAATATAACCAGCACATTCCCTGCAGTTTTATCATTAATGAGCCGCAATGTATTTTCAGACAGCGCTTCGAGGGGCTACTGCGTAAACGACAGATTACGCTGGAAAATACCATTGAACTATGGAGCATTGAAAGCATTAAGCAGTGCGTATCGGCAAATCTTGGGGTCAGCTTTTTGCCGCGTTTTGCTGTTGAGAAGGAGCTACGTTCTGGGGAATTGATTGAATTACCGTACAGTGAACAACCTGAGTTAATTACGGCATTGTGTGGTTATCATGCCGGAAAAGTCGTTAGTCCGGCGATGCGGGTGTTTCTTGAGTGTATTGAAGAGAGTTTTGCATCACGTGAAAAAATGCCGGGCTAAACGGCCCGGCATTCGGTTTACTCTTTGTCGGACTGCTGGGTAGCAGCTCCGCTCGGCTTACGACGTTTGCCGATATTTTTTGCATCGCGGTGACGTTTTTTCACCCGCGGCTTCTCTTTCTCTTTCGCTTTTTTCTCGGCGCGCTTCGCCAGCACTTTCTTGGATGGTTTACCGTTGGATTTCTCACTTGGCGCGCGCGTGGTTGGACGCAGTTCGTCGATGACGCGTGCTTTCAGCGGTTCGTCAATATAGCGGCTCGCTTTGCCGAGAAGTAGATGGTCGTGCGCTTCAACCAAAGAGATCGCAGTACCTTTACGACCTGCGCGACCGGTACGGCCAATGCGGTGCAGATAGGCATCGCCACTGCGCGGCATGTCGAAGTTAAACACATGGCTGACGTCAGGAATATCGATCCCGCGAGCGGCAACGTCGGTGGCTACCAGCACGTTCACGCGGCCATCGGTCAGGCGTTTGATCGCTTCATTGCGTTTGTTCTGCACCATCTCGCCTTCGAGATAGCAGTTGTTAATGCCCGCCTGGCGCAGCCAGCCTGCCAGCTCGTGCACACGCTCGCGTTTACGTACGAAGACAATCGAGCGGGTCGCTTCCGGCTGTTTTAACAGATGGATCAACAGCGCAGTTTTGTGCTCGATGTCATCGGCACGGTAGTAAAACTGATGGATCTTCTTGCGTTCGCGGGTGGACGGATCCGCTGAGACTTCGACCGGATCTTCCAACAGACGCTCGGCAAAATCTTTAATCGCATCGCCTTCCAGCGTGGCGGAGAACAGCATGGTTTGCTTACGCCAGCGGGTTTCACCGGCGATATGTTCGATGTCCTGGGCAAAACCCATGTCCAGCATACGATCTGCTTCATCGAGAATTAGCGTCTCAACCGCATGGCAGTCGAAGTTTTCTTCTTTAATGTATTGCAGCAGACGACCCGTGGTGGCAACCACGATGTCCTGGTTTTCGCTAAAGACTTCCATGTGGTTCATGTAAGCCACGCCGCCGGTAATGGTCGCGATATCCAGATGCGTATTTTTCGCCAGCTCACGGGCGTGTTCAGCAACCTGCATCGCCAGTTCGCGCGTTGGCGTCAGGATTAAAATGCGCGGCGGACCAGATTTCTTGCGTGGGAAGTCGAGCAGGTGCTGCAACGCTGGCAGCAAATATGCCGCCGTTTTACCGGTGCCTGTCGGCGCAGAACCGAGTACATCACGGCCATCGAGCGCAGGCGGAATGGCGGCAGCCTGAATGGCGGTCGGGCGAGTGAAACCTTTTTCCTGGAGGGCATCCAGAAGGCTTTCATCGAGTTCAAGTTCGGAAAAAGTCGTTACAGTCATGTTCTACCTCTGAGTGGGGCGCTGATTATAGACGTTACGGCTGCAATCTTCATCTGTTTGTATGGATATACCTTCTCAGGTATTGTTTTTATCCTATGTTATCGTTTTTTTTCCAGGAAGGTTGTTCTTCATGCCCCAGTCTACATCCGTACTGAAACGTAATGGATTTACTTTTAAGCAGTTTTTTGTGGCACACGATCGCTGTGCAATGAAAGTCGGAACGGACGGTATTTTATTGGGGGCCTGGGCTCCCGTTGCGGGCGTAAAGCGGATCCTGGATATTGGTACCGGGAGCGGCCTGTTGGCGCTGATGCTGGCCCAGCGCACTGATGAAAACGTCATCATTGACGCCGTGGAGCTTGATGTCGACGCCGCGCAGCAGGCGCAGGAGAACATCGCGCAATCTCCGTGGATGCATCGCGTGATTGTTCATACAGAAGATGCGCAACAGTGGATACCGCGTCAGACCGTGCGTTTTGATTTGATAATCAGCAATCCTCCCTATTATGAACAGGGCGTGGAATGCGCTACACCGCAGCGCGAGCAGGCCCGCTATACCACCTCGCTCGATCACCAGGCGTTGCTTACGCTGGCGGCGGACAGCATTACGGAAGACGGCTTTTTTTGTGTGGTGCTACCGGAGCAGATTGGTAACGCATTTACTCAGCAGGCGCTTAGCATGGGCTGGCATCTGCGATTGCGCACGGATGTAGCAGAAACCGAGGCCCGTCTACCGCATCGGGTATTGCTGGCATTCTCCCCGCAGGCCGGGGAGTGCTTTAGCGACAGGCTGGTGATCCGTGGGCCAGACCAACGTTACTCTGAAGGTTATACGGCGCTGACCCAGGCGTTCTATCTGTTTATGTGATGACTGAGCGGCGAGAGAATTGACGGGCCCGCCTCTGGAAGCTGTTCTGGATAATCCAGCGTGTAGTGCAGGCCCCGACTCTCTTTGCGCATCATCGCGCAGCGGACAATCAGCTCGGCAACCTGCACCAGATTGCGCAGCTCCAGTAGGTTGTTCGACACACGGAAATGGGCGTAATACTCGTCGATTTCCTGTTGCAGCATGGTGATACGGCGCAGAGCGCGTTCCAGGCGCTTGGTCGTACGGACAATACCGACGTAATCCCACATGAACAGCCGCAGTTCATGCCAGTTATGCTGGATAACAACCAACTCATCCGGATTTTCTACCCGGCTTTCATCCCAGCCCGGGAGCGTGCTGACGCCGCGTGCATAAGGCATACGCCTGTCGATATCTTCAGCCGCGGACCAGCTGTAAACAAGACACTCCAGCAATGAGTTCGATGCCATCCGGTTGGCGCCATGCAGGCCGGTGTAACTCACTTCGCCGATCGCATACAGCCCATCGACATCGGTACGGCCAAAGTCATCAACCATCACGCCGCCGCAGGTATAGTGCGCGGCAGGCACGATGGGAACAGGCTCTTTGGTTAGATCAATGCCCAGTCCCAGCAACTTTTCATAAATCATCGGGAAATGCTGACGAACAAATTTTTCCGGTTTATGACTGATATCGAGGAACATGCAATCTGCACCCAGGCGCTTCATTTCATGATCAATGGCGCGGGCGACAATATCGCGGGGAGCCAGTTCGCCACGCTCGTCAAAATCGGGCATAAAGCGTGAACCGTCCGGGCGTTTCAGGTGCGCGCCTTCGCCGCGCAGCGCTTCGGTCAGCAGAAAATTGCGCGCCTGCGGATGATACAGCGCTGTTGGGTGAAACTGGTTAAACTCCAGGTTGGCGACGCGGCATCCCGCACGCCAGGCCATTGCAATTCCGTCACCCGAGGAAATATCCGGATTGGTGGTGTATTGATACACCTTTGACGCGCCGCCGGTTGCCAGCACTACCGACTTCGCATGGCAGGTTTCGACGGCTTCTTTATTACGATTCCAGATCCAGGCTCCGACAACCCGACGCGTTCCCGGCAGACCGATTTTATCGGAGACAATCAGGTCGACAGCATTACTGCGCTCGAGAACCCGGATGTTGGGGTGATTTTGTGCCTGGCTGACGAGGGTGGTTTCGACTTCTTTGCCGGTAGCATCCGCAGCGTGCAGGATACGTCGATGGCTGTGACCGCCTTCACGGGTCAGGTGATAGCTCTCTTCACCGTTAGGCTGAACCTGCGTATCAAATAAGACGCCCTGATCGATTAGCCATTGAACGCAGGTACGGGCATTGCTGGCGACAAATTCAACCGCATGGCGATCGCACAACCCGGCCCCGGCAATCAGCGTATCTTCAACGTGGGAGTCGATACTGTCGGTTTCATCGAAAACCGCGGCAATACCGCCCTGGGCATAAAATGTCGAGCCTTCGCTGACCGGCCCTTTGCTCAGGACAATAACCTGATGTTTTTCAGCCAGGCGCAGCGCCAGTGAGAGTCCGGCAGCCCCGCTGCCAATGATCAGCACGTCACAGGATAATTCAGGAGTCGTATTCATGATTTTTGTTTAATTTACTAAACAGTGTTTGGTCACCATAGCACCACATTGCGCGATACTGCACGTTTTATTTTTAAACGTGTTGCAATGACTAAACATGAAAGAAAAACATGATGAGGGTGAAATAGGCAAAAATATTTTGTGAAGCAGGCCGTTAGCATCAGATTATGTGATGAAATAAAGTGCCCGTTGGGTTACTCTGCAAGCGGTGAAATGGGCATTTCTGTACAGATAGTGCGTTGATCGGGTTATGTAGACTTATAATGAGAGATAAGACCTGTCTACAACATGACAAACAAAAAACAATGCGTAACGGAACTTTACGAAACTTGAGCACTCTAAGCATTTGCTTGCTCATAGTGAAGCTGATGGAGTGGCGTTTCGAAGGCGCGTGGAAATTTGGTTTGGGGAGACTTTACCTCGGATGAGCGAGCAGTTAACGGACCAGGTCCTGGTAGAACGGGTCCAGAAGGGAGATCAGAAAGCCTTTAACCTACTGGTAGTGCGCTATCAGCATAAGGTGGCGAGTCTGGTTTCTCGCTATGTACCGTCGGGTGATGTACCCGATGTAGTACAAGAAGCATTTATCAAAGCCTATCGTGCGCTGGACTCGTTCCGGGGGGATAGTGCTTTTTATACCTGGCTGTATCGTATTGCGGTCAATACAGCGAAGAATTACCTGGTCGCTCAGGGGCGTCGTCCACCTTCCAGTGATATAGATGCGATTGAAGCAGAAAATTACGAAAGTGGCGGTGCGCTGAAAGAAATTTCGAACCCTGAGAACTTAATGTTGTCAGAAGAACTGAGACAGATAGTTTTCCGAACTATTGAGTCCCTCCCGGAAGATTTACGCATGGCAATAACCTTGCGGGAGCTGGATGGCCTGAGCTATGAAGAGATAGCCGCTATCATGGATTGTCCGGTGGGTACGGTGCGTTCACGTATCTTCCGAGCGAGGGAAGCTATTGATAATAAAGTTCAACCGCTTATCAGGCGTTGACGATAGCGGGATACTGGAAAAGGTATTAGGCATGCAGAAAGAAAAACTTTCCGCTTTAATGGATGGCGAAACGCTGGATACTGAGTTGCTCAAAGAGCTGGCTCACGACCCGGAAATGCAAAAAACCTGGGAGAGTTATCACCTGATTCGCGATTCCATGCGAGGTGATACTGCCGACGTTCTCCATTTCGATATTTCCGCCCGCGTAATGGCCGCCATCCAGGATGAGCCGGTACGTCAGACGGCGCCATTGATTCCTGAGGCCCAGCCAGCACCGCACCAGTGGCAGAAAATGCCGTTCTGGAAGAAAATGCGTCCGTGGGCCGCGCAGCTTACTCAAATGGGTGTGGCCGCGTGTGTATCACTTGCAGTTATTGTTGGCGTCCAGCACTATAATGGGCAATCTGAAACGTCCCAGCAGCCCGAAACGCCGGTATTTAATACATTACCGATGATGGGTAAAGCCAGTCCGGTAAGCCTGGGTGTACCTTCTGATGCGACGGCCAGCGTCGGTCAACAACAGCAGGTACAGGAGCAGCGTCGTCGTATTAATGCCATGTTGCAGGATTACGAACTGCAACGTCGACTGCACTCTGAACAGCTTCAGTTTGAGCAGGCCCAGACACAGCAAGCCGCTGTGCAGGTGCCAGGAATTCAAACTTTAGGAACGCAATCGCAGTAATGAAGCAACTTTGGTTTGCCATGTCACTTGTGGCTGGTAGCCTGTTCTTCTCTGTCAACGCCTCGGCCAATCCTGCGTCCGGGGCGTTGTTGCAGCAGATGAATCTGGCCAGCCAGTCGCTCACCTATGAGCTGTCATTTGTCAGCATCAATAAGCAGGGTGTTGAATCCCTACGTTATCGCCATGCCCGCCAGGATAACCGTCCGCTCGCGCAACTGTTGCAAATGGATGGTCCGCGCCGGGAAGTGGTGCAACGTGGCAACGAAATCAGCTATTTTGAGCCAGGTCTCGAACCGTTCACGCTGAACGGCGACTATATCGTTGACTCACTGCCCTCCCTGATTTACACCGACTTCAAACGTCTTGCTCCCTACTATGATTTTATCTCAGTAGGCCGCACCCGTATTGCCGACAGGCTCTGTGAAGTGATCCGCGTTGTGGCGCGTGACGGCACCCGTTACAGCTATATCGTTTGGATGGACACTGAGACCAAGCTGCCAATGCGTGTTGATCTTCTTGACCGTGATGGCGAAACGCTGGAACAGTTCCGCGTCATCGCGTTTACTGTTAACAACGGTGTCAGCGACAGCATGCAGACGCTGGCGAAAGCCAATCTGCCGCCGTTGCTGTCAGTTCCTGCGGGTGAGAAAACCAACTTCAACTGGAGTCCGTCGTGGTTGCCGCAAGGCTTCAGCGAGGTGTCCAGCAGTCGACGTCCGCTGCCGACGATGGATAACATGCCGATCGAATCACGGCTTTATTCCGATGGTCTGTTCAGTTTCTCCGTGAACGTAAACCGCGCGACGCAAAACAGCGCCGATCAGCTGCTGCGCACTGGACGCCGCACGGTTAGCACCAGCGTGCGAGATAATGCCGAAATCACTATTGTCGGTGAGCTTCCGCCGCAAACGGCGAAGCGTATCGCGGACAATATTAAGTTCAGGGCAGCACAATGATTAAAGAGTGGGCGACGGTCGTCTCCTGGCAAAATGGTCTGGCGACGGTCAGCTGTGATGTTAAAGCATCATGTAGCAGCTGTGCTTCCCGGGCCGGATGCGGGAGCCGCGTGCTGAACAAACTGGGACCTCAGACCACACACACCATCGTGGTGCCCTGCGACGAACCCTTGACCCCTGGTCAAAAAGTTGAACTGGGCATTGCCGAAGGTAGCCTGCTCGGTTCGGCGATGCTGGTCTACATGTCTCCGTTGGCGGGACTGTTTCTTTTCGCGGCGCTATTCCAGGTGCTGTTTGGTTCCGATCTTGCGGCATTAAGCGGAGCAGTGCTGGGGGGCGTGGGCGGATTCCTGATTGCTCGTGGATACTCTCGTAAGCTTGCTGAACGCGAAGCCTGGCAGCCGGTCATTCTGAACGTTGCTCTCCCACCCGATCTTATTCGCGTCGAAACCCAGCAGTGATATCTTTGCCTGATGGCACTGCGCTTATCAGGCCTACAGCGTCCTCAGATGCAGGCGTAGGCCGGATAAGGCGTTTATGTCGCCATCCGACAAAAGTTTCATCGACTTTGCAAAGTTGTTTCCAGTTCCCGCTATCCTTGCTCTATGAACATTTCCTCGCCTCAGCGTTGTAGTGTAGAATGCGGCGTTTCACTTAAACAGACGTTAAGCTCAGAACAGCGACTTCTCAGAGCCTGCTCAGGCGGGCGTAAGGCACAATAATTACACTATATGAAGAACATACGTAACTTTTCAATCATAGCTCACATCGACCACGGTAAATCGACGCTGTCTGACCGTATTATCCAGATCTGCGGTGGCCTGTCTGACCGTGAAATGGAAGCGCAGGTTCTCGACTCGATGGATCTTGAGCGTGAGCGCGGTATTACTATCAAAGCGCAGAGCGTGACGCTCGATTTCAAAGCATCTGATGGTGAAACCTATCAGCTTAACTTTATCGACACCCCGGGCCACGTTGACTTCTCGTATGAAGTTTCCCGTTCGCTTGCCGCCTGTGAAGGTGCACTGCTGGTGGTTGATGCCGGGCAGGGCGTAGAAGCACAGACCCTGGCTAACTGCTATACCGCCATGGAAATGGATCTGGAAGTGGTGCCGGTTCTGAACAAAATCGACCTACCGGCCGCCGATCCTGAACGCGTAGCGGAAGAGATCGAAGATATCGTCGGTATCGATGCGACAGATGCCGTTCGCTGCTCGGCGAAAACCGGCGTTGGCGTCACTGACGTTCTTGAACGTCTGGTACGCGACATTCCGCCGCCGGAAGGTGATCCGGAAGGCCCATTACAGGCGCTGATCATCGACTCCTGGTTCGACAACTACCTTGGCGTGGTGTCGCTGGTGCGTATTAAAAACGGCACCATGCGTAAAGGCGACAAAATTAAAGTAATGAGCACCGGTCAGGTCTATAACGCCGACCGCCTGGGGATCTTCACGCCAAAACAGGTTGACCGTACCGAGCTGAAATGCGGCGAGGTAGGTTGGTTGGTTTGTGCGATTAAAGACATCCTCGGCGCGCCGGTTGGCGATACCCTGACGCAGGCGCGTAACCCGGCAGACAAACCGCTGCCAGGCTTTAAAAAAGTGAAGCCACAGGTTTACGCCGGTCTGTTCCCGGTGAGCTCTGACGACTATGAAAACTTCCGTGACGCGCTTGGCAAGCTGAGCCTGAACGACGCCTCCCTGTTCTACGAACCGGAAAGCTCTACCGCGCTGGGCTTCGGCTTCCGTTGTGGCTTCCTTGGTCTGCTGCACATGGAGATCATCCAGGAACGTCTGGAGCGTGAATACGATCTGGATCTGATCACTACCGCGCCGACTGTAGTCTACGAAGTCGAAACCACGGCGAAAGAGACTATCTACGTCGATAGTCCGTCCAAGCTGCCGCCGCTGAACAACATCTACGAACTGCGTGAGCCGATCGCTGAGTGTCACATGCTGCTGCCGCAGGCTTACCTTGGCAACGTCATCACCCTGTGTATCGAGAAGCGTGGCGTCCAGACCAACATGGTTTACCACGGTAACCAGGTGGCGCTGACCTATGAAATCCCGATGGCGGAAGTAGTACTCGATTTCTTCGACCGTCTGAAGTCGACCTCTCGCGGCTATGCGTCGCTGGACTATAACTTCAAACGCTTCCAGGCGTCTGACATGGTGCGCGTTGATGTCCTTATCAACAACGAACGTGTCGATGCGCTGGCGCTGATTACTCACCGCGACAACTCCCAGAGCCGTGGCCGCGAACTGGTTGAGAAGATGAAAGATCTAATCCCTCGCCAGCAGTTTGATATCGCGATCCAGGCGGCCATTGGTACGCACATCATCGCGCGTTCAACCGTGAAGCAGCTGCGTAAAAACGTTCTGGCGAAATGCTACGGCGGTGATATCAGCCGTAAGAAAAAGCTGCTGCAAAAACAGAAAGAGGGTAAAAAGCGCATGAAGCAGATCGGTAACGTCGAACTGCCGCAGGAAGCGTTCCTCGCCATTCTGCATGTCGGTAAAGACAGCAAATAATCTTAAGGAGTTGGCATGGCGAACATGTTTGCCCTGATTCTGGTGATTGCCACACTGGTGACGGGCATTTTATGGTGCGTAGATAAATTCATCTTCGCACCAAAACGCCGGGAGCGTCAGGCAGCAGCGCAAGCTGCTGCAGGTGATTCACTGGATAAAGCAACGCTGAAAAAAGTATCCCCTAAGCCGGGCTGGCTGGAAACCGGGGCATCCGTTTTCCCGGTACTGGCGATTGTGCTGGTGGTACGTTCATTTATTTATGAGCCGTTCCAGATCCCGTCAGGTTCGATGATGCCGACGCTGCTTATCGGTGACTTTATCCTGGTGGAGAAATTCGCCTACGGGATTAAAGATCCGATTTACCAGAAAACGCTGATCGAAACCGGTCATCCGAAACGCGGTGATATCGTGGTGTTTAAATACCCGGAAGATCCGCGCCTGGACTACATTAAACGTGCTGTCGGTTTACCGGGAGACAAAGTAACGTACGATCCAGTGGCGAAAGAGGTGACTATTCAGCCAGGATGCCGTTCCGGTCAGGCGTGTGAAAACGCGCTGCCGGTAACGTATTCGGATGTTCAGCCAAGTGATTTCGTGCAGACCTTTGCGCGCCGTAACGGCGGGGAAGCGACCAGTGGCTTCTTTGAAGTTCCGCTGAACGAAACGAAAGAGAACGGTATTCGTCTCTCTGAGCGTAAAGAAACGCTGGGTGAGGTCACGCACCGCATTCTGACCGTGCCAATCGCGCAGGATCAGGTGGGAATGTATTACCGCCAGCCTGGTCAGCAACTGGCAACCTGGATCGTCCCGCCAGGGCACTACTTCATGATGGGTGATAACCGTGACAACAGCGCGGACAGCCGTTACTGGGGATTTGTGCCGGAAGCGAATCTGGTGGGTAAAGCGACCGCTATCTGGATGAGTTTCGATAAGCAAGAAGGTGAATGGCCGACCGGTGTGCGTTTAAGCCGTATTGGTGGCATTCACTAATCACCGATAATCGTTCACGTTGTCGTCATTACGGCGGCAGCGTGAATTATTTCTCGGATAAATTCCCGCAGACTAACGACATCCCTTGTCGTTGTGTATAGAATATTCCCCCGAAGTTTTAGGTTGGCACCGACAGGTTGCCACGGCACACGAAACAGCGTTGGTTTGTATATAAAAGCATGCAGGCGAAGCCAGATGGCTCCGCAAATTGCGTATATCAGGTCTGTTTCGTGTGCTGAATTGTTGACGCATTCATTTATTGGTATCGCATGAACCCCATCGTAATTAATCGGCTTCAACGGAAGCTGGGCTACACTTTTAATCATCAGGAGCTGTTGCAGCAGGCATTAACTCACCGGAGCGCCAGCAGCAAACATAACGAGCGTTTAGAATTTCTGGGCGACTCTATTTTGAGCTTTGTTATCGCTAATGCGCTGTATCACCGTTTCCCTCGAGTGGACGAAGGTGACATGAGCCGCATGCGCGCAACGCTGGTTCGCGGCAATACGCTGGCTGAATTAGCCCGTGAGTTTGACCTCGGTGAATGTTTACGTTTGGGGCCTGGTGAGCTGAAAAGCGGCGGCTTCCGTCGTGAATCGATCCTGGCCGATACCGTTGAAGCGTTGATCGGCGGCGTCTTCCTCGACAGCGATATTCAAACCGTTGAGCAATTAATCCTGAACTGGTATCAAACTCGTCTGGATGAAATTAGCCCGGGCGATAAACAAAAAGATCCGAAAACGCGCCTGCAGGAATATTTGCAGGGTCGCCACCTGCCTCTGCCGTCTTATTTGGTGGTGCAGGTCCGTGGTGAAGCACACGATCAAGAATTTACTATCCACTGCCAGGTCAGCGGCCTGAGTGAACCGGTGGTTGGCACGGGTTCGAGCCGTCGTAAGGCTGAGCAGGCTGCCGCCGAACAGGCGTTAAAAAAACTGGAGCTGGAATGAGCGAAGAGAAAACTTACTGCGGATTTATTGCCATCGTCGGTCGCCCGAACGTCGGCAAATCCACCCTGTTGAATAATCTGCTTGGGCAGAAGATTTCTATTACCTCACGTAAGGCTCAGACAACACGTCACCGTATTGTTGGCATCCATACTGAAGGCGCGTATCAGGCGATTTATGTTGATACTCCAGGCCTGCATATGGAAGAAAAACGAGCGATCAACCGCCTGATGAATAAAGCGGCGAGCAGCTCGATCGGTGATGTTGAACTGGTTATTTTCGTTGTGGAAGGCACCCGCTGGACGCCGGACGACGAAATGGTGCTCAACAAGCTGCGTGATGGCAAAGCCCCGGTTATTCTGGCTGTGAACAAAGTAGACAACGTTCAGGAAAAAGCCGATCTGCTGCCGCACCTGCAGTTCCTGGCAAGCCAGATGAACTTCCTTGATATCGTGCCGATTTCTGCCGAAACCGGCTTGAATGTCGATACCGTTGCGGGCATCGTGCGTAAGCATTTGCCGGAAGCTATTCATCACTTCCCGGAAGATTACATCACCGATCGTTCTCAGCGCTTTATGGCCTCAGAAATCATCCGTGAAAAGCTGATGCGTTTTCTGGGTGCTGAATTGCCGTACTCCGTTACCGTGGAAATTGAGCGTTTTATCTCCAATGAGCGCGGTGGTTACGATATTAACGGTCTGATTCTCGTTGAACGTGAAGGGCAGAAGAAGATGGTTATTGGCAACAAAGGGGCCAAAATTAAAACCATCGGCATCGAAGCGCGTAAAGACATGCAGGAGATGTTCGAAGCGCCGGTTCACCTCGAACTGTGGGTGAAGGTGAAATCCGGCTGGGCCGATGACGAACGCGCGCTGCGTAGCCTCGGTTACGGCGACGACCAGTAGTTTTAATACTCTATGGCTTTCGAGGTGCAGGAAGGCGGCAAGTCCGCGAATCCCCGGGAGCTTACTCGCGTAAGTGACTGGGGTGAACGGGCGCAGCCAACGCACCTGCAACTTGAAAGACGACGAGTATTATGATGGAAGGATGGCAACGCGCTTTTGTCCTGCATAGTCGCCCCTGGAGCGAAACCAGTCTCGTGCTGGACGTCTTCACGGAAGAGTCGGGTCGCGTGCGCCTGGTGGCTAAAGGCGCACGTTCCAAACGTTCTAATCTCAAAGGCGCGCTCCAGCCTTTTACCCCGTTGTTGCTTCGCTTTGGTGGGCGTGGAGAGGTCAAAACCCTACGTAGTGCTGAAGCTGTTTCTCTGGCACTCCCTCTTAGCGGTATCACGCTGTACAGCGGCTTGTATATCAACGAGCTTGTCTCGCGCGTACTCGAGTACGAAACCCGCTTTTCTGAACTCTTTTTCGATTACCTGAACTGTATTCAGGCGCTGGCTGGCGCGACGGGTTCGCCAGAACCTGCATTGCGTCGCTTTGAGCTGGCCTTACTTGGACATCTGGGGTACGGCGTCGATTTTACCCACTGTGCGGGCAGCGGCGAGCCGGTAGACGACACCATGACCTATCGTTACCGGGAAGAAAAAGGGTTTATTGCCAGCGTCGTTATTGATAACAACACCTTTACCGGACGCCATCTCAAAGCACTTGAGTCGCGTGAATTTCCTGATGTCGATACGTTACGCGCCGCGAAACGCTTTACCCGCATGGCGTTAAAGCCGTATCTTGGTGGTAAGCCGTTAAAAAGCCGGGAACTGTTCCGGCAATTTATGCCAAAACGCGCAGTAAAAACAAATAATGATTAACGAGGATTGTCATGGCTGAATTACTGTTAGGCGTCAATATTGACCACATTGCCACGTTACGTAATGCACGCGGTACCGCATATCCGGACCCGGTTCAGGCAGCGTTTATCGTTGAACAGGCGGGCGCGGACGGTATTACCGTACATCTGCGTGAAGACCGTCGCCATATCACCGACCGTGACGTGCGCATTTTGCGGCAGACGCTGGATACGCGCATGAATCTGGAAATGGCAGTCACCGAAGAGATGCTGGCGATTGCCGTTGAGACTAAGCCGCATTTTTGCTGCCTGGTGCCGGAAAAACGTCAGGAAGTTACCACTGAAGGTGGTCTGGACGTCGCCGGTCAGCGTGACAAGATGCGCGATGCCTGCAAACGCCTGGCGGACGCAGGCATTCTGGTTTCGCTGTTTATCGATGCCGACGAAGAACAGATTAAGGCCGCTGCGGAAGTTGGCGCGCCGTTTATTGAAATTCACACCGGCTGTTACGCCGATGCGAAAACTGACGCAGAGCAGGCCAGCGAACTGGCGCGTATCGCCAAAGCGGCGACCTATGCTGCAAGCCTTGGCCTAAAGGTGAATGCGGGTCACGGTCTGACGTATCACAATGTTAAAGCTATCGCACGGATCCCGGAAATGCATGAGCTGAACATTGGCCATGCCATTATCGGGCGCGCGGTGATGAGCGGTCTGAAAGATGCCGTAGTCGAAATGAAGCGCCTGATGCTGGAAGCGCGTGGCTAATGGCGATTTTGGGATTAGGTACGGATATCGTGGAGATTGCCCGCATCGAAGCGGTAATTTCCCGTTCCGGCGACCGCCTGGCAAGACGTGTGCTCAGCGACAACGAATGGGCAATCTGGGAAACGCATCAGCAGCCGGTGCGTTTTCTGGCGAAGCGTTTTGCAGTCAAAGAGGCGGCAGCAAAAGCCTTTGGCACGGGTATTCGCAATGGGCTGGCGTTTAATCAGTTTGAAGTCTTTAATGACGAACTCGGTAAGCCGCGTCTGCGATTATGGGGAGAGGCGTTAAAACTGGCGGAAAAACTCGGCGTCGCGCATATGCATGTGACGCTGGCCGATGAGCGTCACTACGCCTGCGCCACGGTGATTATCGAGAGTTAGATTCTGCACGTTGCCGGATGGCGACGCGGTTAAAGTTTATCGGCGTGGTGCATCAGCACAAACTTATCCCACAACTGCTCTTCTGTTTCGACATGTGCCGGATCTTTCAAAATAGTATTGGGGATCGGGCACACCTTCTGGCAGGTTGGCGTGTCGTAATGGCCTACGCATTCCGTACACTTGTCGCTGTTAATCTCGTAAATGCTATCACCCATCGAAATCGCCTCATTCGGGCATTCGGGCTCGCACATATCGCAATTAATACAGCGTTTAGTAATTAGTAAAGACATATCAATGAATTACCATTAAAGCAGTGTAAAATCAGTAAGTTATTGCGGATTCGCATTCTTCACTATTATTAACTTGCTGTATGTTGATCCAGTGTATTTAACGCTGATAAACTCAATCCAGTAACACAAAACCGCAACACATTGCATTTTGTCCCGTAGTAAAGGCCTGCATGTGTGAGCTTGTTTTCTGCGCCTACGCAGATAAGGATTGAGAATGCCGCGCACTGTAACACATAAACTGGATAGCCCCAATAATGACGATGTTTTAGCCGCGTCTGAAAAATGGGACGCCTGTAAACCTCCCTATACCAGCGCACACATGAAAATCTGTGTTGCTGCCGCCAAAACCATCCTCGCTGCTTCCGGAGTGGCTCGCCGTTCCAAATACGAAAAAGAGAATTATCTCCGCATCGATTTCAGCAAAGCAGGTAAGGTTACATTTTACGCCGAGTTTCCCAAAAAGATGGCGCTCAAAGGTAAAAAGCTCGGCGAATGGCCGGAGCTCGCAATTCAACTGGCGCGCGAGAAGGCGTCAGGTATGGCCGAAGGTGGTCTGCGAGCCGAGTCCGTTCATGCTGCGCTGGAAATGTACCGGGATGATCTCAAAGCCAAAGTAGCCCGGCAGAAGCTGAGCCCGGACAGTTTCACCACTTACGGGGTGCGTATCGACCGGATTAAAGCAACGTTCGGCGAGCGCGAAGTGTTCAGCGACGTGACATACACTCGGCTGGTGGAAGTGCTGGACGAGTGGATCGCCACTCGCTCGAACAATAACGCCCTGGAGCTGTTCGCCGAGCTTCGTCGATTCTGGAAGTTTTGCTCTCCCACTCTTTGCAACGGCCGCAACATTGCCGCCAGCCTGCCCGATGATTATGTTTCCTCCCGCGTACAGAAACCCACCCCGACACGACTTTTTACCGATATAGAATCCATTGCCCGGCTCTGGCTCAACGTGGCCGCCTGTACCTCAATACAGCAGAAAAACGCCGTTCGCTATATGATTATTACCGGCGTTCGACCGATTAACGTTCATAACCTGCGCTGGGATTACGTTAATGAAGATGCTGGCGAAATTGTTTATCCGGAAGGAGTTATCGGTATGCGCGGGGCTATGAAAACACAAAAGGCTTTCCGCTTGCCGATAACGCCAGAGATCCGGCGGATTATCGACGAGCAGAAAGCCTGGCGTGATTCAGTTCCTGAGTGCAATAACGATTTTGTATTCCTGCAGCCGCGTGACCCAATGCAGCCATTTTCAAAACGATCGCTGGATAAACTGGTGAAAACCTACAGCCCGGAAGGCGCTGTAAAAGGTATGAAGCATGATGGGACTATTAAGGGGAGAGAGGGGGCATTTAATACGATGTGCCGCAAATTCCTTAAGAGCAATGTTATTGCCCTGATGAAGGAAAGAGGTTATTCCCGATCAGATAGAAGGGAAATAAGCCTCCTGTGCCTTCACCACTCCAGCAAGTCAGATGACCCGATGGCAGAACATTACGACTTTTCAGATGAGATTTTGCAGGAAGAGATTGCGTTGAAGCGCGAAGCCTTCGAGGCTCACGAACGGAGCATACTCGCGCAGGCTGCTCTGTTACGGCGACGGGGTTAATACTGGCTGCGGCATTTCTGGATGAAAGCGTCGACGTTACGGCGCTCATAACGAACCACTTTCGCGCTGAAACGGATGGGTGCCAGTACGGCGCGATGCCGGTGCTTTATATTCCAGTCGCATAACGTCTTCTGGGTTATGCCCAGCTTCTGGCATACCTCGTCCGGGGTGAGCAGATCGTCGGGTTGCTCGCTCATGCTATACCTCTCTTCTTCATGGCATCGAGCAGGATGTCCTGCACTGTTCGTTTTGAGTTCATCCGCTCCATCACCATGTCGTCCATAGTGTCGGCAGCGATGATGTGGTGAATGAACACCGGGCGGTTGTGTCCGGCCTGAATCTGCCGGGTAGGCCCAATGCGTTCAATAATTTGCTGGTACTGCTCCAGATCCCACCAGTGCGAGAAAAACACCAGTATGTTGCCGCCGTCCTGCATGTTCAGACCGTGGCCTGCGCTGGCCGGATGCGCGAACAGCACCGGGATTTTTCCGGCGTTCCAGTCGCGCAGCGTCTGCGGATCCTGGTCGAGATGGCGACCTTTCGGGAACGCTTTAAGCAGGCGCTCTAGATCGTGCTTCCAGTGGTAAGCCACCAGTACCGGTGCGCCAGCTGCTTCGGTGAGTATGCTGTCCAGTGCCTGCAGCTTCGCGTCGTGCAATTCTGACCAGCTCCCCGCGTCGTCTGTGTACACCGCGCCGCTGGCAATTTGCAGGCACTTCACTGTTTTTGCCGCAGCGTTCGGCGCTTCGATGCCCTCGCCGTTGAGTTCGAGGAACATTTCCTTTTCCATTTCGCGATACTGCTGGCGGGCCTTCGGTGGCATGTCCACGCGGATCACGTTATGAATGGGCTCTTTGATATCGAACCAGTCAGCGGCGTCAAGGGAGATTGTCACGTCGGCAAGCGCCCGCTGTATCTCGTCCTGCGAATGGGCGAACGGCTCCAGCTTCGTCCAGCTCTGTCCCGGAAATTGTATCGAGTTGAACCAGCGGGAGGTAAACGCACCGTAAGTGCGTCCGAGGCGCTGTCCCTGATCCACAAACCACGCTTGCCCCCACAAATCCACCAGGCCGTTTGGCGCTGGCGTACCGGTGAGATTCATCCAACGCCTGACGTGTTTATGAGCTACTTTGCCCAGTGCCGCCGCGCGCTTACCTCCACCCCGCAGCCGAAAGGATTTCAGCCGGGTGCTCTCGTCGGGAATGACGGTACCAAACGGCCAGCGTCCCCCCAGTTCTTCAACGAGCCAGACCAGATTGTCATAGTTGATGGTAAAAACGCTGGCGTTGCTGTTCGCCAGCGCTGCAGCGCGTGCCTTAGCATTACCGACAATCGGCTGAACCTCTATATTCCGTAGATGTCCCCACTTCACAGCTTCATCCGGCCATGTGCTGGCAGCTACGCGCAGTGGCGCGAGGACCAGCGCGGGCTGTATCTCCGCTCCCGCCATGAAGAGATCTTCGAGTGTGGTGAGCGTCGCCACGGTTTTACCCATACCCATACCTGCCCAGATGTTGCAGCGCAGGATGTCGATTTCGTGGTTGATGATAAGGTCTTGGTAGGGACGAGGTTTAAAAGTTATCATGAAGAAAATCCCTGATTAGAAAGGTGCTCCCGAACATCATGAATGTAAAAGATTTATCAATTACAACAGTTCTCTTGGCCGCCCTTTATTTTATGGCCTTTTCTTTTTACAAAGGGTACAGCTCATTTTATGGGTTCCCTGTTAGTTTTATTTCTATTGGCATCGGGGAAATAGTTAAATTTTCTGTTATTGCATTAGGGCTTTTGTGTACATTAGTCGCTTTGCTGCATATCGATACCGAAGAGAAAAATATTCCATGGTGGGTGTATTTATTTTTCTTCATTTTGGCCTCTTTACTTTCATACTGGACAATGTATTTATATGGTGGTAGTTCATATCTTTATGAAAAAGTTACAAGGGATGTGGCTACTCAGGCAATACTATTAGGATTTTTTAGCCTTGTCAGTGTCAGAGCAGTATCTGTTTTTATTAGAAATGAATTTAGAATAAAAAACAAAACTCACGGGGTTATGCTATTTATATCCATAGCAATGCTTCCTTCAGTCCTTGGGTGGGCGTGGGCGTATTTATCTGATGAGCCACTTTTTTATTCTAAAAAATATGATGCATATATTATCGAAAGTTATAACGGAAAATTTGTCTTGGGGAACTGTAAAAAAAATATTGCCGAATTTATGAGTGTTGAAGGAATCGAGGGGAAACTAACCCCCGTAAGCACTAAAGAAACACAACAACTAAAAGTATGTTTTTTGAAAGCAGCTAAGCTCAAGAGAAACCACTCAGAACGATAGTCTCACAATACCCCCTCCAGATTTTTGCTATCCAGTACCACCACGGTAAAGCCCAGCGAGCGCAGCCGTTCGTGCTCGCGCAGTTGGTCGGCGCGTGGTGGTTTGCCGGGGGATTTGCATTCAACGAAAACGAGACGGCCTCCGGGTAACAGGACAATGCGATCCGGTACCGAACGGCGACCAGGTGATACGAACTTAAAGGCGACCCCGCCAGCCTTTTTTACTTCGGCGACGAGGTGCTTTTCGATAAGGCTTTCACGTTCGTAGGCCATCTTTAGTCCTTAGGCACGCATACGCCACGTAGTTTCAAATCACCATCATTCAGCTTTTTGATTGAAGCGAAGGCATCTTTGCATGCCTGCTCTTTGCTAAATTCCTGCGTTTCCACTTGTAGGGTTGGTTGTGCAGCATCGCTCAAAGTGATAGAGAACGGTGACGACATCCAAAAAATGAGAATCCACATTTACACTGCCTCCGTTCGTTTGCTGCGGATGTTCTGCATGATGCAGAAATCAGAGCGGTTATCGCTCCACTGCTGGTTTACTGGGTTGCGTGATTCCCGGTTGGCTTTGGCCCAAACCTTCGCCGCCCGGTCATATTCGCCAGCCTGCTCAAGGCGCATTGCTTCCCGCGCAGACCGGAAATACAACGGGCTGTCGTGTTTTTCGAATGACATAGGAGTTACCCTTCATTAGGTTGGTCTTTTCCGTTGAATTTGGTACCGCAGAACGGGCAGTAATTGATTGCGATCTTTGTGTCTGCATTAGTGATGCGTTGCTCAGGCTCGCCATTCTTCTTGCGCTTGTGATACCGCACGTTGAACGGCAGCATTACCGCGCAGTAGTCGCCTTTTTCGAGCACCCAAACTCGACTACCAAAATCACACTCCTCCATCGAATGAACCGAATCACCCAACACTTCTTTTACGCGCGCTTCCATGCGTTCTTTCACTTCTGAAAAGCAGTTACAAGCCATAGTGATCAATCCTTACGGTAATGAAGCGCCTCGAAGCCGCCAGCGTTCAGCGGGATATCGGGCGCCCATTCGGGGTTGGTGGAGAGCAGCGCGGAAAGCGCCGTTTCGTTGAAATGGTCGGTGTCCGGTGCCTCGGTGATCACTTCATCGTGTACCGTCAGCACAATGCTGTAACCGGCATCCTCGATCAGCGGCATGTTTCCGGCCAGAACATCACGGGCGGCCGCCTGGGTGACGTTTTCCACCAGCTTTCCGCCGTAGGTTTTGAGCCGCTGCCATTTACGCGAATAAGAGTTCACGCCCTGATAGGTGATGTTTCCCTTCTCGATTGACGGGGACGGGTAGCACAGCGCGCGCCCGGATGGCAGCTGGATACGCAGCCATGCGCCATCGCGACGGATTTTCAGATAACGGCAGTACAGCGTCTTTTTTGGTGTAGCGATGGCGGTGCGGACAGTGCGCTCAAGCTCGTACCAGAAATCGCAGGTTGCCGGGTGCGCTCTGCGCCACAGACGCTTAAGCGAGTCGCAGGCGATGAATACGCGCTCTGACAGGCCGTAGGTCGTCTTACGCTTAACGGATTCGTCGTACCAGCTTTTCGCTTCGCGAATAACATCGCGGGGGATATTCGGCAGCGCTGCGTTCGCCAGCTCGTCGAGGTCAAGGCCATAGACCAGGGCGAAGGTCAGGAACGCCGCAACACCACCGCCGAAGCCGAGGCCGAGCTCCATCACCTTGCCGATCTGGCGCTGGTATTTATCGACGTCATCCGGCGAGATGTTGAAGGCGCGGGCGTAGGCCAGCTTATAGAGGTCCGGCCCGGTACCCTCGTCGAACTCCCGGAACGCGTCCAGCTTCCATTGTTCTCCAGCCAGCCAGGCCAGTTTTCGCCCTTCAATGTTCGACAGGTCAGAGACAACCAGCTTTTTGCCTTCCGGTGCCATGATGCAACCGCGCAGCGCCGAGCTGGTCAGCTCCATGATGTTATCGAACAGCAGATCGGCGCATCCTGATTTCAGTGCCTCGATGCCTTCATCGATACGCTCCTGCTCAAGGGAAGGGCGGGGCAGGTTCTGCGGCTGAAACAATCGCCCGGCCCAGCGCCCGGTACGCGATGCGCCACAGAACTGCAGCGTGCCACGCAGGCGCCCGTCACGGCTTACACCCTTCATCAGCGATTTGTACTTACTGGTGCTGGTGGTGCTGGCCTGGAGCCTGATGTGTAGCAGTTCTTTCACCGCAGACGGCAAATCAGGATCCGCGATGCGCCGTTCGAGCGTGCTGCGCTGCATGTCCGGCAGCTCCACGCCGTACGATTCGACGATATGCTTAATCAGCGCGTCTCGCTGGGTCGCTGCCTGCACTTCGCCGTCGGTCATCACCTGCGTGCGTTTTGCCAGGCGCTTTTGCTCCTGGTCTACGGCCTCGATTGCGGCGCGAGCGAGCTGCACATCCATGCAGACGCCACGGTCGTTAATCTGCTGGTCACGATGCCAGAGCGTCAGCTCTGCGCCCTGATAATTCCACTTCGGCAGCCGCTTATACACTTCTCGCATGGCTTCGATATCAAGGCCAGCATAAGCAACAAAGCGTCGCCATTCTTCCGGGTGTGTTTTGCTGGTGGCCCGGCGCAGTTTGCTGTTTTTCGGTCGTGGTTTGCAGAACAACTGGATCAGCGCTTTACCTTCTTTGTCCTTCGCCTTGTCCTGCGGGACACCGAGCACTTCGCAAAGAACCCCCAGCGCACCGGGGAGGCTGTGCGCCAGCGCCTGCACCATTGTGTCGCGCCAGCGTGTTACATCAGGGGCCAGCCGCGGTATTGCATGGCGCAGCACCGTGCGGTCAAAGTGCGAATTGTGGAAATAAAGCAGGGTATCGGGGTCACGAAGGGCGAACCACAACGGCTCGGGTATCGGCTCACCAGCCGTCAGGTCCCAGACACTGACAGGACTATCATCGATAGCCCAAGCGAATAGCATAACTTCGACGTTTTCCGCATAAGCATGAGTACCGTTGTTTATTGGGGTATCACAATAGGTTTCCAGGTCGCCCCATAGTATATTGTTCATGTCTAACCTCAGGAGGATACAATGGAATTGTCAATTTCTTTTTCAACTATTATTACAGCAGCGTTGAGTTTTCTTGGTGTTTATTTTTTGATGCCTCTGCTACTAATAGGTCGAGATTATTTAATATTAAAAGTAATTGATAAATATATTCTTAATGATGAGTTCTGGACGTGGCTGCGAATAGTAAGTATTGATAAGGCTATTCATAATGAACGGTATGCTGATAAAAAAACTCAGGTGTCCTTCCATGCAATTGGTACAACCTACACAATCGATGGGCAGAACGTTAGTGAACAAGAATATCATGATTTTGAACGCGGTCGTGAAATGCATTTAAATAGAATTAATCAAATTGAGCCAAAAATAATAATGAGAAAAAATTTAATAGAATGGGCCGAAAAACATTATAAATTAGACTCTGACTTAACTAAGCAAATTAACGGGTTCGCACAAAGAATATATGATAATCAAGTTCGTTCATTGAAAGAGGAACAAAAAATTAAACAGCCCCCAATTCAATGAGGGCTGCATTGATGCTACATTATTAAATTAGCGCGTCTGCGTCAGCTCCTTCGCTGATGTCGTCGAAGTCGTCCGGTGCGGCAACACCACCGCCTGCAAAGGCGTCACCGTCGCGCAGGAACTGGACGCCACCCAGTGAGGCGTTAACACGTTTGCCGAAGTTGTTGTCCTGCGCCCAGATGTCGATCACCGCGTTGACGTAGCAACCGGCATAAGGACGGCCATCAGCCTGGATTAGCGGGGAACGGTCGCGATCGATGACTGCCGGACGCGCTTTGTTGGCTGCATTCAGGAAGAAGTTGCCCGGGAAGCCTTCGTATTCGGCTTTCTCGTCGCCGTCGTGCAGGCAGAGATTGAGTTTTTTCTCCAGCTGGTTGTAGATGGTTTCCCACTTCTCGCCCCATTTTTCCTTCGCTACCTGCTTAAGAGCCTTGCGGACTTCATCAAGCTGCGGGTGTTTCGGGTCCATCAGGAAAACAGCAGAGAAGCGCGGGTCGCCTTCGCCGTTCACGGTTTTAGCTTCGAACAGAGCAGGGAAGGCCAGACGGATGTTGTTCAGTTTAATTTTCATGGAGTCGTTCCTTAATCAGATGAGGTCTGCGGCGAGCGCGTCGTCGGACACGTCGTCGAAATCGTTAACAGGGTTGATGTTGAGCGCTGGGCGCGGGTCGGATTCGGGGGCGACGGTGGGCTTACCGTCAGCGCGGGTGACCAGCGCTTCGACTTTCGCCCAGCGGCGAGGGCTGGCCTTTTTTATAAGCTTCTCGGCTTTGGTCGGGCTAATCAGCTTAAGGTCGAAAACCTCCTCAGTTTTATAACGGAACTGGTCTTTCAGCAGCGCGCGGGCGGCTTCTTCATCGCTCCAGGCGCGATTACCCTGTTTACCAGTAACCAGCTTAAAGCCCGGTACCGGATGCCCGGCGTTCAGCTTACTGTTCACCCGATCGCGCACTGCCTTTAGCCAGGATTCGATAAAGTCCGCCTGGCTGTACACCTCTGCCAACTGTTCAACGGTTAGTAGCGGTACGCGCGCGATGGAGTCAGCCAGCAGATCGCCAACGGACTGAGTTATGTCGTCGAAATCCCCTGCGATGGTGCTGATGTGCAGTTGTTCGCGTGCGGTGCAGATGGCACTAGCCTTGCAGAAACGGCACTGTTTTTCGCCGGGTGTGAAGTTTTCCAGCGGCAGCGTATTAACACCGTCGCATTCGGCAATGTTGAACATCACAATCACACTGGCCGCGGCTTCCTGCGCCCGTTCGCCGAATGCCTGGAGCTCTTCCACCGTCAGGGCCCACTCTGAAACGTGGTTAAGCCGCGGCTGGTGGATGAACAGGCGCACCGTCTCGAAGTCGTACAGCATGCTGAATTGCTCGAGAGCGCCCAGGGCATAAAGTTGCAACTGCTCGTTCTGCTCAGCATCGACGCGCACCCCTTTTCCGTATTTGAGGTCGTGGATCTGAAGCTCGTTGCCCGCGATGATTACGCCGTCGGCGGTGTCCACGCCGGATGAAATCCGCACCAGCATTAACACGGTGCTTTCGGATGCCTGGGCTGCTTCTGGCTATTCAGTTGTGCCGCGCGATTTGCTGATCCCGCCAGAGCAGTTTGCTCTGCTGTCCAGCATCATCGTGTCTTCAGCAGGTAATCAGTCTTTGCTGACCTACCTCCAAACTAACACCATCAGCTACCACCAGAACGGTGTTCCACTGAACATCCGCGCGGTTAAGTGGCTGAAAGGCCGTGGTGTCGGCGGTAAAGATCGCATGGTTGCTTACACCAATGATAAGAAATACGTCCGCTATCCGCTGGTACCGCTGCAGAGCGTGCCGGTGCAGTATCGCGGTCTGTATCAGATTGTCACCTACTACGGCAAGCTGGGTGCAATCGAGCCTGTGTATAAAGAAACGCTGTCCTACGTGGACGGTATCTGATAACCAGCATGGCCCCTTTATGGGGCCTGAAGGACTTTCCAAATGGCAAAAGAAAAACTGGTTTCGATCCTCGTTCACACCCCTTTCAAGTTGACGCTGGCAGACGGTACGGCGACCGAATACACCAAAGGTCTCCATGATGTGCCAGAAGAGCATGCCGGGCACTGGTTTACCCTGGCACATGCGGAGTTGGCGGACCGTTCGAATACTGATGATGGCGACGAGCTGCAGAAGCTAAAAGATGCACTCGCTCAGCGCGATGAGCAACTTAAAGCGAATCAGGACACGATTGATGCTCTGAATAAGCAGATTGAAGACCTGAATATGCAGCTCGCGGCGTCGCTTATTGGCGGCGAAGGGGATAAAAATGCCGAAAAATCCGGACCTGCCAACCGTAAGTAAATTTCGCACCGACTTCCCGCAGTTCGCTGATACCACCAAATACCCTGAAGCTCAGATCCAGTTTCGGCTGAATCTGGCCGACGTCATGCTGAATGAAAGTCTCTACGGCCCGACTATGTATCCCTACATCGTCGAGCTGTATGTCGCTCATTACATGACGTTGTTTGCTCAGGACCAGCGTTCTGCGGCGGCCGGTGGCTCCGGCGGTAACGCCAGTGGCGTCCAGTCCTCTAAATCTGTTGATAAGGTCAGCGTCAGCTACGACAACAGTATGACGTTGAATCCTGATGCAGGTTTCTGGAACAACACTCGCTACGGCGCAGAGTTTTACCAGCTCGCTACTATGTTCGGCGCTGGCGGTCGCCAGCTATGAAAAGCGGCGTAACGATTGTGGCTGATAACTCTCAGGCTATTTTAGACGCGTTAAAGGCCATCGCCAAAAAAGAGGTGCTGGTGGGTATTCCTGCTGAAGATAGCGATCGCGAGGATGTGCCATTTGGCAATGCCGGGATCGGTTACGTCAACGAATACGGCTCACCGGCGCAAAACATCCCCCCACGTCCGCACCTGGTCCCCGGCGTTAAATCGGTAGAGGAACAGACGTTGCCGCAGCTCAAAGCAGCGGCGCAGGCTGCGCTTGATGGTAATGCGGCGGGTTCGGAAAGAGCGCTCAACCGCGCCGGAACGCTGGCCGCTAATGGTGTCAGGCGTTACATGACCATTACCGGCTTTACGCCTTTGGCAGACAGCACGGTTGAAGCCCGTGCGCGACGTGGGCGCAAGGGTGCAAAAGCGGAGCTTGCGCGGAGATCGGCAGATGGAAAACTTAATGCTATCAATACAGACTCTGGTCAATTGATAAGCAATGAGAATGTAAGGCCGTTAATCGATACCGGGCAGTACCGCAGAGCCATCACCCACGTAGTGAGGGATAAAGATGCCAACTCTTGACGTGACAGATGTGCTGTTTGACCCCGACTTTTGCGACACCAATCTCTGGGTTACCCGGAGAGAGCAAACCGTTGATGAAGACGGGATCGGCAGCGACAGCGAAGTTAAAACGCAATTCTCTGGCGTCGTTACTGTCGACCGCTCGCTGGAAAACCGCCGCATGCAGTCCGGCCAGGTTATCAGTGGTGCGATTCTTATCGTGACCACTGAGCGACTTACGCAGGGGCAGACTGGTCGTGACGCCGATATCGTGACGTATCAGAACCGTGATTATCGCGTAACGTTCGTCGACCCCTATACGGCTTACGGCGTTGGCTTCGTCCAGGCACATTGTGAGTTGCTGCCGTTTGATGGGGGAAATCCCATTGAGTAATAACACCAGTACAGAGCGCGGATGGCTGACACCTACCAGCGGCGATCCGGATTATGACGAAGCACTCGACAGAATGTTAAGCCAGTGGGTGCGGAACGTTTCCGGGCTTCCTTCTGGGATGGTTCGCCCGCGCTGGCAGAAAGAACAACCGCCACTGCTACCAGTTGAGACTAACTGGTGCGCGTTCGGCGTTACCGGGTGGCCCATTGATAACAGCCCTGCATTTACCAATCAGACCGATGAGGGGGCGCAGCTCTGGCGGCATGAAACCTTTGAATGCCTGGCGTCGTTTTACGGCCCGGCGGGTATGTCATTTGCGTCCCGTTTTCGTGATGGGATCTCAATCCCACAAAACAATGCTGAGCTGAACGCACTTGGTCTGTCTTTTGGCGACTGTACCGGTCTGACGCCTTTCCCTGAACAAATTAACCAGCAATGGGTTCGCCGCTACGACATGACCGTGCGCCTGCGTCGTAAGGTTGTGCGCGAGTACGGCATCAAATCTCTGGTGGAAGCACCAGTATCATTCTTCGGAGAGTAAATTATGCAGCAGGGATTACCTGTATCTAACGTCGTTAATGTCGACGTGATCATTGCGCCTAAAGCGGCCACTGGTCGAAATTTTGGCTCGCTGCTTATTCTGGGTACGTCGACGGTAATCCCGGTGGCCGAGCGAATTCGACTCTACGCGGGTACAGATGATATCGGCGATGATTTTGGGGTCGATAGCCCGGAATATGAAGCAGCAGTAGATTATTTTTCACAGTCTCCTAAGCCTCAGTTTGTCTACGTTGGACGCTGGGCTAAGACCTTAGCCTCCGCTGAAAGTGGCAGTACCGAAACGTTGCTGCAGGCAGTTAATGCTGTTCTGGATTATACCAACTGGTATGGTCTTGGTGTCGCGGATGATGACGATATCGACGATGCAGACTGGCTTAGTGCAGCCGCTGCGATTGAATCATCTACAGTGAGCCGTATCCTGGCGATCACTACAGAAAATCCGGCTACAACCGAGACGACTTCAACTACCGATCTTGCATCAAAACTCAAAGCTGCGTCCTATAGCCGTACTTTTGTGCAATATTCCACCTCCAGCAAATATGCTGCCCTGTCGGCATTTGGTCGAGCATTTACTGTCAATTTCAACGGTAGCAACACGACGATCACCCTGAAATTTAAACAGGAGCCTGGCGTTACTTACGAAACGCTGACCGTTGCTCAGGCGGCGGCCGTTGATGCGAAGAATGCGAATGTATTCGTGTATTACGCGAACGACACGGCAATTCTTCAGCAAGGCGTGATGTCGAACGGTGATTTCTTCGATGAACGCCATGGGCTCGACTGGTTGCAAAACTATGTCCAGACCAATCTTTTTAACCTGCTTTATACCAGCACCACCAAAATTCCGCAGACAGATGCTGGCGTTACTCGCCTGCTTTCCAACGTTGAACAGTCCATGGACCAGTCTGTCACGAACGGCCTGGTGGCGGCTGGCGTATGGAATGGTGGCCCGATTGGGCAACTGGATTCCGGCGATACGCTGACAAAAGGTTACTACGTGTATGCGCAACCTCTTTCCGAGCAGGCACAGGCTGACCGCGAAGCACGCAAAGCTCCGTTAATTCAGGTGGCCTGTAAGCTGGCTGGCGCAGTTCATTACGCTGATGTGCAGATCAACGTGGTTCGCTAAGGAGCGATAAATGTCTACTTATTCTTTTCTTGATGTAACCGCGTCGCTCACCGGGCCGACTGGCGTTATCGACCTTGGTCAGGGTTCTGCAAACTCAGAGGAAGGTATCACCCAGACCATGGGCGGCAACAAAAACACCATGACTATCGGTGCCGATGGCGAAGTGATGCATAGCCTGCACGCCGATAAGTCGGGCACCATTACGGTGACGTTGCTGAAAACCTCCCCGGTAAACAAGAAGCTGTCTCTGGCATATAACGCGCAAAGCCAGTCCTCTGCCACCTGGGGTAATAATGTGATTGTCATTCGCAACACGGCATCGGGTGATATTTCTACTGCGCGTTCGTGTGCATTCCAGAAACAGCCTGATTTTAATAACGCCAAAGAGGGCGGAACCGTCGCATGGGTATTCGACTGCGGCAAGATTGACCAGTTGCTCGGGGAGTTTTAACGCATGGAATTCGAAATTAAAGGTGTGAAATATCGCACCTCAAAGCTCAACGTTTTCGAACAGCTGAAGGTGTCCCGCAAGCTGTTGCCGGTTCTGGCCGGGATGGTTTCTGACTTCCGAAATGTTCAGGAGAAGATCAGCAGCAAAGACACCGAAGGCGCGATGACCACTATCCTGCCAAAGATCGCTAATGCGGTGTCCGATCTGAGTGATGGAGACGTGGACGCTATCCTGTTTCCCTGTCTCTCCGTTGTTTCGCGTGAGCACATGAAAGGCTGGGTACCGGTCTGCCAGCATGGCGAAATGGCGTTTGACGATATCGACCTGCTTACCATGCTCCAACTGGTGGCGCGGGTGGTCGCCGATTCTCTGGGAAATTTTTTGCAAGGACTCCCTACCAGCGAGACGCCCACCCCGCCAGCGGAATAACCTTCAACAGCCTGCCGGGCGGTGAAGATTTTATTCTTCGCTCGGTTCTCGCCTTCCATATTGACCAGAAAGACCTGAGCAGCGGCGCGGTAGATCTTTGCCGTATCGCGCTGCTCAATGACTACCTCGACATGCGCGAGGATAACGACGCCAGGGTAGATAAATGGAGAGCGGCCAATGAGCGGTAACGCAGATACGATTAAAGATTTCCTTGTTTCGTTGGGATTCGATATCGATCAGGCTGGCGCCAATAAGTTCGAAGCCGTGCTGAAAGGCGTTACCGCGAACGTTCTGAAGGTCGGCGCGGTGGTGGAAGGCGTAGCGCTGAGCATTGTCGGATTTACCACCCAGATTGCGAACGGGCTGGATAAAGTTTACTGGGCATCTCAGCGTACTGGTGCCAGCGTCCAGGGCATCAAAGCGTTGGGCTATGCGGCATCGCAAACCGGTGCCAGCGCCGAGTCGGCTATGTCCTCCCTTGAAGGCTTGGCCGGGTTCATGCGAAGTAACCCCGGTGCGGAAGGCTTCCTTAACCGCCTGGGCGTCCAGACCCGTGATGCTAGCGGAAAGATGCGTGATACGGCGGCCATCTTTACTGGTGTTGGGCAAAAACTCAATAACATGCCGTATTACCGCGCGAAGCAATACGCGCAGATGCTTGGCATCGACGAAAACACGCTGATGGCGATGCGTCGCGGCATGAATGGCTTTACCGCTGATTACCAGTCGATGCTGCAAAAGACGGGATTCAACGCTGATAAAGCGGCTGCTCAGTCCAACAAATTCATGACGTCCATGCGCGGGCTTACGTCGCTGTTCGGCATAATGCGGGATAAGATCGGCTCAAATCTCGCTGGTGGTCTTGCGGGTTCGCTTGATAGCCTGCGGCGGCGCATCCTCGACAACTTCCCTAAGATTGAAGAGACACTGACCAAGGTCATTAAAGGCGTGATCTGGCTTGCGAACGCATTCACGCGAATGGCATGGCGTGTGATTCAGGCCGCTGGCTCTGTCATTGACTGGTGGAAAAAGCTGGACGATGGCAGCAAAAAGTTCCTGATGACCATTGGCGCAATTTTAATTGCCTGGCGACTCCTTAATGCAGCGTTCCTGAAATCACCCATTGGGTTGATAACGTCTTTAATTCTGGCTATAGGTCTTCTTTACGACGACTACCAGACATGGAAAGAAGGCGGCAAAAGTCTGATTGACTGGTCCAAATGGCAGCCAGAAATTGAGCAGGCAAAGAAGGTATTCAAGTGGTTGCGCGATAAGTTTCTGGAGCTCAAGGACAACCTTGGCGGCTGGAAAAATACGCTCACCATTCTTTTTGGTTTTCTTGCTGGCGCGAAGCTGGTCTCCATGCTCACCGGTATCGGGCGGCTTGTCGCCGGGTTTACCGGGCTCGGCAAGGCGATTGGCAGCTCTATTGGTGGACTCGGCAAGCTGGCGCAAGGTATCGCTCAGCTGGCAATCAAAAACCCATGGTTGCTTATGTTCATCCCTGCCAACAATACGCCGACCACCAGCGAAGAGATGGCATCTATCGGGGGCATTGGTAGTAACATTGTCCCACAGCGTCAGCAGGCCTATGAGGCACTGAGAAAAGCCAACCCCGGGAAAGACTTTTTCACGGATGAAGAGATTCAGAGAAAAATTCAGGAAATGGGGCTGGAGCCGGAGCAGCGGGCGCAATCTGTTAAGCGTCCACGAGCAACAGCTCAGGGTAAGGTACTGCTCGACTGGATGGGTCCGATGTTCAATAAGCTGGAATCGCTCTACCAGCTCCCGGCGGGTCTGCTGAAAAGCGTAGCGATCACCGAGTCGGGTGGTAATCAGTTCGCTATGTCCGGCGCGGGTGCTAAAGGGCTGTTTCAGTTTATGGACGGCACGGCACGCGATATGGGCTTGCGTGGGAATGATGTATTCGACCCAGAAAAGTCAGCTCAGGCAGCCGCTAAGTACCTCAGCCAGCTGTTGCGGCAGAATGGCGGCAACCTCGACAAAGCGTTGGCATCCTATAACTGGGGGATCGGAAATGTTCAGCGCTATGGTATGGGGCTGATGCCGCAGGAAACGCGCAATTACATCCCGAAAGTAATGAGCAACATGCCCACCAGCGCCCCGGTGATTCAGCAGGAAACGAACATTAACATCCATGGTGTTTCCGATCCGCGTGAAGCGGCTCGCTTGACTGTCGACCGTCAGAAGGGCGTGAACTCGCAGCTAACCCAGCAACTACCCGCAGGACCGAGATAATGGATATTTTATCAGCAATTTTTCGCCAGCAATCCCGGCGAATTGGCCTGCTGATCCCCAGCGTGGTCGTCTCCGAAAAGCACTCTGACGCGCTCGAAATCACCGAGCACCCGGTGGAGAAGCCAACAACGAATAGCGCATCGGGTTTCATCGCCGATCATGCGTATAAGCGCCCCAGCGAAGTCACAATGGAATGCGGCTTCGCTGGCGGTGGTTCGTTGCTGGACTTCATTGATACATCTTCAATAGGCCTCAGCGCCGGACTGAGCCCGAAAGAGACCTACCAGCAACTGCTGGATCTCCAGTCCTCTCGGGTGCCGTTCGATGTAATCACCGGAAAGCGGGTGTACAGCAATATGCTGGTGCGCGCCATCGAGGTGACAACGGACAAAACCAGCGAGAGCGTTCTGAACTGCACGCTTACCCTGCGTGAAGTGATCATGTCGCAAACGCAGAGCGTTAGCGTCGCTGATAAATCAGATATGCAGGATGGTGTCAGCACATCGGCAATGCAAAATTCCGGAACAAAATCCACTACGCCGCCAAATGAATCGCTGCTGAGCCAGCTGGGCGGCAGTGTGACATCAGCATTCGGGGGATGATATGCAGTTTAATGAAATACCGCTTTCTCCTGACAATCAGCAGTTTCGAATATTACTTGGCGATACGACGTATACGCTCAGGATCATCTGGCGAGATGCAGCAGGCTGGATTATGGACGTGATGGATAGCGGGGGTTCGGCTCTGCTCTCTGGCGTTCCATTGCTAACCGGCGTGAATCTGTTGCGGCAATATCCGCAGCTTGGCATTGATGGCGCTCTGGTGGTTGCAACTGATAAAGGCGCGCCAGACGAGCCCACCAAAACAAACCTTGGTGCATACAGCCACCTCATTTTCGTACAGGAGTAGAAATGTCTCTCAACTGGATGCGCCATTTCGAGCTGCAGCTGTTGGACCAGAACGGGCAGGGCGTTTCCCTTTCCGATTTTAAGGTTACTTTCCAAATCGAGTGGGCGGATACTCGTTGGCCGCGCGTGGCAAATGTGAAAATTTACAACCTTTCCACCGATACCACGAACAAGATACTGGGGCAGGAGTTTGCCAAAATTCGCATCACCGCCGGGTATGACGGTATTGCGCCGGATGTTGACGCAAGCCAGGTCGGTGTCGCAAGGGAGATTTCACCAGACCAGATAGGGCAGGTGAACGGTCAGAACTACGGTCAGAACTACGGCCTGATTTTTGATGGCGATATTCGCTTCACCGTTACCGGGAAGGACAATATCACCGATTCCTGGGTGTTGATTCAGGCCATCGGTGACCATGAAGCATTCCTGTACGCCACCACTATCACCACGCTTGCAGCCGGTTATACACTTGCGAATCTGCACCAGGCGACGATGAAGGATTTCAATGCGTTCGGCGTGACACAGGGCATTACCGGCGAATTTCCAGATACTGTGTTTCCTCGTGGCCGCGCGATTTACACATCCACACGCAACGTCATGGACAATATTGCGGCGCAGTGTAAATCGACATGGCAGTTGGTGGATGGTCAAGTCCAGATGGTGCCGGAGAATAAATACATTCACGAAGCCATCGTGCTGAATGCCAATACCGGTCTTATCGGTATGCCGCAACAGACGATGGGCGGCGGCGTAAACGTGCGGTGCCTGATAAACCCCAACATCCGAATTAATGGCCTTGTCCAGCTCGATCAGGCTTCGGTGTACCGCGCCGCGCTCGGAAGTAGCGAGATAGCGCAGTCGCCTGGGCGCATCAGCGAGACTGACGAGAACGGTAACCGCGTGCTGACCGGCACAACGTCACAGGCTGCCAGCATTGCGACGGATGGCGTTTATATCGTCAAAGCTATCGACTATACTGGCGACACCAGAGGTCAGGCGTGGTACATGGATTTGATGTGTTTCGCGCGTGGCAGCCGCGATTTGGTTAATTCCAGCGCTATGCAAAAGACAAATTATTGAGGTGAGGGACGTGAAACTCGTAATTTTTACCTTCGCTACGTTGCTTTCGTTTCAGGCATTTGCCGATTCCCAATGTGGGGATTTCAAAATTCACTGGGCCGATGACGGTTTAGCTCGAATCAACGGCGCTAAGCCTGAATCACAAAAAGTGACTTTCCTGAAAGAGAAAGGCGATTATAACAACGTTAAAATTGACTGGCGCATGGCGACAAATCAGCCTGGCCGGTGGGTAGGAATGGAGTTTATTGGGCGCAACGGAAAAGCCATCCTCAATGCTCAATGGCTGCAAGCTAGCATGGACGCGCCGCGCCAGTATGCTACTTATGACTGTGTAAAAGTTAAATGACAAGGTGAGTTATGACAACGTTTAGCAGGATGCCATCCCAAAAAAGAACTGTCCATCATGTTTCACCTGCTGGGATAGAATTTACGATTGAAGTTGTAATTTATGACACGCCAGAAGAACAAAATTATTGGTCGGTATTTTATCGCGTTGATCATAAAGATTATGGCAAGGTAGGACTATATGGCGTTTTCCCAAAAGAAAATTTTCCAACTTTCGAAAATGCAAAGTTAGTCTATCTTGCGCAGCCTCTTGAACGTGTGAAATCAATATTAAACGGCGCAAATGAATCTGGATTCATAAGGCAATTTACTCTTAGTCCTGATGGTTGGTACATCTTTTGAATATAAACCCGCTTCGGCGGGTTTTTTTATGGGGTTTATATGCCAATTCCAACTCAATCACAGATCGGCGGTGAGCAGCAGACCGCGCAGGCTATTGCCGATTCGGTGTCTACCCAGATGCGTGTAGCGATCCCTGGCATCATTCAGTCATTCGATCCTGACGCAGTAACCTGCACGGTAGAGGTGGCGCTACGCGGTATTGTTGGCGATGACTCCACCGAATTAAAACCGCTGGTGGATGTGCCGGTTATCTTCCCGCGCGGCGGCGGTTGCACGCTGACCTTTCCGGTTAAAGAAGGCGACGAGTGCCTGCTGATCTTTGCCGACCGTTGCATCGATTTCTGGTGGCAGAGTGGTGGTGTTCAGGAGACTGTTGACCCACGTCAGCATGATTTATCCGATGCGTTCGCCATCGTTGGCCCGCAGTCGCAGGCACAGAAAATCAGCGGTATCAGTACCGGAGCCACACAGTTGCGTAGCGACGACGGGAGCACGTATTTCGAGCTCAATCCCACCACGCAGAAAATTAAAATCGTTGCGCCTGGCGGCCTAGATGTTGTTACCCCTCTGGCTGACTTCTCGGAGAAGGTGACCATTCACGGCTTGTTAACTTGGATGTCTGGAATGGTTGGTTCTGTTGTTTCCGGCGTTGCTTCAAAAATTACCGGCGCGGTTGAGTTCATCGGCACCGTTAAGGCCAACGGCAAACGGATTGATGAGACTCACACTCATGGAGGTGTGCAGCACGGCACCAGCAACACAGACGGGGTAAACTGATGCGATACCGACGAGAATATGCTGACGGCGATTACACTTTCGGGCAGGGTGACGATACCTTCCTTATCGACAGCCCGGAGTGTGTCGCCCAGGCCGTAAAAACCCGTTTCGAGCTGTGGCGCGGTCAGTGGTTTCTCGATCTGACGGAAGGCACGCCGTATGTTCAGTCAGTGCTTGGTAAACAGCGATCTGACGTCTACATCCTGGCTATACGCGAACGCATTCAGGATACGCCGGGCGTTCTGTCGATCCTTTCCTTCGATACCAACTATGACGGCGCCAGCCGCCGCGTCACCTTCACTTCCTCCATTGACACAATCTACGGCCAGACGACTGTAACAAGCGAGGCATAAATGGCTTTGAACCTCGACACGCTGGGGCTATCGGCAACGGTAACCGCCCAGGGGATTAGTGCGCCTGATTACCAGACAATCCTCGATACACTGACCAGCTATTTCAGGCAGATTTACGGTAGTGATGCCTACCTCGAACCAGACAGCAAAGACGGGCAAATGGTCGCGCTGGTGGCTCTTGCCGTGCATGACGCGAACAATACTGCTATCGAGATCTACAACTCGTTTTCACCGACGACAGCGCAGGCCGCAGCGCTTAGCAGCAATGTGAAAATTAACGGGATCACGCGAAAAGTAGCGACAAACTCTACTGCTGACCTTCTGTTAACCGGTACGGCGGGCACGACTATCACGAATGGCTCCGCACGGGATAAAAACGGCATTATCTGGAATTTTCCAGCGAGTGTAGCGATCGGCGTTGATGGTACTGTGCTGGTGACGGCCACATGTGCGAATAGCGGTTCGGTTGCGGCGATGGCCGGGACTATCACCACGATTAACACACCGACTCGCGGCTGGGTGTCGGTAACCAACCCGGCTGCGGCTACTGTCGGTTCACCAGCCGAAACCGACGCAGAACTGCGCATACGGCAGGGGCAGAGTGTCGCGCTGCCATCGATCACACCGTTTGAAGGTGTCGACGGTGCAATCGCTAATGTTGCTGGCGTGACACGTCACAAGCTTTATGAGAACGACACAGGAGCAACCGACAGCAACGGGCTGCCGCCGCACTCAATTTCCGCCATCGTTGATGGAGGGGATGTTACCGAAATAGCCCAGACCATCCGGGGAAATAAAGGGCAGGGAACCGCAACTTACGGTAAAACTTCTGTGACGGTGCCGGATACTTACGGTAATCCTCACGTCATCAGTTTTTCGCGGTCCACTGATGTGCCAATTTTCGTAGCCATTACCCTGAAAGTTTTTACTGGCTATACCTCTCAAATCGGCGAGCAGATTAAACAGGCTGTTGCCGATTATATAAATGGACTGACAATTGGCGACGACGTTCTACTGAGCCGTATTTATTCCCCGGCAAACCTTGGTGTTGTGAGCGGCGGAAATGCCCGCTATTACGATATTACCGACCTGCTGATCGGTAAGTCGTCTGGCAGCGTATCGGCATCAAACATTGATATTGCCTATGATGCTTCTGCGTCCTGTAGCACCGCGAATATCAGTATCACGGTGACCTCATGAGCAAATACACCGAACTCATCACTAACTACCACGCTACCAAGCCACTCTTTTTTGACCATATAGATCTGAGCACCCGCCCACTGATTGATGTGTCCAGTACTATGTCAGGGCTTGTAACAGCCTTCGATATCGATACGGCGGTCGGCGTGCAGCTCGACACTCTCGGGCTCTGGATCGGACGTAGCCGAATTGTCAGCCAGCCGATTAGCGGGGTGTATTTTAGCTGGGATACTGACGGGCTCGGATATGACCAGGGCGTATGGCAAGGTCCGTATGACCCAGATTCAGGCTATACCACTCTGAGCGATGCAACCTACCGCATCATTCTGAAAGCGAAAATAGCTATAAACAACTGGGACGGTCGCAATGATTCGCTGCCCCCCATCCTTGACGCTGCGACTGCAGGCTCTGGCCTGAAGATGCAAATTGTCGACAACCAGGACATGACGATCTCGGTCTGGGTTTTTCCTGAGACTGATATTTCTGATGTGTCTCTCGAACTGATCGCCGCTATCAAACAGGGCTATCTCACCGTTAAAGCAGCTGGCGTATGGGCCGGTGATGTTGAAACGCCTTCGGTAGAAACACCGTCCGAGGGTTCTAAATTCTTTGGGTTTGATATGGATAACGAATACATCGGCGGGTTCGATGTAGGAGCATGGGGGACTTTACTCTAATGGCAACAAATAACTTTAAAGCGTTCGCGCTTGATCCTAACGCTAACGTCACATCACAAGCTGACTGGGAAGCTCTTCCGGCTCTGCTTTCTGGTTTTACGGCAGGCAAAGCATCCAGCGCACAGGTCAACAAAGCAATTCGCCAGGCGACCACGATCGCTGCGCTGGTGGGTCAGTTTATTGCGAACTCTGGCGCGGATGCTCTGGATAATGCTGACGTTAACGGTTTGGTGACAAAATTTACGAATGCGCTTATATCAAACCTTCGCCTCGGTGCTGGTGCTCCGGCGATCGGAATCCCCTTCTTCTGGCCGTCCTCCGCAATGCCGAATACCGTAATGACCGAATGGGCTGATATGGTGTTTTTGAAATTCAATGGTGCAACGTTCTCTGCGTCTACGTACCCTAAGCTGGCGCTTGTATTTCCGGGATTAATACTGACAGAAGCTCGCGGGGAATTTCTGCGTATCTGGGACGATGGGCGAGGTGTTGATAGTGGGCGCACAATAATGTCCAGCCAGTCAGAACAATTTAAAGAGCACGTTCATTCAATATTTGTTGGTTATGCACAAGGTGGTCCTACTCCCAGCAGTGGTAATTATAGAGTATCAGCAACAAATAATGATGGTGAAGGGCCGTTTGCAGATCGAATGGTATCCACTGGCGGAAATGAAACACGTCCCCGTAACATTGCATTTAACTTTCTCGTAAGGGCGAAATAATGAAACCTGTTTTTGATAAAAATGGTCTGGCTACAGAACCGGGCGAAATTCGCTGCTTTTATTACGCTCCGGATACCGGGGAATATACTGGTTGGTCTGACGAGTATATTAATACCGGTGTAAGCATGCCTGGACATTCAACAGACATTGACCCTGGTGACGAAGTGGCTGGACAAGTAGCCGTATTTAAAAATGGAGCCTGGAGTCAGGAAGAAGACAATCGGGGCGAGATTGTTTACTCAACCACTGACGGAATGAAATCCACCATTGATTATATCGGCTCTGTACATGATGGTTACACTACCAGCGAGCCTTCAGGCCCGTATGATAAATGGGATGGTGAGAAGTGGGTAACTGATGCTGATGCTCAGCACGCAGCTGATGTTAAAGCGGCGGATCAGCAAAAGGCCACATTGCTGACAGAAGCACAGGAAACAATCAGCTTCTGGCAGACTGAATTGCAGTTAGGCATTATCAGCGATGAAGATAAAGCCAGCCTGATAGCCTGGATGAACTACATCAAAGAGGTGCAGACGGTGGACACATCGACTGCACCTGATATTAAATGGCCTCCACGACCCGAAAATTAGTTTTGTATATTTCTTAATGGCGAAAGAAACTTTGGTTTAAGCGCACCAAACAATGTATCTTTTGCTTGGCTTAGTAAAAGAGGAATGAATAGACCAGCGGCTATATAAATTGGTAGTGACCAGTTACTGATATAATGATTGTTATAAGCATCTGTCCCGACCAGGCTATAAATTCCTAATTTGGCGGCAATTATGTCCAGTACTACATAAACTAACAAATGATACGCCATTATGGTTCTTGATTTTTGACCTATGTTTCTAAGCAACTTCATTTCATCGGAGCATTTCGCAAGTAAACTCGAGATGTAAAATATTGCGTATGCTCCGATTAATGCATTAATAACCGTCATTAATACCCCGTCAGGGTAGTAACTCCATGACATAATGGTCTGCGTTGACAATCCGTAGTTTTTGAAGATGAACAACAGTGTTGTTAATAATATGAATGCGTAAAAGTTAAGCATTCTGTAAAAGACGTTTTTTAATGTGTAGCCTAATGTATAGAATGCCATGCCTGTTAAAATCTGACACATAAGATTTGTTTTATAATTTCTTGTTGTAGCATACTCGAGAGCGAGGTGATTTATAGATATTACAATACATGCTATGCAAAAAACAACGAGGGCAATGTTTGATAATGTTTTGTTTTTAATGACCTTTTCAAAAAGTTGAATAGCTGCAGAAGAAAAAATACTAACAAATATGTATGCAAACAAAAACCAACATGTTAAAAATAATTTGTTATTATGAAAGTTTGATTTTATTGCTAGTTTTATTGTTTCATAAATATTTATTGAAAACGCATCCCCGATCCTAATGCCGTAATTAGATGTGATTATTATTGATATATAGCCGATTATTAAATACGTTATAACAATGAAAGGAGTTTGTTTTTTTATTACATGTACTGAAAGGTTTATTAGCGTCCTGTTTCCTTTATATAACATTCCACCTATCAGGAAAAATAACGGCATGTGAAATAAGTAAGCATTATAAAAGTTAAACACTTCATTGGCAATATGACCTATTAAAACAAAGAAAATACCAAAAGCCTTTGCATAATCCATAGCCAGTGATTTTTCTTGTTCAATGAATTGTTTTTGTGTGTTCAATATAACCCTCTCATTACTTTTACAATGTTCAGTTGTTAGTAAAATAGTTAATAGTTTATTGTTTTTAAGAATAAAAAACAAGGTATATGATGTCACAAAAACTTTGTTGTACTTCTAAGTAAAACTTTTTTGGGGGCTCTATACCTGAGTCTATATATATATATTCATTCTCAAACTGCTACAACTGTGGATTGGTAGGACGGCGCTAGGCACACGGAAAAGTGATAAGCTGTTTACTGTACAACCTGTGGTTGAGCTATCTGGATGTACTGGAAATGATAAACACATCGACTGCGCAGAATATCGTACAGTGCTGTACCACCAGCGGTATAACCTCATTGTGGTAACGTGTCAGATTTGTGCCATACATGGTAAATCGTCTTCCACTTTCTTACATCATGGGCCATTGAGTTGTGCAATGTGAATGCGGCAATGTAAATGTAAAACAGTTAGTTAAATGTGATTCTACTAATTCGTAATGCGAAGGTCGTAGAGTTGACGCTCGCGTATTCGCCGGGGGTAGTATCTGGCAGAGGGGGTTTTTGTGTTGCTGAAAATATTTTGGAAATTTTCAATCCGAAAAATCAGCAACACAGCCCGCAACACAATTAATTATTATTTTGAAATTACTGATGTTTTTATCAGTTGACGCACATATCGCAATTGATACACTTTTTAGTGATTAACAGGGCCATCAGGAAACTCTCAAAACATCACAAACCGGGCGGGCATTATACGCGCATTCTTTGCTCAGACCAGTTTTTTTACCAGAGCTTCGCTGTGACGAATGCGTTCCGGAGCATGCTCCAGATCCTGCTGCACCAGCGCCATAAACAGTAAATCAGTGAGCATCATTTGCGCATGAGTGGAAGAAATCGCTGCGCTGCGGGTGGCCTGCTCCTCGGCAATCGTGTACAGACAATGACTTGCCCGTTGCTGCAGGGCGTTCGGTGTAAATCCAGTGATGGCGAGGATTTTCGCGCCGGTGCGCAACGTTTCATCTGCAGCCAGGTTGAGCTCGCGGCGCTCTCCGGTATACGAAATGGCCAGCAGCAGATCGTTGGGCGAAAGGGCTTGCACCGTCGCCAGCAGGGCGTGCATATCGCGTTCCACCACCGCGTTAAAACCAATCTTCAGCAACTTCCAGGCAAAATTCTGTGCCACCAGACCCGATGCGCCAATCCCGGTCACGATAATGCGTCGGGCTGAACGCAGCATTGTGACGCTCTCCATCAGTTTCTCTTCGCTGTTGACGTCCAGCGTCGCATGCATCGCCGCCACGTTCTCCTGAATCAACTTTTCCCCCACCAGACGCATAGGATCGTCACCGCGAATCTGATTATGTACCGGAATGGAATGGGGGTTGGGATTGCTGGCCAGCGCTTCGCTGATCGCCAGTTTGAGTGCAGGAAATCCTTTAAAACCCATCTTTTGCGCGAACTTCACCACGCTGGACTGGCTGACGCCCGCCTCCGCGGCCAACTGCTGCGAACTGAGATGACGCGCAGTATCCGGCTGGGAAAGGAGATAATCTGCCAATTTTTTATCGCTTTGCGCGAGGTCCGGGTAACGCTGACGAATGCGAATTAAACAGTTCATGCTGTCTCCTGGCGAAAACGTGATGGCGATTACAAAACAAAATTTCATTCGCCTGGATGAATATAATATTCCATTATGGCAGATTATTATGAATTAAAAATTCCTAAGGAACAAAAAATGAATCTCGGTGCATTAGTTTCAGAAACCCGCAATCCACAGACCATGGACCTGGATGCGCTCTCCACGCTGGAGTTGGTTCATCGTTTTAATCAACAGGATACGCTGGTAGCCGAAGCAGTAAAAGCAACTCTGCCTCAAGTTGCGTGTGCGGTTGATGCGGCAGCTAACGCACTAAAAGCAGGTGGTCGCATTATTTACATGGGAGCGGGGACCAGCGGGCGTCTCGGGGTACTGGATGCGTCTGAATGCCCACCGACCTTCGGCGTTCCACACGGTCTGGTGGTTGGATTGATTGCCGGGGGGCCGGGCGCGCTGCTGAAGGCGGTTGAGGGTGCGGAAGATAACCCACAGTTAGGTGAAGACGATCTGTGTGCGCTCAATCTTACCGCGCAGGATCTGGTGGTGGGGCTGGCAGCATCTGGTCGCACGCCGTATGTAATTGGTGGGCTGAAATATGCGCGTTCGGTGGGCTGTACGACGGTGGCTATTTCTTGCAATCCGGATTCCCCTATCGCGCATGAAGCGGATATTGCCATTTCTCCGGTAGTGGGGCCAGAGGCGCTGACCGGGTCAACACGACTGAAATCCGGCACCGCGCAAAAGCTGGTGCTCAATATGATCTCCACCGGAGCGATGGTGAAGTTCGGTAAGGTTTATCAGAACCTGATGGTGGACATGCAGGCAACCAACGTCAAACTGGTCGATCGGGCGTGCCGTATGGTGGTTGAAGCCACGGGCATTGCGCGTGAACAGGCGCAAGCGCTGCTAAAGCAGACTGATTTTGACGTTAAGCCAGCTATTTTAATGGCGCTCACCGGCCTTGACGCCGCTGCCGCCCGCGAAAAGCTTGCCGCTCACCAGGGTTTTTTACGCGCGGCGTTAGAACACTAAGAGGTGTATATGGATAAGACGGCGGTGCTGGCCAGCGATATTCTACTGGGCGTTGGCGGAGAGAAAAATATTCTGCGCCTGGAAAACTGTATGACCCGCGTCAGGGTTGAAGTTCAGGATGATGGACAGCTCGATATCCCTCGTCTCAGGCAACTGCCCGGTGTCAGCGGCTACGTGAAGCAGGGCGCGCAGCACCAGATTATTGTCGGCCCCGGTAAAGCGGCCAAAGTGGTGGATGCCATGCGTTCCCTGATTGCCGATGGCGGCGAGCGAGCTGGTGCCAATGATATCGAGCGCACAAAGTCAGATGCCAAAGCGAAGTACAAAGCGCCGATGAGCGATGCGCTGCGCAAGCTGGCGAACGTCTTTATCCCTCTTATTCCGGCGTTTATCGCCTCTGGTTTGATTACCGGCATTATTAACATCCTTAAGCGCCCGGACATCGTGGGGGATTTTGCGACCCACTATCCGAATATGCTGGGGTTGATGGGCATATTTGGCAGCGCCGTGTTTGCCATTATGAATATTCTGGTCGGGGTGAATACCGCCAAAGTTTTCGGTGGTTCCCTGGCGATGGGCGGGGTGATGGCGGGGATTCTCTCCAGCCCGCAACTGGCACAAATCACGCTGTTTGGCGAAGCGTTGCAGCCGGGGCGCGGCGGAGTGATCGCGGTACTGCTGGTGGTGGCGTTGATGTGTTGGATCGAACGCAAATTCCGCGAGCTGTTGCCAGAATCACTGGAGCTTATCCTTAATCCGCTGCTGACTACCATCATTACCGGCGTAATCGCGATTGTGGCGCTGCAACCGCTTGGCGGCTGGATTTCTGAGTCTATTGCTCACGGCGCATCCTGGGCTATCGATCGCGGCGGTTTTCTGGTCGGTGCCGTGCTGGCAGGAACCTTCCTGCCGTTGGTGCTCACTGGACTTCATCAGGGATTGGTGCCCATCCATGTTGAGCTGGTTCAGGCACACGGTTATAACGCGCTCTTTCCGATCCTGGCGATGGCGGGCGTTGGGCAAATAGGTGCTGCGATCGCGGTTCTGATGAAAACCCGAAATGCGCGGTTAAAAAAAGTAATCAAAGGTGCACTGCCTGTCGGACTGCTGGGTATAGGCGAGCCGCTGATTTTTGGCGTAACGCTGCCGTTGGGTAAGCCGTTTATCGGTGCATGTCTTGGCGGCGCGGTAGGTGGAGCGCTGATTAGCTACTGGAAGGTGGCGACGGTCATCACGTTTGGCATCTCCGGATTACCGCTGGCACTGACGATTGTTGCCGGAAAAGTGATGTTCTATCTGTTAGGCTATCTGGTAGCAGTTATCGCCGGGTTCCTGTTTACCTGGCTATTGGGATTCACTGATCCAGAGGAATAAGGTTTGACCAATCACCAGCGCCGCGTTGTCTTTTTTGATTTGGATGGCACGTTACACCAGCAGGATATGTTCGGTAGTTTTATACGTTATCTGCTACGTCGTCAGCCGCTGAACGCGTTGCTGGTGCTGCCTCTGCTACCGGTGATTGCGCTGGCATTGCTGATACAAGGGCGCGCCGCCCGCTGGCCAATGAGCCTGCTGTTATGGGGATGCACTTTTGGTCGCAGCGAGGCGCGTCTGAAAGCGCATCAGGCCGACTTTGTGCGCTGGTTTCGCAGTAACGTGACGGCGTTTCCGCTCGTTCAGCAGCGCCTGACAACCTACCTGTTAAGCTCTGACGCTGACATTTGGCTTATTACCGGCTCTCCACAGTCGTTGGTCGAGCAGGTTTACTTTGATACTCCGTGGCTACCGCGAGTCAATCTGATCGCCAGCAAAATGGCGCGGGGATACGGCGGCTGGGTGCTGACTCTGCGCTGTCTGGGCCATGAGAAAGTGACGCAACTGGAACGCCACATTGGCGCACCGCTACAGCTTTACAGTGGCTATAGTGACAGTAATCAGGACAATCCGTTGCTCTCTTTTTGCCAGCATCGCTGGCGCGTCACGCCGCGGGGAGAGCTGCAACAACTCGAATAGAGTAAACGATAGCGTCTGTGTATAATGCGCCCGCTTTTATTGGTGGAGTAACCCCTTTGTCAGATGTTGAATTTAGCCACGAATACTGGATGCGTCATGCTTTAACGCTGGCTAAGCGCGCCTGGGATGAGCGTGAAGTCCCGGTGGGTGCGGTATTGGTACATAACAATCGAGTGATTGGCGAAGGCTGGAACCGCCCGATAGGTCATCATGATCCGACTGCCCACGCTGAGATTATGGCGCTGCGCCAGGGCGGCCTGGTGCTGCAAAACTACCGTTTGTTAGATGCCACGCTGTACGTCACTCTGGAGCCGTGCGTGATGTGCGCAGGCGCGATGGTTCACAGCCGTATCGGCCGAGTGGTTTTTGGTGCACGCGATGCGAAAACGGGCGCTGCCGGGTCATTAATGGATGTGCTGCATCACCCAGGGATGAATCATCGGGTTGAAGTGACAGAGGGGATACTGCGGGATGAATGTGCCACGTTGCTCAGTGATTTCTTTCGCATGCGTCGGCAGGAAATCAAGGCCCTGAAAAAATCCGCTAATCAGTAAATACCAATCAGACTATTGGTCCTCTTTCTTCTGTGCTGAAAACAGCAGGGAAGGGGAGTGCGACAGGTAGTTTGACGACGTCTGAGTCAGAAAGGCTGAAAGCGGAAATTTATCTTTACCCAACAGCTCAGCCGGCGACACCGCCGGGTAATCCTGAGCCAGTTGCTGCGTTTCCTGCGCCTGTTTTTCTTTCTCCTGCAGATACCCCACCAGGCTAATCTGGTACTTACGGATATTTTCCACATAGGCGTAAGCTTCGTGGCCACGCGCATAGCCATAGGTCAGCTTGTTGTAATACGGCTTTTGGCTGAGCAGCGGTAGCCGCTGTTTTACGTCGGACCAACTGTTCGGATTGCCTTTGGTTTTCACCGTTAGCGCCCGCGCATCAAGCATGTGCGCATAACCCATGTTATAGGCTGCAAGGGCAAACCAGATGCGTTCTCCTTCGGGGACGGTATCCGGTACTTTACTCATCATATCCTGCAAGTATCGCGCGCCGCCGCTGATGCTCTGTTCGGCATCGGTACGGTCAGTCAGCCCGAGACTCTGAGCAGTATTTTTGGTCAGCATCATCAGTCCGCGTACGCCGGTTGGAGAGGTGGCCTGCGCGTCCCAGTGTGATTCCTGATATGAGATAGCAGCCAGCAGTCGCCAGTCTATCTCCTGCGCATACTTCTCAAACAGCGGCTTAAGGTCCGGCAACACGCTGTCTACGGCGCGCAAAAAGGTGCGGGTATCGACATAGTCAAAATCATCGCCATGCCCGAGATATTTCTCTTCCAGCCGTGCCAGAGAACCGTCTTCATTCATGGTGTTAAAGAAATCCAACAAGGCGGCAGACAGCGTGTTGTCATCGTCCAGACGACTAAACCAGGTCACCGGCTGTTCGTCAGAGACGTCCAGCGCTACGGCCAGCTCAGGATGCACGCGTTGGTATAAGCTGATGGCGACAGAATCTGCAATGGTGTAATCCAGCTTTCCGGCGATTACATCATCGAGCAATTCGGTGGTGCCCTTTTTGTCATCAACTTTCCAGCTCAGATCGGGAAATTTTTTCTCTTTTAGCTGCTGGAGATCGTTAACCACCACATGCCCCGGGGCGATAGTCAGTTGGCTTTCGTTCACGGTGGCAAGCGTGCGCGGGCGATATTGCCCAACCCGGTACACCAGCTGTTGTGAAACCGAATAATAGGTCGGGCCTGGCTGGTAATTTTTCACCCGCTCGCTGTTATAGACCAGGCCTGCGGCTAACAGGTCGGCATTGCCGTTATCCAGGTCGTCAAAAAGCTGGCTGATGTTCTGGCGTACGGTAACTTTTAACTTCACGCCTAAGTAGTCGGCAAATTCCTGGGCCAGTTCATAATCCAGGCCGAATTTTTTGCCGTTGAGGGTCGCGTAAGTTAACGGCGAGTCGATGGTACTGACGCGCAGCTCTCCCCGCGACTGAATGGCGGCGATACGATTTTCGGCTTTACCGAACCAGGGAATAGATGGCCAAAGGGCCGCTGCCAACAACAGCGTCAATATGCCGATGAACAGATAATTAATCTTTAATTTTTTCAATTAGTTAATTCTCTGAACCGTACGTTTTCTCTGCCTGCTGTGGTGCTGATTAAGAAGTGAAGTCGTCATTAATGAACGGCATTTTGCTTAAACTTGCGTCAGTTGGCAACTTATTCAGAAATCTGACCGCATTTGATGATAAGTGACGGTCGTGATTTTATTTCGACGCAAACGGTTTCGTCGGCGCGGTAGATTCTTTATAATGACGCCCGTTTCCCCACTTGGGCACACCGAAAGCTTAGAAGACGAGAGACTTATGATGGAAATTCTGCGTGGTTCACCTGCACTGTCTGCATTCCGTATTAACAAACTGCTGGCACGTTTTCAGGCTGCCAACCTCCAGGTCCACAATATTTACGCCGAGTACGTCCATTTTGCCGATCTGAATGCACCGTTAAATGAAGATGAGCACGCGCAGCTTGCACGCCTGCTGAAATATGGTCCTGCTCTGCAAAGCCACGCCCCGGAAGGAAAACTGCTGCTGGTTACGCCTCGCCCTGGCACCATCTCCCCGTGGTCTTCTAAAGCGACTGATATTGCCCACAACTGCGGTCTGCATCAGATTAGCCGCCTGGAACGTGGCATTGCCTGGTATGTAGAAGCCTCTACGCTGACCGCTGAGCAATGGCAGATGGTGGCCGACGAACTGCACGACCGCATGATGGAAACGGTTTTCTCTGCGCTGAACGATGCCGAAAAACTGTTTGTCCATCACCAACCGGCGCCGGTCTCCAGCGTTGATCTACTGGGTGAGGGACGTCAGGCGCTGATCGACGCTAACCTGCGTCTGGGTCTGGCGCTGGCGGAAGACGAAATTGACTATCTGCAGGATGCGTTCACCAAACTGGGGCGCAACCCGAACGACATTGAACTGTACATGTTTGCGCAGGCCAACTCCGAGCACTGCCGCCACAAGATTTTTAACGCCGACTGGGTTATCGACGGTAAACAACAGCCTAAGTCGCTGTTCAAGATGATCAAGAATACCTTCGAAACCACGCCGGACCACGTGCTGTCTGCCTATAAAGACAACGCCGCGGTAATGGAAGGTTCTGAAGTGGGCCGCTATTTTGCCGATCACAAAACCGGCCGCTACGATTTCCATCAGGAACCAGCCCACATCCTGATGAAGGTAGAAACTCATAACCACCCGACGGCTATCTCTCCGTGGCCAGGTGCGGCAACCGGCTCCGGCGGAGAAATCCGCGATGAGGGTGCAACCGGTCGTGGTGCAAAACCGAAAGCCGGGCTGGTAGGCTTCTCCGTCTCCAACCTGCGTATTCCTGGCTTTGAACAGCCTTGGGAAGAGGACTTTGGTAAGCCGGATCGTATTGTCACCGCGCTCGACATCATGACCGAAGGCCCGCTGGGCGGCGCGGCGTTTAACAACGAATTTGGTCGCCCGGCGCTGACCGGCTACTTCCGTACCTATGAAGAAAAGGTCAACAGCCATAATGGCGAAGAGCTGCGCGGTTACCATAAACCGATCATGCTGGCAGGCGGGATCGGTAACATCCGTGCCGATCACGTGCAGAAAGGCGAGATCGTCGTTGGCGCCAAGCTGATCGTCCTCGGCGGCCCGGCGATGAACATTGGACTTGGCGGCGGGGCAGCCTCCTCTATGGCTTCCGGTCAGTCTGATGCCGATCTTGATTTCGCTTCTGTACAGCGTGATAACCCGGAAATGGAACGTCGTTGCCAGGAAGTTATCGACCGTTGCTGGCAGATGGGCGATGCGAACCCAATTCTGTTTATCCATGACGTTGGCGCGGGTGGTCTGTCTAACGCCATGCCGGAGCTGGTAAGCGATGGCGGTCGCGGCGGTAAGTTCCAGCTGCGCGATATCCTCAGCGATGAGCCGGGTATGAGCCCGCTGGAAATCTGGTGTAACGAGTCCCAGGAGCGCTACGTGCTGGCGGTTGCTGCCGATCAATTGCCGCTGTTTGACGAACTGTGTAAGCGCGAGCGCGCGCCGTACGCGGTCATCGGTGAAGCAACCGAAGAACAGCATCTGACCTTGAGCGACAGCCACTTCGACAACCAGCCGATCGACATGCCACTCGATGTGCTGCTGGGTAAAACACCGAAAATGACCCGCGATGTGCAGACGCTGAAAGCCAAAGGCGATGCACTGGATCGTAGTGAAATCTCGATTGCAGATGCGGTCAACCGCGTGCTGCATCTGCCGACTGTCGCGGAGAAAACGTTCCTCGTGACTATCGGTGACCGTACCGTTACCGGTATGGTGGCGCGTGACCAGATGGTTGGTCCATGGCAGATCCCGGTCGCCAACTGCGCGGTCACTACCGCAAGCCTCGATAGCTACTACGGCGAAGCGATGTCTCTCGGCGAGCGCGCGCCAGTCGCATTGCTCGACTTCTCAGCCTCTGCGCGTCTGGCTGTAGGTGAGGCGCTGACCAACATTGCGGCAACGCAGATTGGCGATATCAAACGCATTAAACTGTCGGCCAACTGGATGGCGGCTGCAGGTCACCCTGGCGAAGACGCCGGACTGTACGAAGCGGTAAAAGCCGTTGGGGAAGAATTATGTCCGGCGCTTGGCCTGACCATTCCGGTGGGCAAAGACTCTATGTCGATGAAAACCCGCTGGCAGGAAGGCAACGAACAGCGTGAAATGACCTCGCCGCTGTCGCTGGTGATCACCGCCTTTGCCCGCGTGGAAGATGTGCGCCACACCATTACCCCGCAGCTTTCTACTGAAGACAACGCCCTGTTGCTGATTGACCTTGGTCTGGGTCACAACGCGCTTGGTGCGACGGCGCTGGCGCAGGTTTACCGTCAACTGGGGGATAAGCCTGCCGATGTGCGTAACGTAGAGCAACTGAAAGGCTTCTACGACGCCATTCAGGCGCTGGTCGCACAGCGTAAGCTGCTGGCCTACCACGATCGCTCCGACGGTGGCTTGCTGGTGACGCTGGCGGAAATGGCCTTCACTGGTCACTGCGGTATTGAAGCTGATATCCACTCTCTGGGTGAAGATCGTCTGGCGGCGCTGTTTAACGAAGAGCTGGGCGCGGTGATTCAGGTTCGCGCAGGTGATCGTGAAGCGGTTGAGGCGTTGCTGGCTCAACATGGCCTGGCCGATTGCGTGCACTATCTGGGGAAAGCCGTGCAGGGCGACCGCTTCGTGGTCGAAGCAGATGGTCATGTGGTGTTCAGCGAAAGTCGCACCACGATGCGTATGTGGTGGGCGGAAACCACCTGGCAGATGCAGCGTCTGCGCGATAACCCGGAATGCGCCGATCAGGAACACGACGCTAAAACCAACGATGCCGATCCGGGTCTCAACGTCAAACTGACGTTCGATATTAACGACGATGTTGCCGCGCCGTATATCGCCACCGGTGCGCGTCCGAAAGTGGCCGTGCTGCGCGAGCAGGGCGTGAACTCCCACGTCGAAATGGCGGCAGCTTTCCACCGTGCGGGCTTTGACGCCATCGATGTACACATGAGCGATCTGCTGGGGGGACGCATCGGCCTGGGTAACTTCCAGGCGCTGGTAGCCTGCGGCGGCTTCTCTTACGGCGATGTACTCGGCGCAGGGGAAGGTTGGGCGAAGTCAATTTTGTTCAACAACCGCGTGCGTGATGAGTTCGAAACCTTCTTCCATCGCCCGCAAACCCTGGCGCTCGGGGTGTGTAACGGTTGCCAGATGATGTCTAACCTGCGTGAGCTAATCCCCGGAAGCGACCTGTGGCCGCGCTTTGTGCGTAACCACTCCGACCGCTTTGAAGCCCGCTTCAGCCTGGTCGAAGTGACGCAAAGCCCGTCTTTACTGCTTGCCGATATGGTGGGGTCGATGATGCCGATTGCCGTTTCTCACGGTGAAGGTCGTGTGGAAGTGCGTGACGGTGCGCATCTGGCTCAGCTTGAGAGCAAAGGTCTGGTGGCACTGCGCTACGTCGATAACTTCGGTAAGGTGACCGAGGCTTACCCGGCTAACCCGAACGGTTCGCCGAATGGTATTACTGCTGTGACCACTGAAAATGGTCGCGTCACCATTATGATGCCGCACCCAGAACGTGTGTTCCGTACCGTGAGCAACTCCTGGCACCCGGAAAATTGGGGCGAGGACAGCCCGTGGATGCGTATCTTCCGCAACGCGCGTAAACAGCTTGGATAATTAGCCTATGATCATCAAGCCCCTCTTGTGAGGGGCTTTTTTTTTGTCTGCCGCCTGATAACGCTACGCTTATCAGGCTTACGGGGAAATGCGGTTGTAGGCCGGATAAGGCGTTCACGCCGCTATCCGGCAATAAACTCAGCGCTTGCACCTAAAAGTAAAGTGTCGGGAAATGCCGACATAGGTAAGGTTACATTGTCGCCAAAAAGAGACATTTAATTATTTGATTTAAAACGAATTTATTTTTAAGTGTTACGGGTGTTGCTGATTGGCGACGGTGTGGGTGAAAAATAGACAATATCATTTCTCATATAAATAATCATATTTTCTATATTTATCATTGTGTTAACAAAGTGTTTTGAGTATTGGCACAGATGCTGCATAATATTAACCAGTGGCTCATTCACCTTCTTATGTCAGCCCCTTCGGGACGTGCTACATAAACTTCGAATGACGCACAACAAGGTGCCTGCCGTCCAACATCTGATATTAGCGAAGCTCATATCAACCTCCGGGCGAAACGTCGAGTTAGGCACCGCCTTATTCCACAACAAAGCCGGGTTAATCCCGGCTTTGTTGTATCTGGCGTTCCCCTCAGTTAGCATCAACCTATTCCTGTCCATTGAGAGTAACGCCTTGAAGCGCTGGTCAGTTTTCCCCCGATCTTTACGTCAATTGGTGATGTTGGCATTTTTGCTGATCCTGTTGCCGTTGTTAGTTTTGGCCTGGCAGGCGTGGCAAAGTCTGAATGCCCTGAGCGCGCAAGCTGCGCTGACGAACCGCACCACGCTGATTGACGCCAGACGCAGTGAAGCGATGACCAATGCTGCGCTGGAGATGGAGCGCAGCTATCGGCAATACTGTGTGCTTGATGACTCAACGTTGGCCAAGGTCTACCAAAATCAGCGTAAACGCTACAGTGATATGCTGGATGCGCATGCGGGGGTGTTGCCAGATACCAAGCTCTACCAGGCGTTGCGTCAGGATCTTAACGATCTCGCGCAGTTGCAGTGTAAAAACAGCGGTCCTGACAGTGTGTCGGCTGCACGGCTGGAAGCGTTCGCCAATGCCAATACCGAGATGGTGCAAGCGACGCGTACCGTCGTCTTTTCTCGTGGCCAGCAGTTACAGCAGGAAATAGCCGAACGCGGGCAGTTTTTTGGCTGGCAGGCACTGGTGCTGTTTCTCCTTAGCCTGGCGATGGTGCTGTTGTTTACCCGTATGATTATCGGTCCGGTGAAGGGCATCGAACGGATGATCAATCGTCTGGGAGAAGGGCGCTCGCTGGGCGATAGCGTATTATTAACTGGGCCCCGTGAGCTGCGATCCGTGGGGCAGCGTATTATTTGGTTAAGCGAACGCCTCTCCTGGCTTGAGTCGCAGCGGCATCAGTTTTTACGCCATCTTTCTCATGAGCTGAAAACACCGCTGGCGAGTATGCGTGAAGGTACTGAATTGCTGGCCGATCAGGTAGTGGGCCCGTTAACACCGGAGCAAAAAGAGGTGGTCGGCATCCTCGATGACAGCAGCCGCAACTTGCAAAAACTGATTGAGCAGCTTCTCGATTACAACCGCAAGCTGGCGGATGACGAGGCTGAGCTTGAAAGTGTGGAAATCGCGCCGCTGGTGGAAAGCGTTGTTTCTGCGCATAGCCTGCCCGCTCGCGCCAAAATGATACATACTGATGTTGCGCTTGCGGTGAACGGCTGCCTGGCAGAACCGATGCTGTTGATGAGCGTGCTGGACAATCTTTATTCCAATGCGGTGCACTACGGCGCTGAATCCGGTAACATTTGGATCCGCAGCAGTTTGCATGGATCAATGGTATACATCGATGTAATGAATACCGGCACACCGATCCCAGAAGCAGAACAGACCATGATCTTCGAGCCTTTTTTCCAGGGTAGCCATCAGCGAAAAGGGGCGGTAAAAGGAAGCGGGTTGGGGCTAAGCATTGCCAGAGATTGCATTCGCCGTATGCGGGGCAAACTGTATCTGGTTGATGACCATGCGCAAAACGTTTGTTTTCGCATAGAACTGCCGCTAGCTGCTGCGAAAAATCACTAAAATAAACCTAAGTCTGGTGAGTATGCCATACGTTGTTGCCCGAATGCTTAAACGACATTTTCTTCATCGCGTCATCCTTGCAAGCCTGCCGTGCCTGGCACTGGTTGGTTGCGTCCCGAACGCGGTGAATCATATTATCGGCGATCCTTCGCAGGAGAAAATTCCGCCTAATCAACTGGCGGACTACCTTGCAACCGACTGTACGGATATCTGGTCGCTATCTGGCCAGTCCACAGAAACCAACCCGTTGTACTGGCTGCGGGCGATGGACTGTGCCGATCGCATGATGCCGGTACAGGCGCGCAGTGAAGCCAGTGCTCAGCTCACGGATACCTGGCAGGGCGCTTTCAAACGCGGGATCCTGCTTGATAACGCCCGCATTACCCCGCCTGAACGGCGAGAGGCAGTTACGCGTCTCGACGCGTTAAGCCCACAAATTCCGAGTCAGGTTCGACCGCTTTATCAGGCCTGGTTCCGTAATCAAATGTTGCAGTTACAGCTTGCCGAAGAGCGCCTGCGCTACAGTAAGCTCCAGCAGTCGTCAGACAGCGATCTCGATACGCTGCGGCAACAGCAACAGCATTTGCAGTCCCAGCTCGATCTCACGACCCGCAAGCTGGAGAATCTGACCGATATTGAGCGCCAGCTTTCAACGCGCAAACCCGCCGGTAACTACAATCCTGATGCGCCGCACGGGAACGATAAACTCACTACGCCTGATAACGAAGAAGGCGCAGCGCCGTCTGCCGATGAGGTCACGCCATGATAAGCCGTAAGCCCGCGCATCTGCTGTTGGTGGATGACGATCCGGGCCTGTTGAAATTACTTGGAATGCGACTAACCAGCGAAGGCTACAGCGTCGTGACCGCGGAAAGTGGGCAGGAAGGGTTACGGGTACTGAACCGTGAAAAAGTGGATCTGGTTATCAGCGATCTGCGCATGGATGAAATGGACGGCATGCAGCTGTTTACTGAAATCCAGAAAGTGCAGCCGGGCATGCCGGTGATTATCCTGACCGCTCACGGCTCCATCCCGGATGCCGTTGCGGCGACCCAGCAAGGAGTGTTCAGTTTTCTCACTAAGCCTGTCGATAAGGACGCGTTATATCACGCGATTGACGGGGCGCTGGAACAGTCTGCGCCTGCTACTGATGACAGTTGGCGTGAGTCCATAGTCACCCGCAGCCCGCTGATGCTACGTCTGCTGGAACAGGCGCGAATGGTGGCGCAATCGGATGTTAGTGTCTTGATCAACGGCCAAAGCGGAACCGGGAAAGAAGTTTTCGCCCAGGCTATTCACAACGCCAGCCCGCGCAACCACAAGCCCTTTATTGCCATTAACTGTGGCGCGCTGCCGGAACAACTGCTGGAGTCGGAACTGTTTGGTCATGCGCGTGGCGCTTTTACCGGCGCGGTGAGTAATCGTGAAGGGCTGTTTCAGGCCGCGGAAGGCGGCACGCTTTTTCTCGATGAGATTGGCGATATGCCTGCGCCGTTACAGGTGAAACTGCTGCGCGTATTGCAGGAACGAAAAGTCAGACCGTTGGGCAGTAACCGCGATATCGACATTGATGTGCGGATCGTTTCTGCGACCCACCGCGATTTACCCAAAGCGATGGCTCGGGGCGAATTTCGCGAGGATTTGTACTATCGCCTCAACGTGGTGAGCCTGAAGATCCCTGCGCTGGCCGAGCGTACGGAAGATATTCCGCTGCTGGCGAACCATCTGCTGCGCCAGTCTGCTGAACGGCACAAACCGTTCGTACGCGCCTTTTCAACCGATGCCATGAAGCGGTTAATGACCGCCAGCTGGCCGGGCAACGTGCGTCAACTGGTCAACGTAATTGAGCAGTGCGTGGCGTTGACCTCTTCGCCGGTGATCAGCGACGCGCTGGTGGAGCAGGCGCTGGAAGGGGAAAACACCGCGCTGCCGACATTTGTTGAGGCGCGTAACCAGTTTGAGCTTAACTATCTGCGTAAGCTGCTGCAAATCACCAAGGGCAATGTGACTCACGCGGCAAGAATGGCGGGGCGCAACCGCACCGAATTCTATAAGTTGCTTTCTCGACACGAGCTGGATGCAAACGATTTCAAAGAATAAATCTGCGGATTATGTTAGCTTTATTCGATCAAAAGACAGGCGACCTTTTCAAGGAATAGCATGAAAAAGATTGATGCGATTATTAAACCCTTCAAGCTGGACGACGTCCGCGAAGCGCTGGCAGAAGTCGGTATCACCGGGATGACGGTAACGGAAGTGAAAGGCTTTGGCCGTCAGAAAGGCCATACCGAGCTGTACCGTGGCGCGGAATATATGGTGGATTTTCTGCCGAAGGTAAAAATTGAAATTGTGGTTACCGACGACATCGTCGATACCTGCGTCGACACCATTATCCGTACTGCCCAGACCGGCAAGATCGGCGACGGTAAGATTTTTGTCTTCGACGTGGCTCGCGTTATTCGTATTCGTACCGGTGAAGAAGACGACGCGGCAATCTAAGCCGCGCCGTTAATTTGTCGGCCTGACAAGCGTAGCGCATCAGGCCGAGTGATTGCCGGATGGCGGCGTAAACGCCTTATCCGGCCTACTCGCGTAATACATTACAAGACTTTATGCGGACCGAAGCATTCGTAATGAATGTTCTCGTTTTTCACGCCCAGGCCGACCAGCTGCTTCGCGGCGAACTGCATGAAACCAACCGGACCGCACAGATAAAACTGCATCGCCGGATCGCTGATTGCGCTTTCCAGCTTGTTCAAATCCATCAGACCTACGCTATCAAACGCACCTTTCGCGCGATCGGCTTCGGTTGGCTCACGATACCAGGTGTGCGCACTAAAGCGTGGCAGCGTTTTGCCGAGTTCATTTACTTCATCAGCGAAGGCATGTACATCGCCATTTTCTGCCGCGTGGAACCAGTTAACCTGCGCCGTATGCTTCGCTTTCGCCAACGTGTCCAGCATCGCCAGCATTGGGGTTTGTCCCACGCCTGCGGAGATCAGAGATACCGGGGTGTCGGTCGCGACGTCCATAAAGAAATCGCCCGCAGGTGCGGCCAGGTGAACAACGTCGCCAACATTCGCATAGTTGTGCAGCCAGGTGGAAACCTGACCACCGTCTTCACGCTTAACGGCAATACGATAGCCTTTGCCATCAGGTTTACGGGTCAGTGAGTACTGACGAATTTCCTGATGCGGGAAACCTTCCGGCTTCAGCCAGACGCCCAGGTATTGTCCCGGATGATATTCAGCTACTGCGCCACCATCGACAGGTTCAAACTCAAAGCTGGTGATCAGTGCACTGCGTGGGGTTTTTGCCACGATGCGGAAAGGACGGGTACCTTCCCAGCCGCCATTTTTATTGGCATTTTCGCTATAGATTTGCGCTTCACGGTTGATGAAAACGTTCGCCAGTACGCCATACGCTTTACCCCACGCATCCAAAACTTCCTGGCCTGGGCTGAACATTTCGTCCAGCGTTGCCAGCAAATGACCACCCACGATGTTGTACTGCTCTGGTTTAATCTGGAAACTGGTATGCTTTTGCGCGATTTTCTCAACCGCTGGCAACAGCGCCGCCAGGTTTTCGATATTGCTGGCATACGCGGCAATCGCGTTAAACAGCGCCTCGCGCTGATCGCCATTACGCTGGTTACTCATGTTGAAAATTTCTTTCAGCTCTGGGTTATGCGTAAACATGCGATCATAGAAATGTGCGGTCAGCTTCGGACCTGTTTCAACCAGCAGGGGAATGGTGGCTTTCACTGTAGCGATGGTTTGTGCGTCAAGCATACGGTCTTCCTTTATCTGAGACTTTAATGATGTATGTCAAATACATCTTATAAAAAATACCCCTGCATTGTAAATGGTTCTTTGTAACTTTGCGTTGTAAAGGTTACATCGTGAAAAATCTGCATCACAAACCTGAAAAGAAATCCGTTGAAATTCAGCAGACCTTTGTTCTCCAAAGCCTTGCGTGCCGTGAAGGTAATCGTTTGCGTAAAATCCTTTGTCAAGACCTGTTATCGAAGAATGATTCGGTTATACTGTTGGCCGTCGTCCAACGGGACTGCCTTTTTAGGCCGAAATTCTATTGTTAGCTGAGTCAGGAGATGCGGATGTTAAAGCGTGAAATGAACATTGCCGATTATGATGCCGAACTGTGGCAGGCTATGGAGCAGGAAAAAGTACGTCAGGAAGAGCACATCGAACTGATCGCCTCCGAAAACTACACCAGCCCGCGTGTTATGCAGGCGCAGGGTTCTCAGCTGACCAACAAATATGCTGAAGGTTATCCGGGCAAACGCTACTACGGCGGTTGCGAGTACGTTGATATCGTTGAGCAACTGGCTATCGATCGTGCAAAAGAGCTGTTTGGCGCTGACTACGCTAACGTACAGCCGCACTCTGGTTCTCAGGCTAACTTCGCTGTTTACACCGCTCTGCTGCAACCGGGCGATACCGTTCTGGGTATGAACCTGGCACAAGGCGGCCACCTGACTCACGGCTCCCCGGTTAACTTCTCCGGCAAACTGTACAACATCATCCCTTACGGTATTGATGAGTCCGGCAAAATTGACTACGAAGACATGGCGAAGCAGGCCAAAGAGCACAAACCGAAGATGATCATCGGTGGCTTCTCTGCTTACTCCGGCGTTGTTGATTGGGCAAAAATGCGCGAAATCGCCGACAGCATCGGCGCATACCTGTTCGTCGATATGGCGCACGTTGCGGGGCTGATTGCCGCAGGTGTTTATCCGAACCCGGTTCCACACGCACACGTTGTGACCACCACCACCCACAAAACCCTGGCGGGTCCACGCGGTGGCCTGATCCTGGCGAAAGGCGGTGACGAAGAGCTGTACAAAAAACTGAACTCTGCTGTGTTCCCAAGCGCGCAGGGCGGCCCGCTGATGCACGTGATCGCAGCGAAAGCCGTGGCACTGAAAGAAGCGATGGAGCCTGAGTTCAAGGTTTACCAGCAGCAGGTTGCTAAAAACGCCAAAGCGATGGTGGAAGTGTTCCTGAACCGTGGATACAAAGTGGTTTCTGGCGGGACTGAAAACCACCTGTTCCTGCTGGATCTGGTTGATAAAAACCTGACCGGTAAAGAAGCTGACGCCGCACTGGGCCGCGCTAACATCACCGTTAACAAAAACAGCGTACCGAACGATCCGAAGAGCCCGTTTGTGACTTCCGGTATCCGTATCGGTTCTCCGGCAATCACTCGCCGTGGCTTCAAAGAAGCGGAAGCGAAAGAGCTGGCTGGCTGGATGTGTGACGTGCTGGACAACATCAATGACGAAGCCGTAATCGAGCGCGTCAAAGGTAAAGTTCTGGATATCTGCGCACGCTTCCCTGTTTACGCGTAAGCCATACTGATTGCTGGATGGCGGTGTAAACACCTTATCCGGCCTACAGGTAACTCACATGTAGGCCGGATAAACGAAGTGCCATCCGGCAGTTATATTGACTTAAGCAAGATTGTTTCATCGACTAAAGCCGCCATTGGTGGCTTTTTCTTTGCCTGAATCCATTTTCTCAATAAACGTATTTCTCGGCCCTGATTCAACGTTACTGCGCCGACAATCACGCCATCCTGCAGGTTAAACCATATTGCTTTATGCGCATCTGAATTGCCGCGTATGAACCAGCTTTCTCCCTGCATATCGCCAACAAATTGTAGGTTGTCATTAAATTGGTCGGTCCAGAACCAGCCAGGTGTCTTCTCCGGCAACGGCAGATTTAGCATTGCGGCGGCGGCAATCTGTGCCTGAAAATTGGCGTTTTCCCAGCTTTCCATGCGTACTAACGAACCGTCGGGCTTGCGCGTTATCGCTACGTCACCGGCGGCGAAAATGTCCGGATCGGAGGTGGTGCAGGCGCTATCAACGATAATGCCGTTCGCCGTCTCCAGCCCCGCTTCGCGGGCCAGCGCATCATTGGCCACGATACCGATGCCGTAAACCATTGCATCGGCCAGTAGCGTCTCGCCGTTTTGCAGCGTCAGCGAGAGAAACTCTCCCGCTTCGGCGTGTTCAATGGCGCTGTTGAGTAACACCCGCACGCCCGCCTGCTGTTGGCGGGCAAGCAGGTAGTCGCGCACCGGAGCAGGCGCGTTACGGCCCATGACCGTTGGTGCCAGCTCCACCACCGTCACCTGACAGCCTCGTTGAGTCGCGCTGGCCGCCAGTTCCAGACCAATGGTGCCCGCACCGACAATGACAATCGACTTACCCGGCAACAAAGTGTCGCGCAGGCGCTCGGCATCAGCGGCATGACGCAGAGTAAAGCATCGATCGCCCAGCTTATCCAACAGCGGAAGGGGGCGTGCCGCAGCGCCCGTCGCAATCAGTAGCCGATCCCACGGATAACTCTGCCCATCAGCCAGCACCAACTGATGCGTTTGGCGGCCGAGCGTCTGTACAGTAACACCCAGATGCAGCTGTACGTTGTGTTCCCGCCACCAGCCAGCGGGGAGTATCGGCTGAAGTTGCGGATTGTCGTCCAGCAGCATCGCTTTGGAGAGCGGTGGGCGTTCATAGGGCAGATGCTGCTCATCGGAAAACAGGTGTAATTCACCGTCAAATCCCTGCTGGCGCAGTGCGGCGGCAGCCATAGCAGCAGCCTGACCGCCGCCGACGATAGCGATAGTTTTTTGGTTCATAACGCCTCCTCAGAGATCCAGTCCGGCGGCAACGTGACGAATACCGCGAATACCCAGACCGGCGTCGGCATTGATCATTACGCCACTTAATGTGCGGTTGTTGCGTTTTGACGCCAGCATCACATACGGGCCGGTAAAATCCGCAGGTTCAGGGAAGAACTGTAGCGGCAAAATAGCGGCGATTTTTTCTGGTGTCAGCGACTGCATAATCGATGTATCGTTTTGTCCCAACGCCTGCGGGCCGCGTAGATCTGTTGCCATACCGCACGGACCGACACCGTTAACACGTACCTTTGGCGCCAGCTCGTAGGCCAACTGGCGAATCAGCCCGGTAGCTGCATGTTTAGAGGCGGTATACAACGGCCCGCCGCCGCCGGGATACCACGACGCATTGGACAGGGTAAAGATGATGCTGCCTTCGCTGGCGATAAGTGCCGGGGCGCAGGCTTTCGCCCCTAGCAGATAACCCAGCACGTTGACGTTAAACAGCTCATGAAAGCCGCTCTCCAGTGCGTCTGCAGGCGTATTGACCAGCGAGGCGTTGTGATCCCATATGCCCGCATTACCGATAAAACAGTCCAACGTACCGTAATTCATCAGGATTTGATCCACCGCGCGCTGATAGTCGGCGTAGCAGGTGACGTTGCCTTCCACAGCCAGCACATGTTCGCCAAAGCGCTGACGCAGACTGGCAACTTTAGCTGGCGACAGTTCCAGCGTGGCGACCCGCGCACCTTCTTCGATGAAACGCTCGACCAGCGCCAGGCCAAGACCGGAGCCGCCGCCAGTGATAAAGACCACGTTATCGCGTAAATCGCTCATCTGGCGTCCTCCGGAATATCAACAAACACATCGCTACCGTCCACATATACTGCGTAGGTGGTTAGCGGATCGGTGGCGGGTAAACACAACGCCTTGCCGGTTTTCAGGCAGAAGCTGGCGGCATGCAGTGGGCATTCCACCGTAGCGTCTTCTTCCAGATAGCCTTCCGACATCGAGGCGTTACCGTGGCTACAGCGATCGTTAATGGCATAGAACTCGCCGCCAACATTGAACAGCGCGATGACGGGCGAGGTATCAAGCCGGAGCGCTTCACCCTCCGGCAAAGCCCCTACAGGGCAGGCAAATACACGGCTCATCAGAACAGTACACTCAGGTTATGGGAGGTGATCACCGCTTGATCCAGCACGATCTCACGCGCCAGTAAGCGCCACTCATCGCCGGGCAAACGACGGACTTTGTCCACGCGCGTGCCGACGTAAAAGGTCTCGTCGCGCTCTTTTTGCGCGCGATACAGCAGATAGTTGAGGCGCACGACAAAGACGTCGGGAACCCCGGTTTCGCTGATTTGTAAGTTGCTAATCAGATGACGGGTACGCGACGGCGGTTCTTCCGCCCAGGCCATGCCGGTTTCCAGCCGCGCGATACGACGTTCGAGCTGGTCTTTGTTGTCGTTGAAAATCCAGGTGGTTGGTGGCTGCACGCCTTTGCGACGGTCGCGCGTCTGGGCGTTCACCGTGGTACGCATGGTGTAGCGAATGTCGTCATCCAGCTGCGCCAGCCAGTCGCGAAACTGCCAGTCGTCGAGCATACGCGCTTCTTCATACAGAAACTGGCTGATGCGATGATGCAGTTCAAGAGAAACTAAAGCGCTCATTTCATCACCTCCTGCTGGTAGGCGGCGGTTTTCTCGTGCACTTCCTGCCAGCTTTCGCTGCTGAGCAAATCGGCCCAGCATTGGTACATGCCACGCGCGGCGGTTTCAGAAAAGATGTAGTTGGTGATCCCCGGAATGCCGTCTTCACGACGTTTCTCTTGGCCAAGCCCCATTTCCAGACACAATTTCGTGTTGCGTGCGCGATGACCTTTCAGCAGTTTTTGAATTTCACACCAGTTTTCCGAGTCGTCCTGCTCCAGGAACCCGGCGGGGCCAAAAGCCCGCGTGGCGCTGTTTTCAAACGCGGCTTTCACTTCATCAGAGGCGGCTTTATCGGTAATACAGAACGCCCACACCTCAACCTGGTCCGGCCCACGCGGGTGCCAGACGCGCAGCGTGGCGGTACCGTTGAGCCAGGAAAGCGTTGGGAAAATGTTGTTGTGACCGGCCAGACGCAGGGCGCGAACCTTGCCCAAGCGTTGTTCGGCTTCCGCGTAGGTGTCGCGGTAGTAGCTGGAGACCTCACCATCGACCCAGACGTTGGCATCGGGATTCTCAGTAAAGAAAAATCCGCTGCCGTGCCCGTCCTGACCGAACTGTAGCGCGTCTTTGGCGGTTTCCCACACCGGGCGGGCGGTCTGACCATCGCCGAGGCGCTTATCGCTACCGTCGTCTTTCGCTCCCAGCACCTGCACCGCAGAGGCATGGCTGAACAGCGCGTGATACTGGTCGCTGGCAAACTGTTCGGCGGGGAATTTCCAGTTGCAGTCGATGATCCACTTTTGTACGCCACCGACGATTTCGGTGCCGCCTTCACGACGATCGAGTACGCCGTCGAGATACCAGGCGATGTCGCCGAGATAATCGCCAAGCGCAGGCGCGGAGGTATCCCAGTTACCGAAAATCAGTCCCTTGTAGCTCTCTACGCCAGGCACTTCGTTCAGCCCCCAGTGCGATTTGCATAAACCTTGCGGATAAGCGCGCGGCTCCAGCGGGACGTCGATCAGCTCGCCGTTAATACCGTAAGACCAGCCGTGATACGGGCAGGTGAAGGCGCGGGTATTGCCGCAGTCGGCGTAGCTGACGCGCATCGCACGGTGGCGACACTGGTTGAGAAACGCTTTGATGCTGCCGTCTTTCTGGCGAACCACCACCACCGCATCCTCGCCCATGTAGGTGTTAAAAAAATCACCGGGTTTGGGGATTTGGCTTTCGTGGGCGAGAAATAGCCAGCAGCGTCCGAAGATGCGTTCCAGCTCCAGTTGGTAAATTTCAGGGTCGGTATAAATTCGTGGGGTTACGCGACCGTTTTGCGTGTCGATCAGTTGGTAGATGTCTAAATTTGAGGGTGTGGTCATATTTTTTAATCCTGAAAGCTAAGATGTATTGACCTTCTTTTTTTGTACCCTAAGGATGTTGCTGGTTAGTTATCAATCTGTGAAATAGTAAATTTCTACCAGTTGAGACATTTTTTCGATAACAAGGAGCAGGGCATGGAACTGAGGCACTTACGCTATTTCGTAGCAGTGGCGCAGGCGCTGAATTTCACCCGAGCGGCAGAAAAGCTGCATACCTCTCAGCCGTCATTAAGCAGCCAGATCCGCGATCTTGAAACCTGCGTGGGCGTTCCGTTGCTGGTGCGAGATAAACGAAAAGTTGCGCTGACGGCGGCCGGTGAGTGCTTTTTACAGGATGCGCTGGCGATCCTCGAACAGGCGGAAAACGCCAAAGTTCGTGCCCGTAGAACGGTGCAGGAAGATAATCATTTCTCCATTGGCTTTGTCCCTTCCGCAGAGGTCAATCTGTTGCCGAAGGTGCTGCCTTTGTTTCGTTTAAAACAACCGGATACGCACATTGAACTGGTGAGTCTGATCACCACCGAGCAGGAAGAGAAGATCCTCAGCGGAGAGCTGGACGTTGGCTTAATGCGCCACCCGGTGTACAGCCCGGATCTCGATTATCTGGAGCTGATTCATGAGCCGTTGGTAGTTGTGTTACCGGTGAATCATCCGTTAGCTGATGAGCAGGCAATCTCCGCAGAACAACTACACGGCGTGAATTTTGTCAGCACCGATCCGGCCTATTCCGGCGCGTTAGCGATGATTGTCAAAAACTGGTTTCAGCAGCAAAAAAGCCAGCCTAACATTGTGCAAGTGGCAACCAACATTCTGGTGACCATGAACCTGGTCGGCATGGGGTTGGGGGTGACTTTGATACCCGGTTATATGAATAATTTTAATACCGGACAGGTGGTTTTTCGGCCAATTATTGGTGATGTCCCAACCATCGCGTTGCTGATGGCGTGGAAAAAAGGATCGTTCAAACCGGCACTGACCGATTTTATCGCCACGGTACATGAACGTTTGGCCGTGAGTCTGACGGTGTAATGGTTACAACTCGCTGAGCTGTGACTCGACATACAGATAGCCAATTCCCATGAGTTGCTGGGCACGATTGAGCTGGCCGAAGCTTATCTGAGTCGCTCTGGCGCGCGGGTTATCACCGTGATCAAACGGGTTAAACCCAGTTTGCTGCACCAAGGTATTGAGCCAGCTATCGCCAAAAGCACAGCTACGACCGTACAACCATATCTGATTAATATTCAGTATATTCAGAAAGTTATATAAACTAAGCCCAATGGCGCTGGCGGCATGCTCGGCCCAGGCCTGAATACGAACATCACCGTTCTGCCAGGCAGTAATAAGCTGGTCGGTGGTGAGTGTTTCCGGATCGTAAAGGGACGTCGGCTGCGATTTCATCCACACGCGGGCCTGTTTTTTCAACGCGCTCAATGATGCCACCGTTTCCAGACAGCCATAGCGACCGCAGTCACAGGCAATTCCATCGGGATGAACGATGGTGTGTCCAATCTGGCCGCTGCCATACAGACTACCGCGCCAGATATTGTCGTTAATCACAAACGATGAGCCGATACCGTAATCAACGTTAATCACGCAAAAATCACCGTTAGCCGCTGGGTTTTGCCATTTTTCGGCCAGCGCCAGCATCACACAGTCATTGTCCAGGCGGACCTGTACGCCAAGCATCTCTTCCAGCAGATATTTTATTTCCACCGGTGTTTTCCACGGGGCCTGGGGCATGGTTTTTGATGCGCCGGTGATCGGATCAACCTGGCCGTGAACGCCGAGCGCCAGATTAATCGTGACCTCGGGAAATTGTCGACGGTATTCCCGCCAGTGTGCAGCCAGGGCTGACAGCAGCGCTTTGGGGGTTTCCGGCTTAATGACCTCATGACGCCAGTCGCCGATGGCAACCAGCCGTGCGTCCGCCAGTTGGCTGGTGATACTGGTAGGGGTGACGTTGATACATAGCGTCCATGCGCCTTTTTCTGGCAAATGATAGCTGCCGCTGCTCAAACCGCGCTGGCTTAAGGTTTTTCGCGAATGACTGATCCTCCCCTCATCCATTAGCTCTTCGAGGATATTGCTGACCGCCGGGATCGACAGGCTGGTGAGCTGCGCCAGTTGTGACTTGCTGAGCTGCTTTTCCCGCCACAGGTGCGACAAAAAGATCTGCTTATTCGCCTGACGAACCCTGGCGTTGTTGAACCCCGAACGCTGCATTCACTTAACTCCCTTAACTATATTGCGTGAGCATTGCGCATTTTAGCGCCACTTAACTGCCGCAGAATAGCATCAAGTTGAATTTTTACTTTTGCTTATTGAGTGGAGAGCGGCATGTACGGTTCAGTTAAAGTCTGGCAAGAAACGATAACCCTCCCAACGTGGACGGCGGGTGAAGAAGATGCCAACCCAATGTTTCTGGAAAAGCGGGTTTACCAGGGATCTTCTGGCGCGGTGTATCCGTATGGCGTGATTGATACGCTGACCGGCAAACGTGAAATGCGCGACTATCAGGCGGTGTGGATGGAGAATGACTTCATTCGCGTCATGCTGTTGCCGGAGTTAGGCGGGCGTATTCATCGAGCGTATGACAAAGTACAGCAACGCGATTTTGTCTACTACAACGAAGTGGTGAAGCCCGCTCTGGTTGGTTTGCTTGGGCCGTGGATCTCTGGTGGCATTGAATTTAACTGGCCGCAGCATCATCGCCCAACCACTTTTATGCCGGTGGATTTTACGCAGCAACAGGGTGAACACGGCGAATATACCGTATGGATGGGTGAGGTAGAACCTATGCGCGGTTTACAGGTGATGACCGGATTTACGCTGTATCCGGATCGCGCCCTGATCGAGATAACCGGGAAGGTGTTTAACGGTAACGCTACGCCGCGCCATTTTTTATGGTGGGCGAATCCAGCGGTGAAGGGCGGCGACGACCACCAGAGCGTGTTTCCGCCGGATGTGACCGCAGTATTTGACCACGGTAAGCGTGATGTTTCTGCGTTTCCTATCGCCACCGGCACATACTATAAAGTGGACTACTCGGCTGGCGTGGATATCTCGCGCTACAAAAACGTGCCGGTACCGACCTCCTACATGGCTGAAAAATCAGATTATGATTTTGTTGGTGCATGGCATCACGGTGAGCGAGGCGGGCTGCTACATGTGGCTGACCACCACGTTTCGCCAGGGAAAAAACAGTGGACCTGGGGCTATGGCGACTTTGGCGTTGCCTGGGATCGTAACCTTACCGATGACAACGGTCCTTATATTGAACTGATGACCGGGGTCTTTACCGACAACCAGCCGGATTTCACCTGGCTTGCGCCGTACGAAGAGAAAGTCTTCGTACAAAACTTCCTGCCCTACAGCGAACTGGGCATGGTGCAAAACGCCAGTACGCAGTTGGCGCTTCGTCTGGTACGTGAGAGTAACCAGCTTTCTGTGGGCGTTTATGCGATTGCGCCGCTGCACGACGTGCAGATTACGCTTTCTGCCGATGGACAACCGTTCTATGAGCATACGCTGACCCTGGAGCCCGGACAAAGCTGGCTGGCTGATGTGTCTGACGATAACCATGCGCGGGTAACGATGACTGTCACTGGCGCCGATGGCACTACGCTTTTGCAGTACGAAGAGCACATCGCGCAAGAGTTACCACTGCCATCGGCGGCCGTCGCGCCAGCGCTGCCAGAAGCGCTTTCTAATACCGATGAACTCTATTTTATTGGTCAGCATCTGGAGCAGTACAACCATGCCAGCCGCTATGCCGAAGATTATTATCGCCGCGCGCTGGACGTTGATCCGCTGGACTACCGCAATAATGTGGCCCTGGGGACGCTGGCGCTAAACCGCGCCGACTGGGCGCTGGCGGCACAATGTGCCGGCAAGGCGTTGGAGCGGGCGCATAAGCTCAATAAAAATCCGCGTGATGGCGAGGCGAGTATGCTGCTGGCCGCCGCACAGGAACGTCAGGGCGATGATGACAGCGCGTGGGATAATTATTATAAGGCCAGCTGGAGCGGCAACTGCCGGGATGCGGCTTTCTGGTCGTTAGCGCGTCTGGCGATGAAGCGTCAGGACTACGCTGGCGCATTGGAAAAGGTGGAGCAGAGCCTGCTCTTTAACGGCAGTAATAACCTGGCCATGGGGCTGAAAGCGCTGGCGCTGGCAAAGCTTGATCGCAATGCGCAAGCGCTGGACTACATTCGCCAACAGCTGGTGGATTATCCGCTGAGCTATACCCTGCACTATGCGCGCTGGGCTATCTGCCAGGACGAGGCGACAGCGCTTGCGCTGATCTCGATTACCGGGCGTCGCGGGACCAACGCGTGTGAACTGGCAGGCTGGCTGACCTCTTTGGGGCAAAAGGATGCTGCCCGTGGCGTGCTGGAACTGCTCGACAGCCAGGAAACGCTGCCGATGCTGTGGCGCGCCTCGCTGAGCGATAATCCACAACCCTTCATTGAACGTGCTCGTGAGTGTCTGCAAAACCGCGTGCGTTTCCCCAATACGCTGGATGAAGTGCAGATGCTGCAAACTCTTGAGCAAAGCGCTTTTGCCCGCTATTTACTCGGCTGTTTCTGGTACAGCAAACGGCGTTATGCCGAGGCGGTTTCCTGCTGGCAGTTCACGCTTGCGCAGGAAGCGGATTTCGCTCCGGCGCATCGTTTACTGGGGATTTACGCCTGGAACAAACTGCACGATGCGCAGCAGGCGAAACAGTATCTGTCGCAAGCCGTGGCGCTGGAGCCGCAAAATGCCCGCTTCCTGTTTGAACTCGACTATCTCAACAAGCTGATGGCACAACCGGCTGAACAGCGTCTGCAGCGGCTGGAAGCCAGCAAAGAGATTGTCTTCCAGCGTGATGATCTGACGGTGGAACTGCTCAGCTTGTGGAATGGGTTGGGGCGCTATGACGATGCCGCCGCAGTATTACGTGAGCGGGTGTTCCATCCGTGGGAAGGCGGTGAAGGTAAAGCCACCGGGCAATATCTGCTTAATCAATTACATCGTGCGCTGGCTGCCGTGCAGTCCGGCGACCCGCAAACTGCTATTACGCAACTGCAACAGGCGCTGCACTATCCGCAAAACCTCGGGGAAGGCCGTTTGCCAGGGCAAACGGATAACGACATCTGGTATTTGCTGGGGTATTGCGCGCAGCTGCAAGGCCATTTCGAAGAGTCTCAGCGCTACTTCTCCCGTGCGACGCGAGGCGGAAGCTCACTGGATGCCGGACGTTACTACAACGACCAGCCAGTGGACTATCTCTTCTGGCAGGGTATGGCGCAGAGAAAACTTGGCGATGATGCAGAGGCGGACGCTCTGTTCAATAGCTTCCTGCAATGGGTTGAGTCGCATCACGACAACGTGCCGGATGTCGATTTCTTTGCCGTATCGCTACCCGACCTGGTGGTGCTGGATACCTCAGCACAAGCAAAACACCAGCAACACTGCCTGTTTATCAATGCGCTCGGGCATCTGGGGCTAGGAAATAGCGCCGCCTGTCAGCGTGAACTTGATGAACTCCTGCAACTCAATCCGGCACATGACAAGGCATTACTGCTGCGTCACGCCATTAACGTAAGGCTTTTCCAGTAACACCCGAAACGGGTGGGGGATAACCTCACCCGAAACCTACTGTACCCTGCGTTTCCCTGAAAGAGGAATCATAATGAATAACGCGCAGACACATTTAAAGATTGGTTACGTCTGGACTATCTGCCTGGTTGCGGCCTGCGGAGGTTTACTGTTTGGCTATGACTGGGTGGTGATCGGCGGGGCAAAACCCTTCTATGAAGCATATTTCTCGATTACCGATCCGGCGCAATCCGGCTGGGCGATGAGTTCCGCGCTGGTTGGTTGTATCTTTGGCGCGCTGATTTCCGGCTGGTGCGCCGATAAATTTGGCCGAAAAATGCCGCTGATTCTTTCAGCGATCCTCTTTAGCGCTTCTGCATGGGGAACTGCCGTCGCCAGTAACTTCGATATGTTTATTGTCTATCGCATTGTGGGTGGCGTGGGGATTGGTCTGGCGTCTGCGCTAAGTCCGCTGTATATCGCCGAGGTCAGCCCGGCGGAAAAGCGAGGTCGCTTTGTTGCCGTTAACCAGCTCACCATCGTCATTGGCGTACTGGCGGCGCAGCTTATCAACCTGATGATTGCCGAACCTGTTGCCACAGGCGCTACGCAGCAGGCCATTGTTGAAAGCTGGAACGGTCAGACAGGCTGGCGCTGGATGTTTGGTGCTGAATTAGTGCCTGCGGTAATTTTCCTGGTGCTGATGTTCTTTGTACCTGAATCGCCGCGCTGGCTGGTGAAAGCGGGCAAAGCCGATCGTGCGCGTGCCATGCTGCAGCGCATTGGTTCGGCGGAATATGCCGGGCAAACGCTGAAAGAGATTGAACATACGCTGCAAAAAGATAATCACAAGGTCGCGTGGTCAACGCTGTTACAACCGCAGATCAAACCGATCGTGATTATTGGCATGGTGCTGGCAGTGTTCCAGCAGTGGTGTGGGATCAACGTTATTTTCAACTATGCGCAGGAGATCTTCGCCTCTGCCGGATTCGACATCAACGGTACGTTAAAATCGATCGTGGCGACAGGGATCATCAATCTGGTCTTTACCCTTGCTGCTCTGCCGTTAGTGGACAAAATTGGCCGTCGTAAATTGATGCTGTTCGGCGCGTCAGGATTGACGGTTATCTACGTACTGATTGCCGGGGCGTACGGGTTGGGCATTATGGGCTGGCCGGTTCTGGTTCTGGTGCTGGCGGCAATCGCGATTTATGCTCTGACGCTGGCGCCGGTGACCTGGGTGCTGCTATCAGAAATTTTTCCCAACCGCGTGCGCGGGCTGGCAATGTCGCTGGGGACGCTGGCGCTGTGGATTGCTTGTTTCCTGCTGACCTATACCTTCCCGCTGCTCAATGCGAGTCTGGGCGCGTCGGGAAGCTTCCTGCTGTACGGTGTGATTTGCGCGATGGGCTTCATCTATGTTCTGCGTAATGTACCGGAAACCAAAGGCGTGACGCTGGAAGCGCTGGAAGAACAGCTGGCGGCGCAGCATACAAAAGTTGGTGCATCAACCCAACCGCGAAGCGCCCGCTAATGGATGGTCTGCTGACGCTACAAAACGCACATCTGCGGATGTGCGTCGATCCGCAGGGCGGTTCTCTATTAAGCCTGGTTTCGTTACAACATCAACAGGCCATTTTACGCGAAGGTCATGGTCAGCGGCCTGGTGATTGCGGCCTGTTCCCGATGCTGCCGGTCGCGAATCGGGTGGCGGGAAATCGTTTTATGCTGCGCGGTGAAGAGGTGGTTTTACCTCAGCATGGCGCAGACGACACTTTCTTCCTGCACGGTGACGGCTGGCTGCAACGCTGGCAGATTATTACCGCTACCCAAAGCGGCTGTTTGCTGCAGTTGCGCAGTTGGCACCCCTGCGGCTACGACTATACGGCGCGGCTTTGCTATCAACTGGAAACCTCAAGCCTGCACGCCTCGTTGACGCTCACTCATTGCGGTGAACAGCCAATGATCTATGGCTGCGGGTTCCATCCGTTTTTCGCCTTTGATAAGCGCAGCACGGCGCAGTTCACTGCCAGCGGTTACTGGCCGGAGGGGGAACAGCATCTGCCGCTGGAATGGCAATGCGATATCCCTTCAGCGGCGGATTTCATGCATGCGCAATACGGTGAGGATAGCTGGCTGAATGTCGGATATTCTGGCTGGAGCGGGCGGGCCGTTATTCAGCGGGATGTGATGAAAGTCACGATTTTAGCGCAAACTCCGTGGTTGATGCTGTTCAGAATGTCGGGTGAGGAGTTCCTGTGCCTGGAGCCGCAAACGCATCCGGTGAATGCCCACAACATGCAGGGGCAGCCGGGATTGCAGGTTTTAGCGCAGGGAGAACGCTGCCATTTTGCAATGCAAATTAGCGTCGAATAGGGCAAAAATCATGTTATCTGCCTGTTAATGCTCTCTTGCGCCAGCCTGCGTTTGTCGCCAGACTATCGCCTCCAAACGGGAGGGATTCATGGCTTTGCATTCCACGCGCTGGCTGGCGCTCGGTTATTTCACCTACTTTTTTAGCTACGGTATCTTTCTGCCTTTCTGGAGCGTCTGGCTCGAAGGGTTAGGGCTGACGCCGGAAACCATCGGTTTACTGCTGGGTGCGGGGCTGATTGCCCGTTTTCTCGGTAGCTTGCTGATTGCGCCGCGTGTGAGCGATCCCTCTCGGCTGATCTCAGCGTTACGTATTCTGGCCTTATTGACGTTGGTGTTTGCGCTGGCCTTCTGGGCGGGGACTAACGTGGCGTGGCTGATGGTGGTGATGGTCGGCTTTAACCTGTTTTTCTCACCGCTGGTACCGCTGACGGATGCGCTGGCCAACACCTGGCAAAAACAGATAACCATGGATTACGGTCGGGTGCGACTGTGGGGATCCGTGGCCTTTGTGATCGGCTCTGCGTTGACCGGCAAACTGGTGAGCCTGTTCGACTATCGGGTGATCCTGGTCCTGTTATCGCTTGGCGCCGCCTCAATGCTGCTGGGCATGATGATTCGCCCGAGCGTGCAACCAGCGGGTGAAAACCGTCAGCAGGAGAGCGCAGGATGGCCCGCCTGGCGCGCGCTAATAACCCAAAGCTGGCGCTTTCTGGCCTGCGTGAGTCTGCTGCAGGGCGCGCATGCAGCTTATTACGGTTTCAGCGCCATTTACTGGCAGTCTGCCGGGTATTCCGCTTCGGCGGTGGGCTATTTATGGTCATTAGGCGTGGTGGCGGAAGTGATTATTTTTGCGCTCAGCCACAAGCTGTTCCGCCGCTTTAGCGCTCGCGATCTTCTGCTGCTTTCCGCCGTTTGCGGCGTGGCGCGTTGGGGTCTGATGGGCTGGAGCACAGAGCTGCCATGGCTGATTGTGGTGCAAATCCTGCATTGCGGAACGTTTACCGTCTGCCACCTGGCGGCGATGCGTTACATTGCTGCGCGACAGGGCAGTGAAGTGATTCGTCTGCAGGCGGTATATTCTGCGGTGGCGATGGGCGGCAGTATCGCCATCATGACCGTTTTCGCCGGCTATCTGTACCAGAACCTGGGCAGCGGCGTATTCTGGGTGATGGCGCTGGTGGCGCTACCAGCTATCGTTCTGCGCCCGAAAGTGGTGGCGCAGCCTGCGACGTTATGATTCAAGGATTTTGCGGATTTGCTGCTGCTGGTGAGACGTAAGCGCCAGATCCGCATGAATCAGCGGGGGAGAAAACAGCGGTAGCGGCGTGGTGTACGGTGTAATAATCAGCGTTACGCCACGCGGCGCTCCCTCTTTTTGAAAATCCTGCATCGGCATATGCTTTACGTTGAGCGGCAGCAGCGTCAGTTCGCGCAGCTGTTGCTCTATATGCGCTTCAAGTTGTTCGTTACTACCGGTCAGCAGGATAATCTGCTTTTCGTGCAAATCCTTCTCCTGCATCAGCCAGGCGCCGAAAATAACGGCGACCAGGCCGATCTCTTCTTCTGAAAACTGGACATCGTATTCCGCTTCAAAGCCGTGAATCGCCTCGCGGGTAGTTCGAACCAGCCGGGGATAAAGTCGGCTGAACTCCTCCGGTAGCGTGTTATCAATGCCGATGGCAAATACGCTGCGGTTCAGTGCCTGGGCCAGGTGGATATACAACTGGTCATTCAGCCCTTGCTCGTCGCTGAAGCGCACGTTGCCATACTCGCGAAAACGCAACACCAGCCGCGCAATAGCAAGGCGCAAGCGGCGATCCTGCTGGTGATTATCGCGGATCGGGTCGGGGATGCGGATCATTGAGAATAACAACGCCATAAACAGCGATTCGCCCAGCGGCGCACTTTGCATGACGTGGCGCTGCCAGTGGCGGCCAATTTCCTCGGCGAGCGGATACTCCGCGCAGGATTGCGCCCACCGTTGCTGGAGTGGATTAAACTCCGGGGTGATCCCCGCGTGGTGCTGTAGCAGACAATATTGTAAATACAAGCGCAGGAACTGGATGTCACGACACTCAAACGGCTTCTGTAAGCGCCGGGAGCACAGATTGATGAGCGCATGCAGATTGGTGTCGTCATACAGAGTACGTGCGATACCTTGTTGTTTAAGAGCAATTTTTAAAGTGGGCGTGAAATGCTGAGCGATAAAAGTAGGGCAAATCCGCAGGCCACGGCGCAGCCACTGCAACAGACACAGACGCTGATTTAGCGGGGTTCCTTCGATCGCATAGCCACCATTCTGCGCGGTGGCTATCGTGAGCCGGTGATAGCGCTGGATTTCGAGCCCTGCGCCAATAATATCTTCCTGAACCGTGGCATCATCGACACCGTTGAGGCTGCTGAAGGTTTGTGTAGTCGCGATTTGCCCCGGCAGGAAAAGTGTCAGCAGAACCTGGCAACGGCGCTGGGGAGCGGAAAGTACAGATGGCGGAGCAAGCGTTGACATCATCTGTAGGGTCTCCCGTAAGTATGTTTGATAAGAATAGCTAAAGTTTGCTCATAGATTTGAGGAATGGAATGCTTTCCACCAGGAATGCTGGAGAGCGTCACAGAATTTTTAACGTGCGGAACAGATAGCGGGAGTGGAACGCAGCGCGTTAATCCGTTTTTTCACTGTTTTATCTTTTTGTTGAGATATAAAAAATGCCAGAGGGGGGAATGCTGGCGGAGGGAGGTATGAAAATGCTATCTCAGAGAAGTGAAAAACCTAAAGTGAACGTAGCAATACGACGGAGGCAACAGATTCATTACCTCCGTAACAGCTGTCTGGCGTTACTTCTCACGACTCAGCGTTAATCCCACATCGCCGCCCGGATGTACCGCCAGCAGCGTTTCCTTTGAGTATCCGCTCTCGCTCATCAGACAGGCACAGGCGGCGTCAAAGATAGCCAGCACCAGTAAAATAGAGGTGGTAGCCAACATGTTCAGCGGATCGGCCTCGCGCTGTACACCGGTGGAAATCACTAGCCTCGAGGCTTTAGCAATGGCCGAATCGGCGTTTTCAGTCACGCTCAGGATGGGCACATTCCTCGCAGCCAACCCGGGCAGCAGCCGGGTGAGCTCGTCCGAATTACCCCCGCGTGACAGCATAATCACCAGGTCGTCGGCGCGTAAAAAACCGAGATCGCCATGTGCTGCGTCCGTCGCGTTGAGGTAAATCGCCGGACGTTCCACGCAGGCAAGCATATGTGCGACTTTACGCGCTGCAATGCCAGAGGTACCGACGCCGGTGACGACGATTTTGCCCTGACAACCGCGCAGCTCCGCCATCAGCGACAGCCAGAGCGGTTCAGTCAGGTGCTGCCCCAACCCCGCCAGGGCATCGCTATAGAGCTGGAATACGCCGCTGGCCTGAGACCAGGAGTTACTCATGCGTCCTCCTGCATCAACTGGCGGTATTTCATATGATCCTGATACATCTCGTGGAATACCCGATATTTGTGATCGTAGTACTGCTTAATGCGATTAGTCTGCGGGGTAACCGTTTTACCAATCCGGCTCATCGCTGACATTGCTTCCGGGAAGGTATCGAACACGCCCGCGGCGATAGTTCCCATCATGGCGCCACCCAGCAGCATGGCTTCGCTCTCTTCAGGCAGCAGCATCGCACAGCCGGTGGCGTTGGCATGCTCCTGAACGAAGATCGGGTTTTTCGTCCCGCCGCCGCTGGCCATAATGGTATCGATCGTGTAGCCGCTTTGATTCATCGTTTCAATGATATGACGGGTTCCCAGCGCAATGGCCTGAATGGTCGCGAGGTACTGTAACGCCATATCTTCCGGCGTGCGCGACAGCTTCAGTCCAGTGATAGCGCCTGTGAGCGTTGGGTTGGCGCGCGGTGAACGGTTGCCGTGGAAATAGGGCAGGATGTGCATATCGCGGGTTAAAAATGCGATATCTTCCGGCTCACCGGCCATTTTACGCAGCAGCGCATTCAACACTTCATAAATGGTCTGCCCTTGAGATTTCGCCTGGGTCAACAAGGTTTCGTAACAAGGATGCGACTGAATAACGTGGTCGATTAACGCCCCGGTTGCCGACTGTCCACCTTCGTTAAGCCAGTATTCTGGCAGCACTGCTGAGTAGTAAGGCCCCCAAACACCGCCGATAAAACGCGGCTCTTTGGAAATCGCCATGTGTCCGGTAGAGGTGCCGCCAATCAGCGCGACGCGGCGATCGAAATCCGCTACCTCGCCGGAAACACCGCTCGCGCCGAGCGTACCGAGCGTACCGGCGTGGGCATCGATGATCGAGACGCTGACAGCGGTCCCCGGAATCAGCCCCATTTCGCTGGCGGCGCGCGCAGAAAGACCATGACCGAGCGGTTCGCCCATAGTTTTCACGTAGCGACCAATTTTGGCGGCATCATGTTCCAGCAAGTCTTCCAGCCCAATCTGACGGAAATAACTGGCATCCCATTTGTCTTCATGGCCCATATAGGTCCATTTACACACCGTCGAGCACAGTGAGCGCGTGTCATCGCCCGTTGCGCGCCAGGTCAGGAAATCGGGCAGGTCAAAGTAGTATCCCGCATTGGCCCAGGTGTTGGGCATATGTTGCTTCAACCACAGCAGTTTGGGCGTTTGCATTTCCGGGGAGATAATACCGCCAACGTAGTCCAGCACCCGATGATGCAGGGCGTTAATGCGCTCAGCCTGAGTAATGGCGCGGTGATCCATCCACACAATGATATTCTGTTCGCTGCGCCCGGACGGACTAATGGTCAGCGGTTTACCTTCTTTATCCAACACCACCAGTGAACAGGTCGCGTCAAAGCCCAGACCTTTCACCTGGATAGGGTTGATATCCGACTGGTTAATCGCATCGCGAACCGCGTTACACACTGCCTGCCAGATGTTATCGGAAGACTGCTCAACAAAATCGGCCTGCGGACGGTAAATCTCGATGGCCCGACTGGCCTGGCCGACCATTCTGCCGTTGAGATCAAACACGCCAGCACGGGCGCTTCCGGTTCCGACATCCACACCAATAAAGTAACTTGCCATAATTTTTTCTCCTGAAATCAGGCTTTACGATTCTGTAATGCGATAAAGAGGATCAGCACCGCGCCCCACAGCGCCATCGTCAGATAGCTGCTGACCCCCAGCAAGTTAAGGCCGCTTTCCAGCATTTGCAGCACAATCAGCGCCAGTACCAGGCCGATAATGCGTCCGAAGCCGCCATCCGGATTGATGCCACCGAGTACGGAGGCAAGGATGGTGACCAGCAGGTAGGACTCACCGTATCCGGCTTTTGCCGAGTTGAATTTCGCCATCATCAGAATGGCGGCGACCCAGCCGAGCAGGGCTGAAATCACGTACACGGAAATTTGTACCCGTACGGTATTCACACCACTGTAGCGGGTAGCCTGTTCATTGGAGCCGACGAGATAAAGACTGCGCCCCAGCGTGGTGTGCTCCAGCAGTACCCATAGCAGGATTGCCACCAGGAAAAAGAGCAACAGCGCCACCGGAATACCCGCAATCGTGGCGTTGCCAAGGTACTGAATGGCGGTCGGGAAACCCGAAATCACCGTCCCGTTGGAGAGCAGAATATTCAGCCCGGAGATAAGTGTCATCGTGCCGAGGGTGGCGAGAATCGGTGAGACGCCGACCCAGGCAATCAGCGCGCCGTTGAGCGTACCGATAGCCACCGCCACGGCTGCGCCTGCCAGCAGCGCCAGCACCAGAAACAGCGGGTTATCCGGATGGGTAACGATAATCGCTGCCATTACCAGCGAGCAGGCGTTCGCCCCGGCAATAATTGACAGGTTAATGCCGCCGGTCAGCATGGTCATACCCATCCCGAGGGCCAGCATGCCGAGGATCGGTAACTGTGAGCCTATCGACTGGAAGTTAGCGACGCTAAAAAAACGGCTGCCGAGCAGGGCTGAGAAAACCAGGGCGACGACCACAATAATGACGCATTGCAGACGAATGATGGCATCACCGGGTAAAAATCTGGCGATTGTTTTCATCTCAAAGCTCCCTTGCCAGTTTGCGTTTTTCGTTCCAGGCCGTGGCACTGATGCTGACCAGGATAATGGCGCCGCTGAATACGGTGTGCCAGTAAGAGGAGACGCTGAGTAGCGTCAGACCATTTTGTAAGAAGGCGAGCAAGACAACGCCGAGCAGGGTTCCGGTCAACGTACCGCGCCCGCCGCTCATGCTGGTTCCGCCGAGCACGACCGCCGCCAGCACCGTCAGCTCAAAGCCGAGCAGCGAATTGGGTGCAACTGACTGGGTGATTTGCGCCTGAACCACGGCGGCAACACCTGCCAGAATGCCCATATAGCCATAGACGTAGAAATGCAGTTTCAGCAGATTCAGCCCCAGGCGTGAGGCCGCGTCGCGGTTGCCGCCCATGGCGTAAACCTGACGGCCAAGACGGGTATAGTTCATCAGCACTGCGGTAAAGACGATCACCGCCGCCAGGCACAGCAGGGGCAGGGTCAGGCCGTAGTCGTAGCCATCTGCCGCGGTGAAGGAGAACCAGTTAATGCCGTTCATAAACCAGTCAGGGAAACCGTACAGCCAGGTGCCTTTGGTGGCGTAAACCAGAAGGCCGTAGTAGACGTTCAGCGTGGCGATGGTAATGATGATTGCCGGAACGCGCAGCCAGTAGACCAGGAAGCCATTAATCAGCCCAAGCAGCAGGCCCACCGCAATCGCAATGGTTAACGCCAGAGCGAAGTTGCCGCCGTGGCCGATCACCCAACTGGCCATCGCATACTGGGCAATCGCGGTCATCGCCGGAAAGGAGATATCGATCCCACCGGAAATCAGCACCACAAACAACCCGCAGGCAAGAATGCCGAGAATCGAGTAGCTGGTGGCCACATCTGTCAGATTGCCGAGCGAGAGGAACTCATCGGTGCTGACACTTAGCCCAACCGCGAGCGCTACGACCAGCAGGCCCAGCCAGAATTCATGTTGCCCGATTAAACGGGACAGATGCATCTTATTCATTGATTACCTCGACCACTTCAGCAATCTCCTCTTCACGGCAGTGATGAGGATTAAATTCCGCCACCAGTCTGCCGCGACGCATCACCAGCACGCGGTGGCTGTTGTAATATGCTTCCGGAATTTCATCGCAAATCATCAGCACCGCCATACCTTGTTCCGCCAAATCGCGGGCTATCTGGTAAATGCCCTCTTTGTTGGCGATATCCACGCCGACGGTAGGCGAGTCGAGGATCAGGATGCGGGGATTGGTCGCCACCCATTTGGCAATGGCGATACGCTGGGCATTGCCGCCGGAAAGCGTTTTGACCGGCAGGTGCGGATCGGACACTTTGATATTCAGTTCGCGGATTAAATCGGCGACCAGCTTTTGCGCTTTACGATGATCGAGCAAGCCGCTACCGGTGTGCAGTTGATCAAACACCGTGACGATGGTGTTGTCGTAAATCGACTGCTCCATGATCAGCCCCTGCGTCAGGCGATCTTCTGAGACGTAGCCGATCCCGTGCTTAATGGCGTCGTGGTTATTACGAAGCGTGACCGGCTGACCGTTAATACGCATCTCGCCGCTTTCCGGGTGCGTCATGCCAAACAGGCTCAAACAAAGCTCGGTACGCCCGGCGCCCAACAGGCCGACAATCGAGACAATCTCGCCGCCATGCAGCGACAGATTAATGTTCTGGTATTTGCCTCTGCGGCTGAGATTGCGCAGCTCCAGCAGGGGTTCTCGATCGTCGAATGATTTCTCCGGCAGCGGGCTGTAGTGGAAGCGTTGTCCGGTCATCAGGAAAGCCAGCTCGTGACTGTCGAGTTCGCTGGCAGGATATGTACCCACCAGTTTGCCGTCGCGCATGACGCTGATACGGTCTGCCACTTCCATTACTTCATCCAGACGATGGCTGACAAACACCACGCAAATGCCGGCCGCTTTCAGTTCGTTAACCACCTTCAGCAGGCCATTGACCTCCTGGCGGGTTAGCGAGGCGGTGGGCTCGTCCATAATCACCAGACGCGCATCTGCGGCAATTGCCCGGCAAATAGCGACCAACTGTCGGTCGGCAATCGAGAGTTTTTCTACTTTTTTATCGGGATCGATATTCACCCCGATACGTTTCATGGCTGCCAGCGCCTGCTGTTTCATGGCACCACGACGCACCCAGATATCTCCGCCCGGCAGATAGCGGTTGACCGCGATATTTTCTGCGACGCTAAAGTTGGGGAACAACGACAGATCCTGATAAATAACCTGAATGCCATAATGGGAAGAGAGCTGCGGCGTCAGGTGATGGAACAATTTTCCGTCGAGTAAAATCTGCGCGCCTTTTTCCGGGTGATAAACCCCGGAGATCACTTTAATAATGGTACTTTTACCACAGCCGTTTTGACCCGCCAGACAGTGAACTTCGCCTTTTCTCAGCGTCAGATTCACGTTATCCAGCGCCAGCACGCCCGGGAATTGTTTGCTGATATTCTCAAGAGTGATAAATGCGGTGGTGTCTGCCATGGACAATACCCCTGCGAGCGCCCTGACGGACGCTGAGTGTTAGTTTGGTTGATAGCGCCGACCAGACGGTCGGCGTTAAGGTTCCCTGGTGTTGGCTAAAGCCTTAGAAACCAAGTGATTGTGCGTTGTCTTTGGTGACTTCGAGGATCTTGTTAAAGCGGATCACTTTCTTCTCCGTGTCGATATCGGCTTTCCCTAAACCGTCGATACTCAGATCTGCATTGACTTCTTTGCCCTGCAACAGCTGATCGGCAACCGTTACCAGCGCATAGCCCGCATCTTTTGGATCCCACAGCAGCGCTTTTTTGATATCTCCACGCATCAGGTAAGGCGCAGCCTGCGCTGGCATGGCGATCCCGACAACGGCAATTTTATCTTTGGCGCGTTTTTTCTGCACAGCCTGACCAGCACCAATTGGACCCAGTGAGCCGAAGCCGATAATGCCCTTCATCTGCGGATAGGTTTTCATCAGATCCAGCGTTGTGGCGTAGGATTTATCAATGCTTTCCGCGACCGGCAGGCGTGAAGTGACCTCGAACATTTCCGGATATTTTTCTTTCTGGTACTTAATTGCATAATCAGCCCACGCGTTATGCAGTGGGACCGTCAGCGAACCAACATAGATTGCATACCCGCCTTTGCCGCCCATATTTTTCGCTAACTCATCGACGTTGGCTTGTGCGTATTTTTCACTATCGATGGTTTCGATATCCCACTGACCGATTTGCTCGTCCGGGGATTCGTGCGTCAGGACCACAATGCCTTTATCGCGCGCTTTTTTCAGTACCGGCTCAAGAACCTTGGCATCGTTTGGTACCACGATGATCGCGTTGACGTTTTTGGCGATCAGATCCTCAATCACTTTGACCTGCTGTGCCGGGTCCGGCGTAGATGGACCGGTCTGGTAAGCGTTCACATCCAGTTTTTTTGCTGCTTCGTTAACACCGGTTTCCATGCGGTTAAACCAGGGAATACCAGTGACTTTGGCAACCACAGCAATTTCATATTTTTCCGCCGCAAAGGACGTGCCGGACAACATGCATGCAGAAACCAGGGTTGCACTGAGTAATGCGAGTTTGAATTTCATAGTTGTACCTTTCGTAGGGGGCAGGACATGTCACGGCGTGAAGTTAACAACGAATGGAAGAGGGAATGAATCATAAGTTTGGAGAATGTGATATATGCCCATTATTGTTAATTTATGGAAATGAAGTGGTTAATAATTGGTTAAATTTACATGATTTTAGATTCAGACATTCAAATCAAGTGTTAATAAAACATTAAAATTAAACTTTTAATTAACATTTTGTTATCATTTAACTTAAGATTTGACGCCGAAAAGATGTTTGGGTGGAATTTCCCGAAGAAGAAATTATCGAAATTGAGAACTGAATCGATACCGGAAAAGGGTGCTCAACTTTTTTTCGTTCAATGATATCCTCGGCACACTTGCGCCAAATACGGCATCATTATTTATGGCGGTGTTGATTTTTATCGTGGAGAACTCATGCAAGGCGTTAAACGTATCTTTATGACGTTGTTTCTCGCTGTCCTGTCTTTTGGCGCAGGTGCGCATCCCCACAGCTTTATTCATCTGAAAACCGAAGTTGTGAGCGAAAATGATCGGTTCGTCGCGCTAAAAATGCGCTGGACGATGGATGAAATCACGTCGGCGGATCTGCTTTACGACGCGGGGAATGCTAAACCTGGTGATGAAATTTGGAAAAAACTGGCGGCGGAAGTGATGGCCAACGTTCTCGGGCAGCACTATTTCACCGAAGTGTGGCACGATGGGAAAAAGGTAAAGTTTAAAAACAGACCGACGGAATATGGCATGGAGCGTGAAGAACACCAGGCGGTGCTGACGTTCGTTCTGCCGCTGGCCGAAGCTCAACCACTGAGCGGTCAAAAATATACTATTTCAACCTTCGATCCGACCTACTACGTCGATATGAGCTATGACAAAGACAGCGACGCCCGGCTTTCGCAGACCATAAGCCAGCAATGCCATATTTCAATGCATACGCCGACACCGAATGAACACATGTTGAGTTTTGCGCAGTCGCTGGATAAAGAAGACGCACCGCCGGAGGATATGGAGTTGGGTAAACAGTTTGCACAGACGGTGACGCTGCAATGTCAGTAGTTTATCAACAACGCGCAGCCAGACGCCGTTGGCTCACGCTATGGCCACTGGCGGTCTTTTTGTTGCTGGCGACAGGCGGGGTGCTGTGGTTGTGGCAGGCCTGGCCTCAGGTAATGATGCAAAGTGTCGTCTGGCAGCGTGACGTTAACCAGCAGATGAGCGGGTTGCTGAAAGCGGTTGCCGCGAACCCCACACGTGCGGGCGGATCTCTGCTGTTGTTTAGCTTTATATATGGGGTATTGCACGCATTGGGGCCGGGGCACGGCAAAATCGTCATCACGACCTGGCTTGCGACGCATCCGTCGAAGCTCAAGTCGAGCATAGGGCTGACGCTGGCGTCTTCCCTATTGCAGGGGCTGGTGGCAATAGGACTGGTGGTTGTAGTGCTCACGGTGCTGCAACTGCCTGCCCGACAGCTGCATATGAGCAGTTTCTGGCTGGAGAAAGGAAGTTATGCGCTGGTTGGCATGTTGGGCGTTTTATTGTGTGTCCGTGCACTAAAGAAATTGCGCCAGCTGCTGATGCGCCCGAAATTCACCGCCTTTACGCCGCACCATGTGCATCACGAGGGCTGCGGCTGCGGGCATCAGCATTTGCCCAAGTCGGAACAACTGCAAAGCGGCGATGACTGGCGCGCCCGGTTGATGATTATTCTCTCTATGGGCATGCGTCCCTGTTCTGGCGCAATTATGGTGCTGCTGTTCAGTAAAGTGGTTGGCGTCTTTAGCTGGGGTATGGCGTCGGCGTTGGCGATGGCGGCAGGAACCTCTTTGACGATCACGTCACTGGCTTTGCTGGTTCATAGCTTTCGCTCATTGGCGGTGAAAATTAGCGGGCATAAAGCGCCGGTGCTGTGGCGACAGATTGGCTGGACGACGCTGGCGTTAGCTGGTGGTGCGGTGCTTATTGTTGCTGCGGTAGTGATGTGGATGAGCGCGGTGCCGGTAGGGCGAGGGATAAGACCATTTTAGGTTAGTGAGCGGAATGGTATGACTTGTAGGCCGGATAAGACGCGAAAGCGTCGCATCCGGCACCACAGCAGATTAACGCTTCAGCGCATCACTCAGTTCGTCACGCATGTTAGCCAGCATGGCTTTAACAACGCGCGGGTTACCTGCAACGATGTTGCCGGTTGCCAGGTAGTTATGACCACCGGTGAAGTCGCAAACCAGTGCGCCAGCTTCACGCGCAATCAGCTCACCTGCTGCGAAATCCCATGGTTTCAGACCGATTTCGAAGTAACCGTCAACGCGCGCAGCGGCAACGTAAGCCAGATCCAGCGCAGCAGAACCTGTGCGGCGGAAGTCAGCGCACTCGGTAAACATTTTGCCAAGAATTTTCATGTAAGAAGCGGCGTGCTGCTTCGCTTTGAACGGGAAACCGGTGGCGATGATGGTGCCGTCCAGATCGCGGGCGGTGCTGCCACGCAGACGATAGCCGTTCAGCTGTGCGCCCTGGCCGCGAGTGGCGGTGAACAGTTCGTTACGCATTGGATCGTAAACAACGGCGACTTCAGTACGGCCTTTAATGCGTACTGCGATAGATACCGCGAAGTGCGGCAGACGTTTTACGAAGTTGGTAGTACCATCCAGTGGATCGATAACCCATTGAACATCCTGATCTTCACCTGCGTGCTCACCGCTTTCTTCGGTGATGATGGTGTGCTGTGGGTAAGATTTGCGAATAGTTTCGATAATAATCGCTTCGGCGGCTTTATCGACGTTAGTCACGAAATCATTGCTGCCTTTCTGGCTGGTTTCTACAGAGTCTGGGGTTTCGTAGTGTTTGGCAATTACATTACCCGCCTTGCGCGCTGCGCGCACGGCGATGGTCAGCATCGGATGCATCGGTCTCTCTCACTGGATGTTAAAGAACGGGAAAACGGCGCAGAGTATAGCAGCGAGTTCGGAATATGTCTTCGTTTTATGATAATATGCCCGAATAATCTTTAGCCGAAGAAATACAATGCTGCAAAATATTCGAATCGTGCTGGTGGAAACCTCTCACACTGGCAACATGGGCTCTGTAGCCCGCGCAATGAAAACCATGGGTTTAACCAATCTGTGGCTGGTAAATCCACTGGTTAAACCGGACTCTCAGGCCATCGCTCTGGCGGCAGGTGCCAGTGATGTAATCGGCAGCGCACAGATCGTCGATACTCTTGATGAAGCGCTGGCAGGTTGCAGCCTGGTAGTAGGCACCAGTGCGCGCTCCCGTACGCTACCGTGGCCGATGCTGGATCCGCGTGAATGCGGTTTAAAAAGCGTCTCTGAAGCGACGAATTCGCCCGTAGCGCTGGTGTTTGGTCGTGAACGTGTTGGCCTGACGAATGAAGAACTGCAGAAGTGCCATTACCACGTCGCTATTGCCGCGAACCCGGAATACAGTTCGCTGAACCTGGCGATGGCGGTGCAGGTCATCTCTTATGAAGTGCGCATGGCCTGGCTGGCAACGCAGGAAAGCGAGAAGACCGCAGAATACGAAGAAGCTGAGTATCCGCTGGTCGATGATTTAGAGCGTTTTTACGGTCATTTGGAACAAACGCTGCTGTCGACCGGGTTTATCCGTGAAGGGCATCCGGGACAGGTGATGAACAAGCTGCGCCGTCTGTTTACGCGTGCGCGTCCTGAGAGCCAGGAGCTGAACATTTTGCGCGGAATTTTAGCTTCAATTGAGCAACAGAATAAAGGCAAGTAAACGTAACGCCTCCGGCAAGTAAAAATGGCACTGAAGGTTAAATACCCGACTAAATTAGTCAAGTAAATAGTTGACTGATTTAGTCGGGAATGTCAGACTTGCCCCTGCTATGCAATACCCCCATTTTACAATAAAAAACCCCGGGCAGGGGCGAGTTTGAGGCTAAGTAAGACATGAGACTGACATCAAAAGGGCGTTATGCCGTGACCGCAATGTTGGACGTTGCGCTCAACTCCGAAACGGGCCCGGTACCGTTGGCTGATATTTCTGAACGTCAGGGAATCTCCCTGTCATATCTGGAGCAGCTGTTTTCCCGTTTGCGTAAAAACGGTCTGGTTTCCAGCGTACGTGGACCAGGCGGCGGGTATCTGCTGGGTAAAGATGCCGGCAGCATCGCAGTAGGTGAAGTAATCAGCGCTGTGGACGAGTCTGTAGATGCGACCCGTTGCCAGGGCAAGGGCGGTTGTCAGGGCGGCGATAAATGCCTGACCCACGCGCTGTGGCGCGATCTGAGCGATCGTCTGACCGGTTTCCTCAACAACATTACGTTGGGCGAACTGGTGAATAATCAGGAAGTCCTGGATGTGTCTGGTCGCCAGCACACGCATGACGCTCCACGCACTAATCGTGCACAAGACGCGATCGACGTTAAGTTACGCGCATAATAAAAGTATTTTAGAATCAGGCCGGGGTGCTACACACCCCGTTAACTCGGTCGTACATCCAGCCGGTTGCCTGATTCCTTGCATTGAAGCGATGTACGGAGTTTATAGAGCAATGAAATTACCGATCTATCTCGACTACTCCGCAACCACGCCGGTGGACCCGCGTGTTGCCGAGAAAATGATGCAGTGTCTGACCCTGGACGGAAACTTTGGTAACCCAGCGTCTCGTTCACACCGTTTCGGCTGGCAGGCTGAAGAGGCGGTAGATATCGCCCGTAACCAGATTGCTGACCTCGTGGGCGCTGACCCGCGTGAAATCGTCTTTACTTCCGGTGCGACTGAATCCGATAACCTGGCGATTAAAGGTGCAGCCAACTTTTATCAGAAAAAAGGCAAGCACATCATCACCAGCAAAACCGAACACAAAGCCGTGCTGGACACCTGTCGTCAGCTGGAGCGCGAAGGGTTTGAAGTCACCTACCTCGCCCCGCAGCGTAACGGCATTATCGACCTGAAAGAACTTGAAGCGGCAATGCGTGACGACACTATCCTCGTGTCCATCATGCACGTGAATAACGAAATCGGCGTGGTGCAGGATATCGCGACTATCGGCGAAATGTGCCGTGCGCGCGGCATCATCTATCACGTTGATGCGACCCAGAGCGTGGGCAAACTGCCTATCGATCTGAGCCAACTGAAAGTTGATCTGATGTCCTTCTCCGGCCACAAAATCTATGGTCCGAAAGGTATCGGTGCGCTGTACGTGCGTCGTAAACCGCGTATTCGTATTGAAGCGCAGATGCATGGTGGCGGTCACGAGCGCGGTATGCGTTCCGGTACGCTGCCTGTGCACCAGATCGTCGGCATGGGTGAAGCCTACCGCATTGCCAAAGAAGAGATGGAAACCGAGATGGCGCGCCTGCGCAGTCTGCGTAACCGTCTGTGGGACGGCGTGAAAGATATGGAAGAAGTGTATCTTAACGGCGATCTCGAGCAGGGTGCACCGAACATTCTCAACGTTAGCTTCAACTATGTTGAAGGCGAATCGCTGATTATGGCGCTGAAAGATCTGGCTGTATCCTCCGGTTCTGCATGTACTTCTGCAAGCCTGGAGCCATCCTACGTGCTGCGCGCGCTGGGGATGACCGACGAGCTGGCACATAGCTCAATTCGTTTCTCTTTAGGTCGTTTCACTACCGAAGAAGAGATTGACTACGCCATTAATCTGGTTCGCAACTCCATCGGCCGCCTGCGTGACCTTTCTCCGCTGTGGGAAATGTTCAAACAGGGCGTGGATCTGAACAGCATTGAATGGTCACATCACTAATCGGTACCGATAAGGAGAATTCAGCATGGCTTACAGCGAAAAAGTAATCGATCATTACGAGAATCCACGTAACGTGGGTTCTTTTGACAACAGCGACGAGAACGTGGGCAGCGGCATGGTGGGTGCACCGGCCTGTGGCGACGTGATGAAGTTGCAGATCAAAGTCAACAATGAGGGTATCATTGAGGACGCGCGTTTCAAGACTTACGGCTGCGGTTCCGCTATTGCTTCCAGCTCTCTGGTTACCGAATGGGTAAAAGGGAAATCTCTGGACGAAGCACAGGCGATTAAAAACACCGATATCGCCGACGAGCTTGAACTGCCACCGGTGAAAATTCACTGCTCTATTCTGGCTGAAGACGCGATTAAAGCCGCGATTGCGGATTACAAAAGCAAACGTGAAGCAAAATAATTAAGAGTTGAGGTTTTATTATGTCGATTACCTTAAGCGACAGTGCAGCAGCGCGTGTAAATACCTTCCTGGCAAACCGCGGTAAAGGGTTTGGTCTGCGTCTGGGCGTGAGAACCTCCGGCTGCTCAGGTATGGCCTATGTACTGGAATTTGTTGACGAGCCGGCGGCTGAAGATACCGTGTTTGAAGACAAAGGCGTTAAAGTTGTGGTCGACGGTAAGAGCCTGCAATTCCTCGACGGTACGCAGTTAGACTTCGTCAAAGAAGGTCTGAACGAAGGGTTTAAGTTTACTAACCCGAACGTGAAAGACGAATGTGGATGCGGCGAAAGCTTCCACGTGTAACGCGCTTACCGATAACCCCACCGTGGTCGCCTGCGCGTGGGGTTTGTTTTACCTGACTCTCTGGTTTTGCTCCCGTGAACAACAGAGAATCGATGCCCTGAGAATGTTATGGACTACTTCACCCTCTTTGGCTTACCGGCCCGTTATCAGCTCGATACTCAGGCGCTGAGCCTACGTTTTCAGGATCTACAACGTCAGTATCATCCTGATAAATTTGCCAGCAGTTCCCAGGCGGAACAACTTGCTGCGGTTTCGCAGTCCGCCACTATCAACCAGGCCTGGCAAACGCTGCGTCATCCTTTGATGCGCGCCGAATACTTATTGTCTTTACACGGCTTTGACATCCGTAGCGAGCAGCACACGGTGCGCGATACCGCGTTTCTGATGGAACAACTGGAGCTGCGGGAAGAGCTGGACGAAATTGAACAGGCAAAAGACAGTCAACGTTTAGATGCGTTTATGCAACGCGTCAGCGAAATGTATAACGTTCGTCATCAACTGATGGTGGAACAGCTGGATAGCGAGACGTGGGACGCAGCAGCAGATACCGTGCGTAAGCTGCGTTTTCTCGATAAACTGCGAAGCAGTGCAGAACAACTCGAAGAAAAACTGCTCGATTTTTAATTTCCGGAAGCGAAAATGGCCTTATTACAAATTAGTGAGCCTGGTCTGAGCGCCGCGCCGCACCAGCGTCGTCTGGCGGTAGGTATCGATTTAGGCACCACCAACTCCCTGGTTGCGACCGTACGCAGCGGCCAGGCCGAAACGTTGGCAGACCATGAAGGTCGCCACCTGTTGCCGTCAGTGGTTCACTATCAGCAGCAGGGTTATTCTGTCGGTTACGATGCCCGCGCCAATGCTGCGCTGGATACGGCAAACACCGTCAGTTCGGTAAAACGCATGATGGGCCGCTCTCTGGCGGATATCCAGGCGCGTTACCCGCATCTGCCATATACGTTCCAGGCAAGCGAAAACGGCTTGCCGATGATTGAAACTGCTGCCGGATTGCTTAATCCGGTGCGTGTCTCCGCGGATATTCTGAAAGCGCTGGCCGCGCGGGCAACCGAATCACTGTCCGGCGAACTGGACGGCGTGGTAATCACCGTTCCGGCTTACTTTGACGATGCACAGCGTCAGGGGACCAAAGACGCCGCGCGTCTGGCGGGCCTGCACGTATTGCGTCTGTTGAACGAACCGACCGCAGCTGCGATTGCCTATGGTCTGGACTCCGGTCAGGAAGGCGTGATTGCGGTCTACGATCTTGGCGGCGGTACTTTTGATATTTCTATTCTGCGCCTGAGCCGCGGCGTGTTTGAAGTGCTGGCGACCGGCGGTGATTCCGCGCTCGGCGGCGACGATTTTGACCATCTGCTGGCCGATTATATTCGTGAGCAGGCTGGCGTGGCCGATCGTAGCGATAACCGCGTACAGCGTGAACTGCTGGATGCCGCGATTGCCGCGAAAATCGCGCTTAGCGACGCTGATTCTGTAACGGTTAACGTGGCGGGATGGCAGGGTGAAATCACCCGTGAAACCTTTAATGAACTCATTTCCGCACTGGTCAAGCGTACGCTGCTGGCCTGCCGTCGCGCGCTGAAAGATGCGGGCGTGGAGCCGCAGGATGTGCTGGAAGTGGTGATGGTCGGTGGTTCAACTCGCGTGCCATTGGTGCGTGAACGCGTCGGTGAATTTTTTGGCCGTACGCCGCTGACTTCTATCGACCCGGACAAAGTGGTCGCTATTGGTGCGGCAATCCAGGCAGATATTCTGGTCGGAAATAAACCGGACAGCGAAATGCTGCTGTTGGACGTTATCCCGCTGTCCCTGGGACTGGAAACCATGGGCGGTCTGGTGGAGAAAGTGATCCCACGTAACACCACGATTCCGGTGGCGCGCGCGCAGGACTTTACCACCTTTAAAGATGGCCAAACCGCGATGTCCATTCACGTAATGCAAGGCGAGCGTGAGCTGGTGCAGGACTGCCGTTCACTGGCGCGTTTTGCGCTGCGCGGCATCCCGGCATTGCCAGCTGGCGGCGCACACATCCGCGTGACCTTCCAGGTGGACGCCGATGGCCTGCTGAGCGTCACCGCCATGGAAAAATCCACCGGCGTTGAGTCCTCAATTCAGGTTAAACCGTCCTACGGTCTGACCGACAGTGAAATCGCCTCCATGATTCAGGATTCGATGAGTTTTGCCGAGCAGGACGTTAAAGCCCGTATGCTGGCAGAACAGAAAGTCGAAGCGGCACGCGTACTGGAAAGTTTATCCGGTGCGTTGAACGCTGATGCCGCGCTGTTAAGCGCCGCAGAACGTCAGGCTATCGACACCGCCGCCGCGCATTTGAGCGAGGTTGCACAGGGTGACGATGTTGACGCGATAGAACAAGCCATTAAAAACGTAGACAAACAAACCCAGGAATTCGCCGCTCGCCGCATGGACAAGTCCGTCCGTAGCGCGCTGAAAGGCCATTCCGTGGACGAGGTTTAATATGCCAAAGATTGTTATTTTGCCTCATCAGGATCTCTGTCCCGATGGCGCAGTTCTGGAAGCTGAGACCGGCGAAACCATTCTTGACGTTGCCCTGCGTAACGGTATCGAGATTGAACACGCCTGTGAAAAATCCTGTGCCTGCACAACCTGCCACTGCATCGTACGTGAAGGTTTTGATTCTTTGCCGGAAAGCACAGAAGAAGAAGACGACATGCTGGATAAAGCCTGGGGACTGGAGCCGGAGAGCCGTTTAAGCTGTCAGGCACGTGTCACCGAGGACGATTTAGTGGTCGAAATCCCACGTTACACAATCAATCATGCACGTGAGCATTAACAGAGGGTAGTATGGGACTGAAGTGGACCGATAGCCGTGAAATCGGCGAGGCGCTGTACGACGCGTTCCCCGATCTCGACCCCAAGACCGTTCGTTTCACCGATCTGCACCAGTGGATCTGTGACCTGGAAGAGTTCGATGATGATCCACAGGCATCGAACGAAAAAATCCTTGAGGCCATTTTGCTGGTCTGGCTGGACGAAGCCGAATAAGTCAACGGGCTGCCCACGGGTGGCCCGTTTTCCTGTATGCGCGAAAATAAGGATAAATAAAATGACAGAAGCCATGAAAATTACGCTTTCCACGCAACCCGCTGATGCCCGCTGGGGTGAAAAGGCGATATACAGCATTAATAATGATGGCATTACCCTGCACCTGAACGGAAAAGATGACCTCGGCCTTATCCAGCGCGCCGCCCGTAAAATTGACGGCCTGGGTATTAAACATGTCCAACTGGATGGTGAAGGCTGGGATACCGAACGTAGCTGGGCGTTCTGGCAGGGCTACAAAGGACCAAAAGGTACCCGCAAAGTTGAGTGGGCCGCTCTGGATGAGGCGCAGCGCAAAGAGCTGGATAACCGCCTGAAAATTATTGACTGGGTGCGCGATACCATTAACGCTCCGGCAGAAGAGCTGGGCCCGGAACAGCTGGCGCAACGCGCAGTAGACCTGCTGTGCTCGGTTGCCTGCGATAACGTCTCTTACCGCATCACTAAAGGCGAAGATCTGCGCGAGCAGAACTACATGGGACTGCATACCGTAGGTCGTGGCTCCGAACGTCCTCCGGTACTGCTGGCGCTGGATTACAATCCAACTGGCGATAAAGAAGCCCCGGTTTATGCCTGCCTGGTGGGTAAGGGAATTACTTTTGACTCCGGCGGTTACAGCATCAAGCAAAGCGCATTTATGGACTCGATGAAGTCTGATATGGGCGGCGCGGCAACGGTGACCGGCGCGCTGGCGTTCGCCATCACCCGTGGTCTGAACAAGCGCGTGAAGCTGTATCTGTGCTGCGCGGATAACCTGATTAGCGGCAACGCCTTTAAACTCGGCGATATTATTCACTATCGCAACGGTAAAAAAGTTGAAGTGATGAATACCGATGCCGAAGGGCGTCTGGTACTGGCCGATGGCCTGATCGACGCCAGCGCGCAAAAACCAGAATTGATCATTGATGCCGCCACGCTGACCGGCGCGGCGAAAACTGCGCTGGGCAACGATTACCATGCGCTGTTTAGCTTTGACGATCAACTGGCTGCCCGTCTGCTGGCAAGCGCGGCGCAAGAAAACGAGCCGTTCTGGCGTCTGCCGTTGGCAGAGTTCCACCGTAGCCAGCTGCCGTCTAACTTTGCCGAGCTGAATAATACCGGCAGTGCGGCCTATCCGGCGGGTGCTAGCACCGCGGCGGGTTTCCTGTCCCATTTCGTGGAAAACTATCAGCAAGGCTGGCTGCACATCGACTGCTCTGCAACCTATCGCAAAGCGCCAGTTGAGCAGTGGTCTGCGGGCGCAACTGGTCTGGGTGTGCGCACGATTGCAAATCTGCTGATTGCCTGAACGGTGTTTTTGTAGGCCGGGTAAGCGAAGTGCCACCCGGCATTTTGCCTGATGGCGACGCCGTGCGTCTTATCAGGCCTACAACCCATATACATAATTTGTGATCTCTATGTCCGAAACGAAAAACGAATTAGAAACCCTGCTGGAGCAAGCGGCGACAGAGCCTGCGCATCGTCCGGCATTTTTCCGTACTTTACTGGAGTCTACCGTCTGGGTGCCGGGTACAGCCGCAGAAGGCGAGGCGGTGGTTGAAGACAGCGCCCTCGATCTTCAGCACTGGGAAAAAGAAGACGGCACGACCGTGATCCCGTTCTTCACCTCCCTGGAAGCTCTTCAGCAGGCGGTTGAAGATGAGCAGGCATTTGTCGTCATGCCGGTGCGTACATTGTTTGAAATGACGCTCGGCGAAACGCTGTTTCTCAACGCGAAACTGCCGACCGGCAAAGAGTTTATGCCGCGTGAAATCAGCCTGCTGATGGGGGAAGAAGGGAATCCGCTCAGCACCCAGGAAGTACTGGAAGGCGGAGAATCGCTGATCCTCTCTGAAGTCGCTGAACCTCCGGCGCAGATGATTGACTCGCTGACTACGCTGTTTAAAACCATTAAGCCGGTAAAACGCGCGTTTCTCTGCTCAATCAAAGAAAGCGCGGAAGCCCAGCCGAATCTGCTGATTGGTATTGAAGCGGAAGGGGATATTGAAGAGATCATCCACGCTGCGGGCAGCGTCGCGACCGATACACTGCCGGGTGATGAACCCATTGACATCTGCCAGGTGAGGAAAGGTGAGAAGGGCGTGAGCCACTTTATCACTGAGCACATCGCACCGTTCTATGAACGTCGATGGGGCGGTTTCCTGCGCGACTTTAAACAGAATCGGATTATCTGAGTGAAGGAAAGCCGCCCCGAAAGGCGGCTACCTGGCTTACTTGCTCTGGGCGCTGAACATCACGCGTGCAGAATTACCTGAGTAACTCCGATCACCGTGAAGACACAATGCACCAGATACAACAAGCACGATACAGAAGTATCGTATCTTCATTGCGCGGTCCATGCGAAGACCGCATCACGACAGCACCACTGGCGATAATGCCGTGATAGCAAGCACTGATGTACGCTTGCATATACGGCCATGGGACATCCTTTCCTGAAACCAGTGCCCGCTTGCGAGGCGGCGAAAAGGGCCGGAAAAGATAATACCTCAAATAGTGAATAGTTTCGCAGCTAATTAACTTGACATTCACTCCCTTAAAAGGGACTATTTGCCCACTGATGTACGCTTGCATTGCTATGGTGACATAGCCTGCTGGAAAGGCCGCGAACCGGACCAGCACAAAAAAACCGCTCATTTGAGCGGTTTTTTTGTGGACGAAAAAGATGAATAAATCAGATTTTATTTAGCCTCAGATGGTTCTACCGGTAAATCGTTGCGAGCACCCCACTCGCTCCATGCGCCGTCATACAATGCGACGTTAGAAACGCCCAGCGTGGCAAGTGCCAGCACCACCACGGCAGCCGTTACGCCGGAGCCGCAGCTGGCGATAATCGGGCGGTCAAAGCTCACGCCGTGGCTGAAGAAAATAGCATCCAGTTCGTCGGTAGTTTTCAGCTCGCCGTCACGAACCAATTCTGTCCACGGTACATTAAGCGCACCGGGCACATGACCACGCTTCAGGCCCGGGCGAGGTTCGTCAACTTCTGCGTTAAAACGCGCAGCCGGTCGCGCATCGACAATCTGTGCGGTTTTTTCATGACTGGCCAGCAGTACATCGGTAACACGCACAACAGCGCCAGGCGTAAAGGCCACGTTAAATTCACCTTCAGGTAAATCCTCATCGCCTTCCTTGAGCATTAGATCATCGCGCTTCCAGCCTGCCAGACCGCCCGCCAGAATGGAGACATTTTCGACGCCAAATGTCCGCAGCATCCACCATGCGCGTGGCGCGGAAAACAGATTACCGTCATCGTAGATAACCAGATGCTTATCTTGATCAACGCCCAGTTCGCGCATCGCAACGGCAAAAGCTTCCGGGCGCGGCATCATATGCGGTAGCGGTGAGGTATGATCGGAAAGCGCTTCAATATCAAAAAAGACTGCGCCAGGAATATGGCCCGCACGATACTCCTCGCCAACGTCGCGATCTTCCTGTCCTGGAGGTGCCATTCGGGCATCAAGAATTTGTATTTCCGGGTCGTCAATGTGTTCGGCAAGCCAGTCGGCAGCGACAAAGAAGGCGGTGGTCATAGGCATCTCCATTTTTACCAGGTTTTGGCAAATTGTCGGATGTTTACCGTAAAGCGACAAGTAAAACAGGCTGATTTGTCAGGTGAATCCACATTAATCACTAAAATTAAGACAACGTTGTTCAGTTACTGACTTCCACCGCCGGAAATCTGACGCATAATAGTTGTTCTACGTAGCTAACGGGCCACTACGGCCAGGGATGAAAAATGAAACATTTACGCGTAGCGGCCTGCATGCTGATGCTGGCACTGGTCGGGTGCGATAATAATAACGAAAAATCACCGACGGCTGCGAAGCCTGATGCGCCTGCGCCACAGACAGCGCCAGCAAAAGATAAGGCTCAATTACAAAAACTGATGCAGCAAAGCCAGGGCAAGTCGCTGACGCTGCTGGATGCCTCAGAGGTCCAGCTCGACGGTGCGGCAACGCTCGTGTTGACCTTCTCCATTCCCCTCGATCCGGAACAAGATTTTTCCCGCGTCGTGCACGTTGTTGATAAAAAAAGCGGCAAAGTGGATGGTGCCTGGGAGCTGGCGCCAAATCTGAAAGAGCTACGCTTACGCCATCTGGAACCTAACCGGGAACTGGTCGTTACCATTGAGCGTGATTTGCTGGCGCTGAATAAAGCGACGTTCGCTATTGATTATGAAAAAAACATTACCACTCGCGACGTCCAGCCAAGCGTAGGGTTTGCCAGTCGCGGCTCGCTGCTGCCGGGAAAAGTGATTGAAGGGCTGCCGGTGATGGCCCTTAACGTTAATAGCGTAGATGTGAACTTCTTTCGCGTGAAGCCTGAGTCACTCGGTGCGTTTGTCAGCCAGTGGGAATACCGCAATTCGTTGACTAACTGGGAATCTGACAATCTGCTGAAAATGGCGGAACTGGTGTATACCGGACGCTTTGACCTCAATCCTGCGCGCAACACCCGTGAGAAGCTGCTGTTGCCGCTGAGCGATATCAAGCCGTTGCAGCAAGCAGGTGTTTACATCGCGGTGATGAATCAGGCTGGACAATACAACTACAGTAATGCCGCTACGCTGTTCACGCTCAGCGATATTGGTGTGTCTGCACACCGTTACCATAATCAACTGGATGTCTTTACGCAGAGTCTGGAAAACGGCGCCGCGCAGCAGGGGATTGAGGTCACGTTACTCAATGAAAAAGGACAGACTTTGGCGCAGGCTACCAGCGACGCTCAGGGTCATGTAAAACTGGAGACTGATAAAGACGCGGCTTTATTGCTGGCCCGCAAAGACGGGCAAACCACGCTGCTGGATCTGAAGCTCCCAGCGTTGGATCTGGCTGAATTTGATATTGCCGGTGCGCCGGGATACAGCAAGCAGTTCTTTATGTTCGGCCCACGCGATCTCTATCGTCCCGGCGAAACGGTGATCCTCAACGGATTACTGCGTGACAGCGATGGCAAAACGTTGCCCGACCAGCCGGTGAAGCTGGAGGTCGTGAAGCCCGACGGACAAGTGTTACGCTCGGTGGTTAGCCAGCCGGAGAACGGTCTGTACCGCTTTAGCTGGCCGCTGGACACCAACGCGCCAACGGGTATGTGGCATATTCGGGCTAATACCGGTGATAACCAGTCGCGGATGTGGGATTTCCACGTCGAAGATTTTATGCCTGAGCGGATGGCGCTCAATCTCTCCGCCAATAAGATCCCGGTGGCACCAACTGATGACGTGAAGTTTTCGGTAGTGGGCTACTACCTGTACGGCGCGCCCGCTAGCGGTAATGCTCTGCAAGGGCAGCTTTATCTGCGTCCATTACGAGATGCCGTTCAGGCATTGCCGGGCTTCCAGTTTGGGAATATCGCCGAAGAAAACCTTTCCCGCAGCCTCGATGAAGTTCAGCTCACGCTGGATGACCACGGACGCGGCGAAGTGACCACCAACAGCCAGTGGCAGGAGACGCATTCCCCGTTACAGGTGGTTTTGCAAGCCAGTCTGCTGGAGTCGGGGGGGCGCCCGGTGACGCGTCGGGTTGAGCAAGCCATCTGGCCTGCGGATATGCTGCCGGGCATTCGTCCGCAGTTTGCAGCGAAAGCCGTCTATGACTACCGCACCGATACCACCGTGAATCAGCCTATCGTTGATGAAAACAGCAACGCCGCTTTCGACATTGTGTATGCCGATGCGCAAGGCGAGAAAAAAGCGGTGTCCGGTTTGCAGGTGCGTTTGATCCGCGAGCGACGAGATTATTACTGGAACTGGTCTGAAGGCGAGGGCTGGCAATCACAGTTCGATCAAAAGGATCTGGTTGAAGGTGAGCAGACCCTGGATCTTAAGGCCGATGAAACCGGTAAAGTCAGCTTCCCGGTTGAGTGGGGCGCCTATCGTCTGGAAGTGAAAGCTCCGAATGATGCGGTGAGCAGCGTACGCTTCTGGGCCGGTTATAGCTGGCAGGATAACAGCGACGGCAGTGGGGCTGTGCGTCCCGATCGCGTGACGCTGAAACTGGACAAACCCAGCTATCGTCCCGGTGATACCATGAAGCTGCACGTTGCCGCTCCCGCTGCTGGCAAAGGTTATGCGATGGTGGAATCCAGCGAAGGCCCGCTGTGGTGGCAAGAAATAGACGTACCGGCGGATGGTCTTGATATCTCCATCCCAATCGATAAAACCTGGAATCGCCACGATTTGTATCTTAGTGCGCTGGTGGTTCGTCCTGGCGACAAGTCCCGTTCGGCAACGCCAAAACGGGCGGTCGGTTTACTGCATTTGCCGTTAGGTGACGAAAACCGTCGTTTGGCGCTGGCGCTGGAAAACCCGGCGAAAATACGTCCAAACCAGCCGTTGACCGTCAAGATTAAAGCCAGCGTCAAAAATGGCGACGTACCAAAACAGGTTAACGTGCTGGTCTCTGCCGTTGATAGCGGGGTGCTGAACATTACCGATTACGCCACGCCGGATCCGTGGCAGGCGTTTTTCGGGCAAAAACGCTATGGCGCAGATATTTATGATATTTACGGCCAGGTGATCGAAGGGCAAGGACGCCTGGCGGCGCTGCGCTTTGGTGGTGATGGCGATGAATTAAAACGCGGCGGTAAGCCACCGGTTAATCACGTCAATATCGTGGCGCAACAGGCGCTGCCGGTCACGCTTAACGAGCAGGGCGAAGGTACGGTGACGTTACCTATTGGTGATTTCAACGGCGAGCTGCGGGTAATGGCGCAGGCCTGGACGACGGATGACTTTGGCAGCAGCGAAAGCAAAGTGATTGTTGCGGCGCCGGTGATTGCTGAACTGAATATGCCGCGTTTTCTGGCGGGAGGCGATACCTCGCGCCTGACGCTGGACGTGACTAACCTGACTGACAAACCGCAAACGCTGAATATTAAGCTCGCGGCCAATGGTTTACTGGAGCTGATGGGGCAAGATCCCGCGCCGGTAAATCTGGCGCCAGGCGTAAGGACTACGCTGTTTATTCCGGTGCGCGCGCGGGAGGGTTTTGGCGATGGCGAAATTCAGGCAGAAATTAGCGGTCTGATTTTACCGGGTGAAACGCTGCCTGTTCAGCATAAACAGTGGAAGATTGGCGTGCGTCCGGCGTTCCCGGCGCAAACCGTTAATAACGGTGTCGCACTTCAGCCGGGCGCGACCTGGCAGCTTCCGGGCGAAGAACTGACCAATTTCTCCCCTGTGACGATGCAGGGGCAACTGCTGTTCAGCGGTAAGCCGCCGCTAAATCTGGCGCGCTATATCCGCGAACTGAAAGCGTACCCTTACGGTTGTCTGGAGCAAACGGCGAGCGGGTTGTTCCCATCCTTATACACCAACGCTGCGCAATTGAAGGCGTTAGGTATTGTGGGCGACAGCGATGAAAAACGTCGCGCGGCAGTTGATATTGGGATTTCCCGTTTAGTGCAGATGCAGCGTGATAACGGCGGTTTTGCGCTGTGGGATAAAAACGGGTCGGAAGAGTACTGGCTGACCGCGTATGTCATGGATTTCCTCGTCCGGGCAAATGAACAGGGCTACAGTGTCCCGGTAGAGGTGATTAACCGGGGCAACGAGCGGCTACTGCGCTATTTGCAGGATCCGGGCATGATGTCGATTCGCTATACCGACGACTCTTCAGCAAGCCGGTTTGCCGTACAAGCCTACGCCGCGTTGGTTCTGGCACATCAGCAAAAAGCTCCGCTCGGCGCATTGCGTGAGATCTGGGAGCGTCGTGCGCAAGCAGCCTCTGGTTTACCGCTGTTACAACTGGGGATCGCGCTGAAAAATATGGGCGATGCCAATCGCAGTGAACAGGCGTTGACGCTGGCCCTGAATACACCGCGCCGCGATACGCAACAGTGGATGGCGGATTACGGCAGTGCCTTACGGGATAACGCGTTGATGCTGGCCTTGCTCGAAGAGAACAAGATCAAACCTGACGTGCAGAATACGCTGCTGAACACGTTGTCAGAACAGGCCTTTGGACAGCGCTGGCTCTCGACTCAGGAAAATAATGCGTTGTTCCTTGCCGCGCGGACGTTACAGGATTTGCCTGGTACGTGGCAGGCGCAAACGTCACTCTCGGAACAACCATTAGCAGGGGATAAATCGCTCACCCGCAATCTGGATGCCGATGCGCTGTCTACGCTGAGCGTCACCAATACCGGTAATCTACCGCTGTGGTTGCGTCTGGATGTGAGTGGTTATCCACAAACCGCACCGACGCCTGCCAGCAACGTTCTGCATATTGAGCGGCAAATCCTGGGAACTGACGGAAATAGCAAATCGCTGGATTCGCTGCGTAGCGGCGAACTGGTGCTGGTCTGGCTGGAGGTAAAAGCCAGCCAGAACGTGCCGGATGCGCTGGTGGTCGATTTACTGCCAGCAGGACTGGAACTGGAAAACCAGAATCTGGCCAACGGCAGCGCCAGCCTGCAGGATAGCGGCAGCGAAGTGGCGAATCTGCTTAATCAGATGCAGCAGGCAGATATCCAGCACGTTGAGTTCCGTGACGATCGCTTTGTCGCCGCGGTGGCGGTCAACGAAGGACAGCCAGTTACGTTGGTGTATCTGGCGCGGGCGGTAACGCCGGGGACCTACCAGGTTCCTGTCCCGCAGGTGGAATCAATGTATGTTCCGCAGTGGCGCGCGACCGGTGCGACAGAGGGACTTTTGATTGTCAGACCGTAAATGATACGCGGGTTGGGTAAACGCGGCTGCTGGCTCTGGCTGGCAGCCGTTGCACTATTGTTTGTGGCGGCGGTTTGGGCGGCAGATAAAATCTGGCCGCTGCCGCTGCACGAAGTCGATCCGGCGCGGGTCGTGGTGGCGCATGATGGTACGCCGCTGTGGCGCTTCGCCGATGCGGATGGTATCTGGCGGTATCCGGTAACGATTGATGAGGTGTCGCCCCGATACCTTGAGGCGTTAATTAACTACGAAGACCGCTGGTTCTGGAAGCATCCCGGCGTCAATCCGTTTTCAGTACTGCGCGCGGCATGGCAAGACCTCTCCTCTGGGCGTGTGGTTTCTGGCGGCAGTACGCTCACCATGCAGGTCGCACGATTACTCGATCCCCATCCGCGAACCTTTGGCGGCAAGTTTCGCCAACTCTGGCGCGCATTGCAGCTGGAATGGCATCTCTCCAAACGCGACATCCTGACACTGTATCTCAACCGCGCGCCGTTTGGCGGTACGCTGCAGGGCGTGGGGGCGGCAAGCTGGGCTTATCTTGGTAAATCACCCGCGCAATTGAGTTACTCCGATGCCGCGCTGCTGGCTGTTTTGCCACAGACGCCGAGCCGTCTGCGTCCGGATCGCTGGCCGGACCGTGCTGAAGCGGCGCGTAATAAAGTGCTCGAACGTATGGCGACCCAGGGCATTTGGCCTGCCAGACAGGTGCAGGAGTCGCGTGAAGAACCGGTCTGGCTGGCACCCCGGCAAATGCCGCAGTTAGCACCGTTATTCTCGCGCATGATGCTGGGAAAAAGCCGAAGCGATAAAATCGTGACTACCCTTGATGCCGGATTGCAGCGTCAACTGGAAGAGCTGGCGCAAAACTGGAAGGGGCGCTTACCTGCGCGCAGTTCGCTGGCGATGATCGTGGTCGATCACACCGATATGAGCGTGCGTGGCTGGGTGGGGTCGGTAGATATGAATGACGACTCCCGTTTTGGTCATGTGGATATGGTGAATGCGATCCGTTCGCCTGGCTCGGTGCTGAAGCCGTTTGTTTATGGCCTGGCGCTGGATGACGGACTCATTCATCCAGCTTCGTTATTGCAGGATGTCCCGCGGCGAACCGGGGACTATCGACCGGGGAATTTTGACAGCGGTTTTCATGGCCCGGTGAGCATGAGCGAAGCGCTGGTGCGCTCGCTGAATTTACCCGCCGTGCAGGTACTCGAAGCCTATGGCCCGAAGCGTTTTGCCGCATCGTTACGTAACGTCGGCGTACCGCTGTATCTGCCCGCAGGGGCTGCGCCGAATCTGTCGCTGATTTTAGGTGGCGCGGGGGCAAGGCTGGAAGATATGGCCGCAGCGTACAGCGCCTTTGCCCGCCAGGGAAAAGCGGGAAAACTGCGTCTGCAGCCGGGTGATCCACTACTGGAACGTCCGTTGATGTCGGCGGGCGCGGCGTGGATTATTCGCCGCATTATGGCCGACGAAGCGCAACCGCTGCCGGATAACGCGCTGAGCAGAGTGGTCCCTCTGGCGTGGAAAACGGGTACCAGCTATGGCTATCGCGATGCCTGGGCGATTGGCGTTAATGCGCGTTATGTGATTGGCATCTGGACTGGGAGGCCAGACGGTACGCCGGTGGTGGGACAGTTTGGTTTCGCCAGTGCAGTGCCGTTACTCAATCAGGTCAACAATCTTTTGCTCTCTCGCGGGACAAATCAGCCGGAAGATCCACGCCCTGAATCCGTGAGTCGCGGTGTGGTGTGCTGGCCGGGCGGGCAATCTCTTGCCCCCGGTGACAGCAACTGCCGTCGCCGTCTGGCAACCTGGTTACTGGATGACAGTCAGCCGCCAACGTTATTATTGCCCGAGCAGGAAGGGGTTAATGGCATTCGTTTTCCTGTCTGGCTGGATGATGAAGGCAAACGTGTGGCGGCGGATTGCCCGCAGGCGCACGAGCAAACGTTAATCGTTTGGCCGTTGCCGCTGGAGCCATGGCTACCGGAATCAGAACGTCGTGGGGCGAGATTACCGCCAGTTTCTGCCACATGTCCACCGCTGGGACAAGACGCTTCGCAGCCGTTGCAGTTGACAGGCATTCGTGATGGCGCGATTGTGAAGCGTTTACCCGGTTCTGCTCAAGCCTCATTGCCGGTGCAAACCAGCGGTGGGAGCGGTGAACGCTGGTGGTTTCTTAACGGTGAAAGGCTGGATGAACGCGGACGTCGTCTTACGCTACTGCTGGCGACTAAAGGGGATTATCAACTGCTGGTGATGGATGATGCAGGCCAGGTAGCGACGGTGAGATTTTCGATGCAGTAGACCAGTTGGTGACTGTTTGTTGCTAAAATTCATCTTATTTTAAAGAAATGTTACCTTCATCAATAGTCAATTGCCGGGATGCTCTTTATAATCCGCGCCAGGTCGTACATCTATATAGACAACAACAGAACACATTACAGAGGTTATCATGGCTATTGAACGTACTTTTTCCATCATCAAACCAAACGCGGTGGCAAAAAACGTTATTGGGAGCATCTTTGCGCGCTTTGAAGCAGCAGGGTTCAAAATCGTCGGGACTAAAATGCTGCACCTGACCGTTGAGCAGGCGCGTGGTTTCTATGCTGAGCACGATGGCAAACCGTTCTTTGACGGTCTGGTTGAATTCATGACCTCCGGTCCGATCGTTGTTTCTGTTCTGGAAAGCGAAAATGCCGTACAGCGTCATCGTGATCTGCTGGGCGCAACCAACCCGGCGAATGCGCTGGCCGGTACTCTGCGTGCAGACTATGCTGACAGCTTCACCGAGAACGGTACTCACGGTTCCGACTCCGTTGAGTCAGCGGCGCGCGAAATCGCCTATTTCTTTGGTGAAGGTGAGGTTTGCCCGCGCACTCGCTAATCTCCCGCGTCTTTCACGTCGCAGATGCGTTGGCTGCATTCGTTTACCTCGGTCACATAGTTTTCTATGCTCCCGGGGATGCTTGAACTTGCCGCCTTCCTGCGACGCGAAATCCTTTGGAGATGAATTAGCGATTTACATATTATTTTCGCTAATGCTTCGTGCAAACGTGGCATCCCTGCGCCAGACTTTGTACAATGCAACGCCCCGGAAGAGCAGATCGCTTGCCGGGGCGTTTCTTTTTAACCCTCCACGGGCCACAACGTGTAACAACGAGGCCGGAAAAAATTATGTCTGAATTAGTTAACACCTCTGAAGTCGTCATTCCTGCGGTTCCAAATAAAAATGGAAAAATTAACCTGCTGGATCTGAACCGTCAGCAAATGCGCGAATTCTTCAAAGAGATGGGCGAAAAACCGTTTCGTGCCGATCAGGTCATGAAGTGGATGTACCACTATTGCAGCGACAACTTTGATGACATGACTGACATCAATAAGGTGCTGCGTAACAAGCTGAAAGAAGTGGCTGAAATTCGCGCCCCGGAAGTGGTGGAAGAGCAGCGTTCTTCTGACGGTACGATCAAATGGGCTATCGCTGTTGGCGATCAGCGCGTTGAAACGGTGTATATCCCGGAAGACGATCGTGCGACCCTGTGTGTTTCTTCACAGGTCGGTTGCGCATTAGAGTGTAAATTCTGCTCTACGGCGCAACAGGGCTTTAACCGTAACCTGCGGGTATCGGAGATCATTGGTCAGGTCTGGCGCGCGGCGAAAATCGTCGGCGCGGTCAAAGCAACGGGCGTGCGTCCTATCACCAACGTGGTGATGATGGGGATGGGTGAGCCGCTGCTCAACCTGACCAACGTAGTGCCGGCGATGGAAATCATGCTGGATGACTTCGGTTTTGGGTTGTCCAAGCGTCGCGTCACGCTCTCCACCTCGGGCGTTGTCCCTGCGCTGGATAAGCTGGGTGATATGATTGACGTCGCGCTGGCGATTTCTCTGCATGCGCCGAACGATGAAATTCGTGACGAAATTGTACCGATCAACAAAAAGTACAATATCGAAACATTCCTTGGCGCGGTTCGTCGTTATCTGGAGAAATCCAACGCTAACCAGGGCCGTGTGACCATTGAGTATGTGATGTTAGATCACATCAATGATGGCACTGAACACGCGCATCAGCTGGCAGAACTGCTGAAAGATACGCCGTGTAAGATCAACCTGATCCCGTGGAACCCGTTCCCGGGCGCGCCGTATGGCCGTAGTTCTAACAGCCGTATCGATCGTTTCTCCAAAGTGTTGATGAGCTATGGTTTCACCACCATTGTGCGTAAAACACGTGGCGATGACATCGATGCAGCCTGTGGTCAGTTGGCGGGCGACGTTATCGACCGTACCAAGCGTACTTTGCGTAAGCGTATGCAGGGCGACGCTATCGACATTAAGACCGTTTGATGTTGGCGCACTACGGTATAATTCCTGTACCGTAGTGCAACGTAAGCCATATGAGGTTTTTTGTTGTCGTCGTCAGGTCAATAATAACGGTGCGTTTTTGTCGACTTTAAGGCAGTATGTAACGGCGTAACAAGTGTTTAGCCCTCAGGTTTACGCCGTTTTGTCATTGATAGTCTGACCGTTTTATACTGTCTGACGAAGGTTAACTGACCAGATGTTTCGCGGTGTGGGTGAGCATTGTGGCTCGCCGGCATCAGAACCCAAATATTACGCAGCTGTAGCGAATGAATACTGAAGCCACGCACGACAAAAATGAAACACTATCCACCGGCATTCGTCTGCGCAATGCCCGTGAACAACTCGGATTCAGCCAGCAGGCAGTCGCGGAGCGACTTTGCCTGAAGGTCTCCACGGTACGCGATATTGAAGAAGATAAGGCGCCAGCCGATCTCGCTTCAACATTCCTGCGCGGGTATATCCGTTCTTATGCGCGTCTGGTGCATATTCCTGAAGAAGAACTGTTGCCAGGGCTGGAAAAACAGGCTCCGATTCGTCCTGCCAAAGTCGCACCGATGCAGAGCTTCTCGCTCGGTAAGCGTCGTAAGAAACGCGACGGCTGGTTAATGACCTTTACCTGGCTGGTACTGTTTGTCGTTGTCGGACTGACTGGCGCCTGGTGGTGGCAGAACCATAAAGCGCAGCAGGAAGAGATCACCACCATGGCCGATCAATCCTCCGCTGAGTTGAATGCCGGTAAAGAGGGTGCGCAGAATGTACCGTTAGATACCAGCGCTGCAGCAAGCCCGGATACCACGTCGGCTGCTGAAAATGGCGCGGTAACGGATTCAGCGCCAGCGCAACAAGATACCGCAGCGGTTCAGGCCCCGGCTGCTGATGCGCAACAAAACGCCGTCGTTGCCCCTTCTCAGGCTAACGTCGATACTGCAACCGCAGCGCCAGCTACCGCGGCACCGTTGCCGACCGATCAGGCAGGTGTGACTACACCTGCAGCCGATCCTAACGCGCTGGTGATGAACTTTACCGCCGATTGCTGGCTGGAAGTCACCGATGCGACCGGTAAAAAACTGTTCAGCGGGATGCAGCGTAAAGACGGCAATCTGAATTTGACCGGTCAGGCACCATACAAACTGAAGATTGGTGCTCCGGCGGCAGTGCAGATTCAGTTCCAGGGTAAACCTGTCGATCTGAGTCGTTTTATCAGAACTAACCAGGTTGCGCGTCTGACCGTTAATGCCGAACAATCACCGGCTCAGTAACAGACGGCAATGCGGGAGATTTTTTAATGCATAACCAGGCTCCAATTCAACGTAGAAAATCGACACGCATTTACGTTGGGAACGTGCCGATCGGCGATGGTGCGCCCATCGCCGTACAGTCTATGACTAATACGCGTACCACGGACGTGGAAGCGACGGTTAATCAGATTAAAGCGCTGGAACGCGTAGGCGCAGACATTGTTCGTGTCTCTGTACCGACAATGGATGCCGCAGAAGCGTTCAAGCTTATCAAACAGCAGGTTAACGTCCCGCTGGTTGCCGATATACACTTCGACTATCGTATCGCACTGAAGGTGGCGGAATACGGCGTTGATTGCCTGCGTATTAACCCAGGTAATATCGGCAGTGAAGAGCGTATTCGCATGGTGGTGGATTGCGCTCGTGATAAAAATATTCCTATCCGTATCGGCGTCAACGCCGGATCGCTGGAAAAAGATCTGCAGGAAAAATACGGTGAACCGACGCCTCAAGCGCTGCTGGAATCCGCTATGCGCCACGTGGATCACCTCGATCGTCTGAACTTCGATAAATTCAAAGTTAGTGTTAAAGCGTCTGACGTTTTCCTCGCCGTAGAATCCTATCGCCTGCTGGCGAAACAGATCGATCAACCGCTGCATCTGGGGATCACCGAAGCTGGTGGCCTGCGTAGTGGTTCGGTGAAGTCCGCGATCGGCCTTGGCCTGCTGTTATCTGAAGGGATCGGCGATACGCTGCGTGTTTCTCTGGCGGCCGATCCGGTGGAAGAGATCAAAGTTGGATTCGATATCCTGAAATCGTTGCGCATTCGCGCGCGCGGGATCAACTTCATCGCTTGCCCAACCTGTTCGCGTCAGGAGTTTGACGTTATCGGTACGGTTAACGCGCTGGAGCAACGCCTGGAGGATATCATTACGCCAATGGACGTTTCGATCATCGGCTGCGTAGTAAACGGCCCTGGTGAAGCGCTGGTTTCTACGCTGGGCGTGACGGGTGGTAACAAGAAAAGCGGCCTGTATGAAGACGGCGTGCGTAAGGACAGACTCGATAACGACGACATGATTACGCAGCTTGAAGCCCGCATTCGTGCCAAAGCAAGTATTCTGGACGAAGCGCGTCGTATCGACGTGCAGCAGCTTGAAAAATAACAACGTGATGGGAAGCGGCATGCTTCCCGTGTATGATTGAACCCGCATGGCGCCCGCATTGTTCGGGTTAGCGCTGAGGGTTCATTTTTATATTCATAAAGAGAATAAACGTGGCAAAAAACATTCAAGCCATTCGCGGCATGAACGATTATCTGCCTGGCGAAACCGCCATCTGGCAGCGCATTGAAGGCACTCTTAAAAACGTGCTCGGCAGCTACGGTTACAGTGAAATCCGCTTGCCGATTGTAGAGCAGACCCCGTTATTCAAACGCGCGATCGGTGAAGTCACCGACGTGGTTGAAAAAGAGATGTATACCTTTGAGGACCGTAATGGCGACAGTCTGACGTTGCGTCCTGAAGGGACTGCGGGCTGCGTACGCGCCGGCATCGAACATGGTCTCCTGTACAATCAGGAACAGCGTCTGTGGTATATCGGGCCGATGTTCCGCCACGAACGTCCGCAGAAAGGACGCTACCGTCAATTCCATCAGTTGGGTGTCGAAGTGTTTGGCCTGCAAGGCCCTGACATCGATGCGGAACTGATTATGCTGACCGCTCGCTGGTGGCGCGCGCTGGGTATTTCTCAGCATGTCAGCCTGGAGCTGAACTCAATCGGTTCGCTTGAAGCCCGCGCTAACTACCGTGATGCGCTGGTTGCCTACCTGGAACTGCACAAAGAGAAACTGGACGAAGACTGCAAGCGCCGTATGTACACCAACCCGCTGCGCGTTCTCGACTCCAAAAACCCGGAAGTACAGGCGCTGCTCAACGACGCGCCTGCACTGGGCGACTATCTGGATGACGACTCGCGCGAGCACTTCGCGGGTTTGTGCAAACTGCTGGAGTCCGCAGGCATTGCCTACACCGTCAATCAGCGTCTGGTTCGTGGTCTTGATTACTACAACCGCACCGTATTTGAGTGGGTCACCAGCAGCCTGGGCTCTCAGGGTACCGTGTGTGCCGGTGGTCGTTACGACGGTCTGGTAGAGCAACTTGGCGGTCGTGCAACGCCTGCCGTGGGCTTTGCTATGGGTCTGGAACGACTTGTTTTGTTAGTTCAGGCAGTTAATCCGGAATTTAACGCAGATCCTGTTGTCGATATATACCTGGTCGCTTCAGGGGCGGACACGCAGTCGGCAGCAATGACGCTTGCAGAACGTCTGCGCGATGAAGTTCCTGGTGTGAAACTGATGACAAACCACGGTGGCGGCAACTTTAAGAAACAGTTTGCCCGTGCCGATAAGTGGGGCGCCCGCGTTGCACTGGTACTGGGCGAGTCCGAAGTGGCTGACGGTACTGTTGTAGTGAAGGATTTGCGCTCTGGTGAGCAAACGGCAGTAGCGCAGGATAGCGTTGCCGCGCATTTGCGCACTTTACTGGGCTAAGGAGAAGGACAGCGTGGAAATTTACGAGAACGAACACGACCAGGTTGATGCGGTAAAACGCTTCTTTGCTGAAAACGGCAAGGCGCTGGCTGTTGGGATCATTTTAGGGGTTGGCGCGCTGGTTGGTTGGCGTTACTGGACCAGCCATCAGACGGAGTCCGCACGCTCTGCTTCTCTGGCGTATCAAAATACGGTGACTGCGGTTAGCGCGGGTAAACCGGACAGCATTCCTGCCGCTGAGAAATTTGCTGCAGAGAATAAAAATACCTATGGCGCGCTGGCTTCACTGGAACTGGCGCAGCAGTTTGTTGACCAAAATGAACTTGAGAAAGCCGCAAGCCAGCTGCAACAAGGCTTGGCTGCGACCAGCGATGAAAATCTCAAAGCAGTGATAAACCTGCGTCTGGCTCGTGTTCAGGTTCAGCTTAAACAGGCTGATACCGCGCTGAAAACACTCGAAACCATTAAAGGTGAAGGGTGGGCGGCCATTGTTGCCGATCTGCGTGGTGAAGCGTTGCTGAGTAAAGGCGACAAACAAGGTGCGCGTAGCGCATGGGAAGCGGGTGTGAAAAGCGATGCCTCTCCTGCTCTGAGCGAAATGATGCAGATGAAAATCAATAATTTGTCCATCTGAGAGGGACCCGATGCAATTGCGTAAATTACTTCTGCCAGGGCTGCTTTCCGTTACCCTATTGAGCGGCTGTTCACTGTTTAGTGGCGAAGAAGATGTCGTTAAGATGTCCCCATTACCGGTGGTTGAAAACCAGTTTACTCCGTCTACGGAATGGAGCACCTCTGTAGGAAACGGTATTGGTGATTTCTATTCCAATCTTCATCCTGCGCTGGCGGATAACGTTGTCTATGCTGCCTCTCGCGCTGGTGTAGTTAAAGCGTTGAACGCAGGCGACGGCAAAGAAGTCTGGTCTGTGAATCTGGGTGAGAAAGATGGCTGGTTCTCCCGTGCATCTGCACAGCTTTCTGGCGGTGTAACCGTGTCCGGCGGTCATGTTTATATCGGCAGTGAAAAAGCACAGGTTTATGCGCTGAACACCAGTGACGGTACTACCGCATGGCAGACGAAAGTCGCTGGTGAAGCGCTGTCTCGTCCTGTTGTGAGCGATGGCGTGGTATTGATCCACACCAGCAACGGTCAGTTGCAGGCCTTAAACGAAGCCGACGGCGCCATCAAATGGACCGTTAACCTCGACATGCCTTCTCTGTCTCTGCGTGGCGAATCCGCTCCGGCAACCGCCTTTGGCGCAGCTATTGTTGGCGGTGATAACGGTCGCGTAAGCGCCGTGCTTATGCAGCAGGGCCAGATGATTTGGCAGCAGCGTATCTCTCAGGCGACAGGCCCAACGGAAATCGATCGTCTTAGCGACGTTGATACCACGCCGGTTATCGTCAATGGCGTTGTTTACGCGCTGGCTTATAATGGTAACCTGACGGCGTTGGATCTGCGCAGTGGTCAGATCATGTGGAAACGCGAACTGGGCTCGGTGAATGATTTCATCGTCGACGGTAACCGTATCTACCTGGTTGATCAGAACGACCGCGTGCTGGCACTGACCACCGATGGCGGCGTGACGCTGTGGACGCAAAGCGATCTGCTGCACCGTCTGCTGACGTCCCCGGTATTGTATAACGGCAATCTGGTCGTCGGTGATAGCGAAGGCTACCTGCACTGGATTAACGTTGACGATGGCCGTTTTGTTGCCCAGCAGAAAGTTGACAGCTCAGGTTTCCTGACCGAGCCGGTCTCTGCTGATGGTAAACTGCTGATCCAGGCGAAAGACGGTACGCTGTACTCTATTACGCGTTAATCGTCGCGGCCGCTCGCTTTGAAAAACGGCTCCTGGTGCAGGGGCCGTTTTACTGTTTTTAACAACGGAGCAAAAATGTGCCCGTTGTCTGATGATTTTTTAAATGAGGCTTTAAACATGGTACCTGTGGTCGCGCTTGTCGGGCGCCCTAACGTTGGCAAATCCACGTTATTTAACCGTCTAACTCGCACCCGAGATGCGCTGGTTGCGGATTTCCCGGGTCTGACTCGTGACCGTAAGTACGGTCGTGCGGAAATTGAAGGCCGCGAGTTTATCTGTATTGATACCGGCGGTATTGATGGCACCGAAGACGGTGTTGAAACCCGTATGGCGGAACAGTCGCTGTTGGCTATCGAAGAAGCGGACGTTGTGCTGTTCATGGTGGACGCGCGTGCTGGCCTGATGCCAGCGGATGCAGCTATTGCGAAACATCTGCGCTCGCGCCAGAAACCGACGTTCCTGGTAGCCAACAAAACTGACGGACTCGATCCTGACCAGGCGGTTGTTGATTTCTACTCTCTGGGTCTGGGTGAAATTTATCCGATCGCGGCGTCCCATGGTCGTGGCGTTCTCAGCCTGCTGGAGCATGTACTGCTGCCGTGGATGGACGACGTTGCTCCGCAGGAAGAAGTCGACGAAGACGCGGAATACTGGGCGCAGCTGGAAGCCAAAGAAAATGGCGAAGAAGAGCCTGAAGATGATTTCAATCCGCAGGATTTGCCGATCAAACTGGCGATCGTGGGTCGCCCGAACGTAGGTAAGTCCACACTTACTAACCGTATTCTTGGCGAAGATCGTGTGGTGGTTTACGACATGCCGGGGACCACGCGTGACAGTATTTATATTCCGATGCAGCGCGATGAGCGCGAATATGTGCTTATCGATACCGCGGGCGTGCGTAAGCGCGGCAAAATTACCGAAGCGGTAGAAAAATTCTCAGTTATCAAAACGCTGCAGGCGATTGAAGATGCCAACGTGGTGATGTTGGTGATTGACGCACGCGAAGGGATTTCCGATCAGGACCTGTCGCTGCTGGGCTTTATCCTCAACAGTGGGCGCTCACTTGTTATCGTTGTGAACAAGTGGGATGGTCTGACGCAGGAAGTAAAAGAGCAGGTCAAAGAGACGCTGGACTTCCGTCTGGGCTTTATTGATTTTGCACGCGTACACTTTATCTCTGCGCTGCACGGCAGCGGTGTGGGTAATCTGTTTGAATCGGTCCGTGAAGCTTATGACAGCTCCACCCGTCGCGTGAGCACCGCGATGCTGACGCGCATTATGACCATGGCAGTAGAAGATCATCAGCCGCCACTGGTGCGTGGTCGTCGTGTGAAGCTGAAATACGCCCACGCGGGCGGTTATAACCCGCCAATCGTGGTGATTCACGGCAACCAGGTCAAAGACCTGCCGGATTCCTACAAGCGTTATCTGATGAACTATTTCCGCAAATCTCTGGACGTAATGGGGACGCCGATCCGTATTCAGTTCAAAGAAGGGGAAAACCCGTTTGCCAACAAACGCAATACGCTGACTCCGACTCAGATGCGTAAACGTAAGCGTTTGATTAAACACATTAAAAAAAGCAAGTAATCGTTGCTGATGCAGATGAAAACCCGCGCTTGTCGCGGGTTTTTTTTCGTTATTCCAACGTCAACCTCAGCCCGCGCAATGTCAATCACTATTCGTTTTTTACCAAGTTTAAATCTAAGAAAGTAGACAATTGTCGAGTTTTCATCTTAAAGTCCCCCGGTTGGTACTAGACAAAACTACTGCCAGGTTATCAAATGGTTAAATAAATCTTCGCCGCATGTAAAAAATCGACCAGCTACGTAACTGGTCGGCGTACATCGCGGTGTTTACACGCACGACGACATAACTTTCGGGAGAATTATGCAATCCTCTGTTAATCAAAAAGAAAGCCGAACTTTCTTCGGTCATCCTTATCCGCTCGGCTCATTGTTCTTTACTGAGATGTGGGAGCGTTTTTCGTTTTATGGCATTCGTCCGTTACTGATCCTGTTTATGGCGGCTACCGTTTATGACGGCGGCATGGGACTGGCGCGTGAAAATGCCTCGGCGATTGTCGGTATCTTTGCCGGTACCATGTATCTTGCTGCGCTGCCAGGTGGCTGGCTGGCGGATAACTGGCTTGGTCAACAAAAAGCGGTATGGTATGGCTCCATCCTGATAGCACTTGGTCACCTGTCGATTGCACTCTCGGCCATCATGGGTGACAACCTGTTTTTTATTGGCCTGATGTTCATTGTGCTCGGTTCTGGCCTGTTCAAAACCTGTATCTCGGTGATGGTGGGTACGCTGTATAAAAAAGGCGATGCGCGCCGTGACGGCGGTTTCTCGCTGTTCTACATGGGTATCAACCTGGGTTCCTTCATCGCGCCATTGATCTCCGGTTGGCTGATTAAAACTCACGGATGGCACTGGGGTTTTGGTATCGGTGGTATCGGAATGTTGGTGGCGTTGCTCATCTTCCGTATCTTTGCCGTTCCGGCGATGAAACGCTACGATAGCGAAGTGGGCCTGGACTCGACCTGGAACAGCCCGGTTGTGAAACGTAATGGTGTGGGCGCGTGGCTGCTGGCGCTGGCAGTTGGTGTAGCAATTGTTGTTACCCTGATTGCGCAGGGAGTGATTGTGATTAACCCGGTCGCGGTTGCCAGCATGCTGGTGTACGTGATTGCCGCGTCAGTTGCGCTTTACTTTATCTATCTGTTCGTCTTTGCGGGGCTGAACCGTAAAGAACGCGCCAGGCTGCTGGTTTGCTTTATCCTGCTGGTTTCCGCTGCGTTCTTCTGGTCTGCCTTTGAGCAGAAACCTACCTCGTTCAACCTGTTCGCCAACGACTACACTAACCGTATGATCGGCGATTTTGAAATCCCGGCAGTATGGTTCCAGTCGATTAACGCTTTGTTCATCATTCTGCTGGCCCCGGTATTCAGCTGGGCGTGGCCAAAACTGGCGAGCATGAATATTCGCCCAAGCAGTATCACCAAGTTTGTCATCGGCATTCTCTGCGCAGCGGCGGGCTTTGGTGTGATGATGCTCGCGGCGCAAGACGTGCTGGCAAATGGCGGCGCGGGTGTTTCTCCATTCTGGCTGGTTGGCAGTATCCTGATGCTTACGCTCGGCGAGCTGTGTCTGAGCCCAATTGGTCTGGCGACCATGACGCTGTTGGCACCGGAAAGAATGCGTGGACAGATGATGGGTCTGTGGTTCTGCGCCAGTGCGCTGGGTAACCTGGCCGCGGGTCTGATTGGTGGTCATGTGAAGGCCGACCAGCTTGATATGCTGCCAGATCTCTTCGCGCGCTGCTCGATTGCGCTGCTTATCTGCGCCGCGGTACTGATCGTTCTCATTGTTCCGATTCGTCGCATGCTGGAGAATACACAGACTAAACCGGCAACTAGCGCCTGATAGCACCTCGATGATGCCGGGGCAGACGTTATGCCCCGGTAATTCAACTTTTGAGGTGAGAACATGCTGTTAGGATTTGTTGGGCTGGGCGCAGTCGTTGAAACGGCATACTTGCCCGCATTACGTAGCCTCTTCGGTGATTCATTACGCTGTGTGGGGTTTGATGTTCAACCCACAAAACAGCCAGCAGGTGTGACGTGTTGTACGTCGCTCGAAGAGCTGTTTACTCAGCCTCTTGATACCCTGTTCATCACGACCGCATCCTTGCATCACCTTGAGGTGCTTGAACAAGCCCTGGCCTCTCCCATCACACGTATCGTGGTTGAAAAACCTATTGTCGCCACGCTCTCCCAAATTGAAAAACTGAAAATGCTGCTGGCTCAACCAGGAGCCGCCGACCGTGTACTGGCACTCGACCACTGGATGGCGCGCATCGAAATGGTGAAACGAGGGGTGGTCAGCACTTTTGCCGAGATTGTGAAAATCGAAGGTTTTTTGCAGGAGCCAAGTGGATTTAACGTCGCAGGGGAGCCGATAGCGCTTAACTTTGCCACCGGTGAACCGGACACGCGTGAACTTCGCCACCCTGATGGCGTGATTCTGGATATCGGTACGCACGTGTTAGCAATGCTGCGGGAAACGGTACGGTATCTGGGAGGGAATAATGAGATGGTGCTGCGGTTAGTGAGTGCTAAAGACCGTCTGGGACGTGAGATCCCCCGGAGTGACCTGACCACGGCAGAAGGCGAGGCGCATCTTCAGGGGCAGATTAGCGGCATTCCACTGGATATCTGGCTCAACAAATATGCGGGGCCAGCTGGTGGGCAAAAAGGTCTGCGGCTTTATCTGCGTGACGGACGTATTATCAGCCATGACCGACGCGGTACAGAAGATGTACTGGAAGTGATTGACGGCGAGGCGGTACAAAGCTGGAGCATTACCGGTACGATTTACGCCCATTGCCTCGCTGAGCAAATTCTGGGAGCGCAAAGTTTGTTTGAACGTTGTCCGCAGGAGGTGAGCCAAACGACACTGCGCAGGCTGGAAGAAGTGGAGTGCCTGTTAACATTGCAGCAGCAGTTACGTGGGCCACATTAAGCGCATGGTGTTAAAATAAAATCAGCAATACATTTTCTGTATAAGGACACGATATGTCGATTACCTGCCCGGATTGTCATGCAGAGCTGGAGCCACAAAATGGTGTGGCGCACTGCGAGCATTGTCACAAAGATATTCAACTGGAAGCGCGTTGTCCGGAATGCCATCTGCCACTGCAAGTATTAAAAGCCTGCGGAGCGGTGGATTATTTCTGTCAGAATGGTCATGGACTGATTTCGAAGAAACGCGTGGAATATAATGCCGTAATATAAATTATATTATGAATGATTTTTGCTGATTAATATTTTTATGAATACTAATCAGCTTTAACTATTATTACAAATGTTTTATCTTGCTTTGATAATTCGGCTGATTTTTTAGGATTATATTTAGGTTGTAAAGGCATTCATTAGGGTAAATCATAAATATAATGTTCCTGTTGTACAGCAACTTTGTTAATACAGGAACATGTTATGGCCCGAAGGGTGCGCTTTGTTATCTTGCTCGTGCTATCCGTTTCTGGCGCAGTTATTGCCGGGGACAATATTGTTGCGCCTGCAGCAGCAAATGACATAAGCGAGTCTACGTTGCCCGATCTCGGCAGTGAATCGGTACAAAAAGAACAGCATAATAACGAAGATCAATCTATTAAAGAGAAAGGTGCCGACTATTTTATTAATTCTGCGACACAAGGCTTTGAAAACCTGACGCCTGACGCGTTGAAATCACAGGCGCAAAGCTATTTGCAAAATCAAATTACCTCCTCCACGCAATCGTATATAGAAGGGTTAATGTCACCGTACGGAAAAGTACGGACCAGTTTATCTGTTGGCGAAGGGGGCGATCTTGATGGTAGCTCTCTCGACTATTTTGTTCCCTTATACGACAACCAATATACATTGATTTTTAGCCAAATCTCCGCGCAGCGTAAAGAGGATCGGACCATTGGAAATATCGGTTTTGGCTTGCGTCAAAATGTGGGGGATTGGTTACTCGGCGGCAACGCTTTTTATGACTACGATTTTACCCGTGGGCACCGTCGCTTAGGTTTGGGCACTGAGGCATGGACAGATTATCTGAAGCTCTCTGGCAACTATTACCATCCACTTTCTGACTGGAAAGAGTCTGAGGATTTCGAGTTTTATGAAGAGCGCCCCGCCCGGGGATGGGATATTCGGGCTGAAAGCTGGCTGTCATTTTATCCACAGCTCGGTGGGAAATTAGTCTACGAGCAGTACTATGGCGATGAAGTGGCATTATTTGGTACCGACAATTTACAAAAAAATCCCCATGCGGTAACCGTTGGTCTCAATTACATGCCTGTGCCGATGGTCACGTTGGGTACAGATTACAAAGCCGGCACTGGAGATAATGCCGACCTTAGCATCAACGCAACCGTCACTTATCAGTTAGGTACGCCCCTGGCGGCTCAGCTTGATCCGGAAAACGTAAAAATTCAGCGCTCTTTAATGGGCAGTCGTACCGATTTTGTCGAGCGTAATAATTTTATCGTTCTTGAATACCGTGAAAAGGATCCCCTTGATGTTGCGTTATGGCTCAAAGCCGATGCGACCAATGTCCATCCTGAATGCGTAATTGAAGACACGCCTGAGTCTGCGGTGGGACTGGAGAAATGTAAGTGGACGATCAATGCGCTTGTCTCTCATCACTACAAAATCATCTCCGCCTCCTGGCAGGCAAAAAATAATGCCAATCGCACATTAGTGATGCCAGTGGTAAAAGCTGATGCCCTCACTGAAGGGAATAATAATCGCTGGAATCTGATCCTCCCTGCGTGGGTCAATGCGGATACAGAAGCACAGCGTACAGAGTTAAATACCTGGAAAGTGCGCATGACCCTGGAAGATGAAAAGGGGAATAAGCAAAACTCGGGTGCTGTGGAAATTACCGTCCAGCAGGATCGTAAAATCGAATTGATTGTCGATAACGTCGCTGACGCCGATCGTACCGATCATAGCCATGAGGCCAGCGCTTTGGCGGATGGCGTCGATGGTGTTGTGATGGACCTGGTGCTGACCGATTCATTTGGGGATACGACCGATCGTAACGGCAAAGCGCTGGTGGATGAGGCTATGGCGCCTGAACTCTATGACAGCAATGACAAAAAGGTGTCGCTTTCCTCCAGCGCTTGTACCGCCGAATTGCCCTGCGTCTTCATTGCCAGCCGTGACAAAAAGGCGGGAACCGTCACGCTCTCCAGTACGCTTCCTGGTACGTTTCGCTGGAAAGCGAAGGAAGACGCCTACGGCGACAGTAACTATGTTGACGTGACGTTTACCGGTGATGCGCTTGATGCGTTGAATGCGCTCATTTATCAAATGAACACATCTTCTCCCGTTAATTTGAGCGGCAAACAAGATAGACATCCTGTCGTCAATAATACCTATCGATTTGTACTGTGGCGTGATGCCAATAAAGACGGCGTTTTCCAGATGTCAGAACAACTGACAGAAGATGAAATGTCGCTTTATGACTATCAATGGGAATTTACCGGGCAAAGCGCGACGGGAAATACCGGAGCACAAGCCAATACCCGCAATGAAGATCTGGTGTTGCCAGCAACAAATAGAGAGGCTGCGCAAAAATTCGCTGCTCATGAGCAGGATGGTATTCAGGGCTATGGCATACGCGTGGTGTATAGCCAGAAATAGTGTCAGCGTAGTGGCGGACCAGCCAGTCGCTGAATGTTGAAGAAAAAGGAGAGTCTTGATGCAATTAGTATTAAAACGGCGGCTGACGGAGGTCGCACTGGCGTTGGCTGTGGCAGGGTATTGTGCTGTGCCTGCAGTCGCGGCTAATGGGAGTCTGAAAGCCGGTCAGTGGCAAAGCGCGACAGAAAGTACCGGTACTATTCAAGGGACTATCCCGTGGATTACACGGGCTGCAGATAAAACGGCGGAAACGGATAAAGCACATGTCACGGTGACGATTGACCGTGGTAGTCGAACCGTGGCAACTGAAGGTGACCGGCAGTTTCACGCGGGCGACAAAGTGACGGTCAACTGGGCTATCGGCGATGCGGAAGGTGACCTGGATGCGGATAACACGGCGACCAAAGCGACTGTGCAGTGGATGAGCTATAGCGATCAGAATGGCGGCGATGCACAAGAGATAGGTACAAAAGGCAGCGACACCTATGAAATTCAGGCTGCGGATGCCGATCGCTACATCGGTATTAAAATTACGCCTACCACAACTACCGGCGATCCAAATGTTGCCACAGAATTGCTGCTAAACGATCTGTCGACCAACGCTGGCGGTGGTTCTGACGATGATGACATTCCGGAAGGTCCGGTGGTCGATGAAAATGTCCACGTCGTCATCTACGAGGCGGGTACAACAACCAATCTGTTGGGCACGAGCACCAAACTTAAAACCAACACCACCTATAAAGTGCTGCTGTGGAAAGATAAAAACGCCAGTCGCTCTTACGATGCAGGTGAAGAAGTTACCAGTGATTACAACTACCGCTGGAAATTCACCGGTAACAGTCTGCAGTTGGGCACTGTGGGTGGGATTGTCAACGCTACCTACAACAATAGCGATCTGGTTATTCCGCTTACCAACGCCGAAGCGAAGGCTGCCTTCGATAATGCCGATGGCGTTACCCTCGGCAACGATGGCGTCCAGGGCTATGGCTTGTCTATCGACTATCAACGTAAATAAAACCGTGCAAGACCGCTTCCTTGGGGAGCGGTTTTTCCGCGCCCTTTGTTTAGCTTGGGGTTAAGCAAAGTGTGTTGAAACGCGAACACAAAATAAATGGGTAGTGACTGCTCAAGGATGGGGGATCTGGCAGGTGAATAAAGTTTATCGCTCTTTACTGGCGTTAGCTCTGTTAATGGGTGCAGTGCCGGTACTTTCTGCACTAAAAAGTGGGGCATGGCATGAGTTGCGCACAGCTACGGATGCGATAAACGGCACCCCGCCGACGGCGGACAGCGCGTTCGTTCCGGTTTATCAGGGCAGCGTTGTGCTCTCTCCCGGTGAAGCGCACGCTGTGGCCTTCAGCGCGATGCCCCGCGACTTCAGCGTTGACGATTCAGCCAGCGCACTGCAGTTGGCTAATCCGCTCGATACCGAGGGCGATCTGTTCGCCATACCGCCGCTGCGCTGGGAAAGCGAACAGGCGCCCGTTATCAGTTTAGTTTGGGCAGATGCCGCCACACCGGATGAACCGCTTAACCCGCAGCCGGTCGCCAATAAAACGTTCTGTGCGCAGAATATGGCCGGCGGGCATTACGTGGTCTGGCCGCAGCTGGAAGATAGCAGTGCGCTACCCGCGCTTTACCTCATTACGTCGACGGGAACACCGAACAGCAATACGGTTGCTTTAACCGAACAAAAAGTGGCGATTGACGTAGCTACCGCCGTGGGTGAACCGCTTTCCGTGAGCGCCAGCAACATGGACGAGGCGCTCCAGGCAGCAAAAGTCAAAGCGGGGGAAAGCGTCACGCTGACCATTACCACCCACGACTGCTCCGGCAACGTCGTCGGCAATACGGCGTTTGTCATCACCCGTAATGATGCGGTTAACCGCCAGGACGTGGTCAACAATACCGCGCCGGTACACGTCGGCGATACGGAACTGACCACCACGGCGACGGAGTATCACGGCGTCACGGATGCTGACGGCAAGGCAACAGTAACCGTCACCCAGGCAAACAGCCCCGGCGTGAAAACTACGCTGACAGTGATGCCGGCAAGCAATACGGCGCTGAAGGACACGGTGGATGTCATTTTCACCACTCAGACCAGCCCGGATAGCGACAAAGCTGCGATGTGGGGGCATATGGCAGAAAGCGCCACGGCAAACGTCGATGGCGTCACCTATACCTTCACGCGTCCAAAACTGGCGGCGGAAACAAGCGGCGTCAGCGGTACCTTTGTTGCCAGCAATGAAAGCTGGGCCCAGTTCACCTGGGATGGTGCGGATAATCACTGCGCTATTCTACCGGATGCCGAACAACTGGTGGCGATGAGAGCCGCCCATAACACTGCGGCGACCTACCCCGGCTGGCCGATTGATACCTACTGGTCGTCCACGAAAGATCAGCTCGATATTTATCACTACGCCACCAGTATGGGGAGCGGGGCGGTGATACGAGAAAGCAACAGTACGGCTTTACTGGTGAGTTGCGTGGATAAAGCGCTGCCTTTAGCGTATCCACAAATCACGCTTTCTCCCGATGCGCCATACAAGGCGGAAGTCGGCGAGATGATTGATGTGATAGCCAGCGTGGTTGACCGGAATACCAATAAACCGTTGCCTTATCGTTATCTTGAACTGTTTGTCGACCCCGCCTCTAACCGTAAAGGGGAGCATAAAGATGAGTGGGATAATCTGCGGGTCGTTGTCCGTAGTGATGATATGCGTGCATCGTCCCCGGAACACTATACCGGGGTAACGGACGCGAACGGTCAGGTACATTTGTCGTTAAGTCATGACAGTGGGGTGGGGGTAGAAACGCCGATCCGCATTATGATGGCGGATGATGAAGGCGCAAGCATCTCGTTCCCCTTTAATGTGATTTTTACGGTGATAACCAGCCCGGACGTTGACGGGGCGAATATGTATGGCCATATGCAACGGGGTATTGTGGAGAAGGGTAATCTCTACAAGCGTCCGCTATTGGCGTCCGAAACAAGTCATAAAACCGGTCAGCAAAATGAAAATAGCGAAGAATGGGCCACCTTCGATTCTCTGATCTCTGCCACGAATCAGTGCGGCGCAGGGCAGGTACCTGATACGGGGTCGCTTGCAACGCTCTACGGCGAGCATCCTGATAATAAGCTCCTGACCGAATACGGCTGGCCGACGGCATCGGGGACCTATATTGCCGATGATGCCATGCAGATGGCGTATTTCAATCTGGGCGATGGCAGTAAAGGTATCGGCGGAGTGGCCCATTATCTGACCTGTTCAGCCAATGAAATGGTTGCTCAACTGAGCGTCTATTTCAATGACGATGTCTCGTTACGACTGCCCGTCGCCAAAGTTGGCGAGCAAATAAAAATGAACGTCCATTCACAAAATGCGTTGAACGGAGCAACGATAGCGAATGTGAAGTTTTCAGTCACCATGGGGCTCGGCAAAAATCGCAGCGGGATGACCACCGGCTTTACTGACCCAAGCCAGGGGGAATTGCTGTTTGACAGCGTTGCCTATGGCGCGGGTACATCTTCAATGACGTATGAGGGGATGACGGATGCAAACGGTGACGCGCAAATTATTCTTGAGCAGCCACGCGGCGTGGGGTTAATCACACCGCTAAGCGTAGTACCGATTGATTCACTGCTGAACTCGCCTATCTCGCGTAGCGTGAAGTTTACCGTTCCGACAAGCCCGGATACGCCAAAAGCCCATATGTGGGGGCATATGGCGGACGCCGTAACAGTGGATAATCTCACGTTTGAACGCCCGAAACTGGCGGCAGAGTCAGGGGCAACCCGAACCCAGGATGAAGCGAATGAAACCTGGGCTCGCCTCACACATGCCGATGCGCTGGGAAATACCGCAGCCGGGGGATGTGCACTTAATCGTCTGCCGCGTATCGACCAGCTTACCACTTTGTACAATGCCAACAATGACGGAGAGATACATACGGTTGCCGGATGGCCTGTGGGGCTTGACTACTGGTCCGTCACGTACGCCAGCCAGTCCAGCTGGCAGCAGATATCGTTGTCGGGTGGTGAGGTGACGGCGGGGGGCGATGTTTCGGATTACGTCAGTTGCCTGACCAGCGATAACCCAGCGGCGGCGTCCATCACCATTGAACCGGTGGATGCATCGCAGTGGTATGACAACAACGTTAATAGCGTACATGCGGTAAGAGTGAAGAAAGGCGAGACGCTACAACTGAAGGTCACGGTGAAAGACGCCAATGGAAACCCTGTGCCGCAAGCGCCTTTTGTCATGAGCCGTGGTGATGGTTTTACCCGACAGAATGTTAAACATGCCGCTGGCAGCGGTGATGGTATTGTGTCGCCGGTGGTCATTGACGGCGAATCTGTTAACGATACGGCGACGAAAATCGGCGGCCTGACGGGCGTGGACGGCAGCAAAATCGTCAATGTGACCCGCCCGGATACGCACGGCACTAAAGTGGCGATAACGGCGGCGCTGTACGGCAATGCCAGCGTGAGTGCCAGCCTCGACACCATCTTTACGGTGGTCACCAGCCCCGACTCGGACAAGGCGACGCTGTGGGGGCATATGACGGACACGCTGACGGCGGCAGACGGTACGAGCTACCACCGGCCGCTGCTGTACGCGGAGTTGAGTAATACTCTCAATGTGATGAGCTATACGGAAGATAACGAGGCGTGGTCCCGTTTTTACGGCCCTGATGGCCGCAAGAACAATGCGGAGATGTGCGCGTCCGGGTATTACCCTGCCATCGACGCTCTGGACGCGCTTTATCGCCAATACCCGGACAGAAGCATCAAGACGGCACAGGGCTGGCCGATAGACTACTCCTACTGGAGTGGTAGCTATGTGAGTAAGTTTTCTTCTGAAGCGCCCATCGATTTTTATGTCGTCGATCTGGATGATGGCAGTCATCATTCGGTGTCGGCGACGGATACCAGCGCCATGCAGTACCAGATTTGTACGAGTACGGGGGCTGCACAGGCCACGACGATCGCGCTGACCTCGACGGTGGCAATAGACGAAACCGCGCAAGCGGTGAAAGTGAAGACGGGTGAAAGAGTGCCGTTAACGATCACCACCACGGATGCTGTCGGTAACCCGGTAGGGAACGCTGCGTTTACCCTGACGCGTGACCGAGGTTCGATACGCGGCAGCAGTGCGCTTACTTCCTGGACCATACCAACCATGGAGCTGGTGCTGACCGGACAGGCGCCGCAGACCTGGCTTTATAACGGCACCTATTATGGGGTCACTGGTCCGGACGGCACGCTGTCTCTTGATGTAGGTGAAGATACTGGGCCGGGGTTGAAAACGGTGTTGAACGCCAGCTTGTATAAAACCCCAGCGGCAACCTCGTCGCTGTCGACAGTGTTTACCGTGCTCACCAGCCCTGACAGCAGTAAAGCCCAGATGTGGGGGCATATGCCGGAGACCTTCACCGCCAGCAACGGCGCGGAATTTATGCGCCCAAGGCTGAGGTATGAGCTGAATTCAACCACGGATACGGAGGGGGTCATACAAAACAATGAAATGTGGTATACGGTGAAAAATGTAAATAGCGGGCGCGGGGCCTGCACTATGAGCCAAATGCCGACGGCGGCCGATTTAACGTCGCTGTATAACGATCACCCGGATAGTGCATTAACCGCTGATTACGGTCTTCCGATGATCGCCTCGTATGGATGGTGGGCAGGTGATAAGACGCTAAGCGGGCAAACGTCATTATATCAATACATTAATTTTCGTAATGGTGTCATGAACACAACGGCATCTTCGTCCCCGACCAACGTAACGCAGCTGTGTCTGACGGCACAACGTGAGTATGCTATTACGCTTGACTCTTCCATGCCATGGAATGAGACGTACGCAAGCTTCATGGGTAAGAAAGGCGAAACGTTACAGCTAACGGTTAGCGTAAAAAATGCTGCCGGCATCCCACAGGCCAATACCGTGGTGGTGCTGGGGCGTTCTTCATCGACCACGCGAGCCAGTACGGTGATATCAAACAACCAGGCTTACATGACCTTGACGCCCGTTACGCCTGAGGGGAGTGCGACGAGTTTCAATTCCGGTTCGTCGAAATGGTATGGAATGACGGATGCTGATGGTAAAGCGCAATTGGCGTTAGCGCAGGACAATTCGAGCGGCCTGAAAACGACTGTAACCGCCACGGTGGAGGGAGACAGTTTAGCCACGGTGAGTAAAAACGTAATCTTTTCCGTTCTCACCAGCCCGGACAGCGATAAGGCCGCCATGTGGGGCCATATGCCGGAAACGGTGACTAACAGCGCTAGCGTTACATTCCATCGCCCTTATCTTGCTGCGGAGACGTCGGGTTACGCTTCCAGCGTCAACAGCGGCAATGAACGCTGGCCGTTGAGGTTGCAATCCACCACGCTGACGGCCGGGAAGTCCGACTGTGATGAGGCGTATCAGCCTTTATTAAGCGATCTACAAACATTGTATGCAGATAATCCCAGCGGCGCATTGTTTGAACGTTATGGTTGGCCGGTGAATGAAAAATGGTTCTGGTTTGCGGTAGATCGCGCGGCGAATACCGGGAACTATCAGTCTATGCGGCTGGATGTGGGGAACGTATCGTCATCAAGTAGTTCAGGGAGTGTAACAGGGGCGCAGGTTTGCCTGGTCGACCCGCATTCACCGGTACCGGCGACGATTGAACTGACTTCCAGTATTGCCCTCGATACGGTAAGCGATGCGGTGAAAGTCAAAAAAGGAGAAGAGATCCCGCTCACCGTCACCATGAAAGACAGCAGCGGCAATCCGTCTGCGAATGCGGCATTTACGATTTCGCGTAGTCAAGGTCTGTCTCGCCGGGGGGAAGCGAAAACTACCGGGAACGGCGGCGTGACGGACGATCTTTTTCTGCAGGAACTGACGCCAGTGGCGACAACGGTGCTACTGGATGATCATATTGATGTCTATCACGGCGTGACGGGGGCGGGCGGTAAGGCGACGTTTAGCCTGCGTCAGGACACTGCGATGGGGCTGAAAACGGCGATTTCGGCGAAGATGGACGATTATCCTAATTTGACCTCTTCGCTTAACGTGATCTTTACCGTAATTTCCAGCCCCGATAGTGACAAGGCTCAATACTGGGGGCATATGCCGGAAACGGTGACCAGCAGCGATGGCGTAGTCTTTAAGCGACCACTATTGATGAATGAAGCGCCGTCGCATGATAACACCTTTGGTTCTTACAGCATTGGCAATGAAACTTGGTCATTGTTTAACCATGGTGGCGCAGGGTTGGCAAGTAAATCTGGCTGTTCCGATGATCATCAGCCGACGCTGAAAGAAATGCAAAGACTTTACAGTGATTACCCGGGCGGTCAATTAGGTGAACGTTTTGGCTGGCCGATCGATCGCTCAAATATTGCCTGGTGGGTATTCGACAGAGTGGGCCAGAACTACCAGACCATCGATCTTACCAGCGGCTATGTGAATGCAACGAAAACGGCAAACGATAATCAGGCACTGGTTTGCCTGGCGAACCCGCACGCTTCCGCTGCGATGATGACGGTATCTCCCCCGCGATAGATGCGAATAGGCAAGCGGCAGCGGGCTACTTAGCTTTTGGCTGGCGCTTTTTCCCGGCAGCCGTTACCGTTTTTATCTCGCTTTCCACCCAGCCGTCGTTCAGTCGGGTGGTGAGCAGGTCGCCGGGTCTGGCCTGTTTGGTTTTCTTTAGCACTGCGCCATCGATTGTTGTCGTGACGCTATAGCCGCGCGCTAATGTTGCCAGCGGGCTGACGGCTTCCAGATGGGTGACCGCGTTGCCGAAACGCTCGCGCTGCTCGCTTAGCCGCGCGCGGATATTTTCCGCCAGTCGATATTCCAGTTGCTGCACCCGTGACTGCGCGCGATGAATGCGCGGCTGTGGGTTCTGCTGGTTCAGCCGCTGCAGCATGCGCTGCTGACGCTGATTGGCCTGTTTAATTTTATTCTCAAGTGCGAAGTTCATTCTCTGACGCAGTCGTTCCAGCACGGTCTGCTGGCGGGCCAGACGCAGCTGCGGATGCTGCTGTTGCAAGCGGTGATTAAGCTGGGTAAATCGGCGAGTTCGGTTGGCGAGATAGTAATCCATCGCCATTTCCAGACGTTGCTGACCATGCTGAATTTGACGCAGCAGTTCAAGCTGATTGCGGCTGACAATTTCTGCGGCCGCCGACGGCGTTGGCGCGCGCAGGTCGCCGACAAAATCGGTAATGGTCACATCGGTTTCATGGCCGACGGCACTCACCACCGGAATACGGCTGGCAAATATCGCCCGTGCTACGCGCTCGTCGTTAAAGCTCCACAAATCTTCCAGCGAGCCGCCGCCGCGCCCGACGATTAATACGTCACACTCGCCACGGGCGTTTGCCAGCTCAATTGCGCGAACGATCTGCCCCGGTGCATCGTCGCCCTGGACAGCGGTTGGATAGATAATAACGGGCAGGGAAGGGTCGCGGCGTTTCAATACATGGAGAATATCGTGTAGCGCTGCCCCGGTTTTCGAGGTGATCACCCCGACGCAGTGGGCCGGTGAGGGCAGCGGTTTTTTGTGCTGCTGGTCGAACAGCCCTTCAGCCTGCAGTTTGGCCTTCAGTTGCTCATACTTCTGTTGCAACAGACCTTCACCCGCAGGCTGCATACTCTCAACAATTATCTGGTAGTCCCCACGCGGCTCATACAATGTAATGTTGGCGCGCACCAGCACCTGTTGCCCGTGCTGCGGGCGGAACGTTACCCGGCGGTTGCTGTTGCGAAACATCGCGCAGCGAACCTGAGCGGTGTCATCTTTGAGCGTGAAGTACCAATGACCCGAGGACGGCTGAGTGAAATTGGAGATTTCACCGCTGATCCACACTTGCCCCATTTCCTGCTCAAGCAGCAAACGAACCGTCTGATTCAGGCGGCTTACGGTAAAAATTGAGGTGGTCTGAGAGGATAACATGTGAGCGGGATCAAATTCTAAATCAGCAGGTTATTCAGTCGAAAGTAACATGCTCACAGAGGAGCGCAAGGTTTTTTTGCAAAAAAGTGTGGATGCAATCGGTTACGCTCTGTATAATGCCGCGGCAATATTTAATAACCTCCCAGGTGAGATATTGCCCATGCTACGTATCGCAAAAGAAGCCCTGACGTTTGACGACGTCCTCCTCGTTCCCGCTCATTCTACCGTTCTGCCGAATACTGCTGACCTCAGCACCCAGTTGACGAAAACCATTCGCCTGAACATTCCTATGCTCTCCGCAGCAATGGACACCGTGACGGAAGCGCGCCTGGCAATTGCCCTAGCCCAGGAAGGCGGCATCGGTTTTATCCACAAAAACATGTCCATCGAGCGCCAGGCTGAAGAAGTTCGCCGCGTGAAAAAACACGAATCTGGCGTGGTAACTGACCCACAGACCGTACTGCCAACCACTACTCTGCGCGAAGTGAAAGAACTGACCGAGCGTAACGGCTTTGCAGGCTACCCGGTGGTGACTGAAGATAACGAACTGGTCGGTATCATCACCGGCCGTGACGTGCGTTTTGTGACTGACCTGAACCAGCCGGTTAGCGTATATATGACGCCAAAAGAGCGTCTGGTGACCGTTCGTGAAGGCGAAGCGCGCGATGTCGTTTTTGCCAAAATGCACGAAAAACGCGTTGAGAAAGCGCTGGTTGTTGATGACAGCTTCCATCTGCTCGGTATGATCACCGTTAAAGATTTCCAGAAAGCTGAACGTAAACCTAACGCCTGTAAAGACGAGCATGGTCGTCTGCGCGTTGGTGCAGCTGTAGGCGCAGGTGCTGGTAACGAAGAGCGTGTTGACGCGCTGGTTGCCGCGGGCGTTGACGTACTGCTGATTGACTCCTCTCACGGCCACTCTGAAGGCGTACTGCAGCGTATTCGTGAAACTCGCGCTAAATATCCTGATCTGCAGATTATCGGCGGTAACGTTGCTACGGGCGCAGGTGCTCGCGCTTTGGCTGAAGCTGGCTGCAGCGCTGTTAAAGTGGGTATCGGCCCTGGCTCCATCTGTACTACCCGTATCGTGACCGGCGTCGGTGTTCCGCAGATCACCGCCGTTTCTGATGCCGTTGAAGCGTTGGAAGGCACCGGTATTCCAGTTATCGCCGATGGCGGTATTCGTTTCTCCGGCGACATCGCTAAAGCGATTGCCGCTGGTGCTGCCGCAGTGATGGTTGGTTCCATGCTGGCGGGTACTGAAGAATCCCCGGGCGAAATCGAACTGTACCAGGGCCGTTCTTACAAATCTTACCGCGGTATGGGTTCTCTGGGCGCGATGTCCAAAGGGTCTTCTGACCGTTACTTCCAGAGCGATAACGCCGCTGACAAACTGGTCCCGGAAGGTATCGAAGGCCGCGTAGCCTATAAAGGCCGCCTGAAAGAGATCATTCACCAGCAGATGGGCGGCCTGCGCTCCTGTATGGGGCTGACCGGCTGTGGTACTATCGACGCGCTGCGAACGAAAGCAGAGTTTGTACGCATCAGCGGTGCGGGTATTCAGGAAAGTCACGTTCACGATGTGACCATCACCAAAGAGTCCCCTAACTACCGCATGGGCTCCTGATAAGTTTCCGCGCCCGGCTATATGCCGGGCGAATTTGTTTCACTTGCCTCGGAATTAGCGTCAATGACAGACAATATTCATAAACATCGCATTCTCATCCTCGATTTCGGCTCGCAGTACACTCAGTTGGTTGCACGTCGCGTACGTGAACTGGGCGTCTACTGTGAACTGTGGGCATGGGATGTTACGGAAGCACAAATTCGCGAATTCAACCCAAGCGGCATTATCCTTTCCGGTGGCCCGGAAAGTACCACCGAAGAAAACAGCCCGCGTGCGCCGGAATACGTTTTCAATGCGGGCGTGCCGGTGTTCGGCGTGTGCTACGGCATGCAGACCATGGCAATGCAGCTCGGTGGTCATGTTGAAGGTTCTAACGAACGTGAATTCGGCTATGCGCAGGTTGAAGTGCAGACCGACAGCGCGCTTGTCCGCGGTATTGAAGACTCCCTGACCGCAGACGGCAAACCGTTGCTGGATGTGTGGATGAGCCACGGCGACAAAGTGACTGCCATTCCGGAAGGTTTCGTGACTGTTGCCAGCACCGACAGCTGCCCGTTTGCTATCATGGCGCACGAAGAAAAACGCTTCTACGGCGTGCAGTTCCACCCGGAAGTTACCCACACCCGTCAGGGCATGCGCATGCTGGAGCGTTTTGTGCGCGATATCTGCCAGTGTGAAGCGCTGTGGACGCCGGCAAAAATTATCGATGACGCCGTTGCCCGCATTCGTGAGCAGGTTGGCAATGACAAAGTTATCCTCGGTCTGTCCGGTGGCGTTGACTCCTCTGTGACTGCGATGCTGCTGCACCGTGCAATCGGAAAAAACCTGACCTGCGTGTTCGTCGACAACGGTCTGCTGCGCCTGAACGAAGCCCAGCAGGTAATGGATATGTTTGGTGACCATTTCGGCCTGAACATCGTTCACGTTGAAGGCGAACAGCGTTTCCTCGACGCGCTGAAAGGCGAGAACGATCCTGAAGCGAAACGTAAGATCATCGGCCGCGTATTCGTTGAAGTGTTCGACGAAGAAGCGCTGAAGCTGGAAGACGTTAAGTGGCTGGCACAGGGAACTATCTATCCGGACGTGATCGAATCCGCGGCATCTGCCACCGGTAAAGCGCACGTTATCAAATCTCACCACAACGTGGGCGGTTTGCCGAAAGAGATGAAGATGGGTCTGGTTGAGCCGCTGCGTGAGCTGTTCAAAGACGAAGTGCGTAAGATTGGTCTGGAGCTGGGCCTGCCGTACGACATGCTGTACCGTCACCCGTTCCCGGGACCGGGGCTGGGTGTACGTGTGCTTGGCGAAGTGAAGAAAGAGTACTGCGACCTGCTGCGTCGCGCGGATGCTATCTTCATTGAAGAACTGCACAAAGCTGACCTGTACAACAAAGTCAGCCAGGCGTTCACCGTGTTCCTGCCGGTACGTTCCGTTGGCGTCATGGGCGATGGCCGTAAGTACGACTGGGTTGTTTCCCTACGTGCAGTAGAAACCATCGACTTTATGACCGCGCACTGGGCGCACCTGCCGTATGATTTCTTAGGCCGTGTCTCTAACCGCATCATTAACGAAGTGAACGGCATTTCCCGCGTCGTTTATGATATCAGCGGTAAGCCACCGGCTACCATTGAGTGGGAATAATAGCCCTTTCTGTTAGCGGTTTCTGAATCGGTAATATGTAAAAAAACCCTCTTTTTATAGAGGGTTTTTTATTGCGCTCATACCGAAGCGCTGTGAATTAATCAACCAACTGTAGCTGGGGTTGAGATTGGGGGGCTACGTTCTCAACGCGAATATCCATCTGCGGATACGGCAGGGAGATATGGTTGGCGTCCAGGGCTTCTTTAATGTTTTCCAGCAGATCGTAATAGGTATTCCAGTATTCGATGTTGGGCACCCATACGCGGACGTAAAAATTCAATGCTGAAGCGCCCAGTTCGCCCAGACGAACGGTTACCCCACGTTGCTTATCGATGCGGGTATCTTGCTCGATAATATGGTTAATCACGCGCTTAACGTCGGCTATCCGGCTCTGATAGCCGACGCCAATCACCAGATCGATTCGGCGGAAAGGGTGGCGGGAATAGTTAATGATATTGTCAGCGATGATCTTACCGTTTGGAATGACCACTTCTTTGCTGTCGGCGGTGAGCAAGGTAGTGGAGAAAATATGCACCTTTTCCACCGTTCCGGTAACTGCCCCAATTTGTACCACTTCTCCGGCGCGGAATGGACGCAGGGAGACCAATAATACGCCAGCGGCAAAGTTGGAAAGCGATCCTTGTAGCGCGAGTCCAATGGCCAACCCGGCGGCACCAATGACGGCAATAATGGAGGATGTTTCGATACCGACGCGACCCAATGCGGCAACAACGGCAAAGGCTAGGGTAATGTAACGTACCAGCGCGGTGAAGAACTGGATAATGGTTCGGTCAACTTTACGTTTTAACAGTAATTTTTCCAGACCACTGGAGATCAGGCGAGAGACAAATTTACCGACAAACAGTAAAATTACGGCGGCAACGATATTCCAGCCGAATTGAATAACCGCATCGCTGTGTCCAGCGATCCATTCAAGACCGCTGCTTATTTTCGGAAATAATGAAAAACCACTCATGGTATTACCCTGTAGAATTTAAAATGGTAATGATTCAAATAAGCATTTAATTTCATACACAATATTAATGCTTTCACCTGTGATATTTTCTGGTGATATTAATTGACGTCTATTTGAACACAGTGTGTCTTTTTATACCCAGTAAATCGGAACGTAAAAATGAACGCGAATGGTGCGGTGAAGTGGGATTAAAAGATTGTGAATTTGTGCGAAAAACACGGTCTATTATCCGATAACTCCGTGCGTGTGGTGGGTAAGGCAGCGTATTGTTTCATCACTCAAATCCCTTACCGGATGGTTAAATGTCAGGCGATTAGCCATCCGGTAAGGAATCTTAATGCTGAGATATTACAGGCGCGAGCGATCAGCGCACGTCGGTTTGAGCAGGAGATGCCTGTTGCGGCTGGGTGATCTGCTGAGAGTCTTTTTTGTTCTGGTGGTGGTGCCACGCACCTATAGCGGAGTAGACGAAGCGTCCGAAGAAGAAGAGAAAGCTGATAAGCAGTACGATCCGGATCATGCGACTATTAAATCGGTGTCGTTTGCGTAGGCTGGTAACCTGGCTCACAAAAGGTTCCTTGTAGTGTACCCAACTGAGGGCGATACTCACATTAAGGCATACTGTGAGGTAATGGTCAATTTTTCGTTATGTAAAATTGCTTCAGTTGTTTTATCCTCATATGTTATGAAAATTAATATTATTATTTGCATTAATAATGAATTAACGATAAGAAACGATGAAAATAGTAATAATTGATTAATGAGGGGCTTTTTTTTTGATATATATCAAACGTCACCCTTTACTGATAACTAAAATCGATGAGACATAGTAATGTATTTAACTTCATCGTTTTAGAGTCAGGTGGGATGCCTGTCTGAATACCCCCTGCAGGATGTGCGGGATTCTACTGAGCATCTATGAAACTCAATAAAAATTATATTTGTATGAGAGATAGATGGTGGGCGTTACCTCTCATCATACCATCTTTGCTGTTGCCTATATTGAGCACTGCCAATACCTATGCCCATATTAGTACTGGGACCGTAATTCTTTTCTACATGCCTTTGGCGTTGATGATTAGCCTGATGCTATTTTTTGGCTGGGCGGCATTGCCGGGAATTATCATTTCCATTATCTGCTACAAATATCCGCAGGTTGGGTTATTTGAAACGCTCTCAATAATTTCGCACTTTATTGTAACGATAGTGCTGAGTTGGGGAGGGTATAAAGTATTTGCACCCCGGCGGAACAACGTATCTCACGGTAACTCCCACCTGATGTTTCAGCGCATGTTTTGGCAGGTCTTCTGCCCGGCGACGCTGTTTCTGATCCTCTTCCAGTTTGCCGCATTTGTGGGCGTTTATGAGAGTAAATCCGGCATGGTGGGGGTTATGCCCTTTAATACTGGCACGTTGATCAACTATCAGGCTATGCTGGTCGGGAATCTGATTGGGGTTCCTTTGTGCTACTTTATTATTCGCACGATCCGCAACCCTTTGCATGTCAGAGGCTATTTTTCTCAATTAAAGCAGCAGTTTGATACCAAAGTTACCAAAACTGAGTTTGCGGTCTGGCTGATTATATTGGCTGTACTTATGGCATTGCTGTGTATGCCGTTAAATGAACAAAGCTCAATATTCAGCACAAATTATACTCTGTCGTTGTTGCTACCTGTCATGCTCTGGGGAGCAATGCGTTACGGTTACAGATTTATTTCGCTGATATGGTCTGTCGTACTTATTACCGCAATTCATTATTACCAGCGCTATATGCCCTGGTATTCTGGCTATGATACCCAGCTTGCCATTACCTCATCGAGTTATCTTGTTTTCTCCTTCATCGTGAACTTCATTGCCGTACTGGCAACGCGCCAACGCTTTGTTACCCGGCGCAACCATCGTCTGGCATTCTTTGATCCGATGGTGCATCTGCCAAATTTGCGCGCATTGAACCGGGATTTGAAAAAAATGCCATGGTCAGTGCTCTGCTTTTTGCGTGTTCCGGGCATGGAGCTACTGGTAAAAAATTACGGCATTATGCTGCGTATCCAGTACAAGCAAAAACTCTCACAGTGGATAACGCCACTGTTGGCACAGGATGAGCATGTCTATCAGTTATCGGGTAATGACTTAGTTTTGCGTTTTAACACTGAGTCGTATCAGGAGCGCATTGAAGCCCTGGACAGGCATATCAAGCAGTTCCGTTTTATTTGGGATGGCATGCTTTTACAGCCGCAGGTGGGGATCAGTTTTTGCTGTATCCGTTCTCCTGTTAACCATATCTATCTGTTACTGGGAGAGTTAAGCACCATTGCCGAGCTTTCTCTGGCGACCAATTCACCAGAGAACTTGCAGCGCCGAGGCGTCATGCACTTGCAACGTGACCTGAAAGATAAGGTTGCGATGATGAATCGTCTACAGCTGGCGCTGGAGCACAATCGTTTTTTCCTGATGGCGCAGCCGATTTTTGGCGTACGCGGCGACGTTTATCATGAAATCCTGCTGCGCCTTGAGGGAGATGACGGTGAAACCATCCCGCCTGATTGCTTCTTGCCGATCGCGCATGAGTTTGGCTTGTCGTCCAGCATCGATATGTGGGTGATTGAAAATACGCTGAAGTTTATGGCACAGAATCGGGAAAAAATGCCCGCCCGTCGGTTTGCCATTAACTTGTCACCCACGTCGATATGTCGCGCCCGACTTCCGCATGACATCAACCAGCTACTGGTTAAGTACAAGGTTGAAGCGTGGCAGTTGATTTTTGAAGTCACGGAAAGCAACGCCTTAACCAATGCGGAACAGGCACAGGCAACGTTACTGCAGCTGCAATCACTGGGCTGTCAGATTGCGATTGATGATTTTGGGACGGGTTACGCCAGCTATGCGCGGCTGAAGAATGTGAGTGCCGATATCCTGAAAATTGATGGCAGCTTTATTCGCAGTATCGTTTCGAATAGCCTCGACTACCAAATCGTGGCCTCTATTTGCCATCTGGCTCGGATGAAAAGAATGCTGGTGGTTGCAGAGTACGTCGAAAGTGAAGAAATACGCAGTGCGGTAATTTCGCTGGGGATTGACTACATGCAGGGGTACTTGATTGGTAAACCACAGCCATTGCATGAAACGCTGGAAGAACAGGCGCCAGACGCGCTGGCACCTGTTCTGAGTTTATGCGGCGATATCGGGTGAGGTTTCTTCTTCAATTTTGAGACGCCAGCCGGTTACGCCCTCCCAGTATTGCTGCTCTTTTTCCAGATCGAGCAGCACCAGCGCATTTTGGCTAAACCAGTCATGCGGGAAACGTAAGGTCCAGTGGTTGTCGTCGGTTATCAGAGTCAGGGTTGGCGGCGTGGTGGTCGCCTGACGCTGATTATTCAGCAGCACGCCCAGGCGTAACAGTTGAATTAACGGCAGAAACTGTTTTTTCTTGAACAGTGTAAAGCGGGGCAAGTCATCCAGTTTCACCGCTTTGCGATGATAACGAACTAATGTTGCCATCATCAGTTGTTGTTCCTGATTAAACCCCGGTAAATCGCTGTTTTGTAAGATATAAGCAGAGTGGCGATGTAAGCCGCTGTGGTTGATGTTCAGCCCAACCTCATGCAGCATCGCTGCCCAGCGCAGTAATGCTTCCAGTTGAGGATTGGCCAGTTTGGGCTGTTGCGTATGCCACTGGTCGTACATTTGCATCGTTGTTTCCAGCACGCGTCGGGCCTGTTCACTGTCAATGTTGTACTGGTTCGCCAGACTACTGGCAGTACGACTACGAACGTCCTGGTGGCGAAAACGTCCTTCCATCTCGTACAGTACGCCTTCGCGTAGCGCGCCATCAGAAAGGCGAAGTTCGCGGATAGCCAGCGCGTCAAAAACGCCGCACAGAATCGCGAGCCCAGGAACAAATACCGCTTTTCGCTCCTCTGACAGCCCCGGCAGGCTGAGCGCATCAAATGACGCATGCTTCAGCACTTCAGATGTCAGTTTGTCCAGGCGTTCGGGGGTGATAAAACCGTCTTTTTCACCCATCTCCAGCAGCACTTCGTGTGCCGCTTTAATCGTGCCTGACGCGCCCATTGCGACGTTCCAGCCCTGAATGCGAAACTGCCACGTTAAAGTTTCAAGCTTTTGCGCTGCCGCCATGCGGGCACGCTGGAAGTTTTCCCGGCTGATAACACCGCCCGGGAAATACATCTGGGCAAAACTGACGCAGCCCATACGGCGGCTTTCGACCAGCTTGGGTTCGAAATCTTCGCCGATCACCAGTTCTGTTGAGCCACCGCCGATATCGATAACCAGCTTGCGGCCTTTTTCCGGCTGAGTATGCTCCACGCCCATAAAAATCAGTCGGGCTTCTTCGTTACCGGAGATAATCTCAATCGGGTAGGGGATGACTTTTTCCGCTCGCTTGAGAAAATCGGTCGCATTCAGCGCCTGACGCAAAGTATGGGTTCCCACGATGCATACGCTTGACGGGGGAAAGCCCTGCAGGCGTTCGGCGAACAGCGACAGGCAGCTTAATCCGCGTTCCATTGCCTCTTCGCTCAGCTTGTTATCTTCGCCGAGACCATCCGCCAGATGAACGCGCTGTTTCAGCCGCCCGATAATCTGCATTGCGCCATCAACCACGCGGGCAATGACCATATGGAAACTGTTTGAACCAAGGTCGACCGCAGCAAATTCCTGCGGTCGTGGAGTCTTGTCGTGTATTGGCATATCTTTAGTCAGGTTGCTCGAGTGATTTGATGTAGTCGTAAATCGCCAATTGTGACTGAACCTTACGGCGGTTTCCGCGCGGTACGTAGCGATTACTGAGTTCTTTATCGATGAAGCGGGCCTTCACCGTGTCGCTGAACAGGATATCGATAATATCCAGCACGCGCTGCTTAAGGCGCGGGTCAAGAAGCGGTGTAGCAACTTCGATACGATAATCGATGTTTCTTGTCATCCAGTCTGCGGAGGAGAGATACACCTGCTTGTCGCCCCCGTTCTCGAAGATGTAGACCCGGTCATGTTCAAGATAGCGATCAACGATGCTGATAACACGAATATTGTCGCTAATGCCTTCCAGGTTTGGAATCAGTGAGCACATTCCGCGAATCAACAAATTAACCGGTACGCCTGAGCTTGAGGCCGCATAGAGACGATCAACCAGGCCTTTATCGACCAGGTTGTTCAGTTTTAGCGTGATACCGGAAGGCTGGCCTTGCTGCGCATTGGCGATCTCTTTGTCGATCATCGCGTACAGCAGACGGCGTGAGTTCTGCGGAGAAACCAGCAGATAATCGAACGTCACCGGACGATACGGGTTTTCGATGAAGTTGAACACCCGACGCACTTCGTTGGTGATGCGTGAATCAGCGGTCAGCAACGAGTAGTCGGTGTACAGCCGCGCCGTTTTTTCGTTGAAGTTGCCCGTCCCGATATGCGCATAGCGCACGACTTCATCACCTTCTTTACGCGAGATAAGGAACAGTTTGGCGTGAATTTTCAGACCCGGCGCGGAGAAGATGACGTGAACGCCCGCTTCGGTCAGACGCTTGGCCCAATGAATGTTGGCTTCTTCATCAAAGCGCGCCTGCAATTCCACTACCACGGTGACTTTTTTACTGTTATGCGCGGCATGGATCATCGCGTCGATGATGCGCGAGTCTTTTGCCACACGGTAGATGTTGATCTTTATCGCCAGCACGCTCGGGTCGAAAGACGCCTGGCGCAACAGTTCAAGAACGTGCTCAAAGGTGTGATACGGGTAATACAGCAGCACATCGCGCTCGCGGATTGCATCAAATCCGTTACGGAATTTCTCATTGTCGAACCAGATGTGGCGCAGACGCGGCAGCGGTTTATTCACCAGGTTGGCTTTGCCAACGTTGGGGAAGTTAATAAAGTCTTTGAAGTTATGGTAACGCCCGCCGGGAACAATTGAGTCGTAGCGAGAAATCGTCAGTTTTTCACGTAGCACCTCGACCAACGCATTGGGCATGTCGCGCTGATAGACAAAGCGTACAGGCTCTGCGGTCAGACGCTGTTTCAGGCTGGAGGACATCAGCTCCATCAGGCTCGATTCCATCTCGTGCACCAAATCGTATTCGGCGTCACGGGTCATTTTCATCGAATAGGCGTTAAGTGCGTCGTAATCAAAGAACCCTTTGAAAATATCGTCCAGGCAGTAGCGTAAGATGTTGTCCAGCAGGATCATCGGTTTGCGACGCCGCGGGGTTTCCGGCGGCAAATTCACAAAACGGGGAACCTTGTCGGAAGGGATTTCCAGCAGCGCGTAGCGGATTGTATCGCCGCGGATAATCTCTACCGCCAGATAGGTGTAGTCATCTTTCAAAAACTGGACTAAATCCGTCTCGCGGTTAATCAGGATCGGCGTGATGTGCTGGCGAAGATATTGCTTGAAGTAATGACGCAACCAGCTCTGCTGATTGGCCGATAGCTGACGTTCGTTGATTAAGAAAATCTGATTGCGCGCCATCTCCAGCAGCAACTCGTTGTACAGACCGTCAAATTCCTGATCGGCTTTTAATACGCGGGCCTGGATTTTGCCTAACAGATGGCGGGAGTGAGAGTTTGAACCCTGTTCTTCGCTAATAATGATTCGGCGCTTCAGTTCGGCAAAACGAACCTTATAAAACTCGTCGAGGTTATTGGAATAGATGCCTAAGAAACGCATCCGTTCGATCAACGGGTTTGACTTATCAGCAGCTTCCTGGAGTACGCGTTCGTTGAACGCTAACCAACTGAGTTCTTTCTCGATGTATAGCTTTTCCTGACCCATTACCACTTTTACTCCGTTTCATTCACGGGACACTACCGATTTATTATGGCGAGCATTGCTCTCAGATGTCCAACTGTGCCAGAAAAATATGACAATAAACCGTCTGATAGCAAAGAGAAAGGGGGAGCGTAGATGAATACCGGTGGTATTAACCGGAAAAGGTAGTTATGCCTGTAAGCCGGATGGTGACATGCGGCTTACAGGTTGAATTTTATTATTCGTCGGCGGCGTAGCCTTGTGGCGGTAGGCGGATGCCATCCAGCCATGCAGCGTTATCACGCATCTTCAGGCGACCATCAATAAACCAGCTTACCACCAGTGGGTAAATGGTATGTTCCTGGGCCTGAACCCGTGCCGTGACATCATCTTCGCTGTCGCCTTCAAATACCGGAACCTTGGCCTGGAGAATAACCGGTCCGCCGTCCAGTTCATCAGTGACGAAGTGGACTGAGGTACCATGCTCTTCATCGCCGTTTTCCAGTACCTGGCGGTGCGTATGCAGGCCGGGATACTTTGGCAATAAAGACGGGTGGATATTCAGCAATCGTTCAGAATAGTGCGCGACAAACGCCGGGCTGAGAATGCGCATATAACCGGCCAGCACCACGACATCCGGCGCCCAGGCGTCAATTTCTTGTATCAGTTGGCGGTCGAAGGCTTCGCGACTTGCAAACTGGGCGGCTTCCAGCGAGTACGCTGGAATATTCGCTTCGCGTGCGCGTTCAAGGCCGAACGCATCGGCCTTGTTACTGAATACTGCACGTATGGTGCCATTGATTTTTTTCTGTTCGCAGGCGTCTATTATCGCCTGCAAATTGCTTCCGTTACCGGAAATGAGCACCACAATGTTTTTCATTCAATGACCACACGCTGTTCGGAATCAGAAGCTTTGATGATACCGATTTTCCATGCGTTTTCACCTTTCTCATTGAGCAAAGCCAGGGCTTTGTCCACTTCCGAAGCTGGCAGGGCGATAACCATACCTACGCCGCAGTTAAAGGTGCGATACATCTCATGCTGGCTGACGTTACCCGCCGTTTGCAGCCAGTTGAAGACGGCTGGCCACTGCCAGGAAGACTCGTCGATCACGGCCTGCGTGTTGTCTGGCAGAACGCGTGGAATATTTTCCCAGAAGCCGCCGCCGGTCAGGTGGGCAATGGCGTGCACATCAACCTTCTCGATCAGTTCCAGAATGGATTTTACGTAAATGCGGGTCGGAGCCAGCAAGTGATCGGCCAGCGACTTGCCTTCAAGCTCGGTGGTTTCCGGGTCACAACCGCTGACTTCAACGATTTTACGCACCAGAGAGTAACCGTTGGAGTGCGGACCGCTGGAGCCGAGCGCAATCAGTACGTCGCCGTCAGCCACTTTAGAACCGTCGATAATCTCTGATTTTTCGACGACGCCAACGCAGAAACCTGCCACGTCGTAATCTTCGCCGTGGTACATCCCCGGCATTTCAGCTGTTTCCCCACCGACCAGCGCACAGCCAGACTGCAGGCAGCCTTCGGCAATCCCGTTAATGACGCTGGCTGCGGTGTCCACATCCAGTTTGCCGGTTGCATAGTAGTCGAGGAAGAACAGCGGCTCAGCGCCCTGAACCACGAGGTCGTTGACGCACATTGCGACGAGGTCAATGCCGATAGTGTCGTGGCGTTTCAGATCCATCGCCAGACGCAGTTTTGTACCAACGCCATCAGTGCCGGAAACCAGTACCGGTTCACGATATTTTTGCGGCAATGCGCACAGCGCACCGAAGCCACCCAGACCACCCATAACTTCCGGACGACGCGTTTTCTTTACTACGCCTTTGATTCGATCAACCAGAGCATTACCTGCATCAATATCAACACCGGCATCTTTGTAGCTAAGAGAGGTTTTATCGGTCACTGCCTGCTTCCCCACATGTTTACTTGCAGTAAAAGTTAAATTCGGCGCAATTCTAACAGGGAAAGCAAACGTTTGCGAGCCTGCTCTGCATCAAGTTTTATCTGCTGGTTTTTTCAGCATTTTACAATCATTTATCTATTTGTTTGAACTGCGCCACGAAAATGAAACCGGGTACAGCCTTGTGCTTGAAACCTGCCAGCCGAATGCACAGTATCGTACTGAAACCGGTTTCTGTTTTCTGTTGCGGGCCTCATTTGGAGCGTTTTGCGCAGAGTCATCACGATAGGGGAAGGGGATGTCAGGATTTAAAGCAGATTTCATGTGGGGTGGCGCTGTCGCCGCTCATCAACTGGAAGGTGGCTGGCAGGAGGGCGGTAAAGGAATTAGCGTTGCCGATGTCATGACGGCGGGGGCGCATGGCGTGGCGCGTGAAATTACTGACGGTGTGATTGCCGGTAAAAACTACCCTAACCACGATGCCATCGATTTTTATCATCGCTATAAAGACGACATCAAGCTGTTTGCCGAAATGGGGTTTAAATGTTTTCGCACTTCTATTGCCTGGACGCGGATTTTCCCTTTAGGTGATGAAGCGCAACCCAATGAAGCTGGCCTGCAGTTCTATGATGACCTGTTTGACGAATGCCTGAAATATGGCATTGAGCCGGTGATTACGTTGTCGCACTTCGAGATGCCCTACCATCTGGTGACGGAGTACGGCGGCTGGCGCAACCGTAAGCTTATCGACTTTTTTGTCCGTTTTGCCCGGGTGGTTTTCACTCGTTACCAGCACAAAGTGAAGTACTGGATGACGTTTAATGAGATTAACAATCAGGCAAATTATCACGAAGACTTCGCGCCCTTTACTAACTCTGGCCTGAAATATCTGCCTGGTGAAGACCGCGAGCCGGTCATGTTTCAGGCTGTGCACTACGAGCTGGTGGCAAGCGCGCTGGCGGTGAAGGTCGCGCGTGAAATTAACCCGGCGCTGCAAATTGGCTGCATGATTGCGATGTGCCCAATTTATCCGCTGACCTGTGCGCCGAACGACATGATGATGGCGATGAATGCTATGCACCGGCGTTACTGGTTTACTGACGTCCATGTGCGCGGCAAATACCCGCAGCATCTTCTCAATTACTTTACCCGTCGTGGCTTTGAACTGGATATCACCGAGGAAGACCGTCAGGCGCTGACCGAGGGCTGCGTTGATTACATCGGCTTTAGCTATTATATGTCTTTCGCGACCCAGGCAACGGCGGACAACCCACAACTGGATTACGACGAGTCGAAAAGCCTGGTTTCTAACCCGTACGTGCAGAAGTCGGACTGGGGCTGGCAGATTGATCCCGTCGGTCTGCGCTATTCGCTGAACTGGTTCTGGGATCATTATCAGTTGCCGCTGTTTATTGTTGAAAACGGCTTTGGGGCGATTGACGTGCAGCAGGCCGACGGCTCGGTGGATGATTCCTATCGTATTGACTATATGGCCGCACATATCCGCGAAATGAAAAAAGCGGTGGTGGAAGATGGCGTGGATCTGATGGGTTATACCCCGTGGGGCTGTATTGATTTAGTCTCGGCCGGGACGGGGGAGATGAAAAAACGCTACGGCTTTATCTATGTTGATAAAAATAATGACGGGAGTGGGACATTAGCACGCTCGCCGAAGAAATCTTTTTCATGGTATCAAAACGTCATCCAGAGTAATGCTGAAAATCTATAAAATTCATAGCATTGATAACAACCCCCGCACTTATTGTGGGGGTTGTTTTATACTCATCATCCAGACGCAAACGATTTTGGTTGATCCATATCAAGCGTATGCAGTGTTGCGCCAGAGACGAAAAGCGGTATAATCCGGCGATTTTTTTGTGGTTGCCACTCGTCTGAGGAAAGGAGAAGAGTATGAAGATCGTGGAAGTCAAACACCCACTCGTCAAACACAAGCTGGGACTGATGCGTGAAAACGACATCAGCACTAAACGCTTTCGTGAACTCGCCTCGGAAGTTGGCAGCCTGCTGACTTATGAAGCAACCGCCGGTCTGGAAACCGAAAAGGTGACCATTGAAGGCTGGAACGGCCCGGTTGAAGTTGACCAAATCAAAGGTAAAAAAATCACCGTTGTGCCAATCCTGCGTGCGGGCCTGGGCATGATGGAAGGCGTTCTGGAAAACGTTCCGAGCGCGCGTATCAGCGTGGTCGGTATGTACCGTAATGAAGAGACGCTGGAGCCGGTTCCGTACTTCCAGAAGCTGGTTTCTAACATTGATGAGCGTATGGCGCTGATCGTTGACCCGATGCTGGCAACCGGCGGTTCCGTTATCGCTACCATCGACCTGCTGAAAAAAGCAGGCTGCAGCAGCATTAAAGTCCTGGTGCTGGTTGCAGCGCCGGAAGGTATCGCGGCGCTGGAAAAAGCGCACCCGGATGTTGAGCTGTATACTGCCTCCATCGATCAGGGACTGAACGAGCACGGATACATTATTCCGGGGCTCGGCGATGCCGGCGATAAGATTTTTGGTACCAAGTAAACGAATAAGTGAAAAGAAGCCGACTTTAAGAGTCGGCTTTTTTTTGAATAAAACAACCCAATCGCTAATAACAAACAACACTCAGAGGAAAACACTATGACGCGCCGTGCTATCGGGGTGAGTGAAAGACCGCCGCTTTTACAGACAATCCCGCTTAGTTTACAGCACCTGTTCGCCATGTTTGGCGCAACGGTACTGGTGCCAGTCCTGTTTCATATCAACCCAGCTACCGTTCTGCTGTTTAACGGTATTGGTACTTTACTGTATCTCTTTATTTGTAAAGGTAAAATTCCGGCTTACCTCGGTTCAAGCTTTGCGTTCATTTCCCCGGTTCTGCTGCTGCTGCCGCTAGGGTATGAAGTGGCGCTGGGCGGTTTCATTATGTGTGGCATCCTGTTCTGCCTGGTTTCGTTCATCGTTAAGAAAGCCGGTACTGGCTGGCTGGATGTAATGTTCCCGCCTGCGGCGATGGGCGCAATCGTTGCCGTTATCGGTCTGGAGCTGGCGGGTGTCGCTGCGGGTATGGCGGGATTGCTGCCTGCGGAAGGACAAGCGCCAGACTCAACAACCATCATCATCTCAATGGTGACGCTGGCGGTGACGGTATTTGGTTCCGTGCTGTTCCGTGGCTTTATGGCGATTATCCCGATTTTGATTGGGGTGCTGGCCGGGTACGCGCTCTCCTTCGTGATGGGGGTCGTGGACACCACGCCGATAGCGCAGGCTCACTGGTTTGCTCTGCCGACGTTCTACACACCGCGCTTTGAATGGGTCGCTATTCTGACTATTCTGCCTGCGGCGCTGGTGGTTATTGCTGAACACGTCGGCCACCTGGTGGTAACGGCGAATATCGTGAAAAAAGATTTGATTCGCGATCCTGGCCTGCATCGTTCTATGTTTGCTAACGGCCTGTCGACGGTGATCTCCGGCTTCTTCGGTTCTACGCCGAACACCACGTACGGCGAGAACATCGGCGTCATGGCGATTACCCGCGTTTACAGTACCTGGGTTATTGGCGGTGCGGCGATTTTCGCCATTCTGCTCTCCTGCGTGGGTAAACTGGCTGCGGCGATCCAAATCATTCCGCTGCCGGTCATGGGCGGTGTATCTCTGCTGTTATACGGCGTGATTGGCGCTTCCGGTATTCGCGTGCTGATCGAGTCAAAAGTTGACTACAACAAAGCACAGAACCTGATCCTGACCTCGGTCATTTTGATCATCGGCGTCAGCGGCGCGAAAGTTCACATCGGTGCTGCTGAGCTGAAAGGCATGGCGCTGGCGACCATTGTGGGTGTCTGTCTGAGCCTGATTTTCAAAGTTATCAGCCTGCTGCGTCCAGAAGAAGTGGTGCTCGACGCCAAAGATGCCGACACTGAGCAACAGTAAACCTTTGACCGGGTGGCGATGCTGCCCGGTTCTATCGCGACGCATTTCTGTGTTAAACTCAACGCGATTTTATGAAATCCTGGGTTGAGGTATCTCTGAACACACCGGCACAGCTCTCTTTGCCACTTTATCTTCCTGACGACGAAACTTTCGCAAGTTTCTGGCCGGGGGATAACTCCTCTTTACTGGCTGCACTGCAAAACGTGCTGCGTCAGGAACATAGCGGGTATATTTATCTTTGGTCGCGTGAAGGCGCAGGCCGTAGTCATTTGCTGCATGCAGCCTGTGCGGAACTGTCCGCGCGCGGCGATGCGGTAGGCTACGTGCCGCTCGACAAACGCACCTGGTTCGTCCCCGAGGTGCTCGACGGGATGGAGCATTTATCGCTGGTATGCATCGATAACATCGAATGTGTGGCCGGTGATTCGCTGTGGGAAATGGCGATCTTTGATCTCTACAACCGTATCCTGGAGTCGGGGAAAACACGCCTGCTGATCACCGGCGATCGTCCACCAAGACAGTTGAATCTGGGATTGCCGGATCTCGCTTCGCGTCTGGACTGGGGGCAAATCTACAAGCTGCAACCACTTTCCGATGAAGATAAGCTGCAGGCGTTGCAATTACGCGCCAGACTTCGCGGATTTGAACTGCCGGAAGATGTGGGCCGCTTTCTGCTTAAGCGTCTGGATCGGGAAATGCGTACGCTGTTTATGACGTTGGATCAGCTTGATCACGCATCGATCACCGCCCAGCGTAAGCTGACCATTCCGTTCGTAAAAGAAATTCTGAAGTTGTAAGCGCCGCAGCCAAATGACTGCGGCAGGTTTCGGTTAACCGACGATTTCCAGTACCTGCTCCGGCGGACGTCCAATTCGAGCCTGACCTTTGGCAACTACGATCGGGCGCTCCATCAGTTTTGGGTTTTCCACCATTGCCTGAATCAGCGCATCTTCACTCAGATTTTTGTCCGCCAGGTTAAGCGATTTATAGAGATCCTCTTTCTGGCGCATCAGCTCACGCGCGCTGGACATACCCAGCATCTGCAGAAGTTCACGCAGGGTCGCGGCGTCAGCCGGGGTTTCCAGATACAGCACCACTTCCGGGTCCACGCCATTGGACTTCAGTAATTCCAGCGTTTCACGGCTCTTGGAGCAGCGTGGGTTATGGTAGATTTTAATCGCGTCTGACATTTTTCTTTCCTGTTACATCTTGGTGTACGGTTTAAAGCGCTCTTGCAGCTGGCGTAGCTGGTCGATACGAGCATCGTATCTGGCCTGTTGCTGGCTACCCAGTTTCACCTGAGAGCTTGCGCTGCTGAGCATCGAAATCGCCTGATCCAGACGTCCAGCGAGGGCATACCCCTCCGCCCGCGCCGCCAGCTCCTGATCGCGGTTGTTCAGGTTGGCTTCCGTTTGAGCTAACAGATCCCAGCCGTTAGGGTCGTCCTTATGGTTAAACGTATAGCGATTCAGGATGGTTGCCGCCTCTTTGGCTTGCCCGCCCTGTAGATACGCATTCGCCAGGTTGAGCTGCAGTACCGGGTTAGTGCGCAGGTCGCGGGCGTTTTTCAGGCGGTTAATGGCATCACTGGTTTTTTTCTGGCCGAGATCGATATCCGTTGCCAGGTCGAGATACCAGGCATTGTTCGCGTCTGCTGCCAGCAGCGGTTGCAGCGCTTTACGCGCCTCGTCATATTTGCTGGCTTCCATCGCCTGCAATGCCCGACCATATTGCGCCGCACGTTGCTCACGTACGTTGCCTTTCGACCAGTTACTCAGCAGGTCATCGGTCAACTGGTTACGACCAGAGTTGTACATGCCCAAGGTTCGTGCCTTAGCCAGATAAAAATCTTCTGACGACTGGACGACCACCGGACGCATCTGGTTGGCGCGGTTACGGGCATCCGACAGACGGCTTTCAGGCAGAGGGTGAGTCAGCAAAATTTCCGGCGGACGCGAAGAGTAACGGGCCTGATCGAGCAGTTTTTCGAGGAACGTCGGCATGGCCTGGGGATCGAATCCCGAGCGTTGTAGCACCTGAATACCGATGCGATCTGCTTCCTGTTCGTTTTGTTGCGTAAAGCTAATCATCCCCTGACGTGTTCCCGCCAGCGTACCGGTCAGCGCCGCCATACCCGCCTGCGGGCTAGCCATCGCTAATAAAATTGAACCTAACGCACCTACCCACGTTAGCGGCGCACTGCGTTTCTGATCTTCCATTGCACGCGCCAGGTGGCGCTGAGTGACGTGGGAGATTTCGTGCGCCATGACCGATGCTAACTGGCTTTCGTTGTCGGAATAGCGGAACAGTGCGGAGTGCAAGACAACGTTGCCGCCAAAGAAAGCAAAGGCGTTGATTTCATCGTTGTTAATCAAAAAGAATGTGAAGGGTGTTTTTACCGAGTCGGCGTGCGAGACCAGACGCATCCCCAGCGCATTAATGTATTGGGTGAGCAATGGATCATTAATTAATGGCGCACTGCCGCGCAGTTGGCGTACGTAATAATCGCCCATCTGCATTTCCTGTCCTATGGAAAGCGTACTGCCTGCCGACGTTCCCATATCAGGCAGGGTGTCCGCAGTATCAGCAAATGCGGGCGCAACCTGACCGATAGTCAGTGCGGCAATGAGGGTAGCAACCAGGTTTTTTTTCAACTGCCTGAACATAACCTCTGTCCTGTATTCTTTTTTGAGATAGCCATTTGACCAATGCTGTGAAGTATCGTTCACACTCCGCAAGCTTACGGAGTGTAACTGCGAAACCTGACGATGAACACCCAGGAAAAATGTCTTTTCACTTTGCGTAATCAGCCATAAAAAGCGAAGTCTTTTTTGTGACATTTCGATACAATTCGGGATCGCAATCCCGCTATTGGGTTCATGGAAGGGTTTTATGCTCGAAATGTTGATGCAATGGTATCGTCGCCGCTTTAGCGACCCCGAAGCCATCGCCCTGCTGATTATTCTGGTTGCCGGTTTTGGCATCCTGTTCTTTTTTAGCGGTCTTCTGGCGCCGCTACTGGTCGCCATAGTGCTGGCGTACCTGCTTGAATGGCCGACTGTGCGGCTGGAACATATTGGGTGTTCACGGCGTTGGGCGACATCGATTGTGCTGGTGGTGTTTGTCGGTATTTTGCTGCTGATGGCGTTTGTGGTGATGCCCGTTGCATGGCAGCAGGGGATCTATCTGATCCGCGACATGCCCGGCATGCTTAATAAATTGTCTGATTTTGCTGCCACCTTGCCGCGGCGTTATCCGGCGCTGATGGATGCGGGCATCATTGATGCGATGGCGGAAAATATGCGCTCGCGAATGCTCACCATGGGCGATTCGGTGGTGAAATATTCGTTAGCCTCACTGGTTGGATTGCTGACCCTGGCGGTCTATCTGGTTCTCGTCCCATTGATGGTGTTCTTCCTGATCAAAGATAAAGGACAGATGCTGAACGCCGTGCGCCGGGTGCTGCCGCGTAATCGTGGGCTGGCGGGGCAGGTGTGGAAAGAGATGAACCAGCAAATCACCAACTATATCCGCGGAAAGGTGCTGGAAATGGTGGTGGTCGGCGTGGCGACCTGGCTCGGCTTCCTGCTGTTTGGTCTCAACTATTCGCTGCTGCTGGCGGTGCTGGTAGGGTTCTCTGTGCTGATCCCGTATATCGGCGCTTTTGTGGTGACGATTCCGGTAGTTGGCGTGGCGCTGTTTCAGTTCGGGCTTGGCACCGAGTTCTGGAGCTGTTTTGCCGTGTACCTGATTATCCAGGCGCTGGACGGCAATCTGCTGGTTCCCGTGCTGTTCTCCGAGGCGGTCAATCTGCATCCACTGGTGATTATTCTCTCCGTGGTGATTTTCGGTGGTCTGTGGGGATTCTGGGGCGTATTCTTTGCGATCCCTCTGGCGACGTTAATCAAAGCGGTAATGCACGCCTGGCCGGATGGTCAGGTCGTTGACGAACCCTAATCTGCAAGATCCGGCGATATCATGTCGCCGGATCCGAACTTGTCTGACCTCTATCCACACTTTCTGAATAATCTCTTCTGCTGTCGTTTTTCTCCGCATTTGTCTTTAACTTGACCTGCGTGATGTCTTTCTGTCACGCAAGGAATAAGACCAACAGGAGAACAAAATGGGTCACAACACACACACGCAGCAAAAGGTAGGATGGGGCGGTTATCTCGCTTTTTTTATTACGATTATCCTTTTTTCCGGCATGTTTGCGAAAAGTACCGAATGGTGGCGGGTCTTTGACTTCACCGTCCTCAACGGCGCGTTTGGGCAGATTAATGCCACAGGCGATACGGCGGTCTCTTTTCGCGGCTCTGGAGGGATGGGAGCCAAAGACGGCTTCTTATTCGCGCTTGAGCTGGCACCTTCCGTCATTCTTTCACTCGGGATTATTTCCGTCACCGAAGGATTGGGGGGGGTACGTGCGGCACAACAGCTGATGACGCCGGTCCTGCGCCCGTTACTCGGTATTCCGGGAGTTTGTTCGCTGGCGCTAATTGCGAATTTGCAAAATACCGATGCCGCGGCCGGGATGACCAAAGAGATGGCGGAAGAGGGCATTATTACTGAACAGGAGCGTGCCATTTTTGCCTGCTGGCAAACCAGCGGCAGCGCGTGTATTACCAACTATTTTTCCTCTGGCGCTGCGCTGTTTACGGTGGTTACCGTTCCGGTGATTACGCCGCTGGCGGTGATCCTTGTCTTCAAATTTGTGGGAGCGAACCTGCTGCGTTTGTGGATTGCGCAGCTGGAAAATCGCCGTCTGCAGCAGGAGGTCTGAGATGACAACGCAGGTACGTAAAAACGTCATGGATATGTTTATCGATGGCGCGCGGCGCGGGTTTACAATTGCTACAACCAGCCTGTTACCTAACGTGGTGATGGCGTTTGTGATTATTCAGGCGCTGAAGGTGACGGGATTGCTCGAGATTGTCGGGCGGGTGTGCGAACCGGTGATGGCGTTGTGGGGGCTACCAGGGGAATCTGCCACCGTGCTGCTGGCGGCGGTGATGAGTATGGGAGGCGGCGTCGGCGTTTGTGCGAGTCTGGTTGTTGCTGGTACGCTTTCGGGACATGATGCGACTGTATTGCTACCGGCAATCTACCTGATGGGCAATCCGGTGCAAAATGTGGGACGCTGCCTGGGAACTGCGGGGGTCCATCCCCGTTACTACCCGCTGATTATTGCGGTATGCGTCATTAATGCGCTGCTCTCTATTTGGGTTATGCAGGTAATTGCCTGACAAGGAAGGTTATGAACTGTTCAATTCTTAATTTGACGTTGTTCTAGCAGGGACACGTGTACGCACCGGAAGATTTAGGGCGACAGGATATACTGGTCTCCGGCAGTAAAATTGTTGCCATCGCCCCGTCAATTTCTCCTGGAGACTTTCCCGGTTGCGAGTGTATCAATCTTGACGGCGCGATTGTGTGCCCAGGATTTATCGATCAACACGTCCATCTGATTGGCGGCGGCGGGGAAGCAGGGCCGCATACCCGCACGCCGGAAGTACGCTTGTCACGCCTGGTTGAAGCTGGTGTAACTTCGGTAGTCGGTTTGCTGGGTACCGATGGTATTACCCGTCACCCGGAATCGCTGCTGGCAAAAACCCGCGCGCTGGAGTTTGAAGGCATCAGTGCATGGATGCTTACTGGGGCGTATTCTCTGCCTTCCCCGACCATCACCGGCAGCATCGATCGCGACGTGGCGCTGATCGATAAAATCATTGGCGTAAAATGTGCGATTTCGGACCATCGTTCCTCAGCCCCAGATACCTCGGTGCTGGCAAACATGGCAGCGCAGTCACGCGTCGGTGGATTGTTAGGACGCAAACCGGGGATCAGTGTATTCCATATGGGCGATAGCCCGCGCATGCTGGAACCGTTGTACCAGATCCTCAACTGCTGCGATGTGCCGATTACTAAACTGTTGCCGACACACGTTAACCGTGCGGAACCGTTGTTCCAGGCGGCGCTGGAGTATGCTCGTAAAGGTGGTTATATCGACATTACCAGCAGCATTGATGAGCCCGTCGATCCCGCCACGGCTATCGCCACGGCGCTGCGGCAGAACGTGCCACTGTCGCGCATTACCCTTAGCTCGGATGGCAACGGCAGCCAGCCGGAATTTGATGAGTTAGGTAATCTCATCGGTATCGGTGTCGCGGGGTTTGAATCACTGGCTGAAACGGTGCGCCAGTTGGTGAAAGTTCATGCCATACCGCTGGAACAGGCGCTCTGTCCGCTGACGCGTACGGTCGCAGAATTTTTAGGGCTCGAACATAAGGGGCGCCTGGCGGTGGGATGCGATGCGGACATTCTGGTGCTTAACGATGCGTTGGAGGTTAATCACCTTTGGGCGAAGGGAAAAGCCGTGGTCAGAGAGAAGAAGGCCTGCGTAAAAGGGACGTTTGAATAAACGTTTATGCGGATGTCAGCCTGAAAAAGTACAGATTCACGTTTATGCCGGGTGGCGGCTACGCCTCACCCGGCCTACAAGTTTCGCAATATTAATAAGCTGCGCAGGCCTGATAAGCGAAGCGCCATCAGGCTTTTTCCAGCAAAACGTAAATCAGGCGTTCTCTTTCAGCCAGTTCAGTACCACGTCGTGGTGATTGCTGGTTTTGAAGTCATCGAACACGTGCTCAATTTTGCCTTCGGCATCAATCAGGAAGCTGATGCGGTGGATGCCATCGTAGGTTTTGCCCATAAATGACTTCTCACCCCAGACGCCGAACTGCTCGCAAACCTGATGATCTTCATCGGACAGGAGCGTGAAATTCAGGACTTCTTTCTCCGCGAATCGGGAAAGCTTCTCTGGTTTGTCGGTGCTGATCCCCAGCACTTCAACACCAGCTTTTTTTAACTCATCCATGTTATCGCGCAAGCCGCAGGCCTGTACGGTACAGCCGGGTGTCATGGCTTTCGGGTAAAAATAAACCAGAACACGCTGTCCCTGGAAGTCGGTTAAATTTACTTGTTCTCCGTCTTGATCCGGCAAGCTAAATTTCGGTGCGATATCACCGGCTTTCAGTGGGTTCATTACTTAACTCCATCCTGTTCATCATGCTGTGAGTAATTGACGACGTTAATACTGCCTTGCGCATTGAGTTCTGTACAGAGTGCTTTAAACGCATCTTCAATATTTGCCGAATCATGTGACGCAGGACTATGTGCGGTAATTTGAATAAACAACTGCGCCGCCTTTCCATTCTCAGCCGGTTGCGTGCGTGAAACCAGTTCCGCAATATTCATTTGGTGGCTGTCAAACAGTGCGGTGAAGCGTTCAATCAAATGGGGAGAATCAGGGACATCGACCTGCACCCATACCGTAGCAGGCATCGCCGGACGAGGGCGCGCGGTCGTGCGCTTCATCACAATGAGTAAATCCAGCTCTGCGCCTTTTAATGGCAAGGTTGATTCAATCAGGGTGATGGCATTCCAGGTGCCCGACAGCAACATGATAAACGTGAACTCATCACCCAGCATGGCCAGTCGGCTGTCTTCGATATTACAGCCGCAACTGCTGACATGACGTGTGATGGTGTTCACAATTCCTGGGCGGTCGGCACCCAGCGCAGTAATGACCAGATAGTGTTGCGATGACGATGTCAAACCTGTTCTTCCTTTGAGCGGTGAGGTAATCATAAGGAAAGCATAAAAAAAACATGCATACAACAATCAGAACGGCTCTGGTCGCTTGCTTTTATTGTCGTACCAAACGTACCATTGAGACACTTGTTTGCACAGAGGATGGCCCATGTTCACGGGAAGTATTGTCGCGCTTGTTACGCCGATGGATGAGAAAGGTAAAGTCTGCCGGTCGAGCCTGAAAAAACTGATTGATTATCATGTCGCCAGCGGCACCTCGGCGATCGTTTCTGTTGGCACCACCGGTGAGTCCGCCACCCTGAGTCATGATGAACATGGCGATGTGGTGATGATGACGCTGGAGCTGGCTGACGGGCGTATTCCGGTTATTGCCGGAACCGGCGCCAATGCGACCGCGGAAGCCATTAGTCTGACGCAGCGTTTCAACGACAGCGGTGTTGTTGGCTGCCTGACGGTGACGCCTTACTACAACCGCCCAACCCAGGAAGGTTTGTTCCAGCATTTCAAAGCCATCGCTGAGCATACTGACCTGCCGCAAATTCTGTATAATGTGCCGTCCCGTACTGGCTGCGATATGCTGCCGGAAACCGTTGGTCGTCTGGCGAAAGTTAAAAATATTATCGCTATTAAAGAGGCCACGGGGAACTTAAGTCGCGTTCACCAGATCAAAGAGCTGGTTTCGGACGACTTTATTCTGCTCAGCGGTGATGACGCGACCGGACTGGATTTTATGCAGCTCGGTGGTCATGGCGTGATTTCCGTAACGTCTAACGTTGCGGCACGTGATATGGCTGAAATGTGCAAACTGGCGGCAGCCGGGCAATTTGCCGAGGCGCGGGTGATTAACCAGCGTCTGATGCCGTTACACAACAAACTATTTGTCGAACCCAATCCTATTCCCGTGAAATGGGCGTGTAAGGAATTGGGACTTGTGGCGACCGATACGCTACGTCTGCCGATGACGCCAATCACGGACAATGCTCGTGAAATCGTCAAAGCGGCGCTTAAGCATGCCGGTTTGCTGTAAAGTTTAGGGAGATTTGATGGCTTACTCAGTACAAAAGTCGCGCCTGGCCAAGGTTGCGGGTGTTTCGCTTGTTATGTTGCTCGCGGCCTGTAGCTCTGACTCGCGCTATAAGCGCCAGGTGAGCGGTGATGAATCCTATCTGGAGGCCGCACCGCTTGCTGAGCTTCATGCTCCAGCTGGGATGATTTTGCCGGTTATGTCGGGCGACTATAATATCCCGGTAACCAACGGCAGTGGTGCCGTGGGTAAAGCGCTGGATATTCGTCCACCGGCTCAGCCGTTAGCGTTAGTCACTGGCGCTCGCACGCAAATCGCAGGCGATACCTCAACGTTGCTGGTGGAAAATGGTCGTGGTAACACGCTGTGGCCGCAGGTCGTGAGCGTCATTCAGTCTAAAAACTACACGATCACCAAACGTGATGATGCCAGCCAGACGCTGACCACCGACTGGGTTGACTGGAACCGTCTGGATGAAGACGAGCAGTACCGTGGACGTTATCAAATCTCGGTTAAACCGCAGGGCTATCAGCAAGCGGTAACGGTGAAACTGATTAACCTCGAGCAGGCGGGTAAACCCGTAGCCGATGCGGCATCAATGCAGCGTTACAGCGCTGAGATGATGAACGTTATCTCTGCTGGTCTGGATAAGAACGCCACCGACGCCGCGAATGCCGCGCAGAACCGCTCTGCAGCCACCATGGATGTTCAGAGCGCAGCCGATGACACCGGTTTACCAATGCTGGTGGTACGCGGGCCGTTCAACGTGGTGTGGCAGCGTTTGCCAGCAGCGCTTGAGAAAGTGGGGATGAAGGTAACCGACAGCACCCGTTCTCAGGGTAGCATCGCGGTGACCTACAAACCTCTGTCTGATAGCAGCTGGCAGGAGCTGGGCGCAAGTGACCCAGGTCTGGTATCCGGCGACTATAAACTGCAGGTCGGTGATTTAGACAACCGCAGTAGCTTGCAGTTTATCGATCCGAAGGGGCATACCCTGACGCAAAGCCAGAACGACGCGCTGGTCGCCGTCTTCCAGGCAGCGTTCAGTAAGTAAAAATAAAGGGCTGGATAACTCCAGCCCTTTTTTTCTGATATGATACGCAAACGTGTGCGTCGGCAGAAAAACGCAATATTTATCGTTAATTCACACCCAGGAGTAATAAAGATGCAAAAGCAAGCTGAGTTGTATCGTGGTAAAGCGAAGACCGTATACAGCACGGAAAACCCGGACCTGTTGGTGCTCGAATTCCGCAATGATACGTCAGCAGGGGATGGCGCGCGCATTGAACAGTTTGACCGTAAAGGCATGGTGAACAACAAATTCAACCATTTCATTATGACTAAACTGCAAGAAGCGGGTATTCCTACCCAGATGGAGCGACTGCTTTCTGATACCGAATGTCTGGTGAAAAAGCTGGATATGGTACCGGTTGAATGTGTGGTACGTAACCGCGCGGCAGGCTCTCTGGTTAAGCGTTTAGGCGTTGAGGAAGGTATTGAACTGAATCCGCCGCTGTTTGATCTGTTCCTGAAAAACGATGCTATGCACGATCCAATGATTAACGATTCCTATTGCGAAACTTTTGGTTGGGTGAGCAAAGAGAATCTGGCACGTATGAAAGAGCTGACCTACAAAGCTAACGACGTGCTGAAAAAGATGTTTGATGATGCTGGTCTGATTCTGGTCGACTTCAAACTTGAGTTTGGTTTGTATAAAGGTGAAGTCGTCCTGGGTGATGAATTCTCACCGGACGGTAGCCGCCTGTGGGACAAAGAAACTCTGGATAAAATGGACAAAGATCGCTTCCGCCAGAGTCTGGGCGGCCTGATCGAAGCCTATGAAGCCGTCGCGCATCGCCTGGGTGTGAAGTTAGACTAATCTTCCCCTGAGCCGGCGATCGCTCTCCGGCTCATTAACCCCACCTGATTTGATTACTATTTCTTATGGTAATCCTGTTCCGAACCGCCTACGATCATCATCATAATGAATAAAAAGTTGAGGTGATTATGCGCTGGCAAGGGCGTCGTGAAAGTGACAACGTGGAAGACAGACGAAACAGCTCTGGCGGCGGCCCCTCTATGGGTGGGCCTGGTTTTCGTCTGCCCAGTGGTAAAGGCGGTATCATCCTGCTGATTGTGGTGCTGGTGGCGGGTTATTATGGCGTGGATCTCACCGGATTAATGACCGGCCAGCCGGTCTCCCAACAACAATCATCACGCTCCATCAGCCCAAACGATGATGAAGCGGCAAAATTTACCTCGGTGATTCTGGCTACAACAGAAGATACCTGGGGACAGCAGTTTGAAAAAATGGGCCGCACCTACCAACAGCCGAAGCTGGTGATGTACCGGGGCGCGACGCGCACCGGCTGCGGCGCGGGCCAGTCCGTGATGGGACCGTTTTATTGTCCGGCAGATGGTACGGTATATATCGACCTTTCATTCTATGATGACATGAAAAACAAGCTGGGCGCTGATGGTGATTTTGCGCAGGGCTATGTTATCGCCCATGAAGTGGGTCACCACGTGCAGAAACTGCTGGGTATTGAACCGAAGGTTCGCCAGATGCAGCAGAACGCCTCACAAGCTGAGGTGAACCGTCTTTCCGTTCGTATGGAACTGCAGGCGGACTGCTTTGCCGGTGTCTGGGGCCACAGCATGCAGCAGCAGGGCGTGCTGGAGTCTGGTGACCTGGAAGAGGCACTAAACGCCGCACAGGCCATTGGTGACGATCGCCTGCAACAGCAGGGACAAGGACGCGTCGTACCGGACAGCTTTACTCACGGAACCTCTGAACAGCGTTTTACCTGGTTCAAACGCGGTTTTGATAGCGGCGATCCGGGACAATGTAATACCTTTGGTAAAGGTATTTAAGATACAGAGGCAGGGATGTCCGATAACACGGCGCTGAGGGCGTTAGCCGAACAGATGGCTCGTGAGGGGATCCGTCGTTTGCTGATTATCAGCGGCGAGGAGAACTGGTGTCAGGGGCAGGCGTTAGCGCTACGCGACATATTACCCGGCGACTGGTTGTGGGTAGGGGCGAATGCCCCTGCTGAACCGAACTGTACGCCACAGGCGCTGCAAACGTTACTGGGGCGCGAGTTTCGTCATGCAGTTTTCGACGCCGGGCAGGGATTTGACGCTGCGGCGTTTGCCGCCTTAAGCGGTACACTGCTTGCCGGCAGTTGGCTGGTTTTGCTGACCCCACCCTGGCATTCCTGGCACACGCATCCGGACGTGGATTCACTACGCTGGAGCGATTGTGCTGAGCCCATTCCCACACCGCACTTTGTTGAGCACGTCAAACGGGTGATTTCCCGCGATAGACAGGCTCTGCACTGGCAGCAGCATCAGCCGGTTTCCTATCCGCACTTTCCTGCTCGCGCAGCCTGGCTCGCGGCAACCGGCGAACCCCAACCAGAACAGGCGATGATATTAAATCATTTGCTGGCTATGCCTCCCGGTGTGGTTGCGGTGACGGCCGCACGGGGTCGGGGCAAATCCGCTCTGGCAGGGCAACTCATAGCGCGGATTAACGGCACTGCGATTGTGACCGCACCTGCCAAAGCTGCAACGGATGTGCTGGCACAATTTGCCGCAGAGCGTTACCGCTTTATGGCGCCGGATGCACTATTAAGCAGTTCTGAAACCGCAGACTGGCTGATTGTGGATGAAGCCGCCGCGATCCCCGCGCCGCTGCTACACCAACTGGTGGCGCGTTTTCCTCGTACGCTGTTAACCACTACAGTACAAGGCTACGAGGGAACGGGTAGAGGCTTCTTGCTGAAATTCTGCGCCCGCTTCCCCAATCTTCGACGCTATGAGTTGCAACAACCCGTACGCTGGGCGCAGGGATGTCCGCTGGAGCAAATTGTCAGCGATGCGCTGGTGTTTGATGATGAAACGTTCACGCATGCCCCATTGGGGGAGCTTCACTTCTCGGCATTTGAGCAACAGTCCTGGGATGCTAGCCCGGCGCTGCCGTTAGCGGTATACCAGTTGCTCTCCGGAGCGCATTATCGCACCTCGCCATTAGACCTGCGGCGAATGATGGACGCGCCTGGTCAGCATTTTCTTCAGGCATCACCCGCTGACTCAGTGGCGGGTGCTGTCTGGCTGGTCGATGAAGGGGGACTATCCGCAGAATTAAGCCAGGCCGTCTGGGCCGGATATCGTCGACCGAGGGGGAATCTGGTTGCACAGTCGCTGGCGGCGCACGGTGGTGACCCGTTGGCGGCGACGCTCGTCGGGAGACGAGTCAGTCGAATTGCGGTTCATCCTGCGCGCCAAAGAGAAGGTATTGGGCAACAGCTGATTGTGCTGGCCCACCACTATTCCACATCGTGTGACTATCTCTCGGTCAGTTTTGGGTATACGGCTGAACTATGGCGTTTCTGGCAGCGCTGCGGTTTTGTGCTGGTGCGAATGGGAAATCACCGGGAAGCCAGCAGCGGCTGTTATACCGCCATGGCGTTGCTGCCCATCAGCGAAGCGGGAAAGCGCCTTGCCGAGCGGGAGCACCAGCATTTGCGGCGTGATGCGGAAATCCTTGCGCGATGGAATGGTGAGAGCATTCCGCTGGTCCCGCTGAAAGAGACTACGCTTAATGAGGATGACTGGGCTGAGCTGGCTGGGTTTGCCTTCGCGCATCGGCCATTATTGACGTCGCTAGGCTGTCTGAGTCGTCTGCTTGAGCACAGTGAATTACCTCTTCCGGCATTGCGCGGACGTATACAGGCTAAACGCAGCGACGCCGAATTGTGCCAACAGCTGAAGATCTCAGGTCGTAAAGCGCTGCTGGTCGTTCAGCGCGCCGAAGCGGCACAAGCGTTAAATCAGCTGGATGCTGAACGTGAACAGCGGCTACATAATCGCATTATGCAATGGCAATTTTTTCACTAACATCTTCAATTTCCTGGCATGGTCATTGCGGTTAAGCGGCGTAGAATGATTCTCATCAGTTAAGGAGATCGCCATGAAACATGACCATTTTGTTGTTCAAAGTCCCGATAAACCCGCTCAACAGCTACTGCTGCTGTTTCATGGCGTCGGGGATAACCCGGTTGCCATGGGTGAAATTGGCTCCTGGTTTGCGCCGCTGTTTCCGGATGCGTTAATCGTCAGCATTGGCGGGGCAGAGCCTTACGGTACGACTTCCGGACGTCAGTGGTTTTCGGTACAGGGCGTAACGGAAGAGAACCGTCAGGCGCGTATCGACGCGATTATGCCGGTGTTTATCGAAACCGTGCGCTACTGGCAGAAGCAAAGCGGCGTTTCACCGCAGGCTACCGCGCTGATTGGTTTTTCTCAGGGTTCCATCATGTCGCTTGAGAGCATCAAAGCCGAGCCGGGGCTGGCGTCGCGGGTCATTGCCTTCAATGGTCGCTATGCCACCTTACCGGAGGTTGCAACTACCGCAACGACGGTGCATTTGATTCACGGTGGTGAAGACCGGGTGATAGAGCTCTCCCATGCCGTTGCCGCGCAGGAGGCATTAATTGCTGCGGGTGGGGATGTGACGCTGGATATCGTCGAAAACCTGGGGCACGCCATTGATGAACGCAGCATGCAGTTTGCGCTCGATCATCTGCGTTTTACCGTACCGAAGCACTATTTTGATGAAGCGCTGAGCGGCGGTAAGCCTCACGATGATGATGTGATTGAGATGATCTGATTGATAACCGTAGGCCGGATAAAACGCGAAGCGTTGCCATCCGGCACTTAACGCCCGGTGGTGCTAACGCTTACCGGGCCTACGTGACTTATTGGCCTGGAAATTATTTCTTCGGTTGATCCTTGTTCGGCCAATCGTCGTCGTCATCCCATTTATCGTTAAAGTCACGATGCGGGGGAAGCTCCGGTTTGTTGGCCAGATATTTCTTTGGATCGACGCGCTTGAGATCTTTGATAACGTTAAGCAGCACGCCTACCAGAAACACCAACACCAGAATCCACCAATATTTTGCTAGCCAGTCCATGTATTTTTCCTCTTGCAGGAACACTCATCAGGCGACGAGTTGCTCCATGATACGTTGATACATACGGGCAAGCAGCTGCAGGTCGGCGGCATTAACACATTCATTTATTTTATGAATAGTGGCGTTGACCGGCCCAAGTTCGACTACCTGTGCCCCCATGCGGGCAATAAAGCGCCCGTCGGACGTCCCGCCTGTAGTCAGTAACTGCGGTTTAATCTCATTATAGTGCTCAATGGCGTTCACTACTGCATCCACCAGTTTACCGCGTTCAGTCAGGAACGGCTGACCGGAAAGCCACCAGTCGACGGTATAGCGCAACTGATGTTTCTCCAGCAGCGCGTGAACCCGTGCTTTAATCATCTCATCGGTCAGCTCAGTGCTGAAACGGAAGTTGAACTGGATAAACAGTTCTCCGGGGATAACGTTGTTGCTGCCGGTACCTGCCTGAATATTGGCAATCTGCATGCTGGTCGCCGGGAAGAACTCGTTACCCTGGTCCCACTCAATCGCCACCAGTTCGTTGAGCATTGGCGCCGCGCGGTGTACCGGATTATCGGCCAGATGCGGATAGGCTACGTGCCCCTGCACGCCATGAATGGTCAGGTTGCAGGTCAGTGAACCACGACGTCCATTCTTGACCACGTCGCCAACGATTTCCGTGCTGGACGGCTCGCCAACCAGACAATAATCCAGTCGCTCATTACGCGCCATCAGTGCTTCAACCACCTTTACGGTGCCGTTTTTGGCGCTGGCTTCTTCGTCGGACGTTATCAAAAATGCCAGACGACCCTGATGGTTTGGATGCTGGGCGACAAAACGCTCTGCGGCCACGACCATCGCTGCCAGTGAGCCTTTCATATCGGCAGCGCCACGCCCAAACAGCATGCCATCGCGAATGGTCGGTTCGAACGGTGGATTGATCCAACGATCGACATCGCCGGCGGGCACTACGTCGGTGTGACCGGCAAATGCCAGGGTCTCACCTTTACCGCGCCATGCCCAAAAATTCTGTGTGTCACCAAAATCCATACGCTCAACGGTAAAACCTACCGCGCGCAGGCGTTCAATCATTAACGCCTGGCACCCGGCATCATCCGGGCTCAGGGAAGGACGGCGAATAAGCTGCTGTGTCAGCTCAATAACCGGGCACGACATAGACTACACCTCATTAAAAAACAGAGTATAACTGGATTCACTGAAACCAAGCAGCATAGGCTTACCCGGCGCGCAGAGCAATGGGCGTTTGATAATTGCTGGCATTTCAATCATCAATGCGGCGGCGGAAGCCGCATCGGTGATTTGACTGCGCGTGGATTCATCGAGTTTACGCCAGGTGGTTCCACGTGTATTGAGCAGCGCTTCCCAACCTAATTCGCTGATAAAGGACTGTAATAGCGTATTGTCAAGACCGTCGATGCGGTAATCATGAAAGCGATAGTCAATACCTTGTGCTTCCAACCAGCGTCTGGCTTTTTTAATCGTGTCGCAATTCTTAATGCCGTAGAGGGTGATCATTTGAATCCTTATTGACGTAATTTGAATATTTATTCTTTAATTATGTGGCAATGAATAATACATATTGTCATTCAATCGTTATAGAAAAATATAACATTGTTGAACAACAGTGAATAATGATTCCTGAAAGCTCCAAAAATACCGTATAACTAAAAATCAGAATCTGCCTGTTTGCATCAGCCTGTTTTTCCATCAGAATTGCAAAAGTAGTAGATGATGTATGAATATTTCAAAATATTGCAGTAAGTCACATAAAATTTATGGGTATGGCGCATAGTGATCACATAAACCCCAAACACGGGAGGATGTAATCACAACCATCGGTTAAATGTTCTTCTTTTGATGATGATGATTTTGTAGAATGCTCATAATAATAAGAGAGGTTGTTATGATTGAACGTGAACTGGGGAACTGGAAAGACTTTATCGAAGTGATGCTTCGTAAATAATTTTCTGGAAGAAATTCATATCCTGTAAAGGATAAAAAAAGGCGACTCAACGTAAGTCGCCTTTTTTGTGCCCGATTATTCCGGGCGCGGTTTCAACGGGAAGCGTCTGCGTACCAGCACAAAGAACAGGGGCACGAAGTAAATCGCCAGGATAGTGGCTGAAATCATTCCACCCATTACGCCTGTCCCCACCGCATGTTGACCGCCAGAACCTGCGCCACTGCTGATGGTCATCGGCAGAACCCCAAAGATAAACGCCAGCGAGGTCATCAGAATCGGACGCAAGCGCTGGCGACAGGCGTGGAGCGTGGCATCGAGCAGATCGTGTCCTTTCTCGTTCATCTTATTGGCGAATTCAACAATCAAGATTGCGTTCTTCGCCGATAGCCCGATAACGGTAAGTAACCCGACCTGGAAGTACACGTCGTTTTCCAGACCGCGCATCCAGGTCGCCAGCAGAGCACCAATGACCCCCAGCGGCACAACCAGCATGACGGAGAAGGGAACTGACCAGCTTTCATACAGGGCCGCCAGACACAGGAATACCACCAGCAGAGAAATGGCGTACAGGGCGGGGGCCTGAGAACCCGACAGCCGTTCCTGATAAGACATCGCAGTCCATTCGAGGCCGAATCCGGTCGGCAACTGGCGCACCAGCGATTCCATTATGTCCATCGCTGTACCGGTACTGACGCCGGGCGCGGCTTCTCCGACAATCTCGACCGCGGAGTAGCCGTTGTAGCGTTCCAGACGCGGTGAACCGGTTTCCCAGCGCGACGTGGCAAAGGCCGAGAAAGGCACCATGCCACCGTTGTTATTACGGACGTACCACAAATTGATGTCGTCAGGGAGCATGCGATATTTTGCTGCCGCCTGCACGTAAACCTTCTTCACGCGACCACGGTCCATAAAGTCATTGACGTAGCTGGAACCCCAGGCCGTTTGCAATGTATCGTTGATGTCGTCGATGGAAACGCCCAGAGCCTGGGCTTTGCGCTGATCGATATCAATTTGCAACTGCGGGCTGTCGTCCAGACCGTTATGACGAACGCGGGTCAGGGAAGAATCCTTCCCGGCCAGCTCAATCAGCTTGTCGCGCGCGGCCATTAACGCGTCATGCCCCGCACCAGCGTGATCCTGCAGCTCCATATCGAAACCGGCAGAGCTTCCGAGGCCACTGATAGCCGGAGGGCTACTGGCGAAGACGCGGGCTTCTTTAATCTTATTAAAGGCCTTGGTCGCACGTTCAATGATGGCGAAAGAGGTTCCGGTAGTGGTGTCGCGCTCATCCCAGTCTTTTAAACGGACAAACATACGCGCCACGTTTTGACCGTTCCCGCCAGGGCCTGAACCGACCGTGGAAAAGACCGACATAATGTTGTCTTTCTCATGGGTGAAGTAATACTTCTCTACTTCCTCAACCACTTTCAATGTTTGCTGCTGTGTGGAGCCGCTGGGCAGCTGTACCGAGGTGGTAAACATGCCGCGGTCTTCCAGCGGCAGGAAGGAGGTTGGCAGGCGCAGGAACAGGAAAACCATTCCGCCGAGCAGCAGGCCGTAGATCAGTATCCAGCGCAGGCTGCGGTGCAGGATCCTGGCAACGCCTTTTTCGTAGCGCTCGGCGTTGCGATTAAACATTCGGTTAAACCAGCCGAAGAAACCGGTTTGTCCGTGATGCTCGCCCTTATGCAGCGGTTTGAGCAGGGTGGCGCACAGAGCAGGAGTGAGGATCATCGCCACCAGAACAGACAGCACCATTGCGGAGACGATAGTAATCGAGAACTGGCGGTAAATAGCCCCGGTAGTGCCGCCGAAGAAGGCCATCGGGATAAATACCGCCGACAGCACCATGGCAATACCAACCAGCGCGCCCTGGATTTGCCCCATCGATTTCCGCGTCGCTTCCCGCGGTGTGAGCCCTTCCTCACTCATAATACGCTCGACGTTTTCCACTACCACAATGGCGTCATCGACCAGCAGGCCGATCGCCAGCACCATCGCAAACATCGTCAAGGTGTTAACGCTATAGCCAAAGGCGTAAAGCACGGAGAAGGTACCCATCAGGACGACGGGAACGGCGATGGTGGGAATCAGCGTGGCGCGGAAGTTTTGCAGGAACAGGTACATCACGAGGAATACCAGCGCGATCGCTTCCAGCAGGGTTTTTACCACGTCGATGATTGAGGCTTTGACAAAGGAGGTGGTTTCATATGCCACCTTATATTCCAGCCCATGTGGAAAATATTGCGACAGCTCGTTCAGACGGTTAATGACCAGTTCCGCCGTCGCCATTTCATTGGCGCCTGAAGCCAGCTTCACGCCCAGACCGGAGGCAGGATTTCCATTAAAGCGGCTGAGGTAATCATACTTTTCAGCACCCATTTCGACCGTCGCCACATCGCCCAGTTTAACTTCTGAGCCATCCTGGTTGACACGTAGAGTAATGGCGCGGAATTCATCCGGAGTCTGCAGTAGCGACTGGGCGTTGATCGTCGCGTTCAGCGCCTGCTTGTCCACCGAAGGCGTACCGCCAAGTTGTCCGACCGCAATCTGCGCATTCTGTGACTCGATAGCGTCGGTCACATCTTTAGCGGTCATCTGGAAACTGTTCAGTTTGGCCGGGTCAAGCCAGATACGCATGGAGTACTGTGAGCCGTAAGCGTCAATATCCCCCACGCCGTTAATACGGCTGAGCGGATCCTGAATGTTACTGGCGACATAGTCGGCGATGTCCTGCTTATCCATTGAGCCATCGGTGGAGACAAAGGCGATTGTCAGAATATTGGTGTCCCCGGTCTTACGCACCGTGACCCCCTGATCCTGTACCGCCTGCGGCAGTTTACGCATTGCCGATTGCAGCTGGTTTTGCACCTGCTGGACGGCCTCATCAGGATCGGTCCCGGCGACAAAGCTCAGCGTAACTGATGCCTGGCCTGTCCCGCTGCTCTGCGACGACATGTACATCAGGTTATCGAGACCAGTCATGTTCTGCTCGATCACCTGAGTGACGGTGTTTTCCAGAGTCTGAGCCGAGGCACCAGGATAGTTGGCGGTGACCCGTACGTTTGGCGGCGCCAGATCGGGATATTGTTCAACGGGCAGTGAAAAAATAGCCAGGGCTCCTGTCAGGCACAACAGGATAGCTAACACCCAGGCAAAAATGGGGCGATCGATGAAAAAATTCGCCATTAAAAGAGGACCTCGTGTTTCTGCGTATCGTTATGGGTATGGCTTGCTTCACTTTAGCGGCAAGGTACGGGTCAAACGTGGAGAAAAAAAGAAGATAATGTAAATTATCATGCCCGTTTACAGCATACCTTTCGTGCCAACGCCGTCAGGCCTGGATCCAGACCCGACGGCGCTTTGCGGTTCTTTACGTTAGATCACTGTCTGATTCAGCCGAACGGAAACTGATGCTTACCAACGTTCCTCCTCCGGAAGGTTGAGAGAAGGTCAACGTGCCGCTTAGTCTTTCCGCCCGCTCACGCATAATATTTAGTCCATAGTGTCCTGTAGGCTCATGCGGCTCGCCAATGCCGATGCCGTTATCGCGGATATAAACCGTGTGGTTGCCGTCCGGAGCCGTTACGCAACTGACGGCAATTTCGCTCGCACTGGCATGCTTAATGGCGTTCAGCACCGCTTCGCGGATGATCTGCAACAGGTGCACTTGCATTTGCGCATCCAACGCCAGCGTGGGTAACCGACAGTCGAGTGTGAGTTTAGCTGAGGTTTGATTTTGCAGCGTTTCCAGCATTTCATGCAGGGCGGAGGGTAAGTCTGCCTGTTGTAAGGTCAGACGGAAGGTGGTGAGCAGTTCGCGTAACTGACGGTAGGCATCGTTCAGCGCCTGGGAGAAATCCGCCATGATGCTTTGCGCTGGGGCGTTATCTTCCGGAATTGAACGCTTCAGCAGCGTCAACTGAATGCGTAAATAAGAGAGCACCTGTGCCAGCGAGTCGTGCAGTTCGCGTGCAATCGTCGCTCGCTCCTCCATTAACAACAGTTGCTGAAAATGTTTTTGTGCCTGGTTGAAGTACAACCCGCGTCCCAGCATTGAGGAAACGCTGTTAAGCAGCGGAGTAGAAGCATTGACGTTTGGACTTTGCCAGTGCAGTTCGCCGTAGACGGTTTCCTGCATAGTGACCGGCAGGATCTGCATCGGCAGCTCCAGGCTTTTAGTCCCTTCGCTAATCCGCCAGTTATCACCGACGGTGAGCTCAAGGAAATACGCGGCGTCATGTTCGCGGACGATCTGTAAAATATGGCGGAAGCAGTGCACGTCAATCTGGCTGGTATTTAACGCCTGGGAGCACTGATACAACACCTCCAGACGGCGATTGGCTTCATGGAGATCGTGAGTTTTCTCGGCAACAGACGCTTCCAGCGAGCGATACAGCTTGTGTAATTCACTCGACATCTGGCTAAACGTTTTGCCCAGCAACCCCAGTTCATTGGGCAAACCGGTATCCAGCGGTGGGATATTAAACTGACCGTGTTCAATTTGCTGACTGGCCATCACCAGTTTATTCAGCGGACGCACTACCTGCTGGCGAATGCGCCGCAGGGTAAAGAAGACGAGGGTGAATATGCCGATCCCGCCTGCCAGCGAGATGCCAAATACCAGCATGACTTTACGCTCGGCATAATGTTGCAACGCCAGCACGAAGAGATCGATTTGATCGACGTAGTTGTTGATATTGGCCTGGTACCATTTTAAATCGCCGTCGATCAGGCGGGCATTCATTTCCAGCCAGTTAGCATGCAGACGTCCATAGCGGCTTTTTACCGCTTGTGGCACATACCACGCATTCAGATTCTGTAATGCCGGTGCGTTTAGCGCCTGCTGGAAAAGCTGGCGGTGGGCGTTAAGCTGCGGGCTCTGGCTTTGCAGATCGTAACCCAGACGGTAGCTTTGCATGCGCAATGAGCCAGCAACGTTGATGGCTTCGGCATCTCGCAAGCTGCTGGTCAGCGTGAGCAGCGCAATACCTGTTGAGAGAATTGACAGCAGCACTATGTAGAAAAAAGCTTTAGCCAGACTGGCCGAGACCGGACGCTTTACCGTCACTTGTGCATCCTCACACAATACACGTCGCGCCTGAAAACAGCGTGAACGATGCGGTGTATTTGATAAAGGTTAATAAAACGCCATGAAACTGGATGGTAACTGAAACACAATTTCATATGCGATGAAATAAATTGATCTGCCACAGGTTCTGCATAAATAGTTGTGCTTCCTGGGCAAATGAACATTGCCGCTTCCTTCCGTGTCGGTTAATAACACTCTTATAAAGAATAAGGTTTTTGCAACCAAAAAAGAAGGAAGCCATGAATCGTTTTATTATGGTCAATAGCCAGCAGTGCCTGGGATGCCATGCCTGTGAGGTCGCCTGCGTCATGGCTCACAATGGCGAACAGCATGTCCTGAGCCAACGGCATTTTCAGCCCCGAATTACCGTCATTAAACATCAGCAGCAGCGCAGCGCGGTGACCTGTCACCACTGCGAAGATGCACCCTGCGCCAGAAGTTGCCCAAATGGGGCAATTAGCCATGATAACGACAGCGTTCAGGTGAACCCGCAAAAGTGCATTGGCTGTAAATCGTGCGTCGTTGCCTGTCCTTTCGGCACGATGCAGATCGTACTCACTCCTGTCGCCAAAGGGAAGGTGAAAGCCACCGCGCACAAATGCGATCTGTGCCAGGGGCGTGAACAGGGGCCCGCCTGCGTAGAGAACTGCCCGGCGCAGGCGGTACAGTTGGTGACGGAAAATTCGCTTACCGGTCTGTCAAAAGCGCGTAGGCTGCGTACCGCAAGTCTGGAAAGCCAGCCATGGCACGCCAGCACTACCGATTTTGTTCCACATGTCATCACCAAACGTGAGCAAATGCAGGCGACGCCTGCGCGTGGTGAACCGGATAAACTGGCGATTGATGCCCGGAAAACCAGCTTTGAAGAGATCTATCTGCCGTTTCGTACGGCGCAGGCGGAGCGGGAAGCCTCTCGCTGCCTGAAATGCGGCGACCACAGTATTTGCGAATGGACCTGTCCGTTGCATAACCACATTCCGCAGTGGATTGAGCTGGTCAAAGCCGGAAACATCGATGCCGCGGTTGAGCTTTCACATCAAACCAACTGCTTGCCGGAGGTGACCGGGCGTGTATGCCCGCAGGATCGACTCTGCGAAGGGGCATGCACGGTGCGTAGTGAGCATGGCGCAGTCACCATCGGTAATATTGAGCGTTACATCTCCGATCGGGCGCTGAGTAAAGGATGGCGGCCGGACTTAAGCCATGTGCAGAAAGTGGACAAGCGTGTTGCCATTATTGGCGCGGGTCCGGCGGGTCTGGCCTGCGCGGATGTGCTGGCGCGTAGCGGTATCAGTGCCACCGTGTACGATCGCCATCCTGAAATTGGCGGTTTGTTGACGTTCGGTATTCCGGCCTTCAAGCTGGACAAATCGCTGCTGACGCGTCGCCGTGAAATCTTCAGCGCTATGGGGATTCATTTCGAACTTAACTGTGAAGTGGGTAAGGACGTCGCACTTGAAAAGTTGCTGGAGGATTACGATGCCGTGTTCGTGGGGGTGGGAACCTATCGTTCCATGAAGGCGGACCTGCCAAATGAAGACGCGCCAGGCGTATATGATGCGCTGCCGTTCCTGATTGCCAATACCAAGCAGGTGATGGGGCTGGATGAGTTGCCTGAAGAACCGTTTATCGATACCGCTGGACTGAACGTGGTGGTTCTGGGCGGAGGCGATACGGCCATGGACTGTGTACGTACCGCGCTGCGCCACGGTGCAAGCCAGGTGACCTGCGCCTATCGTCGTGATGAAGCCAACATGCCGGGTTCGAAAAAAGAGGTGAAGAACGCCCGGGAAGAGGGGGCAAACTTCGAGTTTAACGTCCAGCCGGTTGAGCTGGTGTTGCATGCCGATGGGCGAGTCAGCGGCGTGCGTTTCTTACGTACCCAACTTGGCGAACCTGATGCGCAGGGGCGTCGTCGCCCGGTTCCCATCGCCGGGAGTGAGTTTGTGATGCCCGCAGATGCGGTGATCATGGCGTTTGGTTTTCACCCACACGGCATGCCGTGGCTGGAGTCGCATGGCGTTAAGGTCGATAACTGGGGGCGCATTGCCGCCGATGTTGAAAGCGCATACCGTTACCAAACCAGTAACCCGAAAATCTTTGCCGGTGGCGACGCGGTACGCGGTGCGGATCTGGTGGTGACGGCCATGGCGGAGGGGCGGCACGCCGCCCAGGGGATCGTCGACTGGCTGGGCGTAAAATCAGTCAAATCTCACTAATCGGCGTCCAGGCCGGATAAAACGCGTTAGCGTTGTCATCCGGCAATGTGCCGCATGAATGCCTGATGGCGCTTTGCTTATCAGGCCTACATTGTTCCAAGACAAACCCGGTTTCACGGCGTAGTATTATTTCTCACTTCTTGCTGTGGAGCCGGTATGTCGCAAAAAATTACCCTCATCAAAGATAAAGTCCTCTCCGATAACTACTTCATCCTGCGCAATATCACCTATGACCTGATCCGTAGCACTGGGGAGGTGATTCGTCATAAACGCGAGGTTTACGATCGCGGTAACGGTGCCACAATCCTGCTGTATAACCCGGAGAAGAAAACGGTGGTCTTAATTCGCCAGTTCCGCGTCGCCACCTGGGTCAACGGTAATGAAGATGGTCAACTGATTGAAACCTGCGCTGGGCTGTTGGATAACGACGAACCGGAAGCGTGCATTCGCAAAGAGGCCATTGAAGAGACCGGATTTGAAGTGGGCGAAGTGCGCAAACTGTTTGAGTTATACATGTCGCCGGGCGGCGTGACGGAAATAATCCACTTCTTCATTGCACAATACAGTGACAGCCAGCGAGCAAACGGGGGTGGCGGTGTGGAAGATGAAGATATTGAAGTTCTGGAACTGCCGTTCACACAGGCGCTGGAAATGATCAAAACGGGTGAGATCCGTGACGGTAAAACGGTGCTATTGTTGAACTATTTGCAGTCGTCGCATCTCATGGACTAATGCGTGGAATTTATATTTCTTTACAAATTTACGGCCAATCCGACAATTCTTATTGAGCCACATCAGTCGCGCAAGGAAGATACCGCTTAGGCTGTGTGTTTTGACTTCGGGGTTGTACCGTCCATGCGCTATCGCGTTATTCTCCTTTTCCTGCTCGGGTTGCTACCAGCCCGATTGCTCTGGGCTGCGCCCGCGCAACAGGCGTTTTCTGACTGGCAGGTGACGTGTAATAACCAAAATTTTTGCGTGGCGCGCAATACCGGAGAGCACCACGGCCTGGTCATGACCTTGAGCCGCAGCGCCGGGGCACATACTGACGCCGTGTTGCGTATTGAGCTGGGTGGGCTGGAATCGTCCAACGTCAAAGAGAGCGATATTGCGCCGCGTCTGTTGTTGGATGGTGCGCCGTTCTCGCTGAGCGGCGAGCACTGGCGTGTTACCCCATGGCAACTGATGACCGATGATCCGGCCACCATTAGCGCATTTTTACGAACCGTACAGGACGCGAAGGCGATTACCCTGCAAAAAGGTGCGCAAAATCTTTCGCTGGTCGGGCTAAAAGCCGCATTGTTGTTTATCGATGCCCAGCAAAAACGGGTTGGCAGCGAAACCGCATGGATCGAAAAAGGTGACGAGCCTCCGCTCAGTGTACCTCCTGCCCCCGCGCTGAAAGGCGTAGCGGTCATTAACCCAACGCCAACGCCTCTCACACAGCAAGAGCGCAGTGAACTGCTGGACTATGGTAACTGGCGAATCAACGGTATTCGTTGCTCTATCGATCCGCTGCGTCGCGAGATGCGCGTCACGGCCCTAACGGATGATAAAGCGCTGCTGATGATTGGCTGTGAGGCCGGAGCGTATAACACTATCGATCTGGCGTGGGTGGTTTCACGTACAACCCCGCTGACTTCACGCGCGGTACGGTTAAGTCTGCCTTTTAAAACGGATGCGGAAAGTCGCGATATGGAGCTGACCAACGCTGCGTTTGACGAAAAGTCGCGGGAGCTGGTTACCCTCGCTAAAGGACGAGGGTTGGCAGATTGCGGTATCCAGACTCGCTGGCGCTACGATGGTCAGCGTTTTCGCCTGGTGCGCTATGCCCAGGAGCCAAGTTGTGATAACTGGCATGGGCCAGATGCCTGGCCCACACTGTGGATCACACGTTAAGCACCTTGTGTGCTTTGTCGACGATGTTATCTACCGTAAAGCCGAAGAACGGGAACAGCTTGTCCGCCGGAGCCGACTCCCCATAGCCCGTCATCCCAACAATCGCCCCTTTCAGCCCAACATACTTGAACCAGTAGTCGGCAATACCGGCTTCTACCGCCACGCGCGCGCTGACGTTTGCCGGCAGGACCGACTCCCGGTACGTCTCATCCTGGGCGTCGAAGATATCGGTTGAAGGCAGAGAAACTACCCGCACGTTACGGCCTTCGCCGGTCAGTTTTTCCGCCGCCAGCAGCGTGATTTCCATTTCTGAACCGGTAGCAATCAGGATAACATCCGGCTTACCGCCGCCGTCCTTCAGCACATAGCCGCCGCGGGCAATTTGCTGCACTTGCTCAGGCGTGCGCTCAACCTGCGCCAGATTCTGCCGCGAGAGGATCAGCGCCGTTGGCCCGTCATGGCGTTCGACCGCCAGCTTCCAGCCTACTGCCGCCTCAACCTGATCGCATGGTCGCCAGGTACTGAAATTAGGCGTCAGGCGTAGACTGGCGAGTTGTTCGACGGCCTGGTGCGTGGGACCATCTTCCCCCAGGCCAATCGAGTCGTGGGTATAAACCATGATTTGTCGGGCTTTCATCAGCGCCGCCATGCGCGCGGCATTGCGGGCATATTCGACAAACATCAGGAACGTGGCAGTGTAAGGTACGAAGCCCCCGTGGTGCGCGATACCATTGGCAATGGCGGTCATGCCAAATTCCCGCACGCCGTAGTGGATGTAGTTTCCTGCATGATCCTCTTTAAGAGAGGAGGAGCCTTTCCAGATGGTCAGGTTGCTGGGTGCCAGATCCGCCGAGCCGCCGAGCAGTTCTGGCAGTATCGGCCCATAGGCATTCAGGGTATTTTGCGAAGCTTTACGGGTGGCTATTTTGGCTGGGTTGGCTTGCAGGTCGGTAATATATTTCTGGGTTGTTGCTTCCCACTCCTTAGGCAGTCCGCCGCTCATCCGGCGAGTAAACTCTGCCGCCAGTTCCGGGTAGGCTTGTTCGTAAGCTGCGAATTTCTCCTTCCAGCCTTGTTGCGCTTTTTCGCCTTTCTCGCGTGCGTCCCACGCCCGGTAAATCTCTTTGGGGATTTCAAAAGCAGGATGATGCCACCCCAGTTTCTGCCGGGTCAACGCCACCTCTTCTTCGCCCAGCGCAGCGCCGTGCGCTTCCTCTTTCCCGGCTTTATTCGGTGAGCCAAAACCAATCACCGTGCGGCAGATAATCAGCGACGGTTTATCGGTAACAGCCTGCGCTTCCTGAATGGCTTTTTTCACCGCCTCAGGGTCATGACCGTCAATGTCGTGCACTACATGCCAGTGGTAAGCCTCAAAGCGTTTTGCAGTATCGTCGGTAAACCAGCCGTCGGTTTCGCCATCAATTGAGATGCCGTTGTGATCGTAGAAGCCGATGAGTTTGCCAAGCCCCAGCGTGCCCGCCAGCGAACAAGCCTCGTGTGAAATACCCTCCATCAGACAGCCGTCGCCCATAAAGACCCAGGTAAAGTGGTTAACAATCTCATGGTCCGGCTGGTTAAACTGCGCTGCCAGCGTGCGCTCGGCAATGGCCATGCCGACGGCGTTGGCCAAACCCTGGCCCAGCGGTCCGGTGGTGGTTTCCACGCCCGGCGTGTAGCCAATTTCCGGGTGACCTGGCGTCTTCGAATGGAGCTGACGGAAGTTCTTTAATTCTTCGATCGGCAGGTCGTAACCGGAAAGATGCAATAGGCTGTAAAGCAGCATTGAGGCGTGGCCGTTGGACAGAATAAACCGGTCACGATCGTACCAGGTGGGATCGGTCGGGTTATGGCGTAGAAAATCGTTCCACAGCACTTCGGCGATATCGGCCATCCCCATTGGTGCTCCTGGGTGGCCGGAGTTAGCTTTTTGGACGGCATCCATACTCAGCGCACGAATGGCATTGGCAAGCTCTTTACGGGTCATAGGAAATACTCCTTGAAAAGTAAAGTGTTAGATGCGTGTTGTGATTCACACTTTTGGGAAAATTGCGGGCGTTGTCAGCAAAAAGCATAGCAGACAGGCATGGTATTGCTGGATTAAGCAGGTAACATGGCTGTTATAAATTGATAACAAATTCTTTCTTTGAATGGTGAGAGTTTGGGGACCTTCAAAGTTTGTGCCGTTGACTGAGGTGATAATGTGCGGCTCAGTAGAATGGTTACCCGCGCCACTTTTTTGATAGATACGTGAAAGGAACAACAAGATGGATGACCAGTTAAAACAAAGCGCCCTCGATTTCCACGAATTTCCGGTACCCGGTAAAATCCAGGTTTCTCCGACCAAGCCTCTGGCAACGCAGCGCGACCTGGCGCTGGCCTACTCGCCGGGCGTGGCTGCACCGTGTCTTGAAATTGAAAAGGACCCGCTGGCAGCCTACAAATACACCGCGCGCGGCAACCTGGTTGCGGTTATTTCCAACGGTACGGCGGTGCTGGGCCTGGGCAATATTGGCGCACTGGCCGGCAAACCGGTGATGGAAGGTAAAGGCGTTCTGTTTAAGAAATTCGCCGGGATCGACGTGTTCGACATTGAAGTCGATGAACTCGATCCGGATAAATTTATCAATGTGGTTGCGGCCCTGGAACCCACGTTTGGCGGTATCAACCTCGAAGATATCAAAGCGCCGGAGTGCTTCTACATTGAGCAAAAGCTGCGCGAACGCATGAATATTCCGGTCTTCCACGATGACCAGCACGGTACAGCAATCATCAGTACTGCCGCAATTCTGAACGGTCTGCGGGTGGTTGAGAAAAATATCTCCGACGTGCGCATGGTGGTGTCTGGCGCAGGCGCGGCGGCGATTGCCTGTATGAACCTGCTGGTAGCGCTGGGTATGCAGAAACACAATATTGTGGTCTGTGACTCCAAAGGCGTGATTTACAAAGACCGCGAACCGAACATGGCGGAAACCAAAGCGGCTTATGCGGTGGTGGATGACGGTAAGCGTACGCTGGATGATGTCATTGACGGCGCAGATATTTTCCTCGGTTGCTCCGGTCCGAAAGTGCTGACGCAGGAAATGGTTAAGAAGATGGCGCGTGCGCCAATGATTCTGGCACTTGCTAACCCGGAACCGGAAATCCTGCCGCCGTTGGCAAAAGAGGTGCGTTCCGACGCAATCATTTGTACTGGCCGTTCAGACTACCCGAACCAGGTTAACAACGTCCTGTGCTTCCCGTTCATCTTCCGCGGTGCGCTGGATGTCGGTGCAACGGCCATCAACGAAGAGATGAAACTGGCGGCGGTGCACGCCATTGCTGAGCTGGCGCATGCCGAGCAGAGTGAAGTGGTGGCCTCTGCTTATGGCGATCAGGACCTGAGCTTCGGCCCGGAATACATCATTCCGAAACCGTTCGACCCGCGTCTGATCGTCAAAATCGCCCCTGCTGTGGCGAAAGCAGCGATGGACTCTGGTGTGGCAACGCGTCCGATTGCCGACTTTGACGCTTACATCGATAAGCTGACTGAATTCGTCTACAAAACCAACCTGTTCATGAAGCCAATTTTCTCCCTGGCACGCAAAGCGCCGAAGCGTGTGGTGCTGACGGAAGGGGAAGAAGCGCGCGTACTGCATGCTACTCAGGAGCTGATTACTTTAGGGCTGGCAAAACCAATCCTGATCGGTCGTCCGAGCGTTATTGAAATGCGTATCCAGAAACTGGGGCTGCAGATCAAAGCGGGCGTCGATTTTGAGATCGTCAACAACGAATCCGATCCGCGCTTTAAAGAGTACTGGAGTGAGTATTATCAGATCATGAAGCGCCGTGGGATCACCCAGGAGCAGGCGCAGCGTGCGGTGATTGCCAACACTACGGTGATCGGTGCAATCATGGTGCAGCGTGGCGAAGCGGATGCGATGATCTGCGGTACGATCGGCGACTACCACGAGCACTTCAGCGTGGTGAAAGAGGTGTTTGGTCATCGTGACGGCGTGCATACTGCCGGGGCGATGAACGCCTTGCTGCTGCCAAGCGGTAACACTTTTATCGCCGATACTTACGTCAACGACGATCCTACGCCTGAGCAACTGGCGGAAATCGCTGTGATGGCGGCAGAGACTGTGCGTCGCTTTGGTATTGAACCGAAGGTGGCGTTGCTGTCGCACTCCAACTTTGGTTCCTCTGACTGCCCGTCGGCCAGCAAAATGCGCGAAGCGCTGGAGCTGATTAAGGCGCGCGCGCCAGAGTTGATGATTGACGGCGAAATGCACGGCGATGCCGCGCTGGTGGAAAGTATCCGTAATGACCGCATGCCGGACAGTCCGCTGAAAGGCTCAGCGAATATTCTGGTGATGCCGAATATGGAAGCGGCCCGTATTAGTTACAACTTACTACGCGTTTCCAGTTCTGAAGGCGTAACGGTTGGCCCGGTGCTGATGGGGGTTGCGAAACCTGTTCATGTATTAACGCCGATCGCCTCTGTTCGTCGTATCGTTAATATGGTGGCGCTGGCGGTTGTAGAAGCCCAAACGCAGCCGCTGTAATTTCACTTTAATTAATTTCCGGCGCGGGTTTCTCTCGCGCCTTTTTATTTTCCTTTTCTTAGTGATCTACTTCACCTTTTAAACCTGGTTGCCGAATTTTGTTATTTACTCTGACAAAAAATTGCCACGATAAGGGCAGTTTTAGCGGAGGCGGTGAGCAATGGAAAAAGAACGCATTATTCAGGAATTTGTGCCGGGGAAACAGGTCACGCTGGCGCATCTCATTGCGCACCCCGGCGAGGAATTAGCGAAAAAGATCGGCGTTCCCGAAGCGGGCGCTATCGGCATCATGACGCTGACTCCAGGCGAAACCGCGATGATTGCCGGTGACTTAGCCATGAAGGCGGCGGATGTACATATCGGTTTTCTCGATAGATTCAGCGGCGCACTGGTGATCTACGGCTCGGTAGGCGCAGTAGAAGAAGCGTTATTACAGACGGTAAGCGGTCTGGGTCGATTATTAAATTTCACTTTGTGCAACCTGACAAAAAGTTAATCAGAGGCGGCGATGAAACGTATTGCGTTTGTCGGTACGGTGGGGGCGGGGAAAACAACGCTCTTTAATGCGCTACAGGGGAATTATTCCCTCGCCAGAAAAACACAGGCCGTGGAGTTTAATGAAAATGGCGATATCGATACGCCAGGGGAATATTTTAGCCATCCGCGCTGGTATCACGCCTTAATTACCACGCTGCAGGATGTTGATACGTTGATTTATATACACGCGGCAAATGATAAAGAAAGTCGCTTACCTGCCGGGCTGTTGGATATCGGTGCCAGTAAACGACAAATCGCCGTTATCAGTAAAACGGACATGCCGGATGCCGACGTCGCCGCAACGCGACAACTACTTCGCGGGATGGGGTTTCAGGAGCCGATTTTTGAGCTCAATAGCCATGACCCGCGCAGTGTGCAGCACCTGGTGGATTATCTGACTGAGCTCAGCCAAAAGGAGGAAAGGGCAGGTGAAAAAACTCATCACAGCTAACGATATTCGTGCGGCCCACGCACGCGGCGAACAGGAAATGTCGGTTGTTCTGCGCGCCAGCATCATCACCCCGGAGGCGCGCGAAGTTGCGGAGCTGCTGGGCGTTACCATCAGTGAATGCGATGAATCCGCGCCAGGCGCCGTCGCTGCTGCTCCGGCTGCGGTGATTGATGGCAAAACGGAAAGCCAGCGTATTCGCGAAACCATCATTGCGCAGTTACCGGAAGGGCAGTTTACCGAAAGCCTGGTCGCGCAGCTGATGGACAAAGTCATGAAGGAAAAGCAGTCGCTGGAGCAGGGCGGAATGCAGCCGAGCTTTAACTCGGTGACCGGCAAAGGCGGTGTGAAAGTCATCGACGGCAGCAGCGTGAAGTTTGGTCGTTTTGACGGCGCGCAGCCGCACTGCGTGGGCTTAACCGATCTGGTGACCGACCAGGACGGTAGCAGCATGGCCGCCGGGTTTATGCAGTGGGATAACGCCTTTTTCCCATGGACGCTGAACTACGACGAAATCGACATGATTCTGGAAGGAGAGCTGCATGTTCGCCACGAAGGCGAAACCATGATTGCAAAAGCCGGGGACGTGATGTTTATCCCGAAAGGCTCCAGCATCGAATTTGGTACGCCATCGACGGTGAAGTTTCTGTATGTGGCCTGGCCTGCGAACTGGCAGTCCTGCTAAGGCGGATGTATGAAGGATTTCATTACCGAAGCATGGCTCAGAGCGAATCATACGCTCAGCGAAGGGGCTGAAATTCATCTCCCCGCTGACGCTCGCCTGACGCCGTCTGCCCGGGAATTACTGGAAAGCCGACATCTGCGCATTAAGTTTATTGACGAGCAGGGCAGCCTGTTTATTGATGACGAAGAACAGCAGCCGCAGCCGGTTCATGGATTAACCAGCAGTGATACGCATCCACAGGCCAGCTGCGAACTGTGCCATCAACCGGTGGCGAAGAAACCGGACACCCTGACGCATCTGACGGCGGACAAGATGGTCGCCAAAAGTGACCCTCGGCTGGGATTTCGCGCCGCGCTGGACAGTACCATCGCCCTGGCCGTGTGGTTGCAGATTGAGATGGCAGAACCATGGCAGCCGTGGCTGGCGGATATCCGCTCGCGCCTGGGCAATATTATGCGCGCAGACGCCATGGATGAGCCGCTGGCAGCACAAGCTGTCGTGGGTTTAAGTGACGAAGATTTACACCGTCTTTCGCATCAACCGCTGCGCTATCTGGACCACGACCATCTGGTGCCTGAAGCCAGCCATGGACGTGATTGCGCGTTACTTAATCTGCTGCGTACCAAAGTCCGTGAAACGGAGACGGTGGCGGCCCAGGTATTCATCACTCGCAGTTTTGAGGTTATGCGACCGGACATTATGCAGGCGCTCAACCGCCTTTCCAGTACGGTCTACGTGATGATGATTCTGAGTGTTGCAAAGCATCCGCTGACGGTTAGTCAAATTCAACAGAGACTGGGGGAGAAGCAATGATCATTGAACGTGCTCGTCAACTCGCCCAACGCTCACCTGCACGAGTAGTGTTCCCGGATGCGCTGGATGTCCGGGTGCTGAAGGCGGCCAATTACCTGCATCAGCACGGTCTGGCACGCCCCATTCTCGTCGCCAGCCCGTTTGCGCTACGCCAGTTTGCGCTCAGCCATCGCGTAGCCATGGACGGTATTCAGGTTATTGATCCACAAAGCAATGTACAGATGCGTGAAGAGTTTGCCCTGCGTTGGCGGGCAACGGCGGGCGAAAAAACGCCGCCGGATGCGCGGGAGAAGCTCAACGATCCGCTGATGTTCGCCGCCGCGATGGTCAGTGCCGGTACAGCCGATGTGTGTATTGCGGGCAACCTGTCATCAACGGCAAACGTGCTTCGTGCAGGATTGCGCATTATTGGATTACAGCCTGGTTGCAAAACGCTGTCGTCAATTTTTCTGATGCTGCCGCAGTATCTCGGGCCGTCATTAGGATTTGCAGACTGTAGTGTTGTGCCGCAGCCCTCCGCTGCACAGCTGGCGGATATCGCCATCGCCAGCGCTGAAACCTGGAAAGCGATCACAGGTGAAGAGCCGCGCGTGGCCATGCTGTCGTTTTCAAGTAATGGCAGTGCTCGCCATCCTAACGTCGCTAACGTGCAGCAGGCGACCGAGATCGTTCGTGAGCGTGCCCCGCAGCTTACAGTGGACGGTGAACTGCAATTTGATGCCGCCTTTGTTCCGGATGTCGCTGCGCAAAAAGCGCCCGCCAGTCCGTTAAAGGGCAATGCCAATGTGATGGTCTTCCCATCGCTGGAGGCAGGCAATATTGGCTACAAAATCGCTCAGCGTCTGGGAGGGTATCGCGCAGTAGGGCCATTGATTCAGGGGCTTGCCGCACCGCTTCATGATCTCTCTCGTGGCTGTAGCGTACAGGAAATTATCGAACTGGCGTTGGTGGCAGCAGTGCCGCGCCAGACTGACATGAGTCGTGAAAACGCCTCGCACACACTGGTTGTATAAGGTCCCGTTCAGGACCCCTTAATGAGAGGAAAACACAATGGAAGCATTAGGAATGATTGAAACCCGGGGCCTGGTTGCACTGATTGAGGCTTCTGACGCAATGGTTAAAGCGGCACGCGTGAAACTGGTTGGTGTGAAGCAGATCGGTGGCGGTCTGGTCACTGCCATGGTCCGTGGCGACGTAGCGGCATGTAAAGCTGCAACGGACGCAGGTGCTGCGGCAGCACAGCGTATTGGCGAGCTGGTTTCAGTGCACGTGATCCCGCGTCCGCACGGCGATCTGGAAGAAGTGTTCCCGATCAGCTTTAAAGGCGACAGCAACGACATGTAAGTCGTCCATGTGACGCCACAGACTTCATTGCTGGCGTCACCCTCTCTCCTTTTCACATTACCTTCTGCGGAGGGTAGGGGGAGGTTTTACCTGAAATATGCCACGGAGGCGCGTATGAAACTGGCAATCGTTACAGGACAAATTGTTTGTACCGTACGCCATCAGGGGCTCGCGCACGACAAGTTGCTGATGGTGGAAATGATTGACGCCCAGGGAAATCCCGACGGGCAATGTGCTGTTGCTATCGACAGCATCGGGGCGGGAACCGGAGAGTGGGTGCTGCTGGTCAGCGGAAGCTCCGCCCGTCAGGCGCACCGCAATGAATCATCGCCTGTCGATCTGTGCGTGATTGGCATTGTCGATGAAGTGGTGGCAGGTGGTCAGGTGATCTTCCATAAATAAGGCAGAAAATCATGAATCAACAGGATATTGAACAGGTCGTGAAAGCGGTACTGCTGAAAATGAAAGACAGCAGCCAACCCGTCAGTGCCGTTCAAGAAATGGGCGTTTTTGCCTCCCTGGATGACGCAGTGGCGGCAGCAAAACTGGCCCAGCAGGGGCTGAAAAGCGTCGCTATGCGCCAACTGGCTATCACGGCGCTACGTGAGGCGGGCGAAAAGCACGCCAGAGAATTAGCGGAACTTGCCGTCACTGAAACCGGCATGGGACGCGTCGAAGATAAATTTGCCAAAAACGTGGCGCAGGCGCGCGGCACGCCGGGTGTGGAATGCCTGTCTCCACAGGTTCTGACTGGTGATAACGGTCTGACGCTGATTGAAAACGCGCCGTGGGGCGTGGTGGCCTCGGTAACCCCATCTACCAACCCGGCCGCGACCGTCATTAACAACGCCATCAGCCTGATTGCCGCTGGAAACAGCGTGGTTTTCGCACCGCATCCGGCGGCGAAAAAAGTCTCTCAGCGCGCTATCACTCTGCTTAACCAGGCGGTAGTTGCCGCAGGTGGTCCGGCAAACCTGTTGGTGACGGTTGCCAACCCAGATATCGAGACTGCCCAACGTCTGTTCAAGTACCCAGGTATCGGCCTGCTGGTGGTGACCGGTGGTGAAGCCGTAGTAGATGCCGCGCGTAAGCACACCAACAAACGTTTGATTGCCGCTGGCGCAGGTAATCCGCCGGTGGTGGTTGATGAAACGGCTGACCTGGCACGCGCGGCGCAGTCGGTAGTTAAAGGTGCATCGTTTGACAACAACATCATCTGCGCTGACGAAAAAGTGCTGATCGTGGTCGATAGCGTTGCTGATGAACTGATGCGTCTGATGGAAAGCCAGCATGCGGTGAAACTCACCACGGCCCAGGCCGAACAGCTGCAGCCGGTGCTGCTGAAAAATATCGATGAGCGCGGTAAAGGCACGGTCAGTCGTGACTGGGTAGGTCGTGACGCAGGCAAAATTGCTGCGGCGATTGGTCTGAACGTACCGGAGCAAACCCGTCTGTTATTCGTCGAAACCTCCGCGACGCATCCGTTTGCCGTCACCGAACTGATGATGCCGGTTCTACCGGTCGTGCGGGTCGCTAACGTCGATGAAGCCATTGAACTGGCGGTCAAGCTTGAAGGCGGTTGCCACCATACGGCGGCGATGCACTCGCGCAATATCGACAACATGAACCGTATGGCAAACGCCATTGATACCAGCATCTTCGTTAAGAACGGACCGTGCATTGCCGGTCTTGGACTCGGCGGCGAAGGCTGGACCACGATGACCATTACCACACCAACCGGGGAAGGGGTGACCAGTGCGCGTACGTTTGTGCGTCTGCGTCGCTGTGTGTTGGTAGACGCCTTCAGAATTGTATAAGGAGTAAATGAGATGGCGCACGACGAACAACGTTGGTTGACACCCAGACTGCTAAAAGCGGCAACGCTATGTAACCAGACGCCCACTAAGAGCGATTCACCGCTGTGGTTGGGCATTGATTTGGGAACGTGTGATGTGGTGTCGATGGTTGTGGACAGTGACGGACAGCCGGTCGCGGTTTGCCTGGACTGGGCCGATGTCGTGCGCGATGGAATCGTCTGGGATTTCTTTGGTGCGGTGACCATCGTTCGTCGCCATCTCGATACGCTCGAACAACAGTTGGGTTGCCGCTTTACCCATGCGGCAACCTCATTTCCACCGGGAACTGACCCTCGCATCTCTATTAACGTGCTGGAGTCTGCCGGGCTTGAAGTGAGCCATGTGCTCGACGAACCGACAGCGGTGGCGGATCTGTTGCAGCTCGATAACGCCGGCGTGGTGGATATTGGTGGTGGCACTACCGGGATTGCGATCGTTAAACAAGGCAAGGTGACCTACTCCGCTGATGAAGCAACCGGTGGGCATCATATCTCTCTGACGCTGGCCGGGAACCGTCGTATCCAGTTAGAAGAAGCCGAGCAGTACAAGCGTAGCAACGGCAAAGAAATCTGGCCGGTGGTGAAGCCTGTCTACGAAAAAATGGCGGAAATCGTGGCTCATCATATTGCGGGTCAGGGCGTTACCGATTTATGGCTGGCCGGTGGTTCCTGCATGCAGCCGGGCGTTGATGAGCTGTTCCGTAAGCGTTTCCCGGAACTGCAGGTGCATTTACCCCAGCACAGCCTGTTTATGACCCCGCTGGCGATTGCCAACAGCGGAAAAGAAAAAGCGGAAGGAATCTATGCAAGCTGAATTGCAGACCGCGCTCTTTCAGGCATTCGATACCCTGAATCTGCAACGCGTAAAAACGTTTAGCGTTCCACCGGTCACCCTTTGTGGGCTGGGAGCGCTCAGTACCTGCGGACAGGAAGCACAAACGCGCGGATTGACGCATATGTTCGTCATGGTGGACAGCTTCCTGCATCAGGCGGGGATGACCGCCGCACTGGAGCGCAGTCTGGCGATGAAAGGCGTGGCGATGACGCTGTGGCCATGTCCGGTGGGCGAACCGTGCATTACGGACGTCTGCGCGGCGGTCGCGCAATTGCGTGAATCGAAGTGCGATGGCGTTGTGGCCTTCGGCGGTGGCTCCGTACTCGATGCCGCCAAGGCAGTGGCGTTGCTGGTGACCAACCCCACTCAGACGCTGGCAGACATGGACGAGCGCAGCGCGTTACGCCCACGTCTGCCGCTGATTGCCGTACCGACTACCGCCGGAACGGGCTCAGAAACCACCAACGTCACGGTAATAATCGACGCCGCGACTGGACTCAAAAAAGTGCTGGCCCACGCAACCCTGATGCCGGATGTGGCGATCCTGGACGCTGCATTGACGGAAGGCGTGCCTGCACATGTAACGGCGATGACCGGGATTGATGCACTGACGCACGCCGTTGAAGCGTATAGCGCGCTGAACGCGACGCCGTTTACCGACAGTCTGGCGATTGGCGCGATTGCGATGATAGGTAAATCGCTGCCGAAGGCCGTCGGCTACGGTCAGGATCTGGCGGCGCGCGAAAGCATGCTGTTGGCTTCCTGTATGGCCGGGATGGCGTTTTCCAGCGCAGGGCTGGGCCTGTGCCATGCGATGGCGCACCAGCCGGGAGCGACGTTGCATATCCCACACGGACAGGCTAACGCCATGCTGCTTCCTACGGTAATGGGGTTCAACCGCATGGTGTGTCGTGAGCGCTTCAGCCATATCGGACGCGCGTTAACCAACAAGAAATCGGACGATCGTGATGCTATCAACGCGGTCAGCGAGTTGATTAGCGAAGTGGGCCAGACCAAACGGCTCTCAGACGTTGGAGCAAAACCCGAACATTACAGCGCATGGGCACACGCCGCGCTGGAGGATATTTGTATTCGCAGTAACCCACGCACCGCCACGCAGGAACAGATTATCGACCTGTACGCGGCTGCCGGGTAATGCCTGTAGGCCGGATAAGGTGCTCGCACCGCCATCCGGCAATAACACGGCGTTAATGCCGGAGGCGACGTAAACGTCTTATCCGGCCTACAAATCACAAATGACAGGGAGTAGGGGCTATGGGAATTAACGAAATCATCATGTACATCATGATGTTCTTTATGCTGATTGCCGCCGTGGACAGGATCCTGTCGCAGTTCGGCGGTTCGGCGCGCTTCCTCGGTAAGTTCGGTAAGAGTATTGAGGGATCGGGCGGTCAGTTTGAAGAAGGCTTTATGGCAATGGGCGCGCTGGGTCTGGCGATGGTCGGTATGACCGCGCTGGCGCCAGTACTGGCGCATGTGCTCGGGCCGGTAATTATTCCGCTGTATGAAATGCTGGGCGCGAACCCGTCGATGTTTGCCGGAACGCTGCTGGCGTGCGATATGGGCGGCTTCTTCCTGGCGAAAGAACTGGCGGGCGGCGACGTGGCGGCATGGTTGTACTCTGGCCTGATTCTCGGCGCGATGATGGGGCCGACGCTGGTGTTCTCCATTCCGGTTGCGCTGGGAATTATTGAACCGTCTGACCGTCGTTATCTGGCGCTGGGCGTGCTGGCCGGTATTGTCACCATTCCGATTGGCTGTATTGCGGGTGGTCTGGTCGCGATGTACTCCGGTGTGGAAATCAACGGTCAGCCGGTGGAGTTCACCTTTGCGTTGATCCTGATGAACATGATCCCGGTGCTGATCGTAGCCGTGCTGGTGGCGCTGGGACTGAAATTCATCCCGGAAAAAATGATCAACGGCTTCCAGATCTTCGCCAAGTTCCTGGTAGCGCTGATCACCCTCGGTCTGGCTGCGGCAGTCATCAAGTTCCTGCTCGGCTGGGAGCTGATCCCAGGTCTTGATCCTATTTTCATGGCGCCAGGCGACAAGCCGGGTGAAGTGATGCGCGCCATCGAAGTTATCGGTTCTATCTCCTGTGTGCTGCTGGGTGCCTACCCGATGGTGCTGCTGCTGACCCGCTGGTTTGAAAAACCGCTGATGAGCGTCGGCAACCTGTTAAAAGTCAATAACATTGCGGCTGCGGGTATGGTGGCAACGCTTGCCAATAACATCCCAATGTTCGGCATGATGAAAAACATGGATACCCGCGGCAAAGTGATCAACTGCGCCTTTGCGGTTTCCGCGGCCTTCGCTCTGGGTGACCACTTAGGTTTCGCCGCTGCCAACATGAACGCCATGATCTTCCCGATGATTGTCGGCAAGCTGATCGGCGGCGTGACGGCGATTGGCGTGGCTATGCTGTTAGTACCGAAAGACGAAGATGTTCCGGCACCAGCAGAAACCAATCCGGAGGCGCAATCGTGAATACTCGCCAGCTACTCAGCGTCGGTATCGATATCGGCACCACCACCACTCAGGTGATCTTCTCGCGCCTTGAGCTGGTTAACCGTGCGGCAGTGTCGCAGGTGCCGCGCTACGAATTCATCAAACGCGAAATTAGCTGGCAAAGCCCGGTGTTCTTTACCCCCGTTGATAAGCAGGGCGGGTTGAAAGAGGCCGAACTGAAAGCACTGATCCTCGCCCAGTATCAGGCGGCGGGCATTGCGCCGGAAACGGTTGATTCCGGCGCGATCATCATTACCGGGGAAAGTGCCAAAACGCGCAACGCGCGCCCGGCGGTGATGGCGCTCTCCCAGTCGCTGGGGGATTTCGTGGTTGCCAGCGCCGGTCCGCATCTGGAATCGGTGATTGCTGGTCACGGTGCGGGGGCACAAACCCTGTCCGAGCAGAAGTTGTGCCGCGTACTGAATATCGACATCGGCGGCGGTACGTCGAACTACGTTCTGTTCGATGCCGGAAAAGTCAGCGGATCGGCCTGTCTGAACGTCGGCGGACGGCTACTGGAAACGGACGGTCAGGGGCGCGTGGTGCATGCGCATCAGCCGGGACAAATGATTGTGGATGACGTATTTGGTCCAGGCACTGATGCCCGAACCCTCAATGCGGCGCAGCTTGTTCAGGTGGCCCGACGGATGGCGGCGCTGATTGTGGAGGTGATTGACGGCACGTTATCACCGCTGGCACAGGCGCTGATGCAAACCGCTCTGTTACCGGCGGGCGTGAAGCCGGAAGTGATTACGTTGTCCGGCGGGGTGGGCGAGTGCTACCGCAACCAACCTGCCGATCCGTTCTGTTTTTCCGACATTGGGCCGCTGTTAGCGACGGCGCTGCATGAACATCCGCGCCTGCGTGAGATGAACGTGCAGTTCCCGGCGCAAACCGTGCGCGCCACAGTGATTGGCGCCGGTGCGCATACGCTGTCGCTTTCGGGCAGCACTATCTGGCTGGAAGGTGTGGCGCTTCCGCTGCGCAATCTGCCGGTGGCGATTCCGGTTGATGAGGCTGATCTGGTGGCCGCCTGGCAACAGGCACTAATGCAGCTCGATCTGGACCCGCAAACGGACGCCTACGTGTTGGCGCTGCCCGCTTCTCTGCCGGTGCGCTACGCCGCGCTGTTAACGGTGATTGATGCGTTGCTGGCCTTTGTCGCGCGCTATCCGAATCCGCATCCCCTGCTGGTGGTAGCCGAGCAGGATTTTGGTAAAGCCCTGGGCATGCTGTTACGCCCACAGTTACAGCAACACCCGCTGGCGGTCATCGATGAGGTGGTTGTCCGGGCGGGGGACTATATCGACATTGGTACGCCTCTTTTTGGCGGATCGGTTGTGCCGGTGACGGTGAAATCACTCGCATTTCCTTCCTGAGGGAACGACTTATGAAACTAAAGACCACATTGTTCGGCAATGTTTATCAGTTTAAGGATGTTAAAGAGGTGCTGGCAAAAGCCAACGAACTGCGTTCGGGGGATGTGCTGGCAGGTGTCGCTGCAACCAGTTCGCAAGAGCGCGTGGCGGCTAAGCAGGTATTGTCGGAAATGACGGTAGCGGATATCCGTAATAACCCGGTGATTTCCTATGAAGAGGACTGCGTGACGCGTCTGATTCAGGATGACGTCAACGAAACGGCCTATAACCGCATCAAAAACTGGAGTATCAGCGAGCTGCGCGAGTACGTGCTGAGCGATGAAACCTCTGTTGATGACATTGCGTTTACGCGTAAAGGGTTAACGTCGGAAGTGGTCGCTGCGGTAGCAAAAATCTGCTCTAACGCGGACCTGATCTATGGCGGTAAGAAAATGCCGGTGATCAAAAAGGCTAACACCACCATAGGTCTACCGGGCACCTTTAGCTGCCGTTTGCAGCCGAACGATACCCGTGACGATGTACAGAGTATTGCGGCGCAAATCTATGAAGGACTGTCTTTCGGTGCGGGCGATGCGGTGATCGGTGTCAACCCGGTCACGGATGACGTGGAAAACTTAAGCCGTGTGCTCGATACCGTGTATGGCGTTATTGACAAGTTCAATATTCCGACCCAGGGCTGCGTACTGGCGCACGTCACCACCCAGATTGAAGCGATTCGTCGCGGTGCGCCGGGCGGGCTGATTTTCCAGAGTATCTGCGGTAGCGAAAAAGGCTTAAAAGAGTTTGGCGTTGAGCTGGCCATGCTGGATGAAGCGCGTGCAGTGGGTGCTGAATTCAACCGTATCGCCGGGGAAAACTGCCTGTACTTTGAAACCGGGCAAGGGTCTGCGCTCTCCGCTGGCGCTAACTTTGGTGCCGATCAGGTGACGATGGAAGCGCGTAACTACGGGCTGGCGCGTCACTACGATCCGTTCCTGGTGAACACCGTGGTGGGCTTTATCGGGCCGGAATATCTCTACAACGACCGTCAGATTATTCGCGCTGGCTTAGAAGATCACTTCATGGGCAAACTGAGCGGCATCTCAATGGGCTGCGACTGCTGTTACACCAACCATGCTGATGCTGACCAGAACCTCAATGAAAACCTGATGATTCTGCTCGCCACCGCTGGCTGCAACTACATCATGGGCATGCCGCTCGGTGACGACATCATGCTCAACTACCAGACCACCGCCTTCCACGACACCGCGACCGTGCGCCAGTTGCTGAACCTGCGCCCGTCGCCGGAGTTTGAACGCTGGCTGGAAACCATGGGCATTATGGCAAACGGTCGCCTGACCAAACGGGCGGGCGATCCGTCACTGTTCTTCTGATGACGCGGGGATGACACACGATGGATCAAAAACAGATTGAAGAAATTGTACGCAGCGTAATGGCGTCAATGGGAGAGCCGCAGGTTCAAGCGCCATCAGCGGAAGTGAAATGCAGCACTACGCAGTGCGCTGCGCCGACCGGTGAAAGCTGTGCGATGGACTTAGGTTCAGCCGAAGCGAAAGCGTGGATTGGCGTTGAGAATCCGCATCGCGCAGAGGTATTGACCGAACTGCGCCGTAGCACCGCTGCGCGTGTATGTACCGGCCGTGCCGGTCCACGTCCGCGTACCCAGGCGCTGCTGCGCTTCCTGGCTGACCACTCGCGTTCGAAAGATACGGTATTGAAAGAAGTGCCGGAAGAGTGGGTAAAAGCCCAGGGACTACTGGAAGTGCGCTCGGAAATCAGCGACAAAAACTTGTATCTGACGCGCCCGGACATGGGACGTCGTCTGAGTGCGGAAGCCATTGAAGCACTGAAATCACAGTGTGTAATGAATCCGGATGTGCAGGTGATTATTTCTGATGGTCTGTCTACTGACGCCATCACCGCCAACTACGAAGAGATCCTGCCGCCGTTGTTGTCGGGCTTAAAACAGGCCGGATTGAAGGTCGGGACGCCGTTCTTTGTTCGCTATGGGCGCGTGAAAATTGAAGATCAGATCGGCGAACTGCTGGGTGCAAAAGCGGTGATCCTGCTGGTTGGTGAGCGTCCGGGCCTCGGCCAGTCGGAAAGTCTTTCTTGCTACGCCGTCTATTCGCCGCGTGTGGCAACCACCGTTGAGGCTGACCGTACCTGCATCTCGAACATTCACCAGGGCGGTACGCCACCGGTTGAAGCGGCGGCGGTGATTGTGGATTTGGCCAAGCGCATGCTGGAGCAAAAAGCATCCGGCATCAATATGACCCGTTAAGGAGGCATCATGCCAGCATTAGATTTGATTAGACCTTCAGTCACCGCGATGCGTGTGATTGCCTCGGTAAATGACGGTTTTGCCCGCGAACTTAAATTGCCGCCACATATACGTAGCCTCGGACTCATCACAGCAGACTCTGATGACGTGGCGTATATTGCCGCAGATGAAGCGACAAAACAGGCGATGGTGGAAGTGGTTTATGGCCGCTCGCTGTATGCCGGTGCGGCGCACAGTCCCTCTCCAACCTCGGGCGAAGTGCTGATTATGCTCGGTGGACCAAACCCGGCCGAAGTTCGCGCGGGTCTGGACGCGATGGTCGCCAATATTGAAAGCGGTGCGGCATTCCAGTGGGCGAATGACGCAGAAGATACCGCCTTCCTGGCGCATGTGGTTTCGCGTACCGGTTCGTATCTTTCCGCGACCGCGGGATGCCGACTGGGCGATCCGATGGCGTATCTGGTAGCACCGCCGCTGGAAGCGACATTTGGTATTGATGCCGCGCTGAAATCTGCCGATGTACAACTGGTAACCTATGTACCACCGCCGTCAGAAACCAACTATTCAGCAGCGTTTTTGACCGGTAGCCAGGCCGCTTGTAAAGCCGCATGTAACGCCTTTGCCGATGCCGTTCTGGATATTGCCCGTAATCCAATCCAGCGCGCGTAAGAGAGGTAGTGATGATCAATGCACTGGGATTACTGGAAGTGGATGGCATGGTGGCTGCCGTGGACGCGGCCGATGCCATGCTGAAAGCCGCGAATGTGCGCCTGCTTAGCCACGAAGTGCTCGATCCTGGTCGGCTGACGCTGGTGGTGGAAGGCGATCTGGCGGCATGCCGAGCAGCGCTGGATGCTGGCAGTGCAGCTGCAGCGCGTACAGGCCGTGTTATCAGCCGTAAGGAAATAGGCCGGCCGGACGATGACACCCAGTGGCTGATCGGCGGTTTTAAGCGCCAGCCGAAGAAACCAGAACCGAAGAAACCAGAGCAGAAGCCTGAAGTGAAGTCAGATGTGGCCCCAGAGAAGACACAGGAAGCACCTGTGTCATCTGAATCCTCTGATGAATTGCTGGCGCTGTTAACATCGGCCCGTCAAGGAATGACGGCAGGGGAAGTGGCTGCCCACTTTGGCTGGTCACTTGATGAAGCCAGAAATGCGCTGGAACAGCTCTTTTCTGACGGAGCGTTGCGTAAACGCAGTAGTCGCTATCGCTTAAAAAATTAACCTGTCGGAGGGCCGGGGGCTTCGTTGAAGCTTCCGGCTTAAAAGATCATGAAAAAGAACCGTACTGCAAACTTGCACCATCTTTATCATGAAGTATTACCCGAAGACGTTAAATTGACGCCGAAAGTGGAAGTGGACAACGTTCATCAACGGCGAACAACGGATGTGTATGAGCACGCGCTGACGATTACAGCCTGGCAGCAGATCTACGACCAGCTGCATCCGGGAAAATTTCATGGCGAGTTCACGGAAATCCTGCTCGATGATATTCAGGTGTTCCGTGAATACACCGGACTGGCGCTGCGTCAGTCATGCCTTGTCTGGCCAAACTCATTTTGGTTTGGCATTCCGGCCACGCGCGGCGAGCAGGGATTTATTGGTACCCAGTGTTTGGGTAACGCTGAAATTGCCACCCGCCCAGGCGGGACGGAGTTTGAACTAAGTACGCCGGATGACTACACCATTTTGGGGGTCGTCATTTCTGAAGAGGCCATTGCCCGTCAGGCCAACTTCCTGCATAACCCGGAAAGGGTGTTGCATATGCTGCGCAACCAGTCGGCGCTGGAAGTGAAAGAACAACACAAAGCCGCGCTATGGGGCTTTGTGCAGCAGGCGCTGGCGACGTTTAGCGAAAACCCGGAAAACCTTCGCCAACCTGCGGTACGCAAAGTGTTGGGCGATAACCTGCTGCTGGCGATGGGGACTATGCTGGAAGAAGCGCAGCCGATTATGACTGCGGAGAGCATCAGCCATCAGAGCTATCGTCGCTTGCTGTCGCGTGCGCGCGAATATGTGCTGGAAAATATGTCAGAGCCGCTGACCGTGCTCGATTTATGCAATCAACTGCACGTTAGCCGCCGGACGTTGCAAAATGCCTTTCACGCCATCCTCGGTATTGGCCCGAATGCCTGGTTGAAACGTATTCGCCTGAACGCCGTGCGCCGTGAGTTGATAAGCCCGTGGTCGCAGAGTGCGACGGTGAAAGACGCCGCCATGCAGTGGGGATTCTGGCATTTAGGGCAGTTTGCTACCGACTACCAGCAACTGTTTGCGGAGAAACCGTCGTTGACGCTGCATCAGCGTATGCGCCAGTGGGCGTGATGGTATAGCTTGAGTAGGCCTGATAAGGCGTTAGCCGCCATCAGGCAATTGTGCTTGCTGCGCTGCCGGATGGCGACGCCTTGCGTCTTATCCGGCCTACGACCTACGAATTGTGTCGCTATCAGGCCATTACACCCAGTCGCGGACCTGAATAAACTCGCTAAGGGCGGCTTCCGGGCTGTTCGCTTCTGGCTGCCAGTCATACTCCCAGCGTACCAGCGGCGGCATCGACATCAGAATCGATTCCGTGCGCCCGCCGGTTTGCAAACCAAATAATGTGCCGCGATCCCACACCAGGTTAAATTCCACATAGCGTCCGCGACGATAAAGCTGAAAATTGCGTTCACGCTCGCCCCAGCTCATTGCTTTGCGGCGCTCGACGATGGGCAAATACGCCTCGGTATAACCCTTTCCAACAGCCTGCATAAAGGCGAAGCAGTGCTCGAAATCTGGCGTATTCAAATCATCGAAGAACAGCCCGCCAATGCCGCGCTGCTCGTTGCGGTGCTTGAGGAAGAAGTAGTCATCGCACCACTTTTTGTAACGGGGATAAACATCTTCGCCGAACGGCTGGCATAGATCCCGCGCCGTGCGGTGCCAGTGAACTGCATCCTCATCAAAGCCGTAGTAGGGCGTTAAGTCAAAGCCGCCGCCAAACCACCACACCGGGTCGGCGCCCGGTTTCTCCGCGATAAAAAAACGTACGTTGGCATGGCTGGTCGGAATGTAAGGATTCTGCGGATGCACCACCAACGAGACGCCCATCGCTTCAAAGCTACGCCCGGCAAGCTCCGGGCGATGTGCAGTAGCCGAGGCCGGCATTGCATCGCCATGGACATGAGAGAAGTTGACGCCTGCTTGCTCGAAAATACCGCCGTTACGCAACACTCGACTGCGCCCGCCGCCGCCCGCTTCGCGTTGCCAGTTATCCTCAACAAATTCGGTGCCGTCTATGGTGGATAACTGCTGACAAATCTCATCCTGCAGGTTGAGCAGGAACTGTTTTACGCGTTGTACATCGGGCTTCATGGTTAACGTTTCTTCGAGTGTGCTTTCTGGTTATCAAACCAGTGGAAATAGCTGATGATGCCATTGGCGATAGCGGTGGCGATTTTCTGACGAAACGCAGCCGTCCCCAGTAATCGTTCTTCTTCCGGGTTGGTGATGAACGAGGTTTCGACCAGGACCGACGGAATCGAAGGTGATTTTAGCACCACGAAGGCGGCTTGTTCCGTGCTACGACTGTGCAGACGGTGTACCGGCTTGATCTTCTTAAGAATATGCGAGCCTAACGTCAGGCTGTTTTTAATGGTGTCAGTTTGCACCAGATCGAACAGCACCTGCTGCAACAAATGATCTTTGTCGGTGGCCTTCTTCCCGGCGACTTCATCGGCCCGGTTTTCACGATCGGACAGATATTTCGCCATGGCGCTACTGGCACCGCGATTGGATAAGGCAAAGACCGAAGCACCCGCAGCGCTAGGATTGGTAAAACCGTCGGCGTGGATCGACATGAAAAGATCTGCGCCATGTTTGTGGGCGATCTCGACGCGATCGTAGAGCGGAATAAACGTATCGCCGGAGCGGGTCAGGCGTGCATCAATCCCCTGGTTGCGTAGGATTGAGCGCACGTTTTTGGCAATCGCCAGCACCACGTGCTTTTCTTTCGATCCGTTGCGACCAATTGCGCCGGTATCAATCCCGCCGTGCCCCGGATCAAGAACAACAACACGCTTAGCGCCTGATTTTTTCGCTTTCGGTTTACTGTGTCCATTACTGGTCTTTAGCGCTTCTTCTTTAGCGATGGCTTGCGACATGCCTGACAGTGTCAGGGCGGCCAGCCCGGCTTTCAGCACCTGGCGGCGCGATGTGAGTGTTTTTAGTGGTTTAAAAGTGCTCATACGGCCTGAGTTGTAAAAAAAAGGTTCTAAACGTTATATCGTATCGCGTAGTCCGTTGCGACGGATCGAGATAAGAATTGTTTTACTTTTCATTTCAATACGTGACAATTCCGTATTATGCCATTTTTTCCGCCGCTTCGCGTCAGATATTGGCTAAATCAGCCGTTCGCGCCATAATCGCTTTTTAACGTCCTGAAAAGGTAACCAATACCATGGAAATACGCGTTTTTCGCCAGGAAGATTTCGAAGAGGTGATCACCCTCTGGGAGCGTTGTGATTTGCTGCGTCCATGGAACGACCCTGAAATGGACATCGAACGTAAAGTCAATCATGACGTCAGCTTGTTCCTCGTCGCTGAAGTGAACGGTGAGGTGGTCGGTACGGTGATGGGCGGATACGACGGGCATCGCGGTTCCGCCTATTACCTGGGCGTGCATCCTGAGTTTCGCGGTCGCGGTATCGCTAATGCGCTACTCAACCGGTTGGAGAAAAAGCTCATTGCCCGCGGTTGCCCGAAGATTCAAATCATGGTGCGTGACGATAACGATGTCGTACAGGGCATGTATGAACGTCTGGGCTATGAACATGCGGATGTACTCAATCTGGGCAAGCGTTTGATTGAAGATGAAGAGTACTGAGTTTCATCCGGCCGACTATGACGGTCATGGGCGTCTGCGCCTGCCTTTTCTCTTCTGGTGCGTACTGTTGTTACAGGCACGCACCTGGGTTTTGTTTGTGATAGCCGGTTCTTCTCGTGAGCAGGGCAACACGTTGCTGAATCTGTTTTATCCCGATCATGACGCATTCTGGCTGGGTTTGCTCCCCGGCGTTCCCGCCGTGTTGGCGTTTTTACTCAGCGGGCGACGCTTTGCGTTTCCGGTAATCTGGCGCTGGCTGCGCGGATTATTGATTCTCGCTCAACTGGTGCTGCTGTGCTGGCAGCCGGTGATGTGGCTGACAGGCGATCCGCTCAACGGTGTCGGGCTGGCGCTGCTGGTGGCGGATATCGTCGCACTGATCTGGCTGTTAACCAATCAACGTCTGCGCGCCTGTTTTTCCCTTGAGAAAGAATAACGGCACTTTTTGGGGAAACCGGACTCCAAGCAACGTTGATAAATAAGGAAGGAAGTGAAATGAAATCACTGCGTTTGACTTTATGCGCGATGCCGCTGCTACTGGCCGGGTGTTCAACGTTGTCCTCGGCGAACTGGTCTGCCGCTAATCCGTGGAACTGGTTTGGTTCTTCAACGCAGGTCACAGAGCAGGGCGTCGGAGCGTTAACGGGCGCGACACCGCTGGATGAAAAAGCCATTGCTGATGCGCTGGACGGTGATTACCGCCTGCGTAGCGGGATGAAGACTGATAACGGAAATGTGGTGCGCTTCTATGAAGCGATGAAAGACGACAAGCTGGCGATAGTCATCAATGGCAGCCAGGTAACCATTAGTCGTATTGATGTGTTAGACCACGATATTTCGTCAGTCGCGGGTGTCGAAATCGGTACACCGTTTAGCGACCTTTACACTAAAGCTTTCGGTAATTGCCAAAAGGCAACCGGCGATGACAGCGCGGGCGTTGAGTGTAAAGCTGAAGGAAGTCAACATATTAGCTATATTTTTTCCGGTGAATGGAGCGGGCCTGAGGATATAATGCCGTCTGACGACACGCTGAAAGCGTGGAAAGTAAGCAAAATTATCTGGCGGCGTTAATTTGCGTCTGAACAAATCGGCTTGTTAAAAAAACAGGTAGAATAGCGCCAATCAATGCCACGATGTCGTGGCATCTTTTTTTCAGGAGGAACAATGTCTCAGGTTCAGAGTGGCATTTTGCCAGAACATTGCCGTGCGGCGATTTGGATTGAAGCCAATGTTAAAGGCGACGTTGAGGCCCTGCGTGCGGCCAGCAAAACCTTCGCCGATAAGCTGGCGACCTTTGAAGCTAAGTTCCCGGATGCGCATCTGGGCGCGGTTGTCGCTTTTGGCAACAACACCTGGCGTGCATTGAGCGGCGGCGTCGGTGCTGAAGAGTTAAAAGACTTTATCCCTTACGGTAAAGGTCTGGCACCTGCAACCCAATATGACGTGTTGATCCATATTCTCTCTTTGCGTCATGACGTGAATTTCTCCGTTGCGCAGGCGGCAATGGAAGCATTTGGCGACTGTATTGAAGTCAAAGAAGAAATCCACGGTTTCCGTTGGGTCGAAGAGCGCGATCTCAGCGGCTTTGTTGACGGTACGGAAAACCCGGCAGGCGAAGAAACGCGCCGTGAAGTCGCCGTTATCAAAGATGGTGTGGATGCCGGTGGCAGCTATGTGTTTGTGCAGCGTTGGGAACATAACCTGAAGCAGCTTAATCGCATGAGCATCCATGACCAGGAAATGATGATTGGCCGAACCAAGGAAGCCAACGAAGAGATCGACGGTGATGACCGTCCGGTCACCTCTCACCTGAGCCGTGTTGACCTCAAAGAAGACGGTAAAGGGCTGAAAATTGTACGCCAGAGCCTGCCATACGGCACTGCCAGCGGCACGCATGGTCTCTATTTCTGCGCCTACTGCGCCCGTCTGCACAACATTGAACAACAGTTGCTGAGCATGTTTGGTGACACCGACGGTAAGCGTGATGCAATGCTGCGCTTCACCAAACCGGTAACCGGCGGCTATTACTTTGCACCGTCGCTGGACCGTTTAATGGCGTTGTAATGGCGACCTGATCCTGTTATCGGCCACGAAATAGACATCCCCGCATCGTCGGGGATTTTTTTACCTGAGATTAACCTGATTTAGTGAGCTATTCCTCAGCACTAATTTGTTATTGCTGTATCTTCTGCGTGAATGAAGCGAAGGCTTCATATTCAAAAGGAGAATATTGAAATGGGAAAACTCACGGGCAAAACAGCATTGATTACGGGCGCATCTCAGGGTATTGGCGAGGGTATCGCCAGAACGTTTGCCCGCCATGGTGCGAACTTAATTCTGCTGGATATCTCCGATGAGATTGAAAAACTGGCGGATGAGTTGGCTGGGCGAGGGCACCGTTGCACAGCCGTTCACGCTGACGTCAGAGATTTTGCGTCGGTCAAGGAAGCGGTGATGCGCGCGAAGCAGATTGAAGGCAAAATCGATATTCTGGTGAACAATGCCGGCGTATGCCGCCTCGGCAACTTCCTTGATATGAGCGATGAAGATCGCGATTTCCACATTGATATCAACATTAAAGGCGTCTGGAATGTGACGAAAGCCGTTCTGCCGGAGATGATTGCGCGCAAAGACGGGCGCATCGTGATGATGTCATCAGTGACCGGCGATATGGTTGCCGACCCGGGCGAAACGGCCTACGCACTGTCGAAAGCCGCAATCATCGGTTTGACCAAATCCCTGGCGGTAGAATATGCGCAGTCAGGCATTCGCGTTAATGCCATTTGCCCAGGCTACGTTCGTACGCCGATGGCGGAAAGCATTGCGCGTCAATCTAACCCGGAAGATCCTGAATCCGTTTTAGTCGAAATGGCGAAAGCGATCCCGATGCGTCGTCTGGCCTGTCCGCTTGAGGTCGGTGAACTGGCGGCGTTCCTGGCGTCGGATGAGTCCAGTTACTTAACTGGCACGCAAAACGTGATTGATGGCGGTAGCACCCTGCCTGAAAGCGTTAGCGTCGGCGTCTGATTGATGCCGGTCTCCTCCTCACTCGGTGTGGGGAGGGATTCTCTTATTCTCTTTTCAACTTTCAAATCATCAAACGGTATATAAAACCGTTACTCCTTTAGCACTGGTTATAAATATGATGACCATAAGAAAGTCATTAAATTTATAAGGGTGCGCAATGGCCGTTAACTTACTGAAAAAAAGAACACTGACGCTGGCAGCCATGCTGTTGCTGGTGGGGCAGGCGCAGGCAACGGAACTGCTGAACAGTTCATACGATGTTTCCCGTGAGCTTTTTGCCGCCCTTAATCCGCCGTTTGAACAGCAATGGGCGAAGGATAACGGCGGTGACAAACTGACGATTAAACAATCTCATGCCGGGTCATCAAAACAGGCGCTGGCGATTCTGCAGGGGCTGAAAGCCGATGTGGTGACCTATAACCAGGTCACCGACGTGCAGATCCTGCATGACAAAGGCAAACTGATCCCCGCCGACTGGCAAAGCCGCCTGCCGAATAACAGCTCGCCGTTCTATTCCACCATGGGTTTCCTGGTGCGTAAGGGGAACCCGAAAAACATTCATGACTGGAATGACCTTGTGCGTTCTGATGTGAAACTGATTTTCCCGAACCCAAAAACCTCCGGTAACGCGCGCTATACCTATCTGGCGGCGTGGGGTGCTGCGGATAAAGCTGACGGTGGTGATAAAACCAAAACCGAACAGTTCATGACCCAGTTTCTGAAAAACGTCGAAGTGTTTGATACCGGCGGTCGCGGTGCTACCACCACCTTTGCAGAGCGCGGTCTGGGCGATGTGCTGATCAGCTTCGAATCAGAAGTGAACAACATTCGTAAACAGTATGAAGCGCAGGGTTTTGAAGTGGTTATCCCGAAAACCAATATCCTCGCCGAATTCCCGGTGGCCTGGGTAGATAAAAATGTGCAAGCCAACGGTACTGAAAAAGCAGCTAAAGCGTACCTGACCTGGCTGTACAGCCCGCAGGCGCAAACCATTATTACCGATTTCTACTACCGCGTGAATAACCCGCAGGTGATGGACAAACAGCAAGATAAATTCCCGCAGACCGAATTGTTCCGTGTGGAAGATAAGTTTGGTTCGTGGCCTGAAGTGATGAAAACACACTTTGTCAGCGGTGGAGAGCTGGACAAACTGCTGGCGGCGGGGCGTAAGTAAATGTTTGCTGTTTCTTCCCGACGCGTGCTGCCCGGCTTCACTTTGAGCCTGGGTACAAGCTTACTGTTTGTCTGCCTGATATTGCTGCTGCCGCTGAGCGCGCTGGTGATGCAACTGGCGCAAATGAGCTGGGCGCAATACTGGGATGTGATTACCAATCCGCAGGTGGTGGCGGCTTATAAAGTGACGCTGCTGTCGGCGTTTGTGGCGTCGATTTTTAACGGCGTGTTCGGTTTGCTGATGGCGTGGATCTTAACCCGCTATCGCTTTCCTGGCCGTACGCTGTTGGATGCACTGATGGATCTGCCGTTTGCGCTGCCTACGGCGGTGGCGGGTCTGACGCTGGCGTCGCTGTTTTCGGTTAATGGCTTCTACGGCGAGTGGCTGGCGAAGCTGGATATCAAGGTGACCTACACCTGGCTTGGTATCGCGGTGGCGATGGCGTTTACCAGCATTCCGTTTGTGGTGCGTACCGTCCAGCCGGTGCTGGAAGAATTAGGTCCCGAATATGAAGAAGCGGCGGAAACGCTCGGTGCTACGCGCTGGCAGAGTTTCCGTAAAGTGGTGCTGCCGGAGCTGTCCCCCGCGCTGGTGGCGGGCGTTGCGCTTTCGTTTACCCGCAGCCTCGGTGAGTTTGGCGCGGTTATCTTTATCGCTGGGAACATCGCATGGAAAACGGAAGTGACCTCGCTGATGATTTTTGTTCGCTTGCAGGAGTTTGACTACCCGGCCGCCAGCGCGATTGCTTCTGTGATCCTCGGGGCTTCGTTGTTGCTGCTGTTTTCAATTAACACCCTGCAAAGTCGCTTTGGTCGACGTGTGGTAGGTCACTAATGGCAGACATTACCCAATTGAAACGCTATGGCGCGCCCCGCATCAACTGGGGGAAATGGTTTCTGATCGGCACGGGCATGCTGGTCTCCGCGTTTATTTTGCTGGTGCCGATGATTTACATCTTCGTGCAGGCGTTCAGCAAGGGATTAATGCCGGTATTACAGAACCTGGCGGATCCGGACATGCTGCATGCCATCTGGCTGACGGTGCTGATTGCGCTGATTGCGGTGCCGGTGAACCTGGTGTTTGGTGTGTTGCTGGCCTGGCTGGTGACCCGTTTTAACTTCCCAGGACGCCAGTTGTTGCTGACCTTACTGGATATTCCGTTTGCCGTCTCGCCGGTGGTTGCCGGCCTGGTGTATCTGCTGTTTTACGGCTCTAACGGTCCGCTGGGTGGATGGCTGGATGAGCATAACCTGCAAATTATGTTTGCCTGGCCGGGGATGGTGCTGGTGACGGTATTCGTGACCTGTCCGTTTGTGGTGCGAGAGTTGGTGCCGGTGATGTTAAGCCAGGGCAGCAATGAAGATGAAGCGGCTGTGTTGCTGGGCGCGTCCGGCTGGCAGATGTTCCGCCGCGTTACGCTGCCAAATATCCGTTGGGCGCTGCTGTACGGCGTGGTGTTGACCAACGCCCGTGCGATTGGCGAGTTTGGCGCGGTGTCGGTGGTTTCCGGCTCGATTCGCGGCGAAACCCTATCGCTACCGCTACAAATTGAATTACTGGAGCAGGACTACAACACGGTCGGCTCTTTTACCGCCGCGGCGCTATTAACGCTGATGGCGATTATTACCCTGTTTTTGAAGAGCATGTTGCAATGGCGTCTGGAGAACCAGGAGAAACGCGCGCAGCAGGAGGAAAATCATGAGCATTGAGATTGCCAATATTAAGAAGTCTTTTGGTCGCACCCAGGTGCTGAACGATATCTCGCTGGATATTCCTTCAGGTCAGATGGTCGCGCTGCTGGGGCCATCCGGCTCGGGCAAAACCACGCTGCTGCGCATTATTGCCGGGTTGGAGCATCAGTCCAGCGGGCATATCCGTTTTCACGGCACCGACGTCAGTCGTTTGCATGCTCGCGACCGTAAAGTGGGATTCGTATTCCAGCACTATGCGCTGTTTCGTCATATGACCGTTTTCGACAATATCGCGTTTGGTCTGACGGTCCTGCCACGGCGTGAGCGTCCAAATGCGGCGGCCATCAAAGCAAAAGTCACCAAACTGCTGGAGATGGTTCAATTGGCTCATCTGGCGGACCGCTTCCCGGCGCAGCTTTCTGGTGGGCAAAAGCAGCGTGTGGCGTTGGCGCGTGCGCTGGCGGTAGAGCCGCAGATCCTGCTGCTCGATGAGCCGTTTGGCGCGCTCGATGCGCAGGTGCGTAAAGAGCTGCGTCGTTGGCTGCGTCAGCTGCATGAAGAGCTGAAGTTCACCAGCGTGTTTGTTACCCACGACCAGGAAGAAGCGACGGAAGTTGCCGATCGCGTGGTGGTGATGAGTCAGGGTCATATCGAGCAGGCTGATGCGCCGGATCAAGTCTGGCGCGAACCGGCTACCCGTTTTGTGCTGGAGTTTATGGGGGAGGTTAACCGCCTGCAGGGGACGATTCGCGGTGGACAATTCCACGTGGGCGCACACCGCTGGCCGCTGGGTTATACGCCTGGTTATCAGGGACCGGTGGATCTGTTTCTGCGTCCGTGGGAAGTGGACGTCAGCCGTCGTACCAGCCTGGATTCGCCGTTGCCGGTACAGGTACTGGAAGCCAGCCCGAAAGGACACTACACCCAATTAGTTGTGCAACCGCTGGGGTGGTATAACGAACCGCTGACGGTCATCATGCAGGGCGATGATTCCCCAAGCCGCGGCGAGCGGCTGTTTGTCGGGCTGCAAAATGCGCGTCTGTATAACGGCGACCAGCGCATTGAAACGCGTGAAGAGGAACTTGCTCTGGCGCAAAGTGCCTGATAGGTTAAAAAGTATGTTTATCGCCCGGTAAGCGCTGCGCCCCCGGGCTTTTTTACGAGCTCAAAACGTGAACACATTAGAACAAACAATTGGCAATACGCCTCTGGTGAAACTACAACGTCTGGCGCCGGATAACGGCAGTGAAATTTGGGTCAAGCTGGAAGGCAATAATCCCGCGGGTTCGGTGAAAGACCGGGCTGCGCTGTCGATGATTGTCGAAGCGGAAAAACGTGGAGAAATTAAGCCTGGTGATGTGCTGATCGAGGCTACCAGCGGTAATACCGGAATTGCTCTGGCAATGATCGCCGCGCTGAAGGGCTACCGCATGAAGCTGCTGATGCCAGACAACATGAGCCAGGAGCGCCGAGCGGCGATGCGTGCTTACGGGGCTGAACTGGTTCTGGTGACCAAAGAGCAGGGGATGGAAGGCGCGCGTGACTTAGCTCTTGAAATGGCGCAGCGCGGAGAAGGTAAACTTCTCGACCAATTTAATAATCCGGATAACCCGTACGCGCATTACACCACCACCGGACCGGAAATCTGGCAGCAGACGTCAGGTCGTATTACCCACTTTGTCTCCAGTATGGGAACAACAGGCACCATTACCGGTGTGTCGCGTTTTCTACGTGAGCAAGAAAAAGCGGTTACCATCGTGGGCCTGCAGCCGGAAGAGGGCAGTAGTATTCCGGGAATTCGCCGCTGGCCTGCGGAATATATGCCGGGCATTTTTAACGCCTCGCTGGTGGATGAGGTATTGGATATTCATCAGAACGATGCGGAAAACACCATGCGCGCGCTGGCGGTGAAAGAGGGTGTATTCTGCGGCGTTAGTTCCGGCGGCGCGGTAGCCGGAGCGATTCGCGTGGCCGAACAAAATCCGGGAGCGGTGGTGGTGGCGATCATCTGCGATCGCGGCGATCGCTACCTTTCAACCGGCGTGTTTGGCGAAGAGCACTTTAACCAGGGATCAGGGATTTAGTTTGTAGGCCTGATAAGCATAGCGCCATCAGGCAAACGTACGGCACGATCGCCGGATGACGACGTAAAGCGTCTTATCCGGCCTGCCATAATCAATCGTTACGTTTTTCCACAAGCTTATCAAGGAATTGCCACAGCTTCTCATTCATCTGCTGATAATCCCATGCACGCATCTCTTCAACGGAGCGGATGAAGCGCTTGCCTTTAGCTTCCGCCAGTTCTTGTTCGGAGTGTTGAATAAGCCCTTCTATAGCATCAGCCGTAAATTCCATATGGCACTGAAAACCATAGACGAAATTACCGTATTGTACGATTTGTCGCGGGCAGCCCTCGCTTGTGGCGAGAATTGTCGCCTGGTCGGTTAATCCAGGCATATCGTTGTGCCAGTGACCGACGGTAAGCGGTGAACCAAAATGGCTGAACAACGGATGCTGTTGGCCTGCTTCGGTCAGGGTGATCGGGTAGTGACCAATCTCTTTTTCCGGACTCTGGCACACCTTCGCACCCAGCGCTTCGCCGATTAACTGTGAACCCAGGCAGATCCCCACCACAATTTTACGTGCCGCAATCGCCTTGTTGATCAGATGCTGCTCGGCCTGAGAATCAAAGTACGGGCACTCTGCCAGCGTGGTCCGGGGGGACTGCGGACCGCCAAACACCACCAACATATCGAAGCCATCCGCGTTCGCAGGGACCGTTTCCCCGGCGTAAACGTGCGACCAGGTGATGGTATAGCCGCGTGATTCAGCCCACGGCAGATACGCGCCAGCAGATTCAAAAGACTCATGAATAACAAAATGAACTCGCACTTTTTCTCTCCTGTTAGCGCTTTAGCGCCTGATGGATATCAGTCGCCAGCTTATCAATGTCGCTGTCTGATAATGTTGACAGCGTAATGCGCAGGCCGTGGGCAGGCGTATTGACGCCAAACACTTCGCCTTCGCGTACCAGCCAGCCGGACTTTGCCAGCGCAAAAGCGATCGCCTGGCTGTTATCTTCCAGCGGTAGCCACATATTCAGACCGTCACCAACGGGCAACTCAATGCCATGTCGCCGCAGAGCTGCCGTCAACTTTTGCTGCTGGGCAGCGTAAAATTGCTGAGTTTGCGCCAGCGTGTGTTGGTAAGTCTCGTCATTCAGGCAGGCGCAGGCCAAATCCTGCAGCAGATGGCTGACCCACTGACTGCCGGAGTTAAGCCTTAAACGTAGCTTCCCTGAAGTGAGCGGATCGCTGGCCACAATGGCCAGGCGTAAATCTGGTCCTAACGTTTTTGACATCGAGCGGACAACCGCCCAGTGCGTGGTTTCCTTCGCAATCACCGGATACCAGTGGCAGGCAGATAGCAGCGCAAAGTGGTCGTCGACGATCACCAGCGTCTGCGGATAGCGGGCCAGAATTTCCTGCAATTGCGCCGCGCGTGAGGCGCTCAGGCTGCATCCTGTCGGGTTATGCGCGCGCGGTGTCAGAATTACTGCCCGCGCGCCTTTCTGTAGCGCGAGTTCCAGCTGGCCCGGCAGCATGCCTTCGCGGTCAACGCTGGCCGGGTTTGCTGAGAATCCGGCATAGCGCAGCATGTTGATGCTGCTTAAAAAGCATGGATCTTCTACGACAACGCTATCACCAGGCAGCAAATGGGCGCACAGTAGCCGTTCGATAGCATCAATGGCACCGCTGGTAATATCAATTTCCCCTTTGCCGGGGATTGCATTTTGCATCCATTGTGATGCCCACACCTTAAGTCTAGGTGACACAGCGGCATCGCCGTACAAGCGCGGACTCTTATTTATCTTCGCAAAATAATTACTCAGCTCAGGAAGTCGCGAGGGCGCTGGATTACCGCCGGAAAGATCGATAAGCGGGGTATCCGGATTACCACCTTCCAGTGCTACGGGGGCAGTAATCCCCTTAATCACCGTACCGTTGCGTCCCAGGCTCTGTGCCAACCCGGAGGAGACCAGGCGTTTGTAAGCCGCCGCGACAGTATTGCGGTTCACGTTTAATTCCGTTGCCAGTTCCCGCACTGGCGGTAACGTTTCTCCCACTGCCAGCGTGCCTGTAGTGACATGTTGACGGATACTGTCAAAAATTTCGTTAGCGGTTTTTCCGTCGATCATTATTGACCTATGACAAAATGAATTTTAGCATATGACGATAATAGTGAGGCGTAGACCCGCTGTCCAGCGAGAGGAGAAATTTATGGAGCAGGAGAGTGATATCCAGTCAGTGCTCTTCGACGACACGCATCGGGCGTTACAGACCGATATCGTCGCCGTTCAGTCACAGGTGGTTTATGGCAGCGTAGGTAACAGCATCGCCGTCCCAGCCATTAAAGCGCAGGGGTTACGCGTGACGGCAGTACCTACGGTGCTGTTCAGTAATACCCCGCATTATGAAACCTTCTACGGCGGCGTTATTCCAGCAGACTGGTTTAGCGGTTATCTCCGCGCCTTAAACGAGCGTGATGCCTTGCGCGAGCTAAAGGCGGTGACGACAGGGTACATGGGCAGCGCGGAACAAATCGCCTTGCTGGCACAGTGGCTGAAAACTGTTCTGACCACGCATCCGGACCTGTGCATTTTGGTCGACCCCGTGATTGGCGATACGGATAGCGGTATGTATGTTAAAGCCGAAATTCCGGAGGCTTATCGTCAGCACCTGCTACCGCTGGCTCAGGGGCTGACTCCAAATGTGTTCGAGCTGCAAATGCTGAGCGGAAAGCCGTGTCGTACGCTTGATGAAGCCATTACGGCGGCACAATCACTGCTCACCGACACCCTGAAATGGGTGGTGATCACCAGTGCGCCGGGGGATACGGAAGAGATTATTCATGTTGCGGTGGTGACGGCTGAAACGGTTGAGGTGTTAGCTCATCCGCGAGTGAAAACGGATCTGAAGGGGACTGGCGATCTGTTCTGTGCCGAGCTGGTGAGCGGCCTTGTGATGGGGAAAGCGCTGACGACCGCGACGCACGATGCTGCACAGCGGGTGCTGGACGTGATGACGTGGACGCACCAGTGCGGTTGTGATGAATTAATTCTGCCACCGGCAGGGGAGGCGCGATGAAGAGTTACCGGCTGGTAGTTCGCCAGAATGGGCGTATGGTTGGACACTTTGATACCTGCGGGACAGCGGCACTGGAAGATATCTGCGTGGCGCGGGCTATGTTCGGCATTGCGGGTGGTTACGACTGTGAGTTGTTAGTGGCGGATTCGGAACGACGGATGCTGGAGAGCGGGCCGGAGGGCATGAAAATCCTGATGCGCGAGGCGTGTTATCGCCCAGTGACTGCACACATTTAATGGCGGATGAAGTGTATAAAAAAATGGCGCCAATCGGCGCCATTTTTCTCTGCGGCAAGAATTACTTCTTGATGCGGATAACCGGGGTTTCACCCACGGTCACGCTACCGGACAGTTTGATCAGTTCTTTGATTTCGTCCATGTTGGAGATAACAACCGGAGTCAGGGTAGACTTGGCTTTTTCTTCCAGCAGCGGCAGATCGAATTCAATAACCGGGTCGCCCACTTTCACGCGCTGACCTTCTTCAGCGATGCGTTTGAAGCCTTCGCCTTTCAGTTCAACGGTATCAATACCGAAGTGAACAAACAGCTCAATGCCGCTGTCGGATTCGATAGAGAAAGCGTGGTTGGTTTCAAAGATTTTGCCGATGGTGCCGTCAACAGGAGCAACCATTTTGTTACCGGTTGGTTTGATAGCGATGCCATCACCAACGATTTTTTCAGCAAAAACTACATCCGGCACGTCTTCGATGTTGACGATCTCGCCAGAGAGCGGAGCAACAATCTCAATAGTTCCGGTGTCTTTCTTATCATCAGAAACCAGAGATTTCAGTTTATCGAACAAACCCATGATCTTCTCCTAAGCAGTAAATTGGGCCGCATCTCGTGGATTAGCAGATTGTTTTTTCTTCAATGAACTTGTTAACCAGCGTCATTAACTCGTCCGTTGTCGGTTGAGCAAGAGCCTGCTCTGCTAACACCTTCGCATCTTCGAAGTTCGTGTTACGGATAATCTTCTTAATGCGCGGGATAGAAATGGCGCTCATAGAGAATTCGTCCAGACCCATCCCCAGCAACAGAAGTGTAGCACGTTCGTCGCCTGCAAGCTCACCACACATGCCAGTCCATTTGCCTTCAGCATGAGAAGCATCAATAACTTGCTTGATCAGCGTCAGCACAGATGGCGACATCGGTTGGTAAAGGTGTGAAATCATATCATTACCACGGTCAACTGCCAGGGTGTACTGCGTTAAATCATTGGTGCCGATACTAAAGAAATCAACTTCTTTGGCTAAATGACGCGCAATTGTTGCCGCAGCCGGTGTTTCCACCATCACGCCAATCTCAATGCTCTCGTCAAATGCTTTACCTTCGTCGCGCAGTTCCTGTTTGTAGATTTCAATCTCTTTGCGCAGTGCACGCACTTCTTCAACAGAGATGATCATTGGGAACATAATGCGCAGTTTACCGAAAGCAGAGGCGCGCAGAATCGCGCGAACCTGGTCACGCAGGATCTCTTTACGATCCATGGCGATACGCACGGCACGCCAGCCCAGGAACGGGTTCTCTTCTTTCGGGAAATTCATGTACGGCAGTTCTTTATCGCCGCCGATGTCCATGGTGCGAACGATGACCGCCTGAGAGCCACAGGCTTCAGCAACGGCTTTATACGCAGCAAACTGTTCTTCTTCAGTTGGCAGCGATTCACGGTCCATGAACAGGAATTCGGTGCGGTACAGACCCACACCTTCAGCGCCGTTACGTTCAGCGCCTTCAACGTCACGAACGGTACCGATATTGGCGCAAACTTCAACCTGATGTCCGTCCAGCGTGATAGCCGGCAGATCTTTCAGCTTAGCGAGTTCCGCTTTCTCGGTTGCAACCTGCTCCTGAACGGCACGCAGTTGCTCGATAACGTCGTTGGTCGGATTGACGTAAACCTGATTGTTTACGGCATCCAGAATCAGATAGTCGTCGTTTTTAACCTGAGAGGTGACGCTACCCGTACCGACGATGGCAGGCAGTTCTAGAGAACGCGCCATGATAGAGGTATGGGAAGTACGTCCGCCCGCGTCAGTAATGAAACCCAGCACCTTGTTCAGGTTCAGCTGTGCGGTTTCTGACGGGGTCAGGTCTGCGGCTACCAGGATAACTTCTTCCTGAATAGCGCTCAGGTCGATAATTGCCAGACCCAGGATGTTACGCAGCAGGCGTTTACCGATGTCACGTACGTCAGCCGCACGTTCTTTCAGGTATTCATCATCCAGCTCTTCCAGGGCTGTGGCCTGACCTTCGATAACTTCATGCGCGGCTGCATCAGCCGTCATGTGCTTATCTTTAATCAGGGCTATGATTTCCTGCTCCAGCTCCTCATCTTCGAGCAGCATGATATGCCCTTCAAAGATGGCTTCTTTTTCTTCACCGAACGTTTCACCAGCTTTGGTTTTGATCGCTTCCAGTTGCGCAGATGCCTTGGCACGACCGCTCAGAAAACGTTCAACTTCCTGATCAACCTTGTCGGCAGAAATTTTTTTCCGGTCAATGACGATTTCGTCTTCTTTCAGTAGCAATGCTTTACCGAAAGCGATACCCGGGGATGCTAAAATGCCTGAAATCATAACCCTACCTTACTTGTGACTGATATTTAAAAGAACTCGTTGAACTTACTCGAGTTCAGCCATCAGTTTAACCAGATGCTCAACTGCTTTCTGCTCGTCTTCACCTTCTGCGGACAGGGTAACAACGGTACCCTGAGTCAGGCCCAGAGTCTGCAGTTTAAACAGGCTTTTGGCGCTAGCGCTTTTGCCGTTGGAAGTCACAGTAATATCAGAAGTAAAGCCTTTTGCTTCTTTAACAAACTGAGCAGCAGGGCGAGTATGCAGACCGTTCGGAGCGGTAATGGTAACTTCTTGCTGGAACATTATATTTCCCCAACTTATAGGTTTAGTGTTGTGGAACTAAAGTCTAGCCTGGCGGTTCAACTTTAGCCTGTATTGTTAGCATCGGCGTAAACTGGACGCGACACAAAAGGAGTTCGGTGCAATCCGTTGCTGGCAACTTCTTGCCGCTGACGTTTCGTTCGTCATTAAACATTATGCCGCGAAAGGAAGAGTTGAACCAAATCATAAAATCGATTCAGCTAGTGCTTTTCCTGTAACGATTAATTTCGCGCATCAAAATAATTAGCTTGGTTAAATACCAGTTCTGGTGGGTTGAATCAATGCCAGGCGAGTTGAAACTTTGAAGCAGGCCACAAAAAAGCACCCAAATGGGTGCTTTTTTACGCGTTTTTAACATGCTGGCATTACTGTTGCAGTTCTTTCTCTGTGAAGAGATCGGCAAACAGTGCAGTGCTCAGATAACGCTCACCCGATGACGGTAGAATAACCACTATATTCTTATTGGTAAAGGTTTCATCTTCCTGCAGCTTAAGCGCGGCAGCAACAGCAGCGCCGGAAGAAATGCCCGCCAGAATACCTTCTTCTTCCATCAGGCGACGCGCAGTAGAGATTGCTTCATCATTGGTGATGGCGACGACTTTATCGATAAGTTTCAGATCAAGGTTGCCTGGAATGAAACCCGCGCCAATCCCCTGAATTTTATGTGGGCCCGGTTTAAGTTCTTCACCCGCCAGCGCCTGGGCGATAACCGGGGAGTCGGTAGGTTCAACCGCGACGGTGATCAGATCGGTTTTGCCTTTAGTGCCTTTGATATAACGGGTCACACCAGTCAATGTACCGCCGGTACCTACGCCGGAAATAAAGACATCAACCTGGCCATCGGTATCTTCCCAGATTTCCGGGCCGGTGGTTTTTTCGTGAATTTCCGGGTTCGCCGGGTTGCTGAACTGCTGCAGCAGCAGGAACTTCTCCGGATCGCTGGCGACAATTTCTTCCGCTTTCTGGATTGCACCCTTCATCCCTTTTGCGCCTTCGGTCAGCACCAGGTTCGCACCCAGAGCTTTCAACAGCTTGCGGCGCTCAATGCTCATCGTTTCCGGCATGGTCAGAGTCAGTTTGTAACCGCGGGCTGCGGCAACGTAGGCTAGCGCAATCCCCGTGTTGCCGCTGGTCGGTTCTACCAGCTCAACACCCGGTTTCAGTACACCACGTTTTTCGGCATCCCAAATCATATTGGCACCGATACGGCATTTGACGCTAAAGCTCGGGTTACGAGATTCCACCTTCGCCAGAATGCGTCCGTTACCGATACGGTTCAGTCGAACCAGCGGCGTATGACCGATAGTCAGCGAGTTGTCTTCAAAAATCTTACTCATGGCCTGTCCTTAACTGTATGAAATTGGGATACCGCTTCAGCATACCTGTTGAGAAAGTATGGGGAAGTAAGGAAATCGCATATCTATATGCTGATGGGAAATAATGCCTTGCAGTATGGAATAAGAGCGGGCATAAGCCAGCCCGCTTTTACACATTTTTGCATTACTTCCATAACGCGTGCTTAGCACGATAGCAGTCTACCCACATCGCCGTGGCACCACAAACCGCGACCGGCATGATGAACAGATTGAGCACTGGAATCATGGTGAACAGGCTGGTTAGCGCGCCGAACTGCATATTGGTCACCTTGCGTGTGCGCAGCGCGACGCGCATCTCCTTAAAAGGCACCTTATGGTTATCAAACGGATAATCGCAGTATTGAATGGCCAGCATCCATGCGCTGAACAGGAACCACAGCACCGGGGCGACGGTCTGCCCAATACCCGGAATGAAATAAAGGATCAGCAATACGATGGCGCGCGGGAGATACCACGCCAGCTTTTGCCATTCACGTTTCATAATACGGGGAACATCTTTCATGATGCCAAGAACACCGGTGTCAGGCGGTGTTGCGCCCGTTAAGCGCGCTTCCAGTTGTTCAGCCAGCAGACCGTTAAACGGCGCGGCAATCCAGTTGGCTATGGTGGAAAACAAGTAGCCGAACACCAGTAGTACGGAGATAGTGACAATCGGCCACAGCAAGTAGCTGAGCCACTGAAGCCAGTCAGGGACGTGACTCATCAGCGAGGGGATCCAGCTATCGAGTTGTGTGAATAGCCACCAGAATGCGCCGCCCATCAGCAGGATATTCACCAGCAAAGGCAGGATGACAAAGCGACGAATGCCCGGTTGGGTGATGAGCTTCCATCCCTGTGAAAAGTAATAAAGGCCGCTGCGAGGTACGACTGCAGATGATGAAACCATGGTCAGGACATACTCCTTGTTATATAAGCTCTGGTAAACTTTGCGTATCTTACCGGGTTGTTGAGCGTTAAGCTGTTCAGAAATGTTCGAAAAAACAGCAAAAAGCACAATTTTGTTCATCTTTATGCCGTGAAAGCCAAGAGTGCACTTGCACTTGGCGTAATCGACAAATACTCTTAGTGAGTAAATGTTTGCCGTGGTGGCAAGGTGTTAGAACAACAGAGAATATAATGATGCAGGATTTGCGTCTGATATTAATCATTGTTGGCGCGATCGCCATAATCGCTTTACTGGTACATGGTTTTTGGACTAGCCGTAAAGAGCGGTCTTCTATATTCCGCGATCGCCCACTGAAACGCATGAAGTCTAAACGTGAAGACGAGGATTCGTTCGACGACAACGTCGAGGAAGACGAAGGCGTGGGCGAAGTTCGCGTTCATCGTGTGAATCATGCTCCCGGTAACGCGCAGGAACATGGTGTTCCTCCTCAGTCGCCGCAACACCAGTACCAGCCGCCTTATGCGTCGGCTCAGCCGCGTCAACCCGCGCAGCAGCCTGCACAAGCGCCGGTACCGCCGCCGCATGCTCAGCCGCAGCCTGTACAACCGCAGCAGCCGGTGCAACATCAGCCTGTTCAGCAACAACCTGTACAGCAGCCGATGCAGCATCAGCCCGTTGCTCCGCAGGTTCAGCAGCCCGTGCAGCAAGCACCGCAACCTGCGCCGCAGACTTTCCAGCCCGCAGAGCCTGCCGTTGAACATCAGCCGCAGCCTGAGCCGGTAGTTGAAGAAGCGCCTGCTGCTGAAAAACCGCAGCGTAAAGAAGCGGTCATTATTATGAACGTTGCGGCGCATCACGGTAGCGAGCTCAACGGTGAAGTGCTGCTCAATAGCATTCAGCAAGCCGGTTTTAAATTTGGCGATATGAATATTTTCCATCGTCATTTGAGCCCGGATGGCAGCGGTCCGTCGCTGTTCAGCCTTGCCAATATGGTTAACCCAGGAACGTTTGATCCCGAAATGACGGGTGATTTCAGCACCCCTGGCGTAACTATTTTTATGCAGGTTCCGTCCTATGGGGACGAGCTGCAAAACTTTAAGCTGATGCTGCAGTCCGCACAGCACATCGCCGATGAAGTGGGTGGTGTGGTGCTTGACGATCAACGTCGCATGATGACGCCGCAGAAACTGCGCGAGTATCAGGACCGCATCCGCGAAGTTAAAGAATCTCGCGCCTGATTCTCCTTAGGCGTGACATCTCCTTGCTAAACCCCCGCCTGTCGGGGGTTTTTTATCATTGATGGTGCGATATGGAATCAATCGAACAACAACTGACAGAACTGCGAACCACGCTTCGCCATCATGAGTATCTCTACCATGTGATGGACGCGCCGGAAATTCCCGATGCGGAATACGATCGTCTGCTGCGCGAACTCCGCGAGCTGGAAGCGCAGCATCCGGACCTTATTACCCCTGACTCGCCAACCCAACGCGTTGGCGCCGCCCCGTTAACGGCGTTCAGTCAGATTCGCCATGAAGTGCCGATGCTGTCGCTGGATAACGTGTTTGATGAAGAGAGTTTTCTCGCTTTTAACAAGCGCGTACAGGACCGACTGAAGAGTACGGACAAACTAACCTGGTGCTGTGAGCTGAAGCTTGACGGGCTGGCGGTGAGTATTCTCTATGAAAACGGCGTGCTGGTTAGCGCCGCAACGCGCGGCGATGGCACCACCGGGGAAGACATTACCTCGAACGTGCGCACCATTCGTGCGATCCCGTTAAAACTGCGCGGCGATAACATTCCGACGCGTCTGGAAGTGCGCGGCGAGGTGTTCCTGCCGCAGGCCGGGTTTGAAAAAATCAACGAAGAGGCCCGCCGTACTGGCAACAAAGTGTTTGCTAACCCGCGTAATGCGGCGGCTGGGTCATTACGCCAGCTCGATCCGCGTATCACTGCGAAGCGACCGCTTACTTTCTTCTGCTATGGCGTTGGTGTGCTGGAAGGTGGTGTGCTGCCCGATACCCATTTGGGCCGTCTGCTGCAATTTAAAGAGTGGGGATTGCCGGTGAGCGACAGAGTGGCGCTTTGCGACTCTCCGGAGGAAGTACTTGCTTACTATCATAAGGTTGAAGAAGACCGACCGACGCTGGGATTCGATATCGATGGTGTGGTGATCAAAGTCAACTCTATGGCCTTGCAGGAACAACTGGGTTTTGTTGCCCGCGCGCCGCGTTGGGCGGTGGCCTTTAAGTTCCCGGCGCAGGAGCAGATGACCTTTGTCCGCGATGTTGAGTTTCAGGTTGGACGTACAGGGGCGATTACGCCTGTCGCCCGCCTTGAGCCAGTTCAGGTTGCAGGGGTGTTGGTCAGTAACGCCACCTTGCACAATGCGGATGAAATTGAGCGTCTTGGTTTGCGTATTGGCGATAAAGTCGTCATTCGCCGTGCGGGCGATGTCATCCCGCAGGTAGTGAACGTCGTGCTTTCCGAGCGCCCGGACAATACCCGCGAAATCGAGTTTCCCACCCACTGTCCGGTATGCAACTCTGACGTTGAGCGTGTGGAAGGCGAAGCGGTTACTCGTTGTACCGGAGGTTTAATCTGCGGGGCACAGCGGAAGGAATCATTGAAACACTTCGTTTCCCGCCGTGCGCTGGATGTCGACGGCATGGGCGACAAAATTATCGATCAACTGGTCGAGAAAGAGTATGTCCATACGCCAGCGGATCTCTTCACGCTGACCGCAGGTAAGCTGACCGGTCTTGATCGCATGGGGCCGAAGTCGGCGCAAAACGTAGTGAATGCGCTGGAAAAAGCGAAAGAGACCACGTTTGCCCGTTTCCTCTATGCGCTGGGTATTCGTGAAGTCGGCGAAGCGACGGCTGCAGGTCTGGCGGCATATTTCGGCACGCTCGACGCGCTGGAAGCCGCCTCTGTTGAAGAGCTGCAAAAAGTGCCGGATGTCGGCATCGTGGTGGCGACCCACGTGTTTAATTTCTTTGCCGAAGAGAGTAACCGCGAGGTGATCGTCCAGCTTTTGGAGCAGGGGATTCACTGGCCAGCGCCGGTGGTTATCAACGCTGAAGAAATCGACAGCCCCTTCGCGGGTAAGACGGTGGTGCTGACCGGGAGCCTGAGCCTGATGTCACGCGATGATGCCAAAGCACGACTGACCGAGCTGGGGGCAAAAGTGGCCGGTAGCGTGTCGAAGAAAACCGATCTAGTGATTGCGGGGGAAGCGGCGGGCTCTAAACTGGCAAAAGCGCAGGAGTTGGGCATTGAAGTGATCGACGAAGCTGAAATGATCCGCTTACTGGGTGCCTGAGATGGAAAAAGAGCAGCTGGTTGAAATCGCCAATACCGTGATGCCCTTTGGCAAATATAAAGGGCGTCGGCTGATTGATGTACCGGAAGAGTATCTGCTGTGGTTTGCCCGTAAGGATGAATTCCCGCCGGGCAAGCTCGGCGAACTGATGCAAATCACGCTGCTGATTAAAACTGAAGGGCTGACGCAACTGGTGCAGCCCCTGAAACGCCCGCTTTAAGCCTTTGCGGCGCGGCTTTTCTGCTGCGCCTGCAATGCGTCCGTCTGTTGCTTGTAGCGACGTGCCAGCACCGCACAAACCATCAGTTGAATTTGATGGAAGATCATCAGCGGCAGCACCATCATTCCTATCACGGACGTCGGGAACAGAATATTTGCCATTGGGATCCCATTCGCCAGGCTCTTTTTCGATCCGCAAAAGACAATGGTGATCTCATCGGCTTTGTTGAAGCCGCATTTACGCGCAACAAAGACGTTGATGCCAATCACAATTGCCAGCAATACGATGCTGACCACTACGATAAACAGCAGTGAGCCAATCCCCACTTTGTGCCAGATCCCATTAACCACGGCTTCACTGAAGGCGGAGTAAACCACCAATAAAATGGATGATTGATCCGTTTTTGCAATCCATTTTTTATGTCGGGACACCCAGTTACCAATCCACGGACGCGAAAGATGTCCCAGTACGAACGGCAGCAGCAGCTGCAGCATGATTTTCCCCACCTGCTCCAGGCTGCCTTCTGCGCCATGCATATTCATGACCAGGCCAACCAGCAACGGTGAGAGAAAAATACCCAGCAGGCTGGAGGCCGAAGCGGAACACACGGCGGCGGCAACGTTACCCCCCGCCAGCGACGTAAAGGCGATTGCCGACTGCACCGTGGCTGGCAAAATACACAGGTACAGAAAACCGGTGTACAGCATCGGATCAACGTTAACCGGCGCCCACCAGGCGAACAGAACGCCCAGCACCGGGAAAACAACAAACGTGCTGCACATCACCCACAGATGCAAACGCCAGTGACTACCGCCGGCAATAATTGCCTCACGAGAGAGCTTGGCCCCGTGCATAAAAAACAGCAGGGCAATGGCGGCGGTGGTTAAGCCTTCAAAGAAAGGCACAAAGCCACCTTCGGCTGGGAAAAAGGACGCCAGTAATACGACCGTAATCAACGTAATCGTGAACGGATCAAGGATACGAAAAAGTTTCATAAAAGCTCCTGAAATTCAGTAGCAACATTTTGCGTTTTTCCATTTGAGAAATAAAATTGATTTATTGCATCCATATATGAATCGAATAGATGAATTACTCTCTGCGTCAGCTCCGTATCTTTGTTACCGTCGCTCAGGCCAAAAGCTTTAGCCGGGCGGGGGATATCATTGGCTTAAGCCAGTCTGCGGTCAGCCACAGCGTTAAAGAGCTTGAAGGGCAGACGGGTGTGCGGTTGTTAGATAGAACAACGCGGGAAGTGGTGCTGACGGAAGCGGGGCACCAGTTGGCGGCGCGCCTGGAACGTATTCTGGATGAGCTGCACAGCACGCTGCGTGAAGCAGGTCAGGTGGGGACACAGTTAACCGGAACGGTACGGGTTGCCGCCAGCCAGACAATCTCTGCTCACCTTATTCCACAGTGTATTGCCCAGAGTAATGAGCTTTATCCTGCGATCGATTTTGTGCTGCACGACAGGCCCCAGCAGTGGGTGCTGGAAAGTATTCGCCAGGGAGAAGTCGATTTTGGCATTGTGATAGATCCTGGTGCCGTGACCGATCTGCAGTGTGAAGCCGTACTGTCCGAACCGTTCCTGCTGCTGTGTCGCCAGGATCATCCGTTAGCCCAACGTGAGTGGGTGAACTGGCAGGATTTGTATCACGAACGTTTGGTGTTACAGGATTACGCTTCCGGTAGTCGACCGCTGATCGATGCGGCGTTGGCCCATTTTTCCATTGATGCCAACATCGTTCAGGAGATTGGTCATCCCGCCACGCTGTTCCCGATGGTGGAGGCGGGGATTGGCATCAGCGTACTGCCCGCACTGGCGCTCCCCTTACCACAGGGCAGTCACTTGCAGGTTAAGCGCCTGACGCCGGTAGTTGAACGGCAACTGATGCTGGCTCGACGTAAAAACCGCTCTTTATCAACCGCGGCTCAGGCGCTGTGGGACGTGGTGCGTATGCAGGCCAGTGAATTAACCGCTGGTCGTGCCCGTGATCCGTTGTATCAGATATAAATATCGACCTGATGTTGGTCGGAAGCCGTGTTGATGCCCTCAGCTTTTCTCTGATCGGCGCTTTGCTTTTGCTGTGACTCCTCGGCCTGCCTTCGCAACAGTTGAGCCAGCTGTGCTTGTAACATCTTGATTTGTGTCTGAATAAGTTCCTGCTGTTCGCGCTTCTGCTCAACACTGCCACTACTATTGGGAATATCTTTGAGCTGCTGAGTTAGCTTGGTTATCTTTTGGGTGACTTGTGCAATCTGAGCGGAGATGTCATTCCCGGCTGGGGCTTTTCCACCACCACTACTGCTTTGAACAGTTGGGGTGGAAACGTTAATCGTTGTCATACGGATTCCTCACGCCATAAAACATGAGTATCGGCATTAGTGAACAGAACTTCAGTTACAATATGGTGGAGCAGAGTTTAATAATAAAAGTTCCAAATCTTCATGTATCTCTATTCCTGTGCCATTTCTGGCCCGAAAAAAATGTGATTTCAGGCTGGTTTAGGGCGACTCATCGATACCGATTTACTATCGGTTGTCGGGATAAACGGTATTGGTAATCGATTGCGTAGTCTCGCTATAACAGTGCGGTACGCGACATTATTTTCGACTACTCAGTATTAAGGATATCTCATGAGTCACTCTCTTTTCTCGCAAAATCCCTGGTATAGCGCCGACATCATTCGTAGTTACAAACCCGATTTCACCCCGCGCGTAGCCTTTATTCTTGGCTCTGGCCTCGGTGCTCTGGCGGATCAAATCGAGGATGCAGTGGCCATCTCTTACGAAAAATTGCCGGGATTCCCTGTCAGTACTGTACATGGTCATGCCGGTGAGCTGGTGCTGGGAAATCTGGCGGGTATTCCGGTGGCTTGTATGAAAGGGCGTGGGCATTTTTATGAAGGTCGCGGCATGACGGTGATGACCGACGCCATTCGCACCCTGAAGCTGCTGGGCTGCGAACTGTTATTTTGTACTAATGCCGCAGGTTCTTTGCGCCCCGAAGTCGGACCAGGTAGTCTCGTTGCGCTTAGCGATCACATTAATACGATGCCAGGTACACCACTGGTCGGACTAAACGATGAGCGTTTTGGTGAGCGATTCTTTTCGCTGGCGAATGCCTATGATGCTGACTATCGTGCGATCCTGCAAACCGTCGCCGCAGAAGAAGGGTTTCCGCTGAGCGAAGGGGTGTTTGTTTCTTATCCGGGACCGAACTTTGAAACGGCGGCAGAAATTCGCATGATGCAAATTATTGGCGGCGACGTGGTGGGGATGTCGGTAGTGCCTGAAGTTATCTCCGCGCGCCACTGCGGTCTGAAAGTGGTTGCGGTGGCTGCCATCACCAACCTGGCTGAAGGTTTGGGGGATGTGAAGTTATCTCACGCACAGACGTTGGCTGCAGCGGAACTCTCCCGGCAGAACTTCATCAATCTGATCTGTGGCTTCTTGCGCAAACTGGCCTGAATAATTAAAACATGACCCCGCTTGCGGGGTCTTACTTTATGGCAAGGAACGGAAAAATGGGTATCGCATCTCGCTTAAAGCTCATGTCGTTTTTGCAATATTTCATCTGGGGAAGCTGGCTGGTAACCCTGGGTTCTTACATGATTAACACCCTGGATTTTACCGGCGCGAACGTGGGTATGGTATACAGCTCGAAAGGGCTGGCAGCGATTATTATGCCGGGCATTATGGGGATCATCGCCGATAAGTGGCTGCGTGCCGAGCGCGCTTATATGCTGTGCCATCTGGTGTGTGCTGGCGTGTTGCTGTACGCCACAACCGTTACCGATCCACAGACTATGTTCTGGGTAATGTTGGTTAACGCGATGGCGTATATGCCGACGATTGCGTTATCGAACAGCGTCTCATATTCATGCCTTGCACAATCGGGTCAGGATCCGGCCACCGCGTTCCCGCCAATTCGTGTATTTGGCACGATAGGTTTTATTGTGGCGATGTGGACGGTCAGCTTAATGGGACTGGAACTGAGCAGCGCACAGCTTTATATCGCTTCAGGCGCATCGCTGCTGCTGGCTCTGTATGCGCTGACGTTACCAAAAATACCGGTTGCGGAGAAAAAAGAGTCCGCCACGCTGGCCAGTAAACTGGGGCTGGATGCGTTTGTTTTGTTTAAAAATCCGCGTATGGCAATTTTCTTTTTGTTTGCCATGATGCTGGGGGCGGTGCTGCAAATCACCAACGTCTTTGGCAATCCGTTCCTGCATGATTTTGCCCGTAACCCTGAGTTTGCCAACAGCTTTGTGGTGAAATATCCCTCCATTTTGCTGTCAGTTTCGCAGATGGCGGAAGTGGGTTTTATCCTCACTATTCCATTCTTCCTTAAACGCTTTGGCATTAAAATAGTGATGCTGATGAGTATGCTGGCGTGGACGCTGCGCTTTGGCTTCTTTGCCTTTGGCGATCCGTCTCCGTTTGGCTTTGTGCTGCTGCTGATGTCGATGATCGTTTACGGCTGCGCGTTTGATTTCTTCAACATCTCCGGATCGGTATTTGTCGAGCAGGAAGTTGACTCAAGCATTCGCGCCAGCGCCCAAGGGTTGTTTATGACGATGGTAAATGGCATTGGCGCATGGGTGGGTTCAATCCTGAGCGGGATGGCGGTGGACTATTTTTCTGTCGATGGCGTCAAGGATTGGCAAACTATCTGGCTGGTGTTTGCCGCTTACGCGCTGGTCCTGGCAGTTATCTTTGCATTGTTCTTTAAATATAAGCATGAGCCTGAACGACTGGCGCAGAAATCACTGGCACATTAATGCTCCTTTAGCGGCGGGTTCTGATACCCGCCGTTTCATTTTCTGCGATGCAATGTGGTAACTTTGCGCATTAATCTTCACTCAGGAGCGCATTATCCATGGAACGCACGCACCGCATCGATCTGAAGTTACTGCGTTATTTTCTTGCCGTCGCAGAAGAACTGCATTTTGGACGCGCTGCTGCTCGCCTGAATATGTCGCAACCGCCCCTCAGTACGCATATTAAAGAGCTGGAACAACAGCTCGGCACGTTGCTATTTATCCGTCATTCCCGCAGCGTGGCGTTAACCCACGCCGGAAAAATTTTGATGGAAGAATCGCGCAGACTGTTATCTAGTGCTAATCAGGCGCTGGCAAGAGTGGAACAGATTGGTCGCGGTGAGGCAGGGCGAATTGAGCTAGGCGTCATTGGTACCGCAATGTGGGGAAAAATGCGTCCGGTGATGCGGCGTTTTCTGAAGGAAAATCCCAACGTTGAGGTGCAGTTTCGCGAGAACATGCCCGCAATGCAGATGACGATGCTGGAAAGACGTGAACTGGATGCGGGGATTTGGCGCATGGCTACTGAACCCTCTCCCGGATTTACCAGCCTGCGCTTACATGAGTCCTCATTTTTAGTGGCCATACCAGAAGAACATGCTCTTACCGCCTGTGAATCCGTACCGCTGGAAGCGTTGAGAAATGAATATTTTGTCACGATGCCCTCCATTCATACCGACTGGGCATTTTTGCAGCGAGTTTGCCTGAGCGCTGGATTTTCCCCGATGATTATCCGTGAGGTGAGGGAGCCGCAAACGGTGCTGGCGATGATCAGCATGGGGATTGGTATTACGTTAATTGCTGACAGTTATGCGCAGATGAGTTGGCCAGGCGTGGTATTCCGACCGTTAGAGGAACGTATTCCGGCGGATTTATATATTGTGTATGACCAGCAGCAGGCGACACCCGCGCTGGAGAAACTGGTAGCGGCATTGACGATGTGATATCTGTGCCGGATGGCGACTAACGTCTTATCCGGCCTACGAGGGGAGTATTGTCGGTAGGCCTGATAAGCGTAGCGCATCAGGCAGTTGTATAAATCGCAGATAGCAAAAAGGCGCCTTTAGGGCGCCTTTTTACATTGGTGGGTCGTGCAGGATTCGAACCTGCGACCAATTGATTAAAAGTCAACTGCTCTACCAACTGAGCTAACGACCCGAAGTGGTGGGTGATGACGGGATCGAACCGCCGACCCCCTCCTTGTAAGGGAGGTGCTCTCCCAGCTGAGCTAATCACCCACTTCGGTACTTCAATTTTATTGTAAGAAATCCAGCTGGCGAGAAAGTGGTGGGTGATGACGGGATCGAACCGCCGACCCCCTCCTTGTAAGGGAGGTGCTCTCCCAGCTGAGCTAATCACCCACTTCTCAATTTCTTACTCTACACGGCGGAGACTACATAAAGTAGTTGGTGGGTGATGACGGGATCGAACCGCCGACCCCCTCCTTGTAAGGGAGGTGCTCTCCCAGCTGAGCTAATCACCCCCGCTGTGTGGAGTCGCATTATAGGGAGAGTTGAAAATGAGTCAACGCATTTTCTAAAGAATTTGTTCGTTCGTCGTAAATTTAAACAAAACGATCGCAAATCAATCCATGCAGCATGATTTGTATACGAAAATGGCAAAGCGTGATGTTCCAACCTGAACAACATTGAGGAATCAGACCACAGTGATAGAATACGAGCCTGATAATCTTCCCAGGATTTGCCGGTTGTCGGCATCTTTATAAACGTAAGGCCATTTCATGAAAATCAAAACTCGCTTCGCGCCAAGCCCGACAGGTTACCTGCACGTCGGTGGTGCGCGTACTGCTCTATATTCCTGGCTTTTTGCACGTAACCATGACGGTGAGTTTGTGCTGCGTATTGAAGACACCGATCTCGAACGCTCCACTCCGGAAGCTATTGAAGCCATTATGGATGGCATGAACTGGCTGAATCTGGAATGGGATGAAGGCCCGTACTTCCAGACCAAACGTTTTGATCGCTACAACGCAGTGATTGATGAGATGCTGGAAGCCGGTACCGCGTATAAATGTTACTGCTCCAAAGAACGTCTGGACGCGTTGCGTGAAGAGCAGATGGCAAACGGTGAGAAGCCTCGTTACGACGGTCGCTGCCGCCACGGTCATGAACATCATGCTGCTGATGAACCATGCGTGGTGCGTTTTGCCAACCCGCAGGATGGATCCGTTATTTTTGATGACCAGATCCGTGGGCCGATCGAATTCAGCAACCAGGAACTGGACGATCTGATCATCCGCCGTACCGACGGTTCCCCGACCTACAACTTCTGTGTGGTGGTCGACGACTGGGATATGGAAATCACTCACGTTATTCGTGGTGAAGACCATATCAACAACACTCCGCGTCAGATAAACATCCTGAAAGCGCTGAATGCGCCGGTGCCGGTTTATGCACACGTGTCGATGATCAACGGCGACGATGGTAAAAAACTTTCTAAACGTCACGGTGCGGTCAGCGTTATGCAGTATCGCGACGACGGTTATCTTCCGGAAGCGCTGCTGAACTATCTGGTGCGTCTGGGCTGGTCCAGCGGCGATCAGGAAATCTTCACCCGTGAAGAGATGATCAAACTGTTCTCCCTTGGTGCGGTGAGCAAGTCTGCCAGTGCGTTCAACACCGAAAAACTGCAGTGGCTGAACCATCACTACATTAATGCGCTGGCACCGGAATATGTGGCAACGCATCTGCAATGGCACATTGAGCAGGAAAATATCGATACTCGCGTCGGCCCGCAGCTGTCGGAGCTGGTTAAACTGCTGGGTGAGCGCTGCAAAACGCTGAAAGAGATGGCGCAGAGCTGCCGTTACTTCTACGAAGATTTTGCTGAGTTCGACGCGGACGCCGCGAAGAAACACCTGCGTCCGGTAGCACGTCAGCCGCTGGAAGTGGTTCGCGATAAACTGGCTGTTATCAGCGAGTGGACGGCAGAAAACGTGCACCACGCGATTCAGGCGACCGCTGATGAGCTGGAAGTGGGGATGGGTAAAGTTGGGATGCCGCTGCGCGTAGCCGTAACCGGTGCGGGTCAGTCTCCGGCGTTAGACGTCACAGTGCATGCGATTGGTAAATCCCGCAGCATTGAGCGTATTAATAAAGCGCTGGCGTTTATTGCTGAGCGTGAAAGCCAGCAGTAAGATCGGTTGAGCGATGAAACAACGGCAGGAGCGCATCCTGCCGTTTTTTTTGCCTGTTATTCAGACTCATCAATACCCAGACGGGTAAGGAAAGTGCGAATACCTTCGCGAGAAATATACATTGCCAGCTTTTCTTGTTCCGTTGGGGACATGTTGTCCAGTGCGCTAATTATTTGGCGACAGGCGTGGCTACGCACCACGTGGTTGTATTCTGCCAACGGTTCCTCTGCCTGATAAATTTCAGGGACTTTACGAAAAGCCGGAATATTGAGCAGAAACGTGCGGACGCTGGAGTCGATATGAATCAGCCTTGCACGACCCCCTTTAACGCCGGGAAACTTTTCGGTGGTCCAGTTTTGTTCTCTGATCCAACGATTGACGGTTTGTTTGGCAACTCCGAGACAGTCCGCCAGTTCTTCGGTCGTCATTTTGCTGCGTAATTTTTTCATATTATTTGTTGTCGCGGATCCCTAAGCGTTGTAATAAACCCGTAATGCCTTCACGCAGGATCAGTGACGTAAACATTTTCTGTTCTGACGGAGTCATCTCTTTGGCGAGCCTAATCAGTAGAGCTTCGATAGAGGTATCGCCTGATAACGATAAATTATCTGATAAACCTTCGGCTGAACGCTCAGCACTGCGAATGTATTCACGAACTTGTTCGGTGACGTGAACCAGACGCGCTTTACCGCCCTGAACGCCTGGTTTTGGTGATGTAGCCCAACCCTCCTTGCGCACCCATTTATTGATGGTCTGTCGGCTGTATCCGGTCAGATTAGCAAGTTCTTCTGGCGTCATCCGTTCCTTGAACATAACGATTCCCTGAATAGTCGTGGGGTTAATTAGTGGCTCATTTTATAGCACCATTTTAGTAGAAACCGTGACGCGTTTAACTACTGAATGCGAGTTGTTACGCAATGTTCTTCATTTGATTGCTTTTTCAGCGATTGAATTCTATGAGTTAATTTTGCCGTTGACACACGCGAAGGGAATTCATATGATGCCGCCCGTCAACTCGACAAGCTTTACGTAATGGGGCTATAGCTCAGCTGGGAGAGCGCTTGCATGGCATGCAAGAGGTCAGCGGTTCGATCCCGCTTAGCTCCACCAAATTTTATCCCAACGAATTTGGTATATACGTAAAAGCATCGTGGGGCTATAGCTCAGCTGGGAGAGCGCTTGCATGGCATGCAAGAGGTCAGCGGTTCGATCCCGCTTAGCTCCACCAAAATTTAAACCCTCGCTGAAAAGCGGGGGTTTTTTGTTTCTGCATCCTGTCGATTCTTACCGATATCTCTCTGCTCTGCTAAATAGCAGGCATAAAAAAGCCGGGGAAATTCCCCGGCCTCATCACTACGATGTTGTCTTACGCTTACAGCACCAGTGCCGCGATAGATGCAGACAGTACGCTCACCAGCGTAGAGCCGTACACCAGCTTCAGACCAAAGCGGGAAACTACGTTACCTTGCTCTTCGTTCAGACCTTTAATCGCACCGGCGATAATACCGATAGAAGAGAAGTTAGCGAAGGAGACCAGGAACACAGAGATGATGCCTTCAGCGCGCGGAGAGAGCGTAGAGGCGATTTTCTGCAGGTCCATCATCGCAACGAATTCGTTGGAAACCAGTTTTGTCGCCATGATACTGCCCACCTGCAGCGCTTCGCTGGACGGTACACCCATTACCCATGCAACCGGGTAGAAGATGTAACCCAGGATGCCCTGGAAGGAGATGCTGTAACCAAACCAGCCGGTCACGGTGGCAAACAGGGCGTTCAGGGCAGCGATTAACGCGATGAAACCAATCAGCATCGCCGCAACGATAATTGCCACTTTGAAACCCGCCAGGATGTATTCACCCAGCATTTCGAAGAAGCTCTGACCTTCATGCAGGTTAGACATCTGGATATTTTCTTCGCTGGCATCAACGCGGTAAGGGTTGATCAGCGACAGCACGATAAAGGTGCTGAACATGTTCAGTACCAGCGCCGCAACAACGTACTTCGGCTCCAGCATGGTCATGTACGCGCCGACGATAGACATGGAAACGGTAGACATCGCCGTTGCAGCCATGGTGTACATACGGTTGCGAGACATTTTGCCGAGAATATCTTTATAGGCGATAAAGTTCTCGGACTGACCCAGGATCAGAGAGCTGACGGCGTTGAAGGATTCCAGCTTGCCCATACCGTTCACTTTGGAAAGCAGGTAACCAATTGCGCGGATGATAACCGGCAGCACACGGATATGCTGAAGGATACCGATCAGGGCGGAGATAAAGACGATAGGGCACAGCACTTTCAGGAAGAAAAATGCCAGGCCTTGATCATTCATGCTGCCGAAGACGAAGTTCGTCCCCTCGTTGGCAAAACCGAGCAGTTTTTCGAACATTTCGGAGAAGCCTTTTACGAAGCCCAAGCCGACGTTGGAGTTCAGGAAGAACCACGCCAGTAACACTTCAATAACAAGCAGTTGAATAACATAACGAATGCGAATCTTTTTACGGTCACTGCTTACCAGCAGCGCAAGGATCGCAACAACGGCCAATGCCAATACAAAATGAAGGACGCGGTCCATATTTGCTCCAAATATGAGGCAGGTTTAGTTTTCGTGCACATTCTATGTAACAACCATAAAGAAAACGAGATCAAACACACACTATAATAAGGACCTGTGACGAGATTCAAAATTAGTGATCGGTGATACACTTCCGTTATGCTTAGTATCGAAGTGAAAAGTTATGTCATTGTGCTAATCTATAACAATAATTAAACATCTTACCGTTTTTCCCAGAATCCTTATCGATCCATAGACAAACACTATCAGAGAAATCAACTTCACCCATCAAAATGAATTTGATAATCATTCTCAATAGGCGTAGCTTGAAACATAGCAAAGGCTATGTTTCTGAGGCACTAAAATGACTAACGATCGCGTTGAGAGTAGCAGTGGACGGGCAGCGCGCAAGTTGAAGCTCGCATTAATGGGACCTGCGTTCATCGCGGCGATCGGCTATATCGATCCGGGCAACTTCGCCACCAACATCCAGGCAGGGGCCAGCTTTGGCTATAAACTGTTGTGGGTGGTGGTCTGGGCAAATCTGATGGCGATGCTGATCCAGGTGCTATCGGCAAAGCTTGGCATTGCCACGGGTAAAAATCTGGCGGAGCAAATTCGCGATCACTATCCTCGTCCGGTGGTGTGGTTCTACTGGGTGCAGGCCGAAATTATCGCCATGGCGACAGACCTTGCTGAATTCATTGGTGCCGCGATTGGCTTTAAGTTGATCCTCGGCGTGTCGTTATTGCAGGGTGCCGTGCTCACCGGTATCGCGACTTTTTTGATTCTGATGTTGCAGCGCCGCGGGCAAAAACCGCTGGAAAAAGTGATTGGCGGCTTGCTACTGTTTGTGGCTGCGGCTTACATTGTGGAATTGATCTTTTCCCAGCCGAACTTCGCGCAACTTAGCAAGGGGATGGTTATCCCGAGCCTACCTAATTCCGAAGCGGTGTTCCTCGCCGCTGGCGTGCTCGGTGCGACTATCATGCCGCATGTCATTTATCTGCACTCTTCCTTAACCCAGCATCTGCACGGCGGAACACGTCAACAGCGCTATGCGGCCACGAAATGGGATGTGGCTATCGCCATGACGATTGCCGGATTTGTCAATCTGGCGATGATGGCGACGGCTGCCGCTGCATTTCATTTTAGCGGGCATACCGGTATTGCCGATCTCGATCAAGCGTATCTGACACTTGAACCGCTGTTGAGTCACGCTGCGGCGACAGTGTTCGGTTTAAGCCTGGTGGCTGCGGGACTTTCCTCTACCGTGGTCGGTACGCTGGCGGGGCAGGTGGTGATGCAAGGGTTTATCCGTTTTCACATTCCGCTTTGGGTTCGCCGTACGGTCACCATGATGCCATCCTTTATTGTGATTCTGATGGGATTAGATCCAACGCGTATTCTGGTGATGAGCCAGGTGTTGCTCAGTTTTGGTATTGCACTGGCGCTGGTGCCGCTGTTGATTTTCACCAGCAACAGTCAGCTGATGGGCGATTTGGTGAATACCCGATGGGTAAAACAGGTAGGCTGGGTGATTGTTGTGCTGGTGGTGACGCTCAATATCTGGCTGTTGGTAGGAACTGCACTCGGTTTGTAAAAACAAAAGGGCCCACAGGCCCTTTTGTTACATTAATGGTGGTGTCCGTGACCACGCCCGCGACCGCGGTGGTCGTCACGGTCATTCCAGCCTTCACGGTAGCCGCGCTCATAAGCTTTGCGTTTATCCCAGCCCCGATGATAGCCATTGTCATGACGCCACCAGCGATTTTTACGCCACTCATAGTTATTGTGCCAGTAATCCCGGTCGCGCCAGCGGCCGCCATCCCAGTAGTTACCGTAGTTATCGCGATCGCCAATTTGCAATTTTATTGATGGCAGCAGGGTGATTTCGCCAGCGTTCGCGGCCAGCGGTGTAAAAGCCAATAAGACTGCCGCCAGAATCAGTGACCTGAACATGTTTTCTCTCCTTCACGATCGAGCCGTAGCCGGCCTGTTAACGTAATATTACGGGGCAGTAAAGCCCCGTTTCATCGCCTTAACTCTTAAATCGTAAGTGAGAGCACTTTTTGTTAATAAATGTGTCTTTATTTCAATCAACTCAGGATAGCATCAATCTCCGCGCACTCTTCAGACGTAAAGTGACGGTTTGCCAGCATGCCGACAGCGTCTTCAATCTGCGCCGTTTTACTCGCGCCAATCAGCACTGACGTGACTTTGTCATCCCGTAACACCCATGCCAGCGCCATCTGGGAAAGCTTTTGCCCGCGTCGTTCTGCCAGCGCATTCAGCGCCCGCACCTTCTCCAGTTTCTCTGGCGTAATTTGATCCGGGTTCAGGAAACGGCTGCCGCTTGCCGCACGAGAATCCGCAGGAATGCCGTTCAGGTAGCGGTCGGTTAACTGTCCGCCAGCCAGCGGTGAGAAGGCGATGCTGCCGACACCTTTTTCCTGTAACAACGACAGCAGACCGCCTTCGACCCAACGTTCAAACATGGAATATTTGGGCTGGTGAATAAGGCATGGCGTACCTAAATCGTCGAGTATTTCAATCGCCTGTCTGGCAAGATCTGCTGGATAGTTAGACAACCCGACGTACAGGGCTTTGCCCTGACGGACGATGTGATCCAGTGCGCGCATGGTTTCTTTGAGCGGTGTTTCAGGGTCGGGGCGATGGTGGTAGAAAATATCGACATACTCCAGTCCCAGGCGCTTCAGGCTTTGATCGAGACTGGCAATCAGATATTTGCGTGAACCCCAGTCACCGTAGGGACCTTCCCACATGGTGTAGCCCGCTTTAGTGGAGATAATAAGCTCATCTCGCCACGGTAAAAAATCTTCCTGCAGGATCCGACCAAAATTCCGTTCTGCCGAACCCGGCGGTGGACCATAGTTATTTGCCAGATCAAAATGGTTGATCCCCAGATCGAATGCGCGCTGTAATAATGCCCGACTGTTTTCGACCTGTGTGGTATCGCCAAAATTGTGCCACAAACCCAGCGAGACAATCGGCAGTTTAAGGCCGCTCTGACCGCAGCGGCGGTACTCCATTGTCTGATAACGATTTTCATCTGCGTGATAAACCATGTCACCCCCTTCCACAATGCGTGTGTCTTTCAGTGTATACGGTTACACCGTCTATTCTTCAATGAATTTTTACCGCCAAAACTGTAAATCCTGCTTTCCACCCCTTCACAGCGACTTTCCTGGACAGTCATCACAGTTCTTCGATACTCAACATGAGGTTACCGTCAGAAGGATAGCTGTCATGCAAACCCCGTATTCCGTTGCTGATTATCTGCTGGACAGGCTGGCAGGCTGTGGCGTCGGCCATCTCTTTGGTGTGCCAGGCGATTATAATTTGCAGTTTCTTGACCACGTGATTGAACATCCCAACGTATGTTGGGTCGGGTGTGCGAACGAGTTGAATGCGGCTTATGCGGCAGATGGCTATGCACGGGTCTCTGGGGTAGGGGCGCTGCTCACCACGTTTGGTGTGGGCGAGTTAAGTGCGATTAACGGTATCGCAGGAAGTTATGCGGAATATGTTCCTGTTTTGCATATTGTTGGCGCGCCCTGTCGCGGTGCACAGCGTCGTGGGGAGTTGATGCATCACACGCTGGGTGATGGTGACTTTCAACATTTTTACCGTATGCAGCAGGCGGTGACGACGGCGAGCGCGGTACTGGATGAACAAAACGCCTGTTATGAAATTGACCGCGTGTTGCGAGCAATGCTCATCGAACGCAGACCGGGCTATCTGATGTTACCTGCTGATGTGGCAAAACAGCCCGCCACACCACCGAATGACATCCTGATTGTTCCTCTGAGCGAGCCGGAGAGCAGTGTGGCAGAAGCGTTTCGCTACCATGCCCGTGAACGATTGCTGGACAGCCCGCGCGTCGCGCTGCTCGCGGACTTTCTCGCGCTACGTTTTGGTCTGCAGCCGGTTTTACAGCGCTGGATGGCGGAAACGCCGATGGCCCACGCTACGTTGTTGATGGGCAAAGGGCTGTTCGATGAACGTCATCCGGCGTTTGTTGGCACGTACAGTGCCGGAGCCAGTAGCGATTATGTTCGTCTGGCTATCGAAGATGCTGACACGATATTTTGTGTCGGCACACAATTTGTCGACACCCTGACCGCCGGGTTTACGCAACAGCTACCGCAGGAGCGCACCATTGATGTTCAGCCACATGCCTCACGGATTGGAACCAGCTGGTTTAACATCCCGATGGAGCAGGCGGTCACCACATTGCGGGAGCTGTGTCTGGAAATGTCGTTTTCACTGCCGCCAGAACGTCCGCCAGTTGCGCGCATTCAGGTTGAGAAGGGGCCTCTGACGCAGGAAAACTTCTGGTATACGGTGCAGCAGTATCTGGCGCCTAATGACATTATCCTCGTCGATCAGGGAACCGCCGCCTTTGGCGCGGCTGCGCTCTCATTACCTTGCGGGGCGGAAGTACTGGTCCAACCGTTGTGGGGATCTATTGGCTACGCGCTACCGGCGGCATTCGGCGCGCAAACGGCCTGTCCGGACCGTCGGGTGATCCTGATTATTGGCGATGGCGCGGCGCAGCTCACCATTCAGGAGCTGGGCTCCATGCTCAGAGACGGGCAATCACCCGTTATTTTACTCCTCAACAATGACGGCTATACCGTGGAGCGGGCCATACACGGGGCAAATCAGCGCTATAACGATATCGCCGCCTGGAGTTGGACGTTGGTGCCGCAGGCGTTTAGTCGTGAATGTCAGGCGGAATGCTGGCGGGTGACGCAGGCGGTACAGCTGGAGGAAGTTTTGGCCAGGCTGTCCCATCCGCAACGATTATCGTTAATTGAGGTGGTGCTACCGAAAGCCGATCTTCCTGAATTATTGCGCACGGTGACCCGTGCGCTGGAATCTCGCAACAGCGGATAGCTATTTATCAGGGCGCTCAGCGACCATCAACGGCTTGCCTGCCAGCAGCAGCCAGGCGGGCAGCATGACGATGCACAGCAGCGGCAGCAGGGTGGTATCTGGTACCACCACTGCTGCCATAAACAGGCTCAGCCAGGCGTCGCGGGTGACGACCAGCACCAGCCCGAGGATAGAGCAAGAAACCGTGATGGCAGCCGGCACCGCTTCAACATGGGCGTGCAGCATCAGACCCAAGGCGACACCAACGAATACCGCCGGGAAGATTCGCCCTCCGCGAAAACCACTCGCTGCCGCAACTACTAACGCCGCCAGCTTAATTACGGCGAGCATGAAATAATCCGATGTCCCCAGCGTTTGGCTAAACGCCATCTGCTGCATTTCGTCCAGTCCCTTAAACAAGGTAAGCGGCCCGCCGATAACACCCAAAATTCCAAGGATAAAACCGCCTGCCCCGAGGATCAGTACCGGGTGTTTTAATCGATGCATTAAATGGTGCAAACGTGGCAGACACCAGACGGCTACCATTCCGGCTGCAATAGCGATTGCGGCAACAACCGCGCCGCTGAGGATATCGATCAAGTGCATCTGCGTGTAGTGCGCGATGGGCAGTGAAAAATGGGGGTGAAAAAACAGGCTGGTGGTTAGCGAACCCGCTGCCGCGGCCATTAACGGCGCGAACAGGCGATCCCACAAGGGCACATCGTTTGAGCTATTCAGCGTTTGCGAAAATATCAGCGCAGCGGCAACGGGGGTGCCAAATAGCGCGCCGATGGTGCCGGCAGAGGCGAGAATGGTCCAGTCCAGTTTCGCAATGCGGGGAAACATGCGGCTACCAAGTGCCACTGCCAGAGCGATATTTACGGTCATGATGGGGTGTTCCGGACCCAGACTGACGCCACCCGCGAGGCCAAGGATTAGCGCTGCCAGCAGGCCCGGTAGTGCTGACGTTGGCACCGGCATACCAATTAACGGTTCACAGGCCGGATCCGGACCTGCGTGACCATGGCTGTAACGGATAACTAACCCGACCATGATCCCCGTGAGCGTCAGCATACCGATAATCCAGACCGGAGAGTCCTGGGCTATACCGATGCTAACAGGCAGACGTTCCCACAAAAACTGCTGTAAAACGGAAGCCACTTTCATCACAACGATCAACACCAGGCTGGACGCTATGCCAATGATTAGCGCTGGGGTTGATAGCAAGAGCATCGTTCTGGCTCGCGGATGGAGCATTTTCTATTCCTTAAAACAGAGTCATAGACATAGTTTGCACAGCCTGCCTGACGGCATCGCTGCAAATGGTGCTGAAACGATAAAGTAATTGTGTGATCTGGATCGATTTTCCACGGGCATCAGCTTTCAGACCGTTGTTGTTATGTCCCCATGAATTTACAGTGTGGCAAAGATTTAATCTGACTTTAGCGGAGCAGTGGAAGAATGACAAAATATGCTTTAGTAGGGGATGTTGGCGGCACCAACGCGCGTCTTGCTCTGTGCGATATTGCCAGCGGCGAGATTTCGCAGGCAAAAACCTATTCCGGGCTTGATTACCCCAGTCTGGAAGCCGTGGTGCGCGTGTACCTGGATGAGCATAGCGTCAGCGTCGAAGATGGCTGCATTGCCATTGCCTGTCCGATTACTGGCGACTGGGTGGCAATGACCAACCATACCTGGGCATTCTCTATTGCTGAGATGAAAAAAAATCTGGGCTTTAGCCATCTGGAAATCATCAATGATTTCACCGCCGTGTCGATGGCGATCCCGATGCTGAAAAAAGAGCATTTGATCCAGTTTGGTGGCGCGGAACCTGTTGAAGGTAAACCGATAGCCGTCTATGGCGCAGGAACCGGGCTCGGCGTGGCGCATCTGGTGCACGTGGACAAACGCTGGGTGAGCCTGCCCGGTGAAGGCGGTCATGTAGATTTTGCGCCTAACAGCGAAGAAGAAGGAATTATCCTTGAAGTCCTGCGCGCCGAAATTGGTCATGTTTCCGCAGAACGTGTGCTGTCTGGTCCGGGGCTGGTGAATCTGTATCGCGCCATCGTCAAATCAGACGGGCGGTTGCCGGAAAATCTGCAGCCGAAGGATATCACCGCACGGGCGCTGGAAGATTCCTGCATTGACTGTCGTCGGGCGCTGTCGCTGTTCTGCGTCATTATGGGGCGTTTTGGTGGCGATCTGGCGTTAACCCTTGGGACGTTTGGCGGTGTGTACATCGCCGGTGGTATCGTACCGCGCTTCCTCGACTTCTTTAAGGCTTCAGGCTTCCGCGGTGGTTTTGAAGATAAAGGCCGTTTTAAAGCCTACGTGCAGGATATTCCGGTGTACCTGATTGTGCACGATAATCCTGGACTACTTGGCGCAGGTGCGCATTTGCGTCAGACGCTGGGCCATATTCTTTAATTCTTCAATCAGAAATCTGCAAAACCGCGTAAATCACGCGGTTTTTTTATGCCTGCCGCCCACCTTTCCGACCTTCGTCACACTTCCTGATTGCTGGATTATTTGTCCAGTAAAAGCATTATTTGTCTGATAACGGTTGTTACTTTCCTCGGACCATAATTTCACTCGTTAACTATTACGAGGAAATAATTATGAGCAAAAAATTAATTGCCGTCTGCGCGTGCCCAATGGGGCTGGCCCACACCTTTATGGCGGCTCAGGCGCTGGAAGAAGCCGCGGTTGAAGCCGGTTATGAAGTGAAAATCGAAACCCAAGGCGCTGACGGAATACAAAATCGCCTGACGGCGCAGGATATTGCTGAGGCGACGTTAATCATCCATTCAGTTGCCGTAACTCCGGAAGATAACGAGCGTTTTGAGTCGCGTGATGTCTACGAAATTACGCTACAGGACGCGATAAAAAATGCTGCCGGCATCATTAAAGAGATCGAAGAGATGGTTGCCGCTGAACAACAATAATCATCGACAGGGAATTACGTATGGCCATTAAAAAACGCAGTGCAACCGTTGTGCCTGGCGCATCTGGTGCGGCAGCGGCAATAAAAAATCCACCGGCCTCCCGCAATAGCTTCTGGGGCGAACTTCCGCAACATGTGATGTCGGGTATTTCACGCATGGTGCCGACGTTAATTATGGGCGGGGTAATTCTCGCCTTCTCGCAACTGATCGCCTATAGCTGGCTCGATATTCCTGCTGACACTGGCATCATGGATGCGCTGAACAGCGGAAAATTTACCGGTTTTAATCTCTCATTACTGAAGTTTGCCTGGCTGTCGCAATCTTTTGGCGGCGTGCTGTTTGGTTTTGCTATTCCGATGTTTGCCGCGTTCGTTGCCAACTCCATAGGCGGCAAGCTGGCGTTTCCGGCGGGGTTCATCGGCGGGCTGATGTCTACTCAGCCGACACAGATACTGAATTTTGACCCATCAACGCTGCAATGGGTAACCAGTGCTCCGGTTCCGTCAACCTTTATTGGTGCGCTGATTATCTCGATTGTCGCCGGGTATCTGGTGAAGTGGATGAACCAAAAAATCCAGCTGCCTGATTTCCTGCTGGCATTCAAAACCACCTTTTTACTGCCCATTCTCTCCGCCATTTTCGTCATGCTGGCGATGTATTACGTGATAACGCCGTTTGGCGGCTGGATTAACGGCGGGATCCGTACTTTGCTGACGGCGGCTGGCGAGAAAGGCACGCTGATGTACGCGATGGGGATTTCCGCGGCAACGGCGATTGACCTCGGCGGCCCGATTAATAAAGCCGCAGGTTTTGTCGCCTTCAGCTTTACTACCGATCACGTTCTGCCGGTCACCGCGCGCTCTATTGCGATTGTCATTCCGCCGATTGGCCTCGGACTGGCCACGCTTATTGACCGTCGCTTAACCGGCAAACGCCTGTTCAGCGCACAGCTTTACCCGCAGGGGAAAACGGCAATGTTCCTCGCATTTATGGGAATCAGCGAAGGGGCGATCCCGTTTGCACTGGAAAGCCCCATCACCGCAATTCCTTCTTATATGGTTGGCGCCATTGTTGGGTCGACGGCTGCCGTCTGGCTGGGGGCCGTGCAGTGGTTCCCGGAATCCGCTATCTGGGCGTGGCCGCTGGTGACTAACCTCGGCGTCTATATGGCGGGGATCCTGTTAGGTGCGGTGATTACGGCGCTGATGGTGGTGTTCCTTCGCCATCTGATGTATCGCAAAGGCAAGTTGCTGATTGAAAGCCTCTGATTAAAAGGATTGTAACTATGAGCTTACTTGCTTCACTTCGCGACTGGTTAACGGCGCAACAACTCGACGCGATGCTGTTGTCATCACGGCAGAACAAACAGCCGCATATGGGGATCTCCAGCAGTTCAGGGTTTGTGTTTATCAGCCATGAAAGTGCGCATATCCTGGTTGATGCCCGTTACTACACCGATATTGCCACGCGTACTCAGGGCTATCAGATCCATCGGCTCGATGGAGCGCAGACGCTATTTTCGCAGGTGAATCACATTATTGCGCACGAAAAGCTGCAGACGGTGGGATTCGAAGGTGAGCAAGTAAGCTGGGAAACGGCGAACGCGTGGTCGGACAAACTGCGCGCCCGACTGGTGAGCGCCGTACCGGATGTGCTCCGGCAGGTGAAAACGGCGCAGGAAATAGCCTGCATCCGCGAAGCCTGCCGGATAGCTGACCTCAGCGCGGAACATATACGACGCTTTATTCAACCCGGTCTCAGTGAGCGCGAAATTGCCGCTGAACTGGAGTGGTTTATGCGCACGCTCGGCGCAGATAAAGCTTCTTTTGACACCATTGTCGCCAGCGGCTGGCGCGGTGCGCTGCCACACGGCAAAGCCAGCGACAAACGTGTTGAGGCGGGTGAGTTCATCACGCTGGATTTTGGCGCGCTGTATCAGGGTTATTGCTCGGATATGACGCGAACCTTTCGCATCCCCGATGCGAACCAGCCAGAGGAAGAAAGCGCGCTGTTTGCCGTGTACCAGATTGTCCTTGCGGCGCAGCGTGCCGCGGTGGCGGCAATTCGACCAGGTGCGCGATGCAATGAGGTAGACGCCGCAGCCAGGCGGGTCATTACCCAGGCGGGCTATGGCGATGCATTTGGTCACAACACCGGACATGCTATCGGTATTGAAGTGCATGAAAACCCACGTTTTTCCTCCGACGACACAACACCTCTGGTCGCTGGCATGCTGCTCACCGTTGAGCCGGGTATTTATCTGCCGGGGCAGGGGGGTGTGCGTATTGAAGATGTTGTGCTGGTTACGCCTGACGGCGGCGAGGTGCTCTATACCATGGCGAAAACATTGCTACACACGGGAGAGGCGTAATGGATTTATCGTTACTAAAGGCGCTGAGCGAGGCGGACGCGATCGCCTCGTCAGAACAGGAAGTGCGGCAGATCCTGCTTGAGGAGGCGGATCGTCTTAATAAAGAGGTGCGCTTCGATGGTCTGGGATCGGTGCTGATCCGTCTCAATGAATCAACCGGTCCGAAGGTGATGATCTGCGCGCATATGGATGAAGTGGGATTTATCGTGCGTAGTATTTCCAGCGAAGGGGCGATCGATGTATTGCCGGTGGGAAATGTGCGTATGGCGGTCAGACAACTGCGGCCGGTGCGGATCACCACCCGTGAAGAGAGCAAAATTCCCGGTCTGCTCGACGGAGAGCGCTGCGGTAATGAGGTCAATACGCTGCGGGTAGATATTGGCGCGCGATCTTATGATGAGGTACTCCAGGCCGGCGTACGCCCCGGCGATCGCGTCACATTCGACACAACCTTTCAGGTCTTGCCGCACCAGCGAATCATGGGCAAAGCCTTTGATGACCGTCTTGGATGTTATTTGCTGGTGGCGCTACTGCGTGAATGGCATAACGCCATACTTCCTTGCGAGGTCTGGCTGGTGGCCAGTTCCAGTGAAGAAGTGGGACTGCGCGGAGGACAAACGGCTGCACGCGTTGTCGCACCGGATGTGGCATTTGTGCTGGATACTGCCTGCTGGGCCAAAAACTTTGATTACAGTGCGGCCAATCACCGACAGCTCGGTAAAGGCCCGATGCTGGTGTTAAGCGATAAATCGCTGATTGCACCACCAAAGCTGACGGCGTGGGTTGAAAGCGTGGCCGCTGACGCGGGTATTTCCCTGCAGCTCGATATGTTCAGTAACGGCGGCACCGACGGCGGGGCGGTGCACGTAAGCGGCACAGGGATCCCAACGGTTGTCATGGGACCCGCCACACGGTATGGACATTGCGCGGCGTCGATTGCCGACTGCCGGGACATCATCCAGACGCAGCAGCTGTTGTCGGCTCTTATTTCACATCTTACGTGCGAAACCGTGGCTCATCTGACGGATTTCAGGTGCTGATTTCGCGCTAATCAGGAGTTGTTATGCTAACGATTCAATTTCTTTGCCCGTTACCCAATGGTCTGCATGCGCGTCCGGCGTGGGAGCTGAAAGAACAGTGCAGCCAGTGGCAAAGTGAGGTGGTATTTATTAATCATCGCCAGAATGCGCGGGCGGATGCGAAAAGCTCGCTGGCGCTGATAGGTACCGGAACGCTTTTTAACGACAGTTGCAGCCTGTCCATTACTGGTCGCGATGAAGAACAGGCCCGGCGAGCGCTGGAGGAGTACCTGCAGCACCGGTTTATTGACAGCGATAGCGTTCAGCCGACCCCGGCGGAACTGGCGGCGCACCCGTTGCCGCGTTCGCTGATTCGCCTCAACCCGGACCTGCTGTACGGCAGCGTGCTGGCAGGGGGCGTGGGAGCAGGTACGCTCACGCTTTGGCAGAGTGATAACCTGGAAAGTTATCGTGCGATTGCGGCGAGTGCGGAAGACAATACCCGGCTGGAGCATAGTCTGGCGACGCTTGCCGAACAGCTCAATCAGCAGCTGCGCGAGCGCGACGGCGAGAGTAAAACCATCCTTAGCGCGCATCTGTCTCTGATTCAGGATGACGAGTTTGCCGGGAATATTCGCCGCTTAATGCTGGAGCAACATCTGGGGCTAGGGGCGGCAATTGTTGCCAATATGGAGCTGGTGTGCGACAAGCTGTCGGCCTCCGGTAGTGATTACCTGCGCGAACGCGTCAGTGATATCCGTGATATCAGCGAACAGTTGCTGCACATCACCTGGCCTGAAAGACGACCGCGTAATGCGCTGGTGCTGAATAAACCGACGATTCTGGTTGCTGAGGATTTGACGCCCAGCCAGTTTTTAAGCCTCGATTTGCAGCATCTGTCTGGCATGATCCTGGAGAAAACGGGGCGCACTTCGCATACCTTGATCCTTGCCCGTGCGTCAGCTATTCCGGTACTTAGCGGCTTGCCGCTGGCGGCCATTAACCGGTATTCCGGGCAGCATGCGGTACTGGATGCCCGATGTGGGGTATTAGCCATCAATCCAGACGATGCCGTTCGCGGCTATTACGCGATTGCGCAGAAGCTGGCCGATGAATGCCAGCGGCGGCAGGCGCTTGATGCCGCCCAGCCTGCGTTGACCAAAGATCATCAGCGTATTGACGTTGCAGCGAATATCGGTACCGCGCTGGAAGCGCCGGGAGCGTTTGCCAATGGTGCGGAAGGGATTGGGCTGTTTCGTACTGAAATGCTGTTTATGGACCGCGACAGCGCACCTGATGAGCAGGAACAGTTTGAAGCCTACCAGCAGGTCTTACTGGCCGCGGGCGACAAGCCGGTTATCTTTCGCACCATGGATATCGGCGGCGATAAGAACATCCGCTATCTTAATATTCCGCAGGAAGAGAATCCGTTCCTGGGCTATCGCGCGGTGCGGATTTATCCGGAGTTTGCCGGGCTTTTTCGCACTCAATTGCGCGCGATTTTACGGGCGGCGACCTTCGGCAATGCGCAACTGATGATCCCGATGGTGCACAGCCTCGACCAGATTTTATGGGTAAAAAGCGAACTGCAAAAAGCGTTGGTGGCACTGAAAGCGGATGGCTTACGTCATGCTCCGACAATCTCATTGGGGATTATGGTTGAAGTCCCTTCGGTGTGTTACATCATCGACCATTTCTGTGATGAGGTGGATTTCTTCAGTATTGGCTCAAATGACATGACCCAGTATTTGTACGCCGTTGATCGCAATAACCCGCGCGTTTCGCCGCTGTACAACCCGATTACGCCGTCGTTCCTGCGTATGTTACAGCAGATTGTTCGCGTGGCGCACGAACGCGGTAAATGGGTGGGTATTTGCGGCGAACTGGGCGGTGAAGGACGTTATTTACCGCTGCTTCTGGGCCTCGGGCTGGATGAGCTGAGCATGAGCAGCCCACGTATTCCGGCGGTAAAAAGCCAGCTTCGTCAACTGGACGGCCGGGCATGTCGTGAGCTCGCCATGCAGGCCTGCGAATGCCGTAGCGCTCAGGAGATAGAAGATCTGCTAAACCAGTTTGCACCGCAGAAAGATGTGCGTCCGCTGCTGGCGCTGGAGAACATCTTTGTCGGCGAATCTCTGAGAAACAAAGAGCAGGTGATCCAGTTCCTGTGCGGCAATCTTGGCGTTAATGGACGGACTGAACATCCGTTTGAACTGGAAGAGGATGTCTGGCAGCGTGAAGAGATCGTCACCACCGCCGTCGGCTTCGGCGTGGCTATTCCGCACACGAAATCCCAGTGGATCCGCCATTCCAGCATCAGCATTGCCCGGCTTCTGCAGCCCGTTGACTGGCAGTCTGAGATGGGTGATGTGGAACTGGTGATCATGCTGACGCTGGGTGCCGATGAAGGCATAAACCACGTGAAGGTCTTTTCGCAGCTGGCGCGCAAGCTGGTGAACAAGCAGTTCCGCCAGTCGTTGTTTGCCGCTGAAAATGCTGAGAGTATTCTTGCGCTGCTGGAGGCAGAACTGACGTTTTAAGTTTGACAGCAAGAGTGGATAAGAGGGTCAGAAAGGGAAATTATCAATCAGAGAACGGTAGTTTCCCGGCCCTCAACAACGTCATCTCTTGTTTGCAGAGCAGCACTACCGCCTGGCGACCTTTAACACGGCGGGAGGTCAGGGCTCTTTTCACGGTCCGACGATCCGCACCTGATTCCAGCATCTGAAAACACATCAGGGAGAGTGCACGTCTGTTCTTCATCGTATATTCACTTTATTGAGTAAGCCTGCAGGGTTTAGCTAAAGGCCGTTATTTTACAACGATCCTGGCTGAGATTACGAATCGTACAATAAATGACCGCTGCTGATATAATTTAAGAGCGGCCATGCGCGTAATCAACCTAAGGAGGTGCGCAATGGACAAAGCAGAAGTGAAGTCATTTGGTCTTCCAGACGAAGTTCGTGAGTTCCCTCACGGGCGACTGGAGCTTCTCGATGTGGGAGGTGCAATTGTCGGCCGTGCGGTCCTGGAACCAGGCTGGCGGTGGTCTACGTCAGTTCAACCTATCGCTGGAACGAAGAGTTGCGAAGCCCCTCATTTTCAGTACCACGTTTCCGGTGTGCTGCGGATAAAAATGGATGATGGCAGCGAATTTGATTGTAAGCCCGGTGAGCTGTCGCGCATTCCTCCAGGCCATGATGCCTGGGTGGTTGGCGATGAATCCGTGGTGATTGTTGATTTCCAGGGAATGGTCAATTGGGCTAAACACACAGACATCGGCTGTAACGACTCACCATAAAGCAAAGATGCGGCGGCCTTGGCAGGTGTTGACATAATCAACGCGCTGACTGAAAACGCGCGCCGTACTCTCCCGGCGTCAGGCCAAACTGACGCCGGAACAGGCGGCAGAAATAATCACTGTCATGGTATCCACACCGCTGTGCGACTTCGCTAATCGACAGATGGTATTTCTGCAAGATAATGCGCGCCTTCGCCATTCTTACCCACCGCAGATACTCGACGAACCCCATAGTGCCGTGCTGGGCAAACACTTTTGACAGGTGATTGGGTGTGATATTAAAAAACTGCGCCACGCTTTCGCGAGTCAGCGGCTGGGCATAGTTATCTTGTATCCAATTACACATACTATGATAGAGAAATTCAGCGCGTGGGCGCTCTGTGTCTGGGCGGGTATTCACCACGCTACGAAACAGATGCAGCAGACTAAGCACCAACGGCTGAATGATATCCTGGGCCTGAGGTGAGCGGCTTAAATGCGTTAATGCGGTGAGCATCGCCTCGCCTTCGCCGCGCTGTGGATGGGGTAACTCAATACGGCGTACCGGACGAAGCAGCGATGCGGTTCGATTATCGTAAAAAGAGAGTCCCAGCCATGCCGGAGAAAAAACCAGGCTCAGCAGCATCACGGGTTTGTCGCCGCCGGGCAGATTGGCCGCTTTCGCCGGGATAAACAGCATGTCGCCTTCTGCCAGGTTATGCTGCTGTTTTTGCAGTTGGTTGCTGTATTCCCCACGTAGCACGATATCAAGGCGCGGAAGATCAATACATAAACTGCCGGTCGGTAACGTGGCGGGCTGGGTTGCGAACCACACGTGCCCCAGACGCTGTGGGTTTAACACCAGGCCACTGAACAGATCGGCGAAAAACTGTTGGTCTGCGGGAAGGCCTGGCTCTTTCATCGCTCTTTCTCTGCGCTATAAGTGCATTAACTGTCTGAACTCTTTCACTTTACTCCGACTAACCGGGATTTCAAATTCCAGATCTTTTAAGCGCAAAATATAGGTATTGTTAAACCAGGGTTCGATCTCGCGGATTTTATTCAGATTCACGCAGAACGAGCGGTGGCAGCGGAAGAAATGCGAAGCCGGCAGTTTGCTGCAAAATTCGGTGATGTTCATCGGCATCACGTACGATTCGCGCCGGGTGTAGACAAACGTCATCTTTTCATGGGCTTCTGCGTAGTAGATGTCGTTGATCGGGGTCACGATGATCCGCTCATCTTTGATCAGGTTGATCGTATCGTTTTCGCGGGCCACCGGACTGGCGAGCGAAGTTCCCGTTTGCTGCTGTTGCCAGGCGGCTTCCAGCTTTTGCAGCATGCTGACAATGCGTGATTCCTGGTACGGCTTCAGAATGTAGTCAAAAGCTTCCAGTTCGAAGGCTTCAACGGCGTGTTCTTTCCACGCGGTAATAAACACAATAAAGGGTTTATGCGCGAACTGGCTGATATTTTGTGCCAGCAATACGCCGTCCAGCGAGGGAATATTAATATCCAGAAAAATGGCGTCAACGCGGTTGTGCTGGAGATATTTCAGCACGTCCAGACCATCGTCAAACGTGCCGACAATCTCCATCTGGCTGTGCTCTTTTATCAGCCAGCTCAGTTCCTGTTGGGCCAGGAATTCATCTTCAACAATGATGACTTTCACGACTTCACTCCTGGTTAAAGCAACAATGTGGCCGGTGCGGCTGCGGGCGAATGCTGATTCGGTACATAAAAGGCAATCTCAGTGCCGGGCTCCAGACGGCGGATATGTAATCCCTCACCGTAGAGCAGCTTAACGCGATGGTGCACATTCAATAGACCAATTTTATTGCCCGGCATTTCATTGGATTCGACCCGTTCAATCACTTTTGGATCGATACCGTGGCCCGTATCCCGCACGGCTATCCGTACCCGGTTACCACACTCCGCCACGCTGATGGTGACCACACCTTTCCCTTTGCAGGGCTGAATCCCATGGACGATAGCGTTTTCTACCAGCGGCTGAATCAGCAGGCTGGGAATATAACAGCTTACCTCTTCATCGATATCATAAATAACCGTTAGTTTGTCGCCAAAACGCGCTTGTTCGATGGCGATGTAATCCTTGATTTGATACAGCTCTTTTTTGATGTCGATCTGCTCATCGTCTTTTAATTCGATATTGTAGCGAAGATAACGCGACAAATTAAAAATGAGCTGGCGTGCGGTGTCTGGGTTAAGTCGTACCGAGGATGAAATCGCGTTCAGGGCGTTAAACAGGAAATGAGGATTTATTTTACTTTGTAGTGCGCGTAGCTCTGCCTTATTTGCCATTTCGCGTAGCTGTTCCGCCCGGGAAACTTCAAGCTGAGTCGAGATAATTTGCGACAGGCCAATAGCCATTTCCTGCAGCGATGAGGTTATCTGGTGGGCGTGACAGTAGTAGATTTTTAGCGTACCGGTGACAACACCTTTCTCCCACAGCGGGATCACCAGCATGGAGTGTATTTCCGGTGTGCGATGCGCTTCATCATTGTTTTTAATGATGATTTTTCCGTAATTGATCGCCTGCTGCGTGGTAGGACTGACGAAATCATCGTTATCACGGTAGTTAAGTTCCCCCACGCCAACGTAGGCCAGAACGTGCTGGGTATTGGTAATCGCGACGGCGTCCGCATGGATGTCATGGCGAATAATTTCGCATACCTGGCGGAGCGACTCGCTGTTAACCTGCCGAAAAAGCGGCAAGGTTTTGTTGGCAATATCCAGCGCCAGCTTGGCCTGCTTCGCGGCGCTGGCCTCTTTCTCGCCCTCCACGCTTTGCACTAGCATGACGATAAAGCCAATGCAGACGCTGCCCAGGATCATTGGGATACCGATTTTTGAGACAATATCCAGCCCCAGTGCGGTAGAGGGGGCCCAGACGACGACGAGGATCATCGTCAGGGATTCGCACAGCATTCCGCCTAAAATGCCCGCTCGCCAGTGCTGCGCTTTAGGGATCTTACGGTTGATCCACCCGGCAATACAGCCTGCCAGAATACTGGTGATAAAACAGGGCAGGGCGGTGACGCCGCCGATGTCGATCAGATAGCGGTGGGTACCCGCGATGAGGCCCGTAATGATACCGACCCACGGGCCAAACAGAATCCCCCCTGACATGACCGCGATAATACGCACGTTAACCAGTGAGCCTTCAACCGGTACGCCGGACCAGGTACTGAACAGGGCAAACATTGAGAAAATCGCGGTAACGGCGAGCAGCTCTTTTGGGGAGTGGGCTGATTTGTGCAACAGTTCGCGGAACAGACGGATACGAATCAGGAAAAACAGACAGAACAGCATCAGTGCTGCCCGGTCAAATACCGCCAGCAGCATATTGAATATTTCGTGCACGGGTGACTCTTGCGCAAGGGTTAAACCTCTATGATAGGTAACCTGGGCCAGGATGACCAGCGCCCACGCAGCCTGTGCCTAATGAGGAAAAACCATAATATTAAAAGGGGATTGTTGCATGATTGTTGTATTTACAATGCCTGTCCTGTCAGCGCTGCATTCAAGGTAATGTATTTAACAACAAAATGTTAAATGATGGTAATTTTAAGCGGGTTGTGAAAATGAATATTTCCTCATTTTACTATGTTGTTCCTCTTTTTTGTCAGGAAAAAATATTTTGTTTTGCCTCTCGACAGAAGGAAATTATTCAGGCTATTTTCTAAACGTGCCACCATCGTGGCAGCGTCGCTCGGACGGTCCGGGCGCTAACGTTAATCTGAGGATATTATGGCTGACTCCCGCCCTGAACGTCGCTTTACGCGTATTGATCGCCTTCCCCCGTACGTTTTTAACATCACGGCTGAACTGAAGATGGCTGCGCGTCGGCGCGGCGAAGATATTATCGACTTCAGCATGGGGAACCCGGATGGGGCCACGCCTCCTCACATTGTTGAAAAACTGTGTACCGTGGCGCAGCGCCCGGATACGCACGGTTATTCCACTTCTCGCGGTATTCCGCGTCTGCGTCGGGCGATTTCCCGCTGGTACCAGGAACGCTATGACGTTGAGATCGATCCTGAATCCGAAGCCATTGTGACCATCGGTTCCAAAGAGGGACTTGCGCACCTGATGCTGGCAACGCTCGATCACGGTGATACGGTCCTCGTACCCAACCCAAGTTATCCCATCCATATTTATGGCGCGGTGATTGCCGGCGCGCAGGTACGATCTGTGCCGCTGGTCGAAGGCGTCGATTTCTTTAATGAGCTGGAGCGCGCGATTCGCGAAAGCTATCCGAAACCGAAGATGATGATCTTAGGTTTCCCGTCGAACCCGACGGCACAATGCGTTGAGCTGGAGTTCTTCGAAAAAGTTGTGGCTCTGGCTAAACGCTATGACGTGCTGGTGGTTCACGACCTGGCCTACGCTGATATTGTTTATGACGGCTGGAAAGCGCCATCGATAATGCAGGTACCGGGCGCTCGCGATGTCGCAGTTGAATTTTTCACTCTGTCGAAAAGCTACAACATGGCGGGCTGGCGTATCGGTTTTATGGTGGGCAATAAAACGCTGGTGAACGCGCTGGCGCGAATTAAGAGCTATCACGATTACGGGACCTTTACACCGTTACAGGTTGCGGCTATCGCCGCGCTGGAAGGCGATCAGCAGTGCGTGCGAGATATTGCAGAGCAATATAAACGTCGTCGTGATGTGCTGGTCAAAGGGCTGCATGAAGCTGGCTGGATGGTCGAGGTGCCAAAAGCCTCGATGTACGTTTGGGCGAAAATTCCAGAGCAATACGCCGGGATGGGGTCACTTGAGTTTGCCAAGAAACTGCTGAATGAAGCGAAGGTATGCGTTTCACCGGGGATTGGGTTTGGTGATTATGGTGATACGCATGTGCGTTTTGCGTTAATTGAAAACCGTGACCGTACCCGTCAGGCTATTCGCGGTATCAAAGCAATGTTCCGTGCAGATGGCCTGTTACCGACCAGTGCAAAATCGACTTCTGAAAGTACCGACTGACCGAATGTTCCCCCAAAATGCAAACAGGAGCCTGATGGCTCCTGTTTTTTGCTGCGTCTTTTAATTTAGATCATCAGGGCGAAAGTACCGGCCCAAACGATGACCATAAAAGAAATGCCCATAAAGAAATATTTCACTTTTCATCTCTCCGCATACCTTGGGTATGTCTAAATGAACATATGCTTACCTGACAGAGAGCTGATGCACGCATAAACGAAATGGAGAATTCCCCTCGTTTACTTGGCTGCATCACCTCAGAATTTTGAGCTTTAATGCTCCAGACGGCGCTAATGTACGCCTAAAAATGAGGTGAGACAAGAGGCATTTTTTTATTTAATTTTAATAACTTACAAGTGTCGTGATTCGGCGACAGTTTAATTTCTTTCGGTAATAAATTGCTATTGAGCGACGGAATGCTTACTCGGATAGTTCTCATATCGCCATGATGTTAATGCGGTTAATTTTTCGCGGAATTTAATAATGAAAAGGTTAAAAATGACCAGGTTAATGATGTTAGCACTCGCTCTTACGCCGTTGACGTCGATGGCGGCCTCGCCGCTGGCGTTCAATTTCAGCTGCGCAAGTATTGGTGGTGTGAATAGTGATGGTAAAGGCAATGTCTGGATTGATGGCGGGAAGGCGACGGTGAAGGCTTTCAATGAAAACTATTGGGAGGCGACAAGTGGTAAAAATACCGTTTCTATCTCCCGCAAAGATGACGGAAATCCGGACGTATCCTGGACTGGACCTAATCGTAAGCACGGGGTTTGCCTGCCGGAGGACAATATTGATTACTCTCCAGCGAAAAAATCGACCAACGCTGGTCCGTCTTACTCCTGCTCTGCTGTTCAAAAGGGAAGTGCGGAAGATATTATTTGCCAGAGTCCATCGCTCTCTGCAATGGATCTGAAATTGAACGAAATTTTTAAACAGGCACTGGCTAAATCGAAGAATGATCCGATGTTAAAAGCAGAGCAGCGCGGTTGGATCAAAGGACGCAACGAGTGCTGGAAGGAGAAGGATGATGAGCCAGCCTGCATTGCCCGAAGCTATAGCGAACGAATGACTGAACTCCACAATAAATGGGGCGTGAAGTAATTCAGCCGTAGAAAAAAAGAAAGGCCTTGCGGCCTTTCTTTTCAGATATATAACGAGGCTTCACCCATCGGGCGCGTTTTGAAGCGACGGTGGATCCAGAGATACTGCTCGGGGGCGCGCATGATCTCTTTTTCGATAATTTTATTCATATAGGCCGCTGCCTGGCACTCATCAGACGGGTAACCTTCCATTTCAGGCGTGATGAACAGGCGATAACCAGAGTTATCTGCTTTTCTCACCATGGTTACGGTCAGCATCGCTGCACCAGACAAACGCGACAGCACGTAGGTACCGTTGGTGGTTGCCACATCTTTGACGGCAAAGAAGGGGGCAAACGAGCTTCCTTTACGACCGTAGTCCTGATCGGGGGCAAACCATACGGCTTCTCCTTTTTTCAGAGCACCGACAATACCACGCAGATTATTTCTGCCGATCATCGCCTTGTTGGAGCGCATACGACCACGGGTTTGGATCCACTCCATCAACTTATTGTTGTGCGGGCGATAGGTCGCCATCATTGGCTGACAAAGCCCCATTACGCGGCCACCCAACTCAAGCGACATAAAGTGTACGCCGACAACCATCACGCCACGATTTTGCAACTGGGCGCGCTTCAGGTTGTCCAGTCCTTCTACATCAAACCATTTACGCACTCGACGGTCCGGCCAGAACCAGGCCATACCTGTTTCAAGTAGCCCCATGCCGAGTGAACGGAAATTCTCATCGACCAGTTTCTCTCTTTCTTCCTGCGACAAATTTGGGAAACAGAGTTCGAGATTTTTACGTGCAATAGATTCACGGCGTTTTAAAAATGGACGAGCCAGCGTTCCTGTACGGGTACCAAGAAAACACAATACGGGATAGGGAAGCTGTACCAGTAACCAGAGCACTCCAACACCAAACCACGTGAGCCAGTAGCGCGGATGCAAAAACGCGCGTGAAAATTTACATTGGGGGAACATAAGCACCTGTTGTTGATACGAAATAGATGTATCGCGAAGATTCTTTGTCTTTCGCTTTACACTCTGTACTGATCGTTAGGCCGCCATGAACGACATTGGTTCCTGTAAAGAGTGTAAAACTGAGTCAGGACAAAACCACGAGGGGGCATGAATGATCGGACGCACAATGTACACCCGAAAATTAATGTCAGCCAGAAATAATTACTCAAGATTCGTAAATGTTTTTAGGGCGATTAAGAACAAAAATTAACCTATATATAATCCGTTGTTTTTATGCAGATTAAATAAATGTCTGCCCGATAGAGTAATAGTATGCAGGTGAAGGATTTTTGTAACTAAGATGTTGCTGAAATTGCACGAGGATAGGAATTGTCTTAGAATATAAAGTTAAGGGAGTGTAAGGACTTACGTTAAGTTTACGGCAAACAGGAGGTATCGCTATGCTCTATTTCTGGATCTTTCTCGCTCTGAGCATTTTGTGCGTCAGTTGCTATATCTGGCAGGTTATGGGCGCTGCGGCGTCAATCAGCGCTTTTCTCGGCATGGCCATCCTTACGGCATTAATTTACTTTTTTACTATGCGATTGACCAATGGTAACGAAATGGTAACCGGGTTATTCCTGTTTCTTGCTCCTGCTTGCGGTTTGATTATTCGCTTTATGGTGGGTTACGGTAAGCAATAATTTGGAATGTTACGTTTAGCAATAAATTATCACGTTGAGCTTTTTGTTATTTATCTGAGTTATTGAAGTGCCAGCATCGCTGGCACTTTTTTGTGAGAGCGAAATGAATTACCGGGCATCCGCCAACTGGAGTGAGGCTTCCTCTTGCTGAGCATTTTTTCGCTGTTGTTCGAGCTCCAGCGCGCCACGATGAGAGAGGTAGCAAAACAGGATGCAGCAGACAATTCCACCCATCAACAGATAGAATCCGCCATGCCATCCCATTTTGTCGACCATTACGCCAAACAGGCTGGTTCCCAGCGACGCGCCAAAAATGTAGCTCATAAATCCGCGTAAACCTACCGCTGACCCCACAGCGAAGCTGGGGACGATTTCCATCGTCTGAACAGAAGCGAGGAACTGTGGAACATAGATCAGGCAACCCACAATGGCGGCAAAAATAGTGACCATCAGCAGGGATTCACTTTTCCAGTAGCCGATCAAACAGACGAAAATCAGCGCCATACAAATCATGGCCAGCGGCATGCGACGGCCTTTAAACAGTTTATCGGTAAGCCAACCCGCCAGTAATGTGGAAGGGATTGCCGCCCATTCAAAAAACAGAAAAGCGATGCTCATTTGCTCTTTCGAAAAATGTTTTTCGGTTAACAGATAAATAGGCAACCAGCTAATCATGCCAAAACGCACCATATAGACGAAGACATCTACCAGTGAAACATACCAGGCATTCTTATTACGCAGCACATAAGTGCAGAAGATCTGGAAGGCACTCATATTTTCTGGCGCCTGGACAGCGTGTCGGGAATTTAATACGACTTTTTCTTCCGGCATCATTTGTTCCAGAGCCGGTAAGCCTTCCTGGCGGGGTGAACCTTTCCCCAGCATTAGCACAATAAAAGCGAACAGGACGGCCACACCGGCCGGAACAATATAGCTGGCACTTTGCCAGTGCTCGCTCCCCAAAATGGCAAAGGCGGCACCCACGATCGGGGCAACAATACCACCGCCAACATTGTGAGAGATATTCCAGAATGCGCCAACGCGTCCACGTTCTTTACGCGGAAACCAGTTGGCAATGGTAATAAATGAAGGGCCAACGCCCATACCCTGGAACAAACCATTGAAAACGACCAGAGCGGCAAAAATCCAGAATCCGGTACTGAATCCTAAACCGACGTTTACAATGGCGCACAGAATCAGGCCGCATGCCATAAAGACCTTAGGGCTGGCCTTGTCTGCCAGGCTGCTCATAATGCCTTTACTGATCCCATAAGCAATAAGCATGCAGCTGCTGAGTAGACCAATTTGTGTGGCACTGAGATCCAGATGTTCCTTCAGGTACGGTGTTGAGAGCGTGAAGTTATTGCGCACAATATAGTACGCAAGATAGCCAAGAAATACGCTGAGTAATGCCTGAATGCGGTATCGGCCATACGTTTCCTGGACTTTCTCCGCCGGGACTTTATTTGCCGCTGGCCCTGTTTTAAATATTGATAACATATCATCACCTAAATTTATATTGATGTGAATATCAGGATTTTTCGCAGTGAAGAGTGAAATAGGCGGCAGAGAAACTCAAGTTGATGAAATGAGTCACTATTGACACAATTTGTGGATTGCGTGGCTGATTTTGACTCTTTTTAAATAATGGATTTTCAATTCTATTCTTTTACGGACGTTTTTATCATCGGCGTGTGCGGATATTAACAAATTCAGGCTGCGTTTTCGGGTATTCTTTACCGATGCCGTCACTTTCCGTTTGGTTATTCTACGAATAACCTTATTCTTCCCTCTGGCAGTGATAAACGGGTAAGTTTTGTCTCAATATTATTTTTTGCACATGTTGGTATTTATGAACGGGATCACAAACAGACTTTTGGGCCGGGGGCGTTGTTGGGCGATCTTGCTCTGTTTTATGTCGCTGTCGGTGAGTTATCTGGCGCAGGGTAAAGAGCTGGTAATGGCGACAACCTTTTCACCGGGGGCAACGGCCTGGATTATTCAGCGTTGGCAGACGGAACCGGGGTCGGTGATGATTCGCACATTAAACCGGACCAGCAGTTCACTGGAACAACTGCTTGATACAGCCAATGCGGAGAACGTCGATTTGATTTTGACCTCGTCGCCCATGCTGTTGCAGCATCTTCAGGAGCATCAGAAGCTGGCGCCCTTCGATAATGTGCTGCCGGAAAGCCAGCGGCTGGTGCCGGACTCGATTCGTTCTACCTCCGTGGCTGTTGCGATATCTGGTTTTGGCCTGTTGATTAACCGTTCTGCGCTGGCGGCGCGTCATTTGTCGCCTCCTGCTGACTGGGGGGATTTAACGCATCCTAAATATCAGAACGCTTTGTTAATGAGTAGCCCGTCGCGTTCCGATACCAACCATCTGATGGTTGAGTCGTTGCTACAGCAAAAAGGGTGGGAAGAGGGCTGGGCGACATTACTGGCGAGTGCTGGAAATCTGGTGACGATTTCATCACGCAGTTTTGGCGTAGCCGACAAAATTAAGAGCGGCCTTGGCGTTGCGGGGCCGGTCATTGATAATTATGCCAACTTGTTGCTTAACGATCCTCACCTGGCGTTTACCTATTTTCCACGCTCGGCGGTATCGCCAACCTATGTTGCTGTTCTCAATAACAGCCAGCATCCCAATGAAGCGCGTCGTTTTATCCGCTATTTGTTAAGCCCGGAGGGACAGCGGATCCTTGCGGATGCGAATACGGGGAAATACCCGGTAACGCAGCTCGCATCTGATAATCCCCGCGCTGCTCAGCAGGCCATTTTAATGAACCAGCCTGCGCTTAATTATCGGCTGATCCTTAAGCGGCAACAGTTGGTGCAGCGGATGTTTGATACCGCAATCAGTTTTCGTCTTGCGCAACTAAAGGATGCATGGCGGGCGCTATACAGTGCTGAAGCTCGCCTGAAACGCCCGCTACCCGAAATCAGAGCCTTACTGACCAGCGTTCCGATAGATGCCAAAAGTAGCGAAGATGAAGCCTGGCTTGCGCAGTTTGATAATAAAAGCGTTGCCGAACAGCAGATGATGGAGTGGCAGCTCTGGTTTCTTAAAAATCAGCGTCAGGCGATATCAAAACTGGAAGAATTAAAATGAAAGGTGGATCGATACTGCACCGTCTGCGTCAGCTCAGCATCAGCAGCAGTCTGCGAGGAGCCTTTCTGACGGGCGCATTACTGACGTTGAGCGTAAGCTGCGTCAGTTTGTACTCCTGGCATGAGCAGAGCTCGCAGATACGCTATTCGCTTGATGATTACTTCCCGCGCGTGCATTCCGCTTTTTTGATTGAAGGGAATCTCAACCTGGTTGTGGACCAGCTTAATGAATTCCTGCTGGCTCCCAATACGACGGTAAGGCTGCAACTGCGCAATCAGATAATCTCGCATCTGGATAAAATCGAAGTGCTGAGCAGGGGGTTGCAACCAGCAGAACAGCAGCAGCTGGCGGTGATTTTGCAAGACAGCCGGGCGCTGATGGCAGAACTGGACCGGGTGCTCTACAACATGTTCCTTGTACGCGAAAAAGTGAGCGAACTTTCCGCGCGCATTGATTGGCTACATGATGATTTTACTACTGAGCTGAATTCACTGGTGCAGGATTTTACCTGGCAGCAGGGGACGTTGCTGGATCAAATCGAGGCCAAAAATGGTGATGCGGTGCTGTATCTCAAACGTGCCCGAGAGGTGCAAAACGAGCAGCAGCAGGTTTACACCCTGGCAAGAATTGAAAACCAGATCGTTGATGATTTACGCGACAGGCTTAATGAACTGAAATCGGGCAGCGACGACGGAATGCTGGTGGAGAATCACATCCGCTACCTGGAAAATCTGAAGAAAACGGCGGATGAAAATATCCGTACCCTTGATGACTGGCCCAGCACTATCACACTGCGACAAACTATCGATGAGCTGCTGGAAATCGGGATGATGAAAAATAAAATGCCCGATACCATGCGCGATTATGTCGCCGCGCAAAAAGCGCTCGTTGATGCCAGCCATGCCAGAGAGGCCACACTTGGGCGCTTTCGAACACTGCTTGAAGCGCAACTGGGGAGTAGCCATCAGCAAATGCAGACGTTTAATCAACGGCTGGAACAAATTGTTCGTGTCAGCGGTGGACTTATCCTGCTGGCGACGCTGCTGGCGCTACTTCTCGCCTGGGGGCTTAATCACTACTTCATTCGTTCGCGTCTGGTGAAACGTTTTACTGCGCTCAACCAGGCCGTGGTGCAAATTGGTCTTGGCAGAACGGATGCCACTATCCCGGTATATGGACGCGATGAACTGGGGCGTATCGCAGGCTTGCTGCGCCATACTCTGGGCCAGTTGAGCGCGCAAAAAAATCAGCTGGAGCAGGAAGTGACTGAGCGCAAAGAGATTGAATCCGATCTTCGCGCAACGCAGGATGAGCTGATCCAAACCGCAAAACTGGCGGTGGTCGGCCAGACTATGACCACGCTGGCGCACGAGATTAATCAACCGCTGAATGCGCTGTCGATGTACCTGTTTACGGCGGGGAGGGCAATTGAACAGGGGCAATCCGCTCAGGCCAGAAGCACATTAACCAAAGCGAAGGGTCTGATTACTCGCATTGATGCCATTATCCGTTCGCTGCGTCAGTTTGCGCGCCGGGCCGAGCCAGGTACGCCTCTGCATCCGGTCGATCTCCGACAAACGTTCAACGCTGCCTGGGAACTGTTGTCCATGCGGCATAAGCCACAGCAGGGTACGCTGACGCTCCCAGACCGGAGCGTGTGGGTGGCTGGTGATGAAGTGCGTATTCAGCAGGTGCTGGTAAACGTCCTGGCAAATGCGCTGGATGCCTGTCCGGTAGCGGCGAAAATAGATGTTCACTGGCAGGCCGAAGGCAGCCGGTTGTGCGTATTTATCAGCGATAACGGCCCCGGCTGGCCAGGGGCATTATTGCCATCACTGTTAAAACCGTTTACCACCAGTAAGGATGTTGGCCTCGGTATTGGCTTATCGATTTGTGTATCGTTAATGATGCAAATGAACGGCGAACTGCGCCTGGCGTCAACCCCGGGGCGCAATGCCTGTGTCGTTCTGCAATTTAATCTGACGGATGTAAACGATGTTGAGTGATGAATATTCTGTTCTGCTTATTGATGATGATGCCGATGTTCTCGACGCTTACACCCTGTTGCTTGAACAGGAGGGATATCATGTATTCGCATGCAGTAACCCTTTTGATGCCCGAAATTGGTTGCAGGCCGACTGGCCAGGGATTGTCCTGAGCGATGTGTGTATGCCTGGCTGTAATGGAATCGACCTGATGACGTTGTTTCATCAGGATGACAATCAGCTTCCGATCCTGTTGATCACCGGGCATGGAGATGTTCCGATGGCGGTGGACGCGGTGAAGAAAGGGGCGTGGGACTTTCTGCAAAAACCGGTTGATCCTGGCAAACTGCTGGTGTTGGTAGAGGATGCGTTGCGTCAGAGAAAATCTGTGATTGCACGTCGTCACTATTGCCAGCAAAAGCTACAAGTTGAACTGGTCGGCTACAGTGACTGGGTTAATCAGTATCGCCAGCGTTTACGGCAACTGGCGGAAACGGATATTGCCGTCTGGTTTTATGGCGAGCCGGGAACCGGGCGTATGACCGGGGCCCGTTATTTACATCAACTTGGGCGCAGCGCTGAAGGCGCGTTTATTCGCGGTGAACTGACGCCCGGGAACTCGGAACAACTCAATGACCTTATTGCCCAGGCGCAAGGGGGAACGCTGGTTCTGAGCCATATTGAGTGCCTGACGCGTGAACAGCAACACCAGTTGGTGCATTTGCAAAGCCAGGAGCGACGTCCGTTTCGCTTAATTGGCATTGGCGCCACTTCGTTGGTGGAACTGGCGGCAACCAACCAGATTGTGGCCGAACTATATTACTGTTTTGCGATGACGCAAATTGGTTGCCAGCCGTTGTCTCAGCGACCGGATGATATTGAACCGCTGTTTCGCCATTATCTGCAGAAAGCCTGCCTGCGTCTGAACCATCCTGTGCCTGAGGTTGACGGGGAATTACTAAAAGGTATGCGGCGTCGCGTGTGGTTAAGCAATGTTCGGGAACTGGCCAATGCCGCCGAGCTTTTTGCCGTTGGGCTATTGCCACTGGCTGAAACCGCGAATCCGCAACTGCATTTGCCTCAACCGACACCGCTCGATCGTCGGGTCGACGAGTACGAGCGGCAGATCATTACTGAAGCGCTAAATATCCATCAGGGGCGTATTAATGAAGTCGCGGAGTATTTACAAATCCCGCGTAAAAAACTCTATTTACGCATGAGAAAATACGGACTGAGCAAAGAACACTATAAGTTTTAGCAGGCGGAATGTGGGGATGAAGAGACGTTGACAGTATTTCGGTGGCGGCGTGAGCGTTCACCGAAATACATAACGGATATCTGGTTTTTTCTTACCACATCAAATCATCAGGGATGACAAAATCAGCATACGGATCGTCTTCGTCCTTCGCTTCCTGGCTCAGCTCGCAATTTAATACAATATAGCTTGCGTCGCGCTGGGCAATCTTGTCGGCGACGACTGCCGGAATGATGGCGTATTCGCTCTCGCTACCACTTTCAGCCGTCAGACGGGCAATAGCCAGGCGGCCCTTGATCAACTGAGACTGAGTCACTTTATCAACATAGACTTTTTTGATCAGATTATTGTCAGTAAAGTTGTAACCAATATCGCCACGGGTAATGGTGATTTTATTCATTTCAATTAGTTGCTTGATCTGCGCTTTATACTCTTTAGACAACGTGGCCTGCTTCTGTTGTTCGCTGAGTTGCTTATCACGCTCGATCTGCGCTTTTTTATTCTCTTCAACCGCTTCTCTGGCTTCACGAGCCTGAACGCGCGATTTTTTCGCCGTTCTCTGCACTTTCGCCATTTTTTTGCTGCTGACCAGACCCGCTTTAAGCATCTGTTCTTGTAGGGTAAGTTTTGTCATTGTCGCTTCTAATCCAAAAAATCGTTGTAAGGATTATAACCTTAACGTTCGGCGGGACGCCATAATGATGGCCGCAGTCACGGTTGTTATCTCGGCTGCTATCACTGTCCAGAGTCTTTCTCCCTTGCTGAATCAGTTGATGATTATCTGATTTTTTTAATAAAAAATAATATGCCGAATAAGTTAATAAAATGGAGCATAGGTTTGCAGATTCACATTAGACAGCGTTTTATTCTGATTGAAGTAATTAAATAGAGTTATCTTGGTAAATATTTAATCTAAAAAACAAACAGTTGCCCATTGCTCAAATTTAAAGAGCCGCTTCTTTACGCCGATAACCATAATGAAAATATGGACAATGGAGGGAAGTGGCATGTGGTGGGTTTATCGAATGCCGATGAAAATGAAGTTAATAATCGCGCTACAACCACTATTACTGGCGTTGTGTTGGTTTGCAGGTTCAGGAATATTGACGCGTATTGAGACAGAACGGCAGATGGAGAATATTGCCCAACTGACAGAGCTCGCACACAGTGCCGGAAATGTGGTGCATGAACTGCAAAAAGAACGGGGAATGAGTGTCGGATTTCTGGGGGCTGCAGGGACTACGTTCAAAGATGAGTTAAACGCGCAGCGGGCTTTGACCGATCGCGAGATCGAGGTATTCGTGCGCTCGTTGTCCGATACTGCATTACCGGAAGGGGATGTTGCTACCTCTGTCGCTGCGTTTAAGAAAAACATTCTTTCGCTCGCCACCATCCGGGAAAATGTCACGCAGTTGGGGCTTCCGGCCGCAGATGTGGTTAAGTTTTACACCAACGTCATTGCTGATGTGCTGAGTTTTGTCGGCAAGTTGGGGCAGTTGACGGATTCTGGCGAAATGGCAAACGCATTCGCCGCCTACTACAATCTGCTGAATTTGAAAGAACAAGCGGGTATTGAACGGGCACTGTTATCAAATATCTTTTCCTCCGGTCATTTCGCCGACGGACAGTTACATCAGCTCAGTGATGTCGTCAGTAAACAGAACGTCTGGCTGGCACAATCGTTGCGCCTGAGCTCGCCGGAACAGGCGGCCATGTTGAAAAATCGCTTACAATCTGCAGAAGCGTCAAAAGCCCTCTTATTTCGTGAAACCGCGTTTAATCATGTCGAGAACGGTGGATTTGGTGTCGATCCTACTACCTGGTTCAAAGTACAAACCCAGCGTATTGAAGTGATGCGGCAGATAGAAAATGTGACGGCAAATCTTCTGTTGGCGAATGCAGAAAAACTCGCGCAGGATGCACGAAAAAACTGGCAAATATATATGGTCGTCAGCTTGTTAGCGCTACTGGCATCATTGACCTTCGCTGGAGCCATCGCAATCAATATGCATCGCCAATTCAGCGACACGCTGCGCAAGATTGCGGGGATGAATGGCGATCTGACTCAACGTCTGGCGACGCCGGGTAAAGATGAGCTTTCCTCACTTAATCGTGCCTATAACACGATGCTGGAAAGTATTCAGCATATCGTACAGGAGATTAAACAAGGTGCCGTGGTTTTGTCCGATGCCAGCAGCAGTATTACGGTGGGAAATCAGGATTTGGCTCAACGTACAGATGAACAGGCTGCATCAATAGTACAAGCCGTGGCCAGTATGGAGCAGCTATCAACTGCGATTACGCAAACAGCGGATAATGCCCGCGAAGCGGAGCATCTGACAATCAGGCTGGAAAAAGAGGTCCGACAGGCCAGTAACGTTGCCTCTGCGGCGAACCAGAGTATGGGGGATATTCGCGCTTCCAGTGAGAAAATATCGAATATTGTGACCTCAATTGATGATATCTCGTTTCAGACTAACTTACTGGCGCTGAATGCGGCAGTGGAAGCTGCGCGGGCAGGAGAGATGGGCAGGGGGTTTGCGGTTGTGGCCAGTGAAGTGCGGAATCTTTCACAGCGTTGCGCCAAAGAAGCTAACCAGATCCGCGAGCTGGTTGCGCAGAATATGGTTAAAATTAGTGAGGGCGTTGAGCGGGTCACGGCGTCTGCTACCGCGCTGGAAGCGGCAGCGGACAATACCACCAGTATGAAGCAATATATTGCGGATATCGCGCGTGTGGCGACGGAACAGTCGCAAGGGGTAACCCAGATAAACCAGGCTCTGCGACCGATGGAGCAGGTTACGCAGCAAAATGCGGCGCTGGTTTCTCAGGCCGCGAGCGACAGCCAGCGGCTGGACAATCTGTCGGTCACCATGAAGGGGCTGGTCAATCGTTTTGTTGTCTGACATGACGCCGCTGTACCGATCCGGTAAACGCGCCGGATCGGTCAGTTGTCGTCATCTTAGTGTGATGGTATGAAGCAAATATTGGGCGGGTTAAGAAAAGATTCCTGACATAGCAATCTTGTCGCTGGTAAAGTGAACAACCGATACCGAAATGTGGCCAGAAGGGAATTCCGTGTGACTGAACGTATTGATTATGAGACTGAAAAATACAGCTTTACTGAGGCGACTGAGAGTTCCCGCCTTACCGGCCAGTGGGCTGATGTTATTACTGAATGTCGCGAATTGAAGGCGGGACCGCAAGAGCGTCTGCGTATTGCTTTATTGAATGTGGACTACGTGACCAGTTTTGAGTTGCCTTTCCGCCTGTTATTACTCCGTACCCCGCAACTGATTGCCAGCGTGCGTGAAGAGCTGCAGCTTAGTCAGAAAAACGTCATCTTTAACGGTAAACGCTTTGGTTGTGTTTACAGCCTGAAAGCGAGTCTCGGTGGGATACCGGATGAATTTCAGTACCGCCTGTCGCATCGAATCCGGCGCATTAGCCCTGCAGGTTCAAGCGAAGCGCCATATCAGCAGATTGCTAAAACAGTAAAAGCACCACGCGAACGTCTGAAGCTGGCACTTGAATCGGGCCTTGATGTCACTGCGCTGGACGGGCTTTTCTGGTTTGGCAGCCAGCGTATTGCCGCTGATGTGTTGAGGCTGAGAAAAGCAGGGATGCGGATAGCTACCAAGCAGACAATGGTGTCCGACAATCTTACTGCAACAGTGAGGAATGTGCCGTTCTACCGCCTGGCCCAGTGATGAACTGGCTGGTAATTGATTGGATTTAAACAGGATGCATTAATTTCAGAGTGTCCCCTGCAGGAATCGAACCTGCAACTAGCCCTTAGGAGGGGCTCGTTATATCCATTTAACTAAGGGGACGAAGCGGCACGAGTATAGCGTTTTTTACTCACAACGGTAAGTCTCAGGCCGCCCGACTGCTCAAACAGTCACCATTCAGGCCTGTTTTTTCTGGTTTTTCTGCGTTTGCTCATCACGCTTTGCTTGTAACCGGGCTTCTTCCTTGCGTTTGTTGCTCATATCATTGCGGATCTGCGCATGGCTCATCAGCGCGAAAATAAACGTTCCGCCACAGATATTCCCGGCGAGCGTTGGTAGCGCAAAGGGCCAGAAAAAATCACTCCAGTGCAGCGTGCCATTAAAGACCAGATAGAGAATTTCCACGGAGCCAACGACGATATGCGTGGTATCGCCTAACGCAATCAGCCAGGTCATCAGAATAATGACCACAATTTTTGCCGCCCCGGCAGCGGGGAACATCCACACCATCGTGGCAATTAACCAGCCAGAAATGATGGCGTTGGAAAACATCTCCACAGGAGAGTTTTTCATCACATCCATGCCAATCTTGACGAAAGCATCGCGGGTCTCTTCATCAAAAATCGGCATATGTTCAAACGCCCATGCTGCAACCCCGGTGCCAATAATATTACCCAGTAGTACCACGCTCCACAGGCGCATCAACAGGCCAAAATTGCCGAGGGTAGGGTTTTGCATCACTGGCAGTACGGCGGTGACGGTATTTTCGGTAAAGAGTTGTTGGCGGGCCATAATGACAATAATAAAGCCGAAGGTATAACCGAGGTTCTCGAGTAAAAACCCCCCTGGCACACCTTCCAGCTGTACGTGAAAAATCCCTTTAGCCAGTAGCGAGGCGCCCATCGACAGTCCTGCTGCGATGGCTGACCACAGCAGGGCCATTGCGTCGCGCTCCATCTCTTTCTCCCCATCCTGGCGAATATGTTCATGGATCGCCATGGCGCGGGAGGGGAGTCTGTCCTCATCAAGCTCTATCTTTTTCCCTGTTAGTTTTTCATCGCTTTCCACTTCGAGTTCGTCGCTGTGTCGATCAATCTTATCTTTCTTGATGTCATTCATGGCCGAATCCTGAATAAGCACGTATTGCTAAAGCGTAGCGGCTTTTGTCTGAAAATCAGCGGGAGAAAGTCTGAGATAGCAAAAATGGTAACGTTTGTTTTTATCGGGTTAGTTAGAATAGAACCGCCGCGGAGTGCGTATTACCAGGCTATGATCAAATCAGTAAGACAGGGTATATAGACATCATTTGACGTGCTGTTACAATCGCTCACATCTAAACAGGCGGATACGTCATCGTTCCGTCATGGATGGCAATCAGCGATAGCCATAAAACACAGGGAGATACTTATGAAGCTTCGCCTGTCGGCGCTTGCGCTGGGAACCACACTTTTGGTGGGGTGTGCGAGCTCCGGTACTGAGCAGCAGGGGCGTTCGGACCCATTTGAAGGGTTCAACCGTACCATGTACAACTTCAACTTTAATGTGTTGGATCCCTATGTTGTTCGACCGGTAGCAGTGGCCTGGCGTGATTATGTTCCGCAGCCGGCGCGTAATGGTTTAAGCAACTTTACGGGGAACCTTGAAGAACCGGCCGTCATGGTCAACTATTTCCTGCAAGGCGATCCTTATCAGGGGATGGTGCACTTTACCCGTTTTTTCCTGAATACCCTGTTAGGTATGGGCGGCTTTATCGATGTGGCAGGTATGGCTAATCCGAAGTTGCAGCGCGTTGAACCACACCGCTTTGGCAGTACGTTAGGCCACTATGACGTGGGTTACGGGCCGTATATGCAGCTTCCGTTCTACGGTAGTTTCACACTGCGTGATGACGGCGGCGATATGGTCGATACCCTGTATCCGGTACTGTCCTGGCTGACCTGGCCGTTGTCGATAGGCAAATGGACGGTTGAAGGGATTGAAACTCGCGCGCAATTGCTCGACTCTGACGGTCTGCTGCGTCAGTCTTCCGATCCTTACATTATGGTGCGTGAAGCTTACTTCCAGCGTCATGACTTTATTGCGAACGGTGGGAAACTCAAACCAGAAGAAAACCCGAACGCGAAAGACATTCAGGACGATTTAAAAGAGATCGATTCTGAGTAAGGAATTGGGCAAATAAAAAGGTGAGCTAAAAAGCTCACCTTTTTTACGTATGAAGAAAATCAGAATGCGTAGTTGAAGTTTGTACCAAACAGCCAGGCTTTACCTTCAGAGTCGAAAGTATAGTTGCCTTCTTGCACTGTTACTTTTTGTCCGTGCATGTAAGACACACCGACGTCGATAGAGGCATCGTCATTGAACGCATAAGTTGTACCTGCACTCAACCACAGGCGATCCTGATCCGGAATCGAGATGGAACGCTTGCTTGCTGGAACCGGGCTATCGTCATAAGCAATACCGGTACGGAACGTCCAGCTTTTATCCATATAGTAAGTCGTACCCAATGCAATGCGGTAAGAATCTTTGAAGCCTTCTTCTTTATAGAACAGTGTCTGTCCATTGGAACCTGTTGCTTTCAGCTCCTGGAACTGACTCCAGCTGGTATAGGCCATGCTGTAGTGGATAGCCCACTGTGGTGCAATACGGTTATAACCTGACAATTCCCACATTTCAGGCAGGTTAAGCGTCAGAGAACCCGGGACGGTGGCATTGGTCGTTCCCCATGGGAATGTAGTGCCAGCGCCAGGTATGGCGTTCGCCTGGGTACGGATGCCACTCTTATAATCGCCATCAAAATCAATTTTAACTTCAGAACGGTACGTTAAACCATAACGGTTATTTTTATCCAGTTCGTACAAAATCCCGGCGTTCCAGCCGTAGCCCCATTCGTCCCCTTTCAGGCTGGCAATTTTGTTGCTGACCTTCGGTAATGCAGCCGTTTGCTCACCAGAATAACGTTCAATTTTTGCATCAGCATAAACGGCGTTAAAACCGAGACCGAAGCTCCAGCTATCATTCAGACGGTAGGCACCGCTCAGGTTAAGGTTGACCGTTTTAAGGTCGGTCTTACCGCCGTATTCACCAACGATGTAGCTGTCGTTAAATTCGGTAGCCAGACCATAGTTTGAGGTAACGGAAGCACCCCAACCAAACTGTTCGTTGATAGGCATCACGAAGTGAGCATTGGGAACCCACGCCGTAGGCGCGATGTTGTCCGCATCAGTGCTGCGTCCGGTGTATGGCGATTTACCGGAAATATTAACGTCTGGATCGATATACACCGCACCTGCTGAGAAAGTAGGGCGATCGAACATCATAATCAGTGCCGGGTTACGACTGGCGTTTCCTGCATCATCTGCAATTGCGCCTTCACCCGAATATGCCCGGCCAAGGCCAGAGGAAGAAAATTCGTTTAACTGAAAGCCTGCAGACCAGGCCTGTGTGGAGATAATTGCCACTGCGACTGCGAGAGCAGACTTTGTAAACAGGGTTTTCTGGCTCATGACCATAACCTCATAGATTTATTTTTATACAAACAATGTTACATACCGTAACAGGAGCGCGAAGTGTAGGGTCTGAGGTACGACTTAGAAATCAGACCAGTGGCGTGAGTATAGGTCGGACCAGCTGGAATGTTGCAAGTATGTTTATAAATATTTTCAAATTTGATCAGAGAAACGCGATCCAGCTGGCAAAATTGCGGAGGTGCGCACTCACCTGTTTGGGCGATTTTTGTTTTAGATCATTTTTAAGTGTGATTTCGGTCACTTATCGCATTTCGTACAATTAACGACTGGAGAGGCGAATAATGGGAGCGTAAAATATCCCTATCGTTTATCTGGCACCTCAGGTGCGAATACAGAGGAAATCTACAATGAGTAAATGCAGTGCTGATGAAACCCCGGTTTGCTGCTGTATGGATGTTGGCACCATCATGGACAACTCCGATTGCACCGCGTCCTACAGCCGTGTGTTCGCGAATCGCGCAGAGGCAGAAGAAACACTGGCCGCTCTGACTGAAAAGGCACGTGGCGTGGAATCTGAGCCTTGCCAAATCACTTCGACTTTTACTGAAGAGTCAGAAGGTGTGCGTCTGGATATCGACTTTGTTTTTGCCTGTGAAGCTGAAACGCTGATTTTCCAGCTGGGCCTGCGTTAATCCCCCTCTGCAAAAGCCCTTGCTATCAGATAGCAAGGGCTTTTTCGTAACTGTCAGTGATTATTCACTGTGTCTTAGCTCCCACTTTCTTTTCTCCCCGCTTGGCTAAATGTAAAAAATTGGTTAAGACTATGATCAGGTCAGACCACTTATTTTATTTTTTTTACAGGGGAGTGTTATGAGTCAGGCTTTACCGCTGGTTACCCGCCAGGGCGACCGTATTGCCATTGTAAGTGGATTGCGTACGCCATTTGCTCGTCAGGCTACCGCGTTTCATGGCATTCCCGCCGTTGATTTAGGAAAAATGGTCGTCGGTGAGCTGCTGGCGCGCAGCGAAATTCCTGCCGATGTGATCGAGCAACTGGTTTTTGGTCAGGTGGTGCAAATGCCTGAAGCACCAAATATTGCTCGTGAAATTGTGCTGGGAACCGGCATGAATGTACATACCGATGCATACAGCGTGAGCAGGGCCTGCGCGACCAGTTTCCAGGCGGTGGCGAATGTCGCGGAAAGCCTGATGGCGGGGTCTATTCGTGCTGGAATTGCGGGTGGTGCGGACTCCTCGTCAGTCTTGCCTATTGGCGTTAGTAAAAAGCTGGCGCGGGTGCTGGTGGATGTCAATAAGGCCCGGACAACCGGTCAACGCCTTAAACTCTTTTCCCGATTGCGCTTACGTGACCTGATGCCTGTGCCGCCAGCCGTCGCCGAGTATTCCACCGGTTTGCGTATGGGGGATACGGCTGAGCAAATGGCCAAAACCTATGGTATTACCCGAGAGCAGCAGGATGCTCTGGCGCACCGCTCTCATCAGCGTGCTGCTCAGGCATGGGCTGAAGGAAAGCTGGCAGATGAGGTAATGACTACCTACGCGCCACCGTTTAAAGATCCTTTTTCAGAAGATAACAACATTCGCGGTAACTCTACGCTGGCCGATTACGCCAAACTACGTCCGGCGTTTGACCGCAAGCACGGCACCGTCACCGCGGCAAACAGTACCCCGCTAACGGACGGCGCAGCCGCCGTGATCATGATGACAGAGTCGCGTGCGAAAGAGTTGGGGCTGGTGCCGCTGGGGTACTTGCGTAGTTTTGCTTTTACCGCCATCGATGTCTGGCAGGACATGCTGCTGGGACCGGCGTGGTCAACACCGCTTGCCCTGGAGAGAGCCGGTCTGACGATGGCAGATTTAACCCTGATCGATATGCATGAAGCCTTTGCCGCGCAAACGCTGGCGAATCTTCAGCTGTTGGGTAGCGAACGTTTTGCCCGCGACGTGCTGGGCAGGGGGCATGCCACTGGCGAGGTTGATGACAGTAAATTTAACGTGCTGGGCGGATCGATTGCCTATGGACACCCCTTTGCTGCCACCGGTGCGCGCATGATCACTCAAACCCTCCATGAGCTGCGTCGTCGTGGCGGCGGTTTTGGTTTAGTGACAGCCTGTGCAGCTGGTGGTCTGGGTGCGGCAATGGTTCTGGAGGCGGAATAATGGAAATGACATCGGCTTTTACACTAAACGTACGTCTGGATAACGTTGCTGTTGTCACCATTGATGTGCCCGGAGAGAAAATGAACACCCTGAAAGCAGAGTTTGCTTCTCAGGTGCGGGCCATTCTGAAACAAATCCGCGATAACAAAGCATTGCGTGGTGTGGTGTTTATTTCGGCTAAACCCGATAACTTCATTGCCGGGGCGGATATCAACATGATTGGTCGCTGTCGCAGCGCGCAGGAAGCCGAAACGCTGGCCCGTCAGGGGCAGCAGATGATGGCTGAAATTAATGCTTTACCGATCCCGGTTATCGCCGCGATTCATGGTGCATGCCTCGGCGGTGGCCTGGAGATGGCGCTGGCGTGCCACAACCGTATTTGTACCGATGATGCTAAAACCGTACTGGGTTTACCTGAAGTACAACTTGGCTTGTTGCCCGGCTCCGGTGGTACGCAGCGGCTGCCGCGCCTGATTGGCGTCAGTACCGCACTGGATATGATCCTCACCGGAAAACAATTACGCGCAAAACAGGCGCTGAAAGTTGGTTTAGTGGATGAGGTTGTACCGCATTCCATTTTGCTGGAAGCGGCCGTTGAACTGGCTAAAAAGGACAGTTCTGCGCAACGAACACTGCCCGTGAGAGAGCGAGTGTTGGCGGGGCCGCTGGGGCGGGCGCTGTTGTTCCGCATGGCCAGTAAAAAGACGGCGCAAAAAACGCAAGGTAACTACCCTGCAACAGAACGTATCCTTGAGGTCATCGAAACCGGGCTAGCGCAAGGCAGCAGTAGTGGTTACGACGCAGAGGCCAGCGCGTTTGGTGAGTTGGCGATGACATCCCAGTCTCAGGCGCTACGGCACATCTTTTTTGCCAACACCGACGTGAAAAAGGATCCGGGAAGTGATGCGAAGCCCGGCCCGCTGGACAGCGTTGGCATTTTGGGCGGCGGTCTGATGGGGGGCGGTATTGCTTATGTGACGGCCTGTAAAGGCGGCTTGCCTGTGCGCATCAAAGATATAAACGCTAAGGGAATCAACCATGCGCTGAAGTATAGCTGGGATCAGCTTGAAACGAAGGTTCGTCGCCGTCATATCAAAGCCAGCGAACGCGATAAACAACTGGCGCTGATTTCGGGATCGATCGACTACCGTGGCTTTGCGCATCGCGATTTGATTATTGAAGCCGTGTTTGAAGATTTGTCGCTAAAACAACGGATGGTGGCAGAAGTTGAGCAAAATTGCGCACCTCATACCGTTTTTGCTTCTAACACCTCATCTTTGCCCATTGGCGATATTGCTGCGAATGCTACCAGGCCTGAACAAGTGATTGGTTTACACTTTTTTAGTCCGGTGGAAAAAATGCCGTTGGTCGAAGTGATCCCACATGCCACGACCTCCGAGCAGACGATTGCAACTACCGTTAAGTTAGCGAAAAAACAGGGCAAAACACCGATAGTGGTCAGAGATAAGGCCGGCTTTTACGTTAACCGCATTTTAGCGCCTTACATTAACGAAGCGATTCGTATGTTGACCGAGGGCGAGCGGGTCGAAACCATAGACGCCGCGCTGGTTAAGTTTGGTTTTCCAGTTGGGCCAATCCAACTTTTGGATGAGGTCGGAATTGATACGGGCACTAAAATTATACCAGTGCTTGAGGCTGCATATGGAGAACGTTTTAGCGCGCCTGCAAATGTTGTTGCTTCAATTTTGAATGACGATCGCAAAGGTAGAAAAAATGGTCGGGGTTTCTATCTTTATGGTGTGAAAGGGCGTAAAAGCAAAAAACAGGTCGACCCTGCAATTTATACGCTTATTGGTGTCCAGGGGCAGGGCCGACTTACCGCTGCGCAGGTAGCAGAGCGGTGCGTCATGTTAATGCTCAATGAAGCAGCTCGTTGTTTCGACGAGAAGATAGTCCGTAGCGCACGTGATGGCGACATCGGCGCTGTATTTGGTATTGGTTTTCCGCCATTCCTCGGCGGCCCGTTCCGGTATATGGATTCACTCGGCGCGGGAGAAGTGGTTGCGACTCTGCAACGCCTGACCACGCAATACGGCTCGCGGTTTGCGCCGTGTGAACAGTTATTGCAGATGGCGGCACACAGTGAAAGATTCTGGAATATTGGGGAAACTGACCTGAATTCATGAGGTCAAAGGTAGGATGAATCCGCACTGAATGTATGGCTCGCGCTCAAAATGTAAACAGAGATTGACTATACTTACGCCGTTGAGGTAAAAAACAGCGTTTCATTCGGTGAATGGATAAGGCACAATGCCGGCCACCATATCGTTATCACAGCCAATAGGGGCTGTGAATAAAGGTATTGGTGATTCTGGTTAACAAAAGCGGTGCAATATGCAAGTTTTTATCATGCGTCACGGCGACGCGGCCCTCGATGCCGCCAGTGATTCGGTTCGTCCCTTAACCTCCTGTGGTTGTGACGAATCTCGCCTGATGGCGAACTGGCTGAAAGGTCAAAAAGTGGATATCGAACGTGTTCTGGTGAGCCCGTTCCTACGAGCCGAACAAACGCTGGATGTGGTGGGGGAATGTATGAATCTGCCAACCGGTGTGGATGTTTTGCCGGAGTTGACTCCCTGCGGCGATGTCGGTCTGGTCAGTGCCTATTTACAGGCTCTGGCCAATGAAGGTATTGCCACGGCACTGGTTATCTCTCACTTGCCTTTAGTGGGGTATCTGGTGTCTGAGCTTTGCCCAGGTGAAACACCGCCGATGTTTACCACATCAGCGATTGCCAGCGTAACGCTTGATGAGAGCGGGAAGGGTACTTTTAACTGGCAGATGAGCCCGTGTAACCTGAAAATGGCAAAAGCGATTTAAAAAGGTTGGTATCGGATAAGGCGCAGCCGTCATCCGAAAATGCAAAGAGCCGCAAACGCGGCTCTTTCTGTTTTTCTGCATCACGGAAGTTCGGGCGGTAGCCACTCTTCTACTTCAATTAGCACCAGCAGCGCGGCGTCGCCACCGTACTCTTTCGGTGCCTGATGAAAAGCCATCACGTGCGGATGCTGGGCCAGCCAAAGCGGCGTTTGCTGTTTCAGAATATGTTTTCCGTGGCCATGCATCACGCAGGCGCAAAATACATGCTCACGACGACAGGCGGCAATCAGCGCGCCTAACTCTTGTTTGGCCTGCTGCTGGGTCAGCCCATGCAGATCGAGAAACAGCTCCGGAGAGTAATCGCCACGGCGCATTTTCTTCAGTTCGAAATGGCTGACGTCGGCACGCAGGTATCTTACCGGACCGTCCGTATTCAGCAGCGGCTGAAACTCATCCGAGAAATAGTGGCTGGCATCAGCTTGCTCCTGTAGCAGTCTTTTAACCGGAACCTCGGCAATTTTTTTACGTGGAGGTCGGTGAACAATGGTGTCCTGTTTAATTTTACGCGTGCCGGTCATCAGCTGGCGAAACAGCGTCTGATCCTCCTCGCTGAGCGATGTTTTCTTTTTCATTCGAGAGTCTCAACTTTTATTTTCCATTAGTTTAACCCGACTCGGCGGGCATCCGATCGCTTAAAACGCAATTTTCGCGCTCAGGCCCTGTGTGAATGCTGATTTATCGCCGTCTTCGTGGCAAACTAGCCGCCGAAATTAATACGAGCATGCCCTGGAGGAATACGTGGATAAAATTTTCGTCGATGAAGCAGTGAGTGAACTGCATACCATTCAGGACATGTTGCGTTGGGCGGTCAGCCGTTTTAGCGCGGCGAACATCTGGTATGGCCATGGCACGGATAACCCATGGGACGAGGCCGTACAACTGGTGCTGCCGTCACTTTATTTGCCGTTGGATATTCCGGAAGACATGCGTACAGCGCGTCTGACCTCCAGCGAGCGTCATCGTATTGTTGAACGCGTGATTCGCCGCGTCAACGAGCGCATTCCGGTTGCTTATCTGACCAACAAAGCCTGGTTCTGCGGGCATGAGTTTTATGTTGATGAACGCGTGCTGGTTCCGCGTTCACCGATTGGCGAGCTTATTAATAACCGCTTTGCGGGCCTTATTAATGAGCAGCCGCAGCATATCCTCGATATGTGTACCGGCAGCGGTTGTATTGCCATTGCCTGCGCGTATGCCTTCCCGGAAGCCGAAGTTGATGCGGTGGATATCTCCACTGACGCGCTGGCGGTGACCGAACACAATATTGAAGAACACGGCCTGATCCATCACGTCACGCCGATCCGTTCCGATCTGTTCCGCGATCTGCTGAAAGTCCAGTATGACCTGATTGTGACCAACCCGCCGTATGTCGATGCGGAAGATATGTCCGATCTGCCAAACGAATATCGTCACGAACCTGAGCTGGGTCTGGCGTCCGGCAGTGATGGGCTGAAACTTACCCGCCGCATTCTGGGGAACGCCCCAGACTACCTGTCAGATAACGGTATTCTGATTTGTGAAGTCGGAAACAGCATGGTACATCTGATAGAGCAATATCCGGATGTACCGTTCACCTGGCTGGAGTTCGACAACGGCGGTGACGGCGTATTCATGCTGACCAAAGAGCAGTTAGTTGCTGCTCGTGAGCACTTCAGCATTTATAAAGACTAATTACACGCGCACATACACAACACTCATAACGGAGCCGTGATGGCAGGAAACACAATTGGACAACTCTTTCGCGTAACCACTTTCGGCGAATCACACGGGCTGGCGCTCGGTTGTATTGTCGATGGTGTTCCGCCGGGCATTTCTCTGACAGAAGCTGACCTGCAGCACGATCTCGACAGACGGCGTCCTGGCACATCGCGCTACACTACGCAGCGTCGTGAGCCGGATCAGGTGAAAATCCTCTCCGGGGTGTTCGAGGGCGTTACCACTGGCACCAGCATTGGCCTGCTGATCGAAAATACCGATCAGCGTTCACAGGATTACGGCGCGATTAAGGACGTTTTTCGTCCAGGACACGCCGACTATACCTATGAGCAAAAATATGGCCTGCGCGACTACCGTGGTGGCGGACGTTCGTCCGCACGTGAAACAGCGATGCGCGTGGCGGCCGGAGCGATTGCCAAAAAATATCTGGCGGAAAAGTTCGGCGTTGAGATTCGTGGTTGCCTGACGCAGATGGGTGATATTCCTTTGGAGATCAAAGACTGGTCCCAGGTGGAACTTAACCCGTTCTTTTGTCCGGACCCGGATAAACTCGAAGCGCTGGACGAACTGATGCGCGGGCTGAAGAAAGAGGGCGACTCCATCGGGGCGAAGGTGACCGTTGTTGCAAGCGGTGTGCCTGCGGGTCTTGGCGAACCTGTATTCGACCGCCTGGATGCCGACATCGCCCATGCGCTGATGAGCATTAACGCCGTTAAGGGCGTTGAGATTGGCGACGGATTTGACGTTGTTGCGCTGCGTGGCAGCCAGAACCGAGATGAAATCACCAAAGAAGGTTTCCAGAGTAACCATGCGGGCGGCATTCTGGGTGGGATCAGCAGCGGGCAACAAATCATTGCTCATATGGCGCTGAAACCGACGTCCAGTATTACCGTTCCAGGGCGCACCATTAACCGCTTTGGTGAAGAAGTCGAAATGATCACTAAAGGTCGTCACGATCCGTGCGTTGGGATCCGCGCCGTACCGATCGCCGAGGCGATGCTGGCGATCGTATTGATGGATCACCTGCTGCGTCAGCGGGCGCAAAATGCGGACGTGAAGACCGATATTCCACGCTGGTAAGAGATGAAAAAAACGGCACTTGCGGCGCTGGCTCTGTTTGCCAGTACCGCCTGTCTGGCGGCGACGCCCTGGCAGAAAATTACCCATCCGGTTGCGGGCAGCGCGCAGTCTATCGGCGCGTTTTCCAATGGCTGTATTGTTGGCGCAGATACGCTGCCTGTACAGTCAGAACATTATCAGGTGATGCGCACCGATCAGCGTCGTTACTTTGGCCATCCGGATCTGGTGAGGTTTATCCAGCGTCTGAGTAATCAGGCTAATAGTCAGGGGCTGGGCACGGTGTTAATCGGCGATATGGGTATGCCGGCCGGTGGGCGATTCAATGGCGGTCACGCCAGCCACCAGACGGGACTGGATGTTGATATTTTCCTGCAACTGCCGAAAACGCGCTGGACCCAGTCGCAACTGCTGCGGCCGCAGGCGTTAGATCTGGTCTCACAGGACGGCAAACGTGTTGTGCCATCACTGTGGAAACCGGAGATTTTTAGCCTGGTAAGGCTGGCTGCAAAAGATAATGAAGTAACGCGTATTTTCGTGAATCCGGCGATTAAGCAACAACTTTGTCTGGATGCAGGGACCGACAGGGACTGGTTGCGTAAAGTGCGGCCATGGTTCCAGCATCGTGCGCATATGCACGTGCGGTTACGTTGCCCTGCCGACAGCCTTGAGTGCGAAGATCAACCGTTACCGCCACCGGGTGACGGCTGTGGCGCGGAGCTGCAAAGCTGGTTCGAACCTCCAAAACCTGGAACCACCAAGCCTGAGAAGAAGACACCGCCGCCGTTGCCGCCTTCCTGCCAGGCGCTACTGGACGAACATGTACTCTAATGGATCATTTTGCCTCTCTGTTTATGGTGTCGCCACTGCTGCTAGGTGTGCTGTTTTTTGTGGCGATGCTGGCAGGTTTTATTGATTCTCTGGCCGGAGGCGGTGGTCTACTCACCATCCCGGCATTGATGGCGGCCGGGATGCCACCTGCGCAAGCGCTGGCGACCAATAAGTTGCAGGCCTGCGGGGGATCTATCTCTTCCTCCCTCTATTTTATTCGTCGTGGCGTGGTTAATCTGGCGGATCAGAAGCTCAATATCTTCATGACGTTTGTCGGATCAATGAGCGGGGCGCTATTGGTTCAGCACGTGCAGTCAGATGTTCTGCGCCAGATCCTGCCGGTTCTGGTTATATGTATTGGCCTTTACTTTCTGTTGATGCCGAAAGTGGGGGAAGAGGACCGACAGCGTCGATTGCACGGTTTACCTTTCGCGCTGGTGGCGGGAGGCTGCGTCGGTTTTTACGATGGCTTTTTTGGTCCGGCGGCAGGGTCGTTCTACGCGCTGGCCTTTGTCATGCTGTGCGGATACAACCTGGCGAAATCGACGGCCCACGCCAAAGTATTAAATGCCACATCGAATATCGGTGGGCTGTTGCTGTTTGCCCTCGGTGGCAAAGTGATTTGGGCGACAGGTTTTGTGATGCTCATTGGCCAGTTTATTGGCGCACGGATGGGCTCTCGACTGGTGCTCAGCAAAGGACAAAAACTCATTCGGCCAATGATCGTTATTGTCTCCGCCGTGATGAGCGCCAAGCTACTTTATGATAATCATGGACAGGAGATTCTCCACTGGCTGGGGATGAACTAATGAATAATACGCATCACTACGAACAGTTAATTGAGATTTTTAACGGCTGCTTTGCCGATGAATTTAATACCCGTCTGATTAAAGGCGACGACGAACCGATCTATCTTCCTGCGGATGCGGAATTACCGTATCACCGTATCGTTTTTGCGCATGGTTATTACGCCAGTGCGTTACACGAAATTTCACACTGGTGCATCGCCGGTAAAGCCCGTCGTGAGCTGGTCGATTTTGGTTACTGGTACTGCCCGGACGGACGCGACGCGAAGACACAATGCCAGTTTGAAGATGTGGAAGTGAAGCCGCAGGCGTTTGACTGGTTGTTTTGCATGGCGGCGGGGTACCCGTTTAACGTCAGTTGCGACAACCTCGAAGGGGACTTTGAACCGGACCGCGTGGTATTCCAGCGCCGTGTTCATGCTCAGGTAATGGAGTACCTGGAAAAGGGGATCCCTGAACGTCCAGCGCGTTTTATTAACGCGTTACAGAATTATTATCACACGCCTGAACTTACGGCGGAACAATTCCCGTGGCCCGAAGCGCTCAACTGAAGCCGCTGCCACGTTTACAATGAGGAAAGAAGATGATCGCGGAGTTTGAATCACGCATTCTGGCATTAATCGACGATATGGTAGAGCACGCCAGCGATGATGAGTTGTTTGCCAGTGGCTATTTGCGTGGGCACCTGACGCTGGCTGTGGCTGAGTTGGATGCTGGCGAGGACCATTCCGCTGAGGCATTGTACGCCAATGTGACCAGCAGCCTGGAAAAAGCCATCAGCGCAGGCGAACTCTCGCCGCGTGACCAGGCGTTAGTGAAAGAGATGTGGGACACTTTATTTCAAAAGGCAACGCAATAATAATTGCAGTGGATTGTGCCGGATGGCGACGCGAAGGCGTCTTATCCGGCCTACGTGGACGGGGATTGTTGGCCTGATAAGCGTAGCGCCATCAGGCAATGATGAGATGGTATCTTATTTCACCGCTTTACCCTTCAATAACTTCCTTACCCACAGACGATTCGGATTCAGCGCAGCCAGCGTGCTGGCATCCATAGGGATAGGTTCATCGCTCATTTGCGATGCCAGAATTTCTGCGCATAGCGGGGCAGTACACAGCCCGCGCGAGCCCAGCGCACCCAACATAAATAAATCGGAATAAACCGGGGCGTTTACGGCGTGCTCTCTGTCTTCGGCAAGAGTGGCATACTGGCTGAGCGTGGTGTCATAATCCGCGACGTTGCCGACCATCGGCATGTGATCGCGCGTGGCGCAGCGCACTCCACAACGGGCGGCATTGCCACTAACGTCTACTTCTTTTGCCCACGCGGCATTCGGGAAACAATCTATTAAGCGCTGACGGTTTTGCTGCTGATCGTCAGCACGATACACCGTTTCTTCACTTCCGCGATGATAACTGGCGCCAATGCAGTGCTGCTGGTTTTGCGGGTTGTGCGGCGTGAGGTAGCCGTCATAGCACAGCACCTGACGCAGCGCTGAAAGCGAAGGCGTAGTAGGAATGTGACTCACCTGACCGCCTACGGAGTACACCGGTAGCGACTGCGTCTGTTCAACGCTGTTAATGCGATGCCCGTTAGCCAGCACTACCGCAGCGTGAGTGGCGGTTGCTCCATTGGCAAACGCCAATTTCCAGTTTTCTGTCTGTCGAGACAGTGAGGCCAGCGTATGTTGATACCGGGTGCGTAATCCCAGCGTTGCGGCATAGTCGAATACGGCGGCGGTTAACTGTGCCGGACACAGCCATCCTCCGGCGGGGTACTGAATCCCGCCGCATCCGGTTTTTACGCCGGTCGTTTGTAAAACCTGCTCTGCGTCAACCCCGACGGCGAGCGCATCGGGCAATTCAAGGGACAACATTTGGTCGATTTTTTGCTGGCTTTTCTCATCCCACGCCAGTTGCGTCACGCCGCACCAGTCATGCGCGAACTCAACGGGGAGGGCGTCATACAGCCGGCGGGCGAAGGTAAACGCGGTGGGGAAAAAGAGATTAATGGCCGCGTCATGTTTGCTCAGTAGCGGATAAAGAGCGCCCTGGCGATTGCCGGATGCACCCCCGGCTGGGTTATCGTCGGCGCAATAGAGCGTGACCTGCCAGCCGCGGCGCAGTAACGCCAACGACAGCAATGCGCTGGCAATCCCCCCGCCAATAATGGCGGCTTCGCGTTTATCTGTTCCGGTACGTGCAAACCAGGGTGCCGAGGAGGGGAGCGCCAGCGTCTTATCCATTACGCCACAAAGCATTTCTCGTTTGCGACCAAAGCCTTTGCATTTTTGCATCGTAAATCCGGCTTCCTGCAATCCCCGACGCACAAAGCCTGCTGAGGTGAAGGTCGCCAGCGTGCCGCCGGGGCGAGCCAGACGGGCCATTGCGTTAAACAGCGTTGGCGTCCACATATCCGGATTTTTTGCCGGCGCGAAACCGTCCAGAAACCAGGCATCCACTTTTTGATTCAGGGAGTCATCCAGCTTGCTGGTCAGTTCATTAATATCACCAAACCACAGATCCAGCGTGACGCGTCCTTCATCAAGGAGCAGGCGATGGCATCCCGCCAGCGGCAGCGGCCATTGCTCTTGTAGCGCCGTGGCCCACGGGGCAAGTTCTGGCCAGTGCTGATGGGCTAAGGTCAGATCTTCACGCGTCAGCGGAAATTTTTCAAAACTGATGAAATGTAATCTTTCCAGGGTAGCGTCAGGGTGGGTATCGCGGAATTCGGCAAATGCCTGCCAGAGTGTCAGGAAGTTAAGTCCGGTGCCAAACCCGCTTTCTGCCACCACGAAGAGGGGACGTGAATGCGCAGGGAATCGCTGGGCGAGATGATTCCCGCCGAGAAAGACGTAACGTGTCTCTTCCAGCCCGTTATCATTAGAAAAATAGACATCGTCAAAATCTCGGGAAACAGGTGTACCCTCAGCGTTGAATTCAAGGTTGGCAGGTTGTATAGCGTATTGTTTCACGTAAGTTACTCGTCTGGCAGGCTGTGCCCCGATCTTAGCGATGAGTGCCTGGCTGCGCAAATTTCCACATTAAATGGCTGATCGGACTTGTTCGGCGTACAAGTGTACGCTATTGTGCCACTCGAAACTTTAAAATAGTGCGACTTACAGAGGTATTGAATGAAACGTGCAGTGATTACTGGCTTGGGCATCGTTTCCAGCATCGGTAATAACCAGCAGGAAGTCCTGGCATCTCTGCGTGAAGGACGTTCAGGGATCACTTTCTCTCAGGAGCTGAAGGACTCCGGCATGCGTAGCCACGTATGGGGCAACGTAAAACTGGATACCACTGGCCTCATTGACCGCAAAGTAGTGCGCTTCATGAGCGACGCATCCATCTATGCATTCCTTTCTATGGAACAGGCAGTGGCTGATGCCGGCCTTGCAGCAGAAGATTACCAGAACAACCCGCGCGTTGGCCTGATTGCAGGTTCCGGCGGCGGCTCCCCGCGTTTTCAGGTGTTCGGTGCTGACGCAATGCGTAGCCCGCGTGGTCTGAAAGCGGTTGGCCCGTATGTGGTCACCAAAGCGATGGCGTCCGGCGTTTCTGCCTGCCTCGCAACGCCGTTCAAAATCCACGGCGTAAACTACTCTATCAGCTCTGCCTGTGCGACATCCGCGCACTGTATCGGTAACGCGGTAGAGCAAATTCAGCTGGGCAAACAGGACATCGTTTTCGCTGGCGGCGGCGAAGAGCTGTGCTGGGAAATGGCGTGTGAATTCGACGCCATGGGCGCGCTGTCTACCAAATATAATGACGATCCGTCGAAAGCTTCCCGTACCTATGACGCAAACCGTGACGGTTTCGTTATTGCAGGCGGCGGCGGTATGGTCGTGGTTGAAGAGCTGGAACACGCGCTGGCACGTGGCGCGCACATCTATGCGGAAATCGTCGGTTACGGCGCAACGTCCGATGGTGCAGACATGGTTGCTCCGTCTGGCGAAGGCGCAGTACGTTGCATGCAGATGGCGATGCACGGCGTAGACACGCCGATCGACTACCTGAACTCCCACGGTACCTCTACTCCGGTAGGCGACGTGAAAGAGCTGGGTGCGATTCGTGAAGTGTTTGGCGACAACAGCCCGGCAATCTCCGCAACCAAAGCCATGACCGGTCACTCACTGGGTGCGGCTGGCGTGCAGGAAGCTATCTACTCTCTGCTGATGCTGGAACACGGCTTTATCGCGCCAAGCATCAACATTGAAGAGCTGGACGAGCAGGCGGCGGGTCTGAACATCGTGACCAAACCGACCGAGCAGGCGCTGACTACCGTGATGTCCAACAGCTTCGGTTTTGGCGGCACCAACGCTACGCTGGTTATGCGTAAGCTGTAAGCGTAAGACTGAAAGATTATGCAAGAGGGGGAGCCTGATGGCTCCCTTTTTTATTTATTCAACTTTTCGTACTCCGGTGCGATTTCCAGAGACCATTCTTTGGCGTGTGCGATATCGCTGGCGCTGTAAATTGGCTGTTCAAATTGATTACCCAGATCCCGCACTCGGTAAATTTTCCAGTGACCGTCCTCCCAACGCGTATAGACTTCCAACTGCATAGGCGCCTCTCCTGTCGGCCCACCTAATTGTACTTCCATCTTTTCGCCACCGAGAAAGGATTGCGCTGATTTGACCCGTAACAGTGGGATCCATTTTGGGTCGTAATCCTGTACGTACATAAAGTAGTCCGAATTCAGTATTTCCTGCTCGTAAAGGCTGTCAATCAGAGCCAGACGATTGATAACGTCTTTCGCCACATAGCGTTGCATGAGTGCGGATGTATCCCGCTCTTGTGTGTAAGCGGACATCCATGCGAGATAGAATAGTTTTACATCCCGGGAGCTGTCGTGGCGCGCCGCAGAGCAGCCGCAAAGTAACAAAACCAGAGCAACCAGCGAGAGCGATTTCATTATGGTTTCCTGTAAATAGTAAATGACGGTTTTGCCGCCCGATAGCCCGGTCCGGCCCACATGTCACGTTGTCTAAAATCGGAGTACCACGCCTGACCGTCAAATATCGCCATATGTCCGCTTGGGTTTCCTCCCTCATAAGGTTGAATGACGACGACATCTCCTGCTCGGGGTTGTTCAAATGTGCCGATGGGACTGAATCCTGCGTTTTTTAACAGTGGTCCATAATCTTTAGCATGGTAGGTATTCCCAAGGGAGATACCTCCTGACTGAATGGCTTTGCGGGTAAATTCCGCACAGCGTCCTTGAGAATGTGACCCCGCGTGTGATTTAGCGTGATTAACTGCTGTTGTTTTATTCCAGCTCATCGATGTTCCTGTTAATTGATTATGTAATAACAACGTGTATTTCTTTAACAGGATTCAAACTGATAAAAATGACCGATAATGCTATTAATATCTTTAATACATTAGCCTTTAATATAAATTAATTGGTTGAATGAATTTTTATTAATTTATTTATAATTGATGGTTATTTTTTTTGGGGGTTTGTTTCTCTGATTTAGAGAGATAGCGTGATGGCCAAATTACGTCCGGCGTAGTTTCAAGCGCCTGCGCGATGATCAGCTCCGCCCGAGGCCAACTGCGGGTAAATACATTGCGTAAAGAGTCGGGAGATAACCCCGCTGAACGCGAAAGCTCTCTGAGCGTAATACCTCTTTTTTCCAGTGCACTTTTAATATCTGCACGATGCCAGTCTTGGCTTTTGTGTTCCATTCTGTAATCCTAAGAAGATGTGTTATCGGCACCGATATTTTTCAGGTTATAAATTAGAAAGACAAAAGAACGTTACTTTCTTTTTATCGTAGGAATATTGCCAGAATTAATTTGAAATTTCGCGGAAAAGAAAAAATATTTTTATTTCATCAGCAGAAAGGAAAGAAACTGATGGTAAAAGAGTGGTTCACGGTGAAGGAGTGTCTTGAATTGCTAGGGTTTCCGAGAAGCGCACCCGCTGTACGCTTGCGCTTAAATACCTACAGTGAAGGAAAAGCGGGTGTCAAACGTAAGCGCGCGAAGTCTAAGGCCGAGGAATTTCATATTTCAGTGTTTCCGCTGTATGTACGCTCGTATCTGAATGAAAATGAGAACACAGTAGCACCAGACCACAATATCGCGCAGGAAGCCGAACCTAAAGAGATTTGGGATATGATGTTCCGACTCCTGACGCCGCATCAACGTGAGCAGGTAACCGGGAAGTTCAGAGCGAAAGGCATTGATGCGGTATTTCCCTTTTTGTTTGTAGAGAAGTCAGCATTTTGATATACGCACCTGTGCTTTCACAGTTGACAGTCGGGGGCACTCGCAGGCAGACTCCAGCTTCAACATTATCCTCTTGATAATGCGTAAGCGTTTAACGTTATCCAACGCACCTTAATCCTGATAGTCAGGTAGAGGGGGCGTGGGCATTCCTCGCCTTACTCTGCATTTTGGAGTAACGCATGACAGCTGTAACCCAACAAGAAAAAACACCTTCGGCGAACGTTTCGCTGTTTCGCATCGCTTTTGCGGTTTTCCTGACCTATATGACGGTCGGTTTACCTTTGCCCGTCATTCCTCTGTTTGTGCACCAGGAGCTGGGCTATGGCAATACCATGGTCGGCATCGCCGTCGGCGTACAGTTTCTGGCGACGGTATTAACACGCGGCTACGCCGGGCGGTTAGCCGATCAATATGGTGCCAAACGCTCGGCGCTACAGGGGATGCTTGCCTGTGGGCTGGCGGGTGCGGCGTGGCTTTTAGCCGCGCTATTACCTGTTTCTGTTCCCGTAAAATTTGCGTTGCTAATCGTCGGTCGTTTGATCCTCGGTTTTGGCGAAAGCCAACTGCTCACCGGAACGTTGACCTGGGGGCTGGGGCTGGTCGGCCCAACACGCTCCGGTAAGGTGATGTCATGGAACGGAATGGCGATTTACGGCGCGCTGGCCGCCGGTGCGCCGCTGGGCTTGTTGATCCACAGCCACTTTGGCTTCGCGGCGCTGGCGGGGACGACGATGGTATTACCGCTGCTGGCATGGGCATTCAACGGCACCGTGCGTAAAGTGCCTGCACATGCAGGAGAACGTCCTTCGTTATGGAGCGTGGTAGGGCTTATCTGGAAACCGGGCCTGGGCCTGGCGCTGCAGGGCGTTGGCTTTGCGGTGATCGGTACATTTATTTCACTCTATTTTGTCAGCAACGGCTGGACGATGGCGGGGTTCACCCTGACCGCGTTTGGCGGGGCGTTTGTGCTGATGCGCATTCTGTTTGGCTGGATGCCGGACCGGTTCGGCGGCGTGAAGGTTGCCGTTGTCTCTTTGCTGGTGGAAACCGCAGGACTGATTCTGTTGTGGCAGGCCCCAACAGCCTGGGTTGCACTGCTTGGAGCGGCATTAACCGGGGCCGGGTGTTCGCTTATCTTCCCGGCCTTGGGCGTCGAGGTGGTGAAGCGAGTACCCGCGCAGGTTCGCGGTACGGCGCTGGGCGGTTACGCCGCATTTCAGGATATCTCCTACGGCATAAGCGGTCCGGTCGCCGGGGTGCTGGCTACCGCGTACGGTTATTCCTCAGTGTTCCTTGCCGGGGCGATATCAGCCGTGGTGGGGATTATTGTAACGTTGCTTACGCTGCGTAAAGGTTAAGCGACCAGCCAGAAAATGGCTAACGCAATCATCAATGCAACAAACAACAGTCCCGGTCGTGCCGACAGAGATTTAACCGTTTCAATCATCGGCGCGAACGGGCTGTAAATGGGTTGCAGATGACGCGGATCGCTGAGCTCGCGTTCTCGTTCCACGCGACGCAGGAAAATTTGATTGAGCAAGTCCTGTACCTGCACCGTGGTCAGAATCGATTGTGGTTGGATCTGATACGTCTGCTGCGCGTACTCTTTTATTGCTGTCAGCTCATTCGGCTCTAATGGCAGCTTCAGCGCAGCCTGGAGCGTTTGTAGCGTCGGGGCGCTTTGCAGGCTGAGCGTCTGGCGCGCCTGCAGCCAGGTGACCAGGTGCGTAAACTGTTTGGCAGGGATCAGCTCACCGCTTTTTACGCCAGACAACTCCAGCATCGACTGCCAGATCATCTTCCCGGATTCTCCCGTGGCCGCCGCCAGTTTGGTAACTAACTGGTTCAGCGTATTGTGCTCTGCGGGGAGCAACGGGCGATCGGTTGCCGGGCGCTGCTGCGGCTGTGGTATCGACAGCTGCCCTTGTTGCAGCAGCGTGAGCACGTTTTTCAACTGCTCAGGCGTGAGCTGACTGAGTGCCGTTTGCCCATACTGCTGACGGATAAAATCACTCACCGCCTGGCGATTATTTCCCTGGCTCAGTAATTCAGTGAGCTGCGAAAGCACCTGACGATTAACATGATTTTGCTGAGCAACCCCCAGCCGTTGGTTCAGGTTTTGCTCAGCGGCTGGAAAGTGACGTGACTGCAGCGGAGTATCACTTTTGACGCCCAGATCGTGCTTCATTCCGGCCCACACCTCAGCACTTTGCTGCTGGGTGAGTGAAATCAAACGGGTAATTAGTCGTTCCAACACAGTACGTTGTTGCGTGGATAACGGTTGTTCACCCGCAGCGGAAGGGGCATTTGGGCCTTCACCGGGAGGGCGTGCGGGCGTACCTGAAATGGGCTGCATCATCTCTGTTCCTTAAATCTGTGCTGACCAGGTCTCGCAGTATGCCTGGCGGCGAGATTATGGCACACTTGCCCGGTTAACTCTCGTTCTCAAACAGGTGCGAAAGACGTGAAAATCCTCGTTGATGAAAATATGCCCTATGCCCGCGAACTGTTCAGTCGTTTGGGGGAGGTCAAAGCGGTTCCCGGTCGTCCGATTCCCGTTGCTGAACTGGATGATGCGGATGCTTTAATGGTGCGCTCGGTGACGAAAGTAAATGAATCACTGCTTGGAGGCAAACCGGTTAAATTTGTCGGTACGGCAACCGCTGGCACAGACCATGTGGATGACGCCTGGCTTGCGCAGGCTGGGATCGGTTTTTCCGCCGCGCCCGGTTGTAACGCGATAGCGGTCGTAGAATATGTTTTTTCAGCGTTGCTGATGCTGGCGGAGCGTGATGGGTTTGCGTTACGCGATCGCACCGTAGGCATTGTGGGTGTGGGCAACGTGGGTGGGCGTTTGCAGGCGCGTCTGGACGCGCTGGGGATCCGCACGCTGCTGTGCGATCCACCGCGAGCCGATCGCGGTGACGAGGGCGATTTCCGCTCACTGGACGAACTGGTAGAGCAAGCCGATGTGCTGACTTTCCATACGCCACTGTTTAAGGACGGACCCTACAAAACGCTGCACATGGCGGATGATGCGCTGATTAGCCGACTGAAGCCGGGCACTATTCTGATCAACGCCTGCCGTGGGCCGGTCATCGACAATACAGCATTGCTGAGCCGGCTGAATGCAGGTCAGTCGCTGAGCGTTGTGCTGGATGTCTGGGAAGGAGAGCCGGATCTCAATGTGGCGTTGCTGGAGAAAGCCGATATCGGCACGGCGCACATTGCCGGGTATACCCTCGAAGGAAAAGCGCGTGGCACCACGCAGGTCTTTGAGGCCTATAGTAAGTTTATTGGTCACGAGCAGCACGTTGCGCTCAGTACCCTGTTACCCGCGCCGGAATTTGGTCGTATCACCCTGCATGGCCCGTTAGATCAGCCAACGCTGAAAAGGCTGGTGCATTTAGTGTATGATGTGCGCCGCGATGATGCGCCGCTGCGTAAAGTCGCTAGAATTCCGGGTGAGTTTGATAAACTGCGTAAAAATTACCTTGAGCGTCGTGAATGGTCGTCTTTATATGTGATGTGTGACGACGCAACGGCTGCTGCCTTATTGTGTAAGCTGGGTTTTAACGCTGTTCATCATCCGGCACATTAATGTCTTCTTAATGCTCCCTGTCGAATAATGCGACAGGGACGCTTACGTATTTCTTGGAGTAAATCACCATGTCTGAAGGCTGGAATATTGCCATTCTGGGCGCAACGGGCGCCGTAGGCGAAGCCCTGCTCGATACGCTGGCTGAACGCCAGTTCCCGGTCGGTGAAATTTATGCGCTGGCGCGTAATGAAAGCGCCGGTGAGCATCTGCGTTTTAACGGTAAATCGGTCATAGTGCAGGACGTTGCAGAATTTGACTGGACGCAGGCACAGTTGGCATTTTTTGTTGCGGGCACTGAAGCCACCGCCGCATGGGTAGAAGAAGCAACAAATGCGGGTTGCTTGGTGATTGACAGCAGCGGTCTGTTCGCGCTTGAGCCAGACGTTCCGCTGGTGGTTCCGGACGTTAACCCGTTCGTGCTGGCGGATTACCGTAACCGCAATGTGATTGCGGTACCAAACAGCCTGACAAGCCAGTTGCTGTCTGCGCTGAAACCATTGATTGATGACGGCGGGCTGTCACGGATTACGGTGACCAATATTATTTCGGCTTCCGCTCACGGCAAAAAAGCCGTAGACGCACTGGCAGGACAAAGCGCGAAATTGCTTAACGGCATCCCGATTGACGAAGATGATTTCTTTGGTCGTCAGCTGGCGTTCAATATGCTGCCGCTGCTGCCCGATCGCGAAGGCAGCGTGCGTGAAGAGCGTCGTATTGTTGATGAAGTGCGCAAAATTATGCAGGATGACGGTCTGCTTATCTCAGCCAGCATCGTGCAGTCCCCGGTGTTTTATGGCCACGCGCAGATGGTGAATTTTGAGGCTCTGCGCCCGTTGGCGGCGGAAGAAGCACGTGATGCGTTTTCACGCGGCGAAGACGTGGTGTTGTCGGAAGAAACCGACTTCCCGACCCAGGTTGGCGATGCATCGGGCACGCCGCACCTTTCTATTGGCTGCGTGCATAACGATTACGGTATGCCGGAGCAAGTTCAGTTCTGGTCTGTGGCAGACAACGTACGCTTTGGCGGCGCGTTAATGGCGGTGAAAATTGCGGAAAAACTGGTGCAGGAGTACCTGTACTAATGTCTGACCAGCAACAGCCGTCAACCCATAAAATTGCGCTGGGCATTGAGTATGACGGCAGCAAATATTATGGCTGGCAGCGCCAGAACGAAGTGCGTAGCGTTCAGGAAAAACTGGAAAAAGCGCTTTCTCAGGTGGCGAACGAACGCATTAATGTTTTTTGTGCAGGTCGCACGGATGCGGGCGTTCATGGCACTGGGCAGGTCGTGCATTTTGAAACCACTGCCCAGCGTAAAGATGCGGCCTGGACACTGGGGGTAAATGCGAATTTACCTGGTGACATCGCCGTGCGCTGGGTGAAAGCTGTACCTGATGATTTTCATGCCAGATTTAGCGCTACGGCTCGCCGTTATCGCTACATCATCTACAATCATCGGTTGCGCCCTGCGGTTTTGGGTAAAGGGGTAACCCATTATTATGAACCGCTGGACGCTGAGCGTATGCATCGTGCAGCCCAGTGTCTGATTGGCGAAAATGATTTTACCTCGTTCCGTGCGGTACAGTGCCAGTCGCGCACACCGTGGCGTAACGTGATGCACATTAACGTCGAACGTTTCGGTGCATATGTGGTGGTGGATATTAAAGCGAATGCCTTTGTACATCATATGGTCAGGAATATTGTCGGCAGCCTGATGGAAGTTGGCGCCAACAACCAGCCGGAGAGCTGGATAGCAGAACTGTTAGCGGCAAAGGACAGAACGCTGGCAGCGGCAACGGCGAAAGCGGAAGGACTGTATCTGGTTGCAGTAGATTACCCGGACCGGTTCGACCTGCCAAAACCGCCTATGGGCCCGCTATTTCTGGCGGACTAATTTGAGTCGTATAAAGGCATAACTATGGACCTGATTTACTTTCTTATTGATTTTATCCTGCACATTGATGTGCACCTGGCGGAGCTGGTCGCGGAATACGGTATCTGGGTATACGCGATTCTGTTTCTGATCCTGTTCTGCGAAACCGGGCTGGTGGTGACACCATTCCTGCCAGGGGACTCGCTGCTGTTTGTTGCTGGTGCGCTTTCTGCGCTGCCGACCAATGATCTCAATGTTCATCTGATGGTGGCACTGATGATTGTGGCGGCGATTGTGGGCGATGCAGTGAACTACACGATTGGCCGATTGTTCGGGGAAAAACTTTTCAGTAACCCGAACTCCAAAATTTTCCGCCGCAGCTACCTGGATAAAACCCATGCGTTCTACGAGCGTCATGGCGGTAAGACGATTATCCTGGCGCGTTTCGTGCCTATCGTGCGCACATTTGCGCCGTTTGTTGCCGGTATGGGACATATGTCCTACCGTCACTTTGCGATGTATAACGTCGTAGGTGCATTGCTGTGGGTATTGTTGTTCACCTACGCAGGCTACCTGTTCGGCGATCTGCCGATCGTCCAGGAAAACCTGAAATTACTGATTGTGGCGATTATCGTCCTTTCCGTATTGCCGGGGGTGATTGAAGTAATTCGCCATAAGCGTGCTGCGTCACGGGCTGCAAAATAGAAAGTAACTCAGCGGTTCGACCACTTTTTTATCCAAAGTTTCGGGCTGTTATGTTTTAATGTGCAACATTCATGGTCTGTTAGGGGCAAAAATGGCATTATGCGCCCCTTATAACAAAGCTGACTAGGGTTCAGGCAGAAAGGTCACCAATGAGCTGGATTGAACGAATTAAAAGCAACATTACTCCCACCCGCAAGGCAAGCATTCCTGAAGGGGTGTGGACCAAGTGTGATAGCTGCGGTCAGGTTTTATACCGTGCTGAGCTGGAACGTAATCTTGAGGTCTGTCCGAAGTGTGACCATCATATGCGCATGTCGGCGCGCAATCGCCTGCATAGCCTGTTAGATGAAGGTTCTCTTGTGGAACTGGGTAGCGAGCTTGAGCCGAAAGACGTGCTGAAGTTTCGTGACTCTAAAAAATACAAAGACAGACTGGCTTCTGCGCAGAAAGAAACCGGCGAGAAAGATGCGCTGGTGGTGATGAAAGGCACGCTGCATGGTATGCCGGTCGTTGCTGCGGCATTCGAGTTCGCGTTTATGGGCGGCTCCATGGGCTCTGTGGTCGGTGCGCGTTTTGTCCGTGCCGTTGAGCAGGCACTGGAAGACAACTGTCCGCTGATCTGCTTCTCCGCTTCTGGCGGGGCGCGTATGCAGGAAGCGCTGATGTCTCTGATGCAGATGGCAAAAACCTCTGCTGCGCTGGCGAAAATGCAGGAACGCGGTTTACCGTATATTTCTGTACTGACCGACCCAACAATGGGTGGTGTTTCCGCAAGCTTCGCGATGCTGGGCGATCTCAACATTGCAGAACCGAAAGCACTGATCGGCTTCGCGGGTCCGCGTGTTATCGAGCAAACCGTACGTGAGAAACTGCCGCCGGGATTCCAGCGCAGCGAGTTCCTGATTGAAAAAGGCGCTATCGATATGATCGTCCGCCGTCCGGAAATGCGCCTGAAACTGGCAAGCATCCTGGCGAAGCTGATGAATCTTCCTGCGCCGAATCCGGATGAGCCGCGTGAAGGCGAGGTGGTATCTCCGGTACCCGATCAGGAATCAGAAGCCTGATAACTTACTCTATGGATTTCGAGTTGCAGGAAGACGGCAAGAGAGTGAACCCGGATGAGCTTGCACGGGCAAGTGATTCGGGTGAGCGAGAGCAGCCAACACACCTGCAGCTTGAAAGACGACGAGTAAAAAAGGGCAGGGCCAACTGGCGCTGCCTTTTGCTTTAATCTACGTAATAAAATTACAGGCATCATGGACAATAAACGTATTCCTCAAGCCGCGTCGCCCCTGGCGTCGTGGCTTTCTTATCTGGAAAACCTGCACAGTAAAACCATCGATCTTGGCCTTGAACGCGTAAGCCAGGTAGCGCGCAAACTGGGTGTATTGAAACCCGCGCCATTTGTGTTTACGGTGGCAGGAACCAACGGAAAAGGCACGACCTGTCGTACGCTGGAGTCTGTGCTGACTGCGGCAGGCTATAAAGTTGGGGTGTACAGTTCGCCTCATCTGGTGCGTTACACTGAACGCGTACGCGTGCAGGGGGGGGAACTGCCGGAATCAGCCCATACCGCCTCGTTTGCTGAGATTGAAGACGCTCGTGGTGATATTTCCCTGACTTACTTTGAATACGGTACGTTATCGGCACTCTGGCTGTTTAAACAGGCCCAACTGGATGTTGTTATTCTGGAAGTGGGATTAGGCGGCCGCCTTGACGCCACCAATATCGTCGATGCCGATGTCGCTGTAGTCACCAGTATTGCGCTTGACCATACTGACTGGCTGGGCCCGGATCGCGAAAGTATTGGTCGTGAGAAGGCGGGCATTTTCCGTGCAGAGAAACCGGCTATCGTCGGCGAACCTGAAATGCCTTACACCATCGCGGATGTCGCACAAGAGTGCGGGGCGATTTTGCAACGCTGCGGCGTGGACTGGCGCTATGCGGTCACTGAGAACGACTGGTCGTTTACGGATGCTCATGGAACGTTGGCGCATTTGCCGTTGCCGCAGGTGCCACAACCTAATGCTGCTACCGCACTGGCCGCGCTGCGCGCAAGCGGGCTGAACGTTAGCGAGCAGGCGATTCGTGACGGCATCGAACGCGCGATTTTACCGGGGCGCTTCCAGATTGTGAGCGAGTCGCCGCGAGTGATTTTCGATGTTGCCCATAATCCGCATGCGGCAGAGTATCTGACCGGACGTCTGAAAAAGTTAGTGAAAAGCGGGCGTGTACTTGCGGTTATCGGTATGCTACATGATAAAGATATTGCCGGTACGTTAGCCTGGTTAAAAAGCGTGGTTGACGTCTGGTACTGTGCGCCCCTGGAAGGGCCGCGTGGCGCAACGGCAGAACAACTGCTGGAGCACCTGGGCAAAGGCAACGCTTATGACAGCGTGGCGCAGGCATGGTCTGCAGCACTTGCTGAGGCGAAGCCAGAAGATACCGTGTTGGTGTGTGGATCCTTTCACACTGTCGCACATGTCATGGAAGTAATAGACGTGGGGAGAAGCGGTGGCGAGTAAGTTTCAGAATCGATTAGTCGGCACAATTGTGCTAGTCGCGCTCGGGGTAATTGTGCTTCCCGGGCTGCTTGACGGGCAGAAAAAGCATTATCAGGATGAATTTGCAGCGATCCCACTGGTGCCTAAACCCGGTGATCGCGATGAACCAGACATGATGCCTGCAGCAACGCAGGCGCTGCCGACTCAGCCGCCGGAAGGGGCGGCAGAAGAGGTGCGTGCGGGTGATGCTGCCGCGCCATCGTTGGATCCATCACGTTTGACGACGGCAAACAGCGCGGAATTAGATCCTGTCCCTGCGCCTGTGGAACCACCGAAACCTAAACCGAAACCGCAGCCTGTTGCCGTCGCTCCGACGCCTGCGCCCGCCCCAGCGCCGAAACCGGCTGTTGAGGAACCGCCAGCGCCGACTGGTAAAGCGTACGTTGTACAGCTTGGTGCGCTGAAAAATGCGGATAAGGTCAATGAGATCGTGGGTAAACTTCGTGGCGCGGGCTTCCGGGTATATACTTCCCCGTCAACGCCGGTGCAGGGTAAAATAACCCGCATTCTCGTCGGGCCGGACGCCTCCAAAGATAAGCTAAAGAACTCGCTGGGCGAGCTGCAGAAGATCTCTGGTCTGAGTGGCGTCGTGATGGGGTACACCCCTAATTAAGGGATTGCGCTGTTTACGGCGCAGCTTTTATTCAGGCCGGATACGGTGTTTTCACCGCTATCCGGCAGTGCCCGAAGAGGCATAAAACGGTATGGCGTTGAAGATTTTTTCAGCGCCATTTTTATTTACGCGTGGAAAGGAAATCCCTACGCAAACGTTTTCTTTTTCTGTTAGAATGCGCCCCGAACAGGACGACAGGGCGTAAAATCGTGGGACACATATGGTCTGGATTGATTACGCCATTATCGCGGTGATTGGTTTTTCCTGTCTGGTTAGCCTGATCCGTGGCTTTGTTCGTGAAGCATTATCGTTGGTGACTTGGGGTTGTGCTTTCTTTGTCGCCAGCCATTACTACACTTACCTGTCTGTCTGGTTTACGGGCTTTGAAGACGAACTGGTTCGAAATGGGATTGCTATCGCGATACTGTTCATCGCGACACTTATCGTCGGCGCTATCGTTAACTTTGTGATAGGCCAACTGGTAGAGAAAACAGGACTGTCGGGTACCGACAGGGTGTTGGGGATCTGCTTCGGTGCTTTGCGTGGAGCGTTGATCGTTGCCGCCATACTGTTCTTTCTCGATACCTTTACCGGTCTGTCGAAAAGTGAAGACTGGGGTAAGTCGCAGCTGATTCCGCAGTTCAGTTTCATCATCAGATGGTTCTTTGACTATCTGCAAAGCTCGTCAAGTTTCTTGCCCAAAGTATAAACTTTGGGTCGTTGCTGAACGAGGAAAAGACGTATGTGCGGTATTGTCGGTATCGCCGGTGTTATGCCGGTAAACCAGTCGATTTATGACGCGTTAACGGTGCTCCAGCATCGTGGTCAGGATGCTGCGGGCATCATCACCATTGATGCCAACAACTGCTTCCGCTTGCGTAAAGCAAACGGAATGGTGAGCGATATTTTTGAAGCGCGCCATATGCAGCGTTTGCAGGGCAATATGGGCATCGGTCATGTGCGTTACCCAACGGCTGGCAGCTCCAGCGCCTCCGAAGCTCAACCTTTTTACGTCAACTCACCGTATGGCATCACTCTTGCCCATAATGGCAACCTGACCAATGCGCATGAGTTGCGTAAAAAGCTGTTTGAAGAAAAGCGCCGCCACATCAATACCACTTCAGATTCTGAAATTCTGCTGAATATTTTCGCCAGCGAGCTGGATAACTTCCGCCATTACCCGCTGGAGGCCGACAATATTTTTGCTGCCATTGCGGCAACCAACCGCCAGATTCGCGGCGCCTATGCCTGCGTGGCGATGATTATCGGTCACGGTATGGTTGCCTTCCGCGACCCTAACGGTATCCGTCCGCTGGTAATGGGCAAACGTGATATTGGCGATGGACGTACCGAGTACATGGTGGCGTCTGAGAGCGTAGCGCTGGACACGTTGGGCTTTGAATTCCTGCGCGACGTAGCCCCTGGCGAAGCGGTGTATATCACCGAAAAAGGCCAGCTGTTTACCCGTCAGTGTGCTGATAACCCGGTGAGCAATCCGTGTCTGTTTGAATACGTTTACTTCGCTCGTCCTGACTCCTTTATCGACAAGATTTCTGTCTACAGCGCCCGTGTGAATATGGGGACTAAGCTTGGCGAAAAAATTGCCCGTGAGTGGGAAGATCTGGACATCGACGTAGTCATCCCAATCCCGGAAACCTCCTGCGATATCGCGCTGGAAATTGCCCGTATTCTCGGTAAGCCGTACCGTCAGGGGTTTGTGAAAAACCGCTATGTGGGACGCACTTTTATCATGCCGGGCCAGCAGCTGCGCCGTAAATCAGTGCGCCGTAAGCTGAACGCTAACCGTGCGGAATTCCGTGATAAAAACGTGCTGCTGGTGGATGACTCCATCGTGCGCGGGACCACTTCAGAACAGATTATCGAGATGGCGCGTGAAGCCGGAGCGAAGAAGGTGTATCTGGCCTCTGCCGCCCCGGAAATTCGCTTCCCGAACGTTTATGGCATCGATATGCCTACGGCGACGGAGCTGATTGCGCATGGTCGTGAAGTGGACGAGATTCGCCAGATAATCGGCGCAGATGGTCTGATCTTCCAGGACCTGAACGATCTGATTGAAGCTGTCCGTGCTGAGAATCCGGATATTCAGCAGTTTGAATGTTCAGTGTTTAACGGTGTGTACGTCACCAAAGACGTCGACCAGCAATATCTCGATTTCCTCGACTCCCTGCGTAATGATGATGCCAAAGCGGTGTTGCGTCAGAACGAAGCGGAAAACCTTGAAATGCACAACGAAGGTTAATGTTTGCTCGCAAGCAAGGGCGCAACCTGCACCCTTGCTTGCAACTCACCGTAATTTCCTGCAAAGTCGGCCCTGAGCAAGTAAGGGCTATTACACATGAAACGACTCATCATTGGTATTTCTGGCGCAAGCGGGGCAATTTACGGCGTGCGCCTGCTGCAGGTTTTGCGTGACGTTACCGATGTGGAAACCCATCTGGTGATGAGTGCCGCTGCCCGGCAGACGCTGGCACTGGAAACGGACCTCTCTGTGCGTGACGTGCAGGCGCTGGCAAATGTGAATCATGATACGCGCGATATCGCCGCCAGTATCTCCTCCGGCTCTTTTCAGACCGCCGGCATGGTCATCCTGCCGTGTTCAATCAAAACCCTTTCCGGCATTGTCCACAGTTACACCGATGGGTTGCTTACCCGTGCGGCAGATGTGGTGTTGAAAGAACGTCGTCCGCTGGTGCTGTGTGTACGCGAAACGCCGCTGCATCTGGGGCATCTGCGCCTCATGACTCAGGCGGCAGAAATTGGCGCAGTGATTATGCCACCAGTCCCGGCGTTCTATCATCGTCCACAAACGCTCGATGATGTGATTAATCAAACGGTTAATCGCGTGCTTGACCAGTTTGATATTACCCTTCCGCAGGACCTGTTCACCCGCTGGCAAGGGGCGTAAGCCGTTCCATCAGCGTGCAAAGAAATATCCGTTGCCCTGTTTCAGGGCAATTTTGTAACCGCGATCATATCCTCAACATTTAATTCGTTAAAACTCAACGAAACGCTGCGGTTCAACCGTCAGACCTGCTATCTTCAAAATCAGGACATTATTGCAACGTTTTATTAACATATTTAACGTCGAATATCCTCATCGACGCGAAAATGGCATAAGACCTGCTTGAAAAAGTCTGCAAACACACAACACAACGTAAAACATAATAAAATTACGCCACTTGAGGGTTATGTATGAAGAAGAAGGTTCTTGCTTTGTCTTTGCTGGTAGGACTCTCCGCCACCGCGGCCAGCTACGCAGCACTTCCGCAGACGGTTCGTATTGGTACAGATACAACGTATGCACCTTTTTCCTCTAAAGATGCCAAAGGCGACTTTGTCGGCTTTGATATCGATCTGGGAAATGAGATGTGTAAGCGCATGCAGATCAAATGTACCTGGGTTGCCAGCGACTTTGATGCGCTGATCCCGTCGCTGAAAGCGAAAAAAATTGATGCCATTATCTCCTCGCTTTCTATCACCGAGAAGCGTCAGCAAGAGATTGCATTCTCAGACAAACTTTACGCAGCAGACTCACGGCTGATCGCCGCGAAAGGTTCCCCAATTAAACCGACTCTGGACTCCCTCAAGGGTAAACACGTTGGCGTGTTGCAAGGCTCTACTCAGGAAGCCTATGCCAATGACAACTGGCGTAGTAAAGGCGTGGATGTGGTGGCTTATGCGAACCAGGATCTTATCTATTCTGATCTGACGGCGGGCCGTCTCGACGCAGCGTTGCAGGATGAGGTCGCGGCCAGCGAAGGCTTCCTGAAGCAACCTGCCGGTAAGGACTACGACTTTGCAGGTCCTTCGGTGAAAGATAAAAAATACTTTGGCGACGGAACCGGGATTGGTTTGCGCAAAGATGACACCGAGCTGAAAGCCGCTTTTGATAAAGCGCTGGGTGAACTGCGCAAAGACGGCACCTACGACAAAATGGCGAGCAAATATTTTAATTTTAATGTCTACGGCGATTAATACAGCGGCGTGGGGAATTGACTGCACCATTGCGGGTAACCATTACGGTGCATAATACATTCAGTGCACTGTTTTGGTGCTTTTATAGCTGACTTAATAAGCATGAGTGCATACTTAAGCGCTTTTCATGCAAATAAATACCGCCGGCAGGGTAGAATGCTTTGCCTTGTCGGCCTGATTAATGGCACGATAACTGCACCTGGTCCTGTAAAGATCCCCTATAAAAGACAGTCTGTTGAGGATAGTTATGAAAAAACTGGTGTTGTCTCTTTCTCTGGTTCTGGCTTTCTCCAGTGCTACCGCAGCATTTGCAGCCATTCCGCAAAAAATTCGTATCGGTACCGATCCTACTTATGCGCCGTTCGAATCGAAAAATGCCCAGGGTGAATTAGTCGGTTTTGATATCGATCTGGCTAAAGAGCTGTGCAAACGTATTAATACGCAATGTACCTTCGTGGAAAACCCGCTGGACGCGCTGATCCCTTCGCTAAAAGCGAAGAAAATCGATGCCATCATGTCCTCGCTTTCCATTACTGAAAAACGTCAGCAGGAAATCGCTTTTACTGACAAGCTTTATGCAGCCGACTCGCGTCTGGTTGTCGCTAAAGATTCAGCTATTCAGCCGACCATTGAGTCGCTGAAAGGTAAACGTGTTGGTGTGCTGCAGGGCACCACCCAGGAAACGTTCGGCAACGAACACTGGGCGCCAAAAGGTATTGAGATTGTCTCTTATCAGGGGCAGGACAATATCTATTCTGACCTGACTGCCGGGCGTATTGACGCCGCGTTCCAGGATGAAGTCGCGGCCAGCGAAGGCTTCCTGAAACAGCCAGTCGGTAAAGATTACAAATTCGGCGGTCCGTCTGTGAAAGACGAGAAGTTGTTCGGCGTGGGTACCGGTATGGGGCTGCGCAAAGACGATAACGAGCTGCGCGAAGCGCTGAACAAAGCCTTTGCCGAAATGCGAGCTGACGGTACTTACGAGAAGCTGGCGAAAAAGTACTTCGATTTTGATGTTTACGGCGGTTAATTACCGCAGGTGCTGATAAAGCCCGTAGATTTTTGATCGACTTATTGCCTGATGGCGGCTGCGCCTTATCAGGCCTACGACGAAAGCTTGTAGGCCTGATAAGCGAAGCGCCATCAGGCATAAAGTGACGAGACAAAATATCAAAAGAGGCTTACTACTCCACCACACACGACAGGACAGGCAGCATGTTGTATGGCTTTTCAGGTGTAATTTTACAGGGCGCAATTGTTACGCTGGAGCTGGCACTCAGCTCGGTGGTACTGGCGGTTCTGATAGGTCTTGTCGGCGCAGCAGCAAAGCTGTCGCAAAGCCGGGCAATGGGGCTTATTTTCGAAGGGTACACAACGCTAATCCGCGGCGTGCCCGATCTGGTCTTAATGCTGCTCATCTTCTACGGATTACAAATCGCGCTGAATACCATTACCGATGCCATCGGTATCGGCCAGATTGATATCGATCCGATGGTTGCGGGCATTATCACCCTTGGATTTATCTACGGTGCCTACTTTACCGAAACTTTTCGCGGTGCGTTTATGGCTGTACCAAAAGGCCATATTGAAGCCGCGACGGCGTTTGGCTTTACCAGCTCACAAATATTTCGTCGCATTATGTTCCCGGCGATGATGCGTTATGCCTTACCGGGAATAGGTAATAACTGGCAGGTTATTCTTAAGGCTACGGCACTGGTGTCGCTGCTCGGCCTGGAAGACGTGGTGAAAGCGACCCAGCTTGCCGGGAAGAGTACCTGGGAGCCGTTCTATTTTGCCGTCGTGTGCGGGGTCATCTATCTGGTGTTTACCACTGTTTCTAATGGTGTGCTGCTGTACCTTGAGCGCCGCTATTCCGTGGGTGTAAAGAGGGCTGACCTGTGATCGAGATTATTCAGGAATACTGGAAGTCCCTGCTGTGGACCGACGGATATCGCTACACTGGCGTCGCTATCACCCTGTGGCTTTTGATTTCGTCAGTAGTGATGGGCGGAATACTTGCGCTCTTTTTGGCTATTGGCCGCGTTTCCAGTAATAAATTTATCCAGTTTCCTATCTGGCTGTTCACCTATATTTTTCGTGGCACGCCGCTGTACGTTCAGCTACTGGTGTTTTATTCCGGGATGTATACGCTGGAGATCGTCAAAGGCACGGACTTCCTCAACGCGTTTTTCCGCAGCGGGCTGAATTGCACCGTGCTGGCGTTGACGCTGAATACCTGCGCCTATACCACTGAGATTTTCGCCGGGGCTATCCGTTCTGTGCCTCACGGTGAGATTGAGGCTGCTCGCGCATACGGTTTCTCGTCATTCAAACTGTATCGATGCATTATTTTACCTTCCGCGCTGCGTATTGCGTTGCCGGCTTACAGCAATGAAGTCATTTTAATGCTGCATTCCACGGCGCTGGCGTTTACCGCAACGGTACCAGACCTGTTGAAAATCGCCCGCGATATCAACTCGGCAACGTATCAGCCGTTTACCGCCTTCGGTATTGCCGCTGTACTGTATTTGATTATTTCGTATGTCCTGATCAGTCTGTTCCGTAAAGCGGAAAAACGCTGGTTGCAGCATGTATCCTCTAAATGATTCGAGTAACACGATGTCTGAAAATAAATTAAACGTTATCGATTTACATAAGCACTACGGCGAACATGAAGTGCTGAAAGGGGTGTCGCTGCAGGCCAACGCGGGTGATGTTATCAGTATTATTGGCTCGTCAGGTTCCGGTAAAAGTACCTTCCTGCGCTGCATTAACTTTCTTGAGAAACCAAGCGCCGGGTCGATTGTAGTCAGTGGTCAGAATATTGGTCTGGTGCGCGACAAAGACGGTCAGCTCAAGGTTGCGGACAAAAATCAGCTGCGCCTGCTGCGCACGCGTCTGACGATGGTCTTTCAGCACTTTAATCTGTGGAGCCACATGACGGTGCTGGAAAACGTCATGGAAGCGCCGATCCAGGTGTTGGGGCTGAGCAAACAGGAAGCCCGCGACCGTGCGGTGAAGTATCTGGCTAAAGTGGGCATTGATGAGCGCGCGCAGGGCAAATATCCGGTGCATCTGTCCGGTGGTCAGCAGCAGCGTGTTTCCATTGCCCGTGCGCTGGCGATGGAGCCGGAAGTGTTGCTGTTTGATGAACCCACATCGGCACTAGATCCTGAGCTGGTGGGTGAAGTGCTGCGCATTATGCAACAGCTGGCCGAAGAGGGGAAAACCATGGTGGTGGTGACTCACGAAATGGGGTTTGCCCGTCATGTTTCCACGCACGTGATTTTCCTGCATCAGGGGAAAATTGAGGAAGAGGGCGACCCGGAGCAGGTATTCGGTAATCCGCAAAGCCCACGTTTGCAGCAGTTCCTCAAAGGTTCGTTGAAGTAAATCACCTGCCCGGAGGCGTTACATTTTCCGGGCTTACAATTTTAGCGCGTCGCGCTCCAGCCGAAACACCCAGTCGTCGTAGGCGATGCCATCAATCTCATACGCCTTTTCCAGTACCTGGGTACGCACAAACCCCGTTTTTTCCAGAATACGAACAGAACCCTTATTCTCCGCGAGTGCGTAAGCGTTTATCGCCGTGACGTCCGTGCGCTCGAAAGCGTACTGGCACACTGCCGTCACGGCTTCGCTGGCAATCCCTTTCCCCTGAGCTTCTGGCAAAATGGCGTAGCCGAGGTCGGCCTCGTGTGGGTATAAATGGCTGATTTGCAGACCAATATCACCGAGAGGTGTTGATTTGTTATGCTCGCGGATGACAAAAGTATGCTGTGCAGCCAGACGTCTGGCGAATAACAGACGCGTGTCTTTCGCTGGGGCAATATCACCCATATAGCGCATGACTTCCGGGCATTCACGTAATCTCTGGAAAAATGACCAGTCAGAAAATTTAAATAAGGAGAGGGTAAGTCGGGGAGTCGAAATTATCGCCATAACGTCGCCATTGCGGAAATCTGGCCTATAACCTTACCACCACAACAGCGACCGTGAATAGAGCTACGGGATTATCGGATCACATCCGCCAACGCTTCTTCTAAATCGTACCAGCGAAATGCAAAACCGGACGCTTCCAGGCGTTTGGGCAATGCTCGCTGCCCGCCGAGGACCAGCACCGAAGACTCGCCCATCAGCAGCCGCATAGCGGTGGCGGGAATGCGCAGAATGGCAGGGCGGTTTAGAGCGTGTCCCAGCGCGTGGGCAAACTGCTCATTGTGCACCGGGTATGGCGAAACCATATTGAAGGGACCGCGTAGATCATTATTCAGCAGCCAGATAATTCCGTTGACCATATCATCAACATGGATCCAGGCCATATACTGTCGTCCGTTACCGATTGGGCCGCCTAAGCCAAGACGAAACGGCGGGACCATTTTCGCCAGAATACCGCCAGCAGAGGCTAGTACCACGCCGGTACGCAGCATACACACGCGGGTTTTGTCGCTTTGCGCAGTGCTGGCAATTTGCTCCCAGCGGGCGCACAGCTTATGGGTAAATTCGTTATGCGGTGGCTCTTCTTCCGTAACCACAACTTCGCCCAAATCGCCGTAGTAACCGGTAGCGGAACCGGAGATTAACACTGAGGGCGGCATCTCGCTGGCATTGATTAAATCGACCAGTTTCTGCGTAATGCCCCAACGGCTCTGGCACAGGCGTTCCTTTTGCTGTGCGCTCCAGCGTTTATCGGCAATAGGTTCTCCTGCAAGGTTAATCACGGCATCAATGTCATTGAGATGTTGCCGCTCTTCCAGTCCTTTCCATAACGTGACCCGAGAGTCGAGAATCTGACGAGCCTTATCAGGGGTACGTGTCACTACAATTATCTGATGCCCCAGTTCCAGCAGGCAGGGGATCAGATGACGTCCAATCAGGCCAGTACCGCCGGTAATCAGAATCTGCATGTCGCCTCCCGGGTTACATTTTAGCGCTGCCAGCTCAGCGTCATAGAAACTGAGTCGGCGTAACGCAATGCGTGAAGTTTATCTATCTCCACTTCAGCATAAGTGACCCAGTGATGTTCGCGTGCGATATCGAGCACATCTTGAGTTAATTTTTCTAACAATGAGAAGCGGTTACCCTCCACGTGGGCAATGATGCTCTTGGTGATTGTGCGATAATTCAGCGCGTCGTTGATATCTTCGCTGGTACGGGCTTTGTCTGCCGGATAGTGAATGGCAATGTTGATGACGATATCCTGGCGGTTAAGGATCTCCTCTTCTTTGATGCCGATAAAAGTGCGCAGACGAAGGTTTTTTATACGAATAATAGCGTCAGGTTGTGACATTGCAGGTTTCCTCCATGTATGAACCTTTGCATGATACACGAGAACCGAATTGCGTCATCGCTTCTCGCTTTGTGCGTGCTGCATGGCGCGTTCAGTCGCGGGACGTGTACGAATGCGTTCATGCCAGTTATTGACCGCCGGGTAGTTGTCGAGGTCGATGCGCTGACGCTGATGGGCGTGGATCCACGGCCAGCTTGCAATGTCGGCAATGCTGTAGTGATCGCCTCCCAGCCAGGGTGACGATTCCAGACGTTTATTCATCACGTTGTACAGGCGCTGGGTTTCAACCTGGTATCTTTCAATGGCGTAAGGGATCGTTTGCGGAGCGTAATGACTGAAATGATGATTCTGCCCCAGCATAGGACCCAGACCGCTGACCTGCCAGAAAAGCCACTGCAGCGTGGTGTGGCGTTCGCGCAATTCACCGCTGAGCAGCTTACCGCTCTTTTCCGCCAGATAGAGTAAAATTTCTCCGGACTCAAACAAGCTGATGGGCCTTCCGCCGTCCACCGGGGCATGATCGATAATGGCCGGGATTTTATTGTTCGGTGAGATCTGCAGAAAATCGGGGTGAAACTGGCTACCTTTGCTGATATCGACATGAATCAGACGGTATTGCAGCTGCGCCTCTTCAAGAAACAACGTGATTTTGTGACCGTTTGGCGATGGCGTGTAATAGAGATCGATCATTTTCAGCATCCGTTTTGTCATGAACCGGGTCATAACAAGTATAGAGCCTGTTGGCGTGCTTGAGTTTTCATCAAGTGACAGCGAGAGAAAGACTCTATATTTTGAAGGCAAGCTAATACACTTCAGAGGACATTATGAGCAAACCTGCAATTACGCTGTGGTCAGATGCCAATTTTTTCTCCCCTTACGTGCTGTCTGTTTATGTCGCTCTGCAAGAGAAAGGGCTGCCTTTTACGCTGAAAACCGTTGATCTCAACAGTGGAGAACATTTGCAACCTTCATGGCAAGGTTACGCCTTGACGCGCCGCGTACCGGTTCTTGAGATCGATGGTTTTGAACTGAGCGAATCATCAGCGATTACGGAATTCCTGGAAGAGAGCTTTGCACCGCCACAGTGGGAACGTATCTATCCGCACGATGTGCAAAAACGCGCGCGGGCGCGCCAGGTTCAGGCGTGGATCCGCAGCGATTTAATGCCTATCCGTGAAGAACGCTCAACGGATGTCGTTTTTGCTGGCGTCAAGAAAGGACCGTTAAGCGAAGCGGGAAAAGCCAGTGCGGAAAAATTGTTCGCTACTGCCGGAAGTTTACTGAGCCACGGTAAGCAGAACTTATTTGGCGAATGGTGTATTGCTGACTGTGATTTAGCGCTAATGCTTAATCGCCTGGTCCTGAATGGCGATGAGGTTCCGGAAGCGCTTGCGGAATACGCCACCTTCCAGTGGCAGCGCGCTTCAGTACAGCGTTTTATCGCGCTTTCCGCGAAGCGTTCCTGCTGAAAAACGGGCCGTAATCCAGTATCATTACAAGGTACTTTTCAACGAGGAGTGAGTGATGAAACTGATGTTCGCATCGGACATTCATGGTTCGTTGCCAGCCACGGAACGCGTGCTCGAACTGTTTAACGCAAATGGTGCGCAATGGCTGGTGATATTGGGTGATGTTTTAAACCACGGGCCGCGTAATGCGCTTCCAGAAGGCTATGCACCTGCACAGGTTGCAGAACGGCTGAATGAACAGGCATCGCGAATTATTGCGGTGCGTGGTAATTGCGACAGCGAAGTGGATCAGATGCTCCTGCATTTTCCGATGACTGCGCCGTGGCAGCAAATTCTGACAGAAAACCAGCGACTCTTTTTGACGCACGGACATCTTTTTGGCCCGCAAAATATGCCGGCGCTCAATGCGGGCGATGTTCTGGTTTATGGGCATACTCATCTGCCGGTTGCTGAGCTGCGCGAGGATATCTATCATTTCAATCCCGGCTCGGTAAGCATCCCTAAAGGGGGGTTTGCGGCAAGTTACGGGATTCTGGATGATAATGTTCTCAGCGTAATGGCACTCAATGATCAAAGTGTTATTGCACAGGTCGAGATTAATCCGTAATTTACCCCACAAACATAAACGCGCCGTAAGAGCGCCAGAAAAAAGAAGGTTTCCTGATGGTGGAACAGCGTCGTTTGGCAAGTACTGAATGGGTGGATATTGTGAATGAAGACAACGAAGTCATTGCACAGTCCAGCCGGGAACAAATGCGGGCGCAACGCTTACGCCATCGTGCAACGTATATCGTTGTGCATGATGGTATGGGCAAAATTCTGGTTCAACGTCGCACTGAGACAAAAGATTTTTTGCCCGGTATGCTGGATGCCACCGCAGGCGGTGTGGTTCAGGCTGACGAGCAGATGCTGGAATCAGCGCGTCGTGAAGCAGAAGAGGAACTGGGGATTGCGGGCGTGCCGTTTGCCGAGCATGGTCAGTTTTACTTTGAAGACCAGAACTGTCGCGTATGGGGCGGGTTGTTTAGCTGCGTTTCCCACGGACCGTTTGCGCTTCAGGAAGAAGAGGTCAGTGAAGTTTGCTGGCTGACGCCGGAAGAAATTACCGCGCGCTGCGACGAGTTCACCCCGGACTCGCTGAAAGCCCTGGCGCTGTGGATGACCCGCAACGCCAAGAATGAAGGGGCGAAAGCCGAAAAGCAGGAAGAAGCTGAGTAACCTCTGTTCATCCGGCCTACTGCGTCGAGAAATCGAGTAGGCCGGACGTGCGCTTTTTAATGGTAACCCATTATCTGCGCACCAATCACCACCACGCTGGACATAATAAACAGTAGCCCCAACAGCGTAGCACCTACCTTCAGCCAGTTACGAAAATCCACCCGACAAACACCTAACGTAGCCATCAGAGATGCCGACGTCGGATAGATAATATGGCTGAATCCGTCGCCAAACTGGAAGGCCAGCACGGTAACCTGACGGTTGACGCCAACCAGATCGCCCAGCGGCGCTAACAGCGGCATGGTCAACGCTGCCTGACCGGAGCCGGAGGTGACGAAGAAATTAAACACCGCCTGGAACAACAGCATAAACCACGCTGCTATGGCGTTATCCAGACCGCTAATGCCGTTGGCAATACTGTGCAGCAGCGTGTTTAACACGCTGGCTTCACCCGCCTCTCCATTACCGACCAGCAGTAAAATGCCCTTGGCAAAACCAACCAGCAGGGCAGGAGCAATCATCATCCGCGCACCCTCGGTAAATGAAGATGCCATAATATTGACCGTCATGCCGTTGAGCCGAAACACGACGCCGATAATGCCAATCAACAGTCCCATGGTGAAGAACTGGCTGGCGATCTCAGGAATGAACCATGCGTGGACGATAACGCCCCAGATGACCCACACGATCACGCCCGTCAGCACCATCAGCACCAGCCAGTCGCCGAGCGTGAAGCGGCGCTCAATGACTTCATCCTGCTGTTCGCGGAAGAAACGGTCTGATTCATGCACGCGCGACAGCTGCGGATTCTTTTTGATGCGCGCCGCATAGGCCAGCGTGAAGGTCAGGCCAATCATTGTGGCAACGACCCACACCACGATACGCAAACCTGAGCCGGAGAGCACCGGAACGCCCGCAATGCCTTGCGCGACCACCACGCAAAATGGGTTCATCCATGAGCTGGCGAAACCAATCTGAGTCGCGATATAGGTAACCAGAACGGTGGTGATACTGTCGTAACCTAGCCGGACCATCAGCGGCGCGATGATAATGGCAAAGGCAACCGCCTCTTCCCCCATGCCAAACACCGCGCCGCCTAAGGAGAAGAGAATAAACAGCACTGGGATAAAGAGGACCTCGTTGCCCCGCGTATGGCGGATGAGCGCCAGGATGCCGTTATCAATGGTGCCGGTACGCATAACGATGCCAAATGCGCCGCCAATGACCAGCATAAACATAATGATGCCGACCGCAGTGCCGAATTTCGAGCCGGAGGTTAAGCCTTCGAACGGAAAATTCATCAGGCCAGGACTTTCATCTCCGGTGGTAAAGAACTTAACTGGGTGATACTGCTCTTCACCAGCTTCATTGGTCAGAATACGAAAGGAATGGGGGTCAACCACCTTACGGGTTTTGGTTTGTCCATCAACCTGATATTGCACTTCCTGGCTGTCGAACATCCCGACGGGAACAACCCATGTCGCCAGACTGGTTAAAATGGCGACGAAAAAAATAATCACCAGCGTGTCGGGCATCGCCCATTTTTTGGCTGGCTGTGATTCTGTTACTGCTGACATGAAAGACTATCCCTGTTGCAACGCAAAGAGGGTAAGTATGCGAACAGAAGAATAGTTATTCATTGATGCAGCGCATTCAGGCAAATATTTCAGATTATGCCAAAGGGGAAACAGACATAAAAAAACCGGAAATATCAGCTATTTCCGGTTTGATAAGTAGATGTGTTGCCGGATAAGAGATCCGGCACACTCGGCAGATTACTGCTGCTGCTGGGAAGACTGGATCGCGGTCAGTGCAATGGTATAGACGATATCGTCTACCAGCGCGCCACGAGACAGGTCGTTCACCGGCTTGCGCATACCCTGCAGCATCGGCCCGATGGAGATCAGGTCGGCAGAACGCTGTACCGCTTTGTAGGTGGTGTTACCGGTGTTCAGATCCGGGAAGATGAACACGGTAGCGCGACCTGCAACCGGAGAGTTCGGCGCTTTGGATTTCGCAACGTCAGCCATAACGGCGGCGTCGTACTGCAGCGGGCCGTCGATCATCAGGTCAGGACGTTTTTCCTGCGCCAGACGAGTCGCTTCACGAACTTTCTCTACGTCGCTACCTGCACCAGAGGTACCGGTGGAGTAGGAGAGCATCGCAACGCGCGGTTCGATACCGAAGGCAATCGCGGATTCAGCGGACTGAATAGCGATTTCTGCCAGCTGTTCTGCGGTTGGATCCGGGTTGATCGCGCAGTCGCCGTAAACGTAAACCTGATCCGGCAGCAGCATGAAGAACACAGAAGACACCAGGGAACTACCCGGTGCAGTTTTGATCAGCTGCAGCGGTGGACGAATGGTGTTCGCAGTAGTGTGAACGGCACCGGAAACCAGACCGTCAACGTCGTCCTGTTCCAGCATCAGGGTACCGAGAACGACGTTGTCTTCCAGCTGTTCGCGGGCAACGGTTTCGGTCATGCCTTTGTTCTTACGCAGTTCGACCAGACGAGCAACGTAGCTTTCGCGAACCACATCTGGATCAACGATTTCTACGCCAGCGCCAAGTTCAACGCCCTGAGAGGCCGCAACGCGGGTGATCTCATCCGGGTTACCCAGCAGTACGCAGGTTGCGATACCACGTTCAGCACAGATGGCTGCCGCTTTAACGGTACGCGGTTCGTCGCCTTCCGGCAGAACAACGCGTTTGCCCGCTTTACGCGCCAGCTCGGTCAACTGATAACGGAACGCTGGTGGAGACAGACGACGGCTGCGCTCAGACGTTGCGGTCAGAGATTCAATCCAGTCAGCGTTGATGAAGTTAGCAACGTATTCCTGAACTTTTTCGATACGCTCGTGATCGTCAACCGGAACTTCCAGGTTGAAGCTCTGCAGGCTCAGAGAGGTCTGCCAGGTGTTGGTGTTGACCATGAATACCGGCAGGCCGGTTTCGAATGCACGTTCGCACAGTTTGGTAATGCGCGCGTCCATTTCATAGCCGCCAGTCAGCAGCAGGGCACCGATTTCTACGCCGTTCATGGCCGCCAGGCATGCTGCAACCAGCACGTCAGGACGATCGGCAGATGTTACCAGCAGAGAACCAGCACGGAAGTGCTCGAGCATGTGCGGAATGCTGCGTGCGCAGAAAGTCACAGACTTCACGCGGCGGGTGTTGATATCGCCTTCGTTAACGATGGTGGCGTTCAGGTGACGCGCCATATCGATTGCACGGGTAGCGATCAGATCGAAGCTCCATGGCACCGCGCCCAGAACCGGCAGCGGGCTGGATTCTTGCAGTTTAGCCGGATCAACTTTGATCACTTTCGCTTTGGAAGAGTCATCGAAAATCTCGGACAGATCCGGGCGAGTACGGCCCTGCTCATCAACCGGTGCGTTCAGTTTGTTAACGATTACGCCGGTGATGTTGGTGTTTTTCGCGCCACCGAAGCTGCTGCGAGTCAGTTCAATACGCTCGTTCAGTTGTTCCGGGGTATCGGTGCCCTGAGACATAACGAAGACGATTTCTGCATTCAGCGTTTTCGCGATTTCATAGTTCAGAGACTGCGCGAACTGATGTTTACGGGTTGGGACCAGGCCTTCAACCAGGACAACTTCAGCGTCTTTAGTGTTCGCGTGGTAGTTCGCGATGATCTCTTCCATCAGCACATCTTTCTGATTGCTGGACAGCAGAGATTCAACGTGGCTCATCTTCAGCGGCTCAGCGGCTGGCAGAGAAGAGTTAGCACGGACGATGCTGGTAGTCTGGTCTGGCGCATCGCCACCGGCACGCGGTTGAGCGATCGGCTTGAAGACGCTCAGACGAACGCCTTTGCGTTCCATTGCGCGGATCACGCCAAGGCTGACGCTGGTCAGACCGACGCTGGTTCCGGTAGGGATCAGCATAATAATACGGGACACGGTTTATCCTCTTTCGTTACCGCCCGTTTCAGGCGGGTTACAAAACAGCACCGCCAGCTAGGCTGGCGGTGTGAAATCAGGCGGTCAGACGGCTCGCGTCTTGCGCGATAACCAGTTCTTCGTTGGTTGGGATAACCACCGCAGGACGGGTACCTTCTTTGTTGATGAAACCAGATTTGCCGAAACGTGCGGCCAGGTTACGTTCGTGGTCTACTTCAAAGCCCAGAACGCCCAGTTTGCCCAGAGACAGTTCACGAACCATCGCGGCGTTTTCACCGATACCACCGGTGAAGACAACGGCATCCAGACGACCATCCATCAGCGCAGTGTAAGAACCGATGTATTTCGCCAGACGGTGGCAGTAAACGTCCATTGCACGTTTAGCGTCTTCTTTAGTCGCGTAGTTATCTTCAACATAGCGGCAGTCGCTGGTGACTTCGGTCAGACCCAGCAGGCCGGACTCTTTGGTCAGCATTTTGTTGATCTGGTCAACGCTCATGCCCAGGGTGTCGTGCAAGTGGAAGATGATCGCCGGGTCGATGTCACCGGAACGCGTACCCATCACCAGACCTTCCAGTGGGGTCAGACCCATGGAGGTATCAACACATTTACCGTTACGGATAGCAGATACAGAACCGCCGTTGCCCAGGTGGCAAGTGATGATGTTCAGCTCATCAACCGGTTTGTTCAGCACTTTAGCCGCTTCCTGAGTGACGAAGAAGTGGCTGGTACCGTGCGCGCCGTAACGACGAACGCCATGTTCTTTGTACAAGCTGTACGGCAGGGCGTAGAGGTAAGATTCTTCCGGCATAGTCTGATGGAACGCGGTGTCGAATACGGCCACGTTTTTGTCTTTCAGATTCGGGAAGGATTTCAGCGCTTCAGCGATACCGATCAGGTGTGCAGGGTTGTGCAGCGGTGCAAAAGAGGCTGCATCTTTGATACCCTGAATAACGGAATCGTCGATAACTACAGAGCCGGTGTATTTTTCGCCGCCGTGAACAACACGGTGACCAATCGCAGTCAGCTGAGCAGACAGTTCTGGTTTTTGTGCCAGAATAGTATTAACGATAAAATTCAGCGCTTCACTGTGAGCGGCGCCTGCACCTAAAGCCGCTTCTTGTTTACCGCCATCCATTTTCCATTTGATACGTGCTTCTGGGAGATGGAAACATTCGGCTAAACCAGAAAGGTATTCTTCACCGTTTACTGCATCGATGATGGCAAATTTCAGTGAGGAGCTACCGCAGTTCAGAACCAGTACTAACTTACTCGACATGGAAGTACCTATTTATGATACGTGGCTAAAAAAACGTCAGGGAGTCATAGAGCGTAGCGCATGATGACACCGACGTTTATGATTAACATCATGCGCCATGGTCTTTTTGGGCACGATGGAATAAATACCTTTGAGTCTATGTCATTTTGCGTATTTTTCAGCCAATGGCATACTATGTGTCAATTTGACGACTCAATGATTTTGGACTAAAGGCCTTACAGGCCGGCACAGGATACCTGAATGTGGGTATCAAAGACAAAATGTTTTGAACGATGTCCCTTGTAGTTGTTGTTTTGCACAATTTTTTTAATTTTTATATGTGAAGTTGAGGTAACCGCCATGTCGACACCGGATAATCGTTCCGTCAATTTTTTTAGCTTGTTTCGCCGGGGGCAGCACTACGCGAAGACGTGGCCAATGGAAAAGCGCCTCGCGCCCGTGTTTGTAGAGAACCGTGTGATCCGTATGACACGTTACGCAATCCGTTTTATGCCGCCTATCGCCGTCTTCACCTTATGCTGGCAAATTGCGCTAGGGGGACAGTTGGGACCGGCCGTGGCGACCGCGCTGTTTGCGCTCAGCCTGCCGATGCAGGGCATGTGGTGGCTGGGTAAACGTTCCGTAACGCCGCTGCCGCCTTCAATACTCAACTGGTTCTACGAAGTTCGGGGTAAATTGCAAGAAGCCGGACAGGCGCTCTCTCCGGTAGAAGGAAAGCCGGATTACCAGGCGCTGGCTGACACGCTTAAGCGCGCCTTCAAACAACTGGATAAAACTTTCCTTGATGATTTGTAATTGACCCCTGATTACGCATATAAAAGAAGGCACAAGATGCCTTCTTTTTTTTCATCGCAGTAGTAGTGATACAGGAGTCCCAAATGGAAATGACCAACGCTCAACGTCTGATTTTGTCGAATCAGTACAAAATGATGACTATGCTCGACCCAACTAACGCCGAGCGTTATCGTCGTTTGCAAACGATTATTGAACGCGGTTACGGCTTGCAGATGCGTGAGCTGGATCGTGAGTTTGGTGAACTGACGGAAGAAACCTGTCGTACGATTATCGATATTATGGAGATGTATCACGCATTACATGTGTCCTGGACTAATCTTAAGGATGCACAGGCTATTGATGAGCGCCGCGTGACTTTCCTCGGTTTTGACGCCGCAACGGAAGCCCGTTTCCTCGGATACGTTCGCTTTATGGTGAATGTGGAAGGTCGCTATACCCACTTTGATGCGGGTACGCATGGCTTCAACGCCCAGACCCCGATGTGGGAAAAATATCAGCGTATGTTGAATGTCTGGCACTCTTGCCCGCGCCAGTATCACCTGAGCGCGAATGAAATTAACCAAATCATTAATGCCTGAGGGGGCGAGCGTGCAGTGCAAAGGTTTTCTGTTTGATCTGGATGGAACGCTGGTCGATTCCCTACCCGCAGTAGAGCGTGCGTGGTGCAACTGGGCCGATCGTTTTGGCCTCGATCACGCCGAAGTGCTCGGCTTTATTCATGGCAAGCAGGCCATTACCTCCCTGCGACACTTTATGGTGGGCAAATCTGAGGCAGAGATCGCCGCGGAGTTTACCCGTCTGGAGCAGATCGAAGCGACAGAAACCGCCGGGATCACTGCGCTGCCTGGGGCTGTTGATTTACTCAACCATCTCAATAAAGCGGGTATTCCATGGGCGATTGTGACCTCAGGCTCTATGCCGGTCGCACGGGCGCGCCATCGTGTTGCTGGGCTTCCTGCTCCTGAAGTGTTTGTCACCGCCGAGCGGGTAAAAAGAGGGAAACCAGAGCCAGACGCGTATCTGTTAGGCGCTCAGCTTCTGGGCCTGGCGCCGCAGGAATGTGCCGTGGTGGAAGATGCCCCCGCCGGGGTGCTTTCAGGACTGGCAGCTGGGTGTCATGTCATCGCGGTCAACGCGCCAACTGATACGCCGCGTCTGGACGAGGTTGATTTTTCGCTGACCAGTCTGGAACATATTTCTGTGACCAAACAACCCAACGGAAATGTGGTCGTTATAAGAAATACCTGATCATGATTTAGCCCCAGATTGTTGGGGCTTTTTTATGGCAGAATCAGTCCATCCCTCTCATTTAACAAGGATATGTTGTGAACGGTGAATTGATATGGGTTCTCTCATTGCTGGCGATTGCCGTCGTCTTGTTTGCAACTGGCAGAGTGCGTATGGACGCGATCGCTTTGCTGGTCATTATTGCCTTTGTTCTGAGTGGAACATTGAGCATCACAGAGGCTTTTTCAGGGTTCAGCGATCCTAACGTTATTTTGATAGCGGCTTTATTCATTATCGGTGACGGCCTCGTGCGTACCGGTGTGGCGACAGTAATGGGCGCCTGGCTGGTGAAGGTCGCCGGTAGCAGTGAAGTCAAAATGCTGGTGTTGCTGATGATAACCGTAGCTGGTCTCGGTGCATTCATGAGTTCGACCGGTGTGGTCGCCATCTTTATTCCGGTTGTCTTAAGTGTTTCCATGCGCATGGAAATTTCCCCTTCACGCCTGATGATGCCGCTAAGTTTTGCCGGCTTGATAAGCGGCATGATGACGCTGGTGGCAACGCCGCCAAACCTGGTCGTCAACAGTGAACTGTTACGTGAAGGACTTAATGGTTTTAGCTTTTTTAGCGTAACCCCACTGGGATTGGTGGTGTTGGTACTTGGCATAATTTATATGCTGGTGATGCGTTTTATGCTGAAGGGTGAAGACTCCGGGCAGCCGGGCGACGGCTGGAAGCGCCGGACCTTTCGCGATCTGATTAAAGAATATCGCCTGACCGGGCGCGCGCGTCGCCTGGCGATTCGCCCGGGTTCTCCTATGATAGGCCAGCGTCTGGACGACCTGAAACTGCGTGAGCGCTACGGGGCAAACGTGATTGGCGTGGAGCGCTGGCGTCGCTTTCGTCGCGTGATCGTTGACGTAAACGGGGTTTCTGAGTTTCGTGCTCGTGACGTATTGTTGATTGATATGTCTGCGGCTGATGTCGACCTGCGTGAATTTTGCGCTGAGCAACTGTTGGAACCGATGGTGCTGCGTGGAGAATACTTCTCCGAGCAGGCGCTTGATGTGGGCATGGCCGAAATCTCTCTGATCCCTGAGTCGGAATTGATCGGCAAAACGGTACGGGAAATCGCTTTTCGTACGCGTTACGGGCTGAATGTCGTTGGGCTGAAGCGCGATGGTACGGCGCTGGCCGGGGCGGTGGTTGATGAGCCGCTGTTGATGGGCGATATCATTTTAGTGGTGGGCAACTGGAAGCTGATCACGCTGCTTGGACAAAAAGGGCGCGATTTTGTGGTGCTAAATATGCCTGTGGAAGTCAGTGAAGCTTCTCCGGCGCACAGCCAGGCGCCGCATGCGATTTTCTGTCTGGTACTGATGGTCGCGTTAATGCTCACCGATGAAATCCCTAATACGGTTGCCGCGATTATCGCTTGTTTGCTGATGGGAAAATTCCGCTGCATCGATGCCGAAAGCGCCTACAAAGCCATTCACTGGCCAAGCATTATTTTGATTGTCGGGATGATGCCTTTTGCGCTGGCGTTACAGAAAACGGGCGGCGTCGATCTGGTGGTGAAAGGGCTAATGGACGTTGGTGGTGGGTACGGCCCGTATATGATGCTGGGCTGCCTGTTCGTGCTGTGCGCGACCATTGGGCTATTTATCTCTAACACCGCGACGGCGGTACTGATGGCGCCGATTGCGCTGGCGGCGGCAAAGTCGATGGGCGTTTCGCCGTATCCGTTTGCGATGGTGATTGCGATGGCGGCTTCCGCAGCCTTTATGACGCCAGTGTCTTCACCGGTAAACACACTGGTGCTCGGGCCGGGTAACTACAGCTTTAGCGACTTCGTGAAGATTGGCGTACCGTTTACGGTGATTGTCATGGCAGTGTGCGTGGTGATGATCCCGATGCTGTTCCCGTTTTGACCGCCGCAGTAAACGCCTGATGGCGCTGCGCTTATCAGGCCTACGGATATCACGTTATCTGTAGGCCGGATAAGGCGTTAGACGCCATCCGGCAAAATCGTTTAAAGCGGTGAATCCTGGCTGATTTCATCTAATGAAAGGTGAAAGCTTGGGACAAACACGTCCATAAAGTAGTCCATCTCTTCGCTGCGTCGTGACTCCAGCGTTTTTTCCAGACGTGTTTTCGCCAGCAGAAATTCGTTGTTACCGGCGGAGAGTTCTTCCAGGCACTTCAGATAGGCGCACAGGGCATCGGCCTGTTTAACAATCGATCTTTCTTCTTCACTTAAGGCATGTTCATCAATGAGCGGTGCAAAAATATCACGTAACTCATCGGGAACCATATCGACCAGTTTTTGCTGGGTAATTTTCTCTATCGCTTTATATTCCTGAGCAATCTGCGAGTTGAAATATTTCACTGGGGTAGGAAGATCGCCGGTTAACACCTCTGACGCATCGTGATACATCGCCAGCAGGGCAATACGCTCAGCATTTACCTGACCACCAAATTTACGGTTTTTGATCGCGGCCAGCGCATGAGCAACCATAGCAACCTGCAGACTGTGTTCGGACACGTTTTCGGTGCGCACGTTGCGCATCAGCGGCCAGCGGTTAATGAGTTTCAGACGGGAGAGGTGGGCAAAAAAGTGGCTCTGCTTCATAACGACCCTTACTCAGTGACTTCAGTAACGGTATTTTGCGCAGAGAGTGCTACCGGATGCAAACCCGGTAGCACTTTGCGTGGTTACAGCTGGCGATACCCTGACAGGAAACGCTCAAATTTACTCAACGACATTTCGATATCATCAATTCGCGGCAGCGTAACGATGCGGAAATGATCCGGCCACGGCCAGTTGAATGCCGTCCCCTGGACCAGCAGTACTTTTTCCTGCAACAGGAAGTCGAGCACCATCTTCTGGTCGTCATGAATATTGAAGCGCTTGGCGTCAATTTTCGGGAACATATACAGTGCACCGCGCGGTTTTACGCAAGAGACGCCAGGAATATCATTGAGCAGTTCCCAGGCGCGGTTACGTTGCTCATACAGACGTCCGCCAGGCATGATGAATTCGCTGATGCTCTGATATCCGCCCAGCGCGGTCTGAATGGCATGTTGTGCAGGGACGTTCGCACACAGGCGCATAGAAGCCAGCATCTCAAGGCCTTCGATATACCCTTTGGCATGTTTCTTCGGTCCGTTCAGTACCATCCAGCCCTGACGGAAACCGGCAACACGATAGGTTTTTGACAGGCCGTTAAAGGTAATAGTCAGCAGATCCGGGGCCATTGCCGCTATCGAGTGGTGCTCGGCGTCATCGTAGAGAATTTTGTCGTAAATCTCATCTGCAAAGATGATGAGGTTGTTCTGGCGAGCAATCTCAACAATCTCCATCAGCAGCTCTTTAGAATAAACAGCGCCGGTTGGGTTGTTGGGGTTGATGATGACGATCCCACGCGTACGCGGCGTAATTTTGGCGCGGATATCATCCAGGTCCGGGAACCAGTCTGATGATTCATCACACAGGTAGTGCACGGCATTACCACCAGAGAGCGAAACCGCCGCCGTCCACAGTGGATAATCAGGTGCAGGAACCAGCATTTCGTCCCCACTGTTCAGCAATGCCTGCATGGCCTGCACAATCAATTCGGATACGCCGTTACCGATATAGATATCTTCTACGGTTACATCGCGCATCCCGCGGGCCTGGTAATGCTGCATGATTGCTTTGCGGGCTGAATAAAGGCCTTTGGAATCGCAATATCCTTGCGCAGTTGGCAAATTGCGGATCACATCCACTAAAATTTCATCTGGTGCTTCAAACCCGAAAGGCGCAGGGTTGCCGATGTTCAGTTTCAGAACTTTGTTGCCTTCTTCTTCCAGGCGCTTTGCTTCCTTCAGAACCGGGCCGCGAATGTCATAACAGACGTTTTCTAATTTGCTGGATTTTTCAATGGGGGACATGAACGTTGACCTTTTTAGCTGTGAATGCCACTCCCTGCCGTGGAAGTCAGCCCAGCACAATGTACTCCCACGACGGTGAGTTTTGAAGGGTCTTTAGTAGAAGATTTTGGAAAGCAGGAGGGCGATAATTAACTTTTAATAACTAAATTATACAATTATTACAGTGTAATAATCTGGATTGTTGTGTTTTTTATGATTTATGTTTTGCTTTGTTGGCTTTGGTATGGTGATTTGTCTGGTCGAAAAAAGTTAGCCCTATAAAACAAAATGTAGCCGATATCTGTGCGATACGGCGGGATTCGAAAATACTGAGGTTTCATCCACGAATTCTGTTATCGGTCTGATCCCTACGTGACGCGGTGTGAATCCATTGTTAAGCATAATTAATGAATTGAGAGATTCTTAATTAATTATTATTTATTATTTAAACGACATCAAATTGAGTGGACTAATAATACGAAAACCGTTGCACTGACATAACACCAATTCGCCCGGAATTATTCGCAATAACACTTATAAATATAGTGGTTTTAGGTTAAGATAACTCCTATGAAATGGTGTGTAGTACGAGTTTTACGATAATTCAAATGTTTGTTGGTTGTTCATAACATACTGAAAAGTTAGTTTTTAATGTGTAAATTATTGTTCGTTAACTATTTTTTAAATTTACAAAATTTACATGTTTTCCATTAGTCAGAATCATCCGGCAGCTAAAAATACGGCTCTTTCTCGTTGCTATATTCCGATGAATATCACGGGTTTTAAAATAGCTCAGAAAGAGCATTGTTTCGTTTGTTAAACCAAATACATCCTTATTTTCACTTGGTTACACTAAGCGAAACTGAAGGGAGGCACATTACAAATGGAGTTGTTTGATTCTGAATGCACAGCATTAACCCGGTATGACCCGCGAGTAAGTGAAAAACTATGATAAATGCAAATCGTCCGATAATTAACCTCGACCTCGATCTGCTGAGAACCTTTGTTGCTGTTGCCGACCTAAATACCTTCGCGGCTGCGGCAGCTGCAGTATGTCGAACTCAGTCTGCGGTAAGTCAGCAAATGCAGCGCCTTGAGCAACTTGTGGGGAAAGAGTTGTTCGCGCGTCATGGACGCAACAAACTGCTGACCGAACATGGTATCCAACTGTTGGGTTATGCCAGGAAAATACTGCGATTTAATGATGAGGCATGCTCATCATTGATGTTTAACAATCTTCAGGGGGTGTTAACTATCGGTGCTTCTGATGAATCCGCCGACACCATACTCCCATTTCTGCTTAACCGCATTAGTTCGGTTTATCCGAAACTTGCCCTTGATGTAAGAGTGAAACGCAATGCTTACATGGTGGAGATGCTTAAGTCGCAAGAAGTGGATTTAGTGGTAACCACGAATCGCCCTGACGATTTTGAATGCCTGAATTTGCGGACTTCACCGACGCACTGGTATTGCGCAGCCGAATATATCCTGCAAAAAGGCGAACCCGTGCCGTTAGTTCTGCTGGACGATCCCAGCCCGTTTCGCGATATCGTGCTGGCGACGTTGAATGCCGCACAGATCCCGTGGCGTCTGGCTTATGTCGCTTCAACATTACCTGCGGTCCGCGCGGCGGTAAAAGCAGGGCTTGGCGTTACTGCGCGTCCTGTAGAAATGATGAGCCCGGATTTACGCGTACTGGGTGCGGCGGACGGATTACCACCTCTGCCTGATACCGAGTATCTGTTGTGCAGCGATCCGGCCACGCAAAATGAATTAGCTCAGGCTATCTTTAAGTCGATGCAGACATATCAAAATCCTTGGCAATACAATCAGTTTACCCCTGAAGGGGGAGATGACTCGCTGATTGTTGAAGGCGACTTTGAGTAAAGCGTCACAAAAAACGTTTAAAAATGTAAGTGTAAAAAAGAGCCACTGATGATGAAAAAACATCCAGCGGCTCTTTTTTTATGCAAATATTACTGATTTCTGTTCATTCATATACTAAAACTTAACAAAATCAGCAGGTAAAAAAACAGACTGACAATAGGGTGAAAAATAATCAGCCGCGTTGCTAAATGTTTCCATGTTAAAAAACTAGAGAAATTGTTGCTGTTTTTTATGGTGAATTAACAAAAGCGTGTCACAGATCAAGAAAATACTCCCATTTAGGGGGAGGCATCTGGGTGAATTCCTGTCAAAATAGACGTGTATTATCTTTTTTACTTCACTACGGACACGATTCAACAACATTAAAAATGACCGATGATGCAATCGAAATGGGTCTAAAGAGCACTTTATGTTAATGAGGTTGGATTAGTGTAAAATAATGTGAGGAAACTTTTGTTAAAGTTGACAAAAGGTTATAGAAAGGAGTAAAAAACCCCATCAATTAGCTGTATAAAATGATTTTTCACAGTGATTGTAAGGTTTTTTTTATTCCTCCCCATGAATCGATGTGGCGTTCATCTGCCGAAAAGAGCAGAGAATTTGGCGCTACTTTTGATGAGTAAGCAATGAGTATGTCAACATCCACTGAAATCATCGCTCATCACTGGGCATTCGCTATCTTTCTTATCGTTGCCATTGGCCTGTGTTGCCTGATGCTCGTCGGCGGCTGGTTTTTAGGGGGTCGCGCACGCGCGAGATCTAAAAACGTGCCGTTTGAATCAGGTATCGACTCGGTCGGCACCGCCCGCCTGCGCCTGTCTGCCAAGTTTTATCTGGTAGCCATGTTCTTCGTTATCTTCGACGTTGAAGCGCTGTATCTGTTCGCATGGTCAACTTCTATCCGTGAAAGCGGTTGGATTGGCTTTGTGGAAGCTGCAATTTTTATTTTTGTGTTACTGGCAGGTCTGGTTTATCTGGTGCGTATTGGCGCGCTGGACTGGACGCCCGCGCGTTCACGCCGCGAGCGTATGAACCCGGAAACGAACAGTATCGCTAATCGTCAACGCTAACCGCGAGGCATTAAGATGGATTATACGCTCACCCGCATAGATCCTAACGGTGAGAACGACCGTTACCCCCTGCAAAAACAGGAGATCGTAACCGACCCCCTGGAACAAGAAGTTAACAAAAACGTGTTCATGGGCAAACTGCATGACATGGTTAACTGGGGCCGTAAAAACTCAATTTGGCCATATAACTTTGGCCTTTCCTGCTGCTACGTTGAGATGGTGACCTCGTTTACCGCCGTGCACGATGTGGCCCGTTTTGGTGCGGAAGTACTGCGTGCATCGCCGCGTCAGGCTGACCTGATGGTCGTAGCCGGAACCTGCTTTACCAAAATGGCGCCAGTTATTCAGCGCCTCTACGATCAGATGCTGGAACCGAAATGGGTTATTTCCATGGGCGCATGCGCCAACTCCGGCGGGATGTACGACATCTATTCTGTAGTGCAGGGCGTTGATAAATTTATTCCGGTCGATGTGTACATCCCGGGATGTCCGCCGCGCCCAGAAGCGTATATGCAGGCTCTGATGCTGCTGCAAGATTCCATTGGCAAAGAACGCCGTCCGCTCTCCTGGGTGGTTGGCGATCAGGGCGTTTATCGCGCCAATATGCAGTCAGAACGCGAGCGTAAACGCGGCGAACGTATTGCTGTAACGAATCTTCGTACACCAGACGAGATTTAATTTGCGCCTGTCGGCAGCAGCACTTCCTTCGCTTATCACTACATAAATAGCGCGAAGCACTGCCGACCACCACGGACCATTTGCAATGGTGAACAATATGACCGACTTAACCGCGCAAGACGCCGCATGGCAAACACGGGATCACCTTGATGACCCGGTCATTGGCGAACTGCGCAACCGTTTTGGGCCGGATGCCTTTACCGTTCAGGCGACTCGCACCGGGGTACCCGTTGTTTGGGTCAAGCGTGAACAATTACTGGAAGTTGGCGATTTCTTAAAGAGACTGCCGAAACCTTACGTCATGCTGTTTGACTTACACGGCATGGACGAACGTCTGCGTACGCACCGCGAAGGGTTACCCGCCGCGGATTTTTCCGTTTTCTATCACCTGATCTCCATTGAACGCAATCGCGATATCATGCTCAAGGTGGCTTTGTCTGAAAACGATCTGCGCGTACCGACTTTCACCAAACTGTTCCCGAACGCCAACTGGTATGAGCGTGAAACCTGGGAAATGTTTGGCATCGATATCGAAGGTCACCCGCACCTGACGCGTCTGCTGATGCCGCATACCTGGGAAGGTCATCCGCTGCGTAAAGACTACCCGGCGCGTGCAACCGAATTCGACCCGTTTGAGCTGACTAAAGCCAAACAGGATCTGGAAATGGAAGCGCTGACCTTCAAACCTGAAGATTGGGGCATGAAACGTAGCACCGAAAATGAGGACTTCATGTTCCTCAACCTCGGTCCTAACCACCCGTCTTCCCACGGTGCGTTCCGTATTGTGCTGCAGCTTGATGGCGAAGAAATCGTCGACTGCGTACCTGACATCGGCTACCACCACCGTGGCGCTGAAAAGATGGGCGAACGTCAGTCCTGGCACAGCTACATTCCGTACACCGACCGTATCGAGTACCTCGGCGGCTGCGTTAACGAAATGCCTTACGTACTGGCGGTTGAGAAACTGGCGGGCATCACCACGCCGGATCGCGTCAACGTGATTCGCGTCATGCTATCTGAACTGTTCCGTATCAACAGTCATCTGCTGTACATCTCCACGTTCATTCAGGACGTCGGCGCGATGACCCCGGTATTCTTCGCCTTTACCGACCGTCAGAAAATCTACGACGTCGTGGAAGCGATCACCGGTTTCCGTATGCACCCGGCCTGGTTCCGTATCGGCGGTGTGGCACACGATCTGCCGCGCGGTTGGGACAAACTGCTGCGTGATTTCCTCGACTGGATGCCAAAACGTCTGGATTCTTACGAGAAAGCCGCGCTGCGTAACACCATCCTGAAAGGCCGTTCGCAGGGTGTTGCCGCTTACGGTAAGAAAGAAGCGCTGGACTGGGGTTGTACCGGTGCTGCGCTGCGTGCGACCGGTATTGATTTCGACGTGCGTAAAGCGCGTCCGTACTCTGGCTATGAAAACTTTGACTTTGAGGTCCCGGTTGGCGGCGGTGTGTCCGACTGCTATACCCGCGTGATGCTGAAAGTTGAAGAGCTGCGCCAGAGTCTGCGCATCCTTGAGCAGTGCCTCAATAACATGCCGGAAGGCCCGTTCAAAGCGGATCACCCGCTGACGACGCCGCCACCGAAAGAGCGCACGCTGCAACATATCGAAACCCTTATCACCCACTTCCTGCAGGTTTCGTGGGGTCCGGTTATGCCGGCAAACGAGTCCTTCCAGATGGTAGAAGCGACCAAGGGTATCAACAGTTACTACCTGACCAGCGATGGCAGCACCATGAGTTACCGTACCCGTATCCGTACCCCGAGCTATGCGCACCTGCAGCAGATCCCGGTAGCGGTACGTGGCAGCCTGGTGTCCGACCTGATCGTCCATCTGGGTAGTATCGATTTTGTTATGTCAGATGTGGACCGCTAATTATGCACGAGAATCAACAACCACAAACCGAGGCTTTTGAGCTGAGTGCGGCTGAGCGTGAAGCGATTGAGCACGAGAAGCACCACTACGAAGACCCGCGTGCGGCGTCCATTGAAGCGCTGAAAATCGTTCAGAAACAGCGTGGCTGGGTGCCGGATGGGGCGATCTATGCGATCGCTGATGTGCTGGGTATTCCGGCAAGCGACGTAGAAGGTGTTGCTACGTTTTATAGCCAGATCTTCCGCCAGCCGGTAGGTCGCCACGTGATCCGCTATTGCGACAGCGTGGTGTGCCATATCAACGGCTACCAGGGGATCCAGGCCGCGCTTGAGAAAAAACTCAACATCAAGCCGGGGCAGACGACTTTTGATGGTCGCTTTACGCTGCTGCCGACCTGTTGCCTGGGGAACTGCGACAAAGGGCCAAACATGATGATCGATGAGGATACTCACGCTCATCTGACCCCGGAAGGCATTCCCGAACTGCTGGAGCGGTATAAATGAAAGACATTATCCGTACTCCCGAAACCCATCCGCTGACCTGGCGTCTGCGTGATGACAAACAGCCGGTCTGGCTGGACGAATACCGTAGCAAGAACGGCTACGAAGGTGCGCGTAAGGCCCTGACCGGGCTGTCACCGGACGAAATCGTTAATCAGGTAAAAGACGCTGGCCTGAAAGGGCGTGGCGGCGCGGGCTTTTCCACCGGTCTGAAGTGGAGCCTGATGCCGAAAGACGAATCCATGAACATCCGTTACCTGCTGTGTAACGCCGATGAAATGGAGCCGGGCACCTATAAAGACCGTCTGCTGATGGAACAGCTGCCGCACCTGCTGGTGGAAGGCATGCTGATTTCCGCGTTTGCGCTGAAAGCGTACCGTGGTTACATCTTCCTGCGCGGTGAATATATCGAAGCAGCCGTGCATCTGCGTCGCGCGATCGCCGAAGCGACCGAAGCCGGTCTGCTTGGCAAAAACATTATGGGCACCGGTTTCGACTTCGAACTGTTTGTCCACACTGGGGCAGGGCGTTACATCTGCGGTGAAGAAACCGCGCTGATCAACTCCCTCGAAGGTCGCCGTGCTAACCCACGCTCCAAGCCGCCGTTCCCGGCAAGCTCTGGCGCATGGGGTAAGCCGACCTGCGTAAACAACGTCGAAACCCTGTGTAACGTACCGGCTATCCTCGCGAACGGCGTGGAGTGGTACCAGAACATTTCGAAGAGCAAAGACGCGGGCACCAAGCTGATGGGCTTCTCCGGTCGTGTGAAGAACCCTGGCCTGTGGGAACTGCCTTTCGGTACTACCGCGCGTGAGATCCTCGAAGATTACGCGGGCGGCATGCGCGATGGCCTGAAGTTCAAAGCCTGGCAACCTGGCGGCGCGGGGACTGACTTCCTGACCGAAGCACACCTCGATCTGCCGATGGAATTCGAAAGCATTGGTAAAGCAGGTAGCCGTCTGGGCACCGCGCTGGCAATGGCTGTCGATCACGAGATTGGCATGGTTCCTCTGGTGCGTAACCTCGAAGAGTTCTTTGCCCGCGAGTCCTGTGGCTGGTGTACGCCGTGCCGTGATGGTCTGCCGTGGAGTGTGAAAATTCTGCGCGCGCTTGAGCGTGGCGAAGGCCAGCCTGGGGATATCGAGACACTTGAGCAACTGTGTCGTTTCCTCGGCCCGGGTAAAACCTTCTGTGCACACGCACCGGGTGCAGTGGAGCCGCTGCAGAGCGCCATTAAATATTTCCGCGAAGAATTCGAAGCTGGCATCAAGCAGACCTTCAGCAATACCCACGCTATTGGTGGTATTCAGCCGAACCTGCTGAAAGAGCGCTGGTGATCACAGGGTTAGCCCTGTGTCGCGATAAGAAATTCGATTAACGCTCGGTTACGACCGAGCCAACTGGAAGCATGCTGACTATGGCTACGATTCATGTAGACGGCAAAGAATATGAGGTCAACGGAGCGGACAACCTGCTGGAAGCTTGTCTGTCTCTTGGCCTTGATATTCCGTACTTTTGCTGGCACCCGGCGCTGGGAAGCGTCGGTGCTTGCCGCCAGTGTGCGGTGAAGCAATATCAGAACGCGGAAGACACGCGTGGTCGCCTGGTGATGTCTTGTATGACACCGGCCACCGAAGGCACCTTTATTTCTATTGATGACGAAGAAGCGAAGCAGTTCCGCGAAAGCGTCGTGGAGTGGTTGATGACTAACCACCCGCACGACTGTCCGGTCTGTGAAGAGGGCGGCAACTGCCACCTGCAGGATATGACCGTCATGACCGGTCACAGCTTCCGTCGCTACCGCTTCACGAAGCGTACTCACCGTAACCAGGACCTGGGGCCGTTCATCTCTCACGAAATGAACCGCTGCATCGCCTGCTATCGCTGTGTACGTTACTACAAAGATTACGCCGATGGTGCGGATCTGGGCGTGTATGGCGCACATGACAACGTCTACTTCGGTCGTCCGGAAGACGGTACGCTCGAAAGCGAATTCTCTGGCAACCTGGTCGAAATTTGTCCAACCGGCGTCTTCACCGATAAAACGCACTCCGAGCGTTATAACCGTAAATGGGACATGCAGTTTGCGCCGAGCATCTGCCAGCAGTGTTCCATCGGCTGTAACACCAGCCCGGGCGAGCGCTACGGTGAACTGCGTCGTATCGAAAACCGTTATAACGGTACCGTTAACCACTACTTCCTCTGCGACCGTGGTCGTTTCGGCTATGGTTACGTGAACCTGAAAGACCGTCCGCGTCAGCCGGTACAGCGTCGTGGCGATGACCTGATCACGCTGAACGCCGAGCAGGCGATGCAGGGCGCGGCAGATATTCTGCGTCAGTCGAAGAAAGTGATTGGTATTGGCTCCCCGCGCGCCAGCGTTGAAAGTAACTTCGCGCTGCGTGAACTGGTCGGTGCGGATAACTTCTATACCGGTATCGCTCAGGGCGAACTGGATCGTCTGCAACTGGCGTTGAGCGTACTGCGTGACGGCGGGATTCATACTCCGGCTCTGCGCGAAATCGAATCTTATGATGCGGTTCTGGTGCTGGGCGAAGATGTCACCCAGACCGGCGCACGCGTTGCGCTGGCAGTGCGTCAGGCGGTGAAAGGTAAAGCGCGTGAAATGGCGGCGGCACAGAAAGTGGCTGACTGGCAGATCGCAGCAATCCTTAATATCGGCCAGCGTGCTAAGCATCCGCTATTCGTTACCAACGTCGATAACACCCGTCTGGACGATATCGCCGCTTGGACCTATCGCGCACCGGTTGAAGATCAGGCGCGTTTAGGTTTCGCTATCGCCCACGCGCTGGATAACAACGCGCCGGCGGTTGACGGTATCGACCGTGACCTGCAGAACAAAATTGACGTTATCGTTCAGGCACTAGCCGGGGCGAAGAAACCACTGATTATTTCCGGCACCAACGCCGGTAGCGCCGAAGTGATTCAGGCGGCTGCCAACGTGGCGAAGGCGCTGAAAGGCCGTGGCGCAGACGTCGGCATCACTATGATTGCTCGCTCGGTTAACAGCATGGGCCTCGGCATGATTGGCGGTGGTTCCCTTGACGATGCGCTGACCGAGCTGGAAACAGGCCGCGCTGACGCTGTTGTGGTGCTGGAAAATGACCTGCATCGCCATGCTTCAGCCGCTCGCGTTGATGCCGCGCTGGCGAAAGCGCCGCTGGTACTGGTCGTTGACCATCAGCGTACGGCAATTATGGAAAACGCCCATCTGGTGCTTTCCGCTGCAAGCTTCGCCGAAAGCGATGGTACGGTGATTAACAACGAAGGCCGCGCCCAGCGTTTCTTCCAGGTTTATGACCCATCCTACTACGACAGCAACACCGTAATGCTGGAAAGCTGGCGCTGGCTGCACTCGCTGCACAGCACCGTGCAGAGCCGTGAAGTGGACTGGACGCAGCTCGACCACGTTATCGACGCGGTCGTTGAGAAGTTGCCGCAGCTGGCGGGCATTAAAGATGCCGCGCCGGACGCAAGCTTCCGTATCCGTGGACAGAAGCTGGCGCGTGAACCGCACCGCTACAGTGGGCGTACCGCAATGCGCGCCAACATCAGCGTACACGAACCGCGTCAACCGCAGGACAAAGACACTATGTTCGCTTTCTCTATGGAAGGGAACAACCAGCCGTCTGCACCGCGTTCACAAATTCCGTTTGCCTGGGCTCCGGGCTGGAACTCCCCACAGGCGTGGAACAAGTTCCAGGATGAAGTGGGCGGTAAACTGCGTCATGGCGATCCGGGCGTGCGCCTGATCGAAGCTTCTGCGGATGGTATGGATTACTTCACTACCGTTCCGGCGAGCTTCCAGGCTCAGGATGGTCAGTGGCGTATCGCGCCTTACTATCACCTGTTTGGCAGTGACGAAATGTCCCAGCGTGCGCCGGTCTTCCAGACCCGTATGCCGCAGCCGTACATCAAACTCAACCCGGCTGATGCCGCGAAGTTGGGTGTTAATGCCGGTACGCGCGTTTCTTTCAGCTACGATGGCAACACGGTTACGCTGCCGGTTGAAATCGCTGAAGGATTAACGGCAGGGCAGGTTGGTTTACCGATGGGCATGCCTGGCATCGCGCCGGTTCTGGCAGGTGCGCGTCTTGAGGATCTGCAGGAGGCACAACAATGAGTTGGATTACACCCGATCTGATTGAGATCCTGCTGAGCATTCTCAAAGCTGTGGTGATCCTGCTGGTGGTGGTCACCTGCGGGGCATTCATGAGCTTTGGCGAACGTCGTCTGCTGGGTCTGTTCCAGAACCGTTACGGACCGAACCGTGTTGGCTGGGGCGGTTCGCTCCAGCTGGTTGCGGACATGATCAAGATGTTCTTTAAAGAAGACTGGATCCCGAAATTCTCGGATCGCGTCATCTTTACCCTGGCACCGATGATCGCCTTCACCTCGCTGCTGCTGGCTTTCGCCATCGTGCCAGTGAGTCCGAACTGGGTGGTTGCTGACCTGAACATCGGGATCCTGTTCTTCCTGATGATGGCGGGCCTCGCGGTATACGCGGTGCTGTTCGCCGGCTGGTCCAGTAACAACAAATACTCCCTGCTCGGTGCGATGCGTGCGTCTGCGCAGACCCTGAGCTACGAAGTGTTCCTCGGACTTTCCCTAATGGGCGTGGTGGCGCAGGCCGGTTCATTTAACATGACCGACATCGTCAACAACCAGGCTGATATCTGGAACGTTATTCCGCAGTTCTTTGGTTTTGTCACCTTTGCCATCGCGGGCGTGGCGGTGTGTCACCGTCACCCGTTTGACCAGCCAGAAGCCGAGCAGGAACTGGCCGACGGTTACCACATTGAATATTCCGGTATGAAATTCGGTCTGTTCTTTGTGGGTGAGTACATCGGTATCGTCACCATTTCTGCACTGATGGTTACCCTGTTCTTCGGTGGCTGGCATGGCCCGTTCTTACCACCATTCGTCTGGTTCGCGCTGAAAACCGCGTTCTTCATGATGATGTTCATTTTGATTCGTGCGTCGTTACCGCGTCCTCGTTATGACCAGGTAATGTCCTTCGGCTGGAAAGTCTGTCTGCCGCTGACGCTCGTCAACTTGCTGGTAACGGCGGCTGTCATTCTCTGGCAGGCGCAATAAGGGACACAAAGACCATGACCTTAAAAGAATTGTTCGTAGGTTTCGGCACCCAGGTACGCAGTATCTGGATGATCGGCCTGCATGCGTTCGCGAAACGCGAAACGCAGATGTACCCGGAAGAGCCGGTCTATCTACCGCCCCGTTTTCGTGGTCGTATCGTTCTGACTCGTGATCCAGACGGTGAAGAGCGCTGCGTTGCCTGTAACCTGTGCGCGGTAGCGTGTCCGGTAGGCTGTATCTCTTTGCAAAAAGCAGAGACCAAAGATGGCCGCTGGTATCCGGAGTTTTTCCGCATTAACTTCTCACGCTGCATTTTCTGCGGCCTGTGCGAAGAAGCCTGTCCGACAACGGCTATTCAGCTGACTCCAGATTTCGAGCTGGGTGAGTACAAGCGCCAGGACCTGGTTTACGAGAAAGAGGATCTGCTGATCTCCGGTCCGGGCAAATACCCGGAATATAACTTCTACCGGATGGCAGGTATGGCAATCGACGGCAAAGATAAGGGCGAAGCAGAGAACGAAGCCAAGCCTATCGACGTCAAGAGCCTGTTACCGTAAGGAGAGGGGCAATGGAGTTCGCTTTTTATATCTGTGGCCTGATAGCCATTCTCGCAACCTTGCGGGTGATCACCCACACCAATCCGGTACACGCACTGCTGTATCTGATTATTTCGCTGCTGGCGATTTCCGGGGTGTTCTTCTCGTTAGGCGCTTACTTCGCCGGTGCGCTGGAAATTATCGTCTACGCGGGCGCTATCATGGTGCTGTTCGTATTCGTGGTAATGATGCTCAACCTCGGTGGTTCTGAAATTGAACAGGAACGCCAGTGGCTGAAACCTCAGGTGTGGATTGGTCCGGCGATTCTGTCGGCCATCATGCTGGTGGTCATTGTTTACGCGATTCTGGGCGTAAACGATCAGGGCATCGACGGGACGCCAATTAGCGCGAAAGCAGTCGGTATTTCCCTGTTCGGACCGTATGTACTGGCGGTCGAACTGGCTTCGATGCTGCTGCTGGCGGGCCTGGTTGTGGCCTTCCACGTGGGGCGCGAAGAGCGTTCAGGTGAAGTGCTGAGCAATCGCACTGATGACCGCGCGAAAAGAAAAACGGAGGAGCACGCATGATCCCCTTACAACATGGACTGATCCTCGCTGCGATTTTATTCGTCCTGGGTTTGACTGGTCTGGTTATCCGCCGCAATCTGCTGTTTATGCTGATCGGGCTGGAAATCATGATTAACGCCTCCGCGCTGGCCTTTGTGGTCGCCGGAAGCTACTGGGGCCAGACCGATGGTCAGGTGATGTACATTCTCGCCATCAGCCTTGCGGCTGCGGAAGCGAGCATTGGACTTGCGCTGTTGCTGCAACTTCATCGCCGTCGCCAGAACCTGAACATCGATTCAGTAAGTGAGATGCGTGGATGAACATGCTTGCCTTAACCATTATTCTGCCATTTATTGGCTTTGTATTACTGGCGTTTTCCCGTGGTCGTTGGTCAGAAAATTTGTCCGCTACCGTGGGTGTCGGGTCGATCGGTCTGGCCGCGCTGGTGACTGCGTTTGTTGGCGTTGATTTCTTTGCCAATGGCCAGCAGGCTTACAGCCAGCCGCTGTGGACCTGGATGTCAGTCGGCGACTTCAACATCGGTTTTAACCTGGTGCTGGATGGCCTGTCGCTGACCATGCTCTCCGTGGTGACCGGTGTCGGTTTCCTGATCCACATGTTCGCCTCCTGGTATATGCGCGGAGAAGAGGGCTATTCTCGTTTCTTCGCCTACACCAACCTGTTTATCGCCAGCATGGTGGTTCTGGTGCTGGCGGATAACCTGCTGCTGATGTACCTCGGCTGGGAAGGCGTGGGCCTGTGCTCCTATCTGCTGATTGGTTTCTACTATACCGATCCGAAGAATGGCGCTGCGGCAATGAAAGCCTTCGTGGTAACCCGTGTTGGTGACGTATTCCTGGCGTTCGCGCTGTTCATCCTCTACAACGAGCTGGGCACGCTGAACTTCCGCGAAATGGTGGAACTGGCGCCTGCGCACTTTGCAGATGGTAACAACATGCTGATGTGGGCAACCCTGATGCTGCTGGGCGGTGCGGTCGGTAAATCTGCGCAGTTGCCGTTGCAAACATGGCTTGCTGATGCGATGGCCGGCCCGACGCCTGTCTCTGCGCTTATCCACGCTGCGACGATGGTTACTGCCGGTGTCTACCTGATTGCACGTACGCACGGCCTGTTCCTGATGACCCCAGAAATCCTGCACCTGGTGGGGATTATCGGTGCCATCACTCTGGTGCTGGCGGGTTTTGCTGCGCTGGTACAGACCGACATCAAACGCGTTCTTGCGTACTCCACCATGAGCCAGATTGGTTATATGTTCCTGGCTCTCGGTGTACAGGCGTGGGATGCGGCGATTTTCCACCTGATGACGCACGCCTTCTTTAAAGCGCTGCTGTTCCTGGCATCCGGCTCGGTTATCCTGGCTTGCCACCACGAACAGAACATCTTCAAGATGGGCGGACTGCGTAAGTCAATTCCGCTGGTGTATCTCTGCTTCCTGATCGGTGGCGCGGCGCTGTCGGCTCTGCCGCTGATTACCGCTGGCTTCTTCAGTAAGGATGAGATTCTGGCCGGTGCAATGGCGAATGGTCATATTAATCTGATGGTCGCAGGTCTGGTCGGTGCGTTCATGACCTCTCTGTATACCTTCCGTATGATTTTCATCGTGTTCCACGGTAAAGAACAAATTCACGCTCATGCAGGGAAGGGGATTACCCATCATCTGCCGCTGATTGTGCTGATGATCCTGTCCACCTTCGTTGGCGCGCTGATTGTGCCGCCGCTGCAGGGTGTACTGCCTGCGACGACCGAGCTTGAGCATGGTCGCGTCATGACGCTGGAAATTACCTCCGGTATCGTAGCGATTGCGGGCATCCTGATCGCAGCATGGCTGTGGCTGGGTAAACGCCAGCTTGTGACATCGATTGCCAACAGTGCGCCGGGCCGCCTGCTGGGTACCTGGTGGTATAACGCCTGGGGCTTCGACTGGCTGTATGACAAAGTGTTCGTCAAGCCGTTCCTGGGTGTTGCCTGGTTGCTGAAACGCGATCCGCTCAACTCAATGATGAACATTCCGGCGATCCTTTCCCGCTTTGCAGGTAAAGGCCTGTTGTTGAGCGAGAACGGTTATCTGCGCTGGTATGTCGCATCAATGAGCATCGGCGCCGTCGTTGTGCTGGCACTGTTGATGGTACTGCGTTGAGTTTGAGGATTGTGGGGTTGATGTCGGATGGCGCTCGCGCTTATCCGACCTACGGGAATCTGTAGGCCCGGTAAGCGTTCGCGCCACCGGGCAAAAAAAGCCGCAATCCGAAGTGAATTTTCTGTTTGAGAATTCGTTGAAAATCAGGTCCTGATGGGACTTTAACAAGGAATAAAGATCGCCATGTTACTACCCTGGCTAATATTAATTCCCTTTATCGGTGGCTTCCTGTGCTGGCAGACCGAACGCTTTGGCGTGAAGGTGCCGCGCTGGATCGCGCTGATTACCATGGGATTGACGCTGGCGCTTGGCCTGCAACTGTGGTTGCAGGGCGGCTATTCACTGACGCAATCCGCTGGCATTCCGCAGTGGCAGTCTGAGTTTGTCCTGCCGTGGATCCCACGTTTTGGCATCTCTATTCATCTGGCTATCGACGGTCTGTCGCTGCTGATGGTAGTGCTGACCGGTCTGCTCGGTGTTCTGGCGGTACTTTGCTCCTGGAATGAAATCGAAAAATACCAGGGCTTCTTCCATCTGAACCTGATGTGGATCTTAGGCGGCGTGATTGGTGTGTTCCTTGCCATCGACATGTTCCTGTTCTTCTTCTTCTGGGAAATGATGCTGGTGCCGATGTACTTCCTGATCGCGTTGTGGGGGCATAAAGCCTCTGACGGTAAAACGCGTATCACGGCGGCGACCAAGTTCTTCATTTATACCCAGGCGAGTGGTCTGGTGATGTTGATTGCCATCCTGGCGCTGGTGTTTGTGCACTATAAAGCGACCGGTGTGTGGACCTTCAACTATGAAGAGTTGCTGAATACCCCGATGTCCCACGGTGTGGAATATCTGCTGATGCTGGGCTTCTTCATCGCCTTCGCGGTGAAAATGCCGGTGGTTCCGCTGCACGGCTGGTTGCCGGATGCGCACTCCCAGGCGCCGACCGCAGGTTCTGTTGACCTGGCGGGGATCTTGCTGAAAACCGCGGCTTACGGTCTACTGCGCTTCTCTCTGCCGCTGTTCCCGAACGCGTCGGCGGAGTTTGCACCTATCGCAATGTGGCTGGGTGTTATCGGTATCTTCTACGGCGCGTGGATGGCCTTTAATCAGTACGATATCAAACGCCTGATTGCTTACACCTCCGTATCGCACATGGGCTTCGTACTGATTGCTATCTACACCGGCAGCCAGCTGGCTTACCAGGGTGCGGTTATTCAGATGATCGCGCACGGTCTGTCCGCAGCCGGTCTGTTCATTCTGTGTGGTCAGCTGTACGAACGTCTGCACACGCGTGATATGCGTATGATGGGCGGCCTGTGGGGCAAAATGAAATGGTTGCCTGCGCTGTCAATGTTCTTCGCCGTGTGTACGCTGGGTATGCCGGGTACAGGTAACTTCGTTGGCGAATTTATGATTCTGTTCGGCAGCTACCAGGTGGTTCCGGTCATTACCGTGATCTCGACCTTTGGTCTGGTGTTTGCCTCTGTTTACTCGCTGGCGATGTTGCATCGCGCTTACTTCGGTAAAGCGAAGAGCCAGATTGCCAGTGTTGAACTGCCAGGGATGTCGCTGCGTGAGTTGTTTATCATCCTGTTGCTGGTCGTGCTTCTGGTACTGCTTGGCTTTTATCCGCAGCCGATTCTGGATACCTCGCATTCTGCGATGAGCAACATCCAGCAGTGGTTTGTTAATTCCGTTACTACTACAAGGCCGTAAATCGCCATGACAATAACTCCACAACACCTGATTGCGCTGCTACCGCTGCTGATCGTCGGCTTGACGGTGGTGGTTGTGATGCTCTCCATTGCGTGGCGACGCAATCACTTCCTCAATGCCACGTTATCGGTCATTGGGCTTAACGCCGCGCTGGTTTCGCTCTGGTTTGTTGGCCAGGCTGGCGCCATGGACGTCACCCCGCTGATGCGGGTTGACGGTTTCGCCATGCTCTACACCGGACTGGTGCTGCTGGCGAGTCTTGCCACCTGTACCTTTGCTTACCCGTGGCTGGAAGGCTACGATGACAACCGGGAAGAGTTCTACCTGTTGGTGCTGATTGCCGCACTCGGCGGTATTCTGCTGGCTAATGCTAACCATCTGGCGGCGCTGTTCCTTGGTATTGAGCTGATCTCTCTGCCGCTGTTTGGTCTGGTTGGCTATGCGTTCCGTCAGAAACGTTCGCTGGAAGCCAGTATCAAATACACCATTCTGTCTGCCGCAGCGTCTTCCTTCCTGCTGTTCGGTATGGCGCTGGTGTACGCGCAGTCTGGCAATCTGTCGTTTGTTGCGCTCGGTAAGAGCCTCGGCGACGGCATGCTGCACGAACCGCTGCTGCTGGCGGGCTTCGGTCTGATGATTGTTGGCCTCGGCTTTAAACTTTCGCTGGTTCCGTTCCACCTGTGGACGCCAGACGTTTACCAGGGCGCTCCGGCTCCGGTTTCCACCTTCCTGGCGACGGCGAGCAAAATCGCTATCTTCGGCGTGGTGATGCGTCTGTTCCTGTACGCACCGGTAGGGGATAGCGAAGCGGTACGTATCGTACTGGGCGTGATTGCCTTTGCTTCCATCATCTTCGGTAACCTGATGGCGCTGAGCCAGACCAATATTAAACGTCTGCTCGGTTACTCTTCTATCTCTCATCTCGGCTACCTGCTGGTGGCGCTGATTGCTCTGCAGAGCGGCGAGATGTCGATGGAAGCGGTTGGCGTTTACCTGGCCGGTTACCTGTTCAGCAGCCTCGGCGCGTTCGGTGTGGTCAGCCTGATGTCCAGCCCGTACCGCGGCCCGGATGCGGACTCTCTGTTCTCCTACCGTGGTCTGTTCTGGCATCGTCCGATCCTCGCGGCAGTGATGACGGTAATGATGCTGTCTCTGGCCGGTATCCCGATGACGCTGGGCTTTATCGGTAAGTTCTACGTACTGGCAGTCGGTGTGCAGGCTAACCTGTGGTGGCTGGTTGCCGCTGTGGTGGTCGGTTCGGCGATTGGTTTGTACTACTATCTGCGTGTTGCCGTGAGCCTGTACCTGAGCGCACCGCAACAGCTGAACCGAGATGCGCCATCCAACTGGCAGTACAGCGCGGGCGGTATCGTGGTGCTGATTTCTGCCCTGCTGGTACTGGTGCTGGGTATTTACCCGCAACCGCTGATCAGCATTGTGCAGTTAGCGACTCCGCTGATGTAAGGCTACATGCAGTAACGAAAAAACCCGCCTCGGCGGGTTTTTTTATGCGTGAAATACGGTCAGTTCAATAGCTGACGGCTCACCAGCGGACCGCTGATGCCTTTTGCTGTGCGATCCATCACTTCCTGGATCACTGAAGAAAGCTCATTGACTTCGAATTTGGCCACGTAGCCATCCGCTTTTACTCGGCGAACATGATCTTCGTTCGCACTACCGGAAAGCGAAGAGTGGATAACGACCGGGATCTTCTTCAGGCGTTCGTCGGTTTTTATTTTGCGGGTAAGCGTAAAACCGTCCATCTCCGGCATTTCGAGATCGGTGAGTACCAGGGCGATCTTCTCGCTAATAGGCTTGCCCTCCGCCAGTGCTTCTGCGGAAAGCTGCTGTATTTTTTCCCACGCATCCTGGCCCGTTACATGCATCAGATGCGGGATTTCCATGGCGTTAAGCCCTTTTTCCAGCATTGCGCGGGCCACTTTTGAATCATCTGCCACAATCGCCACCGCACCCGGCGTGATGTTGAATTTATTGGTTTTCAGATCGGTTGCGCGCAGGTCGTGGTTCGCCGGTACGATGTCGTACAAGATCTGCTCAACGTCGAGCACCAGCGCCAGGTTGTTGGTCTCTTTGTTGTCGTCCAGGCAAGCGATACTGGTGATATAGCGACCATTGACGGCTTTCTCGGCGGTATGCACCTGTTGCCAGTCCAGGCGCATAATGTTTTCCACTGACTCCACCGCAAACGCCTGGACGCTGCGGGCATATTCTGTGATCAACAGGATGTTGAGTCCGGTCTCTGGTTTACAGCCCGCGACGGCGGGCAGGTCAATCACCGGGATCACCTGATCGCGAATATTAACCATACCCAGCAGCGGGGCCTTCATACCAGCCGGACGTGTAAAGGTCGGCATCGGCACGATTTCACGCAGCTTGAATACGTTGATGCCAAATAGCTCTGATTTCTGCTCCTCAACAGATTTGCCGAGGCGAAATAGCAGCAGTTCAAAACGGTTAGACAGGGTTAGGTTTGTCCTGTCATCAATATCTTTCTGGAAATTGTTCATCCTGTCCTCAGTGTGAAAGCCAGCCTTTCCACTGTTATCGGCACTGAGGCGGAAAAATAAAGCGTTAAACGCTGAAAATGGCGAAATCGTGAGCCAGTTCCGTGTCTGGAAAAATCGCTTTGCACTCTTCAAGCAAACGCTGACAGCCTTTTTCATCATAGCGTGAGCTAACGTGGGTCATGATCAGGCGTCCCACTCCGGCATCCAGCGCCAGCTGTGCGGCTTGTCGGGTTGAGCTGTGCCCGCGACTGTTCGCTTTCTCCTCCATTGAGGCATCCAGCGTGGTTTCGTGTACCATGACATCTACACCTCGAGCCAGTTCAATGGCGGACGCGCAGGGTCCTGTGTCACCGAAAATAGCGACTGATTTTCCCCTGGTGGCCGGGGCGAGGAAGTCGGCGCCGTGGATCGTACGTCCATCCTCCAGCACGATAGTTTTCCCGGCTTTCAAATCCTGAAACCACGGGCCCGCTTTAACACCTGCTGCCTTCAGGGCGCTAGCGTCAAGCGCACCGGGTTTGTCATGCTCTTGAATGCGAAAACCGTAGCACTCCAGCGGATGCGCCAGCGGGTACGCCGTGACTTTACGCAGGCCGTCATCGACAATCTCACCTGCGGTGATTTCCACAATTTCCATCGGATAATCGGTCCAAGAGCCGCTCAGACGTAATGCGGTTTCGGTAAACTCTCGCAACCCTTTTGGCCCGTAAAGCGTCAGAGGCTGGACATTGCCGGCCATTGAGCGACTGCACAGTAGTCCCGGTAAACCAAACAGGTGATCGCCGTGCAGATGGCTGATAAAAATACGATCGAGTTTTCCTGGATTGAAAGGGGTGGTGAGCATCTGATGCTGCGTCCCTTCACCACAATCAAAAAGCCACAGCCCCGCCTGAGTCGGGTGTTGCAGATTCAGTAAAATTGCCGTTACATTGCGTGAGCGAGTGGGGACTCCCGCTGACGTGCCTAAAAATAGTAATTCCATCTTCGCGTTACACTTTTCGCCATCAATAAGGCAGGGTGTTCAGGTTATCACAACATAGGGGCAGACAATGATTCACTGGCAAGATCTCCACCATGCAAAGCTGAGTACCCAACAACTGTACGCACTACTTCAGTTGCGATGCGCGGTGTTTGTAGTTGAGCAACAGTGTCCGTACCAGGATGTGGATGGCGATGACCTGGTTGGAGAGAATCGCCATATTCTGGGCTGGCATAACGATGAGCTGGTGGCGTATGCGAGGATTCTGAAAAGCGATGACGAGCTGGAGCCGGTGGTGATTGGTCGGGTGATTGTAAGCGAAGCGCTGCGCGGTGAAAAACTGGGGCAACAGCTGATGGCCCAGACGCTGGCATCCTGCGCGCAACACTGGCCACACAAGGCGTTATATCTGGGCGCGCAGGCGCATCTGCAATCGTTCTATGCGCGCTTTGGCTTTGTTCCGGTAACGGATATCTATGACGAAGACGGTATTCCACACGTCGGAATGGCGCGGGAAGCACATCAGGCGTAAACAGGCGCAAACAGTCCAGGTTGTCTATAGTTAGCGGGTACGTCAATTGAAAGGGAGAATATAATGTCTTTTCATTCTTATGAATCACGTATCGATGATGATCTGGAATTATTAAGTGAAACGCTGGAAGAGGTGCTGCGTTCTTCTGGCGACCCAGCAGATCAAAAATACCTTGAGTTAAAAGCGCGGGCAGAACGGGCGTTAGAAGAGGTGAGAAATCGCGTCAGCCATGCTTCTGACAGCTACTATTACCGTGCGAAAAAAGCTGTTTGTCGGGCGGATGATTATGTGCACGAAAAACCCTGGCGCGGGATCGGCGTTGGCGCCACAGTCGGTTTAGTGATGGGATTATTGTTAGCACGGCGATAAATTCCGTTCTGTCATCGCATTTGTACGTACTCCCTAACTGGGGGTACTGCTTTTTCTGCTCAGTACCCCGTATAATGTGAGGTTTTTAACAGGGAGAGGTCCGCGTGCATTCAATCACTACTGCGCTGGAAAGTCTGATGCGTCATTTGTCGCAAGAGATACCAGCCGCACCTGGAATTCGTATTTACGATATACCTTTCCCACTGAATGATGCGTTTGACGCTTTAGGATGGCTGGCCAGTCAACCCGTCTGGCCCCAGTTTTACTGGCAGCAGCGTAACGGCGACGAAGAGGCCGCCGTATTAGGGGCCGTCGCCGCATTTTCCTCGCTGGAATCGGCCCAGCAATTTTTACACCAGCATGATAATCATCCCGACCTGCGCATCTGGGGCCTGAATGCCTTTGAGCCACAGCGTGGCAATTTGCTGCTGCCGCGGCTGGAGTGGCGACGTTGCGCCGGAGTGGCGAGCTTACGCTTACATCTCTACAGCGACGTATCGTTACGTGACGACGCCGCGCAGGCGCTGGCGTTTATCTCATCGCTCGCCAATGTTAAGCCGCTACCCGCGTTGCGTCTCAGTTTGACGGGAGAACAGAACTGGCCAGATAAAGCGGGCTGGACAAATCTGATAAAACTCGCCACCCAAACGATCGCAGGAGAAGACCTCGATAAGGTCGTGCTGGCGCGGGCGACCGACTTACAGTTTTCTCAGCCGGTTAATGCCGCGGCCGTGATGGCATCCAGCCGTCGCTTAAACCTGAACTGCTACCATTTCTTTATGGCATTCTCTGCCGACTCCGCTTTTCTTGGCTCTTCCCCTGAGCGTCTGTATCGGCGGCGAGACACGGCGCTGCGCACCGAGGCGCTGGCCGGAACCGTGGCCAATCATCCAGAGGATCATCGGGCCTGGCAGTTGGGTGAATGGCTAATGAAAGATGATAAAAACCAGCGTGAGAATATGCTGGTGGTTGAAGATATTTGCCAGCGCCTGCAAGGCTGTACGCAAACTCTCGACGTGCTGCCGCCACAGGTGCTCAGGCTGCGTAAAGTGCAGCACCTGCGCCGTTGCATCTGGACGGAACTGAATCAGGCCGACGATACGCTTTGCCTGATGCAACTCCAGCCCACGGCGGCTGTCGCCGGTATTCCGCGAGAGCTGGCGCGTGAATTCATCCAACAAAATGAACCCTTTGAACGTGAGTGGTATGCCGGTTCTGCGGGTTATCTTTCACTGCGCCAAAGTGAGTTTTGCGTGTCACTACGTTCGGCGAAAATTAGCGCAAACGTGGTGCGCCTGTATGCCGGGGCAGGGATCGTACGTGGTTCAGATCCTGAGCAGGAATGGCAAGAAATAGACAACAAAGCGGCGGGTTTACGTACTTTATTACAGATGGAAGCCTAATGAGTCACACATTACCGACTCATATCAAAAATCCATTTATTCGATTCTTTATACTGTGTCGCAATATTGATACCGGACAATCTCATGTCAGTAAGCGCATTTAACCGACGCTGGGCGGCGGTCATTCTGGAAGCACTCACTCGCCACGGCGTCAGGCATGTCTGCATTGCCCCTGGCTCTCGTTCTACACCGTTGACGCTGGCGGCAGCGGAAAACCCCGCATTCATCCATCACACCCATTTTGACGAGCGTGGCCTTGGGCATCTGGCCTTAGGTCTGGCAAAAGTTAGCCGTCAGCCTGTCGCCGTGATTGTGACGTCCGGTACCGCGGTGGCGAATTTATATCCCGCGTTGATTGAAGCGGGCCTGACCGGTGAAAAACTAATTTTACTTACGGCAGACCGACCGCCAGAGCTTATCGACTGTGGTGCGAACCAGGCGATTCGTCAGGCCGGAATGTTTGCCTCGCATCCATCGCAAACGCTCTCTTTACCGCGTCCGACTCAGGACATTCCGGCAAGCTGGCTGGTGTCCACTATTGATAATGCGTTAGCAACCCTGCATAGCGGGGCGGTTCATATCAATTGCCCGTTTGCGGAACCGCTGTATGGCGATATGGACGAAACGGGGATTGCCTGGCAGCAGCGCCTCGGCGACTGGTGGCAGGACGATAAACCCTGGCTGCGAGAAGCGCGTCGGCTGGAAAGCGACAAACAGCGCGACTGGTTTTTCTGGCGACAAAAACGCGGCGTAGTCATTGCGGGCCGCATGAGCGCTGAAGAAGGTAAGAAGGTTGCGCAGTGGGCGCAGACGTTAGGCTGGCCGCTGATTGGTGATGTTCTGTCGCAAACCGGACAACCGCTGCCGTGCGCCGACCTGTGGCTGGGAAATGCGAAAGCGGTAGCTGAGTTACAGCAGGCGCAGATTGTGGTGCAGCTTGGCAGCAGCCTGACCGGAAAACGACTCCTGCAATGGCAGGCCAGCTGCGATCCGCAGGAATACTGGATTGTCGATAATATCGAAGGCCGCCTCGATCCGGCTCACCATCGTGGCCGCAGGCTGGTGGCGAAAGTTGGCGACTGGCTGGAGCTGCATCCGGCGGAGAAACGTCAGCCCTGGCACGTGGAAATCCCTCGTCTGGCGCAACTGGCCTGGCAGGCGGTAGAAGCCCGTCGTGAGGCGTTTGGTGAAGCGCAATTAGCCCACCGTATTCGTGAATACTTGCCGGAGCAGGGGCAGCTGTTCGTGGGTAACAGTCTGGTGGTACGCCTGATTGATGCGCTGTCGCAGCTTCCGGCTGGTTACCCGGTCTATAGCAACCGTGGCGCGAGCGGTATTGACGGCCTGCTGTCAACGGCAGCAGGTGTACAGCGTGCCAGCGCGAAATCGACGCTGGCGATTGTTGGCGATTTATCTGCATTGTATGACCTGAATGCGCTGGCGTTATTGCGCCAGGTTTCTGCACCGTTTGTCCTGATAGTGGTCAACAATAACGGCGGACAGATTTTTTCTCTGCTGCCGACGCCAGCCAGCGAACGCGAACGGTTCTATCTGATGCCGCAGAACGTACATTTCGAGCATGCTGCCGCCATGTTTAACCTTAAATACCAGCGCCCGGAAAACTGGGAGCAACTGGAGAGCGCGTTGACTAACGCCTGGCGTACTCCTGCGGCCACGGTGATTGAGCTGGTGGTGAATGAAACTGACGGGGCGCAAACCTTGCAGCAACTGCTGGCGAAGGTAAGTCATCTATGATCCTGCATGCGCAGGCGAAAGAGGGCCAGACGGGATTTCCCTGGCTGGTTTTCCTGCACGGTTTCTCTGGCGATTGTCGGGAATGGCAGACGGTCGGCGAAGCGTTTCAGGATTATTCGCGGCTATACATCGATCTGCCGGGACACGGTGGCTCTGCTGACATCAGCGTGAGCGGATTCGATGACGTAAACGTTTTGCTGCGTAATACTCTACTTAGTTACAACATACACAACTACTGGCTGGTGGGATACTCTCTTGGTGGCAGAGTCGCGATGATGGCGGCCTGTCAGGAGATGCCAGGGCTTTGTGGTCTGGTGGTTGAAGGTGGACATCCAGGCTTGCAAGGCGAAGAGGCGCGCGTTCAGCGTCGTCTCTCGGATGGCCGCTGGGCTGCGCGTTTTCGCGCAGAGCCGCTACGTGAGGTGTTTAATGACTGGTATCAACAGCCCGTTTTTTCCTCGCTGAACACGGTACAAAGAGAGGCGCTGGTCGCTCTGCGTAGCCAGAATAATGGGCAAACGCTGGCGGCAATGCTGGAGGCCACCTCGCTTGCCGTACAACCTGATTTACGTGCGCAACTCACGACGTGCACATTTCCGTTTTATTATTTATGTGGTGAACGTGACGATAAATTCCGCGCTCTGGCGGCGGAAATATCAGTACCAAACCATGTGATTCGTAATGCCGGACACAACGCGCATCGGGACAACCCCGCGGGTGTAGTGGACTGTCTGGCTCAGATTCTGCGTCGCTGACTATAGGACATTTTATGATCTATCCTGATGAAACAATGCTTTACGCACCAGTAGAATGGCACGATTGCTCTGAAGGCTATACCGACATTCTTTACGAGAAATCCACCGACGGTATCGCAAAAATCACCATTAATCGTCCGCAGGTACGCAATGCCTTCCGTCCGGTCACTGTGAAAGAGATGATCCAGGCGCTGGCGGATGCCCGCTATGATGACAACATCGGCGTAATTATTCTGACCGGTGCTGGCGACAAAGCGTTCTGCGCAGGCGGCGATCAGAAGGTACGTGGCGACTACGGCGGATACCAGGATGACTCCGGTGTGCATCACCTGAACGTGCTGGACTTCCAGCGTCAGATTCGTACCTGTCCGAAACCGGTCGTGGCGATGGTTGCAGGTTTCTCCATTGGCGGCGGTCATGTGCTGCACATGATGTGTGACCTGACCATTGCGGCTGAAAACGCCATCTTCGGTCAGACCGGTCCTAAAGTCGGTTCCTTCGACGGCGGTTGGGGCGCTTCCTATATGGCGCGCATCGTCGGTCAGAAAAAAGCGCGTGAAATCTGGTTCCTGTGCCGTCAGTACGATGCGAAACAGGCGCTGGATATGGGGCTGGTCAACACCGTGGTTCCGCTGGCGGATCTGGAAAAAGAGACAGTACGCTGGTGTCGCGAAATGCTGCAAAACAGCCCAATGGCGCTGCGCTGCCTGAAAGCTGCACTGAACGCCGACTGTGATGGTCAGGCAGGTCTGCAGGAGCTGGCAGGTAACGCCACTATGCTGTTCTACATGACGGAAGAAGGTCAGGAAGGCCGTAACGCCTTTAACCAGAAACGTCAGCCTGATTTCAGCAAATTCAAACGGAATCCGTAATGCGTAGCGCGCAGGTATACCGCTGGCAGATCCCCATGGACGCGGGGGTGATTCTGCGCGACAGGCGGTTAAAAACGCGTGACGGGTTATACGTATGTCTTCGTGACGGTGAGCGTGAAGGGTGGGGAGAAATCTCCCCGCTGCCGGGCTTCAGTCAGGAAAGCTGGGAAGAAGCGCAAACCGAGTTGCTGGCCTGGGTGAAAGGCTGGCTGCAAGGGGATGCCTCCTTACCGCAACTGCCTTCGGTCGCCTTTGGCGTAAGCTGTGCGCTGGCCGAACTGGCTGGCGTATTGCCACAGGACGCAGACTATCGTGCTGCACCGCTGTGTACGGGCGATCCTGACGATCTGGTACTGCAACTGGCGGACATGCCGGGCGAAAAAGTGGCGAAGATTAAGGTCGGTCTGTATGAAGCGGTTCGCGACGGCATGGTAGCCAATCTGTTACTTGAGGCGATCCCGGAGCTGCATTTGCGACTTGACGCCAACCGGGCCTGGACGCCGTTGAAAGCTCAGCAGTTCGCGAAATACGTTAATCCGGAGTACCGTGGACGCATTGCCTTCCTCGAAGAACCGTGCAAAACCCGTGATGATTCTCGTGCCTTCGCGCGTGAAACCGGCATTGCCATCGCCTGGGATGAAAGTCTGCGTGAAGCGGATTTCACCTTCGAAGCCGAAGAGGGCGTCAAGGCTGTGGTTATCAAACCTACGCTGACCGGCAGTCTCGATAAAGTCCGTGAACAGGTGGCAGCGGCGCATACGCTTGGTCTTACTGCCGTTATCAGTTCGTCAATCGAGTCGAGTCTGGGCTTAACCCAGCTGGCGCGAATTGCCGCCTGGTTGACGCCGCAAACCATCCCGGGTCTGGATACCCTGAGCCTGATGCAGTGCCAGCAGGTACGCACCTGGCCGGGTAGTGCATTGCCGTGTATCGACGTTGATGCGCTGGAACGTCTGCTATGATCAAGCAGGAAATGCCCGATAGCGTGAGCTTATCGGGCCTGATACAACCCAGTGACTGGCCGTGGCGTAACTGGCGACAGGTTCGTGCGAAGGCGCCAGCCTTACGCCTCAACGATGAGGTATTAAGCTGGAGCGAGCTCTGCGCGCGCATCGACCATCTGGCCTGCGGTTTTGCCGCTCAGGGCGTGGAAGAAGGCGATGGCGTCCTGCTTCGCGCCTGGAATCATCCGCGCGCTTTGCTGGCCTGGCTCGCGCTGCTGCAGTGTGGGGCGCGGGTTTTACCTGTGAACCCACAGTTGCCTCAGTCGCTGCTTGATGCGCTGGTCCCGGACTTAACGCTACGTTTTGCGCTGGATCTGGAGGCTGCTATCGCACTCCCGGAACTCAGCCTGTTACAGATGCAGTCGTTGCCAGGCGATCACGCCACCGCATGGTTGCCCGAGCGTTTGAGCACGATGACGTTAACCTCAGGTTCTACCGGATTACCAAAGGCGGCGGTGCATACCTGTCAGGCGCATCTGGCAAGCGCGCAGGGCGTACTGTCATTAATGCCGTTTGGTGCTGAGGATGACTGGCTGCTCTCATTGCCGCTGTTTCATGTTTCCGGGCAGGGCATTTTGTGGCGATGGTTGTTCGCCGGAGCGCGAATGACCGTGCGCGACAAACAGCCGCTGGATCAAATGCTGGCTGGATGCACTCACGCTTCACTGGTGCCCACGCAACTGTGGCGCTTACTTGTTAATAACACACCAGTCACGCTAAAAGCGGTGCTGCTGGGCGGTGCGGCAATTCCTGTTGAGTTGACGGAACAGGCGCGTGAACAGGGGATTCGTTGCTGGTGCGGTTACGGATTGACGGAGTTTGCTTCTACGGTTTGTGCGAAAGAGGCAGATGGCCTGGCGGATGTGGGCTCTGCTTTACCAGGGCGGGAAGTCAGGATCGTTAATGACGAAGTTTGGCTACGAGCCGCCAGCATGGCGCAAGGTTACTGGCGTAACGGACAGCTTATGCCTTTAGTGAACGCTGAAGGCTGGTTTGCAACCCGCGATCGCGGCGTGTTGAAGGACGGCAAGTTAACCATTGTCGGTCGTATGGACAATCTGTTCTTTAGCGGCGGGGAAGGCATACAGCCGGAAGAGGTGGAACGCGTGATTGCCGCACACCCACATGTTCTGCAGGCCTTTATTGTGCCGATAGAAGACAAAGAATTTGGCCATCGCCCGGTGGCGGTCGTTGAGTATGACGCTAATGCTGGAGAAACTAATCTGGCAGAGTGGGTAAAAGATAAGCTGGCCCGCTTTCAGCAACCGGTATGTTGGTTGACATTGCCACCCGAGCTTAAAGCCGGAGGGATTAAAATCTCGCGTCGTGCGTTGTCGGATTGGGTAAGTGCTTCATCATTAACATTAAGAAAGCATTAATTACATTTCTCATTTTTGTCATTCCGCAGCTATTGTCCTTTTGTTTATCTGCTAAAGTGTAACCTATTGTGAAATTTTTTAACAAAAGGTGCGCTATGGAATGGCATGTGAAGAAGTCTTGCTGTCACAAGAAAGCAGGGAGGCTCTATATCGTACTTTGCGATAGTGGTGGTTCGCTTAAGATGCTCGCTGAGGCGCAATCTTTCGAGCGGGTTAAACCTGGCGATCTTCTGTCACCGCTGAAAGATGCGCAGTATTGTGTTAATCGTGATGCATCCCGCGTGATTAAAATAATCGATGCCAGACAGTACATATGTGACGAATGGGAGCGCCTGTTACGACTGTCGGCAGATAAATGAGCTCAGCGCCGGTGCTTGTCTGCAGGCAGAAAAATCGTCATTAAACCCGCCATGATGCACAGTACCCCAACCAGCGCCTTTACTGAAAATGTTCCCTGCCAGCCGGGCAGAATCATTGATGCAACCCAAACCAGCACATAGCTCAGGCTGAGCAGGGCATAAGCTTTGCTCAGCGCGAGCTGGTGCAGGGCTTTATGCCAGCATATAACCGACAGCAAATAGCCTGCCAGCCCGGCAGATAAAGCAAACGCTCCAATACTGAGAGAGAATACGGCGGAGATGAACGCCAGCGGCTGCATCACTGGCGGCAGATTATCCATTGCGAAGCCGAGGCTCAACTGGGCTGCGGAGGTGATAATAACGCTACATAATCCCCAAAAGATGCCCATTACACTGCGCTCCCAAGAATAAAGATGCCGGTAATGATCAGCCCAACTCCCAGCCAGTGGCGTGTAGTGACGGGTTCGCGCCAGATTTTCCACGCGGCCAGCGTCACCCATACAAAGTTAAGACTCAGCATGGGGTAGGCGATGCCGACAGGAATGTTCTGCAGTACCGCCAGCCATAGCAGCATGGCCAGACCGAGGCTTGCCAGAGCAAGCCCAATCCATTGCGTGACGTGGCGTTTTCGCGCACGAACGGACACCGGTCGGGTCGCCTGCTTCTGGCATAGCTGGCCGCAGACGCTGAGCAGGCTGGCGAGAACTAAGGCTATCCAGATCATTTTGGCCGATACTGAATCAGGACCAGTCGCCCCTGATTATCAATGTAATCAGCGGGAGGGATAGCGAGTTGATTAATATCTTCATCCTTATCAATCGTGAGCACGAGCGTAATATTTCCTTGCTGACGATGTTGCGCTAACCAGTCGGCAAAGTCTTCCCGACTAACAAAACGCCCCTGAGCATCCGGGTAGTTGAGGCCATATTTTAACTCGCCCGTTTGGCCGTACATCATGATGTCGTCACGTTTCAGGCTCCAGGCCAGCCCTGCGGCAACGCCAACGTTGTCGGCGAGAATGTAACGGCTCGACTCCAGCGACTCTTTAGTCATCTCGACAAAAAACTGCGGCTGTTTAGACTCCATCACCCGGTCAGGGACTGAGAAACCAAACAACAGCGCGAGTCCCAGCGGACACAGCGCGGCGAATTTCCAGTTCTTCTCGCGGTTATTTAGCGTATACCAGCCGAACAGTGCCCAGGTGATAAAAATGCCCCACGCGCAAAACACCTTATACGTTTCGATATGCGACCAGACCGGCGTCTTTAACGGACCCAATGTGGAAACAATAAATGTGGCGACAATGCCGGTCACGCCGAACAGCACGTTGATCCAGCCATTCACACGCAGTGCGGCGGAGCCTTTTTCCGCGGCCTGCAGGCCGAAACGCGCCGTTAATATTGCCAGCGGGGCGAAGCAAGAAAGAATATAGGTCGGCAGTTTTCCTTTGGCGATGCTGAAAAACAGGATTGGCATGACAATCCAGCTTAACAGGTACAGCGCGCTGCGCGGAACATCCCGCTCACGCCAGCCCGTACGCAGCGCGCCGGGGAGCAGCCCGAGCCATGGTAATGCGCCAGCCACGAATACCGGAATGTAGTACCAGATGGGAGCCTTGTGTTGGGCATCATCCTGTGCGAAGCGTTGAATATGTTCAACCCAGAAGAAGTAATGCCAGAAATCCGGCTCACGCCGGGCAATCGCTATTCCCCACGGTAGCACAATCACGACGCAGCCGATAACCGCCAGCAGACCGTAGAGTATGAGATCTTTCCAGCGTTTTTGTGCGAAAACCCACGGCAGTACGCTGAGCACAGGAACGGCAAGCGCAAGGAAGCCCTTAGTCATCACGCCCATGCCGCAGGTTAACCCTAACAGCAAAAAAGCGATGATTTTGCGCGTTCTGGTGGTGGCCTGCATGCCTTCCCAAAAACAGCACATGCCCGCCATCAGCCAAAGCGCAATTATGGGATCAAGTACCGCGTAGGTACCGATGCTGTAAACTGAAAAGAACGTTAAAAAGATAGCAGAAGAGAGTACGGCGGTACGCTTATCCTGCCATAACCGCATGGCAAGCCAGGCTACCAGTAGCGCCGTCAGCAAGGTGGCAAAAATAGCCCCCGCTCTGACGCCAAAATTATTAGCACCAAATAGCCATTGTCCGATGCTGTTTAACCAATATCCGGCAATCGGTTTTTCGAAGTAACGGAGTCCTAAAAAGTGCGGCACGATCCAGTCGCCGGACGTCAGCATTTCCCGACTGATTTCGGCATAGCGCGTTTCATCAGGCTGCCAGAGCAGGCGACTGTTGATAGGGAGAATAAAATACAGCGCAATAAACGCGATACAGGCCAGAGTGTAGCGGGCAGCAGGTTTCATTGTGTCGCACTCACCGGTTGTTGGCAGCCGAGCCATCCCTCTCTGCCCGGTATTTTTCCCCGCACGATCTGCCCTGTTGGCAGCGTGCTGATATCGTCTGGTAACAGCTCGCCAAGCGGGCAAAATGTCATCCCCATGTCGGCGGCGCGAGTAAGCAGCTCGTCAAAATTCTGATGAAAGGCGATGCCTTCAACTTCCGCATGAATGGTGTACACCGGTGTTCCTCTGCTCATCTGGATGTGGGAGAGAATATAAGCGTTGAAGTCCACCGCCTGGACCTCCTGACCAACCACTTCATCCCATGTTGGTAACGTGACGGGAATTTGCGGCGTACCTGTTTTCCCGGACGCCAGTACAGGACGAAATAACGACGTTCCCCGACAGTCGCTGTTATAGCGTAAATGGAACGTTTCTTTTGCCTCGACGACGCGGTTGTCGGCACGCCATCCGGCAACCGCAGAACAGGTAACCGGTTGTCCGATGATGGCTTCAAGGGCGGTAATGCCTCGTGAAATATCATCAATCAGCTGTTTATCATTCCAGTTTCCGCTTCGCGCTTGCCAGGCATGGTGATCCCAGGCATGCAAACCGGTTTCATGAATCAGGGCGGTTTGCGCAATGATCGCCGCATTGGCCTGGCCAATCTCTTTTCCCGGCCACGCGGTTCCCGCGAGCAATATATCCCATCCGTAGAGCGATGCTGCGTTTGAACGCAGCATCTTCCACAGAAATTGTGGCTTCACAAGACGCCAGAGATGGCGCCCCATGTTGTCAGGTCCAACGCTAAAGAAAAAACTTGCCCGAACGTTATGCCGGTTCAATGTCTCCAACAGGCGGGGCACACCTTCGCGCGTCCCCCGGAAAGTATCGACATCAATGCGCAAGCCTACTTTGGTCATGATGTGTGTTCCGTGATATCCACACTGCGTAAGAAGAAGTCCAGCGTCTCTTCTACCGTTTCCTGCATCTCAATGGTGGGCTCCCAGTTCAGGCAGCGTTTTGCATTACGAATGTTGGGCTTACGATGCTCAACGTCCTGATAACCTTTACCATAGTAGCTGCTGCTTTCGACGTCACGGAAACCGGCAAACGGCGGGAAGTGGTTGCGTAATGGGTGTTTTTCAAAGCAGGTAAGCAGCATTTCTGCCAGTTCCTGAATACTGGCCTCATTCTCCGGATTACCGATGTTGATAATTTCGCCATCGCAGCGTCCGCCTTCGTTTTCAATGATGCGGTACAGGGCTTCGATACCATCGCGAATATCAGTAAAGCAGCGTTTTTGCTTACCGCCTTCAATCAGCTTAATAGGTGAACCTTCCACCAGATTGAGGATCAATTGAGTAATGGCGCGTGAGCTGCCGATACGCGCGGCGTTAAGGCTGTCCAGACGCGGTCCCATCCAGTTAAACGGACGGAACAGGGTGAAGCGCAATCCCTCTTTTTCGCCGTATGCCCAAATTACGCGGTCCAGCAACTGCTTGGAAACGGAGTAGATCCAGCGTGGTTTATTGACCGGACCGACGATCAGGTTCGAGCTGTCTTCATCAAAAACTTTGTCGGTACACATGCCGTAGACTTCGGAGGTTGACGGGAAAATGATGCGCTTACGGTATTTCACGCAGTAGCGAATGATTTTCAGGTTCTCTTCAAAATCGAGCTCAAACACGCGCAGCGGGTTGCGGGTATATTCGATTGGCGTGGCGATCGCTACCAGCGGCAGCACGACGTCGCATTTTTTCACATGATATTCAATCCATTCGGAGTGAATGCTGATATCGCCTTCGACGAAATGGAATCGTGGATGCTGCAGAAAACGACTAATGGCATCGCTGCCAATGTCGAGTCCATACACTTCGTAATTGTCTTCTTGCAACAGACGTTCGGTCAGATGGTTACCAATGAAGCCATTGACGCCAAGGATCAGCACGCGAGTACGGCGTTTAGCGGTAGTAACTGACTGGCTGTTCAGGCGAGAACCTGGTACCAGGCCCAGAACCTGCGCCAGCTGTGACCCCTGCATGGCAATACCATCGCCAGCTTGCCCGGTAATAATCTCCAGTGCGCCATCAGCGCAGGCGATCAGCAAAGGAGAAACGGAGATGACGGTTCCTGGCTGGGCTGCGCGGTCATTTTTGCAAACACGTGACGACCAGACGGTGAATTTTTGCGTGCCAACATAGCTAAATGCGCCCGGCCATGGATCGCTGACGGCGCGTACCTGGTTATGCAACTCCGCGGCTGGTTTGTTCCAGTCGAGGAAGCTATCTTCCGGCGTACGGCGACCAAAACAGGTCGCCTCTGCTTCCTGTTGGGGGTGTTCTGCATAATCTCCCGTTTTAATCGCGGGCAGCGTCTCTTCCAGTAACTGACGCGCAGCCTGGCACAACTTATGGTGCAGCGTTAACGCCACATCATCGGGCGAAATAGCAACCCGCTGCTGGGCGACAATGGCGCCCGCATCCGCACGTTTGACCATCCGGTGAAGCGTGACGCCGGTTTCGGTTTCACCATTGACCAGTACCCAGTTCAGCGGCGCGCGGCCACGGTATTTCGGCAGTAGCGAGCCGTGCAGATTAAATGCACCCTTAGGGGCAAGGCTGAGGATCTCATCACTCAGTAAATGGCGATAGTAGAACGAGAAGATAACATCGGGTGCCAGTTGGCTAATGCGCTCAATCCACAGGGGATGATTAACCTCGTCCGGGGCGTAAACCGGAATACCGGCGCTGGCTGCGAGGCGGGAAACAGATCCAAAAAACGCTTTTTCACCCGGATTGTCGGTGTGCGTAAAAATGGCAGCGATTTCATAACCTGCATCCAACAAGGCCTGGACACCCTGACATCCCATATCGTGATAGGCAAATACGACGGCTTTCATGCGCGGTTTTCCTCGGTTGACTGCGTGGTTTGTGGGCGGATAACGTGTTGAACAAAATAGCGGGGGCGGGCGCGGACATCGTTATAGATGCGACCGATATATTCGCCGAGTAAACCCATGCCAATAAACTGTGCGCCGATAAAGGTAAACAGGACGGCAAACAGCATGAATACCCCTTCCGCTGCCCACTGTGGGCCGAGCGTCAGGCGCAGAACAACAAGCAAGACTGATAAGGTAAAGCCCGTGGCGGCGATCACGCTGCCTAACAGACTCAGCATGCGAAGCGGTGTTGTGGTAAGGCAAGTCACCAGGTCATACATCAGGTTGATCAGACGCATGAAGCTGTATTTGGAGTCACCAAATTCGCGCTCTGCATGATGTACCGGGATCTCCGTAGCGCGACGGGCAAAAATGTTGGCCAGAATAGGGATAAAGGTGCTGCGCTCCTGGCAATGCAGCATGGCATCGACGATGTGACGGCGATAGGCGCGTAGCATGCAGCCGTAGTCGCCCATTGCTTTACCGGTGGTTCGTTGGATCAGATGGTTGATCATTCGTGAGGCGGTCTTACGAAATACGCTGTCCTGCCGGTTCTGGCGCACCGTGCCCACCACATCGAACCCCTCATCTGCTGTGGCGACCAACCGAGGGATCTCCTCCGGTGGGTTTTGCAAATCGGCATCCAGTGTGATGATCAAGTCCCCGGTGACATGGCTGAAACCGGCCATAATCGCCGAGTGTTGCCCGTAATTGCGATTCAGCAAAATAGAAACAATATGGCTGTTTGGTGCCTGAGAGGCGTCCATCATCAACTGAGCGGAATTGTCACTGCTGCCGTCGTCGATTAGCAGAATTTCATAGTCTTTACCCAATTTCTCGCAGGCGGCGCTGGTGCGTCTGATTAACTCTGGCAGGCTTTCCTGTTCATTAAAAACGGGAATGACCACCGAGACTTTTTTGATTGGTGCTGCTTCAAACATGGTTATTGTCCTGCAATCTCGCGAAGTGCCGTAATGACCCGCTGGGTATCCGCTTCGGTCATGTCTGGGAATAACGGCAGCGAGCAGATGCGCGCGCTGTTCCATTCAGTATTTGGGAGCGAAAGGGTAGTGAAGCGTTCGCGATAATATTTTTGCGTATGGGCTGCACGAAAATGCAGACCGGTGCCGATATCTTTAGTCTTCAGCGCTTCCATCAGGGCATCTCTGCTCAGCCCGCAGCGGGTTTCGTCAACACGAATGATGAATAAGTGCCAGGCATGAACGTGCGGCCACCGGGGCAGGTCCAGCGGTTGAAATGGCGTATCAGCCAGCGCCTGCTGATATTGCTGGGCAATTTGCGCCCGGCGTGAATTCAGTTGCTCCAGCTTATTCAGCTGTACCAACGCAATAGCGGCATTGATATCCGTCAGGTTGTATTTGTATCCTGGCGCAAGCACTTCGGCCTGCGGTGCCCGGCCATAGGTTTGTCGATCAAAAGCATCAACGCCCAGACCGTGAAACTTCAGGCTGCGAAGCCGCTGGGCAAGCTGGCTGTCGTCGGTAACAATCAGTCCACCTTCTGCACAGGTGATATTTTTGATGGCGTGAAACGAGAAGATTGCCGTACCGCGCGCACCGACATGACGGCCCTTATACAATGTCCCTACGGCATGGGCCGCATCTTCTATTACCGGGATGCCATAACGCTCGCCAATGGTATAAATCGCGTCAAGATCGGCGGGGGCGCCTGCGTAATGTACTGGAACAATGGCTTTGGTTCGTGGGGTAATGGCGGCTTCAATTTGCTCAGGTGTGACCATCAGCGTATCGCGGTCGACGTCGACCATGACTGGCGTCGCACCCAGCAGGACAATCATGTTGAGGGTAGAAACCCACGTCATCGACGGCGTAATGACCTCATCGCCTGCACCTATGCCCAACGCCATCAGTGTGATGTGCATACCCGCCGTGGCAGAGCAGACGGCGACGGCGTGTTGATTTCCTGTGAGCTGGCAGAAGGCTTCTTCCAACTGTTGGTTCTTCGGGCCAGTGGTTATCCATCCAGAGTCCAGCACCGCTTTTACAGCGGCAAGCTCTTCAGCACCCATTGCCGGGCGAGAGAAAGGCAAAAAGTCAGACATCATTATTCCTTCAAGCCATTTAACGCTACCGAAGTTTTATTTTTAGGACTAAACAGGGGCGTCGTTAATTATTTCATCAGGCTACAAAGGTTAATGGCCGAAGGTTAATTTATCCTTAAGGGTTTAAGGTTTGGGAGATAATAACAAAGACAGTGGGGAGTGGTTTATTTGTTTGAATATAAAGAGTTTTTAGTCATTATGGCGGTATTGTTCTCTGTTGCTGAATGCTGAGAGCAATACCGCTAATGTGATCATTGTTTATATTACGTTTAAACTCGGGGGACTTACAGTAACCCTTTCAAGGTTAACGTTTTACGTGTGGCGATATTTAAGTCGTAGGTGCCAAGATCTTCCGCTTTAACCCAGGCGAACGCCTGGAACTCTTCGTTAATGTTCACTTCACGATTAGCTGCCACACAATCGAAGATGAGATAAATCATATAAATCTCTTCCTGGCTGCCATCCGCGTACGTTTTAGTACGAATATCGTCACTGAAAGTCCATGGCGTAATTTCTGATAACACCAGCTGCTCGCCCAGCTCCTCTCTCACTTCCCGGCGCAAAGCTTCTTCGATGCGCTCACCCGGCTCAACGCCACCGCCAGACAGCGCCCACTGACCGGGAAACACACCGCGGTCGTCAGCCATTTTGCAGAGTAAATAGCAGCCATCGTTTTGAATTAATGGGCAAACAATTGTTCTTTGGCGCATAGGTCAAGTCCTTGCAGGGGCGGGTATTAAGAATTCCATCATCCACCTATCTTACCTTTTGCTGGCTGGAGAAAAAACGCTTCATCGACGATTAAGTCCGTACGGGCGAGGAAAAATTGATTGTTGTTGAAAATGGCGTTCAGGGATGCGAATGATAGATTACATACAAAAATTTAACCTTATCTAATCTCATTAAGTAGTATTTAGTTACAATATGGTCTTGCATCGCTTTTTTAGCTCATTGATTCCTCGTCATCTGACAGTACAATTCACCGGTTTTGGGGCTATGTTTTGATTCTTGCAGGAAAGGATAGAAAATGAAAAAAAGTTTACTGTTGGGTTTTGCCGGAATGCTGTTTGTTTCTGCTTCGGCAAACGCGATTAGCATCAACGGTCAGGCTGGCGAAGACTACACCAACCTTGGATTCGGTATGGGTACTGAGACCACCGGTCTGGCCGTCAGCGGCAACTGGATGCATAATGATGACGACGGCGATGTTGCTGGGCTGGGCCTGGGGCTGAATATCCCGCTGGGTCCACTGTTGGCGACCGTTGGTGGTAAAGGTGTTTATACCAATCCAAACGATGGCGATGAAGGTTATGCTGCGGCTGTCGGTGGTGGTTTACAGTGGCCGATCGGCGACAGCATTCGTCTGTTTGGTGAGTACTATTACTCTCCTGATTCGCTTTCCAGCGGTATCGACAGCTATGAAGAAGCAAATGCCGGTGCGCGTTTGACCATTATGCGTCCGCTGAGCATCGAAGCCGGTTATCGTTACCTGAACCTGGCAGGTAAAGATGGTAACCGTGATAACGCAATTGCTGATGGCCCGTACGTTGGGGTTAACGCCAGCTTCTAACATTTCTGGCGCGGCGTTCAGTCGCGCCTTCCCCCCTCCATGCGTTATAGTGTTTTCATCATAAAAGCAGGAGAACACGATGTTAAACGTGGAGATGCTATCCACCGGGGATGAAGTGTTGCACGGACAAATCGTCGACACCAATGCCGCCTGGCTGGCCGATTTTTTCTTTAATCAGGGTTTACCGCTAACACGCCGCAACACGGTAGGTGACAATCTTAACGATTTAGTCGCCGTTTTGCGTGAGCGTAGCGAACACGCCGATGTACTGATCGTTAATGGCGGTTTGGGGCCAACCAGCGATGATTTGAGCGCGCTGGCAGCGGCAACGGCAAAAGGCGAAGGGTTGGTGTTGCATGAAGCATGGCTCGCCGAGATGGAACGATATTTTCGCGATCGTGGCCGCGTGATGGCGCCAAGTAACCGCAAACAGGCTGAACTTCCCGCCAGCGCGGAGTTTATCAATAATCCGGTGGGTACCGCGTGCGGGTTCGCCCTGAAGCTTAACCGCTGTCTGATGTTCTTTACACCGGGTGTACCGTCAGAATTCAAAGTCATGGTTGAGCATGAGATTCTGCCGCGTTTGCGTGAGCGTTTCTCTTTGGCTCAGCCCCCGTTATGCCTGCGATTAACCACCTTTGGCCGTTCTGAAAGCGAGCTGGCACAAAGCCTGGATCCGCTGACTTTGCCACCGGGCGTAACAATGGGATATCGCTCCTCAATGCCGATTATTGAGCTGAAGCTGACCGGGCCGGATTCCCAACGTGAAGCGATGCTGGCGCTGTGGCCAGAAGTTAAGCGAGTTGCCGGACAGAATATGATTTTCGAAGGTACGGAAGGCTTGCCCGAACAAATTGCCCGCACGTTACAGGAACGGCAATACAGCCTGACGCTGAGCGAACAATTTACCGGTGGTCTGGTCGCGTTGCAGCTTTCTCGCGCTAATGCTCCGTTGTTGGCGAGTGAAGTTGTTCCGCCCCAGGAAGAAACGCTGGCTCAAACGGCGCATTGGGTAACCGAGCGACGTAGCAAACATTATGCCGGGCTGGCTTTGGCGATATCAGCTTTCGAAAACGAACATATTAACTTTGCGCTGGCCACCCCCAATGGGACATATGGTTTGCGCGTTCGGCTGAACGCTAATCGCTACAGCTTGTCGATTCGTCAGGAAGTGTGCGCAATGATGGCGCTAAATATGCTGCGCCGTTGGCTTAACAATCAGGATCTTGCCAGCGAGCACGGCTGGATCGAAGTGGTTGAGTCGCTCACGATTTAATTATTAACAGGGAAGGTTACAAACCTTCCCAATCTGACTCATTCTGTGACATCGTCAGGCAATAGCCCAGTAATTAACCGAACCAAATCACGATCAATTCCATTTTCCAGCATCATGCACGCGATACGTAAGGCTTCTTCTTGTGTACCTTTCTGTACTCCTTGCGCTAATCCTTGCTGTATCCCTTGTTGTAGCCCATTGTGGTGACCTTCTTGTTTTAGCCTCTCTGCGATTGTCATCAACCTCTCCTTATGATGGGGGGAACGTTCGGCAACTTCATGGATAAATTCGCTGACGTGAGAAACGTCACCGTACCGTAGCAGGTAATTAAATAGCGTTTGTAGCTGGCTGTCATTAGCGGTGCTTGTAACTAATAGTGCTTGCAACTAATAGAGAAGATGGCGTGACGATATCCACTTTTAATATGCGCTGCATGCGGGAAATGGGGTCTTTGCGTGGATGAATCAGAGATAAATATGTCCGACTGCAACGTATTCAATTAAGCGGAACGGGCTACGCAAAAAAATGCCCGGTAGCAAACACCACCGGGCAACTGAGTTACCCCAACGCTTTGGCAAGCAGGGTGATGGGATGTTCGCAACGCTTACTGGTAGACATCTCAATCTGCCATTTACAGGTTTCGCAGTCGGTGACGACGATATCAGCGCCGCTTTCTTCAATTTGGCGGAATAACGGTGCGCCAATAGACTGTGAAGTCGGATAGTTTTCCTTTTTAAAGCCGTAAGTCCCGGCAATCCCACAACACTGAGAATCCAGCACTGTCAGCTCCAGCCCCGGAATTTGTCTCAGTAGCTCCAGCGTGTAGAGCGTCCAGCCCATTTTCTCCATATGGCATGGCGTGTGATAGATCACCTTCAGCGGCAGCGTTTTCAGCGGCAGCGTTTTACCTTCATCCAGCTTGCGCCACAGCCAGCGGGTTGCCAGTTCAATGTGTTCTCGCAGGCCTGAGTTGTCGACATCCAGCACTTCCGGATATTCATCACGTAGCGCAAAGGTACAGGTTGATGAGGTGGCGATCACCGGAATGCCTTTGCCATCAATCGCTTCCCGGAGTGAGGCCACGTTGCTGACCGCCTGCTTACGCGCTTTATCTGTAAATCCGTTAGCAATCAGCGGCACGCCACAGCATTTCTCTTTACTCAGCAGTTGCACACCGGTTCCCATCGCATTCAACACCTTGATCAGGTCTTTGCCCAGCTGTGGATGGTTGTAGTTGACAAAGCAGCCGTGAAAAAAGGCGACCTGATCCTGATATTGCGCCTGCTCGGCGGCAACGCTGCGATACCAGCGGCGGAAGGTGCCAAAAGAGTATTTCGGCAGCGTACGGCGATGATCGATTTTTAGCGCGTAATCCAGCAACTGACGTACCGGTTTTAGTGACGTAGCCGTGTTCACTATCGGGGCGAAAGGTGTGGAGACGCTACCCATTAAATCGGTATGGCTTAAGACAAAGTTACGTATCGACGGACGCGTGGTGTCATATTTGGCGCGTGCGCGCTGGATGATATCGCCAATTTTCACATCTGACGGGCAAGCCACTTCGCAGCGCTTACAGTTGATGCAGTATTTCAGCGCATCGTCATATAGCGCGCCATCTTTCAGACGCAGACGTTCGCCGTCCGGTCCAGCCTGTTTAGGGCCAGGGTAGTTTGGATTGACGCGACTTACCGGGCAGGCAGTGGTACACACCGTACATTTGATACAACTTTCAAAACGTGTGTCGCTCATTGCTCACCTCCTGCACGTTTCGCAATATGATGTGCGGCATGTAAAGCGCTGACTGCGCACACGCCGCCTCCGCAACCCTGGGCGATAGGGTCGAATCCGCCGAGAACGGAACCGATGGCATACATATTCTCTATCGTTTTTCCCGCCAGTGACGGGCGTAGGGCGGCATCGGTTGTGACGCCAAACTGTTGCCACGGTTGTGGGGCGAAGACATCACGCTGATACCACTCGGCGCGGGTAGCGGTTTGCTGCACATCCAGTCCCAGGATTGGTTCGTGGATTGCCTCACGGGTGGCGACCAGTCCACTGCTGAAGAAACTGCCGCTGGCGAGCACGGCGAAACGCGGCCGCAAAGGAATATCGGCATGGTTCCGGGTCCAGATTTCGCTGACCACGCCGTCCTGACAGGTGATTTTCTTCACTTCATCACCCGGCATCCACACACCGCCATGGCGCACAAACTGGCGCTGCAATTTGTTGTGCAAACGCATGCCCAGTACCGAAGGCGGTAGGGTCGGTAACAGCGACAGCGAGCAGGGAAGGCGCTCATTCAGCCACTGCCAGAGTCGCTCATCTGCCAGACCAAAGCAGGCCGGCATGATTATCATGTCGCAGGTTTTTGCCATTGGCAGCAATGCGTCATAGAGCAGCGACCATTTATCTTCGTTATCCAGCAGGCGCGCAATATTAACGGCGCGAAACTCGGTTGGGTTATCACGCAGGACATCCAGTTCCGGCAGTTCGATTTCTGCCGTCTCGACGCTGAGATTACGTTGGCGTAATGACGCCGCGGCGAGATGCGCCTGAAAATCCAGTAACCCGCTAATCCCTACAACGCATATACGCTGCGCGGACAGCGGCCAGACCGGCACTTCCGGGGAACTTAACCAGGTTGAGCGCAGGGTGCCCAGCGGGGTAACACGTTGATGTGCCTGATGCACGTTGCCTTGCAAATGCGTTCCGCATTCTTCCAGTAAATTTTGCGCCTGCTGGGCCAGTTCCAGAACGTTCTGCGTTCCGATGGTGCTATACGGATGTGCGGGTGCTTGAGTGCGCAGCGCATCCAAACCCGCTTCTATATCGGTCACCGGTTGGCCATCGGGTAAGTTGCTGAGCAAATCCAGTGAGCCGGAGGAAAAATGCAGGGCGCTTTGACCGCGAGTGACAATCGTGCAGCGCAAACCGCTTTTTTGCAGTTGCAGACCGCACAGCAACCCGGCCAGGCCGCCGCCGATAATGACGGTATCAAATTTCATCCTGGTGCTCCTTTTCCAGACCACACAATCCCTGATAGACCCAGCGCGTGAATTCGCTTTCGCGCAGCGCATCTCCCCAGGCGATAGGCTGCACGCCTTTCCAGCGCTCGTTGAGGAAGTCGGAAAGCTGGGTAATAGATTGTGCAGCGGTGGTGACGTTAAAACGTTGCAGCAAACCTGCGGCGCGGCAGGCACACAATTCGCCCTGGCAGGTCCCCATTCCAACACGGGTACGGCGACGCAAATCCAGCAGGCTGTTGACGGTTAAATTCTCGACGGCGTATTGCACTTCGCCTGCGGTGACCGCTTCGCATTCACAGACCAGGCTGCGATGTTGACGGCCTTCGCTAAGCCACACCGGGGTGCGATCGCCGTGACGGTAGACTGCCGAGCCGCGCAGTGGCGCGGGCAATGAGATCACACGTTTAAGCGTATGCTCGGTAGATTCCTGTGAGCCAGGCAGCGCGGTGTCTGCGGTTGTGCAAGGCTGGGTGTTGCCCAGCTTACGGCAAACGGCATCGGTGGCCCATTCCGCCATCAGGCGGTAGGTCATCAGTTTACCGCCGGTAATGGTGATAAACCCTTCCAGTCCATCACGCTCTGCGTGATCGAACAGTACAATCCCACGGCTGACGTTACGACCGGTGGGATCGTCGTCGCTGGCCACCAGCGGACGCACGCCGGAGTAGGCGCGTAAAATGCGCGTTTTTGCCATAATCGGTGCCAGTTTCTCGCCTTCACGCAGCAGAATGTCGACTTCTTCTGCGGTGACACGGTTGCTGTCGATATCATCGTAATCAATGTGCTGCGAGGTGGTACCGATCAATGAGATGGTATCGCCTGGCACCAGAATATCGGCATCAGACGGTTTACGGCAGCGGTTGATGACATGCTGGTTAATCCGATGATCCATAATCAGCAGCGAACCTTTAGCCGGGAACATACGGATGCTCAGATCGGCATATTCCGCAATGCGTTGACCCCAGATCCCGGCGGCGTTGACGACAACTGGTGCATGCAGGGACTGCATTTCGCCCGTCAGATGATTGCGCACGTTAACGCCGCAAACCGTTGCCCCTTCACGGATAAGTCCCGTGACTTCATGCGCCGTTAAGATAACCGCGCCATGCTCACGCGCATCCAGCATGTTGGCGGCGGTTAAGCGGAAAGGATCAACCGTGCCGTCCGGCACTTTTACCGCACCAATCAGCTGTGGGTTAACGGAAGGTTCGATAATACGTGCCTGCTTAGGGTCAATTGCTTCTGCGCGAATCCCTGCCTCTTCACAGGCGCGAATAAAGGTCGCCTGAAAGGAGAGCTCATCCTCCGGCAGGGTAATAAACAGACCGTCCGTTGGCTCAACGCAATGGCGGGCGATACGTTTCAGAATTTGGTTTTCGCTGATGCACTCACGGGCAGATTCAGCGTCGGTGACGGCGTAGCGTGCACCGCTGTGCAGCAGGCCGTGGTTGCGCCCGGTCGCACCTGTGGCGATATCGTGGCGTTCCACTAAGATGACGCGCAACCCGCGCAGCGCACAATCGCGTGCGATCCCTGCACCTGTTGCTCCTCCACCAATGATAATCACGTCACTTGTTTGCGAGTCGCGAGTTTTCATTGTTTTTCCTCACAGTTCGTTTTTTATCATTTAGCCACATAAAAAACATGGATTGTTTGATTTCGCGCATAATCGCTCATTATTCGAAAATGAAACGTGATTTCGTGCGCCTTTATGAACATTTGTCATAAATCTGTAACAATATGTGCTGCGTTTCACATTTTTGTTATGTATCTTTCCTTAACATCGCGGCCACACTGGGAGCGGTAGGGTAGTAATGACGAACTGCAGTGTTTACTTCGAATGAAAGACGGCCACGGAGGCTACACTATGTTGAGCATTTTTAAACCAGCGTCACACACGGCGCGTTTACCTGCAGCGGAGATCGACCCGACATATCGTCGATTACGTTGGCAGATTTTTCTGGGGATTTTCTTTGGTTATGCCGCGTACTATCTGGTACGTAAGAACTTTGCCCTTGCGATGCCGTATCTGGTTGAGCAGGGGTTCTCGCGTGGCGATCTGGGTTTTGCGTTGTCCGGTATCTCCATTGCTTACGGATTTTCGAAATTCATTATGGGGTCCGTTTCGGATCGCTCGAATCCGCGCGTTTTCCTGCCTGCGGGTCTGATACTGGCTGCGGCAGTGATGTTGTTTATGGGCTTTGTACCGTGGGCGACATCGAGCATTGCGATTATGTTTGTGCTGCTGTTCCTCTGCGGATGGTTCCAGGGGATGGGATGGCCGCCGTGTGGTCGTACCATGGTGCACTGGTGGTCGCAGAAAGAGCGTGGCGGCATCGTTTCCGTTTGGAACTGTGCGCATAACGTGGGTGGCGGTCTGCCTCCTCTGTTATTCCTGCTGGGTATGGCCTGGTTCAATGACTGGAAAGCGGCGCTGTACATGCCTGCTTTCGGTGCGATCGTCGTCGCGCTGTTTGCTTTTGCTCTGATGCGTGACACTCCGCAGTCCTGTGGTCTGCCGCCAATCGAAGAGTACAAGAACGATTATCCGGACGATTACAACGAGAAAGCGGAAGAAGAGCTGACTGCGAAGCAGATCTTCATGCAGTACGTACTGCCGAACAAACTGTTGTGGTACATCGCTATCGCCAACGTGTTTGTTTATCTGCTGCGCTACGGCATCCTGGACTGGTCGCCGACTTACCTGAAAGAAGTGAAGCATTTTGCACTGGATAAATCATCCTGGGCCTACTTCCTGTATGAATATGCGGGGATTCCGGGCACGCTGCTGTGTGGCTGGATGTCGGATAAAGTCTTCCGTGGTAACCGTGGTGCGACCGGCGTGTTCTTTATGACGCTGGTGACGATTGCGACCATCGTTTACTGGATGAACCCGGCAGGCAACCCGAACGTAGATATGGCTTGTATGATTATCATCGGCTTCCTGATCTACGGCCCGGTCATGTTGATTGGTCTGCATGCGCTGGAACTAGCACCGAAAAAAGCGGCAGGTACGGCGGCTGGCTTTACTGGTCTGTTCGGTTATCTCGGCGGTTCTGTGGCTGCGAGCGCCATTGTCGGCTACACCGTTGACTTCTTCGGTTGGGACGGCGGCTTTATGGTGATGATTGGTGGTAGCGTGCTGGCGGTTATTCTGCTGGTAGTCGTCATGATTGGCGAAAAACGCCATCACGAAGAGATGCAGCTCAAGCGTAACGGGGGCTAATAGATGAAAACCACATTGAAAAGTCTCAGCGTGGCGCTGATGCTGGCAGGTATGGTTGTGAGCAGCGCGGCGCTTGCCGCAGATAAAATCGTGATTGCGCACCGTGGCGCCAGCGGTTATCTACCGGAGCATACGTTACCTGCGAAAGCGATGGCCTATGCTCAGGGAGCGGATTACCTGGAACAGGATTTGGTGATGACTAAGGACGACCATCTGGTCGTCCTGCATGACCACTATCTTGACCGCGTCACCGATGTTGCCGAGCGTTTCCCGGATCGTGCGCGTAAAGATGGGCGTTACTATGCTATCGACTTTACGCTGGATGAGATTAAGTCGCTGAAATTTACCGAAGGCTTTGATATCGAAAATGGCAAAAAGGTCCAGACCTACCCGGGGCGTTTCCCGATGGGTAAATCTGATTTCCGTGTGCACACTTTCGAAGAAGAGATTGAGTTCGTTCAGGGATTAAATCATTCAACCGGTAAAAACATCGGCATCTACCCGGAAATGAAAGCGCCGTGGTTCCATCATCAGGAAGGGAAAGACATTGCGGCTAAAACGCTGGAAGTACTGAAAAAGTACGGGTACACCGACAAGAACGATAAGGTCTATCTGCAGTGTTTTGATGTCGCAGAGTTAAAGCGCATTAAGAATGAACTGGAACCGAAGATGGGGATGGATCTCAATCTGGTACAGTTGATTGCGTACACTGACTGGAATGAAACTCAGGAGAAAAAGCCAGACGGCAGTTGGGTTAATTACAACTACGACTGGATGTTTAAACCGGGTGCCATGAAGCAGGTTGCGCAGTATGCGGACGGCATTGGGCCGGACTACCACATGCTGATTGATGAGAAGTCGAAGAAGGGCAATATCTCGTTAACTGGCATGGTGCAGGACGCACATCAGAATAAGATGGTGGTGCATCCTTATACCGTTCGCGCCGATCAGTTGCCGGATTACACCACTGACGTAAACCAGCTGTATGACATTCTTTATAACAAAGCGGGTGTTGACGGGCTGTTCACCGACTTCCCCGACAAAGCAGTGAAATTCCTGAATAAAGAGTAATGGCATAAGGCCTGTGATGCACCTCCGGTCACAGGCCTTATTGGACGAAACGTTATTAACTGCTAGATAAGGCCGTCTACTGTTAACGTTTTCCTACATGCCTGCAGGAGAAATAAAGGGCTGCCGTCCACTGGCGGCTCTTTTGCCAGTAACGATATCTGTCGATAGAACGTCGGCTCCAGCGCCACTGAGCGTATCTCCCCGCCAACGGCTTTCAGCGTTAACTCCGGTAATAACGCAATACCCAGTCCCTGACGAATAAAACTCATCGCGGTATCCGGATGGTTAAATTCGTATTTAATGACCGGCTCAATTCCTTTCTCTTTAAACAGCGTCATGATGCTTAATTCATAGCGACCTTTGCTGATAATCAGCGGTTCTCCCACTAGTTGCTCCACTGAAATCGTGCTAGTGACTGCCAGCGGGTGGCTTTCGGGAACCACCACGGTAAATTTATCGCGGTAGACCGGTACGCAGTACATGCCATTTACCGGGAAATGCACAAATCCAGCATCGATATCCCCGCTGCGCAGGGAATCAACGATCGCCGGGCTGTTCTCTTCGAAGGGGATAATTTTGATGTGCGGATGCTGCTGTTCAAAGTGGCGGATGATGCCTGGTAAAATGCAGGCGCAGGCGCTGGGAAAACAGCCGATACGTAGGGTTCGGGCTGGGTTTTGTCGTTCCTGTTCGGCAATTTCTTTCACCGCGTTGGTTTCTGACACGATGGCTCGCAGGCGTGGCACGATCCGGTTTCCCGCCGGGGTGAGTTGAATGTCTTTGCGGCGTTCGCGGATTAAAATATCAACGCCCAGCTCTTCCTCTAGTGCTGAAATTGCCTGACTCACGGCGGACTGGGTCATGTACAGCCGCTTGCTGGCTTCGGTAAAACCGCCGAACTCAAGCACGGCAAGCAAGGCGTGGATCTGGGTTAGTGTCATTAGTTTCTTCTAATTAACAATATTAAAACGATTAATTTCTCTAATATCATGAGCCTATTTATACTAATGTTCTGGTGTTTAACTCACATTTTGACGCACTTGTCCGTCGTTCAGTTGTGCTGAGCGTTGCCTGCGTGCGCCGTCTGGACAAGGTTGTCGAATATGAAAGAAAAACTGTGGACGAAGGATTTTTGGGCAATAACGATTATCAGCTTCATTATATTCTTCGTTTTTTATGTTTTGCTCACGCTATTACCGATTTATATTTCGGATCGCCTGCATGCCACCCCTGATAAGGCAGGCTTGCTCGTCACCTTCTTTTTGGGGGCCGCAATTGTTGTACGTCCGTTTGCGGGACAATGGGTGGGAAAATATTCGAATAAAACGATTCTGATGCTCTCTTCTCTGGCCTTTTTGGTGGTCACCGCGCTGTATCCTGTTTGCCAATCAATTGAATCACTGCTGTTTATTCGGGTGCTTCATGGTGTGACGTTTGGCGTTATTACCACGGTAAAAGGAACGATTTCCACGCGGCTGATACCGGCCTCCCGACGTGGGGAGGGCATCAGTTTTTTCTCGCTAGCAATGGGACTGGCAATGGTTGTGGGGCCGTGGGTGGGCCTGAACATGGCGCGCTGGGAGGCTTTTACTCAGGCATTCTGGCTGTGTAGCGCGGTTGCCGCACTGGGTATCATTCTGTCTTTTATTGTCGCGGTGCCGCCGGTCATTCGCCATGCTGACGGCTCTAAACCGAAGCTCGGGTTTGCGGCAATGTTTGATCGCGCCGCGCTGCCTTTCGCACTGGTGACGTTTTTCATGACCTTCTCTTACGCAGGCGTTTCAGCCTTCCTGGCACTGTATGCCCGGGAGTTAGATCTGATGGCGGCGGCCAGTAACTTCCTGCTGTGCTACGCCATTTGCCTGATGATTTGTCGAACCTTTACCGGCAATATTTGTGATAAAAAAGGGCCGAAATACGTGGTCTATCCGTGCTTGTTCGCCTTTACTGCCGGGCTGGTAGCGCTGGGCTATACCAACGGCAGCATCATGATGATTATTTCCGGTGGATTAATCGGTATTGGTTACGGTTCGGTTACGCCGGTATTTCAGACACAAATTATTAGTTCAGTGGAACCGCACAAAATCGGTGTTGCCAATTCGCTGTTTTTCAATGCGATGGACGCGGGAATGGCGATTGGGGCGTTTATCATGGGGATGATGGTTGAAGGCGTGGGGTATCGGGCGATTTATCTGGTTGGGGCTTTACTGGTGGTGCTGGCTGGGGCGCTGTATATCATACAGATGAAAAAACGCGGAAACGTGGTACTGGTCTCCGCGCATGAAGTCCACTAAACACTACAGCTCTATTTCAATATCGCCTTTTGCCCGGCAACAGCAGGGCAATATTTCACCCGGTTGAATGAAGGCCAGAGGTTCTGCAATCCAGTCAACCTGTCCCGCCACCAGGCGGGTACGACAGGAGCCGCAGTAGCCTTCACGACACTGATATTCGACTTCAACATCGTGCGACTCGAGTGCGGCAAGTAGGGAAGGATGTTCATCCTGGCACAGCAGTTGTGTGCCAGAGATGCGCAAAGTCACGCGGCCCATCAGAGCTGGAAGTTACTCAGATCGTCAGTATCAACTTCCGAATCGATCTGGCCGACCAGATAAGAGCTGACTTCCACTTCCTGCGGTGCGACCTGGACGTTGTCAGACACCAGCCAGGTATTGATCCAAGGGATCGGGTTAGAGCGTGTCTGGAATGGCAGATCGAGTCCGACAGCCTGCATACGGATGTTGGTGATGTACTCAACGTACTGGCACAGAATGTCTTTATTCAGGCCAATCATTGAGCCATCACGGAACAGATAGTCCGCCCACTCTTTTTCCTGCAGCGCGGCCTGTACGAACAGGTCGTAACATTCTTGTTTGCACTCTTCGGCAATTTCCGCCATCTCCGGATCGTCTACACCGCTGCGCAGAAGGTTCAGCATATGCTGAGTACCGGTCAGATGCAGGGCTTCGTCGCGGGCGATCAGACGAATAATTTTCGCGTTGCCTTCCATCAGTTCACGTTCGGCGAATGCGAAGGAGCAGGCGAAGCTGACATAAAAGCGGATCGCTTCCAGCGCGTTGACGCTCATCAGGCACAGATACAGCTTCTTCTTCAGCTCACGCAGGTTTACGACAACCGTTTTGCCATTAACGGTATGCGTACCTTCACCGAGCAAATGCCAGTAGCTGGTCATCTCGATCAATTCGTCGTAGTAGCTGGAAATACCTTCTGCGCGTTTCTGGATTTGCTCATTAGTGACGATATCGTCAAACACCACCGCCGGATCGTTAACGATATTGCGAATAATATGAGTGTAGGAGCGGGAATGGATTGTTTCAGAAAACGCCCACGTTTCCACCCAGGTTTCCAGTTCAGGGATCGAGATTAACGGCAGCAGCGCGACGTTTGGACTACGTCCCTGAATGGAGTCCAGCAGCGTCTGATACTTCAGGTTGCTGATGAAGATATGTTTTTCATGTTCCGGCAGTGCCTGGAAATCGATACGATCGCGAGAAACATCGACTTCTTCCGGACGCCAGAAGAAAGAGAGTTGCTTTTCGATCAGTTTTTCAAAGATGTCATATTTTTGCTGATCGTAGCGGGCGACGTTCACCGGCTGGCCGAAGAACATCGGTTCCAGAAGCTGATCATTTTTCGTCTGTGAAAAAGTGGTGTATGCCATTGATGTGAATCCTGTCTGGAATGTACTGCCGGATGCGCTTTGCTTATCCGGCCTACAATACCGCGAATTAATTTGTAGGCCGGGTAAGCGCTACGCCACCCGGCAAAAGATTAAATCTTACATGCGCCGCTTTCGCAGCCATCGTCCTGAATGGACGGTACCAGATCGTCCTGAGAGTCTTCCGCACCGTCACGGGTGTTCTGATAATACAGCGTTTTGACACCAAATTTGTAGGCGGTGAGCAGGTCTTTCAGCAACTGCTGCATCGGTACTTTTCCGGACGGGAAGCGCGACGGATCGTAGTTGGTGTTGGCAGAAATCGACTGATCGATAAATTTCTGCATGATACCTACCAGCTGCAGGTAGCCGTCGTTGTTCGGCATTTCCCACAGCAGTTCATATGCGTCGTGCAGGTGTTCGTAGTCCGGCACGACCTGACGCAGAATTCCATCTTTCGATGCTTTGATGCTCACGTAACCGCGTGGTGGTTCAATACCGTTGGTGGCGTTGGAGATCTGCGAAGAGGTCTCGGACGGCATCAGAGCGGAGAGCGTGGAGTTACGCAGACCGTGAGTTTTAATTGATTCGCGCAGGCTTTCCCAGTTGTAATGCAGGGATTCGCTGACGATAGCATCCAGGTCTTTTTTATAGGTATCGATCGGCAGAATGCCTTTCGCATAGGTGGTTTCGTTAAACCACGGGCATGCGCCTTGCTCTTTCGCCAGCTCGTTAGACGCTTTCAGCAGGTAATACTGAATCGCTTCAAAGGTTTTGTGAGTCAGGTTATTGGCGCTGCCGTCAGAGTAGCGTTTACCGTTTTTCGCCAGCCAGTAGGCATAGTTGATAACGCCAATACCCAGCGTACGACGCCCCATCGCACCGCGTTTGGCGGCCGGAATCGGATAATCCTGGTAATCGAGCAACGCATCCAACGCACGTACCGCCAGTACGGCCAATTCTTCCAGTTCGTCCAGACTTTCGATAGCGCCCAGGTTAAATGCGGACAGCGTACACAGAGCGATTTCACCGTTTTCGTCGTTAACGTCGGTCAGCGGTTTGGTCGGCAGGGCGATTTCCAGGCACAGGTTGGACTGGCGCACTGGCGCGACAACCGGATCGAACGGGCTGTGGGTGTTGCAGTGGTCCACGTTCTGAATGTAAATACGGCCGGTAGAGGCACGTTCCTGCATCATCAGTGAGAACAGCTCAACCGCTTTCACGCGCTGTTTGCGGATGCTGTCGTCGTTTTCATATTGGGTATACAGACGTTCGAATTCGTCCTGATCGGCGAAGAACGCATCATACAGGCCCGGAACGTCGGACGGACTGAACAGGGTGATGTCGCCGCCTTTCAGCAGGCGGGTGTACATCAACTTGTTGATTTGTACGCCGTAGTCCATGTGACGAACGCGGTTGCCTTCGACGCCACGGTTGTTTTTCAGGACCAGCAGGCTTTCAACTTCCAGGTGCCACATTGGGTAGAACAGCGTGGCTGCACCGCCGCGTACGCCACCCTGAGAGCAGGATTTCACCGCAGTCTGGAAATGCTTGTAGAACGGAATACAGCCAGTGTGGAACGCTTCACCGCCGCGAATCGGGCTACCCAGCGCACGGATGCGACCGGCGTTAATGCCGATACCGGCACGCTGAGAAACGTATTTCACAATCGCGCTGGAGGTTGCGTTGATGGAGTCAAGGCTGTCGCCGCACTCGATCAGTACGCAGGAGCTGAACTGACGCGTTGGGGTACGCACGCCGGACATAATCGGCGTCGGCAGCGAGATTTTGAACGTAGAAACAGCGTCGTAGAAACGTTTTACATATTGCAGACGTGTTTCACGCGGATAGTTAGAAAACAGGCAGGCTGCTACCAGAATGTAGAGGAACTGTGCGCTTTCATAGATCTCACCGGTAACACGGTTTTGCACCAGATATTTGCCTTCTAACTGCTTCACCGCAGCGTAGGAGAAGGTCATATCACGATCGTGTACGATGAACGAGTCCATCTGCTTGAACTCTTCTTCCGTGTAGTCTTCCAGCAGATGATTGTCGTATTTGCCCATTTCAACCATTTTCACGACATGGTCAAACAGTTTTGGCGGTTCAAACTCGCCGTAGGCTTTTTTGCGCAGATGGAAAATCGCCAGACGGGCGGCCAGATACTGATAATCCGGCGCTTCGCGGGAGATCAGGTCGGCGGCAGCTTTGATGATTGTTTCATGGATATCGGAGGTCTTGATACCGTCATAAAACTGAATGTGGGAGCGCAGCTCGACCTGAGAGATCGATACGTTATTCAGTCCTTCTGCCGCCCAATCCAGAACTCGGTGGATTTTGTCGAGATTGATGCGCTCTGTACTACCATCACGCTTTGTCACCAGCAGACTCTGATTCATGTGGTTTTTTACCTGTCCGTGAAAGAAAAAATATCCCCCATATTATCCACAGAGTCATGTTGTGACTAAGTCTGTGGATAAATACTATATGTAGGGGTTGTTTGATAAAATAGACGCTATATGGTGAGTATTCTAGTAGGGATTCTTTTCAGCACAAGAGTTGATTTTGAGGTTAAATTGAGGTTGCAAAAGGGTGAGAATCGCTAAGTGCGCGTCTTATAAGGCCTGGCGGGGATGTCAATAATTGAGAAAAAAAATAGAAATTTTGATCGAGTGCTGATTTCTTCATCTAAGGTAAGGAAAGTTCTTATGATCTGGCGCAAAAATTGCTGTACCGGTACTACTCAGGATTAGTAGGCGATGCGTAATAACGCAGGCCTGATAAGCGAAACGCCATCAGGCGTCAAAGCCCGGAGTCGTGCCGGATGGCGGCGCTGGCGCGCTTTATCCGGCCTACAATCCAGCGTCATAAGGCCATGAGCGCAGGTTTATTCGCTTTTGGCGGTGGTATGCACCATATAGTTCACATCAACGCCCGGACCGAGTTTGAAGGTGTTGGTGATGGGGTTGTAGTGCAGGCCGGTCATATGACGCTCTTTCAACACGGTCTGGTCAACCCACTCTAACAGTTCAGCGGGCTTAATGAATTTTTTCACATCATGCGTGCCTTTCGGCACCATCCGCAGAATATATTCCGCTCCGACCACCGCCATCAGCCAGGATTTGCCGTTGCGGTTAAGCGTGGAAAAAAAGACTTCGCCGCCCGGTTTAACCAGTCTGGCGCAGGCCCTGACCACCGACTGCGGATCTGGTACGTGCTCCAGCATTTCCATGCAGGTCACAACGTCATACTGATGCGCATGCTTATCCGCATGTTCTTCGACAGTTTCTTGTACGTACTCCACCTGGATGCCGCTCTCCAGCGCATGCAGTTTTGCGACCTGTAACGGTTCAAAGCCCATGTCCAGCCCGGTGACGGTTGCGCCTTCGCGCGCCATGCTTTCCGCCAGAATGCCGCCGCCGCAGCCGACATCGAGAACCTTTTTACCAAACAGGCCGCCTGAGCGTTCAGTAATGTAGCCCAGACGCAGCGGGTTAATACGGTGCAGTGGCTTAAATTCACCCTCAAGATCCCACCAGCGTGACGCGACTGCTTCAAACTTGGCAATTTCTTCATGGTCAACGTTGTGAGTAACCGGGGGTTTTTCGGCATTCATTGGGGCTTCTACTCCTAAATTTGCGATGCAAATGAGTATATCAGCCTGACGGGATGAATAAAGCCTCTGTCAGGGGGAATCCATTTACCTGAATCTTCACGTATGTGTTATAATTTGCGACCTTTGAATCCGGGATACAGTAGAGGGATAGCGGTTAGATGAGCGACCTTGCGAGAGAAATTACACCGGTCAACATTGAGGAAGAGCTGAAGAGCTCCTATCTGGATTATGCGATGTCGGTCATTGTTGGCCGTGCGCTGCCAGACGTCCGAGATGGCCTGAAGCCGGTTCACCGTCGCGTACTTTACGCCATGAACGTATTGGGCAACGACTGGAATAAAGCCTATAAAAAATCTGCCCGTGTCGTTGGTGACGTAATCGGTAAATACCACCCTCATGGTGATATCGCCGTTTACGACACCATTGTTCGTATGGCGCAGCCATTCTCCTTGCGTTACATGCTGGTAGATGGTCAGGGTAACTTTGGTTCTGTCGATGGCGACTCCGCAGCGGCGATGCGTTATACGGAAATCCGTATGTCGAAAATCGCCCATGAGCTGATGGCTGACCTGGAAAAAGAAACGGTTGATTTCGTCGATAACTACGACGGCACCGAACAAATTCCTGATGTCATGCCGACCAAAATTCCTAACCTGCTGGTGAACGGTTCGTCCGGTATCGCGGTAGGTATGGCGACCAACATTCCGCCGCACAACCTGACTGAAGTGATCAACGGCTGTCTGGCATATATTGACGATGAAGACATCAGCATTGAAGGGCTGATGGAACATATTCCGGGTCCGGACTTCCCGACTGCAGCGATCATCAACGGTCGTCGTGGTATCGAAGAAGCCTACCGTACCGGTCGTGGCAAAGTGTACATTCGCGCACGCGCGGAAGTCGAAGCAGATGCCAAAACGGGTCGTGAAACCATCATCGTCCACGAAATTCCGTATCAGGTAAACAAAGCGCGCCTGATCGAGAAAATCGCCGAACTGGTAAAAGACAAACGCGTAGAAGGCATCAGCGCGCTGCGTGACGAGTCTGACAAAGACGGTATGCGCATCGTGATTGAAGTGAAACGCGATGCGGTCGGGGAAGTGGTTCTGAACAACCTTTACTCCCAGACCCAATTGCAGGTTTCCTTCGGTATCAACATGGTTGCATTGCACCATGGCCAGCCGAAGATCATGAACCTGAAAGATATTATTGCCGCGTTCGTACGTCACCGCCGTGAAGTCGTAACTCGTCGTACTATTTTTGAACTGCGTAAAGCCCGCGACCGTGCGCACATCCTTGAAGCGCTGGCAATTGCGCTGGCGAACATCGATCCGATCATTGAACTGATCCGTCGTGCGCCGACCCCGGCAGAAGCGAAAGCCGCGCTGGTTGCGCGTTCGTGGGAACTGGGCAACGTTTCCGCCATGCTGGAACGTGCTGGTGATGACGCCGCGCGTCCTGAATGGCTGGAGCCGGAATTTGGCGTGCGTGACGGTCAGTACTATCTGACTGAACAGCAGGCTCAGGCTATTCTGGATCTGCGTTTGCAGAAACTGACCGGCCTTGAGCACGAAAAACTGCTCGACGAATACAAAGAGCTGCTGGAACAGATCGCTGAACTGCTGCACATTCTGGGCAGCGCAGATCGTCTGATGGAAGTTATCCGTGAAGAGATGGAGCTGATTCGTGAACAGTTCGGTGACGCTCGTCGGACCGAAATTACCGCGAACAGCGCTGACATCAACATCGAAGATCTGATTAACCAGGAAGATGTTGTCGTGACCTTGTCTCATCAGGGCTACGTGAAATATCAGCCGTTAACCGATTACGAAGCGCAGCGTCGTGGCGGTAAAGGCAAATCTGCAGCACGCATTAAAGAAGAAGACTTTATCGACCGCCTGCTGGTGGCCAACACCCATGACACGATCCTCTGCTTCTCCAGCCGTGGTCGTCTGTACTGGATGAAGGTTTATCAACTGCCGGAAGCGAGCCGTGGTGCGCGTGGACGTCCAATCGTTAACCTGCTACCGCTGGAAGCGAACGAACGTATCACCGCAATTCTGCCGGTACGCGAGTACGAAGAGGGCGTCAACGTCTTCATGGCAACCGCCAGCGGTACCGTGAAGAAAACGGCATTGACCGAATTCAGCCGTCCGCGTTCTGCCGGTATTATCGCCGTCAACCTGAACGAAGGCGACGAACTGATTGGCGTTGATCTGACGTCCGGTAATGACGAAGTTATGCTGTTCTCTGCTGCCGGTAAAGTGGTGCGTTTTAAAGAGAACGCAGTTCGCGCGATGGGTCGTACGGCGACCGGTGTTCGCGGGATCAAACTGGCCGGTGAAGACTCCGTTGTTTCCCTGATCGTTCCACGCGGTGAAGGGGCAATCCTGACCGTCACGCAGAACGGTTACGGTAAGCGTACAGCGGAAAGCGAATACCCAACCAAGTCTCGTGGCACGCAGGGTGTTATCTCCATCAAAGTCACCGAGCGTAATGGCTCCGTTGTTGGCGCAGTACAGGTTGAAGATACCGACCAGATCATGATGATCACCGATGCAGGTACGCTGGTACGTACTCGCGTGTCGGAAATCAGCGTGGTAGGGCGTAATACCCAGGGTGTTATCCTTATCCGTACTGCGGAAGACGAAAACGTTGTGGGTCTGCAACGCGTTGCTGAACCGGTTGATGATGAAGAGCTCGACTCCATTGACGGAAGTGCAGCTGAAGGTGACGAGGATATCGCGCCTGAAGCGGAAAGCGATGACGATGCAGCGGATGACGCTGAAGAGTAATTAAAACGTAATAAGAAGGGCCGGAGAACTCCGGCCCTTTTTTTTAGTTCATGCGCTCCACGATCATCGCGATTCCCTGACCGCCGCCAATGCACAGCGTGGCAAGTCCAAGCGTTTGATCCCGTGCCTGTAGCGCATGTAGCAGCGTAACCAGAATTCGCGCACCGCTGGCACCAATAGGATGTCCCAGCGCAATTGCCCCGCCGTTGACGTTAACCTTTTGCGGATCGAACCCCAGCGTTTTGCCGACGGCAAGGAACTGCGCGGCAAAGGCTTCGTTGGCTTCAATAAGATCGATATCGGACAGTTGCAGCCCGCTCAGTTGTAACGCTTTTTGGGTGGCTGGAACCGGCCCCATTCCCATCATAGCAGGTGCCACGCCGCCGCTGGCCCAGGCTTTGATCCGCGCCAGCGGTTTTAACCCTGCCGCCAGTGCCGCAGACTCTTCCATTATCACTAATGCCGCCGCGCCGTCGTTAATCCCTGAAGCGTTACCTGCGGTGACGCTTCCTGCTTTATCGAAGGCAGGACGTAAGGCGGCGAGACCTTCTGCCGTCGAGTCAGCTTTGGGGAATTCGTCACGATCAAAAATTATGGTTTTCTTCCGTGATGACACGCTCACGGGCACGATTTCAGCCTGAAATGCGCCAGATTCGATTGCGGCAACGGCTTTACGCTGTGACTGCAGAGCCAGTTCATCCTGCATTTCGCGGCTGATGCCATACTCTTTGGCAACATTTTCTGCGGTGATCCCCATATGGTAACCATGCTCGGCGCAGATCAGTCCATCGCGCAGAATGACGTCAGACAATTGCCCGTCGCCAAGGCGATATCCCCAACGGGCTTTCGCGTCTAACAGGTAGGGGGCCAGGCTCATGTTTTCCATCCCCCCCGCGACGATCGCCTGGGCTTGTCCCGCTTTGATTGCCTGGGCGGCAAGCGCCACGCTTTTCAGACCAGAGCCGCACACTTTGTTAACGGTAAAGCCGCAAATGGTGTCGGACAGACCGCTTTTTAATAATGCCTGACGCGCCGGGTTTTGCCCGAGCCCTGACTGCAACACGTTGCCCATAATCACCTCGTCCACGCGCTGTGGGTCAAGGTGAGCGCGTTCAAGAGCGGCTCTAATGACGGTTGCTCCAAGCTCGACGGCCCCCGTAGTTGCCAGTGCGCCGTTAAAACTGCCGATTGCGGTACGAGCCGCGCTGACGATGACACAGTTTTTCATTTTTCAGTTCCTTTAAATAAGAGGTTGCCGTCAGAACAAGGTCAATCCAATAACAAAAATGACGCCGGAGAAGAGCAGGGCGGTGATGCAGTACCCCATGATGTCGCGTACCCCCAATCCGGCGATGGCCAGAGCAGGGAGTGCCCAGAACGGCTGTGCCATATTCATCCATTGCTCTCCGTAGGCGATGGCCATGACAGATTTGCCAAGATCGGCACCCAGAGCTTGAGCGGCAGGCATGACGAACGGTCCCTGAATAACCCAATGGCCACCGCCGGATGGCACGGCAAAGTTAATCAGTGCTGAACTGAAGAAGGTCATCAGCGGGAAGGTATCTTTGTTGGCAACGTTGATGAAAAACTCGGTAATGAGCCCACCGAGACCGGAGTGCTCCATCATCAACTGAATGCCCGCGTAGAAGGGGAATTGCACCAGAATTCCGGCGGTGCTCCGTGCGGCAGCGCTGACCGCGCGCATATAGGCCATCGGCGTTTTGTGCAGCAGCAGACCGGCAATCATAAACATCAGGTTGACGGTATTGATGGTGATGTTGAAACCTTTCTCGGCAAAGTAGATGCCCAGATAGGCAATGCCTAATGCCCCGATGATCAGCGCCAGAATGCGGCTCTCTTCCAGTTTTTCAGATGGTGGCGCATCTGGCGGCAGTTTCTTCTGAAAATCTGCTTCTTCCAGTAACAGTTTTGGATCGATGCTCACCACGTCTGAAGGTTTTGGCGTCATCATGCGTGTAATGAACGGCATCACCACAATTAGCGCCACGGTGATGAAGATATTGAAGCCGGTGAAGAGAGTATCCGCGACAGGAATCAGGCCCGCTACGTGCTCGACCGGGTTACCGGGCGTTGCCGCCAGCAAAGGCATTGAGCCAGAGAAACCGCCACCCCAGGTCAAAAACCCGATATAAGCGCAGGCAATCAATAACGGATAATCGGAACCCGGTACCCGACGGGCGACTTCGCGGGCGAACATCGCCCCGACCACCAGACCAAATCCCCAGTTAATCACGCAGGCCACCGAACCAAAAAAAGTGACCAACATTACGCCCTGTGCGGGGGTTTTGGCGGCAGATGCCGCCGTACGCAGCAGGCTTTTCACCGGCCCGGAACTGGCTAACGCATGGCCGGTTACGATGATCAGCGCCATCTGCATACCAAACGCCAGCAGGTTCCAGAAACCGTCACCCCAGAACTTCACCATGCTGATGGGCGTCTGCGGCGTTAACCATAACGCGATGCCAAAGGTCAGCAACGTTAACAACATGGCGAAAATCAGCGGATCGGGCAGCCAGCGGCTGACCACCCGCGTCATAAAGCGAGCGATGCGGCCAATCATGCGTCACCTCGCAGGATGCGAAGATCGTCGGCAATATCAAAATGGGCTTCGGTTTTTTCACGCAGCGTGGCGATGTCGCATCCTTCGACGACTTCAGTCAGCCACATCTTGCCGTCAATAAAGCGAAATACGGCAAGCTCAGTGACCAGCATGTGCACAGCATGTTGCGCAGTAAGCGGCATGGTGCATTGACGCAGGATTTTCGCTGAGCCGTCTTTCGCGCAATGTTCCATGGCGATAATGACTTTACGCGCACCGGTTACCAGATCCATTGCGCCACCCATGCCGGGTACCATTTTTCCGGGAACCACCCAGTTGGCGAGGTTAGCCTGCTCATCGACCTGCAGCCCGCCAAGCACACAGGCATCAACGTGACCGCCGCGAATCAACGCAAATGACATGGCGCTATCAAACATCGCCGCGCCCGGCAAAATACCGCACGGTTGACCGCCCGCGTTCACCAGGTCAGGATGCGCGGTGGTGACAGGACCCAGTCCCAGAAAACCGTTCTCGGATTGCAGCGTAATGTGAATATCCGCGGGCAAATAATTGGCTACCATGGTTGGCAGGCCGATACCTAAGTTAACGATATCGCCATCGCGAAGCTCTTGCGCCACACGGCGCGCAATACGTTGTTTAGCATCCATGATTAGCTCTCCTGTGGAATGACGATATGGTCGATAACGGCGCCGGGGGTAACAATCTGGTCAGGCTGCAGCTCACCTGTTTCAACCATTTCATCCGGTTCAACCAGCGTGATGTCAGCGGCGAGAGTAATTAGAGGGTTAAAGTTACGGGCGCTGAGCTGATAGGTGAGGTTGCCAAGCATGTCAGCCCGGTGGGCGCGAATAAGCGCTAAATCGGCGCGCAATGGGCGTTCAAGCAGCCAGGTTTTACCCTCGAGCGTCATGGTCTGTTTGCCATCTTCCACGACGGTGCCGACGCCGGTGGGCGTCAGAAAGCCGCCAAGACCCGCGCCGCCGCAGCGGATTTGCTCGATCAGGGTACCTTGCGGAACCAGTTGAACGTCCATTTCACCGGCGATCATGCGGCGACCCGTTTCCGGGTTGGTGCCAATGTGTGAGGCAATCACTTTGCTGACCCGCCCATTGACGATCAGGGGGCCGATACCGGTATCGACAAAGGCGGTATCGTTAGCAATTAGCGTCAGATCCCGGACGCCGGATTCCAGCAGGGCTTCAACCAGACGAGGTGGTGTGCCAACCCCCATAAAACCACCGACCATGATGGTCATGCCGTCACGAAAGAAGCCCGCAGCGTCTTGTAAGGTAATCAGTTTTGTTTTCATTATGTTTCCCTTTTTGCATACTCCATTTTGGGTACGTTCAGGGAATTGCAAGCAGGGTGCCAGAATGATAAAGGTGAAATGAGATTATTTAACGCATTGAAATTAAATGATAATTTTTCTTATTTTGCTGGGGGGAAGATGAGGGGACTATGCAGAGTTTTGCGCAGTGTGCAAAATTCTGCATAGCAAATTAGCGTATCAGGAACCCGATGGGTCGATGCCGTACTCTTGTAATTTATACATCAGAGCGCGACGGCTAATCCCCAGCATCAACGCCGTGCGGGTACGATTGCCGTCCTGATTATCGAGGACTTCGAGGATAATGCGTTTTTCTTCACGCTTAATCTCTTCTTTCAGATTGCGTTCCCCGGAGTAAGTTGGTTTTGTCTCTGTCATTGCGCTAACCGGGCTGCGGAACGGGTCGGGGAGATCGTCGGCAAAGATCACCGCGCCGGTATTCATCACAACTGCACGCTCGATGACGTTTGACAGTTCGCGAATATTACCCGGCCAGGGCCAGGCGGTGAGAATCGACATCGCCGTCGGGTCGATCTCGATAATATCTCGCTGATTTTCAGAGCTGAATTTTTGTAAAAAATGGTTCGCTAATAAGGCAATGTCTTCCCGACGCTCGCGTAAGGGAGGCAAAGTCAGATGGATAACGTTGAGTCGGTAAAACAGATCTTCGCGAAACGTTCCTTCCTTCACCATCGTTTGCAGGCAGCGGTTAGTGGCGGCGACGATACGAATATCAACGCGAATGGTCTGGTGCCCGCCGATGCGTTCAAACTCTCTCTCCTGCAAAATACGCAGCAGTTTGGCCTGCAGCACCAGCGGCATCTCACCAATTTCATCAAGCAATAACGTTCCCTGATGAGCGCGTTCGAACAACCCCTGGCGCAACGTCTGCGCCCCGGTAAACGCGCCTTTTTCGTGACCAAACAGCTCGCTTTCCAGCAGCGATTCCGGCAGGGCGGCACAGTTGATTTTGATAAACGGGCCGTTGGCGCGTTTGCTGTTGTAGTGAATGGCGCGGGCGATCAGCTCTTTTCCTGTGCCACTTTCACCGCTTATCAGGACATTTGCCTGTGAGAGGGCGATTTTCGCCGTGTCTTTACAGATATCCATCATTCGTGGGCTGTTGGTCAGAATATGTCCCCATTGCCAGCTGGTGCTCAACGCTTTATGCAGATTGCGGATTTCCTGTTTCATCTCCTGCAGTTGCAATGCGCGTTGAATCACCATGCTTAGCTCGTCGAGATCAAAGGGCTTAATCACGTAGTCGAATGCGCCGCTGCGCAGAGCTTCTACTGCGGTTTCCACTTCGGCGTAGGCGGTCATCAGAATGACGGGGATCCGTGGTTGCTGCGCACGCATGACTTTCAGTGCGTCGATGCCATCCATTTCCGGCATACGAATATCCATCAGCACCACATCTGGCTGCGTTTCGCTAAACAGGCTCAGCGCAGCTTTCCCGTCGCTGGCACAATGCGTTTCATGCCCTTGCAGGGAAAATGCTGTAGCAAGCATACGGCGAACATTGTCTTCATCATCCACGATGAGAATACGGTAGGTCGTTTTCATTCTGACGGATTTCCCTGCGGGTTAAGAGGCAACATCAGGGTGAATATCGCCCCGCAGCCAGGCTGGCTGGTTACGTGGATATCCCCCTGATGCGCGTTGATGATGCGCTGGCTCAGCGCCAGTCCAAGTCCGGTGCCGGATGCTTTTGTCGTAAAAAAGGGATCGAATATTTTCTTCTGGATGGCGAGTTCGATACCGTTGCCATTATCTTCAATCATCACGGCCTGTTGCGAGGCAGAGTATTGCCAGGTGCGAATTTCTCCTCGTGCAGCGATCGCCTGTACCGCATTGATTAAAATATTGAGGACCACCTGTTTGAGAAGCTCGCGATCGGCGACGATCGGCGGCAGGCTGGGATCTAATTCCGTTATAAAGGCGATCCGTGCCTGAAGGCCAGCGGTTTGCACCAGAATTAGCGTTTCTTCAATTAGCGCATTGAGCTGGATCTGTTGCCACTGGCTTTGTCGCGGTCGCGAGAAATCTAACAGTTGTTGAATAACTTTATTGATGGAATCAATTTCATTAAGCACAACAGATAAATATTCCTGATGCTCCGGCAGAGAGGTTTGCTGGCGGATGATCTGGACGTAGCCACGGATTGCGGTCAGCGGATTTCTCACTTCATGTGCGACGCCGGCCATCAGCTCACCTAAGGTGGCAAGCCTTTCAGTTTGCGCCAGCCGACGCTGGGTCTCTTTACGCGCGGTTAAATCGGAGAAAATAACCAGTGCGCCAATCAGCTCGCCGTGGGCGTTATGGATCCTGCTCGTGGTGACGCTGATTTCAATAGTGCGTTCACGTCCCGGAAAGCTAATCTCCTGGGCTACATGTTCAGTACCGTGCTCAAGGGTGTCCAGTACCGGACTATAAAACTGCGTGTTGGCAAAGAGCGTCGCGTAAGACTGTCCAACCAGTTCATGCAGCGTATAGCCGGTTATCTGCTCTGCCGCCGGGTTCATGGTGGTGACGTCACCCTGTCTGTCGATGGCAATCACGCCGTCGGCAGCATTTTCAATAATCAGATCGTTAAGGGTTTTGGTTTCTCGTAGCGTTTGCGCCAGCGCATTGACGCTACGGCTGATTTGTCCCAACTCGCCGGGGAGTTCAGGCAATCGGGCAGGCGTTTTTTGTGCCAGCGTTGAGAGTCCATCGGTGATAATGTCGATATTCGCACTGAGGCGGCGTGAAAAATGCACGATGAGCAGCAGGCTACAGATGAGCCCGGCAACCAGGACAGCAATAATTCTGACGTCCATTTTCCAGGCCTGTTGGCGGATATCTTCCGTCAGTTCATTGGCCCAGATATAGCCAATAACTTCACCCTGGCGCTCTATGGGGATCATGGAGTTGAGTATATCGCCGCGTACTTGTCGCCCTGAATAGACCACTGGCGAGTTGCTACTCATCACTTCGCGTCCGGGATGATCCTCGGTGATGGTAATACCGACGTTGCTTTGGTAGAGCGCAGAGGGGGCATAGGTGATAATGGCATCCAGCGCTTTGTGGTAATACCCTGCGCCAATGCCGGGAAACGCCTGCGTAATCCGTTCGGTGACGGGGCCCAACTCATGATTAAGCGCGCGAATACGCGCTTCACGCGGCAGGTCAGGGTAGTGACTGAAGCGGTCGCCTAGCGCATCGTTTAGCAGGGTTATCACCGATGAAAGTTTTTTCTCTTTTTCAGATAAGACTGCTGAACGGCCTTCAGTTTCTACGATATAGCCTATAGATATCGTCGGAATGATGACCATCAGAATGGCCATCATGATCATTTGGTTGCGTAATCGTCGTGGGTATAACCGACGAGCCAGCCATCTCAGGTCGCGCATTCTGACATCCGTGCAGTGTTTTTCAGGCAAACGACGATTATCACGGGTTAAGACAATGGTTTCAGAGCGGTGTATCATATTCCCGTAAAGAGAGGGCATTGCGACGCCGGACATTTACCGCTACCTTAACCACACTCTATTAATGCCCTGAGGCGGAGCTTCGCCCCTTTGAAATACCTTGCTTCCGTTCATTCAACCCTAAAAGTCTCACGCTACCTGTTCAGAGCGTTGGCGCTCGTTATCTGGTGTCTGATTGCGTTTGCCTCCGTGTTCTACATTGTGAATGCGCTGCACCAGCGAGAGTCTGAAATCCATCAGGAGCTTAATCTCAGTTCCGATCAGGCCCAACGTTACATTCAGCGCACCTCTGATGTGATTAAAGAGCTGAAATATATTGCCGAAAATCGCTTAACGGCGGAAAACGGCGTGATGTCGTTGCGGGCGCGAGACGATAAAACCGTCGTGCCTAATTTTGAGCCGCTGTTTGCCGACTCCGACTGTTCCGTAATGGGCAACGCCTGGCGAGGTTCTCTGGAATCACTGGCATGGTTTATGCGCTATTGGCGCGACAACTTTTCCGCCGCTTATGATTTAAATCGAGTGTTCCTGATCGGCAGCGACAACCTCTGTATGGCCAATTTTGGTTTGCGTGATATGCCCGTCGAACGAGACGAGGCCCTGAAGGCTCTGCATGAGCGCATTATTAAGTATCGCAATGCTACGCAAGAAGAAAACGGCAACAACTTGTTCTGGATTAGCCAGGGACCGCGTCCGGGAGTAGGGTATTTCTATGCACTGACGCCGGTTTACCTCGCCAATCGTCTCCAGGCGCTGTTGGGCGTAGAGCAACCTATTCGCATGGAGAATTTCTTCACGCCGGGCAGTTTACCGATGGGCGTGACCATCTTCGACGAAAATGGCCATGCGCTAATTTCTCTCACCGGCCCTGAAGGGAATATTAAGGCTGAGCCCCACTGGATGCAGGAGCGCTCCTGGTTTGGTTACACGCCGGGTTTCCGCGAGCTGGTATTGAAGAAAAATCTGCCTCCGTCCTCCCTGAGCATCGTGTACTCCGTTCCTGTCGACCTGGTACTGGAGCGGATCCGCATGATGATCCTGAACGCTATCTTGCTGAACGTGCTGGTCGGGGCGGCATTGTTTATGCTCACGCGCATGTATGAACGGCGCATTTTTATTCCAGCGGAAAGTGATGCTCAGCGGCTGGAAGAACATGAGCAGTTTAACCGTAAAATCGTGGCTTCTGCGCCGGTAGGTATTTGTATTCTGCGCACGATGGATGGCATTAATATCCTGAGTAACGAACTGGCGCACACCTATCTGAACATGCTGACGCATGAAGACCGTCAGCGGTTAACGCAAATTATTTGCGGCCAACAGGTCAATTTTGTTGATGTGCTGACCAGCAACAATACCAATCTGCAAATCAGCTTTGTGCACTCGCGCTATCGTAATGAAAACGTGGCAATTTGTGTCCTTGTTGATGTCAGTGCGCGCGTTAAAATGGAAGAGTCGTTGCAGGAGATGGCACAGGCGGCGGAACAGGCTAGCCAGTCAAAATCGATGTTCCTTGCGACGGTGAGCCATGAGCTACGTACACCGCTGTATGGCATTATCGGTAACCTTGATTTGTTGCAAACCAAAGAGTTACCGAGTGGGGTGGATCGTCTGGTAACGGCGATGAATAACTCTTCCAGCCTGCTGCTGAAAATTATCAGCGATATTCTCGACTTCTCAAAGATTGAATCTGAACAGCTGAAGATTGAACCGCGAGAGTTTTCACCGCGTGAAGTTATGAACCATATTACGGCTAACTATTTGCCGCTGGTGGTCCGCAAGCAGTTGGGGTTGTACTGCTTTATCGATCCGGATGTGCCTGTGGCGCTGAATGGCGATCCGATGCGTTTACAACAGGTGATTTCTAATCTACTGAGTAACGCAATCAAGTTTACCGATACCGGTTGTATTGTGTTGCACGTGCAGTGCAGCGGCGACTACCTGAGCATTCGAGTGCGTGATACGGGTGTAGGGATCCCTGCCAAAGAGGTGGTTCGGTTGTTCGATCCTTTCTTCCAGGTGGGGACTGGCGTACAGCGTAATTTCCAGGGTACGGGACTTGGTTTGGCGATCTGTGAAAAACTGATCAGCATGATGGATGGGGATATTTCCGTCGATTCCGAGCCGGGAATGGGGAGCCAGTTTACGCTGCGTATTCCGCTTTATGGCGCACAGTATCCGCTGAAAAAGGGTGTTGAAGGATTGGCTGGCACGCGTTGCTGGCTGGCAGTACGTAATGCGTCACTGTACCATTTTCTCGAATCCAGCCTGACGCGCAATGGGATGACGGTGCTGCGATATGAGGGACAACAGCCCGATGCGGATGACCTGTTGGTGGCCGACGATGTGCTGGAACAGGCCTGGCAGGGGCGAGCAGCGGTGATTTTCTGCCGCCGACATATTGGCATTCCGCTGGAAAGAGAGCCTGGAGAATGGGTACACAGCGTGGCGTCACCGCACGAACTGCCTGCGCTGTTGGCACATATCTACAGTGTAGAGTTGGGGAGTGAAGAGCTCTCCACGGCGTTGCCAACCCCGGATAAAGCCGGTGCGACGAACGATGACATGATGATCCTGGTTGTTGACGATCACCCTATAAACCGGCGCTTACTGGCCGATCAATTGGGATCGTTGGGATATCAGTGTAAAACCGCGAATGACGGTGTGGATGCGCTCAATGTGCTCAGCAAAAATCATATCGACATTGTGCTGAGTGACGTCAACATGCCAAACATGGATGGTTATCGCCTGACCCAGCGTATCCGCCAGTTAGGGTTAACGCTGCCGGTTGTCGGCGTGACGGCCAACGCGCTGGCCGAAGAGAAGCAGCGTTGCCTGGAATCGGGTATGGATAGCTGTCTGTCTAAGCCAGTGACATTGGATGTATTGAAGCAAACGCTGACGGTCTATGCGGAAAGGGTGAGGAAGGCGCGGGAATAACAGATGCCGGATGGCGGCGCTTGCCTTATCCGGCCTACGGAACACGCACCACGCAGTGTCATTCGTAGGCCTGATAAACGGCGTGCCATCAGGCACTTTGGTGTTAAAAGAATTACTCTTTGTCTGAGGGACTCAGCGTTACGGAAGAGAGGTAATTCAACAGGGCGATATCGTTTTCCACACCGAGTTTCATCATTGCCGACTTTTTCTGGCTGCTGATGGTTTTAATACTGCGGTTGAGTTTTTTCGCGATTTCAGTAACCAGGAAACCTTCGGCAAACAGACGCAGAACTTCACTCTCTTTCGGTGACAGACGTTTGTCGCCGTAGCCGCTGGCGCTGATTTTTTCCAGCAGACGAGACACGCTTTCCGGGGTGAATTTCTTACCTTTCTGCAGTGCGGCAAGCGCTTTAGGCAGATCGGTTGGCGCACCTTGCTTCAGTACGATCCCTTCAATATCGAGATCCAGTACCGCGCTCAGAATAGCCGGATTGTTGTTCATGGTCAGAACGATAATCGACAGGCTCGGGAAATGACGCTTGATATATTTAATTAACGTGATCCCATCACCGTATTTATCTCCCGGCATGGAGAGGTCGGTAATCAACACATGCGCATCCAACTTAGGCAAATTGTTGATCAGTGCAGTGGAGTCTTCAAATTCGCCGACAACATTTACCCACTCGATTTGCTCAAGTGATTTACGAATACCGAACAGTACAATCGGGTGGTCATCGGCAATAATTACGTTCATAGTGTTCATGTATTGGGCTACCTTGCTACAGCAAGCTCTTGACGTAAACGTCAATGTCGCTGATGTATTTTTCTATACCTGGAGCATCTTTCTCTTGAATAAGATGTTCCAGCGCTTCACATAACTGCTTGCCGGGTACCAGATTAAGCATGGCAAACACGCCTTTCAGGCGATGGGCCGTTTGGGCTAACGCAGCGAAATCGCTGATAGCCGCCTCAGTATACAACCTCTTAACATCATCCGGTACTGTGTCTACAAAGAGAGCGTAGTAACCACTGGCATGAAGTTCGGCGTTTTCATCTCCGCCGAGGGGGAGTTCCTGGAACCCTTCTTGCGCCAGTTGCTCTTCAATCAGCTCAAGGACAGCTTCCTGCATAGCATTGCTCATATTAAAGTTAACGCGCAGTTGGCCAGGGCCAATTTTCCGCACGCCAGACTCATCATCGCTTAAAAGTAGGCCTGAAGCAGTAAGATTAGACGGATTATCCGTTAAAAAGAGATCATATTCTTGACTATTCAACCGTTCATCGGGCGTGATGCAAGTTGCCCCCCAGTTTTCCAACTGACGTAATACAATGCTACGTACGTCATTTGAGGTGACATCAACCATTACGCAGACGTCATCCAACAGGCGCTCTTCACTATCAGCATGTTGATCGTGCAGCGGCATTTTAACATGGACGATATAACGTGTTCCAAGTTCTTCCCGCGCTTTGATATTAAGGTGTCCGCCAAGCTTACGGGCTAACTGATCGCACAACCAGAACGTCAGAGGGTTGGCTTTGCCATACCGATCGCCCTGCGTGTCATTGATGAACGGGAAATGGAGATTATCAACTTCATTCAATGTGACGCCTTGCCCGGTATCCAGAATGCGGAAGGTCAGGCGTTCAGCCTCTGACTCATCCTGGTCGACTTCCAGCGTGATTTTACCAATCTGCGTGGTGGTTACCGCATATTGGATCAACAGCAGCAAAATACGGCGCAAGGCATCGCGATCGCCACGGCGTTCATCATGGGCGCTAAGGTGATTTTTAATCAGTAGCTGCAGCCCCTTACGCTTAATGGCTGGCAGAACCTCCGGAACTACGTCGTCAATTAATGCCTGCACGGAAAACAGTGTGGATTCACCTTTCCAGGCATCGTTCTCCAGCAGGTTGGCTAGCTGGATTTCGTCCACCATTCGCACCAGAACGTCGGCCTGATTTGCCAGTTTCTGGCTGTCCGGTGTATTGAGCGCGGCGGCATTGGCAGCCAACGTTTTCGCGGGGTCTTTCAGCGCGCTGCCAATATTCTGCATAAAGGCCGCGCGGGCCTGCTGATTTTTCTCATACAGCCGCTGCGCTTGTTTCAGCTTCTTATTGACCAGCACTTCGCGGTCCTGGTCACGAATGATAAAGATCTGCGTTCTCGGGGAGGTCTGGCTGCGAAACAGTCTGATTTCATACAGTTCATTATTGATGGTGGCCTGAATGATTCCCTGATGCTGCTCTGCCATGTTGGTAATGTTTTGCAGATTTAAATGCGGCAGCAGGTGATCGGCAATTTTGTTGCTGATAACCGTACGATTTGCTTCCTGATCGTGTACCAGTAATCCCAGCGGCAGAAGGGAAACAATCTCTTCGTTGATTGCGCGAAGAACGCGCAGTTCATTATTTGCCGCAAGGTTTGGCGCCACTTGGGTGGAACGGACTGGGAGGTGGCGAAAAGTGGTATAGCCAAATAGCGCCAGGGCCAGCAACGCAATGTTCAGCAAAAGCGGTAGCAGAATGCTTTGCAATGTGTCGAGCAGCAATGAGCCAAACGGAACCTGCCATACCAGCCGCATATCCGTTGAGTTTAGCGCCGAAGAGATCTCAATTTTACTGTTGTTGAAATTAATGCTGACGCTGTCAGGCGACTCTTTTTCATTCAGGTGCTCGGTCGTTGAGGTGGCATCAGGTTCCAGATAGAAACTGTCCAGCGGCATACCGGGCGGGATCAAGTCATTAATCGGCAGGTCAAAGGCGACAACCGTTGCCAGATGTCCTGGCTGATTAAAGGTCGTGCGTAGCGTGAAGTAATGCCCGTTCTGCCAGGCCAGACGGCGTAATGAAGAGAAGCTTTCACGTTCATCTAGCGCATTAGCCTGTTGCAGCATCTCAGCGCGCCGGGAATCGACAATATTCCCAATCGTCGATTCTTTAAAACCGGAGGTAAGATCTTTCAGCGGTAACGTCGAGATTAGGATCAGGCTGTTGTCCTGACCATTCAGGTAATACATTGACCATGGGACATTCTCTGCGCCCCACAACGTATCCAGATATGTTGAAATGCGCTGGGTCATTTCCAATGTAGAACTGTCATGCGAGCCGAAAATCAGCGCCTCGGTCTTTCTGCGTGGCTTCTCAAGATAATAGACATCTTGTTTCAGACGCGTTTCCTGCAGCCCTTCTGCACCCGGCGAACTGGTTGAGGCGGCAATATTGTCATAGATTTGCCAGGTCACGTATCGCCAGGTATCGACCCTTTTATGAATGGCATGGGTAATATCGACGATCTGATAGCTCTTATCTTTTAACCAGGTGTTGACGGCGCTCTGGACCATAACACCCATCATCACCAACAGCACAACGATCAGTAATAAGAAGAAACGGGTAATACTTCCTGGCAACAGGGAGAATCGGGTGGAAACCGTTGTGTCAGACTGACTCATTCGTGTTTATGACCTGTTAAACGACGCGAAAGATGAAGGGGCAGTATAAAGGGTAATGTATGAATTACCACACTTACACCGCGCGGCAGAGGTTGCATTTTTTACGCCTCATTTGGTTGCACCCGTGACGGTGCAAAGGTGTACAGTGGATAACGGCGGGTACAAATATTCGTACGGAAAGTATACATTTAGCATTAAATAACAATCAATTATTTGTCAGGCTTATATCTGAGCGCAGTGCTATGAGATAGTTAATAGTCGTTATAGTTTTGCATCGGTAGCACAGAAAGGTAAGTTTTGTGTAAAGAAGGGTAAAAAAAAACCGAACGCTGAGCATTCGGTTGAAATAGGGGTAAACAGACATTCATAAATGAATGACGGTAATAAATAAAGTTAATGATGATAGCGGGTCTATTTTAGTTGCGAGTGAAGATTTTTTTTTGTCATTCAGTGCTATAAGATTTTTTCTTGTAACTTGTTGATTTTAAATAGCATCAATATGATTCTTGATTATTTGTGCTTATTTTGCCTATTTTTTGATTTTAAAAAAGTTCCCTTGTATTAATATTTTGAAACATCTATGCAGATAAATGAAACACCTTAAAAGTTTTAGTATCATATTCGTGTTGGATTATTCTGTGTTTTTGCGGAGAATGAAGTTGCCGACTGGTTAATGACCTTAATCAGTATGCAGTGGCATAAAAAAGCAATAAAGGCATATAACAGAGGGTTAATAACATGAAAGTTAAAGTACTGTCCCTCCTGGTACCAGCACTGCTGGTAGCAGGCGCAGCGAATGCGGCTGAAATTTATAACAAAGACGGCAACAAATTAGACCTGTACGGCAAAGTCGACGGTCTGCACTATTTCTCCAATGACAAAAGCGCTGACGGTGACCAAACCTATATGCGTATCGGCTTCAAAGGCGAAACTCAGGTTAATGACCAACTGACCGGTTACGGCCAGTGGGAATACCAGATTCAGGGTAACTCCGCAGAAAATGAAAACAACGCCTGGACCCGTGTGGCGTTTGCGGGTCTGAAATTCGCAGACGTGGGTTCATTCGACTACGGTCGTAACTACGGCGTAGTTTACGATGTAACGTCCTGGACCGACGTTCTGCCGGAATTCGGCGGCGACACCTACGGTTCTGACAACTTCATGCAGCAGCGTGGTAACGGCTTCGCGACCTACCGTAACACCGACTTCTTCGGTTTGGTTGATGGCCTGAACTTTGCCATTCAGTACCAGGGTAAAAACGGTAGCGTGAGTGGCGAAGACGATACCGGCAGAACTTTCACTGGCGTGACCAACAACGGTCGTGAAGCACTGCGTCAGAATGGCGACGGCGTTGGCGGATCTATCACTTATGATATCGGCGAAGGCTTCTCTCTGGGTACTGCAGTCACCAGTTCCAAACGTACCGACGAACAGAACCGTTTGAACTTCGGTACCGGCGACCGTGCTGAAACCTATACCGGTGGTATTAAATACGACGCGAACAACTTCTACTTTGCAACTCAGTACACTCAGACCTACAACGCAACGCGTGCAGGCTCCCTGGGTTGGGCTAACAAAGCACAGAACTTCGAAGCGGTTGCTCAGTACCAGTTCGACTTCGGTCTGCGTCCGTCCGTGGCTTACCTGCAGTCTAAAGGTAAAGACCTGGGCCGTGGCTATGGCGACGAAGACATCGTGAAATATGTTGATGTTGGCGCGACTTACTACTTCAACAAAAACATGTCCACCTATGTTGATTACAAAATCAACCTGCTGGATGACAATCAGTTCACCCGTGACGCAGGTATCGGTACCGATGATATCGTAGCGCTGGGTCTGGTTTACCAGTTCTAATCTACATTTATTGTTATCAAAGGCCCTGCGGGGCCTTTTTTAATGCTGTTTTTCCGCCGTACAAACAACGATTTTTGGTGTACTCTTGCGCGCGTTCGCATGAGGATAATTACGTATGGAAATGAAATTTTATCGCGCAGCGCTGCTGGCGGTGACGATTTTTTTTGTCGGGTGCGATGAAGCCCCGAAACCTGCTCAGACCACAACGCCAGCCACCGTTCTGGAAGGTAAAACCATGGGCACTTTCTGGCGGGTCAGTGTCGTGGGCGTCGATGCAAAACGCGCCGCAGAACTACAGGTGAAGATCCAGACTCAGCTTGATGCCGATGATCAACTGCTCTCCACTTATAAAAATGACTCTGCATTGATGCGCTTTAACTTATCGAATAGTTTGTCACCATGGCCGGTTAGCGACGCCATGGCGGATATCGTGACCTCGGCGCTACGCATTGGTGCAAAAACCGATGGGGCTATGGATATCACCGTGGGGCCGTTAGTCAACCTGTGGGGCTTTGGCCCGGATCAGCAACCGTTGCATATTCCCACCCAAGGGCAAATTGACGCTGCAAAAGCGCAAACCGGACTTTCACATCTGAAGGTCGTGAATGAAGCGCATCAGAACTACCTGCAAAAAGACTTGCCGGATCTGTATGTGGATCTCTCTACCGTTGGCGAAGGGTACGCCGCCGATCATTTGGCTCGATTAATGGAGCAGGAAGGGATCGCCCGTTATCTGGTTTCAGTTGGCGGCGCGCTAAACAGCCGCGGTATGAATGCTGAAGGGCATCCGTGGCGTGTCGCAATTCAGAAACCGACCGATCGTGAAAACGCGGTGCAGGCGATTGTAGACATTAACGGGCATGGCATTAGCACCTCCGGCAGCTACCGTAACTATTATGAGCTGGATGGCAAGCGTCTTTCCCATGTTATCGATCCGCAAACCGGTCGTCCGATTGAACACAACCTGGTGTCCGTAACGGTCATTGCGCCAACGGCGCTGGAAGCTGACGGCTGGGATACTGGATTGATGGTGCTCGGCCCGGAAAAGGCCAAAGAAGTTGTGCGTCGTGAAGGGCTGGCGGTCTATATGATTATGAAAGAGGGCGAAGGGTTTAACACCTGGATGTCGCCGCAGTTCACAAGCTTTCTGGTCAGCGGAAAAAATTAAAAAGCAAGATTGCGGGTTTTTGTATCCGGCTATGGGGACACACTGACGCTAAGCGCTATGCTTAACAAAGGAGTCCGAAATGAAAAATCGTTTACGCATCACTGACGATGACCGTTGGCAGTCCGTTTTGGCTCGTGACGCCGACGCCGACGGTCATTTTGTTTTTGCCGTCCAGACCACCGGTATTTTCTGCCGTCCGTCCTGTCGGGCAAAACATGCGCTGCGCAAAAATGTCTGCTTTTTCTCTGATGCTCAGCAGGCGCAGGCTGCCGGGTTTCGCCCCTGTAAGCGCTGCCAGCCGGATAAAGACAGCGCGCAACAGCATCGACTGGACAAAATTGCCCGCGCCTACCAGTTGTTGGAGCAAGAGTCACCTCTTACGCTGGACGAGTTGGCACAACAGGTGGCAATGAGCCCGTATCACTTACATCGCTTGTTCAAAGCTACGACAGGCATGACCCCGAAAGCGTGGCAGCAGTCCTGGCGTGCCCGCCGTCTGCGCGATGCTCTGGCGAAAGGTGTTCCGGTTACGCAGGCGATTCTCAACGCCGGATTCCCCGACAGCAGCAGCTATTACCGCAAAGCGGATCAGACATTAGGCATGACCGCAAAGCAATTTCGTAAAGGTGGCGACAACGTTTTTGTACGCTATACCCTCGCAGATTGCGCTCTGGGTCGTTGTCTGGTGGCAGAAAGCGAGCGGGGTATCTGTGCGATCTTACTTGGTGATGATGACGCCACGTTAGTTGCGGATCTGCATGAGCTGTTTCCCGCCGCGCAGGATGTTCCTGCAGATGCCGATTTTCAGCAGCACGTGCGCGAAGTGATCGCCGCGATCAACTCGCGTGATGCGTCGCTATCGCTACCCCTGGATATCCGGGGCACCGCATTTCAGCAGCAGGTGTGGCAGGCGCTGCGCGCAATTCCGTGCGGCGAAACAATGAGCTACCAACAGCTGGCCAGCGCCATCGGCAAACCGAAGGCGGTACGCGCGGTGGCCAGTGCCTGTGGGGCCAACAAACTGGCGATTGTTATACCGTGTCACCGGGTGATCCGTGGTGATGGCGCACTTTCGGGCTACCGATGGGGTATTGCGCGCAAGGCGCAGTTACTGCAACGGGAAACTACTGGCGAGGAAACATAATGCTCGATCTTTTTGCGGATGCTAAACCCTGGCAGGAGCCGCTGGCTTCAGGTGCGGTTATTCTGCGACGTTTCGCTTTTGACTCTGCACCCACTTTACTGCAGGCGATAGCGGCTGTCGCCAGACAGTCGCCGTTTCGTCAGATGGTAACGCCCGGCGGCTATACGATGTCGGTGGCAATGACCAACTGCGGCCATCTGGGCTGGACGACGGATCAGCATGGCTATCTTTATTCTCCGTTTGATCCACTCACCGGCGTGCACTGGCCGCCGCTGCCGGATGCATTTGCTGACCTGTGTCAACAGGCGGCGACGGCGGCGGGCTATGCTGATTTTCAACCCGATGCCTGCCTGATTAACCGCTACACGCCAGGGGCAAAACTGTCCTTACATCAGGATAAAGACGAGCCCGACCTGCGGGCGCCGATTGTCTCTGTATCGCTGGGGCTACCGGCCATCTTTCAATTTGGCGGATTGCGCCGTAATGACCCTTTAAAGCGTTTGCTGCTGGAGCATGGCGATGTCGTGGTGTGGGGCGGTAATTCGCGGCTGTTTTATCATGGGATCCAGCCGCTTAAAACGGGGTATCATCCGTTGACCGGAGACTGTCGTTACAATCTGACGTTTCGTCAGGCAGGTAAAAAAGAATAAAAATAAGAATTATTATTGCTGTCAGCGAAGAGATGTTTAAACTGCGGGCTGTTATTACTTGCCCGGGTTGTTCGCATGGAACTTTTACTTCTTGTCTGGCGGCAGTATCGCTGGCCATTTATCAGCGTGATGGCGCTCAGCCTCGCCAGCGCCGCGTTGGGGATTGGGCTGATTGCGTTTATCAACCAGCGTTTGATTGAAACGGTCGACACCACTCTGATGGTGCTACCGGAGTTTCTTGGCCTGCTGCTGTTATTGATGGCCGTCACCCTCGGTTCACAACTGGCGCTCACCACGCTGGGACACCACTTTGTCTACCGACTGCGTAGCGAATTTATCAAACGGATTCTGGACACCCACGTCGAGCGTATCGAACAGCTTGGCAGCGCCTCGTTGCTGGCGGGTTTAACCAGCGACATCCGCAACATCACCATCGCCTTTGTTCGTCTGCCTGAACTGGTGCAGGGAATTATTCTGACCGTTGGGTCGGCGGCGTATCTGGCGATGCTGTCGACTAAAATGCTGCTGGTGACGGCAATCTGGATGGCAATCACCATCTGGGGCGGATTTGTGCTGGTGGCGCGGGTGTATAAACACATGGCCACCCTGCGTGAAACCGAAGACAAACTGTACAACGATTATCAGACGGTACTGGAAGGGCGCAAAGAGCTGACGCTCAACCGTGAGCGTGCCGAGCATATCTTTAATCAGATGTATGTCCCGGATGCCAAAGAGTACCGTCACCATATTATTCGCGCCGATACTTTCCACCTGAGCGCGGTAAACTGGTCGAACATTATGATGCTGGGCGCCATTGGCCTGGTGTTCTGGATGGCCAACAGTCTGGGATGGGCCGATACTGCCGTGGCGGCGACCTATTCTCTGACCCTGCTATTTCTGCGCACGCCGCTGCTCTCTGCCGTTGGCGCGCTACCGACGCTGCTCACCGCGCAGGTGGCCTTCAACAAGCTGAACAGGTTTGCCCTGGCGCCCTTTAAGGCCGAATTCCCGCGTCCAAATGCGTTTCCGAACTGGCAGACGCTGGAGTTACGTAACGTGGTATTCCACTATCAGGATAACGCCTTCTCCGTTGGACCAGTGAATCTGACGATTCATCGCGGTGAACTGATCTTTCTGATTGGCGGTAACGGTAGCGGGAAATCTACGCTGGCGATGTTACTGACCGGTCTATACCAGCCGCAGTCAGGCGAAATATTGCTTGATGGTAAGGCCGTTGCCGTTGAAAAACCGGAAGACTACCGCAAGCTATTCTCCGCCGTGTTTACTGACGTCTGGCTGTTCGACAAACTGCTGGGGCCGGAAGGTAAAGAGGCTAATCCGCAGTTGGTGGCGAAGTGGCTGGAACATCTGAAGATGGGGCACAAGCTGGAGCTGAGCGATGGCCGTATCCTCAATCTGAAACTGTCGAAAGGGCAGAAGAAACGCGTGGCGCTGCTGCTGGCTCTGGCGGAGGAGCGCGACATCATTCTGCTGGACGAATGGGCTGCCGATCAGGATCCCCATTTCCGCCGGGAGTTCTATCAGGTGCTATTGCCTTTGATGCAGGAAATGGGCAAAACCATTTTCGCCATTAGCCACGACGATCACTATTTTATTCACGCCGATCGTCTGCTGGAAATGCGTAACGGACAGTTGAGTGAACTGCTGGGCGATGAACGTGAAGCCGCCTCGCGTGACGCGGTGGCTCGCACAGCCTGATCCCACGTGCCGCCGGTTTTTTAGCCACCCGGCGGCACTGTTTATTGTTATTTACATAAATCGGCATCATGATTAATGATATTTCATATCATGGATTTATGATTAATGTCCGTAATAAACAAAAACAGCGCCAGGCTGCGTGATGAAGAGCGTGCGCGCCTTATCTGGCTGCTGACCACTGATAAAGCCATTATTTCAACACTGTTGGGCAAGCTTACCCTGGCTGAGCAATATGACGTCGGTACGTTAGCCGACGATATTGCTGAGGTAGGGGCGCTGGTCGCCCACCTGCCGCCTCCCGATTTAGCCGATACCCTCGAAGCATTACCTTCAGAAGAGCGTCACGCCCTGTGGCGACTGGTCGAAAGTGAAAAGCGTGGTAACGTCCTGCTTGAGGCGTCTGAAAACGTCTGGGACGACCTGATCGATGAGATGAGTGACCGCGAAATACTGGATGCGCTGCAATATCTCGATATCGATGAACAGATTTATCTGGTGCAGCATCTCCCGCGTAACCTCACTGGACGGTTGCTGGCGACGTTACCAGCCGAAGAGCGGGCGCGTGTCCGCCAGGTAATGCATTACGAGAAGAATCGCGTCGGCGCGATTATGGAGTTCGAAGTCATCACCGTGCGTCCGGACGTGACGCTGGAAGTGGTGCAACGCTACCTGCGACGGTTGGGCAAAATGCCGGAGAACACCGATAAACTCTTCGTGACCGATCGCAATAAAGTGCTGGTTGGCGAATTGACGCTAACCTGTATTCTGCTCAATGATGTGCAACGCAAAGTCAGCGAGGTGATGGAAGATGACCCGCTCACCTTTTCTCCGGACGATATCGCTGAAAACGCTGCACGTACCTTCGAACGTGACGACCTGGTCAGTGCTGCAGTCGTTGACCCTTCAGGCAAGCTGATGGGCCGCTTAACTATCGATGAGATCGTCGATGTGGTTTATGAAGAAACTGATACCGATTTGCGTCGAATGGGGGGCTTAAGCGCCGGAGAGGATGTGTTTGCGCCCGTTACCAAAGCGGTAAAAACCCGTTGGGCGTGGCTGGCCGTTAACCTCTGTACCGCCTTTATCGCCTCGCGGGTGATCGACGGTTTTGAACATACGATTTCGCAACTGGTGGCGCTGGCCTCGCTGATGCCAATTGTGGCGGGAATTGGCGGCAATACCGGGAATCAAACCATCACCATGATCGTTCGAGCGCTGGCGCTACAAAATATTCAGCCGGGGAACCTGACGTTTTTGATCCTGCGCGAAATGGGCGTGGCAGTGATTAATGGCCTCGTATGGGGCGGAATTATGGGCGGTATTACCTGGTGGCTGTACGATGACATGGCGCTCGGCGGAGTAATGACCCTGGCGATGATGCTTAATTTGTTGATGGCAGCATTAATGGGGGTCATCATTCCGATGACGATGGTGAAGCTCGGGCGCGACCCGGCGGTCGGCTCGAGCGTCATGATTACGGCTATCACCGATACCGGGGGATTCTTTATTTTTCTCGGTCTGGCAACGCTGTTTCTGATGTAGTCGCGCGTTTGCCTCTGACGATACGCGGCAGAATGAGCATTGCAATCACCCCGGCAACCACGCCAATCGCCAGGTTGCCGGTGGACACCGTGGCAGCGACGGTCATCAGCATCACCAGCGTTTCAGTGACGGGGAGTTTCCTCAGCGTGGCGGGCTGGATGCTGTGCCAACTGAAGGTTTTTACCGCCACAATCACCATAATTCCCGCCAGCACCGACATGGGTATTTCTGCCATCACTTCGCTTAACCCAGTGACTAACAGTAGTAATATCAGTCCGGCGGCAACCGTCGAGACGCGGCTGCGTCCTTTGCCCATCTCGACGTTAACGATGGTTTGACCAATCATCGCGCACCCGGCGATGCCGCCATAAAACCCGGCCAGAATATTGGCTATCCCCAGCCCGGCACTCTCGCGATTTTTATTCGACGGCGTCACCGTCAGGTCATCCACCAGACGGGCGGTTAACAGTGACTCCATCAAACCAACAAAAGCGATACTCAGCGCGCAGGGCCAGATAATTGCCAGCGTTTGCAGGTTGAGCGGAACCAACAACTGGGTGAAACCCGGCAGGCCGCCGCTCATCGAACCTTCGTCACCGACGGTCGGTAACAGTTGCCCACTGGTGACAGTGAACACGGTCAGCAGCACGATGGCGATAAGCGGTGCGGGGATTGCTTTAATAAACCGCGGAGCCCACAGCACAATCAGCAGCGTCAGGACAAACAGCCCCCAGATGAGCGGGCTTTTCCCCCAGAAATGAGGGACCTGGGCAAAGAAAATCAAAATACCTAGTGCGTTGACAAATCCGGTCATCACGGCCGTAGGGATGAATCGCATCAGACGTGCCATTCCCAATACACCAAACAGGATTTGAATCATTCCGGCCAGCACCACTGCAGGCAGGATGTATTGCACGCCGTGTTGATGCACCATCGGACCAATCACCAGCGCAACCGATCCTGCAGCGGCGGTAACCATTGCGGGACGACCACCTAAAAAGGACATCGCCAGGCACAGTACGACGGAGGCGATCAGACTGACTTTAGGATCAACGCCTGCGATAACGGAAAACGAAATCACTTCCGGGATCAGCGCCAGGGCGGTTACCACACCGGCCAGTGTTTCGCGAACCAGCAGACGGGGTTGGCGGAGCACGGCACGGGTCGCGTTTTCCGCGACTGCGACAGAGGAATGTTGAGTTGCAGACATAGTTACACTCAGGTCAAAAATGGCCTGATACAGCAGACCGACAGGCATCCGTGCGGTGAATAGCAAAGCGCAGCATAGTACCCGTCTGACGGACTGGTTTCCAGAAATGATTGTCAATAACCATATAAACTATCAACGTATTAATAACATTTTTAATAATTAAATATAATTTATAAACAATATTTAATTATTTTTACTTAAGTGTTACCGTTGATACCGCTCGATTTTCACCTGCATTAAAAGCAAAAAAGCGATACTAAAAGTAAGGCATTAACATTATGAAAAAAGTGACTGCCATGCTCTTCACCATGGCTGTAGGGCTGAATGTTGTCTCGATGGCGGCAAAAGCGAAAGCGGCGGAAGAGCAGGAAACGGATGTACTGTTGATTGGCGGCGGCATCATGAGCGCCACGCTGGGAACCTATTTACAGGAGCTGGAGCCGCAATGGTCAATGACCATGGTTGAGCGACTGGATGGTGTAGCGCAGGAAAGCTCAAATGGCTGGAATAACGCCGGAACGGGACACTCCGCACTGATGGAGCTGAACTACACGCCTAAAAAGGCAGACGGTAGCATCAGCATTGAAAAGGCAGTCGACATTAACGAAGCCTTCCAGATTTCCCGCCAGTTTTGGGCATATCAGGTTAATAATGGCGTGATGCATGAACCACGCTCGTTTATCACTACCGTTCCGCACATGAGTTTTGTCTGGGGTGACGAGAACGTCAACTTCCTGCGTGCCCGTTACGCCGCATTGCAACAGAGCACGTTATTCCGCGGTATGCGTTATTCTGAAGATCACGCGCAGATTAAAGAGTGGGCGCCGCTGGTCATGGAAGGTCGTGATCCAAAACAGAAAGTCGCAGCAACGCGTACCGAGATTGGTACTGACGTGAACTACGGCGAAATCACGCGCCAGTTGATTACCTCATTGCAGAAAAAGCCCAACTTTGCGCTGCAGTTGAGCACCGAAGTGCGCGGTTTTAAGCGTAATGCCGACAATAGCTGGACGGTCACGGTCGCCGATCTGAAAAATAACGAAGCGGAACATGATATCAAGGCGAAGTTTGTCTTTATCGGTGCCGGTGGCGCTGCGCTGAAGCTGTTGCAGGAAACCGACATTCCGGAAGCGAAAGGCTATGCCGGATTCCCGGTGGGCGGGCAGTTCCTGGTTGCGGACAATCCGGACGTAGTCAACCGCCACCTGGCGAAAGTGTACGGTCAGGCCTCCGTTGGCGCGCCGCCGATGTCCGTACCGCACATCGACACGCGTATCCTTGATGGCAAGCGCGTTGTGCTGTTTGGGCCATTCGCGACATTCTCCACCAAGTTCCTGAAAAACGGTTCATTGTGGGATCTGCTCAGCTCGACCACCACGTCGAACTTTATGCCGATGGTCAACGTGGGTCTGGATAACTTCGATCTGGTGAAATATCTGGTGAGCCAGGTGATGCTCAGCGACGACGACCGTTTTGCTGCGCTGCAAGAGTACTATCCGCAGGCGAAAAAAGAAGACTGGCGTTTATGGCAGGCGGGCCAGCGTGTGCAGATCATCAAAAGCGATGCGGAGAAGGGCGGCGTGTTGCGTCTGGGTACTGAAGTCGTCAGCGATAAAGAAGGCACGATTGCTGCGCTGCTGGGAGCTTCTCCGGGCGCATCAACCGCGGCACCGATCATGCTGCATCTGATGGAAAAAGTGTTTAAAGATAAAGTGGCCAGCCCCGAGTGGCAGGCGAAGCTGAAAACCATCATTCCGTCTTATGGTACTAAGCTGAACGGTAACGTTGAGGCTACCGAACAAGAGTTGCAGTACACCAGTGAGGTTCTGGGTCTGAAATATGACAAGCCGCAGGTTGCTGATGAAGCACCGAAACCACAGCTGAAACCTCAGGCACAACCGCAGCCTGAACAGAAAGCCGTCGCGGATATCGCACTGTAAATACAATGCCGGATGGCGCTGCGCTTATCCGGCCTGTTTTATGCGTTTGTAGGCCGGATAAGGCGGTACGCCGCCATCCGGCACATCCTGACTTAGCGCGCGACTGCGTCCTGAATTTTATCTTCTGCTTTCCAGATACGGTATTTAACGTCCACGTTTTCCGGGGTGTAGACCACAATCGGCAGCTTGCTGTTGTAACGGAGCATGCCGTCATCACCCAGATACGCAGTAATGAATTTCTTCTCTTTCTTACCGTCCGGGCAGGCCATCATGGTTGAAACCGGAGATGTGACTTTGTCGAAGACGTAGTAGTCATATCCCCAACCTTCCAGCGTTTTGCTGTCCAGTTCGCCGCCAAGGCGGTGTTGGTTGCAGTCAACTTCCAGCGTTTGTCCGATCAGCAGTTCTACTTTCAGAGTAGATTCATCTTTCTCAGGGGTAAGCTGGATAACCTGGCGCTTCATACCCTTTTCCGCCTTAGGATAAGGGGCGACTTTTTCCAGCGGCTGAGCGCCGGTATCGTTACTGGCGGCCCACGCAGAGGTGCTGGCAAAGGCGGCGAAAAGTACGGCAGGGACAATTGTCTTCATCTTATTGTTCACAGTGTTTCCTTTCTTCTGTCTTATGAACGAGTCTGTAGCAGGTTAACATATTTAGATAATCTATTAATCTGAGTTTACTTATATTTAAGGTGTATTAGATAGGGCTTTACTATCAATATAGCGATATATTCCAGGAATCATCCTAATGTTGAAATCTTTATCTTTTTGAATGAGTCGCTATATACGTTGTTATATAACTCATTGAAATGTGAGCAAAAGCGCATTTTTTCCCGCCAACTCAACACTCCTTTGATCCGGCAACAGCATTTACCCCAATTGGGGTATGCACCTCTAACACATCCTGAAATATCTTACGGCTAAAAATAACTACTCATAAATAGTGCAGTTTTTTTATGTCGTTCAACCCGCCGAGGGAGGGCGTCATTATGGAAGGACAATGTCATGGTTGATTTATCCCGTCGAGGCATGTTGACAGGCAGTTGGCGAAACGCCAGTGCAGGGATCCGTCCGCCGTGGAGCAAGGAAGACTCTCACTTTCTGGCCCATTGCCTCCGTTGTGACGCCTGCATCCAGGCGTGCGAAACCGACATCCTGCAGCGAGGCCAGGGTGGTTACCCGAGCGTAAATTTCAAACACGGCGAGTGCAGCTTTTGCTATGCCTGCGCAGAAGCCTGTCCCGAATCACTTTTTCTTCCGCGCCACACCAGGGCATGGGATCTGAACTTTACGATTGGGGAAAACTGTCTCGCACATCAGTCCGTTGAATGTCACCGCTGTCAGGATAGCTGCGAGCCCATGGCAATAACCTTTCGCCCCACGCTGTCCGGCATTTATCAGCCGCAGCTCGACAATCAGGACTGTAACGGATGTGGCGCCTGTGTCGCTATCTGCCCGGTATCAGCCATTAATGCGGAGTACAACCATGGACAATAACTGGCAGGTCTGCAGCCTGGTCGTTCAGGCCAAAAGCCAGCATATCAACGATATCGCCACGCAGTTGCGTTCCTTTCCCGGTTGCGAAGTTGCCCTCAGCGATGTGGAAAGTGGTCAGTTGATTGTGGTGGTGGAAGCTGAGCAAAGTGAAACGCTAATGAAAACAATTGAGTCAGTGCGCAACGTTGCGGGCGTGCTGGCGGTGTCGCTGGTTTATCACCAGCAGGATGAGCAAGGTGAGGAAACACCATGAAACTCAGTCGTCGTAGCTTTATGAAAGCTAACGCCGTTGCGGCCGCTGCGGCGGCTGCCGGGTTAAGCGTGCCGGGCGTTGCCCGCGCGGTAGTCGGTCAGCAAGAAGCCATCAAATGGGACAAAGCCCCGTGCCGTTTTTGCGGGACGGGCTGCGGCGTATTGGTCGGAACGCAGCAAGGGCGTGTTGTGGCATGCCAGGGCGATCCGGATGCGCCGGTTAACCGTGGGCTTAACTGCATCAAAGGTTACTTCCTGCCGAAAATCATGTACGGGAAAGACCGTTTAACGCAGCCGATGCTGCGCATGAAAGACGGCAAATATCACAAAGAAGGCGAGTTCACCCCGATTAGCTGGGACCAGGCTTTTGACGTGATGGAAGAGAAATTCAAAACGTCGATGAAAGAGAAAGGCCCGGAATCTATCGGCATGTTCGGCTCTGGCCAGTGGACGATTTGGGAAGGTTATGCCGCTGCCAAATTGTTTAAAGCGGGTTTCCGTTCCAATAACATCGACCCGAACGCACGTCACTGCATGGCCTCAGCGGTAGTCGGCTTCATGCGTACCTTCGGTATGGATGAACCGATGGGCTGCTATGACGATATCGAACATGCAGACGCCTTCGTCCTGTGGGGCGCGAATATGGCAGAGATGCACCCGATCCTGTGGTCGCGCATCACCAACCGTCGTCTGTCCGATCCTAACGTCAACGTCGCGGTTCTCTCCACTTTCCAGCACCGCAGCTTTGAGCTGGCGGATAACGGTATGGTCTTCACGCCGCAAACCGATCTGGTGATCCTCAACTACATCGCGAACTACATCATTCAAAACAATGCGATTAACCAGGATTTCTTTAGCAAGCACGTCAACCTGCGTAAAGGCGTGACGGACATCGGCTACGGTCTGCGTCCGACCCATCCGCTGGAAAAAGCGGCGAAAAACCCGGGATCCGATGCCTCTGAACCGATGAGCTTTGAGGATTACAAAGCCTTCGTTGCTGAGTACACGCTGGATAAAACCGCCGAAATGACCGGCGTACCAAAAGATCAGTTGGAACAGCTGGCACAGCTGTATGCCGATCCGAAGAAAAAAGTCATCTCCTACTGGACGATGGGCTTTAACCAGCACACCCGCGGCGTATGGGCTAACAACCTGGTCTATAACCTGCACTTGCTGACTGGCAAAATCTCCCAGCCAGGCTGCGGCCCGTTCTCTCTGACCGGCCAGCCTTCCGCATGCGGCACCGCGCGTGAAGTCGGTACATTCTCCCATCGTCTGCCTGCGGACATGGTGGTGACAAACGAAAAACACCGCGATATCTGCGAGAAGCACTGGAATATTCCGTCAGGGACCATTCCGGCAAAAATCGGTCTGCACGCCGTGGCACAAGACCGCGCGCTGAAAGATGGCAAGCTCAATGTCTACTGGGCGATGTGTACCAACAACATGCAGGCTGGTCCGAACATCAATGAGGAGCGTATGCCGGGCTGGCGCGATCCGCGCAACTTCATCATCGTCTCCGATCCGTACCCGACGGTCAGTGCCTTGTCTGCTGACCTGATCCTGCCGACTGCGATGTGGGTAGAGAAAGAAGGTGCCTACGGTAACGCTGAACGCCGTACACAGTTCTGGCGTCAGCAGATTAAAGCACCGGGCGAATCGAAGTCGGATCTGTGGCAACTGGTGCAGTTCTCTCGTCGCTTCAAAACAGAAGAAGTGTGGCCCGAAGAGCTGTTGGCACAAAAACCGGAGCTGCGTGGCAAAACGCTGTATGACGTGCTGTTTGCCACGCCAACAGTGACAAAATTCCCGGTGACTGAACTGGCTGAAGATCAACTGAATGATGAATCCCGCGAGCTGGGCTTCTATCTGCAAAAAGGGTTGTTCGAAGAGTACGCCTGGTTTGGTCGCGGTCACGGGCATGACCTTGCGCCATTTGACGATTACCACAAAGCCCGCGGTTTACGTTGGCCGGTCGTTGAAGGCAAAGAGACCCAGTGGCGCTACAGCGAAGGCAACGACCCTTACGTGAAAGCAGGTGAAAGCTACAAGTTCTACGGTAAACCGGACGGTAAAGCGGTTATCTTCGCGCTGCCGTTTGAGCCTGCTGCTGAAGCGCCGGATAAAGAATATGACCTGTGGCTATCCACCGGACGTGTTCTGGAACACTGGCATACCGGCAGTATGACGCGTCGTGTGCCTGAACTGCACCGCGCTTTCCCGGAAGCTGTGCTGTTTATCCACCCGCTGGATGCAAAAGCACGCGATCTGCGTCGTGGCGATAAGGTCAAAGTGATTTCCCGTCGTGGCGAAGTGATTTCGATTGTTGAAACACGCGGTCGTAACCGTCCGCCGCAGGGGCTGGTGTACATGCCGTTCTTCGACGCCGCACAGCTGGTGAACAACCTGACGCTGGATGCGACGGATCCGCTCTCAAAAGAGACGGATTTCAAGAAGTGCGCCGTAAAACTGGCGAAGGTGTAACGCGTTATGTCCCGGTCAGCAAAACCCCAAAATGGCCGCCGCCGCTTTCTGCGCGATATGGTTCGCGCAGCGGGCGGGCTGGCCGTCGTTGGCGTGGCGCTGGGGTTGCAACAACAAACCGCACGCGCAACCGGCGTGCGGTTGCGCCCGCCAGGTGCACTGAGCGAGGAGGCATTTGCCAGCGCTTGCGTACGTTGCGGTCAGTGCGTTCAGGCATGTCCGTATGACACGCTGAAGCTGGCGACGCTGGCCTCCGGGCTGGCGGCTGGTACGCCATATTTTATCGCCCGTGATATTCCCTGCGAAATGTGTGAGGACATTCCGTGCGCCAAAGTCTGCCCCAGCGGCGCGTTGGACAGAGAAATTGAATCCATTGACGATTCGCGTATGGGGCTGGCGGTACTGCTGGATCACGAAAACTGCCTCAACTACCAGGGATTACGCTGTGATGTTTGCTATCGCGAGTGCCCGAAAATCGATGAGGCGATCACCCTGGAGCTGGACCGTAACATGCGTACCGGCAAGCATGCGCGGTTTATTCCTACCGTGCACAGCGATGCCTGTACCGGCTGTGGGAAATGCGAAAAAGTCTGCGTACTGGAGCAGCCAGCAATAAAAGTGCTGCCGTTGTCGCTGGCGAAAGGGGAGTTAGGACACCATTACCGCTTCGGTTGGCTGGAGGGGAACAATGGCAAATCGTAAACGTGATGCCGGGCGTGAAGCGCAGGCAAAAAAAGGATGGTGGAAGAGTCATCGTTGGCTGCTGCTGCGTCGTCTGAGTCAGTTTCTGATACTGGCGATGTTCCTTAGCGGCCCGTGGCTTGGTGTTTGGATTCTGCATGGCAACTACAGTAGCAGCCTGTTGCTGGGCGCTATCCCGTTCACCGATCCGCTGATTACTCTGCAAAGCCTGGCCAGCGGGCATCTGCCAGCGACGGTGGCGTTAACGGGGGCAGCCATCATTACGGTGCTGTATGCCCTGGCCGGTAAGCGACTGTTTTGCAGTTGGGTTTGTCCTATGAACCCGGTCACCGATTTAGCCAGCTGGTTGCGCAGAAGGTTTGACCTGAATCAGTCTGCGACCCTGCCGCGCCATATACGGTACGTCCTGCTGGTGGTCATTCTGGTCGGTTCAGCGCTGACTGGTACGCTGCTGTGGGAGTGGATAAACCCGGTTTCTTTGCTGGGACGTAGCCTGGTAATGGGATTCGGTAGCGGAGCGTTGCTGATCCTCGCGCTGTTTTTATTTGATTTACTGGTCGTTGAGCATGGCTGGTGCGGGCATCTCTGCCCACTGGGTGCGCTGTATAGCGTGGTGGGAAGCAAAGGTGCATTAACCGTTTCGGCAAAAGAACGTAACAGATGTAACCGCTGTATGGATTGTTTTCATGTTTGCCCGGAACCGCATGTGCTACGTGCGCCGGTGCTGGATGAGCAAAGTCCGGTGCAGGTAACCAGTCGCGATTGCATGGCCTGCGGTCGCTGTGTGGATGTCTGTTCTGAGGATGTTTTTACAATAACAACACGATGGAGTTCGGGAGCGAAATCATGAAAAGCCATGACCTGATTAAAGCGCTGAGTCAATGGATGGCCGCGCTGGCCTTGCTAGTCAGTGGGGCAGTTTGGGCTGCAAACGGAGTGGATCTGAGCCAGTCACCGGAAGTCTCAGGAACACAGGAAGGGGCGATTCGCATGCCGAAAGAGCAAGAGCGCATGCCGCTGAACTATGTGAATCAGCCGCCGATGGTTCCGCATAGCGTTGAAGGGTATCAGGTGACGACGAACACTAACCGCTGCCTGCAATGCCACGGTGTGGAAAGCTATCGCACCACCGGTGCGCCGCGCATCAGTCCGACGCACTTTATGGACAGCGACGGCAAGGTATTGGCTGAGGTTGCGCCGCGTCGTTATTTCTGCCTGCAATGTCACGTTCCGCAGGCTGACGCCGCGCCGATTGTTGAAAATACCTTCACCCCCTCGAAAGGTTACGGGAAATAAGAGGTCATTATGGAAAATTCTAACCGTAAACCAGGCTGGATTAAGCGCGTCTGGCAATGGTGGCGTCGCCCCAGCCGTCTGGCGCTCGGCACGCTGTTGTTAATCGGCTTTGTGGGCGGCATTATTTTCTGGGGCGGCTTTAATACCGGTATGGAAAAGGCCAATACAGAAGAGTTCTGCATTAGCTGTCACGAAATGCGCAATACGGTGTACCAGGAATACATGGAAACCGTACACTACAACAACCGCAGTGGTGTGCGAGCGACTTGCCCTGATTGCCACGTCCCACACGAGTGGGGCCCGAAAATGATCCGTAAGATCAAGGCCAGTAAAGAGCTGTACGCGAAAGCACTGGGGTTAATAGATACACCGCAGAAATTTGAAGATCATCGTTTAACGATGGCGCAAAATGAGTGGCGGCGTATGAAAGATAACAATTCGCAAGAGTGTCGAAACTGTCACAACTTCGAGTTTATGGATTTAACCGCCCAGAAAGGCGTCGCGGCCAAAATGCACGACCAGGCCGTGAAAGACGGGCAAACCTGTATTGACTGCCATAAAGGGATAGCGCACAAACTGCCTGATATGCGTGAAGTCAAACCGGGCTTTTAACAGGATGTAGATAACCAGGTATGCTTGAAGCCAGAGAATTACTTTGCGAGCGGGATGACAGAATACTGTTCAGCGAGTTGTCATTTCGCGTCAACGCAGGGGAATGGGTACAAATTACCGGCAGCAACGGCGCAGGGAAAACCACTCTGCTGCGGTTGCTTACCGGGCTGGCGCGTCCCGACGCAGGGGAGGTTTGCTGGCAAGAGCAACCGCTGCATCACGTGCGGGACAGCTACCATCAGCAACTACTGTGGATCGGACATCAGCCGGGGATAAAAACCCGGCTTTCGGCGTTGGAGAACCTGCGTTTCTTCCATCATGACGGCGACATCGCGCAGTGTCTGGCTGCGCTGGCGCAGGCGGGACTTGCCGGATATGAAGATATCCCAGTGAACCAACTTTCCGCCGGACAACAGCGGCGCGTGGCGCTGGCCCGCTTGTGGCTGACCCGCGCCCGACTGTGGATCCTCGATGAACCCTTTACCGCCATTGATGTGAACGGCGTTGAGCGACTGACTCAGCGTATGGCGCAGCATACGGAGCAGGGCGGTATTGTTATTCTCACCACCCACCAACCGCTCAATGTCGAGACCGATAAAGTGCGACGCATTGCGCTGACCAGTGAGAGGGCAACGCAATGATGTGGCGAATCTTTCGTTTAGAACTGCGAGTTGCGTTTCGTCATAGTGCGGAAATTGCTAATCCTTTATGGTTCTTCCTGATTGTTATTACGCTGTTCCCCCTGAGTATTGGGCCGGAGCCACAGCTGCTGGCGCGCATAGCGCCGGGCATCATCTGGGTTGCGGCGCTGCTGGCGTCATTGCTGGCGCTGGAACGCCTGTTTCGTGATGATCTGCAGGACGGCAGCCTTGAGCAACTGATGCTGCTGCCGTTACCGCTACCGGCCGTGGTGCTGGCGAAAGTGATGGCGCACTGGGTCGTGACAGGTCTGCCGTTGCTGATCCTCTCGCCGCTGGTCGCGCTGCTGCTGGGCATGGATATGTACGGCTGGAAAATTATGGCGCTGACCTTGTTACTCGGAACGCCGACGCTGGGTTTTCTCGGCGCGCCGGGTGTAGGGTTGACGGTGGGCTTAAAGCGCGGCGGCGTGCTGTTAAGCGTGCTGGTACTCCCGCTCACCATACCCTTACTGATTTTTGCGACCGCCGCGATGGATGCGGCTTCTATGCACTTACCGGTTGAAGGGTACATGGCGATTCTGGGTGCGTTGCTGGTCGGCAGCGCCACGTTAAGCCCGTTTGCCACAGCCGCGGCGTTACGGATAAGCGTGCAGTAACGAGAATTAGATGTGCAGGCCGGGCAAGGCGCTCCGGCACAACGGATTTTAATTTATGGAGTCTGGTGACTGAACTATGTGGAAAACACTTCATCAATTGGCGATGCCCCCTCGGCTCTATCAGATCTGTGGCTGGTTTATCCCGTGGCTGGCGATTGCCAGCGCGGTGGTACTGATAACGGGATGGATCTGGGGCTTTGGTTTTGCGCCTGCAGACTATCAGCAGGGGCAGAGCTATCGCATTATTTATCTGCACGTTCCGGCGGCAATCTGGTCGATGGGCATTTACGCCTCGATGGCCGTTGCCGCGTTTATCGGCCTGGTCTGGCAGATGAAAATGGCCAATCTGGCGCTGGCTGCGATGGCGCCGATTGGTGCAGTGTTTACCTTTATTGCGCTGGTGACAGGTTCCGCATGGGGCAAACCGATGTGGGGAACCTGGTGGGTCTGGGATGCCCGACTCACCTCTGAACTGGTGCTGCTGTTTCTCTACGTTGGCGCCATTGCGCTGTGGCATGCCTTTGATGACCGCCGTCTGGCAGGTCGTGCCGCCGGTATTCTGGTGCTGATTGGCGTGGTCAACTTACCGATTATCCACTACTCGGTTGAGTGGTGGAATACGCTGCATCAGGGTTCTACCCGCATGCAGCAAAGCATCGATCCGGCGATGCGTACGCCTCTGCGTCTGGCGATCGTCGGCTACCTGTTACTGTTTGTCACGCTGGCGCTGATGCGCATGCGTAACCTGATTTTGATGATGGAAAAACGCCGCCCGTGGGTGAGCGAACTGATCTTAAAAAGAGGCCGCCAATGACCCCTGCATTTGCATCATGGAGTGATTTTTTCGCGATGGGCGGCTACGCCTTGTATGTCTGGCTTGCCGTAGCGATGAGTGTTATCCCGCTGGTGGTGCTGGTAGTGCATTCCACGTTACAGCATCGCGCAATTTTACGCGGTGTAGCGCAGCAGCGGGCGAGAGAAGCACGTATGCGTGCGGCGCAAGTGCAACGGGAGGCGGCGTGAATATTCGACGTAAAAATCGGTTATGGATAGCCTGTGCGGTACTGGCGGGTCTGGCTTTGACCATTACGCTGGTGCTTTATGCGCTACGTTCCAATATTGACCTGTTCTATACGCCGGGAGAGATACTCTACGGTAAGCGCGAAACGCAGCAGATGCCTGAAGTCGGTCAGCGCCTGCGCGTGGGCGGTATGGTGATGCCCGGTAGCGTAAAGCGCGATCCGCAGTCGTTGAAGGTGAATTTCAGCATCTATGACGCCGAAGGTGTAGTGGATGTAACCTATGAAGGTATTCTGCCGGATCTGTTCCGCGAAGGGCAGGGTGTTGTTGTTCAGGGCGAACTGAACGAGGGAAATCATGTACAGGCCAAAGAGGTTCTGGCCAAACATGATGAAAATTACACCCCGCCGGAAGTTGAAAAAGCGATGCAGGAAAACCATCGTCGTCCGGAAAGCGTGTATAAGGATAAAACGTCATGATGCCTGAAATTGGCAATGCGCTGTTGTGCCTTGCGCTAGGCGTGGCGTTACTGCTGTCGGTCTATCCGCTGTGGGGCGTAGCGCGCGGCGATGTGCGGATGATGGCTTCCGCGCGGCCCTTTGCCTGGGTGTTATTTATCTGTGTGATGGGCGCGTTCCTGATTCTGGTCAACGCCTTCGTGGTTAATGACTTTACCGTCACCTACGTCGCCAGCAATTCCAATACCCAGCTTCCGGTCTGGTATCGGGTGGCAGCAACCTGGGGCGCGCATGAAGGCTCTCTTCTGCTGTGGGTGCTGCTGATGAGCGGCTGGACGTTCGCCGTTGCGGCATTCAGCCAGCGTATGCCGCTGGACATCGTCGCCCGCGTGCTGGCGGTGATGGGGATGGTCAGCGTTGGCTTTCTGCTGTTTATTCTGTTTACCTCCAATCCATTTGCCCGTACGTTGCCCAACTTCCCTATTGAAGGGCGCGACCTGAACCCGCTGTTGCAGGATCCGGGGCTTATTTTCCATCCGCCGTTGCTGTACATGGGGTATGTCGGTTTCTCCGTGGCCTTTGCGTTTGCGATTGCCGCGTTGATGAGTGGCCGACTGGACAGTACCTTCGCCCGTTTTTCGCGTCCGTGGACGCTGGCGGCGTGGGTGTTCCTGACGCTGGGTATTGTGCTCGGTTCCGCCTGGGCCTATTACGAGCTGGGCTGGGGCGGCTGGTGGTTCTGGGATCCAGTTGAAAACGCCTCGTTTATGCCATGGCTGGTGGGAACGGCGCTGATGCACTCGTTGTCGGTCACCGAACAGCGTGCCAGCTTTAAAGCCTGGACGCTGCTGCTGTCAATCTGCGCCTTCTCGCTTTGCCTGTTGGGGACTTTCCTGGTGCGCTCCGGCGTGCTGGTGTCGGTGCATGCTTTTGCCTCCGATCCGTCGCGCGGGATGTTTATTCTGGCCTTTATGGTATTAGTGATTGGCGGCTCCTTGCTGCTGTTTGCGGTTCGCGGTCACAAGGTCCGCTCACGGGTAAACAACGCGCTGTGGTCGCGTGAATCTCTGCTGTTGGGCAACAACGTTCTGCTGATTGCCGCCATGCTGGTGGTGCTATTGGGTACGCTGCTGCCGCTGGTGCACAAACAGCTGGGGCTGGGTAGCATTTCGATTGGCGAGCCGTTCTTCAACACCATGTTTACCTGGCTGATGGCACCGTTCGCGCTGTTGCTGGGAATAGGGCCATTAGTGCGTTGGGGCCGTGACCGACCGCGTAAGCTGAAAACACTATTGCTTGTCGCGTTTGTCACCACGCTTGTTATGTCGCTGCTGCTGCCGTGGCTGTTTGAGGATCGCATTGCCGCTATGACGGTGGTGGGTCTGGCGATGGCATGCTGGATATTTGTGCTGGCGGTGTCCGAAGCGTTCCTGCGTGTTTCCCGCGGAACGAAGTTAACACCAAGCTATTGGGGCATGGTGTCGGGCCACGTTGGGCTGGCGATTACTATTGTCGGTATTGCCTTTAGCCAGAACTACAGTGTTGAACGCGATGTGCGCATGAAGGCAGGTGATAGCGTCAGTATCCATAACTATCAGTTCACGTTCCGCGAAGTGAAAGATATTACCGGACCTAACTACCGGGGCGGTGTCGCCATTATTGGCGTTACCCGAGATGGTAAACCAGAAGCCACGCTGCATGCGGAAAAACGCTTCTATAACAGCACCAGTTCGATGATGACCGAAGCGGCAATTGACGGCGGATTCACACGCGATCTGTACGCTGCGCTGGGTGAAGAACTGGATAACGGCGCATGGGCTGTGCGTCTGTACTACAAACCGTTTATTCGCTGGATTTGGGCCGGAGGATTGCTGATGGCGCTGGGCGGATTGTTCTGCCTGTTTGATCCACGCTATCGTCAGCGCACGCGTCCTCGCGCCGCGGTGCAAAAAAATGCGTCGGAGGCTGTATGAAGCGCAACGCACTGTTAATTCCGTTTATTATTTTTCTGATCATTGCGGCGGCGCTGCTGTGGCAGCTGGCGCGTAACGCTCAGGGGGACGATCCCACTAATCTGGAGTCGGCGCTGATCGGCAAACCCGTTCCGACATTCCGCCTGGAGTCGCTGGAAAATCCGGGTCAGCATTATCAGGCCGATGTGCTGACCCAGGGCAAACCGGTACTGCTGAACGTCTGGGCGACCTGGTGTCCGACCTGTCGCGCCGAACATCAGTACCTGAATCAGCTGTCTGCGCAGGGCGTGCGGGTAGTGGGTCTGAACTATAAAGACGATCGTCAGAAAGCCATTGTCTGGTTGAAGGAGCTGGGCAATCCTTACTCATTAAGCCTGTTTGACGGCGACGGTATGCTTGGTCTGGATCTTGGCGTGTACGGCGCGCCGGAGACGTTCCTGATCGACGGTAACGGTATTATTCGCTATCGCCATGCCGGTGATTTGAATGCCAGGGTGTGGGAGAGCGAGATCAAACCGTTGTGGGATAAGTACAGTAAGGAGGCTGCGCAATGAGATTTTTACTGGGCCTGCTGATGCTGGTTATCTCGGGATCCGCGCTTGCGACCATCGATGTGATGCAGTTTAAGGATGAAGCGCAGGAGCAGCAGTTCCGTCAGCTTACCGAACAGTTGCGCTGTCCTAAATGTCAGAACAACAGTATTGCCGATTCTAACTCGATGATTGCCACCGACCTGCGTCAGAAAGTGTACGAACTGATGCAGGAAGGAAAAAGTCAGAAAGAGATTGTCGACTACATGGTGGCGCGCTACGGCAACTTCGTCACTTACGATCCGCCGTTGACGCCGCTTACTGTGCTTTTGTGGGTGATGCCGGTGGTCGCGATTGGTCTGGGTGGCTGGATTATTTTCGCCCGTACTCGCCGACGTGTCCGGGTGAAACAGGAAGAGTTTCCTGATGACGTTATCCCGGATGGCAAGCGCGGTGGGTTCGGGTTGTTTGTGCCCGGCATCGTGGTGGCGCTGGTCGTGGGTGCGGTGAGCTATTATGAAACCGGCAACTATAAGCAGGTTCAGGTCTGGCAACAGGCCACCGCTCAGGCTCCGGCGCTGCTGGAGCGGGCGTTGGATCCAAAAGCTGATCCGCTCAATGAAGAAGATATGACGCGTCTGGCGTTGGGTCTGCGCACTCGCTTACAAGCCGATCCTACCAACGTTGAAGGTTGGATCATGCTTGGGCGCATTGGCATGGTACTTGGTAACGCCAGTACGGCCACTGAAGCCTATGCCAATGCTTATCGACTGGATCCGAAAAACAGCGATGCTGCGCTGGGCTATGCGGAAGCGCTGACCCGTTCTTCCGATCCTGATGATAACCGTCGGGGAGGGGAGCTGCTACGCCAGTTGGTACGTGGCGAACATGCCAACGTGCGGGTTCTCAGCATGTATGCGTTTAACGCTTTTGAACAGCAGCGCTTTGGCGAGGCGGTTGCGGCATGGGAGATGATGCTGAAATTATTACCGGCCAATGATACCCGTCGGGCGGTGATAGAACGCAGCATTAAGCAGGCGATGGAGCAGCTAACGCCGCAGGAGAAGTAAGAGTGGAAGATGCCGGATGGCGACGCAAAGCGTCTTATCCGGCCTACTGATGCACGTGACTTGTAGGCCCGATAAGCGTAGCGCCATCGGGCAATATCTGATTACTGCATGCCGCGTGTTTGTAAAAATAGAATGGTGGCAGCTACACGAGAACGCACGTTGAGTTTGCGCAGCAGATTGCGAATATGCACCTTCACCGTCTGTTCAGAAATATTCAGCACTGATGCAATCTGTTTGTTCGACAGCCCCTGAGCAAGTTCATGTAACACATCCAGTTCGCGTTCGGTGAGAACGCTGAATGGGTCTTCCTGAGCGCCAAACAGGTCGCGCTCGCGCAAATATTCGCTGACGCGGGTACTAAAGGCTTTACCACCTTTGGCACCACTGCGAATAGCCTCCAGCAGGACTTCAGGATCACTGTCTTTAAGCAAATAACCATCCGCGCCGGCATCAATTAGAGCGTACACATCGTTGGCGGCATCCGATACGGTAAGAATAATAATTTGCGCGGTGACGCCATCCCGACGCAGCGCATTCAGGGTATCCAGTCCGCTCATCCCTTTCATATTGAGATCCAGTAGGATCACATCAAGGTCCAGGCGGTTTGCCAGGTCGATAGCGCTGGCACCATCACCCGCTTCCGCGACTACGTTAAAGGCGGGATCAAGTTGCAATAATTGACTAATTCCTCGCCGCATCAGTGGGTGGTCGTCAACAATCAGCACCCGAAAAGGCGTTGCTTCAGGCATACTATTCTCCTGAGTTTTTATTAGTATCATTATTGTTTTCAGCGCATCAATCGTCCAGATTCATCACGCTGATGAGAGGATAAATTTTACCCCAATTTGTGCATGGGTAAGTAGTAAAACCTGTACAGATGTAAGTATCCCGCATAATCGTGCCATTCATATTTAGAGATCCTCCGGCATAATCAATCTGCCAACAAAGGAGATCACTATGCGTAAAGCCCGTTTTACTGAGCATCAGATCATTGCCGTAATTAAATCGGTTGAATCCGGACGAATCGTTAAAGATGTCTGCCGGGAGGCCGGTATTTCTGAAGCCACTTACTATAACTGGTTGTTGCAAAGGATTGTTCAATGGTGAATAATTTTCATTGGTATTATTTTTCTTGAAATTGTCGCTTTGTCCTAATATATGATAGCCATAGGTTGTTGAATCATATCAAGCAGTGTTCCTTTGCCGATATTTGGCGTAATAACGGAAATCATTAAAGATGACCTGGCTGGCCAATTGATGGTGAGTCGTAACGAGAGTTGCCGCAACCACACCGTATGCAAGAGCATGATTGCGGCCGACTGGCGAACGTTCGATAGTGCGAGTATTGAATGATTGCCAGTCACGGCGGATTGTACTTAAGCAATATGACGGTTCAAGGCGTTTAATCTGAAACCAGCCACATATCAGCCTCTTCAAACATTTCCTGAACAGTACGGCTTATCTGCTCCTTCTCATGCTTACTGGCGTCAGTATTGATCGCCGGTAGTGTCATCATCGGTTTAACCCGAACATCAGCATCGGGGAAGAGCCGCTGAACCCTCTTAGTCAATTCTCCCAGAATGATATCTTTTGCTCCGGGCAAACCATCAAAATTCCTTTTGTCATAAACGAGTTCCACGAACATTGCTTGTAGCCTTTTTTGCTGGATGTATACACAGTATTTATACTGTGTTTTTATCCGGTATTCAAGAGGGGTTAATTGATGCCACGACGCAGCGATATTGAAATGGCCTGGCATGCTTCGATACAGAAAGAACCTAGTTGCCGGAAGACCGTCACCACATAGCGGTTTGTCCAGGAACTGAGCAAGGTCAGCTGGAACTGGACAATGAAGCAGGCTAACGAATGGATCGAGTGGTATGTAAGAACATTCCGCGATGTATCAACGCAGGAAGGGGAGAACCGTACCTTTCAGCTGTTCAATCCAAACGGAGGACTATAGCCATGGGCTTCCCTTCACCTGCCAGTGATTACGTTGAAACAAGGATCTCCCTCGATCAGCAGCTAATCAGCCAGCCCGCAGCGACTTATTTCATGCGGGCATCGCGTTCACATTTCAGGGAAGGGATAATCCAGGGGCGCTACTTGTTGTGGATGCGTCGCTTTCAGCCTGTGATGGTTCGCTGCTGATATGTGCAAGCGATACCGAACTCACCTTCAGCCCCACCTGATAAATCTGGAGAACGGGAGCGCTGCCAGAAGATGGTGATGGCTACAATTCCTCACGCGCAATATTTGGAGTTATCACGTACATCATTAATGATGCCAGGAACGCGGAGTTTGATGACTGCCCGATTATGTAGATAGAAACACACCAATGGGAAAGGATAATTATGCTTGTTTGATGGTTATTTAACCACTCATGAAATTGGTAATATTTTAGTTAAAAATATTAGATATCAATCACAAAGATTTAATGACAATTGTCTTTGAAATGACTATAAATCTACCCACTCGCTACGGATATAGCGTATCCAATATGCACTGCTGTGTGATTACGGGTGTCTGTGGATGTCAGCAGGCACCCGGTTTTTCATCATCGACTACACACAGCAGCTACCATGCCTGGCAAATTCTATATTTGAGCGGTGTTTCTCCCCATTCATTCCCCAGAGCTTCCCCACTTAGAAAACTGGCATAAAAAAACCAGCCGTAACAGGCTGGTTCTTCGAGGATTTTTGGTCGGCACGAGAGGATTTGAACCTCCGACCCCCGACACCCCATGACGGTGCGCTACCAGGCTGCGCTACGTGCCGACGCTATGGCTGCTAATACTACTGCTTTCCGCTACGAATGCAAGAGCATGTCTCGCTAACTGATTTATAATTAATCAGTTAGCAATAAATCGCTTCTCATCCGTCAGAACCTGTAACAGCAGACTTAGCTGCGGTTTCTGATCTTTTATTTTCTCGCCGCGCAAATTATAGGTCTGATAATTACCGTTGTTGTTCAGCACCAGCGTCATCTCGGGTGTGGTAACGACCATCGTGCTGCCGTCAGCGGCAGTAACCCAGTAATGGCGGCGAGTTGCATTGAACAGATCCTGCCCCTGCGAGTATTCGTTAGCAGGTGTACTGACGTGCAACAGGCGCTGCATCAGCGTTGTCATCAGGTCCGTATGATCGGTAAGACTATTGATGCGCTGTGCAGGCGTTCCCGGCCAGTGAATAACCAGAGGAACCTGCAGATGGCCTCGCGACCAGGCAAAGTTGTTCTCTTCCTGCGTCAGCGGCACGCCCCGACCTGCGGTAATAATCACCACCGTGTTGTTCAGTTTGCCGGAGTCGCGCAGGGCGCTAATAACGCGGTTGATGTTGGCATCCACATCCTGAGCGGCGCTGGCATAGCGTTTGGCAAAGTTCTTCTGGTTGCTGTCATCAAGGTTCGTCCCGTTAAAGGAGACCCACGAGAACCAGCGGTTATCTTCCTGCGCGTAGCGTCCCAGCCAGTTAATCCACTGGCTGGCAGTTTGCTCGTCAGATTGCGTTTGCACGCTTGGCATGGAGAAATCTGACAGCAGCGCCTGGCGATAAAGCGGGCTGGTAAAGCCATCCGAGGAGAATAGCCCTAACTGATAGCCCTGCTGGTTCAGCGCGGAAATCAACGCCGCAGGCGTTCGGGTCGATAAAATCCCATCCATGTAGCTTGGTGAGACGCCGTAGAACAGGCCAAAAATCCCGTTATCCGTGGTGTTGCCAGTGCTCATGTGACGCGTAAAGGAGATATTCTGCCCGGCGAATTCAGCCAGCGCAGGCATCTGCTTTTCAAAGCGTGAATAGTTCAGGCCGTCGACGGTGATTAGCAGGACGTTCTGGCCGGTGCCCATATCGCGATAGCGCAGTTCGCTCAGCGGGTACTGCACGGAAACTGCTTCCGGATTCCCCTGCTCGATCAGGCGACGCTGATACTCTTGCGCATCCAGCAGACCATGTTTTTCCAGGAACTTACGCGCCGTCATCGGGTAGGAGAGCGGCAGGTTCGCGCGCTGCATGGTAATCGGGCGATAGAAATTGGCATCCGCCCAGATATACACCACGTGCGAGGCGATAAAGCAAATGAAGAAGAATGCGGCTAATGGTTTGGCGAAGTGGCGACGACGCGTCAGGCTACGCAGCTTTTGCCAGCTCCAGGTCGCAAACAGCATTTCAATTAACAAAATCACTGGCACGCTGATAAACATCAGTTGCCAGTCACGCGCCGCTTCATTCTGGTCAGGATTGATGACCAGTTCCCAGACGATCGGGTTGAGGTGCAAATGGAAGCGGGTGAAAACTTCGCTGTCGATTAGCAACAGCGTCATGCCCACCGTCGCCAGAATAGCTGATAAGAATCGCATCAGCCTCTGGGACATGACGATAAACGTCAGGGGAAACAGGATTAGCAGATAGGTGGCAAACACCAGAAAACTAAAATGTCCGACCAGGCTTACATAGGAATAAATACGACCTGCAAGCGTTGTCGGCCAGTCGGCGACAAACAGGTAACGGCTACCGAGTACCACGGCCAACAGAATGTTGAACAAGGCAAACCAGTGCCCCCAGCTAACCATCTGGGAGACTTTCTCACGGTAGCGCTGACGATGAGTTACCATAAACTGTTGTTCGTTTCCCCGGAGCAGGCTCTTAATGCGCTTGGTCGTCGTTTACCGAAGACTGTAATGCGCGGGCAAAAGAGTTGGCAATCGCCTGGCGCTGGGCCGGTGCGATGCTTGTATTGATAAGGTTAGTCACCATATTTCCCAGTACCATCAGGGAAAGGTCGGTCGGCGCCTTATGTTTTTCCAGTACGTTGAGCATCTCATTCAGCAGTTGTTCAACGTGTTCGTCACTATAGCGGGAAATTTGTGGCATAAATCGAAATCAGTCTGTTCATGAAAGGGCAACATATTACCGTACAGACAGTTTTTTTTCTGCTTTTTTATCTTCTATTGCGTCACTGCCCGGCAGGTGGTTGAATACCGCCCGGTCTAAAAGGAGAGTTTATCATGAGTCTGGATATCAACCAGATTGCCCTGCACCAGCTTATCAAACGTGACGAGCAGAACCTTGAGCTGGTCTTGCGCGATTCATTACTGGAACCGACAGCGACGGTTGTCGATATGATGGCTGAGCTGCATCGGGTATATAGCGCCAAGAATAAAGCTTATGGCCTGTTTAGCGAAGAGAGTGAACTGGCACAAACGCTGCGTTTACAGCGTCAGGGCGAAGAGGATTTTCTGGCATTTAGTCGTGCCGCGACCGGACGCTTGCGGGACGAGCTGGCGAAATATCCTTTTGCCGACGGCGGCATTGTCCTGTTCTGCCATTACCGCTATCTGGCGGTAGAGTATCTGTTGGTCGCCGTGCTGAACAATTTAAGCAGCATGCGCGTCAATGAAAATCTGGATATCAATCCGACGCACTATCTGGACATCAATCATGCGGATATCGTGGCGCGTATTGATTTAACCGAATGGGAAACCAATCCGGAGTCCACGCGCTATCTGACGTTCCTGAAAGGGCGGGTTGGGCGCAAAGTCGCCGATTTCTTTATGGATTTCCTCGGTGCCAGCGAAGGTCTGAACGCCAAAGCGCAAAACCGTGGCCTACTGCAGGCGGTCGATGACTTTACTGCCGAGGCGCAGCTCGATAAAGCTGAACGCCAGAACGTGCGTCAGCAGGTGTACAGCTACTGCAACGAACAGCTACAAGCCGGTGAAGAGATCGAGCTGGAGTCGCTGTCCAAAGAGCTTTCCGGCGTTAGTGAAGTTAGCTTCAGCGAATTTACCGCTGATAAAGGCTACGAGCTGGAAGAGAGTTTCCCGGCGGATCGCAGTACGCTGCGTCAGTTAACCAAATTTGCCGGAAGCGGCGGTGGGTTAACCATCAACTTCGACGCCATGCTACTGGGTGAACGTATTTTCTGGGATCCGGCGACGGACACCTTGACCATCAAAGGTACGCCGCCGAACCTGCGCGACCAGCTGCAGCGTCGCACGTCGGGCGGGAAATAAACCGTTTGCCGGGTGAGAGCGTAAACGCCTTATCCGGTCGACGAGAACCATCAGTATCGATTACAAAATCCCATAAAAAAACCCCGCCTTGGCGGGGTTTTTCTTCAACTTGTTTGCGATTACGCGCGAACGAAGTCGATGTGAGACAGCTTCGGCTTGAACGGGTGACGCTGTACAGCCTGAGCTTTAACTTTAACTTCTTTACCGTCAACAACGATGGTCAGAACTTCGCTGTAGAATTCAGCTTTAGCTTGCATGTTCATAACTGCATCGTGATCCAGTTCGATAGCAATCGGGGCTTCTGCGCCACCGTAGATGATTGCCGGGAACTTGTTAGCGGCACGCAGGCGGCGGCTCGCACCCTTACCCTGCTCTTTACGTACTTCAGCGTTGATAGTAAACATTTAAATCTCTCTTTAATAATTCCTGCTACAGGCGACCCAGCAACAGGTAAGTGATCTGCTTTGCGTATGCAAAAGCGGGCGAGATTCTATACTCAAACGGGTGGTACATCAATCAAAAGTACGATTAACCGCGTAATTCATGTGCCCGACGAAAGCGTCCTTCATAATCGAAGACCTTTTCACGGACCTGCCAGTACTGACCTTTCATGCGCGCGACCACGAAATCAGGATGACGTAACAGCGCCTGCTGGGCGAGGATATCGGCGGCGGTTATCCAGCGTAAGGGAATGCCAGGCGTTCGGGTATGCGGGCGAATAAACAGTTGCTCGAAGGCTGTACGCTGCGCGGGAGTATGCAGGCGAAAGCGTTCGCTGACGTCAGCGCCATCTTCATCGTAATAGGTAATTTTCAGCCATTCGCCTTTTTCATCCTGCCCATTTTGTAGCGCCATCCCGCTGCAGCGCAGAACCAGCGCATCTTTAAGCCTGAGCGCGGCTTTCAGCATGTCATCCGGGTCAACCAGTACCGCGTCGCACTCCCTACAACGGCGGGCGGCGATGTCATTTTCCGCGTTGCACTGCGGGCAGTTTTTAAAACGGAAACGAAAATCGCACTGTTCGCGATGGCCGTCATCATCTTCAAACCATCCCTGACAGCGGCGGCCAAAGTGCTCAATCAGCGTGCCGTCGGCCGTTGTTTTGCCCCAGAAGGTGTTGGCAAACCCGCAGGCTGGGCAGAACACCTGTACTGGAACGTTGTCGCTTTTCCCTTTCGGCGCACCAACTTCCGGCGCGTACAGGTCGTGCGGGTTACCAGCGTAATCGAGGATCAGACAGTCGGTTTTACCCGGCGCCAGGCGCAGCCCACGACCGACAATTTGTTGGTAAAGGCTAACTGACTCGGTCGGGCGCAGAATGGCGATAAGGTCGACGTGCGGGGCATCGAAGCCAGTGGTCAGGACCGACACATTCACCAGATAGCGAAAACGTTGGGCTTTGAACTCTTCAATCAGCACGTCGCGTTCGGCGCCAGGCGTGTCTCCGGTGATAAGTGCGGCGTCGTCAGCAGGCAGCAGACCCAGAATTTCTTTGGCGTGTTCAACTGTGGCGGCGAAAATCATCACCCCTTTACGCGTCTGGGCAAACTCGACAATCTGGCTGATGATATGCGGCGTTATTCGCTGCTGCTTTTTCAGCTCCTGATTCAGGTCCGCTTCGCTAAACAGGCCGTTACTTTGCGCCTGCAGGCGGCTGAAGTCATATTGCACTACCGGCATGTCGAGGCGTTCTGGCGGCGTCAGGTAGCCGTGTTTAATCATGTAGCGCAGCGGTAATTCATAAATGCAGTCGCGAAACAGTGCTTTTTCATCGCCGCGCACCATTCCGTGATAATGAAAATGATAAATCCAGCCTTTGCCCAAACGAAAAGGTGTGGCGGTAAGTCCGAGCAGGCGTAAGTGAGGATTTACTTTGGTCAGGTGAGTGAGGATTTGCTGATACTGACTCTCTTCATCATCGCCAATGCGATGGCATTCATCGACGATAAGCAGGGAGAATTCTCCCTGAAAGGCGTCCAGATTACGCGCTACCGACTGTACGCTGCCAAATACCACTTTTCCGTGGCTCTCTTTACGCTTCAGGCCTGCGGCAAAAATATCGGCTTCCAGCCCCAGCGCACAATATTTCGCATGGTTTTGTGCGACCAGTTCTTTGACGTGCGCCAGCACCAGTACGCGACCACGCGCTACGCGGGCCAGCTCGGCAATCACCAGACTTTTGCCCGCGCCGGTTGGCAGGACGATAACCGCCGGGGTGCGGTGGTGGCGAAAATGGTTGAGCGTGGCGTCCACGGCTTCTTTTTGGTACGGGCGAAGAGTAAAAATCATGGGCTCACTATGATAAACAATAACAAGGAGTAGTATGCCATGAATCATTTCTCTTGAGGGATGGTATAACGCCGCTATACTGGGCGGATAACGGTCCCACTTTTCGGGCGTAAACCCGATTCTCGTATTTTTACAGGCAAAATCACACACATGCGACTTGATAAATTTATCGCTCAGCAACTCGGCGTCAGCCGCGCTATTGCCGGGCGTGAGATCCGTGCTAACCGCGTTACCGTCGACGGTGAAATCGTCAGAAATAGCGCTTTTAAGCTGCTGCCAGAACACGACGTAGAATATGACGGTAATTCCCTGGTTCAACAAAATGGCCCGCGCTATTTTATGCTGAATAAGCCTCAGGGTTATGTTTGCTCAACGGATGATCCCGATCACCCGACGGTGCTCTATTTCCTTGATGAACCGGTTGCCTACAAACTGCATGCGGCAGGGCGTCTGGATATCGACACCACTGGACTGGTGCTGATGACCGATGACGGACAGTGGTCGCATCGCATCACCTCTCCTCGTCACCATTGTGAGAAAACCTATCTGGTGACGCTGGAGTCGCCAGTGGCAGATGATACCGCCGAACAGTTTGCCCATGGTGTACAGTTGCACAATGAGAAAGACCTGACCAAACCGGCCGTGCTGGAAGTGATTACGCCAACTCAGGTGCGCTTGACCATCAGCGAAGGGCGCTATCATCAGGTCAAACGTATGTTTGCCGCGGTGGGTAACCACGTTGTGGAACTGCACCGTGAACGGATTGGTGACATCAGGCTTGATGAGGATCTGGCGCCAGGTGAATACCGTCCTTTGACTGAAGAAGAAATCGCCAGCGTTAACTTAACCCCGCGTTAATTTCAGGAGCTAAATGTGACCACCCGGCAGAACTCGTCAATTGCCATTGTCTTTATCCTTGGCTTGTTAGCCATGTTGATGCCGTTGTCGATTGATATGTATCTTCCGGCGCTGCCTGTTATCTCTGAACAGTTTGGTGTGCCAGCAGGTAGCGCGCAGATGACCCTCAGTACCTATATTCTGGGGTTCGCAGTGGGGCAACTGTTCTATGGTCCAATGGCAGACAGCCTTGGACGCAAGCCAGTGATCCTGGGCGGGACGCTGGTGTTTGCGGCGGCGGCAGTGGCCTGCGCACTGGCGCAAACCATCGATCAACTGATCGTGATGCGTTTCTTCCACGGCCTGGCTGCTGCGGCGGCGAGCGTGGTTATCAACGCCCTGATGCGTGATATCTATCCGAAAGAAGAGTTTTCGCGCATGATGTCATTCGTCATGCTGGTCACGACAATTGCGCCATTAATGGCACCGATTATCGGTGGCTGGGTGCTGGTATGGCTGAGCTGGCACTATATCTTTTGGATCCTCGCCATGGCAGCTATTCTGGCGTCGGTGATGATCCTTACACTGATCAAAGAGACTCTGCCGGTAGAGCGTCGCCAGCCGTTTCGCCTGCGTACTACTATTGGCAACTTTGCCTCGCTGTTTCGTCATAAACGTGTGCTGAGCTATATGCTGGCCAGCGGATTCAGTTTTGCCGGGATGTTCTCATTTCTGAGCGCCGGACCCTTTGTCTACATTGAGATCAACCACGTTTCACCGCAACATTTCGGTTATTACTTCGCACTGAACATCGTATTCCTGTTCGTGATGACTATCATCAACAGCCGCTTTGTGCGTCGGGTTGGGGCATTGAATATGTTCCGTACCGGTCTGTGGATCCAGTTCGTGATGGCTGGCTGGATGGTCTTTAGCACACTGTTTGGGTTGGGGTTCTGGGCCCTGGTTGTGGGCGTTGCGGCGTTTGTTGGCTGTGTGTCGATGGTGTCATCTAACGCCATGGCGGTTATTCTGGATGAATTTCCACATATGGCAGGAACGGCGTCATCGCTGGCAGGGACATTCCGCTTCGGCATTGGCGCCATCGTTGGGGCGCTGTTGTCTCTGGCGACCTTTAACTCGGCCTGGCCAATGATATGGTCGATCGCGTTTTGCGCTACCTGTTCAATTCTCTTCTGTCTTTACGCCAGTCGCGCCCAAAAACGGTGATCTATTACACATCCTGGGGGCCTTAAGGCCTCCAGAGTTGATATACATCAACCGCAAATCTATCATTTCCCCTGGTTATGTTTATTTTATGTAAAATCAATTTATGTAAAAAGTCACATCATTGTAGTTAAAAAGGTTGAGTTAGATCGCAGAAACGAGTACATATAGCCCGGAAATATGCCAGAACCATTGAATAATTTTAATTACCTGGTTCGGAAAGCGGCATAAAGACAGGGTGTAAACGTTTACCAACTGTCTGAAGACGTATTGTCAATGATGTGTTAATATTGATGTAAAATAATTGTGAAGTGATTGTGCTTCCAGGGAAAGAAAGTGATGACATTACAACTCTCAATCGTTCATCGTCTGCCGCAGAGCTATCGTTGGTCGGTGGGTTTCGCAGGTTCAAAGGTTGAACCGATTCCGCAAAACGGTCAGAGCAATGAGAACAGCCTGGTGGCGCTCAAATTGCTCAGCCCTGATGGTGACAGCGCATGGTCAGTCATGCATAAGCTCAGCCAGGCCCTCAGCGACATTGAGGTTCCTTGTTCCGTACTGGAATGCGAAGGGGAGCCGTGCCTGTTTGTGAATCGCCAGGATGAATTTGCCGCGACCTGCAGACTGAAAAACTTCGGCGTGGCCATCGCAGAGCCGTTTTCAAATAACAATCCGTTTTGAGCGTCAGCTTAGCGCAAGCAGCTGACGCGTATAGGCTTGCTGTGGCGCGTTAAATACGTGCTCGCATTGCCCTTGCTCCACAACCTCTCCCTGACGTAGCACAATAACCTGATGGCATAACGCGCGTACTACGTGCAAATCATGGCTGATAAAAATATAAGCCAGCCGATGCTTTTCCTGTAAGGACTTTAACAACGTCAGGATTTGCGCCTGTACGGTTCTGTCTAGCGATGATGTTGGCTCATCCAGGATAATCAAGGAAGGTTTGAGAATCAATGCTCTGGCGATGGCAATACGTTGACGCTGACCGCCGGAAAACTCAGCCGGGTAACGATGCCGCGTTTCGCTATCCAGTCCCACTTCCGTCATCACCGCTTTCACCTGCGCCTCGCGTTGTTCGGCTGACAGGGTTGGCTGATGAACGCGTAACCCCTCCTCGATAATCTGTAGCACGCTCAGGCGTGGGTTAAGCGAGGAGTTGGGATCCTGAAATACCACCTGAATACGGTGACGGACCGGCAACAGCTGGCGACGATTTAAGGTATGCAGCGCCTGACCATCGAACACAATACTTCCCTGTGAGGAGATTAACCTCAGGAGCGCCAGTCCGGTAGTGCTTTTCCCCGACCCAGACTCACCTACCAACCCCAGCGTTTCACCGGGCCGCAGAGAGAAACTGATATTGTTAACCACGACGTTGTGGTCCACCACACGCTTCAGGATACCTTTGCGGATGGGGAAGGCGACGTGCAGTTTTTCCACTTCCAGCAGCGGGGCTTGTCCGGCCGGTAAAGGTACCGGGTCGCCGGAAGGTTCACTGTTTAGCAATTTCTGCGTGTAGGGATGCGTGGGCGCAGTGAGCAACTGTGCTGCTTTATTTTGCTCAACGCACTGACCGTTTTGCATGACTGCCACGGTATCGGCCAGCTTTTTCACAATGCTGAGGTTGTGGGTGATGAACAGTAATCCCATGTTCAGCTCGCGCTGTAGTTCCCTCAGCAGTTGCAGGATCTGTGCCTGAACGGAAACGTCCAGCGCGGTAGTCGGTTCATCGGCAATCAGCAGCTCCGGTCGTGTTAGCAATGCCATGGCAATCATCACGCGCTGGCGTTCCCCGCCGGACAGTTGGTGCGGGTAGTCTGCGAGACGTTTGGCCGCCTGACGGATGCCGACGCGATCCAGACAGGTCAGGATTTCTGCTCGCGCGGCCTCCCGACGCATTCCCCTATGCAGCGACAGCACTTCATAAAGCTGTTTTTCCAGATTGTGGAGCGGGTTCAGTGACACCATTGGTTCCTGGAAAATCATGGCGATTTTATTCCCCCGCACGCCGCGAAGCGTTTGCTCATCGGCGTGAAGTAATGATTCACCATGAAAACGGATGTCGCCGGAAAGGTAGACGACCGGAGGGGAGGGCAATAACCGTAAAATAGATAGCGCGGTCACGCTTTTACCTGAGCCGGACTCACCCACCAGTGCCAGCGTTTGTCCGGCATCAACGCGCAGTGACAGACTGTTGACCACGATGCGCACGGTCTCTTGTTGACGAAAACCTACCGATAAATTGTCAATAGCTAACAGAGGTTGTGTCATCTTAAATCGCCTTGTTGGGATCGAACGCGTCGCGTACCGCTTCACCAATAAAGATCAGAAGCGATAAGAGCAGGGCAACGGAGATGAACGCGGTAATGCCAAGCCACGGTGCCTGCAGGTTGTTTTTACCCTGTAACAGAAGTTCTCCGAGCGATGGCGAGCCAAGCGGTAAGCCAAACCCAAGAAAATCCAGCGAGGTTAGAGTGGTTATCGAGGCGCACAAAATAAACGGTAAAAAGGTCAGAGCGGCAACCATCGCATTGGGTAGCATATGGCGCAGAATAATACTGCTATCGCTCACGCCTAGCGCCTGAGCGGCACGAATATAATCAAAGTTTCGGGTACGTAAAAACTCCGCGCGCACCACGCCAACCAGGCTCATCCAGCCAAACAACACCGTAATACCCAGCAGCCACCAGAAGTTAGGCTGGACAACGCTCGACAGTAGAATGATGAGAAACAGCGTTGGCATACCGGACCAAACTTCAATGAATCGTTGCCCCCACAGGTCCACCTTGCCGCCATAATAGCCCTGTATTGCGCCAGCCATAATGCCCATCACGCTCGAACACAGGGTGAGCATTAAGCCAAATAAGACCGAAATACGTGTGCCGTAGAGGATCCGTGCCAGTACATCACCGCCGTTGGCGTCTGTTCCCAGCCAGTTTTGTGCAGAAGGCGGGGAAGGGAAGGGCTTATCGGTGGCAAAATTAATGCTGGTGGCCCCAAAGCGTATTGGTGCCCACAGGATCCAGCCCTGGTTTTCCAGGCGCTGCTGTAGCCACGGATCCTGATAATCAGCCCGGGTCGCCAGCGGTCCGCCGAAGTCGCTTTCACTGTAGTTTTTGAACAGGGGGAAATACCAGCTATTGTCGTAGCGCACCAGTAACGGCTTATCATTGGCAATCAGCTCTGAACACAGACTAAGACCGAACAGCACCAGAAAAATCCACAGCGACCAGTAGCCGCGACGGTTGTGGCGAAAGCGCGCCCAGCGGGCCTGATTGACGGGGCTTAATCGCGACATTAGCGTCCCTCAAAATCAATACGGGGATCGACCAGCGTATAGCTGATGTCGCTGAGGATATTCAGCAGCAGACCGATCAGGGTGAAGATATAGAGTGTGCCAAACATTACCGGGTAGTCGCGTGATACGGTGGATTCATACCCCAGTAGTCCCAGACCGTTAAGCGAGAACATCACTTCAATCAGCAGCGAACCGGTAAAAAACATGCTGATAAACGTCGCCGGGAAGCCGGCGATCACCAGCAACATGGCATTGCGAAACACATGTTTCCACAGAATATTTTTCTCGCTGACTCCTTTAGCGCGTGCGGTGACGACATACTGTTTGCGCACCTCATCCAGAAATGAGTTCTTGGTCAGCATAGTCAGCGCGGCAAACCCACCAACTACCGTCGCCAGCACCGGCAGGGTAATATGCCAAAGGTAGTCAGTCACTTTCTGATACCAGGGCAGGGAGTCAAAATTGGCGGAAACCAGCCCGCGCAGCGGGAACAGGTCGTAGTAGCTGCCCCCGGCAAAAAAGACGATCAGCAAAATGGCAAACAGAAAGGCCGGAATGGCATAGCCAATAATAATAAATGCGCTACTCCAGATATCAAACCGGCTGCCGTTGTGAACCGCTTTGCGGATCCCAAGCGGTATTGACACCAGATAGATGATGAGCGTACTCCATAGGCCCAGCGTAACGGAAACCGGCAGGCTGTCTTTGATAAGCGTCAGCACAGAGGCGCTACGAAACAGGCTGTCGCCGAAATCGAAACGAATATAGTCCCAAAGCATTTTGAAATAACGCTCATGAATGGGCTTATCGAACCCGTAGCGCCGAGTGATTTCCGCGATGACTTCCGGGTCCAGACCCCGGCCGCCGCGATAATTACTGTCGCTGATGTTACCAACGCCGGTTTGCGTATGGCTGGCGCGAACGCCTTCGCTACCCGCGCCAGGTAATGCCCCGCTTTGCCCGAACTCAATGGCGGCGACGGCCTGTTCAACCGGACCGCCGGGGGCAATTTGCACGATAAAAAAGTTGATGGTGATGATGGCCCAAAGCGTTGGGATCACCAGCAGCAGACGTCGAATCAGATAAGCGCCCATCTATTCTCCCTGCCGTCTGGCTGCGGGCAGTTTCGCCGCTTTGTTGACGTCATACCACCAGTTGTCGAGGCCAATGGTATAAATTGGGCGAATAGCCGGATGCGAAAATTTGTCCCACCAGGCGATACGATCCTCGGCCATAAACCACATCGGCAACATGTAGTAATTCCAGGTTAAAACTCTGTCCAGTGCCCGGCCGAGTGGGATCAGTTTGGCTTTATCACCTTGCGCGGCAATGATTTGACCGATCAGCTTATCGATAACAGGGCTTTGCACACCGGGGGCGTTATAGCTGGAGTCAATATATTGAGAAGCCCACAGAATTTGCAGGTCTGAACTCGGCCACGGCATTGCGCGATACAACCTTGGCATCATGTCATAGTCGCGACTGCGTAAGCGGTTGGTGATTTGTGAGTTATCAACCTGGCGGATGTTCATGGTAATGCCTAAGCGTTGCAGGTTGTGCTGGAACGGCAACACCCACTGACTGTTGCTGCCCGCCGGGAGCAATAGTTCAAAGCTCAGAGGTTTACCGCTGACGCTGTTTACGCGCTGCTGCCCCTTGAGTACCCATCCGGCTTGTTCCAGTAAGGTATCGGCTTTCAGCAAGTTCTCACGATCGTAGCCATCGCCTTTTGATTTTGGCGGCTGATAGATTTGGCTGAAGACCTCAGGAGGGAGATCTTTTTTCAAGGGCGCGAGAATCACCAGTTCATCTGCATCGGGGTATTTTGTCGCAGCATATTCGGTATTCTGAAAATAGCTGTTGGTCCGGCTCCAGGCGTTATAGAACAGGGCTTTATTCATCCATTCAAAATCAAAGGCCAGCGTGATGGCTTCCCGCACCCGTCGGTCACTGAACACCGGACGCTGAATATTAAAGGCCAGCCAGCGCGTATCCTGGGCGGATTCATTTTTTTGTTCATCTTTGATGATGTAATGATTCGCAAAATTTTTCCCGGTATAACGCGTCGCCCAGTTTTTGGCATCATTTTCAAGACGCAGATCAAACGCACCGGCCTTAAACGCTTCAAAGGCGACGTTATCATCCAGATAATAGTCGTAGCGGATGGTATCGAAGTTCCAGCGTCCACGATTGACGGGGAGATTAGCGGCCCAATAATCTTTGACGCGCGAATAGACAATATACTGGCCCATCTTCCATTTGGTAATGCGATAAGGGCCGCTGGCGAGCGGTGGCGAGGATAAGGGATCGCTGAGCTTATGATCTTTCCAGTACTTCTCTGGCATCACGGGTAATGAAAACAGGCTGAGCATGTCCTCTTTACCCGGTTTGGCTAATTCAATGCGTACGGTTAATGGCGCGATGGCTTTTACCGTTGTTCCCTTGTAGACCAGACGAAACTGCGGCACGCCTTCAGTCATAAATTTGTGGAAGGTGAATGCGACGTCGCGGGCGGTAATGGGTGATCCATCGTGAAAACGCGCTCGTGGATTAATGGCAATTTCTACCCAGGAATAGTCGTCAGCATAGCGTGCGCTGTCGGCAATGAGCGGGTAATAGCTACCAGGTTCATCGTCAGAGGTCGTAAACAGCGTATCGTAAAGCGTTTCGGTACGTGCGCCGGGATTACCTCGCATTGCATAGCGGTTAAAGTTGTCAAATGTGCCAATGGCGGAGAGGGTGATTTGACCACCTTTAGGGGCTGCGGGATTAACATAATCGAAGTGATTAAAGTTAAACGCGTACTTCGGTTCACCCAGCACGGCAAAAGCATAGCTTTCTTTGATGGACTGCGCCTCGGCGCTAAACCCGATGAGGGCGATAAACAGCAGCAATACGCGAGGGATCATGTAAAAGCGATTTCCTTTTCCTGCCACAACCCGACGGGCATCATGCCTGAAAGATAAGGGATGTAGCGGCGAGTGAGAGTATATGAATCGCATACTGCGATCACCACGTCGGCTTATTGGGCTGTGCCATCCAACGCACGAAATCAGCAAGCTTTAATGGTCGGCTAATCCAGTACCCCTGGAAAAAATGCACCCCACGATCGCGCAGCCAATGGGCTTGCTCAGGTGTTTCTACCCCTTCAGCAACCGTCAGCATATTAAGACGTTTAGAGAGTGTCAACACGGCGTCCAGAACCGGAGAGGTCAGGGTTTCCGTCCCAATGGCGTTAATAAAGCCGCGATCGATTTTCAGGTAGTCAACGGTAAAGCGTTCCAGATAAATAAGCGCACTATGACCGGTGCCAAAATCATCAATGGCAATCTCAAAACCTGCGGAATGCAGCCATTCAAATAGCTTTGTAGCCTCGTGCTGATTGAGCATATCTCGTTCAGTGATTTCCAGTACTATCTGAAAATAGTTTGCGGGAAGCGAAGCGTGCAGGTGCCGAATGTCGTCCTTAAACGTCTCGCCGTGTAAGTGCGTTGGCGCGATATTGATCCCCAATTTTGCGCCAACGGGTAACACTTTTTGCAGCGCCGGCGCGTCCAGGGCTATCAGCTTGAAGAGGTGCTGAGTTAGCGGCACAATCATTTTCTGTGATTCAGCGTAATGAATAAAGGCATCCGGTGGGATCTCACCCGTTGTTGGGTGATTCCAACGTAACAGTACCTCGACGCCTTTCACCTCGAGCGTTTGCATCTCTACGACTGGCTGGTACACCACATAAAACTGGTTATGTTTGATGGCGTTGAGGATATCTTTGCCTGGGCGTAAACGGATGCTGTAGATGTAGTACCAGAGAAGGAGGGCGGTCATGATCCCGGCCATGCATCCGAGCATGATGGCGTATCCCACATCTTTATATGTCCACCGATCCGCGTAAAAACGCACCTCCAACGGGAATGTAGACAAGGCTGCATTATATGATGGGAGAGCAGGGAGTTCAGACACGGGGATTAATTGTTTGGAAAACGTGGTGATAGCCGTCTTCCCGACGATGAGTGCCACACCGTTGAAATCATCTTGCCGGGCGTTATAGAGAAGATAGGGTGCCAGGTTAACATTCAGGGTGGCAAAAACGCCGCTGTTCTGTAATGAATGATTGCGATACCAAATGAGTATTGCCGGTTTATTCGGCATCATTGGCGTACCGGGCTGGAGATCCATATCGATATCTTTCGTCATGTCCAGCACGCGAACCAATTGCTGAAGAGGCGTATTCATTGAACCGGTTGCTGAAGAGCAGAAAGCGATACCGTCTTTTACCAGCAAAAAGGCCCGCACATTCAGGCTAAACGCGGCGCTGGAAGTGAGTTGAGCTGAAGCTTGCGAGCAGGTGTCTTTTACCAGAGGTTGTAGTGTGTTGGTGGTGGTTTCAAGGTCAGCGAAGAAACTTTCAATATAGTTTTGTATGTTAGACGTTAGCGTGTCGTACTTTGCGTTTCGTTGATGCCATGACATAAAAAACTGCAGTGAGCTGACGAGTAACGCGACGACTATCCCCGTTATAACGCAGGTGAGCAGGAGTTTCCGATCGGAAGAAGAGGAGCGCCTTAACATAGTTCCTTATGTTTACCTGAAGTAACCACTTATCCTGTATGAATATAACCTGAAATGACTCATGTTGTGAGATTTTTCTTAGTCACAAGGGCAAAGCAAAAAAAAGCACCGCCGTAGCAGTGCTTTTTTATATGTCTCATCAGGATAGCCAAGGGATAGCTGCCAAACGAAATTAACTGCGGCTCAGAACCCGGCGAGCTTCGTTGTAACGTTTTTTCCAGTAAGGCTCGTTCATGCTGGAAATGATAACGCCACTGCTGGTCGAGGCATGTACGAACTGGTTGTTGCCGATATAAATACCGACGTGTCGGCCAGTAGAGCCAGCACGGAACAGAACCAGATCGCCTGTACGCAGATTAGTGCGCGAAACGGATTTACCCGTTTCCTGTTGTTCGTAGGTTGAGCGAGGAAGCTCTAAACCAAATTGCTCACGAAACGTACGTTGTACGAAACTTGAACAATCAATACCTTTTTTGGTGCTGCCGCCAAGGCGGTAACGCACGCCTTTCCAGTCAGCATATTGGTCCATAATACGTGATTTAACATCGATATTACGTACCATATTTTCAAATTCATCCTGAGAGGCTTGCAGTGAAGAGTTATCTCCATTGCCCACAGCATGCGTCTCAGAATGCATATTCCTGGCGGTGTTCGTTGTGCTACATGCAGAAAGCAGAACCGCAACTGCTATCGCGGGTATGCCCCGCAAGATATATCTCAAAATCGGTTGAGATTTGACCATTTTGTTTGTTTTCCCTTGAAGTCCTTAACGATAAATATCGTTATAAAAAATGCCAAACGTGACGAGACTAATTACCATCGCACGATGAGACAATTCCTTAAGGTCAAATCTGTGGCAGAACGCACAAATTTATTCTGAAAGGGAATAATTATCCCGCGAGGCAAAACGTGTTCGAGATTACCCGATCGTTCCGGTCAATGCGAGTGATTTTACGTGATTTCTTATAAGAAAAATTGATACAGAAAGTGAATAAACGGCATTGTCTAAATTAAGAACAATCAGGGTAAAAAATACGCAAGTTACTCATTTTAAACATGAATAAGATGACAGGAGAATGACAATCAGAATGATGAAATATTGCCAGGCATCATCAGGGGATCAGAAGTATCCCTGATGATGTTAATTACTCTGCGTTATTTGTTTAAAAATTGTTTGTTTTTGCCGGGTAGATAATTTACGAACAGAGTGACTAAGCGGTCGCTTAATGGCGTCATTAGCCACCAGGGAAGGCCAATCAAGACCACCGTCATGGAACCAACCACGATATCGGTGAGCCAGTGGGCGCCAATCATTACGCGTGGGAAGGCAAAAACCACAGCGATAATAAGGCCGATTATTCCTGCGACTTTTCCGAAATAACGCAGCATGAATGCGGAAAAAATAAGCAACATCATGCCGTGATCGCCAGGAAAACTGTCTTTCGACGCATCTTTGGTCGGAATATGCAGCAGTTCACTGACGCGATAAATATTATCCAGCATCAGGGTTGGGCTGGCACGTTTAACGGGAATAAGCGCCTGGCCCAGCTGATTTAATATCACTGCGGTAAGCAGCATAACCAAACCGATAGCCACAATGCGTCGGCGACCTTCCGATGTCTCTTTGAGCCAAAAGTGCAGCATCAATGCGCCCATTGCCAGCAATGAGCAGCCATCAAATGCCCGATTATTGGTTATAGCAACAACCCATAAGAACAGCGGGTTTTCCACCAGTTTATGGTTAAAGAAGCGGAAAACGCCCGTATCCAGTGAAGACCAGAACCCATGCCCGGCTGGAATATACCAGGACAGAAACAGTGCCAGGCCCGCAATATTAAGCAGGAGGATTAGAGGGTATCGGGTTTTCATCGTCGTTTACCATTGCTAAAAAACGAAGGCAACCTTACGCGCTAGCGCCTAAACGAAGTCTCAACAATGCGCTCTGTAGCGCATTCCAGTCGGTCTCGGTATCGGCGATGAGTTCAATACGACTATCTGGTGGCGCGACGTTTTGCGTCTCTATATGCCAGTCGTCTCCCTGGCGGTTAATGCGTACCAGTCCTTCTTTAATACGCATTACCCCCTTCACACGTCCAACAGGAGCGAGACGCGACCATTCCAGCAGACCGATAGTATCGAACACCGTATCGGCGTCAAAAATCCAACCGCAGGCCTGATGGCCCTGTCCGCTGTTCAGGCTACGACGCCAGCGCTGCTGTGCGGGTAGACTCAACGCTGCCAGCCCCTTTTTGTCGGCATGACTATGGGCGTGCTCCGCGCTTGCAGGAAGCTCTGCCAGGTTTAGTCGGGGCAAATCCAGTAGCTGTCCGTCAATTTGTCCATGGTCGGCATGAACTAACTGGCGATTACCTCCATAGTGTTGCCACCAGCTTTGTAGGGCGTTTTCGCTTTCCGTCGTGGCACGGTCGGTTTTGTTGGCAACAATGATATCTGCGGCGGCCAGCTGGTCGCGGAAATTGTCATTGGCGACGCTTTTTTCATCCAGTAACAGCCGCGGGTCAAGAATACAGAGGGTCGCACGCAGATCGATCCACGGTTCGTAAACCGGTGCGGTGAGTAAATCCAGAATCTGTTTAGGGTGGCCGAGGCCGGTGGGTTCAATGAGCAGACGGTCAGGTTTTCCCTGACGTAGCAGCGTATTGAGACCAACCTGCATCGGCAGACCGTTAACGCAGCACATACAGCCGCCGGGGATCTCTTTTAGCAGTGCGCCGCTGTTAGCCAGTAGCGCGCCATCAATGCCAACTTCGCCAAACTCATTAACCAGCACGGCCCACTTCTCAGCAGGATCTTTGTTTGCCAATAAATGAAGAATAGAGGTGGTTTTGCCACTGCCGAGAAAACCGGTGATGAGATTGGTTTTAGTCACATTTACTCCAGAATCATAAATTACCGTAATGGCATTTAACAATCCTGGCGAAAAACGGTGAAAAAGAGAAGGGGTGAGAGGACGAAGACGCGCTTCGTCCTGTTTAATGGCAGAAATCGTTAACTTTTTAACGTATCAATGACAGCCTGATGCGCACCGTATTGGGCAATTCGTTGCCAGGCCTGCTGAATGCCCGCGACAAACTGCGGATTCTGGACGAGATCGGTAGCGAAAATTTCGCGCAGCGAAAGCAGGGCGCTGACACGTTCTGATTCAGTACTCTGTTTAACCAGATCGGCAATTTTCTCACTTAGTGGGTCACGAATATCAATTGCGGCGCCTGAGTCATCCACGCCGCTCACATAACGCATCCAGCCTGCGACACCGAGCGCCAGCAATGGCCACTCACTTTGGCGGGCTAAATGTACGCGGATCCCTTCCAACATGCGCTGGGGTAATTTCTGGCTACCGTCCATCGCAATTTGCCAGGTTTTATGTTTCAACGCTGGGTTGGCAAAACGCTCCAACAGGCTAAGGGCATACTGGTCTAAATCAACGTCGATAATTTGCACCGTAGGCGCCTGTTCGTTGAGCATCAGACGGTAGGCGGCTTCACGAAATGCGCTGTCCTGCATGCAGTCGCTGATGTGCTGGAACCCGGCCAGATAACCGAGATAAGCCAGAAACGAATGACTGCCGTTCAGCATCCGCAGTTTCATTTGTTCCCACGGCAAGACGTTTTCGACCATCTGAACACCCGCCGTTTCCCATTGTGGGCGGCCACACACAAAATTATCTTCAATCACCCACTGGATAAACGGTTCGCAGCTGATTGCGCAAGGATCGGCAACGCCCAGCTCGCGTGCGATTTCAGCCAGTGACTCTTCGGTAGCGGCAGGAACAATGCGATCCACCATGGTACCCGGGAAGCTGACATGCTCCTGAATCCAGGTTGCCAGTTCTGGTGAACGTTTTTCCGCCATTCCCAGTACGGCGTTTTTTACCACATGACCATTGTCCGGGATATTATCGCAAGAGAGGACGGTAAACGGCTGTAGCCCGCGTTCACGCCGGCGGTGTAGCGCTTCAACAATAATTCCGGGGACAGAGTGCGGTTCAGTCGGTGTTTGCAGATCGTGAGCAATACGTGGATTACTGAGGTCTAACGAGCCTGTAGCCGGATCGATGCAGTAGCCTTTTTCCGTAATGGTTAACGAGACAATAGCCACCTGAGGCTCGCAGAATTTTTCAATAATAGCCGCCAGTGAATCCAGCCTGGCGTTGAGACATTCGTTGACGGAGCCGATAACAATCGGTTGGTTGCCGTTGGCTCCTTTCTCCAGCACGGTAAATAAATGATCCTGTTCGCGCAGTTGGCTCATCAGTCGATCGCCGCTGAACAGACTGATCTCACAAATACCCCAGTCTCCACCCTGCGCATTCAGCACCCTGTCGGTGAGTAACGCCTGATGGGCGCGGTGAAAAGCACCGAAACCAAAATGTACAATCCGCGTTTTTAATTGCTGGCGGTCGTACTGCGGCATCATGACATTTTCCGCCAGTGGCGCTGAGGCAATAGTTTTCATTAAATACACCTGATTAACCATTAATTAACAATGGCAGTATAAAGTTATATGACAGCAAATTGAATTGGTGTGCCTCATTTATCCGGGGAATGTGAGCTTGATCAACCAATCATCGGCAATGTGTTGATCATCTAACGGATGCCTGTATGGTAGTCGTCATTAAGGTGATTTAATTTGGTATAACAACTTGTGGGGTAAAACAATGGAACAAACCTGGCGTTGGTACGGACCTAACGATCCGGTATCGCTTGATGATGTGCGTCAGGCTGGCGCAACGGGTGTTGTAACCGCCTTGCACCATATTCCTAACGGTGAAGTGTGGCCGGTAGAAGAAATTCAACAGCGTCAGGCCATTCTGGCTGAAAAAGGGCTGACCTGGTCGGTGGTGGAAAGTATCCCTGTCCACGAAGATATCAAAACGCGTTCAGGTCAATATCAAACGTGGATTGCCAACTATCAGCAGAGTATCCGTAATCTTGCGACCTGCGGCATCGATACCGTGTGCTATAACTTCATGCCGATCCTCGACTGGACGCGTACCGACCTCGAATATCAGCTGCCGGATGGTTCCAAAGCGCTGCGTTTTGACCAGATTGCCTTTGCAGCTTTCGAGCTGCACATTCTGCAACGCCCGGGAGCTGAAGCGGATTATACCGACGAAGAACAACGCCAGGCGCTGGACTACTTCAATGCCATGAGCGATGCAGAAATTGAAAAGCTGACACGCAATATCATTGCTGGCCTGCCTGGTGCAGAAGAGGGCTATACGCTGGATCAGTTTCGTGCGCGCCTTGCTGAATATGACGGCATCAGTAAAGACGATCTGCGCGAAAATATGGCGGTATTCCTGCGGGCGATTGTGCCAGTGGCAGAAGAAGTCGGCGTGCGTCTGGCCGTGCATCCTGACGATCCGCCGCGCCCGATCCTCGGTCTGCCGCGTATCGTTTCGACTATCGAAGATATGCAGTGGCTGAAAGAAACCGTCGACAGTATTAATAATGGTTTCACCATGTGTACCGGCTCTTACGGCGTGCGCGCTGATAACGATCTGGTGAAAATGATCGAAACCTTTGGCGATCGTATCCACTTCACGCACCTGCGCTCGACCTGTCGTGAAGATAACCCGAAAACGTTCCACGAAGGTGCGCACCTGCAGGGTGATGTGGATATGGTATCGGTGGTGGCTGCCATTTTGAGCGAAGAGCAGCGGCGTAAAAAGGCGGGCGACCTGCGTCCTATCCCGATGCGTCCGGATCATGGACACCAGATGCTTGACGATCTGCACAAAAAAACCAATCCGGGCTACTCGGCGATTGGTCGCCTGAAAGGACTGGCAGAAGTCCGCGGCGTTGAGCTGGCGCTGAAACAAACGCAGTTCCGCGACCTGCTGTAAGTCTAATAACAGGGATTGCGCTACAGGTGCAATCCCTGTTATTCATCAAGGCTGCGCGAGCGCCTGCTCCAGCATTGTCAGCACTTTATTGATCTGCTGTATCTGCAATCCACCAAATCCAAAAAACATAACAGCATCGCTGTTTTCTTTGCGCCATGCGGCTTCTGATCCATTTTCTATATCCGGCAGAGTGTCGAAACGGATCCCAGCCAACAGGCAGCTTTGTTGCAACCTGGCGATGAATTCGGTATGTCTGGCAATGCGTAACGAGAGGTGCAGACCTGCCGTTGCGCCAGCGATTTTCCCTTCGGGAAACAGAGTGGACAGGCCATCGCGTAACAGAGTGAGGCGCGTCGCATAGCTGCAGGCCAGCTTGCTGATATGCGTATAAAAAACCTGATTTTGCATCAGTTCGGCTAAAAATTGCTGCAACAACCACTGACTGCCGTTGTTATTGAGCGCTTTCATATTCTGTACCGCCGGAAGCAGTTCATCAGGGCAAATAAGATAGCCAAGCCGTGCGCCTGGCCCCAGCGTTTTAGAAAATGTCCCCATATAGATAACCCGGTTGTGATAATCCATGGCTTTCAGCGCGGGAAGGGGATTGTCCCCATAGGTAAAAACGGCATCGTAATCGTCTTCAATGATGTAAGCGCCGACGCGTTGCGCCCACGTTAATAATGACTGACGGCGCTCCAGCGAAAGCACACTTCCCATCGGATACTGATGAGCTGGAGTAACATAACAAAGCTGGGTTTCATATTCGGGTAAATTATCTGTTTGCAGCCCGTGGTTATCTACGGTAATTGACGTAATGTCTGCACCGTAATAATTAAAAAGATGCCATGCGCCAGAATAACAAGGGGATTCGGTCACAATATGGCACTTTTTTTGCTGACTGACAGCATGATGAATAATAAATATTTGGCTGAGCAGTGATAATCCTTCCTGAATCCCGTTGGTAATGATGATGTTCTCTGCTCGGGTATTAATTCCGCGGGATAAATTAAGGTATCTGACCAGTTGCTCACGTAGTGAAAATAATCCATTTGGTGAATGATACCGGGTAAATAATTGTTCTTTAAGTATGCTTGGAGCATTATTCCATTTCCGCCAGCTTGACCAGGGAAAAGCGTTGGGGTCGGGGACGCCCATTTGGCAGTAGCACTCTCGTCCAGGCTTGGCGTAAACATCGGTAGAGACCCCGGCAGCTTTAGGTTTTACCGGTGGGGAGCCTTGGGTTACGGGCACATGAGTTGGGGTTATACGTACAGGCGTGGTGAATATCACTTCATAGCCAATGCCGTGTCGGCTCTTGATTAACCCAGCCGCCATCAGCTTATCATAGGCCATCACTACCGTTATTTTAGCAACGTGCAATACCTGAGCCTGCTCGCGAATAGAGGGGAGTTTGTCTCCACAAAGCAAATCACCCTGCTGAATTGCCTGGAAATAAAATTGAAATATCTGCAGTTGCAGCGGAGTACGGCTTTGTCTATTGAGCGTCAGTGTTAGCATAAGAAATTCCTTATTTACAGATGGTCACTATATTACGAATTTCTGATCTTTACTATTTGACTCACCTCATAGAGTGGCTGCTGTTCCTATAATCTGCTTTCGCTGTCTCTATTTTTGATTTTTATTATCCCTTAGCGTGTCGCTATTAAAAAATGGAGGCAAGCATGTCGTGGATAAGAAAGAACGCATTGTGGTGCGTATTCGTCGGGGCGGTAGTAATGGCCTTGGCTATTTGGGGAACGTGGCAAGGCGTTCATTACACCAGTACCACCGAATTTTGCTTATCGTGTCACTCGATGCGCACGGCTGGGGAGGAATATAAAACCAGCGTGCATTTTCGCAACGCGTCTGGCGTGCGGGCTGAGTGTAAGGATTGTCATATTCCACCGGGCGTTGTGCCAACGCTTATTCGTAAAACTGAAGCCTTAAACGATCTCTATCACACCTTTATTTCTCCTTCTATCGACACTCCGGAAAAGTTTGCTGCCAAACGCTCGGAGCTGGCCCAACGGGAGTGGGCGCGCATGAGCGCGAATAATTCAGCGGCGTGTAAATCCTGCCATAGCTATGAGGCAATGGATCATGGCAAGCAATCGGCAAATGCGGCGGCGCAAATGACCGCGGCGGCAGCAAAAGACAGTAACTGTATCGATTGTCACAAAGGAATAGCCCATCACAAACCCGATATGAGCAGCGGTTTTCGCGATCGCTTTAAGCAGCTACAGCGTCAGGGAGATACGCCAACGGATGCGTCCACACTGTTCTCATTAAGCGAAAAATCATTGGCGGCAACGGCAGAAAGTCCGGCAGGGAAGGCGCTGTTATTTCCCGCCACCGAGGCCAAGGTGCTGAAAAAAGAAGGCAGTAACGTCCAGCTCGAAATTACGGGCTGGCGTGAAAGCAAAGGGCGTGGACGGGTGATCACCCAGTATATGGGGAAACGCGTTTTCTCCGCCGTGCTCGATGAGCCCCTGATGGCGAACGTAAAAGTGCTACAAACCAAGGTCGATCCTGATTCACATCAGGAATGGCAGCAGGTGAGCGTCACCGCCTGGACCACCGATCAGAACTTTATCAGCACACTTGCGCCAATCTGGGAGTACTCAGATCAAATGCTGCAATCCACCTGTAGCGCCTGTCATAGCACTCCTCCTACGACCCGATATACCGCTAATGGCTGGATCGCTGGATTGAAAGCCATGTCGACCTATTACCGGCTTAATCCGGTGGAGGAACGTACGTTGTTGAAATACCTCCAGACCCACGCCAGCGATGTGTCTGACACCAACAAAAAGTAAGGATAATGTATGGATATTCATGACTTTAATCCGTCCCGCCGCCGTTTTCTCAGCGGTATGTTGGCGGTGGGTGCTGCCAGCGCACTGGCGCCTAATCCGCTGATATCAAAAGTGTGGGCGGCGGGGGAAAATCCCGAACAGTGGATTCAATCAGGTTCGCACTATGGCGCTTTTGAAGCCAAAGTGGTCAACGGTGAGTGGACCGAAACCCGTCCGTTCAAACATGACAAATATCCCTGCGATATGCTGAACGCGGTGCGTGAAGTGGTCTACAACCCGTCGCGGGTGCGCTACCCGATGGTGCGTCTGGACTGGCTGCTTAAACGTGAGAAGTCGGATCGCAGCCAGCGCGGAGATAACCGTTTTGTACGGGTCAGTTGGGATCAGGCGCTGGATTTGTTTTACGAAGAGCTGGAGCGGGTGCAAAAAAACTATGGTTCATCAGGCGTATTTACCGGGCTTGCTGACTGGCAAATGGTAGGCAAATACCATAAAGCGGGCGGGGCGATGGACCGGGGACTTGGCCTGCATGGTAGCTATGTGACAACTGTCGGCGACTATTCTGCGGCGGCGGCCCAGGTCATTTTACCGCATGTGATTGGTTCACTGGAAGTTTATGAGCAGCAGACGTCACTCCCGCTGGTGATTCAAAACAGCAATACCATCGTGTTGTGGGGTTGCGATCCGATCAAGAACTTGCAGATCGAGTTTTTGGTTCCCGATCACGATGCGTTTGGCTACTGGCAGCAGATTAAAGAGGCGGTAGCGCAGAATAAGATGCGCGTTATCAGCGTTGATCCAGTGCGTAGCAAATCTCAAAACTATCTTGGCTGCGAGCAATTGGCGTTGCGGCCACAAACCGATGTCGCGTTAATGCTGGCACTGGCGCATACCCTGTACGAAGAAAAACTGTACGACACGGCGTTTATTACCGATTACACCGTCGGCTTTGAACAGTTTTTACCGTACCTGCTGGGCGAGAGTGATAAACAGCCGAAAAATGCCGAATGGGCGGCAGAAATCTGCGGGCTGACAGCAGAGCAGATCCGAGACTTCGCCCGCCTGTTGGTGAAAGGCCGGACACAGTTTATGGCCGGTTGGTGCGTACAACGCATGCACCACGGTGAGCAGTATCCGTGGATGCTGGTGGTACTGGCCAGTATGGTCGGTCAAATTGGTTTGCCCGGCGGCGGGGTCGGATTTGGCTGGCACTATAACGGCGGTGGAACGGTAACATCGACCGGGCCAGTGCTCTCCGGGCTGGGGAGTATTACTAATCCCCCGCAGGCGAAGTACAAAGCGGATTTTCGCGGCGCATCGGAGCATATCCCCACTTCGCGTATCGTTGACTGCCTGCTTGCGGCAGGCAACAAGATTGCCTTCAACGGTGAGACGTTAACGTATCCTGACATCAAAATGGCGATCTACAGTGCGGCCAATCCATTCCACGCCCAGCAGGACAGGAACCGTATGATTGAGGCATGGAAGAAGCTGGAAACCGTGGTGGTGTTAGATCACCAATGGACCGCGTCGTGCCGTTTTGCCGATATCGTTCTGCCTGTGACTACCCGTTTTGAACGTAACGATATTGAGCAGTTTGGCACGCATTCGAATAAAGGGCTGATGGCGCTGCATCAGATTGTTAAACCGCAATACGAAGCGCGGCATGATTTTGACATCTTTGCCGGGCTGTGTAAGCGATTTGATAAGGAAGCGGTGTACCGTGAAAACCGGAATGAAATGCAGTGGATACAGGCGCTTTATGACGAAGGTGTGAAGATGGGGGCGTCGCTCGGTGTTACCTTACCGGACTTTACAACGTTCTGGCAGGGTGACGGATATATTGAATATCCGCCGGGTCAGCCGTGGGTACGTCACGGTGAGTTTCGTGAGCAGCCAGACCTGAATCCGCTGGGAACGCCGTCAGGTCTTATTGAAATCTACAGCAAAACCATCGCGGGCTTTGCCTATGAGGATTGTCCGGGGCATCCGGTGTGGATGGAACCCTTTGAGCGTACCCATAGCGGCAAAAAAGATAAATACCCGCTGCATTTGCAATCCTGCCATCCGGATAAACGTCTACATTCCCAGTTGTGCTCAAGCGAGGCGTTTCGCAACACCTATGCAGTTGCCGGAAGAGAGCCGCTTTATATCAGCGAACAGGATGCCACCACTCGTGGCTTAAAAGCCGGTGATATCGCCCGCGTTTTTAACGCTCGTGGTCAGGTACTGGCTGGCGTGGTAATCAGTCCGGATTTTACCCCTGGCGTGGTCCGTATTCATGAAGGCGCGTGGTACTCCCCGCAGGAAGGGGGGAAAGCCGGGACATTATGCACCTATGGCGACCCGAACGTGCTGAGTGCGGATATCGGTACTTCACAGCTGGCCCAGGGGCCTTCAGCACATACCGTGCTGGTGGAGGTCGAGCGTTATCAGCAGAAAGCCCCGCAGGTGACGGCTTTCGGTGGTCCGCAGATTGTGAAAGAGGAGGGGACCAGTGCAGCATAATCAAATTCATCAGCAGCGGGCGGCTGTGTACCAGTGGTTTTCGCAACTGTTATTTCGTGAGCTGGATGAAAAACAGCTCGCCAGTCTGGAAAATGGCAATAGCCAGGCATGGATTGCCTCACTCGAGGCGATCCCCGGATTATCTGCCAATGTTAAACGTTTTGAGCGTACCCTGGGCCGGGTTCTGCGGCGCGACTCCCGACAGCTGGAGCTGGCCGCAGATTTTGCCTCGTTGTTTCTGCTGGCCCCGCCGGCTAGTGTTTCTCCCTATGCGGGGCACTATCCACACACGACGGCGGCAGAAGAACGTCTGCAAATGAATGTGCTGCTGGTTGAGCAAGGGCTGGCGGCTCGGGAGAATGAACCCTCCGATCATATTGCCGTACAGTTGGCATTAATGGCGAGGATGGTTGCTAAAGAGGAGAAATTCTCCGCGCAGTATTACTTTTTGCATCATCATATTCTGTGCTGGGCACCGTTATTTCGCGACGCTTGTCTGGTGCGGGATAACGAGGGGTTTTATCCTCAGGCGGTTAATCTGATAGTGCGTTTTATGCAAGAGGATGAACAGTATCTGGAGTCGCTGCTGATGGATGATTTTTATTTCAGCAGTCAGCGCTAAAAATGACAAAGGGACAGCCTGCGCTGTAATGCCAGTCAGTAAAGCATTATGGAGAATATTTGATTGCGGCATAGGGTTCCGTTCACCTCAGTGGAGTCATTTCTCTGAAACGCCGTTACCCGTGAACGTGCAAGGGAGGCTCACCGCCGCCTCCCTTGCATCCCAGGCTCCCGGCGGGAAAATCGTCGCTGCGCGAGTTATTCGTCTTATGCCGTCTGCCTGTCGGGTCGGTGCCGAGCCTGCATCCTTGCAGGCCGTCCCCTCTGCCCGCATCCCTGCGGGCAGCCCCGGTCAGCCGTCAACGCCTCATCGATTTTCAGCCGGACCGGGGTCATCGCTTTAACGCTCTGGCTTCCAGTTAAATCTGTTTTGCTGTTTAAACAAAAAACGCAGGTGGTCAGGTGTGGGCTGGTCCGGCTGAAAATTGCCGACGTGTTTCCGTAAGGCCGGGAGAACCCGCATGGATGCGGGTTCAGGGCGCGTTTTGCAGGGACGCTACCTCGCGCCCGGCCCGGTAGCCTGGAGGAATAAGCGGAGGGAACCACGAAGTGGCAATTTTCCCGCCGGGAGCCGGGATTGTTAAGGGTACGGCGATAGTACCCTTAACCCGTTCACAGGCAGTATGGTTTCAGAGAAGTGATACCACTAAAGTGAACGGAACATTTTGCCAGAGATAACATGCCATTATCTTTGGTTCACCTGTAACGACAGGAGATTAATCTGCACGGCCCATATAGCGACGCTCTTCGATATGAATACGGATTTTTTCACCCGCACTCAAATACTCAGGAACCTGGATCACCAGACCGGTGCTCAGGGTTGCTGGCTTGTTGCGCGCACTCGCTGAAGCACCTTTAATACCCGGTGAGGTTTCAACGATTTCCAGGTCTACGGTCTGCGGCAGTTCAAGCGCCAGCAGTTGGCCGTCCCAGGTCAGTACCTGCATATCCGGCATACCGCCTTCCGGCATGAACAGCAGCTCTTCTTCAATCTGGTCTTTGGTGAAGGTATACGGGGTATAGTCTTCTTTATCCATAAAGATGTATTCGTTGCCATCGACGTAGGAGAAATCAACCCCGCGGCGGCTCAGGGTGACGGTATCCACGATATCGTCGCCTTTGAAGCGCTCTTCAACTTTCAGACCGGTACGCACATCAGAAAAACGCATTTTGTACAGCGTAGCTGCACCACGTGCAGACGGTGATTGAATATCGATATCTTTTACAATCAGCAGCTTGCCGTTGTAGTTTAGTACCATACCTTTTTTAATTTCGTTCGCTCTTGGCATCGAAAAAATCCTGTAGTGAGGAGTGTCTAAAATATCGCGTAAAACTACTCGCGCCGGGGCATTCAGGCAAGCGGAATTCATGCTTTTGCTGGTGCCAAAAAGGTGGTACTGTGCGCTTCCCGCACAATCCGATGGTTTACGATAAAGAGAGTACTGTATGGAATGCCGTCCGGATTGTGGTGCATGCTGCACCGCGCCTTCAATCTCCAGTCCCATCCCTGGCATGCCTGATGGCAAACCTGCTAATACGCCATGCGTTCAGCTGGATGAATCCCTGCGTTGCAAAATTTTTGCTTCGCCGCTACGACCAAAAGTGTGCGGCGGTTTACAGCCCAGTGCGGAAATGTGCGGACAGACGACGCACCAGGCCATGGTTTATCTCATCGAGCTTGAAGCGCTGACCGCGCCTTAAGCGTCCTTGATGCGCGCCAGGCACACAACGGTGGCGACGATCATCACCAGCGCAAACCAGAACACCGCGTGATAGTTCCAGATTTCAGCGGCAATCCCCGCCAGCGATCCGGCAATAATCCAGCCCACGCGAATGGTATTCGTATACAGGGTCGTTGCTGAGCCTGCCTGTCCTGGCATCAGATCCTGGAAATAGAGCATGCCAATCCCGCCGAGGATGCCGATGTAAATCGCGTTCAGCAGCTGTAAGCCAAGTAATATCGCCGGAGAGTGAGCCAGCAGCATACCGGCATAAAAGAAGAATCCGGCGACGACAGCAATTCTCATCAACAGACGTTTGCCCAGACGCTTTGCAAAATAGCCAGCAATCAACATGGTCGGGATTTCCAGTCCGGCTGCGGTACCCATCATGATGCCAGCCAGTTTTTCCGGCAGATGCAGTTCGTTGATGATAAACAGCGGCATATTAATGATATAGAGACTATTAGTGCCCCACATTAATGTGCAGATAACAAACAGCAGCAGCGTGTCGCGTCGATTGCGGCGTGGGGCCTCAACTGCGCCTGTTGCGAGCGGCACGTTTTTACTCATCGAAGGTAAAAATAACCAGACCATTACGCCGCAGACAACAAACGCCACCGCTGCGCTGAGATACATCACCGTAAAGCTGAACCCCATGGCCAGCGCGTAGGCCAGCGGTGGGCCAATTACCCAGGCCAGCGAAACCTGCGCACGTAATATTGAGCTGAACATGACGGCTTCCCGACCTGTGCGGTCGGCGTGTTCACGGGCGAGAGCGAACATTTGCGGGTTGGCAGTCGATCCAAAGCTGCTGAGGAATACCCCGATAAACAGCAGAATAAAATAGTTACGGTTCCAGGCGAACAGCACGCAGGCCAGCATCCCCAGCACGCAGCAAAACACAATCAGGTTTTTGCGATCGCCTTTTTTATCCGAGCGCCCGGCCAGAAACTGACTCACCAAAATGCCGATCACGGCGCTGCCGGTAAAAAAGAACCCGACCATGCCGGGACGGGCATGGACTTCATCCGTCAGAAAAAGGCTAAGCGTTGGCGTCTGCAACGCACCGGCGATACCCGTCAGAAATGCGACAAGCAGGAACGCCGAAGACGTTAAATCAAACGCCTTGGGTGTGGCGGCTACGGGGGTGTTATGCATGTTTTGATATCAATGATGTGAAGAGACGCGGAGTTTACGCCGCTTGTCAGAAAATAAACAGGGAGCCAAATCAAAATCGGCATCAAAAATCAAAATAGCATTTCAGTCAAAGAATGCTGTTTGCTGACGTTGCTGAATCTGACAAGCTGACGCCGTTTTTCCGTCAGCAGTTTTTTCTCCCTCGCAGAGAAAATGTGCGTTATCTCTAAATTCAGCAAGTAATTTGTCAACTTTACTTGTGTGCTGAAGAAAAAAGAGCAAGACTTCTTGAAACGTTTCAGCGTCATCTCGCCATAACTGATGGAGTCAGGTGACGCCTTTTTTCTCATGTTAGCTGAATCGTTTCAAATCAGCGGGAGAGGAGAACCATGTTCCAGTTATCTGTTCAGGATATTCACCCGGGCGAACAGGCCGGGAATAAAGAAGAGGCTATTCGCCAGGTTGCCGCTGCCTTAGTGCAGGCGGGTAACGTCGCGGAAGGCTACGTCGATGGCATGCTGGCGCGCGAACAACAGACGTCCACGTTCCTCGGCAACGGTATTGCGATTCCGCACGGTACGACGGACACGCGTGATCAGGTGCTGAAAACCGGTGTGCAGGTTTTTCAGTTTCCGCAGGGCGTGACCTGGGGCGAAGGGCAGGTTGCTTATGTGGCAATCGGCATCGCCGCAAGCTCTGATGAACATCTCGGTTTACTGCGTCAGCTGACACACGTGCTGAGCGATGACTCCGTCGCTGAACAGCTGAAATCTGCGACCACGGCGGAAGAACTGCGTGCGCTGCTGATGGGCGAAAAGCAAAGCGAACAGCTGAAGCTTGATAACGAAACGCTGTCGCTGGATGTCGTGGCCAACTCGCTGGTGACGCTGCAGGCACTCAACGCGGCACGACTGAAAGAAGTCGGTGCGGTTGACGCCACCTTTGTGGCCAGAGCAATCAATGAGCAGCCGATGAATCTCGGCCAGGGGATCTGGCTGAATGACTGTGCTGAAGGCAACGTGCGTAGCGCTGTTGCGGTCAGCCGTGCAGCAACAACATTCGATGTAGAAGGTGAAGCGGCAGCCCTGCTGGTGACCGTCGCCATGAATGACGATCAACCGGTTGCCGTGCTGAAGCGCCTTGGCGATCTGCTGCTGAATAATAAAGCTGACCGTTTGTTGAAAGCCGATGCGGCAACGGTGCTGGCGCTGCTGACCAGCGATGACGCCTTAACTGATGATGTACTGAGCGCCGAATTTATTGTGCGCAATGAGCATGGTTTACATGCCCGCCCGGGCACCATGCTGGTGAATACGATTAAACAATTTAACAGTGAAATTACCGTGACAAATCTTGATGGAACCGGCAAACCGGCGAATGGACGCAGTCTGATGAAAGTTGTGGCATTAGGTGTGAAAAAAGGACATCACCTGCGCTTTACCGCCCAGGGTGAAGATGCTGAACAGGCGCTGAAGGCGATTGGCGAAGCCATCGCGGCAGGTCTGGGGGAGGGCGCGTAATGAGCAGACGTGTTGCGACTATAACCCTTAACCCGGCTTACGACCTGGTGGGTTTTTGCCCGGAAATTGAACGCGGTGAAGTGAACCTGGTTAAAACTACCGGTCTGCACGCGGCAGGGAAAGGAATTAACGTCGCTAAGGTTTTGAAGGATTTAGGTATCGATGTCACTGTGGGCGGCTTCTTGGGTAAAGACAACCAGGATGGTTTTCAGCAGTTGTTCAGCGAGCTGGGTATTGCCAACCGTTTTCAGGTTGTACAAGGGCGTACCCGTATCAACGTCAAACTGACCGAAAAAGACGGTGAAGTATCTGACTTTAATTTCTCCGGCTTTGAAGTCACCCCGGCTGACTGGGAACGCTTTGTGAATGACTCGCTGAGCTGGCTGGGCCAGTTCGACATGGTGTGCGTCAGCGGCAGTTTGCCGACCGGCGTGAGCCCGGAAGCCTTCACCGACTGGATGACGCGCCTGCGCAGTCAGTGTCCTTGCATTATCTTTGATAGTAGTCGTGAAGCGTTGGTGGCGGGTCTGAAAGCGGCACCGTGGCTGGTGAAACCAAACCGTCGTGAGCTGGAAATCTGGGCAGGCCGCAAACTGCCGGAAATGAAAGATGTGATTGATGCGGCGCATGCGCTGCGCGAGCAGGGTATTGCTCACGTGGTGATTTCACTCGGCGCGGAAGGTGCGCTGTGGGTTAACGCTTCAGGTGAATGGATTGCTAAACCGCCGTCAGTTGAGGTGGTCAGCACCGTCGGCGCGGGTGATTCAATGGTTGGCGGTCTGATTTACGGCCTGCTGATGCGTGAGTCCAGTGAACATACCCTGCGTCTGGCGACGGCTGTTGCCGCCCTGGCAGTAAGCCAAAGTAATGTAGGCATTACCGATCGTCCTCAGTTGGCCGCAATGATGGCGCGTGTCGACTTAAAACCGTTTAACTGACAGCAGGAGAGGCATAATGAAAACGCTGCTGATTATTGACGCTAATCTCGGCCAGGCTCGCGCTTACATGGCGAAAACCCTGCTTGGAGCGGCGGCACAGAAAGCACATCTGGAAATTATTGATAATCCGAATGATGCCGAACTGGCAATTGTTCTGGGCGATACGCTTCCTGCCGACAGTTCGCTGAACGGCAAAAAAGTCTGGCTGGGCGACATTGGTCGTGCGGTTGCGCACCCTGAACTGTTCCTCAGCGAAGCGAAGGGCCATGCAAAACCTTACAGTGCCCCGGTTGCAACAGCACCTGTGGCCAGCAGTGGTCCAAAACGCGTGGTGGCAGTGACGGCATGTCCGACCGGCGTTGCTCATACGTTTATGGCTGCTGAAGCGATTGAAACAGAAGCGAAAAAACGTGGCTGGTGGGTGAAGGTCGAAACTCGAGGTTCTGTTGGCGCAGGCAATGCCATTACGCCGGAAGAAGTGGCTCAGGCTGATCTGGTGATTGTGGCAGCTGATATTGAAGTTGATCTGGCGAAGTTTGCCGGCAAACCGATGTACCGCACCTCTACGGGTCTTGCGTTGAAGAAAACCAAGCAGGAGCTGGACAAAGCGCTGGAAGAAGCAACACCGTACCAGCCAACCGGTAAAGCGCAGACTTCAGCAACCGAAAGTAAGAAAGAGAGCGCGGGGGCATATCGTCACCTGCTGACGGGCGTCTCTTACATGCTGCCGATGGTGGTTGCTGGCGGTCTGTGTATTGCACTCTCGTTCGCTTTTGGTATCGAAGCGTTTAAAGAGCAGGGTACGCTGGCGGCGGCGCTGATGCAGATTGGCGGTGGTTCAGCTTTTGCGCTGATGGTGCCGGTTCTGGCAGGTTATATCGCGTTTTCCATCGCTGACCGTCCTGGTCTGACGCCGGGTCTTATCGGCGGTATGCTGGCGGTGAGCACCGGTTCCGGCTTTATTGGCGGGATTATTGCTGGTTTCCTTGCCGGTTATGTGGCGAAGCTTATCAGCACGAAGTTGAAACTCCCGCAGAGTATGGAAGCGCTGAAACCGATCCTGATCATTCCGCTGTTCTCAAGCCTGGTGGTTGGTCTGGCCATGATTTACCTGATCGGCAAACCGGTGGCTGGCATTCTGGAAGGTCTGACCCACTGGCTGCAAACCATGGGTACGGCGAATGCGGTGCTGCTTGGAGCGATTCTTGGCGGCATGATGTGTACCGATATGGGTGGTCCGGTTAACAAGGCGGCGTATGCTTTCGGTGTGGGTCTGCTGAGTACGCAAACTTATGCGCCGATGGCGGCCATCATGGCGGCAGGTATGGTTCCTCCGCTGGCTCTGGGTTTAGCAACGCTGGTTGCGCGCCGTAAGTTCGACAAAGCGCAGCAGGAAGGCGGCAAAGCTGCGCTGGTACTGGGCCTGTGCTTTATCACCGAAGGGGCTATTCCATTCGCAGCCCGTGACCCGATGCGCGTTCTGCCTTGCTGTATCGTTGGTGGTGCGATTACCGGTGCTATCTCGATGGCAGTGGGTGCGAAGCTGATGGCGCCACACGGCGGGCTTTTCGTCCTGTTAATTCCAGGCGCAATTACGCCGGTACTGGGCTACCTGCTGGCCATTATTGCCGGTACGCTGGTAGCCGGTCTCTCCTACGCGGTGCTGAAGCGCCCGGAAGATGAGGTTGTGGCAAAAGCGGCATGATTTAATGCTGACATCAGGGGCAGAGATTTCTCTGCCCCTTTTTTTATCGATTAACTGCTGCCTGAAGATGGATATGTAAAACGGTTCAGGCAATCATTGGCGCGATGATAAAACCAAAGGCAACGCCAGCAATGATCCCACCCAGTCCTGGCAGCATAAACGGATGGTTTAAGACATACTTGCCCACGCGTGTTGTCCCGGTGGTGTCGAACTCCATTGCCGCCAGCGAAGTCGGGTATGTTGGTAGAACAAACACCCCGGTTACCGCCACATAGGAGGCCAGAATCGCCCATGTAGGTACGCCGAGCGCAACGGCCAGAGGGATAATCAGCGGCGTTGTGGCGCCTTGCGAGTAGAGAAGCGCGCAGGTACCAAACAGCACCAGCGCCAACAGCATCGGATAAGCCCGTAGAATATCGCCTGCGATATCCTTAATCTCCGCTAAGTGGGCATCAATGAAGGTCGTTCCCAATGTAACAATCCCGAGAATGACGGCCAGTGAACTCATCCCTGCTCGAAATGTGGAGGTCAGGACAATAGCATCGGTTGATGTTTTGCATAACACCACCATCAGGCAAGCGGCAGATAACATACAAATAATGATGATATCCCGGGTATTCATTGGGTTGTCGGCATCAAATCCGGGGCGTAGCTGCGGGCAGGCGGCAAGAATAACGATGACGACCGTTGCCAACATGAACAGGGCGACTGAGAGTTTGGCACCCGGTACAGTGCTGTTTTGCCCTTCATATTTACGCACCAACCCTTTTTGCAGGCGTTCAAGATAGACTTCATCATCTTGTAGCTCGCATCCCTGACGTGAGGCGATAAAAGCGGCGGCCATCGCGGCAACAAACGAAGCTGGCAAACATACCGCCATAACCTGGATAAAGGTGACACCGTTGCCTTCCATAATGGTCAGCATCGCCGCCATTGCGGCACTGATCGGCGAACCGGATATCGCCACCTGAGAGGCGACCACGGAGCCGGCGAGCGTACGAGAAGGGCGGATACCGGACTCTTTGGCGACTTCGGCAATCACCGGTAGGGTAGAAAATACAATGAACCCTGTTCCGGCCATAATGGTCATCGACCAGGTGATAATCGGTGCAATAATATTGATATATTTAGGATTACGCCGCATGAAATTACCGGCTACGCGAACCAGATAATCCATACCTCCGGCGGCCTGTAGCGCCGATGCTGCCACGACAACTGTCATAATAATGAGAATAACGTCAACGGGGGGCGAACCAATTTGTAGATCAAATCCCAATGTTAAAATAGCCAGCCCCAGCCCGCCGCATAAACCGATACCTATTCCGCCGAGGCGGATACCAAAAAATATTGCACCCAACACGACGATAATTTCTAACCAAACCATAATGGCCTCCGCCAGAGAATAATTTGTTATTAAAATAAGTGTTTGTTTAATGCTTTATTAATCTGGTGACGGCTGTTATTGCGCCAGAAGATGATGTTTGCCAACTCGCTTTTCGTACCATTTAATACCGGCGCGTACTAATGAACCGGTTGAGTCAATATATTTATCTGGTGAGTTTTTGACTGCGTTGGCAAGAATGACGGGGACTTCAGTACATCCCAGTACAATGACTTCTGCACCGCGTGAAAAGAGCATTTCAGCCTGTTCATTCATCAGCGTTTGTGCCCGCTTAAGATCGCCGGCTTTTAAGCAATAAATACTATCCATGACTTTTTCCTGACCGGATGAATCAGGGCTGACACAGGTTAAGCCAATAGATTCTATGCCTTTTTGGTAGAGTCCCATGTAAAGGGTGGCGTTGGTAGCAAGTAAACCTATACGCGATTTTCCGCAGTTTTTGACTTCATTCATGGTGGTTTCAACGATACTGAGTAACTCTGTATGACAGCACTCCTTTAATTCATTAAACCAAAAGTGGGCAGTATTACAGGGGATCACAATACACTCCGCACCAGCATCTTCCAGTTTATGCATATAATCACGCATTGCCGGAAGTGGGGAATGACCATGATGCATTAACGCATCAGTTCGATCTGGAATATCAGGGATGGATGAAATAATTAATGGGATATGTTCCTGATCGCGTTGCGCTGCGGTAAAGGTGACGAATTTATTAAAAAGATCGACGGTTGCAGCAGGTCCCATACCACCAAGTACGCCAATTAAACCTTTCACGATATATACCTCTATTACCGATATTTAATATCAGGGCTGGTGTGTGTCTGGTGTCTATGTTTAACAGCAGTGTGTCGTGAGGAGAAATGCAATAATGTATGGTTCAATGCAAAAACTGCATGGGTGCAGTTTCTTTTGCCACCTCAGCAGGCCAGTAATCAGGCAGGTGTCTGAAATTCCGCGGCGATAAGCGGTCGTGGTCGATGGGTAAAGAAACAGGTTAATGTCAAAAACGAAGGTGTTATGCAAAAAACGAATCACCAGATGCTGATGTTGAATATCATCTCCGGGCATATTCAGGCATGATGCTTAAGACTAATTGACATATTTAAACATCCGCGTGACAGGCATGAAAAATATCGAGACAAAATGGTTATATGACTTTTTGACGCTGGAAGCGTGTCGTCATTTTTCCCAGGCCGCGGAGGAGCGCAACCTATCCCAACCGGCATTTAGCCGGCGGATCAAGGCGCTCGAATCCGCCGTTGGGGTGTTGCTGTTTGACCGTACGACGAGTCCACTGCAGCTGACGGAGGAGGGTAAGTTATTCCATTCGCAGACCCGTAGCCTGCTGCAACAGCTGGAATGTAACTTAGATGAGCTTAGTGGTCACAACCTGCTTGGCGTTCCCAATATCAAAATAGCGGCAGCGCATTCTCTGTCGCTGACGATGTTGCCCAGATTAGTACATTCAATGTCGGCATGGGGCGAGGAGTTTGTGTACCACGTCGAAGCTATCGATGTTGTTCAGGCGGTGAATACGCTGCGCGAGGGGAAAAGTGATTTCATTATCTCCTTTCGCGATGAAGACTTAATGCAGTCACCTTTCTGCAGCTTGAAGGTGTTTGAGTCTGAGCTTTATCCCGTCTGTGCTGCGGATGCACAGGGTAAGGCGCTGTTTGATATCTATCAGCCGCAGGTGCCGATTCTGAACTATACCAGCACATCCTACATGGGAAGATTGGTTAACCGTCACCTGGCGGAGGTGGGTAGTATTTCGGCGCGTACGCTGTTTATGTCTTCGATGAGTGAGCTATTGAAGAATATGGCATTGGATGGGCATGGTATCGCCTGGCTGCCAGCCTGGACGATCGTGAACGAACTACGGGATAAACGCCTGGTTTGTCTGGACACGCCGGAGTTGATGGTGCCTATTCAGGCCTATATTTACCGGATGGACACCCGCCTGAATAAAACCGCTGAGCACTTCTGGCGGATTTTGTACAACCATATGCCAGAGGATCTGGTTTCACTTAGTTGATACGCGCCAGTTCGCCTGGCGCGTCTGAAAAACCTTCGGTTATGACCAAAGATGCTTTTTAACCTGATCAATTTGTGTACTACCTCTCATTTTCTCTCTCCCTGACAAACTGTATCTATAAAAAATTGTGATTCTGTTCATATCTATCGACTTTATAGCTTGTGGATGGATTTACTTTGTCAAAAACACGCCTACTATGAACACATGTTTGATAGTGAACATATGCTCTAATAACATGATGTGTGGCGTTGGTTATTTTTAACGAACTCATTTGTGGCAAATTAATTGCCAGGGGACGTGCTATGCGTGAAAAGGAATACATCGTAACGATTGGCTCGGCAAATATGGATGTTGCTGGGTATTCGCATGCTTCTCTAAATTATGCGGATTCGAATCCAGGTAAGATAAAATTCACTCCCGGTGGCGTTGGACGCAATATCGCACATAATCTCGCGCTGCTGGGTAAAAATTCTTGGTTGCTAACAGCGGTTGGTAACGATTTTTATGGTCAATCATTATTGGCACAAACCAATCAATCAGGAGTACATGTCGACAAGTGTCTTATCGTTTCCGGAGAGAATACATCCAGTTATTTATCGCTGCTTGATAATACTGGTGAAATGCTGGTGGCTATTAATGATATGAGTATCACCGAGCATATTTCAGCAGAATTTTTATCACAGCATTTTGATTTTATTAGGCAGGCAAAAGTCATTATCGCCGATTGCAATATCAGCGAAGACGCTCTGGCATGGGTACTGGAAAACGCCGGAGATGTTCCGGTGTTTGTTGACCCGGTGTCGGCCTGGAAGTGCGTAAAAATTCGCGGCCACTTTGCAAAAATTCACACCCTCAAACCAAACCGCCTTGAAGCCGAAACGCTCAGCGGTATTGCGCTTTCTGGGCGTGATGACGTTAGCAAAGTCGCCGCGTGGTTTCATGATCGCGGCTTAAACCGGCTGGTGCTCAGCATGGGCGGCGACGGCGTTTATTACAGTGATATTGCGGGGAGTTGTGGTTGGTCGCTCCCCATTAAAACTCGCGTCATTAATGTCACAGGGGCTGGTGATGCGATGATGGCTGGACTGGCCGCCTGCTGGGTAGACGGCATGCCCTTTATTGATTCGGTTCGATTTGCGCAGGGGTGTTCATCAATGGCATTAGCCTGTGAATATACCAATAACCCTGATTTGTCTGTTGCGAATGTTAGCTCAATAGTGGAGAACACAGAATGTCTGAATTAACTCTTTCCTCTGAATTATTACAAATATCATCAGAAGTCCAGGAAGCATTAAACAGTAAAAAACCGATTGTTGCGCTTGAATCAACCATTATTTCTCATGGAATGCCATTTCCGCAGAATGCTCAGACAGCGATTGAAGTAGAAGAGACTATTCGTAAGCACGGCGCTGTTCCTGCGACCATCGCCATTATCGGCGGAATAATGAAAGTAGGTTTAAGTAAAGATGAAATTGAATTGCTTGGACGAGAAGGACATAGCGTTACGAAAGTAAGCCGTCGTGATTTGCCATTTGTGGTCGCGGCAGGGAAAAATGGTGCCACCACCGTTGCCTCTACGATGATTATTGCCGCGCTGGCTGGAATTAAAGTATTTGCGACCGGGGGAATTGGTGGCGTTCATCGTGGTGCTGAACATACGTTTGATATTTCCGCGGATCTGCAGGAACTGGCACATACCAATGTCACGGTAATTTGTGCTGGTGCTAAATCTATTCTGGATCTTGGCTTAACGACTGAATATTTAGAAACCTTTGGCGTGCCGTTAATTGGATATCGAACCCAAGCGTTACCGGCATTTTTCTGTCGTACCAGTCCGTTTGAAGTCAGTATCCGTCTGGACAGCGCTAAAGAGATTGCCCGCGCGATGGCGGTGAAATGGCAAACGGGTCTTAATGGAGGCCTGGTTGTCGCTAATCCAATCCCGGAGCAGTTTGCCATGGCAGAAGAGAAAATTAATGCGGCAATAGATCGGGCGGTAAAAGAAGCGGAAGAGCAGGGCGTCGTGGGTAAAGAAAGTACGCCGTTCCTGCTGGCACGAGTTGCGGAGCTGACCGGTGGCGACAGCCTGAAATCAAATATTCAACTGGTGTTCAACAACGCAGTGCTGGCCTGTGAAATTGCGAAGGAGTATCAACGCCTCGCCTGACAGAATTTCCCGGGCAGAATGCGGTCGCCCGCGAATATCAAACCTACCAAAACCTGGCGATAACGCCGGGTTTCCTGGCATGAAGGGAATTTCATTATGGATATAATGAGAAGTGTTGTGGGTATGGTGGTATTACTGGCCATCGCGTTTCTGCTGTCAGTAAATAAAAAACGTATTAGTCTGCGCACCGTTGGGGCTGCGCTGGTACTGCAAATTGCCATCGGCGGTATTATGCTCTATTTCCCGCCGGGAAAATGGCTGGTTGAACAGGCCGCGCTCGGCGTCCACAAGGTGATGTCATATAGTGACGCGGGTAGCGCATTTATCTTCGGCTCCCTGGTTGGGCCAAAAATGGATGTGCTGTTTGACGGGGCAGGGTTTATTTTCGCCTTCCGGGTGCTCCCGGCCATCATTTTTGTGACCGCACTCATCAGTCTGCTCTATTACATTGGCGTGATGGGGCTATTGATCCGCATCCTCGGCGGTATTTTCCAGAAGGCGTTGAACATCAGTAAGATCGAGTCATTTGTCGCAGTAACCACGATTTTCCTCGGGCAAAACGAGATCCCGGCAATCGTGAAACCGTTTATTGACCGCCTTAATCGTAATGAACTGTTTACCGCTATTTGTAGCGGGATGGCCTCGATTGCTGGCTCAATGATGATTGGTTACGCCGGAATGGGCGTCCCGATTGACTATTTGCTGGCGGCATCATTGATGGCAATCCCTGGCGGTATTTTGTTCGCGCGTATGCTGAGTCCGGCAACGGAAGAATCTCGCGTCACCTTTGAAAACCTGTCATTTACTGAAACACCACCGAAAAGCATCATCGAAGCGGCGGCCAGTGGGGCTATGACCGGGCTGAAGATCGCCGCAGGCGTTGCGACGGTGGTAATGGCATTTGTCGCCATTATCGCGCTGATTAACGGCATTATCGGCGGAATTGGCGGTTGGTTTGGTTTTGGCCACGCCACTCTGGAAGGGATCTTTGGCTATGCGTTAGCCCCGCTGGCGTGGATTATGGGCGTGGACTGGAGCGATGCGACGCTGGCAGGTAGTCTGATTGGACAGAAGCTGGCGATCAACGAATTTGTTGCTTATCTCAACTTCTCGCCGTATCTGCAAACGGGCGGAACGCTGGACGTGAAGACCATCGCGATTATCTCGTTTGCGTTGTGTGGTTTCGCGAACTTCGGTTCGATTGGCGTCGTGGTCGGGGCATTTTCGGCGATTGCGCCACAGCGTGCGCCGGAAATCGCGCAACTTGGAATGCGTGCGCTGGCAGCAGCAACGCTATCAAACCTGATGAGCGCCACAATAGCCGGTTTCTTTATCGGACTGGCATAAAATAAAGTTTGTAGGCCGGATAAGCGTAGCGCTATCCGGCAGACATTCAAGCTGTTTGCAGCAAATACAGAGCGTTATCCGCAGAGAGCGTTGGGTTGTTGATACTGACGCTGGCCCGCGATAATGCTGCGCAGGCCATGGCAAAGCGCGCGCTTTCACGAAACTCACTGCCTTCCAGAAAGCTGTACAGTAATCCCGCCATAAAAGCGTCATCGGCACCAAAACTGTCTACCACCGTATGCTCAGGCGGCGTCAATAAAAACTGTTCGCCGTCCTTTTCGCTGCAAAAAACGGATTCATCTTCCAGGCAGACAAAAATGCGTTTTACCCCTTGCTGATGCAGGCTATTGACGGCCAGTACGCGATCCGCATCAGTATGAATAGGTTGGCCCCATAAAATCGCCAGCTCTTTCTGCGTGGGTTTTAGCGTATGAATACGCGTAAACCAGGTTTTCATTTTTTCCGCTTTGAACTCTGAAACGGTGTCAATAAATACCGGAATATCATCGGCAATAGTAAAGACCCACTCAATGGCTTCGGCGGTCAGATTGCAATCGGCCAGTACGACACCGGAATGGCGAATCAAATCTCGCGAACCGTTAAGCAACTGCGGCGTCAATTGTTGCAGGATATGGGTATCGTTAATGGCCAGTACGGTCTCTTCCTGTTGATTAGCGATCGACAGGTAGGTTGAGGTGTTGTGTCCATGCAGACGAATGCAGCTGGAAACGTTAACCCCAGCCTGACGCGTTTGTTCCAGCAATGTTTCGCCATAGAAGTCACTGCCAACAGCGGAAATTAAATGTACGTCGCGGCCCAACAGCGCCAGGTTGTGGGCGATGTTACGTCCTACACCGCCTGCTGAGCAATGAATGCTGCCAGGGTTAGAGGCTGCCTGCGGATAATGGATGTCTGCAACACCCCGGATATCCATGTTGATAGCACCGACAACCACGCAATAATCCTGTTCGGTAAGGATATAACCTTTACCTTTGATCATGCCTTTACGCATTAAATCCATAATATGCGCAGCGACGCGTGAACGGCTGATCTGCAAAATATCGGCGATTTCATTCTGCTGAATCAACGGATTGCGGCGCAAGATCTTAAGGATCTGCTTTTCCCTGTCGTTCATGATTAGGCCACCGCTTTTTCAGTTTGCTGGGCTTTCAGCCAGGCAATCTCTTCTGCCCAGATATCTGGATTAATGGTTTCCAACACCAGCGGAATGCCGTCAAAACGATTGTCCTGCATGATCCAACGGAAGGCATCGTGGCCAATATTGCCTTCACCTAAGCTGTGGTGACGGTCAACGCGGCTGCCAAACGTGCTCTTGGCGTCGTTCAGGTGCATACCGCGCAGATACTTGAAGCCGACAATTCGTTCAAATTCCGCAAACGTCTTTTCACATTCCTCAACGGAACGCAAATCGTAACCGGCCGCGAAGGCGTGGCAGGTATCAATACAGACGCCGACACGGGATTTATCTTCTACGCCGTCGATAATGGCGGCCAGGTGCTCAAACTTAAAGCCAAGGTTGCTGCCCTGTCCGGCGGTATTTTCAATGACCGCCGTAACGCCCTGGGTCTGGGCGAGGGCGATATTGATCGATTCCGCAATGCGCGCCAGACATTCATCTTCCGGAATCTGCATCAAATGGCTGCCCGGGTGAAAGTTAAGCAGGGATAAGCCAAGCTGTTCGCAGCGTTGCATTTCGTCAAGAAACGCGTCACGCGATTTTTCCAGCGCATCGCTGACCGGGTGACCGAGGTTAATCAGGTAGCTGTCGTGAGGCAGGATTTGCGCGGAAGTATAGTGATACTTCTCGCAGGCAGATTTGAAATCATCAATGATTTCGGTGGTCAGCGGCGCGGCACGCCACTGACGCTGATTCTTGGTGAACAGGGCGAATGCGGTCGCTTCGATTTCTGCGGCTCGAATAGCGGCGTTAGCCAGACCGCCAGCGGCGCTTACGTGCGCTCCGATGTATTTCATAAATTAAACCCGCCATACTCAAATGCAAAAGGAGGAAGTATAGCGGGTTAATGGAGGTGAGTCGTGCTCGTTTATGCCATCAGCGCGTGGATAGCGAGGTTAATCGCGCCACCGCCTACAATCAGCCAGACAAACAGCAGCAGGGCCATCAGTAACGGTTTAGCACCGGCTTTTTTCAGGGCGCTAACGTGAGTGGTCAGCCCCAGTGCGGCCATCGCCATTGCCAGCAAAATGGTATCCAGTGTTACCAGCATGTTCACTACCGACTGCGGCAGAAAGTGGAACGAGTTAAAAATCGCGACCACAATGAACAGGATGGCAAACCACGGAATGGTGATTTTGCTCTTCTCACCACCGGAGGCCGGAGACAGCTGTTTAACGCGGGCGGCCAACAGGATAAGAAACGGTGCCAGCATCATGACGCGCAGCATTTTGGCAATAACTGCGGCATTTTCCGCATCCGGGTTAATGGCGTGCCCGGCAGCCACTACCTGTGCCACTTCATGCATGGTGGAACCAATGTAAATGCCGTAGGTTTCCGGGCTAAACCAGTGTGCCAGCAGCGGATACATTGCCGGATACAGGAAGATAGCGATGGTACCGAAGATCACTACGGTGGCGACAGCGACGGTTACCTTACTGGCTTCCGCCTTCACTACCGGCTCGGTTGCCAACACGGCGGCGGCACCACAAATGCTGCTCCCCGCGCCAATCAGCCAACTGGTGTGGCGGTCCAGACCAAACACTTTTTGCCCCAGGAAACAGGCAATCATAAAGGTACTGCTTAGCGTTAACACATCAATCACGATACCGCTGACGCCGACGTCAGCAATTTGCGCGAAGGTGAGGCGGAAGCCGTAGAGGATGATCCCCAGACGTAATAAATGTTGTTTAGCAAACAGCACACCGCCGTCACAGCTTTTCCAGATGTGCGGATAGACGGTGTTGCCGAGAACCATCCCCAGTAAGATTGCTAAGGTGAGGGCGCTGAACCCGGCACCTGCAACGGCGGGAATGGATCCACCCCATAAGGCGACCCCAGTGATAACTGCACTCAGGGCGAGCCCCGGAATAAAATGCCACGCTGTACGACGATGAGTCTGCAAGGTGAGTTCTGTCATATCCTTCTCCTTTATCTGGGTAAAAGAGTACGGCGAAGTGGTTTAAAAATAAAATTGATTATATATTTATAATTAATCTATATAAGTGGTATACCCGTCATACTTCAGGTTGCATGTGCGCTGGCTGCAACTCGAATTATTTAGGGTATAAGAAACGGTTATCCGGTGGAAAACGACTATGCATATCACCCTGCGACAACTTGAAGTGTTTGCTGAGGTATTAAAAAGCGGCTCAACGACCCAGGCGTCTGTCATGCTGGCATTGTCGCAGTCGGCGGTGAGTGCGGCACTTACCGATCTGGAAGGGCAACTCGGCGTGCAACTGTTTGACCGTGTTGGTAAACGATTGGTGGTCAACGAACACGGGCGCTTGCTCTACCCACGGGCGCTGGCGCTACTCGAGCAAACGACCGAAATCGAACAGCTTTTCCGCGAAGATAATGGCGCTATCCGGGTTTATGCCAGTAGCACCATTGGCAACTATATTCTCCCTGCCATGATCGCCCGCTATCGGCATGATTTCCCTGATTTGCCGCTGGAGCTTAGCGTGGGCAACAGCCAGGACGTGATCAATGCGGTGCTGGATTTCCGGGTAGACATCGGGCTGATTGAAGGGCCGTGTCACAGTACGGAAATTATCTCTGAACCGTGGCTGGAAGACGAGCTGGTGGTGTTCGCCGCACCGTCGTCACCGCTTACAAAGGGACCCGTTACGCTGGAACAACTGGCTGCTTCGCCGTGGATACTGCGTGAACGAGGATCGGGTACGCGTGAACTGGTGGATTACCTGCTGTTGTCTCATTTGCCGAGATTTCAGATGGCAATGGAGTTGGGTAACTCCGAGGCCATTAAGCATGCGGTGCGCCATGGCCTCGGGATCAGCTGTTTGTCACGGCGGGTCATTGCCGAGCAGTTACAGGCGGGAACGCTGAGCGAAGTTCCTGTGCCGCTTCCACGTTTGGTCCGCACGCTGTGGCGTGTTCATCATCGACAAAAACATATCTCCAATTCCATTACGCGCTTTTTGCACTACAGCGACCAGGTAGAGCAGGGGGAATAGGACGTTCACTGTCGTAATGACTCCTTTTTGCATACTGGCGGTTGCGTTTTAACCGCCTTGCCCCCTCTATTTTCTGCTTTACTTATAATCCGCGGCCAGTCATGAAGGTCTCTTATAACAGCGCATTTGTGCCGGAAGAATGCCGTTTCGTCTGCTACAATCGCGCCTCATTTTTTGGATGGATAGCATTTTCACATGGTTTCCGAAACTAAAACCACAGAAGCGCCCACGCTACGTCGTGAACTGAAGGCGCGTCACCTGACGATGATTGCCATTGGAGGCTCCATCGGTACAGGTCTTTTCGTTGCATCTGGTGCAACTATTTCTGCAGCGGGTCCTGGCGGCGCGTTGTTCTCTTATATTCTGATCGGTCTGATGGTGTATTTCCTGATGACCAGCCTCGGTGAACTGGCGGCCTATATGCCGGTTTCTGGCTCGTTTTCCACCTACGGTCAGAACTACGTAGAAGAAGGCTTTGGCTTCGCGCTGGGCTGGAACTACTGGTACAACTGGGCGGTAACGATTGCCGTTGACCTGGTGGCCGCACAGCTGGTGATGAGCTGGTGGTTCCCGGACACGCCGGGTTGGATCTGGAGTGCGTTGTTCCTCGGCGTGATCTTCCTGCTGAACTACATTTCCGTTCGCGGATTTGGTGAAGCGGAATATTGGTTCTCACTGATCAAAGTTACCACCGTCATTATCTTCATCGTAGTTGGCGTAATGATGATTTTCGGTATCTTCAAAGGCGCTCAGCCGGTGGGCTGGAGCAACTGGACGACCGGTGATGCACCGTTTGCCGGTGGTTTTGCTGCGATGATTGGTGTGGCGATGATCGTCGGCTTCTCCTTCCAGGGGACGGAGCTTATCGGTATCGCGGCAGGTGAATCTGAAGATCCTGAAAAGAACATTCCACGTGCGGTACGTCAGGTATTCTGGCGAATCCTGCTGTTCTATGTGTTCGCGATTTTGATTATCAGCCTGATTATTCCGTACACCGATCCAAGCCTGCTGCGCAACGATGTGAAAGACATCAGCGTTAGCCCGTTCACGTTGGTATTCCAGCATGCGGGTCTGCTGTCTGCGGCAGCGGTTATGAACGCAGTTATCCTGACGGCGGTGCTGTCTGCAGGTAACTCCGGGATGTACGCTTCCACGCGTATGCTTTACACCCTGGCATGTGACGGTAAAGCGCCACGTATTTTCGGTAAACTTTCTCGTGGCGGCGTACCGCGTAACGCGCTGTATGCGACCACCGTGGTGGCGGGGCTGTGCTTCCTGACCTCGATGTTTGGCAATCAGACCGTATACCTGTGGCTGCTGAATACTTCCGGGATGACGGGCTTTATCGCCTGGCTGGGGATCGCCATTAGCCACTATCGCTTCCGTCGCGGTTATGTGCTGCAGGGCCACGATGTGAAGGATCTGCCGTACCGTTCTGGCTTCTTCCCGCTGGGTCCGATCTTCGCCTTTGTGCTGTGCCTGATTATCACTCTCGGCCAGAACTACGAAGCGTTCCTGAAAGACAGCATTGACTGGGGCGGCGTGATGGCTACCTATATTGGTATCCCGCTGTTCCTGATTATCTGGTTTGGCTATAAGCTGACCAAAGGAACTCATTTTGTTCGCTACAGCGAAATGAAATTCCCGGGTCGCGTGAAGAAATAACAGTATAAAAAGCATAACAAAAACCCCGGCATGATGAGTGCCGGGGTTTTTTATTGCGTCAGACTTAGAAGCTGTATGTCATGCCAACCGTGTAACGACGACCATCGAGAACGGTGTCGTAGGTATCGTAATCGATTTGCTTATCCAGCACGTTATACACGCCAGCGGTCATCAACAGATCCTTGGTGGCATAGTAACGTAAACCCACATCGACCTGCGTATAGGACGGCGTACCCTGTGCCATGGAAGTACGGCTCAGGTATTCAGACGTTTTTCCACGCAGATTCAGGCGGCTCCAGAAACCGAGATCTTGCGTGGCCTGCCAGTCCAGCGTCGTGTTAAACATATGCTTCGGCATTTTGTTCAACGGCTGGCCGGAGAACTGACCGCTTTTCTGCTCAGATTCCGTGTAGGTGTAGTTCGCGGTCCAGTTGACGTCTGACGTAATCTTCCAGCCGAAGGTGGATTCTACGCCACGCATATTGGCTTTATCGACGTTAACGCGATCGCTGACGAAGTCATAATGGGTATTGCCGATGGTGCAGGCCGGATCGGAACTGCTGTTACAACGGCGCACTTCAGTGATTTTGTTCTTGAAGTCGGTATTGAACAGGGTGACGCCCGCGTTGAGGTTATCGCCGTTATCCCACAGTAAGCCGATTTCTTCGCTGAGGCTTTTCTCCGGCTTCAGGTCCGGGTTGCCGACAATGATTCCGTTCAGACGACCGCCGCCGGTGACCTGTCCCCAGTTTGCTGATGACTGGCGCAGATCCGGGGCGCGATAGCCCGCCGAAACGCCGCCTTTTAAGGTCCATTGATCGCTCAGATGCCATACGCCATAGCCGCGTGGCGTCCAGTTGTCACCGTAGTTTTCATCCTTATCCATACGCAGACCGCCGGTCAGCGTAAAGGTATCGGTAACGGCCCATTCATCTTCAGCAAACAACGCCCAGCTCCAGCGGGTCAGTTTGTTCAGCCCATCAGCCGCTTGCAGCTGGTTGCCGTTATCGCGCAGTTTTTCATAACGGTATTGCCCGCCTAGCGTCAGGGTATGCGCTCCAAGGAATACCTGGTTCTGGTTATTGAAAATCGTGTTGTAGGACTTCATCTGGCGACCCGGGTTTTCGCTCTCTTCCTGCTGGACATAGCTGGTGGAGTTGAAGTCGTCGTAATAACCGCTGTGGGTTAGTGAATATGTCGTGTGCACATACTTGCTTTCGCTTTTGCTGTTCGGCTTACAGCTTCCGTTACGACAGTTTTCCTCAGCCATAGATTTGCCTGGGGTACTGTCGCGATCCTGCAATTCACGTGCGTAATCGAAATCGATATCGTTTTTATCGTCTGGCGTAAAGTTCAGGGTTAAGCCCCCGTTACGCATACGCTGTTCATTGTAGCCATTGAGGATTTTATCTTCCGCCCGATGGGAGAATAACCCGGTCACCTTCGCGCCAAGTAATCCGTCAATCAGTGGCCCAGACGCATAGGCGTTGGTCTGGTAAATATCGCCAGAGTCTCTGTCTTCCTGGAAAGTGGCATCGCCGTGCAGAGAACCGGTCCAGGCTTTGGTATTCGACACTTTCTTGGTGATGACGTTAATGACACCGCCCATCGCGTCGGAGCCGTACAGGGATGACATCGGGCCACGGATGACTTCGATACGCTCGATGGATTCAAGCGGCGGCAGCCAACCTTGTTCAATACCTGAGTTGTCGCTATTAGGACGTGTGCCGCGGGTGCTGATGCGTTTACCGTTGACCAGGAAGAGCGTGTATTGCGAAGCCATACCGCGAATACTGATATCGCTGCTGCTCCCCCCGCCGGTGACGACGACGCCAGGGACATCTTTTAGCGCATCGGTGACATCGCGATAGGCTTTGTCCTCAATCTGCTGCTTGGTAATAACAGATATCGAAGCCGGGGCATCCTGAATTTTCTGCTCAAAGCCGGTAGCGGTAACTACCACGGTATCTTGTTCAGCGGCATGGCCGAGTGATGGGAGACTGGCGACGCATACTGCGGCAGCTACAGCCTTAACGTGAGGTATAGTCATTTGTATCATTCCATTTAAATGAATCAAACTGCGCGTCATGTGAAAGGCCATGACAATTGTATGTATTTGTCTTTTAAGGACTCTTTTCAGTAAAGAAGCGGGAGGATTGTACAAAAGTATGAATATTTGTAAACACAAATGATAATAGAAATCATTTGTGTTTGATGTGATTTAGGGTGAAATGCTTTTTTAATCAATAAGATAGTAAAGGAAGAAAAAAGGAGAAAAAGTGAAGGAATGATGGAGAAATGAAGAGGGCTTACGCCCTCAACTCAGAAATTACTTCAGCAAATACTGGGCGTGGAAGCGCAGGTGATCCTCAATAAACGACGCAATAAAGTAATAGCTGTGGTCGTAACCTGGCTGGATGCGTAGCGTCATTGGCCATGCAGTCTGACGGGCTATTTCGGCCAGCACTGCGGGCTGCAACTGATCGGCAAGAAACTGATCGCTGTCTCCTTGATCAATTAGCGTCGGAATCGCGTCTGTGGGCTTACTGGCCAGCATTAACGCGCAGCTATCCCACTCAGTCCATTGTGTTTTATCTTCACCCAGATAAGCGCTAAAAGCCTTCTCGCCCCACGGAACGCGACAAGGGTTTACGATCGGCGCAAAGGCTGAAACGCTGGTGTATTTCCCGGGATTTTTCAGCGCCATAATCAATGCGCCGTGACCCCCCATAGAGTGCCCGCTGATGGCGCAGCGATCGCTGACGTTAAACTGCGAATGAATCAGTGCCGGAAGCTCATCACGCAGATAGTCATACATACGAAAATGCGTTGCCCATGGCTGCTGAGTGGCATTGAGGTAAAATCCCGCGCCCTGGCCTAAATCGTAGCCATCATCGTTGGCAACCTGCTCGCCGCGCGGGCTGGTGTCTGGCATCACCAGAACAATACCGAGCTCAGCCGCGATGCGCTGTGCGCCGGCTTTGGTGGTGAAGTTTTCATCATTGCAGGTCAGGCCCGACAGCCAGTACAGCACCGGAGGCGGGGCGTTATCGCGGGGTGGTGGAAGATAAATACTGAAGGTCATGGCGCAATTTAACGTGGCGGAGTCGTGACGCCAGCGTTGCTGCCAGCCTTCAAAACAGCGGTGCTCTTCAAGCATTTCCATGCGTGGCTCCTTGTTGTGTTGAACCTGTATGTGTTTGCGAACTCACCATAATACAGATTATTCATTGCACTGTGAGTAACTTTCACTTCCGCATTGAGCAAACATACTTCATCATCTATATAACTTTACATTAACACTCGACGTCACCGGGCTGAACAGAAAGTGAAGTTGCTACAGCTGAAAGGCTGTGCCAATTTCAATAATTATCGCGGTGAATACTGGATTATGTGCGCCGCCTCACGCACAATGTTCTGGCTGTGATACAGCCTAAAAACTTTGCCCCATGCAGGGCAGAGGCGCCCCACCTGCAGGAGAAGAAGAAATGTCATCACTCAGTAAAGAAGCGGCACTGGTTCATGAAGCGCTGGTTGCGCGTGGTCTCGAAACCCCGCTGCGCCCGCCCGTGCAAGAGATGGATAACGAAACACGCAAACGTCTTATCTCTGGCCATATGACCGAGATTATGCAATTGCTCAATCTCGATTTGAGCGATGACAGTCTGATGGAAACTCCGCATCGCATTGCGAAAATGTATGTCGATGAGATTTTCTCCGGCCTCGATTACGCCAACTTCCCGAAAATCACCGTCATTGAAAATAAAATGAAGGTGGACGAGATGGTCACGGTCCGCGATATTACGTTGACCAGCACCTGCGAACACCACTTTGTCACTATCGATGGCAAAGCGACGGTGGCGTATATTCCGAAAGATTCGGTTATTGGTCTGTCGAAGATTAACCGCATTGTGCAGTTCTTCGCCCAGCGCCCACAGGTACAGGAACGCCTGACCCAGCAAATTCTCACCGCGCTGCAAACGCTGCTCGGGACGAATAATGTGGCGGTGTCGATTGATGCGGTGCATTACTGTGTGAAAGCGCGCGGCATTCGTGATGCGACCAGTGCGACCACCACCACTTCTCTTGGTGGATTGTTTAAGTCCAGCCAGAACACGCGTCAGGAATTCCTGCGCGCAGTACGTCATCACAACTGATTAGGGCAGGAACCATGGAGCGTAATGTCACGCTGGATTTTATTCGTGGCGTCGCCATTCTAGGTATCCTGCTTCTCAATATTAGCGCCTTTGGCTTGCCAAAGGCGGCATATCTCAATCCTGCGTGGTATGGCGACATCACCTTATCCGATGCCTGGACCTGGGCGCTGCTCGATCTCTTTGCGCAGGTAAAATTCCTCACGCTGTTTGCGCTGCTGTTCGGTGCCGGTCTGCAAATGCTGCTCCCACGCGGTAAACGCTGGATCCAGTCACGGCTTACGCTGCTGGTGTTATTGGGTTTTATTCACGGTTTACTCTTCTGGGATGGCGATATCCTGCTGGCATATGGCTTGATCGGCCTGATTTGCTGGCGGCTGATCCGGGATGCGCCGTCGGTAAAAAGCTTATTTAATACTGGTGTGCTGCTGTATCTGGTGGGCGTTGGCGTACTGCTGCTGTTGGGTGTGATCTCCGGGAGCGAAACTAGCCGCGCCTGGACGCCGGATGCTTCAGCGTTGCTGTATGAAAAATACTGGAAAGTGAACGGCGGAATGGAAGCAATCAGCAATCGCGTGGATATGATGTCCAATAGCTTGCTGGCGTTGGGTGCTCAGTATGGCTGGCAACTGGCGGGGATGATGCTGCTCGGCGCGGCATTAATGCGCAGCGGTTGGCTAAAAGGGCAGTACAGTTTGCAGCACTATCGACGTACCGGCGTGCTGCTGGTCATTATTGGGATGGCGATAAACCTGCCTGCTATCATCGCTCAGTGGAACCTGGACTGGGCCTACCGCTGGTGTGCTTTCCTGTTACAAGCCCCGCGAGAGCTGGGAGCGCCGATGCAGACCATTGGTTACGCCGCGCTGATGTACGGTTTCTGGCCGCAGCTTAGCCGTTTAAAATGGGTCATTGCCGTCGCCTGTGTGGGACGCATGGCGTTAACCAACTATCTGTTACAAACCTTAATCTGTACCACGCTATTCTATCAATTCGGCTTATTTATGAAATTCGACCGGCTGGAGCTGCTGTATTTCGTCATCCCGGTCTGGGTCATTAACTTACTTTTCTCCGTGATATGGCTACGTTATTACCGCCAGGGCCCGGTGGAATGGCTGTGGCGTCAATTAACCCTGCGTGCTGCAGGGACATCATTACCGCGAACATCCAGATAACGATCTGGATCACATTCATTAACAAAATGGATGTAAGCGCTTTCATTCCTGTGACATCACTCACGCAGTCCGTTTCATTGTGCTGACAAAATACCCAGCCTGGGGTGTCTGCGGGCAGCCGCAATCTAAAACAGGGCAGTGAATATGGTAACCATTCGTGATGTGGCACGGCAGTCTGGCGTTTCTGTAGCGACCGTTTCCCGCGTACTGAACAACAGTGCGCTGGTGAGTCCCGATACGCGTGAAGCGGTAATGAAAGCAGTCACTCAGCTTGGCTATCGACCTAATGCCAACGCACAAGCGCTGGCGACGCAGGTAAGCGATACGATTGGTGTTGTCGTCATGGATGTATCAGATGCGTTTTTTGGCGCGCTGGTAAAAGCCGTGGATATGGTTGCCCAGCAGCATCAGAAGTATGTCCTGATTGGCAACAGCTACCATGAGGCGGAAAAAGAACGTCATGCCATTGAGGTGTTGATTCGCCAACGCTGTAACGCATTGATTGTACACTCTAAAGCACTGAGCGATCGGGAACTGGCCGAGTTTATGGATCAAATCCCCGGCATGGTGCTGATCAATCGCCTGGTACCGGGTTACGCCCACCGTTGCGTCTGCCTGGATAACATCAGCGGCGCTAAAATGGCGACCCGTATGTTGCTGAATAATGGTCATCAACGCATCGGTTATCTGGCATCAAGCCATCGCATTGAAGATGACACCATGCGCAAAGAAGGGTGGTTAACTGCTCTGAAAGAGCAGGGGATTGTTGCGGCAGAAAGTTGGGTCGGCACCGGTTCGCCCGATATGCAGGGCGGAGAGTCTGCGATGGTGGAACTGCTGGGGCGCAATTTACAACTGACGGCAGTCTTCGCTTATAACGACAATATGGCCGCTGGCGCGCTGACCGCGCTAAAAGATAACGGTATCGCTATTCCATTACACCTTTCAATCATTGGCTTCGATGATATTCCCATCGCGCGTTACACCGATCCGCAGCTAACCACCGTGCGCTATCCCATTGCCTCTATGGCAAAAATGGCGACGGAGCTTGCACTACAGGGCGCGGCTGGCACGCTGGATCCGCAGGCGACGCATTGCTTTATGCCGACGCTGGTACGTCGCCATTCAGTGGCGCTGCGGCAGAATGCGGCACCGATCACTAACTTATAACGCATCGCGATGTAACCGCTTTCAATATGTGAGTAAATTCACAGTATATTAACAATGCGATAGCTATGATGACACTGTTTGTTGCGCTGTAACTACTATGTAACGGTGAATAATCACTTTCATCGAGGTATAGCTGCCTTAAACGATAATTAAAGCCTGTTTTGGGAGCGTTGCCAGACACGGAAGAAATATTTTTAAAAGTGAGCTTCGGCGTTCAGTAACACTTCAGTAACGTTCTGCCTGCCGAGCATTTATCTCAAGTACTACCCTGCATAATAAAACCGGAGATACCATGAATAAGAAGGTGTTGACCCTGTCTGCTGTAATGGCAAGCATGTTATTCGGCGCGGCTGCGCACGCTGCTGATACCCGTATTGGTGTGACTATCTATAAGTATGACGATAACTTTATGTCAGTGGTACGTAAGGCTATTGAAAAAGATGCCAAAGCGGCGCCAGATGTACAACTGCTGATGAACGACTCGCAGAACGACCAGTCCAAACAAAACGATCAGATCGACGTGCTGCTGGCAAAAGGCGTTAAAGCACTGGCGATTAACCTGGTTGACCCGGCAGCTGCAGGCACGGTCATTGAAAAAGCACGCGGACAGAACGTACCGATCGTGTTCTTCAACAAAGAACCTTCTCGCAAGGCGCTGGACAGCTATGACAAAGCGTATTACGTCGGTACTGACTCTAAAGAGTCCGGTATTATTCAGGGTGATTTGATTGCCAAACACTGGGCAGCTAACCCGAACTGGGACCTGAACAAAGACGGCAAAATTCAGTTTGTTCTGCTGAAAGGCGAACCGGGACACCCGGATGCTGAAGCACGTACTACTTACGTGATTAAAGAGCTGAACGACAAAGGCATTAAAACTGAGCAACTGCAGTTAGATACTGCAATGTGGGATACCGCTCAGGCGAAAGATAAGATGGATGCGTGGATGTCCGGTCCGAACGCGAACAAAATCGAAGTCGTTATCGCCAACAACGATGCGATGGCAATGGGCGCAGTTGAAGCGCTGAAGGCACACAATAAAACCAGCGTACCGGTATTTGGCGTGGATGCCTTGCCTGAAGCACTGGCGCTGGTGAAATCTGGCGCTATGGCCGGTACCGTGCTGAACGATGCTAATAACCAGGCGAAAGCCACCTTTGATCTGGCGAAAAACCTGGCTGATGGCAAAGGTGCGGCAGATGGCACTAACTGGAAAATTGAGAACAAGATTGTTCGCGTTCCGTACGTAGGTGTCGATAAAGATAATCTGGCCGAGTTCACCAATAAGTAAATACTCCGTCTGTGGGCGCAATTTCATTGCGCCCTTAATAACGCACTCTGCAAGGCCAACAAGGTATAATTATGGTCAGCACACATACTCAGTCGTCAGGCGAATACTTGTTGGAAATGACCGGCATCAACAAGTCCTTCCCCGGCGTTAAGGCGCTTGATAATGTCAATTTAAAAGTCCGCCCGCATTCTATTCACGCCTTAATGGGGGAGAATGGCGCGGGGAAATCAACATTATTGAAATGTCTTTTCGGCATCTATCAAAAAGATTCCGGCAGTATTTTATTTCAGGGTAAAGAAATCGACTTTCATTCTGCTAAGGAAGCGCTTGAGAATGGTATTTCGATGGTACACCAGGAATTAAACCTGGTATTACAACGCTCTGTGATGGACAACATGTGGCTGGGACGCTATCCCACCAAAGGCATGTTTGTCGATCAGGAAAAAATGTACCGCGATACCAAAGCGATATTTGATGAACTGGATATTGATATCGATCCGCGTGCGCGCGTCGGCACATTATCCGTTTCACAAATGCAGATGATTGAAATTGCGAAGGCGTTCTCCTATGACGCCAAAATCGTCATCATGGATGAACCAACGTCATCGTTAACCGAGAAAGAAGTTAATCATCTGTTCACCATCATCCGTAAGCTGAAAGAGCGTGGATGCGGTATTGTTTATATTTCTCACAAAATGGAAGAAATTTTCCAGCTGTGTGATGAAATTACCGTTCTACGCGACGGCCAGTGGATTGCGACCCAGCCGCTGGAAGGGCTGGATATGGATAAGATCATCGCCATGATGGTAGGGCGTTCACTGAACCAACGTTTTCCGGATAAAGAAAACAAACCTGGTGAAGTCATTCTGCAAGTGCGTAACCTGACCTCGCTGCGTCAGCCGTCGATTCGTGATATCTCGTTTGATTTACACAAAGGGGAAATTCTCGGGATTGCCGGTCTGGTCGGCGCAAAACGCACGGATATTGTTGAAACGCTTTTTGGTATTCGTGAGAAATCATCGGGTACGATTACGCTACACGGCAAAAAGATTAATAACCACAGTGCAAATGAAGCCATCAACCATGGTTTTGCGCTGGTCACGGAAGAGCGCCGCTCAACCGGTATTTATGCGTATCTGGACATTGGTTTTAACTCGTTAATTTCTAATATCCAAAATTACAAAAACAAAGTCGGTCTGTTGGATAATTCCCGCATGAAGAGTGATACCCAGTGGGTAATTGACTCCATGAGGGTGAAAACACCGGGCCATCGTACGCAAATTGGTTCACTTTCTGGCGGTAATCAGCAAAAGGTGGTTATTGGTCGTTGGTTATTAACGCAGCCAGAAATTCTGATGCTGGATGAACCGACGCGTGGAATCGATGTTGGCGCGAAATTTGAAATTTACCAGTTAATTGCTGAACTCGCGAAAAAGGATAAGGGGATTATTATTATTTCCTCTGAAATGCCGGAGTTGCTGGGTATTACCGATCGTATTCTGGTGATGAGCAATGGTCTCGTTGCCGGAATTGTTGACACTAAAACAACAACGCAAAACGAAATCCTCCGTCTTGCGTCTTTGCACCTTTAAGATTAGGGGCTCCTCATGAGTGCGTTAAATAAGAAAAGTTTTCTTACTTACCTGAAAGAAGGCGGAATTTACGTTGTTCTTTTGGTTTTGCTGGCGATTATTATTTTCCAGGATCCCACTTTCTTAAGCTTACTAAACCTGAGTAATATTCTCACACAATCCTCGGTGCGTATTATTATCGCATTGGGTGTGGCTGGACTGATTGTTACCCAAGGGACCGACCTGTCGGCGGGGCGTCAGGTTGGCTTGGCGGCAGTGGTGGCAGCGACTTTGTTGCAGTCGATGGAGAATGCCAACAAGGTGTTCCCGGAAATGGCGACGATGCCGATCATTGTAGTGGTGCTGATTGTCTGCGTGATTGGTGCCATTATCGGTCTGGTGAACGGTATTATCATTGCTTACCTGAACGTGACGCCGTTTATTACCACCCTGGGTACGATGATTATCGTTTACGGGATCAACTCCCTGTACTACGACTTCGTCGGTGCATCGCCAATCTCTGGCTTTGATAGCGGATTTTCAACCTTTGCACAGGGCTTTATTGCACTGGGCAGTTTCCGACTCTCCTACATCACCTTCTACGCGCTGATTGCCGTGGCCTTTGTGTGGGTGCTGTGGAACAAGACCCGCTTCGGTAAAAACATTTTCGCCATCGGCGGAAATCCGGAAGCAGCGAAAGTGTCTGGGGTAAACGTTGCGCTGAACCTGTTGATTATCTATGCGTTGTCTGGCGTGTTCTATGCCTTCGGTGGTTTGCTGGAAGCCGGGCGTATCGGCTCGGCGACCAACAACCTCGGCTTTATGTATGAGCTGGATGCGATTGCGGCGTGCGTGGTTGGTGGCGTGTCGTTCAGCGGCGGGGTAGGTACCGTGTTTGGCGTGGTGACCGGTGTGATTATCTTCACCGTCATCAACTACGGTCTGACCTACATCGGCGTAAACCCTTACTGGCAGTATATTATCAAGGGCGGCATTATCATCTTCGCGGTTGCGCTGGACTCACTGAAGTACGCGCGTAAGAAGTAATCGTACAATGTAAAAAGCCCGGTGCAGCGCAACCTGCACCGGGCTTTTTTATCTGCGTTACAACGTTAACGCATGTTCTTTCTCTCCGGGTTTAAATTTCACCTCGCCCAGATCAATACAGGCTACCGGGCAAACGTGACCGCACAATAAACATCCCACACATTTTTCCGTATTGCAGTGCGGTGTACGGGTTTCCTCATTCCATTCCATCGCCTGATGCCCGCCGTCATAGCAGGAGATGTAGCAACGACCACAGCCGACGCATTTATCAAGATGGATGTTCGGATAGACAATGTAGCTACGGTCAAGCTCCTCGGCGGGGATGATATTGGCATTGGCCAGACCCACCATCTCCTCCAGTGAGTCAAACCCTTGATCGGCGAGGTAATGTGACAGCCCGCTGATCATGTCCTCCACAATCCGATATCCATATTGCATGATCCCGGTGGTCACCTGCAGCGTGGCCGCGCCTAACAGTAAAAACTCGGCGGCATCTTCCCAGGTCTCAATTCCTCCAATGCCGCTAATCGGAAAATCCCGCAGTTCAGGGTGCATGCGTAGTTGTTGGATAAATCTCAAAGCAATAGGTTTAACGGCCTTGCCGGAGTAGCCGGAAATACTAGATTTACCGTTGACGACCGGCATCCCGATTTTCCTGTTCAGGTCGATATTAGTGATGGATTTAACCGTATTGATGGTCGCGATACCGTCGGCTCCTCCGCGTTTTGCCGCCAGCACCACCTCACACATATCACCAATATTTGGTGTCATTTTAGCCAGCATTGGCAGGGACGAACCGCGTTTAACCGCCCGACAGTATTTTTCAACCAGCTCAGGGCTTTGTCCTACATCGCTGCCCATAGCATGCGAGGTCATTTGCGGGCAGGAGAAGTTACACTCGATCATATCTGCACCCGCTTCTTCAACCAGGCGGGCCAGTTCCTGCCATTGCTGCTCATTTTCCCCCATGATCGACGCAATCAGAACCTTATCCGGGTAGTCTTGTTTCAGTCGCCGAATAGCAGCCAGATTCTCCTCCAGCGGATGCTCGGCAATTTGCTCCATGTTTTTGAAGCCAATAAAGCCGGTATCTTCTTTGCTGAGATGGTCAAAACGTGGGGAAACTTCATTCGCAATAAAGAAACCGATCGTTTTAAAAACAATGCCGCCCCAACCGCTATCATAGGCTTTGGCGCACATTTCATAACAGTTGCCCACCGGGGAGGAAGAGAGGCAGAACGGGTTGGGAAATTTGACGCCGCAAAAGGTAATAGAAAGATCTTTCGTTAACATGAGCAAGCTCCCTCTAAATAGTGATGAATGGCCTGAGCGGCTTCTTTTCCGGTTTTCACGGCGTAAACGACCGTTTTATCGCCTTCAACAATATCGCCTGCAGCAAACAGAACCGGATCAGCAGTTTGGTAGTTTTGCGTATTGATTAGATTGCGCTGTGGCTTTAACGTGGCGAAATTATCAAGCTGAGCGTGTTGACCAACGGCAAGAATAATGTGCTCGGCTTCTAGCATGAGTTCGCCTGGCAGGCGTACGTGCTTAAAGGTAACTTGATTTCCGCTTACCGCCACGGGCGTGAAACCGTCAATAATCGACACGCCTAATGCCTGGGTGTTGCTGAATTCTTTATCGCTGGCCGGAAAATCAGCCAGTTCTTCACGCGCGACACAGGTGACTGACGGGCAGCCCAGCAGTTTCAACGTACTGGCGACATCCATCGCCACGTCGCCACCGCCGATGATCAATGCACTTTTGGCGACGGTAATATCTCCGATTGATTGCCGGGCTCTTTGCAGAAAATCGACGGCAATTTCAACGTGATTCGCTTTCTCAAAAAGAGGCAATGTTGAGCCGTAAGACATACCTGGGGTAACCAGTACGGCGCGATATTCTGCTTTGAGTTGCTCAACGGAAAGGGCATTGCCGACTTCACAATTGCACTTGATGGTCACGCCCATTTCAACGATACGGGCAATTTCATGATCCAAAACCGAATGCGGCAAACGAAACTCTGGGATGCCATAGCGCAACCAGCCGCCTGGCTGAGCCTGTTTTTCGAAGATGGTTACGTCATAACCAAGATTGCTCAGCGTTACGCTGGCCTGTAATCCTGCCGGACCTGCACCGATAATAGCGACCTTGCCCAGCGTTTTTGTTGCCGGCTGATAGATTTTCATCGCGGTTTGCTGTTCAAAATCGGTAATAAAGCGCTGCAGACGCGCAATATCGATAGGTTTATCAATTCCTGAACGCGTACACCCGCGCTGGCATAATTTTTCGGTTGGGCAAACTCGAGCGCACACCGCACCGAGCGCATTATTTTCGCGGATAGTTTCGGCTGCGCCTTTAAAATTACGGAAATAAATGGAGCGAATAAATTTCCCCGGGTCGGTTTGCGCCGGGCAATCCTGACTACAGGGGGCATCGTGACATAATAAACAGCGGGAAGCCTCTTTTATTGCTAATAATGGGGTAAAAGCAGGCGTGAGCTCATCCAGATAATTTTGTTGTGGCATATTTTCTTCCTTAATGCTTGAGTAAATTAAGGCAAACCGTTAATAACAAAATATAAAAAGTGAAAGGCTATTCTTAAGGCTAAGCACTGCAGGAAGAGTATTCTGTGAAAGGATTCACAAATAGAAGATAGTTTGAGGGAAATGCTGACGGGCAGCATTAATCCCTTATCTTGAAATGGTAACTATTATCAAAATATTAGCTATTCTCAAACGCTAATATAAAGGCAAATGCGTTATCGATAAAAAACTAAGTAAATAACCATACCGAAGGATAAGCACCCGCATCCAGCATAAACCAGTACGTAAGACCAAAATTGCAGCGGCTCTTGATTGCGATAAGCGAAAACCGGTTCGCGCGCATTCTTTTTAATTTTATCTACGGCTCCCGAGCGCCAGCCTTTCCAGGCTTCACGAAAACAAAACACGGGAATGAGCAGAAAGGCCAACACGACGAAAAGGGTTTGTACATCCATGCTTATTTTCCTTGTTTCTTTTGTAATTCGAGCAGTTGTTCAGGCGTGACTGCCGGATATCCCTGTGCATCGTCCGGTACCTGATGCATGGTTGGGATAGGGACCAGTGGGCCTAAAAAGCGGGGTTCACGTTTAAAAATGTAGAGATCGGCAAGTGCGCCAAAACGGGCGCCAAATTCACGTACCCGCACGGTGAGCATATCTTTTGGCGAAGGTACGGCGTAGCACTGGGCCTGGATACCCATATGGAGCGCAATAAACAAGGCACGTTCACAGTGGAATCGCTGGGTAATAATGATGAAATCGTTGGTATCGAACACCTTACGGGTACGCACGATGGAGTCGAGCGTTCGGAACCCGGCGTAATCAAGCACGATGTCAGCGGGATCGACGCCTGCGGCAATCAGATCTTTACGCATCGTCATGGGTTCGTTGTAGCTTTGCTGTGCGTTGTCGCCGCTTAACAGCAGATAGTTTACCTTCCCGCTGTTATAGGCGTTCAATGCGCCCTGAATGCGGTAGCGGTAATACTGATTGATGACGCCGGTGCGGTAATACTTCGCCGTGCCCAGAACCACTCCTACCTGGCGGTAGGGTAAATCCTGCAGTTCGTCGTAAATGTAGGGAGCAGTCTTCCAGCTCATCCACCGATCGAGTCCAAGCACAGTCAAAAGCAGCAAGCCCAGCAGGACTAACAGGCTGTAAAACACGCGCTTTAACATGCAGAAAACTCGTTATTTGGATGGAATTTCAATCAGGCTACTGTACCGGAAGACGTAGCGCAAGAAACAGTAATCTGATTGAGGGGATTTTAGTCACTGTTGCCCGATGACGTTACGCCATCGGGCAACACGACTTAGTCGAGTAGCACGCGCTCTATATTGTCGCAGCCCAGTGCTTTCAGCGTGGCAGATGTCGCATCCCACTGAATTAACGGCGCATCGGCTTTTTCAGCCAGCACGGCGCGTTGGATATCTGGATAATCATAACCGTTCAGATTCAACAGGTTCAACGCGCCTTGCAGTGGTGGCAGGGTTGGGTTAAAAGCGGCATTTTCAGCATAGCTGCCGCTAAAAATACGACCATCTTTACACTCCAGTGCCACGCCGCTTGGGGATTTGCTGTACGGCATATGACATCTATTGGCAGCGGTGATTGCTGCCTGGGTCAACGCATCGCCCTGCAGTGCGAAGCCGTGATCCTGATCGTCCATCAGCAGCGTTTTAATCTCCAGATCCTTCGGGCCGAAGGCATCTGGCAGATAATCGCGTAGTACGTGTGGCGCACGTCCCGGCAGATGAATACGTAAATCCAGTCCGCTGTTTAGTTCATTCATAAACTGGCGACAGTGGCCGCACGGCGTGTAGTTGACGGTGATGGCGGCGAGCCCTTTTTCACCGCGCAGCCAGGCGTGGCTGATAGCGCTTTGCTCGGCATGAACAGTTTGCTGCATGGTCGCGCCCAGGAACTCCATGTTCCCACCGAAGTACCAGTTGCCGCTGATGCCGCGAGAAATAGCCCCAACGTTGAAATTGGACAGTGGAGTACGTGCGCAGGCCGCAGCCAGCGGCAGCAGAGCGAATGCCAGCGCGTCTTCGTCCAGTCCCGATTCGCGTTTCAGCAAAGAGACCTGCTCAGCAGTCAGCATGGCGGGGAAATGCGCATCCGCCAGAACAGGGGCCAGGGCTGATTGCAAGTTATCCGCGAGTTGGGCAAAAGCAGTTTGAAAACGTGGATGCATGGCGATGCCTCATAACAATGTAATGGAATCGTAGTTTACGGACCTGTTATGGCTTTATATGTGATCCAAATCCCATTACGTATGCAACTTATGAAACTTAAATGAAAAATGTGCAACGCATCGCAAATAAATAGCTAAAAAATGAAGGTTAACCCACCACCGCCAGAATAATCGGGAACAGGAATGGGGCAACCAACGAGGTGATAATGCCGCAAATAACCAGCGCCAGAGAGCTAAACGCGCCTTCCTGGTAGTCCAGTTCTGCACAGCGTGCGGTACCCAGGGCGTGCGACGCGGTGCCCATTGCCAGCCCCCGAGCGGCCTTGGTGCGAATGCGCATCGCATTAAGCAACGTATGACCAAATACTGCCCCGAGGATACCGACAAAAATAACGCATACGGCGCTGATAGCCGGAATCCCGCCAATACTGCCTCCCACGGCCATAGCGATAGGCGTGGTGACCGATTTTGGCATGATAGACGCGGCAATTTGCGGTGATGCGCCCATCAACAAAGCGATTGTTGTACCTGTTACCATTGCCACAACGCTCCCGGCAAAACAGATAGCAATGATTGATTTCCAGCGGGCGCGAATTTGGTGCAACTGTTCGTATAACGGATAGGCCAGCGCGACCACGGCAGGTTGCAGTAAATCGTTCAGTACTTCGCTGCCTTTGAAATAGTGATCGTAGGGAATGCCGGTCAGCAGCAGAATGGGAATAATCACCACCATGGCAACCAGCAGCGGGTTCAATAGCGGCATTTTAAATCGTGCAGCCAGCTTACGTGCGCCAAAAAATACCGCCAGCGTAAGAGGTAACGACCACCAGATATACGACATCATTCTTTAGACCCTTTTTGCCCAACGATTTTGCGTTCACCGTGCACAATGTGCGAGCTCCAGCTCACCACCAGGAAAACGACCAGCGTACTGATGGTACAGGACACCACTACCGGACCAAATTGTGCGCGGAGCAGGTCAAAGTACTGCATGATCCCCACGCCAATCGGGACAAACAGCAGGGCCATATAACGAATCAGCACGTAGCAGCCAGGGTTAACCCATTTTGCCGGTAACACCTGCAAAGCCAGTAAGACAAACAGAATCAGCATGCCGATAATGCTGCCCGGAATGGTGATAGGAAGTAGCGACGCAAGAAAAATACCTGCGTAGAGGCAGGCATAAATCAGGACGAATGCGCGCAAATATTGCCAGATAACGTTCAGTGCTTTGCTCATAGTTGAAACCCTTGACGAGACTGATTCATCATACAATTAAACTTAAAAACGTGCTACCGATCACATCATGAATTCTAAGCATAGAGGAAATAGATATCTGGAACATCGGGCGATGGCCCTAACTCTCCGCGCTAAGCCTGTGCCAGATAATACAAAAAACGATTCAGGGCGGTAGTAGGTGTTTCGTTGTTGCGCCAGAATACGCCGACGCTGCCTTTTTGTTCAATCTTCGGCAGATTCAGAATAGCCAGCTGTCCCTGGGCGGCATACCGTTGTGCCAGACGCAAAGAAAGAATAGAGATCATATCGCTACTTTGCAGCAGGTTGGTACTGACGTTGATCGACGCCGATTCAATGATGTTTTCCGGCAACATGACGCCGTTATCAACCAGCGCGTTATCAATGCTTATCCGGATAGGGGTTCCTGTCGGCCAGACAATCCAGCGCCAGTTCGCCAGATCGTGCCAGGTGAGCAAGGGATATTTTGCCAAGGGATGATCGGGACGGGCGACGAAACAGACCGGCTCGGTATACAGCACCTGGTAATTGAGCGGCAACTGAAGCGCCCGGCCACCGACGCGACCGACGACGACATCCACCGAACCCGCGAGCAGATCGTGCAGCAGCGGGGTCATCACTTTCTCTTCGATATTAAGGTTCAGGGTTGGCAACTCTTTGAGCAAACCCAGTATTGCCATTGAAACGCAGTCGGTCGCCACGGGTGAGCAGCCAATCTTCAGACTTCCCACCAGGCCGCCTTGCTTAAAACGGGCGATTTCATATTGCGAACGTTCCATATCATTGAGCAGGCGTTGGGCATGCTGCAGTAGCAGTTTGCCGCCTTCGGAAGGACGCAAGCCTTTGCTATGACGCTCAAAGAGGGTGATGCCAATCTCATCTTCGAGCTGTGATAACCATTTTGACAACGCTGGCTGGGTGATATTCATCATCCGTGCGACGTGAGTCAGATTTCCCTGTTCGCCCAGCGCGATAAGCGTTTGCAGGTGTTGCAACTTAAGTTTCTGCGCCCAGTTTGCCATTTGCTATAACCTCCAGGTTATGCCTCTGCATGAAAAGCCATTGTACATTTCATCTCCAAACATACAAAGTCGCAACATACCTAAAACAAAACAGACATCTACTCTACCTGCACTGAGGCATTCACTATGACTCATCAACGTGATCTACAAGCACTGATCGATTCCGCTCCCGTCGGTAAGACCCAGTGGCGCGTTATCATTTGCTGTTTTCTGGTCGTCATGCTCGACGGATTTGATACCGCAGCTATTGGCTTTATCGCTCCCGACATTCGTACTCACTGGCAGCTGACTGCCGGCGATCTGGCGCCGTTGTTTGGCGCAGGTCTGTTGGGGCTAACCGCTGGCGCATTGCTCTGCGGCCCATTGTCTGACCGTTTTGGCCGCAAACGGGTGATTGAACTCTGCGTGGCGCTGTTCGGCGCCCTGAGCCTGATTTCGGCTTTTTCTCCCGATCTACAAACGCTGGTTATTTTGCGCTTTCTTACCGGGTTAGGTCTGGGCGGCGCGATGCCAAATACCATCACCATGACGTCAGAGTACCTGCCAGCGCGGCGGCGTGGCGCGCTGGTGACCATGATGTTTTGTGGATTTACCCTGGGGTCGGCGATGGGTGGAATTGTGAGCGCGCAACTGGTGCCGGTCATTGGCTGGCACGGCATTCTGGTGCTGGGAGGCGTTCTACCACTCATGCTGTTTGTGGCTCTGCTGTTTGCGCTTCCAGAATCCCCGCGCTGGCAGGTTCGTCGCCAACTGCCGCAAAACGTGATTGCCAGAACCGTTAGCGCCATCACCCGGGAACGTTATGACACTACCCATTTTTATCTCAACGAGGGCACCGCGATTGCTAAAGGAAGCATTCGCCAGCTGTTCGTCGGGCGACAGCTGCCTATTACCCTGATGCTATGGGTAGTGTTTTTTATGAGCTTGCTGATTATTTATCTGCTCTCCAGTTGGATGCCAACGCTGTTAAACCATCGTGGAATTGATCTGCAGCATGCCTCATGGGTAACTGCCGCCTTCCAGATTGGAGGAACGCTGGGGGCGCAGGCGCTGGGCATGCTGATGGATAAATACAATCCTTTCCGCGTGCTGGCCGTGAGTTATGCACTGGGCGCAGTGTGCATCGTCATGATTGGCCTGAGCGAGAACGGTCTGTGGTTGATGGCTCTGGCTATTTTTGGCACCGGCATTGGTATCAGCGGTTCTCAGGTTGGTCTAAATGCGTTAACCGCCACGCTATATCCGACACAAAGCCGGGCGACGGGCGTCAGCTGGTCTAATGCGGTGGGGCGCTGCGGCGCGATTGTCGGCTCGCTTTCTGGCGGCGTGATGATGGCGATGAATTTCTCATTCGATAACCTGTTTTTCATTATTGCCGTCCCGGCGGCCATCAGCGCGGTGATGCTTACGCTGCTGACGGTTGTTATCCGCCAGTCGGCCTCTGCCTCAAATACTCTGCCTCGCGCAGGTGTTGTGAATGAATAAGGAGAATCCCTATGTCTGAACTGAATCAGGATGTTAAGAACAGCCGTCAGCAGTTTTACCAGCATATTTCCGGGCAGAATCTGACCCCTCTGTGGGAGTCGCTGCACCGCCTGGTGCCGCCAACACCGAACGCACATTGCGCGCCTGCGTACTGGAACTATCAGGAGATCCGCCCTCTGCTGTTAGAAAGTGGCGATCTGATTGGCGCGAAAGAGGCGATTCGCCGCGTGCTGGTGCTGGAAAACCCAATGTTGCGCGGACAGTCTTCAATCACCCCAACGCTGTACGCAGGATTGCAGTTAATTATGCCGGGCGAGGTTGCGCCGAGTCACCGCCACAACCAGTCTGCGCTGCGCTTTATTGTCGAAGGGAAAGGGGCATTTACCGCTGTGGATGGCGAGCGCACCCAGATGCATGAAGGCGATTTTATTCTGACGCCGCAGTGGCGCTGGCACGATCACGGCAACCCGGGCAGTGAACCGGTGGTGTGGCTGGACGGTCTGGATCTGCCGCTGGTGAACCTGCTGGGCTGCGGCTTTGCGGAAGACTACCCGGAAGATCAGCAGCCGGTCACGCGCCAGGAAGGGGATTACTTACCGCGCTACGCGGCCAATATGCTGCCGCTGCGCCATCAGAAGGGTAACTCATCGCCGATTTTTAACTATCGCTACGATCGCAGCCGTGAAGCGCTACATGACCTGACCCGTATGGGCGACGCCGATGAGTGGGACGGTTACAAGATGCGTTACGTCAACCCGGTAACCGGCGGTTATCCCATGCCTTCGATGGGAACCTTCCTGCAACTGTTGCCGCAGGGCTTTTCCTCACGAATGGCGCGTACCACTGACAGCACTATCTATCACGTGGTGGAAGGAAGTGGGCAGGTCACCATCGGTAACGAGACCTTCAACTTTTCGCCAAAAGATATTTTTGTGGTGCCGACCTGGCACGGCGTGTCGTTCCAGACCCACGAAGATACCGTCTTATTCAGTTTTTCGGACAGACCGGTTCAGGAAGCGCTGGGGCTGTTCCGTGAAGCACGCTATTAATTTGGGAGAGAGAAAATGACGCAATATGTATTCGAACCACAAGCGCCTGTTACCGTTCCGGTGGTTGGTAGTGATGAACAATTTCCCGTACGCCGCGTTTATTGTGTGGGCCGTAACTATGCCGCTCATGCGCGTGAAATGGGCTTTGATCCGGATCGCGAACCCCCGTTCTTCTTCTGTAAACCTGCTGATGCGATAGTCCCGGTGGCAGCTGGTCAGATCCTTGAACTGCCGTACCCATCGCAGACCGATAACTATCACTATGAGATAGAGCTGGTGGTGGCGATTGGTAAAAAGGGCAGCGATATTCCGCTGGAAAAAGCGCACGAATATATCTGGGGCTATGCCACCGGTCTGGATATGACCCGCCGTGACCGGCAGATGGAGATGCGTCAGATGGGGCGTCCATGGGAAATCGGCAAAGCGTTTGATCTCTCCGCGCCCATCGCGCCGTTGCATAAAGCCAGCGAAAGTGTGGATGTTAACCATGCGCCAATCTGGTTGCAGGTCAACGGCGACGATCACCAGCGTAGCGATATTCGCCACCTCATCTGGTCTGTGAATGAAACCATCAGCTATCTGTCAGGCTTTTTCGAACTGCAGCCAGGCGATCTGATCTACACCGGTACACCCGAAGGCGTAGGGGCGGTAGTGAAAGGGGATGTGATCACCGGAAACGTAGACGGTTTAACCCCCATCGCCGTGAAGATTGTCTGAGGTGGATAATGAAGCTGTACAGTTTCTTTAATAGCTCCGCGTCATATCGTGTACGCATTGCGCTGGCGCTGAAGGGGCTCGATTACCAGACGGTGGGCGTCAATATTCGCATTGGTCAGCAGAACGAACTGGCCTACCGGCGAATGAATGCGGTGGGACTGGTGCCGACGCTGGTGACCGATGACGGAGAATCACTCGGGCAGTCTCTGGCGATAACCGACTGGCTGGATGGCCACTTTCCACAGTCGCCGCTGCTGCCCACCGATTTCCCGGCGCGTAGTAAGGTGCTGGAAATCGTTTATGCCATCGCCTGCGATATTCACCCTGTAAACAATCTACGGGTGCTGCGCTACCTGAGCGAAGAGCTAAAGGTCAGTGAAGAAGATAAAAAACGCTGGTATGCCCACTGGATCCAGCAAGGGTTAAGCGCGGTGGAACAGATGTTGCGCCAGAGTCACTCGGGGACGTTTTGCGTGGGGGACGCACCGACGCTGGCGGATTGCTGTCTGATCCCGCAGTGGGCAAACGCGTTGCGGATGGGTTGCGATCTGAGCGGATATCCACGCTGTAAGGCGGTATATGATGCCTGTACCCAGCTTCCGGCGTTTATCGCCGCCGCGCCCGAGAATCAACAAGACAAAATTCCAGCCTGATAAGGAGAACGACAATGGCTAAAGTGACACGCGCAATTATCGTGGGTGGCGGGATTGGCGGTGCGGCGACCGCGCTATCGCTAGCCCGTCAGGGCATTAAAGTGATGTTGCTGGAGAAAGCGCACGAGATTGGTGAAATTGGCGCGGGTATTCAGCTCGGGCCGAATGCATTCTCTGCTCTGGACAGCCTTGGCGTGGGGGAAGTTGCCCGTCAACGCGCCGTTTTTACCGACCACATCACGATGATGGATGCGGTAAATGCGAAAGAGGTGGTACGCATTGAAACCGGGCAGGCGTTCCGCGATCACTTTGGCGGTCCTTATGCGGTTATCCATCGGGTTGATATTCACGCCAGCGTTTGGGAAGCGGCACTGGTGCATCCTAACGTTGAGTATCGCACTTCAACTAACGTGGTTGATATTCGCCAGACAGAGAATGACGTGACGGTATTTGACGAGCACGGCAACAGCTGGACGGCAGATATTCTGGTGGGCTGTGACGGTGTAAAATCGGTTGTTCGTCAGTCTCTGATTGGCGATGCTCCGCGGGTTACCGGGCACGTGGTCTATCGCGCCGTGATTGATTGCGATGATATGCCGGAAGATTTGCGCATTAACGCGCCGGTATTGTGGGCCGGACCGCATTGTCATCTGGTGCACTACCCACTGCGCGGCGGCAAACAGTACAACCTGGTGGTGACCTTCCACAGTCGTCAGCAGGAGGAGTGGGGGGTGAAGGATGGTAGCAAAGAGGAAGTGCTCTCCTATTTTGCGGGTATTCATCCACGCCCTCGTCAGATGCTGGATAAACCGACGTCATGGCGGCGCTGGTCAACCGCCGATCGTGAGCCGGTAGAGAAATGGGGAACCGACCGCATCACGCTGGTGGGAGATGCCGCGCACCCGGTGGCGCAATATATGGCGCAAGGAGCCTGTATGGCGCTGGAAGATGCTGTCACGCTAGGTAAAGCGTTACAGCAGTGTGACGGCGATGCGGCTGATGCCTTTGCGCTGTATGAGTCGGTGCGTATTCCGCGTACCGCACGCATCGTCTGGTCAACGCGCGAAATGGGACGCGTCTATCATGCCGCAGGTGTCGAGCGTCAGGTGCGTAATCTGTTGTGGAAAGACAAATCGCAGGCGGAATTTTATCGCGGTATGGAATGGTTATACGGCTGGAAAGAAGATAACTGCCTGCTGCCACGCTGAGCCTCTTTAATCTCCCGAACGGAGGCGCTACCATAGCGCCTCTTTTTTTGCGGGTGACGATATGCGTGTTTTACTGGCGCCGATGGAAGGCGTGCTCGACTCACTGGTGCGCGAGCTGCTGACTGAAGTGAATGATTACGATCTGTGCATCACCGAGTTTGTGCGCGTGGTGGATCAGCTCCTGCCGGCAAAAGTATTTCATCGACTCTGCCCGGAACTGCATAACAACAGCCGGACGCCATCCGGCACGTTGGTTCGCATTCAGCTGTTGGGGCAGTACCCGCAGTGGCTGGCGGAGAATGCGGCGCGTGCGGTAGAGCTGGGATCGTACGGTGTCGATCTGAACTGTGGTTGTCCGTCGAAGCTGGTGAATGGCAGCGGCGGTGGCGCAACGTTACTGAAAGATCCTGAGCTTATCTACCGGGGCGCAAAAGCTATGCGCGAGGCGGTCCCGGCTCATCTCCCGGTGACGGTGAAAGTGCGTCTGGGCTGGGATAACAGCGATCGGCAGTTTGAAATTGCCGATGCCGTGCAGCAGGCTGGCGCCAGCGAACTGGCGGTGCATGGTCGAACCAAGGAACAGGGCTATAAGGCAGAACATATTAACTGGCAGGCGATTGGCGAGATCCGCCAGCGACTGACTATTCCGGTTATCGCGAATGGCGAAATCTGGGACTGGCAGAGTGCCCAGGATTGTATGGCCATCAGCGGATGCGATGCGGTGATGATCGGACGTGGCGCATTAAATATTCCAAACCTGAGCCGCGTGGTGAAATACAACGAGCCGCGTATGCCGTGGCCTGATGTTGTGACGCTGTTGCAAAAATATACCCGTCTTGAAAAGCAGGGGGACACCGGGCTGTATCATGTAGCGCGGATTAAGCAGTGGTTAGGGTATCTGCGAAAAGAATATTCAGAGGCAACCGCGCTGTTTCAGGAAATTCGTGCGTTAAACAATTCGCCGGATATCGCGCGTGCGATTCAGGCTATTACCCTTTGAACACAGCTGATGCGCCAGACCGGATTAAATGTTAATGCCTTATCCGGGCTGGCTGATAGGCAGCAATATCAAAAAATCATCTTAAACACGCCTGTTACCACCAACAGTCCAATCAGAAAAATAATCAGAATAACCCACAGCAGAATTTTCATTAACTTTCCTTTTTTTGGTAAGTTCAGATTGAGTATAGGAAAGTATTAATCATTCTGCCTGGAGGCGCTGTTATGCTGGTTTACGTGCGCTGAGCAGAAACACCATCGGCCGCTCTTTTTCTTCATCTAACGCTGGGTTTTCAGCAATCTGTTGCGCGGAAGGTCCCCATTCATCGACACAAACCATGTCGAATCCGGCCCCAATCAGCGCATTAATCCAGGTCGCCAGCTTACGGTGCTGTTTTTTGACGCCCTCAGCAAACCAGTTACTGATGCGCTCACCTTCCTGCTGATAATGATTAATCGGCCAGGAGAGTTGCCCGGTTTTATCTTTGATCCAGCCCTGGTTAAGCGGTGCGGTATAAATTGGATGCTCAGCAGAGAAAACCAACATGCCTCCCGGTGTTAATGACTGGTAAATGGTTACGAATAATCGTTCTATATCGTGCAAATAGTGCAGGGCAAGCGAGCTATAAACCAGATCAAAGGAATTTGGGGACAAGGTAAGCGTTTCAAGATCTTCACGCTGATAAACGATGCCATTACCCTGCGTCATACTGTGCGCCTGAGTTAACATTTTTTGTGAAATATCCAGTCCCACTACACTGGCAGCCTGATTATCGCGTGCGTAGCGGCAAAACCAGCCATATCCACAGCCCAAATCAAGAATGTTTTTGCCTTGAAGAGAGGGGAGCATCGCTTGTATTGTCGGCCATTCTGGCGCGCCGTCGAGCCCCTTTACTGAACGATCCAGTGTGGCATATCCAGCAAAGAACTCAGGATCGTCATAGATATTCTGTGACATAAAATCTCCATCCATTAATTATTAAAACTATTTAACCTATATTATTCGCGAGGTGTATATTTTTCTGATTTTATATTTTTATTGCCAAAGATGTATTGCCACGCGTAACTAAAAAAGCAAAAGCGACAAGTCGTAATCTCTGCACATCTTTTCTTACCTGTATATCTCCATGAATCGTAATTCTGTGTTTATCACCACGGCATTGTTGCCGCTTTTTGTTCTGATGGCAGGCTGTGCGCCTATGCATGATGACCGCCAGTCTCTGTCACAGCAGACCCCTGCTGCGAATGTCGATACCACATTGCCTGCCGCGTTAAAAAATGGCTGGCCGGACAGCCAGTGGTGGAGGGCATATCACGACCCACAACTTAATGCGTTGATTGACAGCACGTTGCGAAATTCTCCTGATATGCAGGTAGCGGAACAGCGCATTCAACTGGCGGAGGCGCAGGCTAAGGCCGTGGAAGCACAGGATGGCCCGGAGATCGACTTCTCCGCAGACGTTGAGCGTCAGAGAATGTCAGCTGAGGGTCTGATGGGACCGTTTGCCATTACCGATCCGGCCGCCGGAACAACAGGACCGTGGTACACCAATGGAACCTTTGGTTTAACCGCTGGCTGGAATCTGGATCTGTGGGGTAAAAATCGGGCTGAAGTGACGGCGCGTATTGGGGCCGTTAAGGCACGTGAGGCTGAGCGCGAGCAAACCCGGCAGCTGCTGGCGAGCGGTGTCTCCCGCCTTTACTGGGAATGGCAGACGCAGGCGGCGCTGAAAACCGTACTGACGCAAATCGAAAGCGAGCAGCAAAATGTGATAAGCGTCGATCGTCAGCTGTATCAAAACGGTCTAACTTCTTCAGTGGAAGGCGTTGAAACTGATATTGACTCCAGCAAAACAGAGCAGCAGTTGAATGATGTCAGCGGCAAAATGAAGGTGATTGAAGCACGGCTGAGCGCGCTGACCAATGCCCAGTCCACGGCCCTGAAGCTCCATTCGACCCCACTGCCCGCGGTCGAAAGCCAGCTCCCGTCACAATTGGGTTACTCGCTACTGGCCCGCCGCCCGGATTTACAGGCGGCGCACTGGTACATTGAGTCATCACTGAGCAGCATTGATGCGGCGAAAGCGGCGTTTTATCCCGATGTGAATCTGATGGCATTTTTACAACAGGATGCGTTACATCTGAGTGACCTGTTCCGCCATTCCGCGCAGCAAATGGGCGTAACCGCCGGGCTGACACTGCCTATCTTTGACAGCGGCAGGCTGAACGCGAATCTCGACATAACGAAAGCGCAAAGCAACCTGACGGTGGCGAATTACAACAAAGCTGTGGTGGATGCGGTGAATGACGTGGCACGTGCTGCATCGCAGGTAGAAACATTAGCGCAGAAAAATCAGCATCAGCAGCAGATTGAACATGACGCTCAGCGCGTAGTGGGGCTGGCTCAGGCGCGCTTTAATGCGGGTATTATTGCGGGCTCCAGGGTCAGCGAGGCAAAGATCCCGGCATTACGTGAGCAGTGCAACGGTCTGCTTTTGCAAGGCCAATGGCTGGATGCCTCAATTCAGTTGACCAGTGCGCTGGGCGGCGGTTATCACGCGTCCTGATTAATCAGCCCGACGGTGTTCCGCTGTCGGGCCATCTTCATTGCGCTTTACGCGTGCTTCGCCGTTTCATCCACCAGCGGATGCCCGCGACAATCCCGATAACCAGCACCAGCCAGATGCCATGCTTGATATGCTGGTCAAGGCTGTGCAGCCACGGCGCTATCACTTCACCACCGATGTAGCCCAGGGTGGTAAATAACGATGCCCAGACAAACGCGCCAAGAATATTTAGCGGTAAAAAGATCTTCGGCGGCAGGTGACTGGCGCCAATCAGTAAGGGACCAATAACGCGAAAGCCGTACATAAAGCGCGTACCGACCACAAACAGGTAAGGACGTCGCTGGATCATCTTCTGTGCGTAATCAATTTTCGCCTGGTGGCGCGAGAAACGCTGCAAAATTTTGCCGCCAAAACGACGTCCGAGTAAATAAAGCAACTGATCGCCAATCATCCCGCCCAGCGCGACCGAGAGTACCACCAGAGGAAATTTCAGGACGCCCTGATGCGCCGCAACGCCGCCTAACAGGGTAATGGTTTCGCCTTCCGCCAGACTGCCGATGATTAACGCAGCATAGCCGTATTGCGCAACATAATGATTTATATCCATACGATTGTATGACCTCCACTGCTAATAGCATACACCCTATGATTATTTGATGCCGGAAAAGCCGCGTAGTAGCGCTTAAGGTCGCTCAGCTCTCCAATGCCTGATGGCGCTTCGCTTATCATGCCTACGCCTGAACAAACTTTTTACCCGGCGCTTCGGTATTTTTTCTGTGTACATAAAATAATCAAAAGCTGAATTATACTTGAAGTGTTGAGGTCCGGAGCTGACAACAAGGGGGCGGTATGAACCATGTCTGGGGGCTGTTTTCCCATCCCGATCGTGAAATGCACGTGATCAACAGCGAAAACGAAAGCGTTTCGCATCACTATACCCACCATGTACTGCTGATGGCGGCAATCCCGGTGGTTTGCGCATTTATCGGCACCACGCAAATCGGCTGGAATTTTGGCGATGGCAATATCCTGAAGCTGTCTCTGTTGACCGGATTTGCGATGGCAATTCTGTTTTACGGGGTGATGCTGGCGGGCGTCGCCGTCATGGGACGGGTTATCTGGTGGATGGCGCGTAATTACCCGCAGCGCCCATCGCTGGCGCATTGTATGGTTTTTGCAGGATATGTCGCGACGCCGCTGTTTTTAAGCGGACTGGTCGCACTTTATCCGCTGGTCTGGCTGTGCGCATTGGTGGGGACCATCGCGTTGTTTTACACCGGCTATTTACTTTATCTCGGTATACCTACGTTCCTGAATATCACACGCGAGGAAGGGTTAAGTTTTTCCAGTTCGACGCTGGCGATCGGTGTGCTGGTACTGGAAGTTCTGCTGGCTATTACGGTAATCCTGTGGGGTTACGGCTACCGATTATTCTGACGGATAAACCTGTCTGCGCTGCGTTGTTGACGTAAAAGTCAGCAACGCAGCATTTCGAGACGATTCTCCTGTGGCGGCAAACCTGCCGGATCGCTATGATGCCTGAGCTAGCTTGAGATAATACTTAGTCTCTGGCGGTGTGCGTTGTGACGTGCGTGAACCATTATCAGAAATCTCATCATGCTGAAATTCCGAGTTTCATTATTAAGCCTTGCCCTGGTGCTGGCCGTTCCTTTTGCACCCCAAGCCGTGGCGAAAACGGCAACTACCGCAGCGGCTTCTCAACCTGAGATAGCGTCCGGTAGCGCGATGATTGTTGATCTGAATACCAACAAAGTTATCTATTCGAACCACCCGGACCTTGTGCGTCCGATTGCGTCGATTACCAAGTTAATGACCGCGATGGTGGTGCTTGATGCACGACTGCCGTTGGATGAGAAACTGAAAGTTGATATCAGTCAGACACCGGAAATGAAAGGCATCTACTCTCGTGTGCGACTGAACAGTGAAATTAGCCGTAAAGACATGCTGCTGCTGGCGCTGATGTCGTCAGAAAACCGTGCGGCAGCCAGTCTGGCGCATCATTACCCTGGCGGTTATAACGCGTTTATTAAAGCCATGAATGCCAAAGCGAAAGCGCTCGGCATGACTCAGACACGCTTTGTGGAACCAACCGGCTTATCGATTCATAACGTCTCGACAGCTCGTGATTTAACCAAGCTGCTGATCGCCAGCAAGCAGTATCCGCTGATTGGCCAGTTAAGCACTACGCGTGAAGATATGGCGACCTTTGCCAACCCGGCTTATACGCTGCCATTCCGTAACACCAACCATCTGGTATACCGCGATAACTGGAATATTCAGTTAACCAAAACCGGATTTACCAATGCGGCAGGCCACTGTCTGGTGATGCGCACCGTGATCAATAACAAACCGGTGGCGCTGGTGGTGATGGATGCGTTCGGTAAATATACCCACTTTGCCGATGCCAGCCGTTTACGCACCTGGATTGAAACCGGCAAGGTGATGCCGGTTCCGGCGGCAGCGCTGAGCTACAAAAAGCAAAAAGCGGCGCAGATGGCGGCGGCAGGTTCAGCTACGGGTGAGCAAACCGCGCAAAACGATTAAACCGTAGGCTGGCCAAGCGAAGCGCCCCCGGCAACGTGCCCGATGGCGCTTACGCTTATCGGGCCTACGATTCTTTCCAGAACTTTTGCTTACTCGTTTTACCAATACCCGGATTCATACTGTTGGTGGGGTCATTCTCGCGGTAAAAACGGGTTAATGTTTCCGGTGCTTTATACAGATGTCCGACGTTATGCTCTGCCGGATACTGTGCTCCGCGTTCGTGCAGAAGCTCCAGCATCTGCTCTTTCAGCGCATGTGCATCCACGCCTTTTTTCACGATGTAATCCTGATGGAATACATAGCACATAAAGTGACCGTAATAGAGCTTATGTACCAGTTGACTGTCGATTTCTGGCGGTAGATGCTCATACCATTCGGTGTCGTTACGACGCAGTGCGATATCCAGCGCCAGAATATCTTCTACTTCATCGGCATGTACGGCCTGATAACGAATCGCCGCACCAGCCGCCGCAAAGCGATGCAAAAACGCCTTGCTGCCTTCTTCTGGGGTACAGGCAAAGAAGTCGCCTTCAGCGGTTTTGAAATATTCGCTGAGCCAGTTTTGCGCTTCAGCCACGCCGCCACCGGCCATTTTTAACAGCAGGTGATGCTCGTAATTATCGCGCCAGCTTTTCATGCGTGCCGGTAAGTGGCTGGGGAACAAATGACCAAATTTCTGCATTGCCCGGTCGGTGAAATGCGGACGGAAAATTTTCACTTTTTCCAGCATCGCATCGGTGCGACCTTTCAGGGTGAAAAAGAACGGCATTTTGTCGGTGCCGAGCTTGTCGATCATCAGAAACGTATCTTTGCCATATTGCTCGGCGATGTCGTAAATATCGCGGTGCATATATTCACCGGCGACCGGCAGGTGCTCGAATTTTGCCAGAATATGACGGCGGATTTCTGTCAGCACTTCAGGCTGATTAGTACCGATGTAAAAGACCTGCTGATTTTTTTCGGCTTCGAAGGTGTCCAGACGCACGGCGAAAACCGCGAGCTTACCTGCACAACCGGATGATTCAAACAAGCGATCCGGATCGGCGTTATAGCGGGCGGGCGTGTCCGCCTCAATATCTCTGACGCGGGTGACATAGTCGTGATCGTGCGCGTGTCGCGCGTCGTGGCGGACATCGTCATCTTTAATCCGCTCGTCATCAAGTTTGCTCAGGATCTGTTCTGGGGTCTGGCCCAGCTCAATACCCAGATGGTTGACCAGCTGCAATTTACCTTGTTCGTCAATACGCGCAAACAGCGACATCTCGGTATATGCCGGGCCGCGCTGTACCAGCGAGCCGCCGGAGTTGTTGCAAATGCCGCCAATTACCGAAGCGCCAATACAGGATGACCCGATCACAGAATGTGGCTCACGGCCAAACGGTTTGAGCGCCTTTTCCAGCGAATACAACGTTGTACCAGGATAAGCCAGCACTTGTTCGCCTTTGCCGATGACGTGCAGTTTATCCAGGCGCAGGGTGCTGATAATGACAATTTCGCGGTCGTAATCATTTCCGCTCGGCGTAGAGCCTTCGGTCAGGCCGGTATTGGCGGCCTGCATCAGGATAATTTTATCAGCGGCGACGCAAGCATTGAGAACGCGCCACAGCTCTAAAAGCGAGCCGGGGAACACGACGGCGAGCGCTTCGCCCTGGCCGGAGCGGAATCCCTTGCGATAGCGGGCTGTTTTAGCAGGTTCAGTGAGCAGGTGAGAATGACCAACCAGACGGGTCAGTTCATTCAGGAAAGCTTTATTATCTGTTGTAATGGAAGACATTCTCCACTCCTTGTGGTGGGACTCAATATCAGGAACAAGCATAGCGCTTTGTATGACAATACGCTTTCTCATTCATATTGTCTCTGGTTCGTCTTCTAATGATTTGCGCTGGTTTTGAAAATTAGGAGAATAACCTTAGCTTTCTTTATCGCTCCCGTTTAGTCTTACGGCAAACTGCGGTTTTTGTTATATTTTCGCTGCCTCGTCGGGAAAAAATAAAGAGAGAATCAACATGAAATGGCTATGTTCTGTAGGTGTCGCGGTGAGTCTGGCGTTGCAACCAGCGCAGGCGGACACGCTGTTTGGTAACCATCCTCTGACGCCAGAAGCGCGGGATGCATTCGTTACCGATTTACTTAAACAGATGACCGTGGATGAGAAAATTGGGCAACTACGCTTGATAAGCGTCGGGCCTGATAACCCGAAAGAAGCCATCCGCGAGATGATCAAAGACGGGCAGGTTGGGGCAATTTTTAACACCGTCACGCGCCAGGATATCCGCAAAATGCAGGATCAGGTGATGGAACTCAGCCGCCTGAAAATTCCTCTCTTTTTTGCCTACGACGTATTGCACGGCCAACGTACCGTGTTCCCGATAAGTCTCGGCCTGGCGTCCTCTTTTAATCTCGATGCGGTCAGAACCGTTGGCCGTATTTCCGCGTATGAAGCCGCCGATGATGGTCTGAATATGACCTGGGCGCCAATGGTCGATGTCTCTCGCGATCCGCGTTGGGGCCGTGCTTCAGAAGGTTTTGGTGAAGACACGTATTTAACGGCTACGATGGGTAAAACCATGGTTGAAGCGATGCAGGGTAAAAGCCCGGCGGATCGCTATTCGGTGATGACCAGCGTCAAGCACTTCGCCGCTTATGGCGCGGTTGAAGGTGGCAAGGAATATAACACCGTCGATATGAGCCCACAGCGTCTGTTCAACGACTATATGCCGCCGTATAAAGCCGGGCTGGACGCTGGTAGCGGTGCGGTAATGGTAGGACTTAATTCGCTAAACGGTACGCCTGCAACCTCAGATGCATGGCTGCTCAAAGACGTGCTGCGTGATGAATGGGGCTTTAAGGGTATTACCGTTTCCGATCACGGCGCGATTAAGGAACTGATTAAGCACGGTACTGCCTCCGATCCTGAAGATGCGGTGCGTGTGGCGATCAAGTCCGGCATCAATATGAGTATGAGCGATGAGTATTACAGCAAATATCTTCCGGGCTTGATTAAATCCGGCAAAGTGACGATGGCGGAGCTGGATGACGCCGCGCGCCACGTGCTGAACGTGAAATATGATATGGGGCTGTTTAACGACCCGTACAGTCATCTGGGGGCCAAAGAATCTGACCCACAGGACACCAACGCGGAAAGCCGTTTGCACCGTAAAGAGGCGCGTGAAGTAGCGCGAGAAAGCCTGGTGCTGCTGAAAAACCGTCTGGAAACGTTGCCGCTGAAAAAATCCGCCACCGTGGCAGTCGTCGGTCCGTTGGCCGACAGCAAGCGTGATGTGATGGGCAGTTGGTCCGCTGCCGGTGTTGCCGATCAGTCGGTAACGGTACTGACGGGGATTAAAAATGCCGTCGGCGATCAGGGCAAAGTGCTGTACGCCAAAGGGGCGAATATCACCAACGACAAAGGCATTGTCGATTTCCTCAATCTGTATGAAGAGGCGGTGAAGGTTGACCCGCGCTCGCCGCAGGCGATGATCGATGAAGCCGTGAACGCAGCGAAGCAGTCTGACGTGGTGGTTGCGGTAGTCGGCGAAGCGCAAGGTATGGCGCATGAAGCTTCCAGCCGCACCGATATCACTATTCCACAGAGTCAGCGTGACCTGATTGCCGCGCTGAAAGCCACCGGTAAACCTCTGGTTCTGGTACTGATGAACGGACGTCCGCTGGCGTTGGTTAAAGAAGATCAACAGGCCGATGCGATCCTCGAAACCTGGTTTGCCGGGACGGAAGGCGGTAACGCCATCGCCGATGTGCTGTTTGGCGATTACAACCCGTCAGGCAAGCTGCCGATGTCTTTCCCGCGCTCTGTCGGACAGATCCCGGTCTATTACAGCCATCTCAATACCGGTCGCCCGTATAACGCAGATAAGCCGAACAAGTACACGTCGCGCTACTTTGATGAAGCGAATGGTCCGTTGTATCCCTTTGGTTATGGCCTGAGTTACACCACGTTCACGGTTTCTGATGTGAAGCTCTCTTCTCCAACGATGAAGCGTGACGGGACCGTGACGGCCAGCGTGCAGGTGACCAACACCGGCAAGCGCGAAGGTGCGACGGTGATTCAGATGTACTTGCAGGACGTGACCGCTTCCATGAGTCGTCCGGTAAAACAGCTGAAAGGTTTTGAGAAAGTGAATCTTAAGCCGGGTGAAACCCAGACTGTCAGCTTCCCGATTGACATTGACGCGCTGAAGTTCTGGAATCAGCGTATGCAATACGATGCAGAACCTGGCAAATTTAACGTTTTCATCGGCGTGGATTCCGCCAGAGTGAAGCAGGGCGAATTTGAACTGCTGTAATTGATTAGCGAGTAAAGGCCGGGTTTCCGGCCTTTATCTTTAGGTGTATGCGCCGCGTCTGCTTCTTATTTCTCATCACGTTATTGCTAACGAATCCCTCTCTTACTCCCCAATTGCCAGGTTAAGCCCTGATTTTTCGACTATGCTTTTTCCTCAAGTCTCTGAAAAGGGCCGCAAAAGGATGAGGAGTACAGCATGATAATCTCAAAAGTATCGGTGGGTTCGCTGGCGCTGTTAGCTGCGATAAGCCTACCCTTACAGGCCGCGTCACCCGTCACGGTCGGTTCAAAAATAGATACCGAAGGGGCGCTGCTCGGCAACATTATTTTGCAGGTGCTCGAAAGCCATGGCGTGAAAACCGTCAATAAAATACAGCTTGGTACCACCCCAGTGGTGCGTGGGGCAATCACCTCCGGTGAGCTGGATATTTATCCGGAATATACCGGTAATGGCGCATTCTTTTTTAAAGATGAAAATGATCCCGCGTGGAAAAATGCGCAGGCTGGATTCGACAAAGTGAAAAAGCTGGATGCAGAGCAAAATAAGCTGGTCTGGCTAACCCCTGCACCCGCCAACAACACCTGGACCATTGCAGTACGCCAGGATGTTGCGCAAAAGAACAAACTTGAGTCCCTTGCTGATTTAGGCCGTTACCTGAAGGACGGAGGAACGTTCAAACTTGCCGCCTCTGCTGAATTTATCGAACGGGCTGACGCGCTGCCTGCGTTTGAAAAAGCTTATGATTTCAAACTGAATCAAAATCAGCTGTTGTCGCTGGCTGGGGGAGATACCGCGGTGACGATTAAAGCGGCGGCGCAGCAGACCTCCGGAGTCAATGCGGCGATGGCTTATGGCACCGATGGCCCGGTTGCGGCGCTCGGTCTGCAAACTTTAAGCGATCCAAAAGGTGTCCAGCCCATTTATGCGCCAGCACCCGTCGTACGTGAGTCGGTGCTAAAAGACTATCCGCAAATGGGAGAGTGGCTGCAACCGGTATTTGCCAGCCTGGATGAAAAAACGTTGCAACAACTGAATGCCAGCATTGCCGTGGAGGGACTGGATGCGAAAAAAGTCGCAGCAGATTACCTGAAGCAAAAAGGATGGGTGAAGTAACGGCGTTTGCAGCGGGTGGGTGTTTTGTCGAATATTTCAGTCAATCGGGTGCTGTTGTTGCTGGTGCTTCTTACTTTCGCGTCGGCAGCGCTGCCTTTCATTAGCTATGCACCTAATCGTCTGGTGTCTGGCGAAGGTCGTCAACTCTGGGATATCAGCTCCGACACGGCATGGGGATTGGCGGTGGCCTGTTTGCTGCTATGTCTTCTGAGCGTTGTACCGGGAAAGCCCGGCAATATATTGGCGCTTATCGTTTGCCAACTGTTGGTGATCGCCGCGCTGGTAACCGCAGGTACAACGGCAACGTATCTGGCGAAGACAGGGACTCCGCTGGCCAGAACCAGTCTGGGCAGTGGATTCTGGTTGGGACTGGGACTGATGCTGCTGGCCGCAAGTGACGCCATTCGTCGCATCACCGCTCAGGCACTGTGGCGTTGGGCGCTGCATGCTCAAATATTCATTGTGCCGCTGGTGCTTTTGTTCTCCGGCACGTTTAACGATCTTTCCCTGCTTAAAGAATATGCCAACCGCCAGGATGTCTTCAACGACGCCCTGGCGCAACATTTGACGATTCTGTTCGCTACCGTGGTGCCCGCGCTGCTCATTGGTGTGCCACTGGGCATCTGGTGTGCTTTCTCTGTCGCCCGTCAGGGGCCGGTTTTTGCGGCACTGAATATCATCCAAACCATTCCTTCAGTCGCGCTGTTTGGCCTGTTAATTGCGCCACTTGCCGGGTTGGTGAAGCACTTTCCTTTATTGGGCAAGTTCGGCGTCGCGGGAACTGGTATGACGCCTGCGCTTATTGCGTTGGTGCTGTATGCGTTGTTACCGCTTGTACGTGGCGTTGTGGCTGGGTTGAATCAGGTTCCGCGCGATGTGCTGGAAAGCGCCCGGGCTATGGGGATGAGCGCGCGTCAACGGTTTATCTCGGTGCAATTTCCCCTGGCGCTGCCTGTCTTCTTACGCAGTTTGCGCGTGGTGATGGTGCAAACCGTGGGAATGGCGGTGATTGCTGCGCTGATTGGCGCAGGGGGATTTGGCGCGCTGGTCTTTCAGGGATTGCTCAGTAGCGCCGTCGATTTAGTGCTGTTGGGCGTGATCCCGGTCGTTGTGCTGGCAGTGTTGATTGATGCGCTGTTTGATTTAGGTCTCGCGCTGCTAAAGGTATCGAATAATGATTGAATTTCGCCAGGTCAGTAAAACCTATGGTCAGCAAAAAGCCGTTGATGACCTTAACCTGCAGTTAGGGGAGGGCAGCTTTTCGGTGCTAATCGGCACGTCAGGTTCGGGGAAGTCCACCACGCTAAAGATGATCAATCGGCTGGTTGAACACGACAGCGGGCAGATCCGCTTTGCCGGAGAAGAAATTCGTAGCCTGCCGGTGCTGGAGCTACGACGGCGCATGGGGTACGCGATTCAGTCTATTGGCTTGTTTCCCCACTGGACCGTCGCGCAGAACATCGCCACCGTACCGCAACTGCAAAAGTGGTCGCGCTCACGTATTGATGACCGAACAGATGAACTGATGGCTCTGCTGGGCCTTGAGGCGAGTTTGCGCCACCGTTATCCGCATCAGCTTTCCGGCGGACAGCAGCAGCGGGTCGGGGTTGCGCGTGCGTTGGCGGCGGATCCGCAGGTGCTATTGATGGATGAGCCTTTTGGCGCGCTGGACCCGGTCACTCGTGGTGCGCTGCAGCAGGAGATGACGCGTATTCACCGTCTGCTCGGGCGTACCATTGTGCTGGTGACGCATGATATCGACGAGGCGCTAAGACTGGCGGAGCATCTGGTGCTGATGGATGCAGGAAAGGTCGTGCAGCAAGGCACGCCGCTGTCGATGCTCACCGCGCCAGCGAATGATTTCGTACAAACCTTTTTTGGCCGCAGTGAACTGGGCGTACGGCTGTTGTCGCTGCGTACGGTAGGCGATTTTATTCGTCGCGGAGAACACTCAGACGGCGAGCCGCTGGTGGATGAGATGACGCTTCGTGATGCGTTATCGGTGTTCGTGGCGCGCGGTTGCGACGTTTTACCTGTCGTGACGCTGCAGGGGGTACCCTGCGGAACGCTCCATTTTCGCGATTTGCTTTCGGAGATGCCGACCCGTGAAACGTCTTGCTGATCCACTGCTGTGGCTTGTTACGTTGTTTCTGATCCTGTTGGTTGGATTGCCTCACAGTCAGACCCTGTTTAGTTCGCTGTTTCCTGAGCTGCCACGTCCCGTGTATCAGCAGGAAAGTTTTACGGCGCTGGCTTTGAGCCATTTTACACTGGTGGGGATCTCAAGCCTTATCGCCGTATTGATTGGCGTTGGGGCGGGAATTGCGGTAACCCGGCCCTGGGGCGCGGAATTCAGGCCGATAGTGGAAACGATTGCCGCCGTGGGGCAGACCTTTCCGCCAGTTGCAGTGTTGGCGATCGCCGTACCAGTGATGGGGTTTGGTCCTGAACCGGCAATTATTGCGCTGATCCTGTATGGGGTATTACCGATCTTGCAGGCAACCCTGGCGGGACTCGGCGGTATTTCTCCCAGCGTGATTGAGGTAGCCAGCGGAATGGGCATGAGTCAGGGGCAGCGGCTGCGTAAAGTAGAGTTACCGCTGGCGGCCCCGGTTATTCTGGCCGGGATTCGCACGTCGGTGATTATTAATATAGGCACCGCAACCATCGCCTCAACCGTTGGAGCGAACACGCTGGGTACGCCGATTATTATCGGGCTGAGTGGGTTCAATACCGCCTATGTAATTCAGGGGGCGCTGTTGGTCGCGCTGGCAGCGGTAATTGTTGACCGCGGTTTTGAGAAATTAGCGAGACATCTTACCCGGCACGTAAAATAAAGGTATAACCTGCCAGCATGACACCGCCGATACCGCCGATGGCCATCAGCAGGAAGAGGGTAATGACACCGATTTTAGCTGCGCTCATTATGCACTCCTTATGTGAATTCAAGGATTGTACACGTTTGTTAATAGAATATTAAATACCGAGTGGATAAATATCGTGACCCAACGCGCGCCATTCATTTAGCTGTTGTTGCTGAGCGGGCGTTTGGTTCTCGCCGCACCAGACAAGCAAGGTGCGACCTTCAAACAGCTCCGGTCGCAGTTGGTTCAGCGAATGGGCAAGGACGTCAATGCGCCACCCCTGCTGGCTGGCGACCCAACCTTCCAGCCATAAGCGGGTCGTATCCTGAATGTTCCAGCCAACCACCAGAGCATCTTTGCCCTGTTTCTTGCGTGCTGAGGCAAGACAAATCGCGATGTAGTTGATCAGTACGCCGTCGAGGATCCCCAGTAACGCCTGGAGGATCGGCTGCTGACATTGCAGACGTCGGCGTAACGGAATGAATAAATGGGTGTTGAGCGTTTGTGCGGGATAATCCTGACCACGCTCTTTGATCCACAGTCTGAGGCTATGCAGATTATTACTTTGCAAATAGCTCAACAGCGTCTCTTGTTGTTCACGCCAACCGTTATGCACATCAATGCTCTCATTGCTGAGCAACATTTTAACCTTGCTGACCTGGACACCGTTGTTGATCCAGCGTTTTATCTCACGGATCCGATCGATATCCGCGTCGTTAAACAGGCGATGTCCGCCGTCTGTCCGTTGCGGTTTCAGTAATCCGTAACGCCTCTGCCACGCACGTAAAGTGACAGGGTTGATATCACAAAGCAAAGCCACTTCACCTATTGTGTAAAGCGCCATCGTCGTCTCACTTATGCTTGCGAGGTCCCAGTTTTACTTTAGACGCTCTTTTGCGAACCAGGTAGTTTTGTCTGTTTTTTGATCAATGAATGGGTGAGTTTGTAGTCATGATCGCGCTTTCGAGTGATCGTTCTCACAAATTCCTTTTTTTTTGCAACACTTCAAAGAAAGTTACGCGCAGCCCATGTATGTTACGCGCTTTTAAGAGATGTGTGGTTGGCGGGTATGTACGAGTTTAATCTGGTGTTGCTGCTGCTTCAGCAGATGTGCGTGTTTCTCGTTATCGCGTGGCTCATGAGCAAAACGCGTTTGTTTATTCCGCTGATGCAGGTGACTATCCGGCTGCCGCACAAACTGCTTTGCTACGTTACCTTTTCCATTTTCTGCATTTTGGGCACCTATTTCGGGCTGCACATTGATGACTCCATTGCGAATACTCGCGCTATTGGTGCGGTAATGGGCGGGCTGCTTGGCGGCCCTGTGGTTGGCGGCTTAGTCGGTCTGACCGGTGGTTTACATCGTTATTCAATGGGCGGCATGACGGCGCTTAGCTGCATGATCTCGACCATTGTGGAAGGGTTGCTCGGTGGACTGGTGCACAGCGTGCTCACCCGTCGTGGTCGTACCGATAAAGTATTCAGCCCGCTGACGGCGGGCGCCATTACCTTTGTTGCTGAACTGGTGCAGATGTTGATCATCTTATTGATCGCCAGGCCGTTTGATGATGCCTATCGACTGGTCAGCAATATTGCCGCGCCTATGATGGTGACCAATACCGTCGGCGCCGCCTTATTTATGCGTATTTTGCTCGATAAACGGGCGATGTTTGAAAAATATACCTCCGCTTTTTCCGCCACCGCGCTCAAAGTTGCCGCTTCAACGGAAGGGATTTTGCGCCAGGGGTTCAACGAGGTTAACAGCATGAAGGTTGCTCAGGTGCTGTATGAAGAGCTGGATATCGGGGCCGTGGCGATTACCGATCGTGAGAAACTGTTGGCATTTACCGGTATTGGTGACGACCATCATCTGCCGGGCAAACCTATCTCTTCCTCGTACACCCAGCGGGCGATTGAAACCGGTGAGGTGGTTTATGCCGACGGCAATGAAGTCCCTTATCGCTGCTCTTTGCATCCGCAATGCAAATTAGGTTCGACGTTGGTGATCCCCTTGCGGGGTGAAAACCAGCGGGTGATGGGGACCATCAAACTGTATGAAGCCAAAAACCGCCTCTTTAGCTCAATCAACCGCACGCTGGGGGAAGGGATCGCCCAACTGCTTTCGGCGCAGATTCTGGCCGGGCAGTATGAGCGGCAAAAAGCGATGCTCACGCAGTCGGAAATAAAACTCCTGCACGCCCAGGTCAATCCCCATTTTCTGTTTAATGCGCTCAACACCATCAAAGCTGTGATCCGACGTGATAGCGAGCAGGCCAGCCAACTGGTGCAGTATCTGTCGACGTTCTTTCGTAAAAATTTAAAACGCCCGTCGGAAATTGTGACGCTGGCCGATGAAATTGAACACGTTAATGCTTATCTGCAAATTGAAAAGGCCCGGTTCCAATCGCGTCTTCAGGTGACTTTGACGGTGCCAGAAGAACTTTCGCATCAGCAATTACCCGCCTTTACTCTGCAACCCATCGTGGAGAATGCCATCAAACACGGTACTTCTCAGTTGCTGGATACCGGTGAAGTATCGATTACCGCCCGTCGAGAAGGGCAATATCTGATGCTGGATATCGAAGACAATGCCGGGCTGTATCAGCCAACGTCAGAAGCCAGTGGACTGGGTATGAATCTGGTCGATAAACGACTGCGCGAGCGGTTTGGCGATGATTTTGGCATCAGTGTAGCGTGTGAACCTGACCGCTTTACCCGAATCACTTTACGACTTCCTCTGGAGGAACTGGCATGATCAAAGTGCTAATTGTCGATGACGAACCGTTAGCCCGGGAAAATCTGCGGATCCTGTTGCAGGAGCAAAGCGACATCGAGATTGTCGGCGAATGTTCGAATGCGGTGGAAGCCATTGGCGCGGTACATAAATTGCGTCCGGATGTTCTGTTCCTTGATATTCAGATGCCGCGAATCAGCGGCCTGGAAATGGTTGGCATGCTTGATCCCGAGCATCGTCCGTACATTGTTTTTCTGACCGCCTTTGATGAGTATGCGGTGAAAGCCTTTGAAGAACATGCGTTTGATTATCTGCTCAAACCGATCGAAGAAGCTCGACTGGAAAAAACGCTGATCCGTTTGCGTCAGGAGCGCACGAAGCAGGATGTATCACTCCTGCCAGAAAATCAGCAGGCGCTGAAGTTTATTCCGTGCAGCGGCCACAGCCGAATTTATTTGCTGCAAATGGATGACGTGGCGTTTATCAGCAGCCGTATGAGTGGCGTATATGTGACCAGCAGTGATGGTAAAGAAGGCTTCACTGAGCTGACGCTCAGGACGCTGGAGAGCCGTACTCCTCTGCTGCGTTGTCATAGACAATATCTGGTAAATATGGCGCAATTGCAGGAGATCCGTCTGGAAGACAACGGCCAGGCGGAACTGATTTTGCGTAACGGGCTGACCGTTCCGGTGAGCCGTCGTTATCTTAAAAGTCTAAAAGAGGCGATTGGGCTGTAAAACTGATACACTGCGCGCCATTGCATCACCGACTGTTGAAGGCTCTATGCTAAGTAACGATATTCTTCGTAGCCTGCGCTACACCCTGAAAGCGAACAATAACGACATGGTGCGTATTCTTGCGCTTGCTGACATGGAATCCATCTCCGCAAGTTTCGATACCTGGACGACAAAAGAAGATGAAGACGGGTTTGTTCGCTGCCCGGATATCATTCTCTCCGGTTTTTTAAACGGTCTGATTTATCATCTGCGTGGTAAAGATGATTCTGCACCGGAACTGGCGCTTGAGCGTCGTGTTAACAACAATACGGTGCTGAAAAAACTGCGTATCGCTTTTTCACTGAAAACCGATGATATTCTGGCAATTATGACCGAGCAGAAATTCCGTGTGTCGATGCCGGAAATTACCGCCATGATGCGCGCACCGGACCATAAGAATTATCGCGAATGCGGCGATCAGTTCCTGCGTTATTTTCTGCGTGGTTTAACGTCGCGAGAGCATAAAAAGAAAGCGTAAAGCTGCGCTGGCGACCACGATCAAAATCGGGTCGCCGATGCTTTACTTCACTTCTTTAAAACCCGCCGATTCCATTACCGTTTGCATTTGCTTCATGCTGATGTTTTTATCGGCGTTTTCAGATAGTTTCATCCCTGAAATGGCCTGCAACGCTTTTATATCAACTTTTTCCATATCGATAGTGACATTTTCTTGCGCGTAGGTATCTGAATAGGTGAGTTTTTCTTCTATGCCAGTAATGTTTTGATATTTGGCGCTTAATGCGTCGAATACTTTTGCTGCTTCTTCTTTATTGCTGGCACCGACTGACGCATAGCTGATTTTACTTTCAGAGATTTGCTTCAGGACCTTATCACCTTTATAGGTGTAAGAGACAGTGATATCCGAACCGTTGAGGTTGGCATTAAATGTTTTTGTCTCTACTTTATCACCGCATCCTGCCAGGGAAAAAACCACAACCGATACCACGGCGAGAGAGAAAAATTTTTGTAACGCTTTCATGTAAAACTCCATTTCATGAATATCGGATGTTAAACAATAATCTCCACTAATCTGGTAAGCCCGGACTACCTTGATCCCAGAGCAGTATAGAATAAATCTAATATTAACAACTGAGCAGTCCGAAAATGGAGCAAGGGTTAAGATTAGAGGAAGCACTCACGTAGCAAAAAAAAGCGCTGCGGTTGCAGCGCTTGAGATACTTGACTTACTTCACCTGTTGGCCCGGTTTTGCACCTTCATCCGGGCTTAACAGGAAGATATCTTTCCCGCCAGGACCTGCGGCCATTACCATCCCTTCAGAAATGCCGAAGCGCATCTTACGAGGAGCCAGGTTAGCAACCATAATGGTCTGGCGGCCAATCAGGGTTTGTGGATCCGGATACGCAGAACGAATACCAGAGAAGACGTTTCGTTTCTCACCACCGAGATCCAGCGTCAGACGCAGCAGTTTGTCGGAACCTTCCACGAATTCGGCGTTTTCAATCAGCGCTACGCGCAGGTCAACTTTGGCGAAATCGTCAAAGGTGATGGTTTCCTGAATCGGGTCATCCGCCAGCGGACCGGTTACTGGTGCGGCAGCGGCTTTCACTTCTTCTTTCGACGCTTCCACCAGCGCTTCAACTTGTTTCATGTCGATGCGATTGTACAGCGCTTTAAAGGTGTTGACCTTGTGACCGAGCAGTGGCTGCTCAATGGCATCCCAGCTCAGTTCGCAGTTAAGGAACGCTTCCACACGTTCAGCAAGCGTTGGCAGAACCGGCTTCAGGTAAGTCATCAGCACACGGAACAGGTTAATGCCCATGGAGCAAATTGCCTGCAGGTCGGCATCGCGGCCTTCCTGTTTAGCCACAACCCACGGTGCTTGTTCGTCAACGTAGCGGTTTGCCACGTCGGCCAACGCCATGATTTCACGAATAGCTTTACCAAATTCACGGCTTTCCCATGCTTCGCCGATCGCTGCTGCGGCGTCGGTGAAGGTTTTATACAGCGCCGGGTCGGCCAGCTCAGTCGCCAGAATGCCGTCAAAACGCTTAGCAATAAAGCCTGCATTACGGGATGCCAGGTTGACTACTTTGTTGACGATATCGGCATTAACGCGCTGGACAAAGTCCTCCAGGTTCAGGTCGATGTCATCAATACGTGAAGATAGTTTCGCCGTGTAGTAATAGCGCAGACTGTCGGCATCGAAGTGCTTCAGCCAGGTGCTTGCCTTAATGAAGGTGCCACGAGATTTAGACATCTTCGCGCCGTTCACCGTCACATAACCGTGGACGAATAGGTTGGTCGGCTTACGGAAGTTACTGCCTTCCAGCATGGCAGGCCAGAACAGGCTGTGGAAGTAAACGATATCTTTACCGATGAAGTGATACAGCTCGGCGTCGGAATCTTTCTTCCAGTATTCATCAAAGCTGGTGGTGTCACCGCGCTTATCGCACAGGTTTTTGAATGAACCCATATAGCCAATTGGCGCGTCCAGCCAGACGTAGAAGTACTTGCCAGGCGCATTCGGGATTTCAAAACCGAAGTACGGGGAATCGCGGGAAATATCCCACTGTTGCAGGCCGGATTCGAACCATTCCTGCATTTTGTTGGCGACCTGCTCCTGTAACGCGCCGCTGCGCGTCCACGCCTGCAGCATTTCGCTGAATGACGGCAGGTCAAAGAAGAAGTGTTCGGAGTCACGCATCACCGGCGTCGCGCCAGACACAACGGATTTCGGCTCGATAAGTTCGGTCGGGCTGTAGGTTGCGCCGCAGACTTCACAGTTATCGCCGTACTGATCCGGAGACTTACATTTCGGGCAGGTGCCTTTAACAAAACGGTCCGGCAGGAACATGCCTTTTTCCGGATCGTAAAGCTGGGAGATTGTACGGTTCTTAATAAAACCGTTTTCCTTCAGGCGCGTGTAAATCAGCTCAGACAGCTCACGGTTCTCTTCGCTGTGCGTCGAGTGGTAGTTGTCATAGCTGATGTCAAAACCTGCAAAATCAGTCTGATGCTCCTGACTCATTTCACCGATCATCTGCTCTGGCGTGATCCCAAGCTGCTGTGCTTTCAGCATGATTGGCGTACCGTGTGCGTCGTCCGCGCAGATGAAGTTAACCTGGTGGCCGCGCATTCGCTGGTAACGGACCCAGACATCAGCCTGGATGTGCTCCAGCATATGGCCGAGGTGGATTGAGCCGTTGGCGTACGGCAGCGCGCACGTTACCAGAATTTTCTTCGCGACTTGAGTCATAGTGGGCAATTACTTCTTTTGTAGTGAAAAGGGCTTTGATAGTACCAAAATGGTAATTACTGCGCCAAGCGATAAGGGCATTTATCCGTAAATGAATAATTGTTGCGGTTGGAGTAAACTACTTGGCGACTATTGTATATTCAGAACAACAAAAAGGAGTCGGGATGAACGCACAATCCCAGGCCAAATCACCAGAGACCCTGCGCGCCATGGTTGCCGGGACGCTGGCGAATTTTCAGCATTCAACCCTGAAGCATAATCTGACGACGCTTAAAGCGTTGCACCACGTCGCCTGGATGGATGACACGTTGCACGTTGAGCTGGTCATGCCGTTCGTTTGGCATAGCGCGTTTGAGGACTTAAAAGAGCAATGTAGCGCCGATCTGCTGCGTATTACCGGCGCGAAAGCGATCGACTGGAAACTGTCGCATAACATCGCGACGCTGAAACGCGTGAAAAATCAGCCAGGTATTAATGGTGTGAAAAACATCATCGCCGTCAGTTCAGGTAAAGGTGGCGTGGGTAAATCCTCTACCGCCGTGAACCTGGCGCTGGCGCTGGCTGCAGAAGGGGCGAAGGTGGGGATTCTGGACGCCGATATTTATGGTCCGTCTATCCCGACAATGCTTGGCGCGGAAAACCAGCGTCCAACCTCGCCAGATGGTACCCACATGGCGCCGATCATGTCTCATGGTCTGGCAACGAACTCCATTGGTTATCTGGTCACTGATGATAACGCGATGGTGTGGCGCGGCCCGATGGCCAGTAAAGCGCTGTTGCAGATGTTGCAGGAAACCTTATGGCCGGATCTTGATTATCTGGTACTGGATATGCCGCCGGGCACTGGTGACATCCAGTTGACGCTGGCGCAGAACATTCCGGTAACGGGCGCGGTTGTTGTCACTACGCCGCAGGACATCGCGCTGATCGATGCGAAAAAAGGCATTGTGATGTTCGAAAAAGTCGAAGTGCCGGTATTGGGTATTGTTGAGAATATGAGTATGCATATTTGCAGCAATTGTGGCCATCATGAGCCAATCTTTGGCACCGGTGGCGCGCAGAAACTGGCCGAGCAGTACCACACCCAACTGCTGGGACAAATGCCGCTGCATATTTCTCTGCGTGAAGACCTCGATCGCGGTACGCCGACGGTTATCAGCCGTCCAGACAGCGAATTTACCGCCATTTACCGCGACCTTGCAGGGCGTGTGGCGGCACAGCTGTATTGGCAGGGAGAAGTTATTCCGGGCGAGATTGCTTTCCGCGCGGTGTAATTTATAGCGTTACAGATATTCACCGCATTAATGTATTATTGATGCGGTGAATATATTAAATTTAAAAATATTACGATATTGTTCATTCTGCGTTTATAATTCATACCTTTTTCCGAATAAATCATCTCAATGCATCATTGTAATTGATCAAATCTATCTCATTAATCTACAATTTCAATTGGATTGAACAGCGCGTTTTTCCCGTATTACGCTGACAGGCCATCTGCATGTTATTTGATGTTAACCACAGAGGTGACGATAAAAATGAAAATTAGCTCGCTGATGGGAACTATCATTCTGACTTATGGAATAAGTGCATCTGCGTTTGCTTCCGATACCGCGACCTTAACAATCAGTGGACGAGTAACCGAACCAACCTGTAGTACCGATGTTGTGAATAACGACGTGCAACAGCGGTGTGGCAAGACACTTCATTTTTCAAATGTTAACGATGTTGCTTCTTCACCTGCGCGCGGGGTGGTGACGGAAATGGTTACTGTCCCTGGCGATACCACGCGACAGATCGTACTCAATCGCTACGATTAAAAAGAACGCCTTTATTAACCACATATCATTTTAATGAATGATATGTGGTTTTTTTATGCATAGAATAAATCATTCCTGGCAGTTAATTGCATAGATTTATTAATTCTGAAAATAATACAAATCCTGATTTATTTGTTGCATGTATATTGCGATTTGTAACTTGTTTTAAATCAATAAAACAACGTGTTTACATTGCGGCAACGTTTCAGCTGTGAGAATTTCTTTTCAAGAGATAACTGCTCTTAACAAATCGAAATTAATTCATTAGGGAAGATATTATGAAACGTTCAATTATTTCTGCTGCTGTTCTGTCTGTTGTATTTATGAGCGCTGGGGCTTTTGCTGCTGATACCGATCAGGGTGAATTAATTATTACGGGTAAGGTGGTTGGAACTACCTGTAAATTTACTGGTGATTCCACCGCGACTATTGGTATGAACCAAATTGGTGCTGACAGATTAAATGCTTTGAGTGCTGGTGGTGTTTATGATGGTTACACAAATAAAACTACTGTACCACTGACAGTAGAGTGTACGGGGACTGAAGCACCGAAAATTACTTTTTCCAGTTCTCAATTCGATAGCACGAATAAATACATTACACGAAATACTGCCTCGAATAACGGTGCTGGTTTTGCAGTCTATTATGGTAATGAACAGGTTAATCCTGAGTCTGGTATTCAGTTAACCAAAACAGCCGACAATAAATATGTTCTGGACTTTAGTGCGCGTTATGCGAAAGTTGGAACTGGTATTGTCGAGAGTGGTGATGTTGCCTCTTCGCTTACGATGACCGTAGTTACTGATTAAGATTACTATCCTGTTTGTCGGCGGCTGCGGCCGCCGATTATTTCTGTAGTAAGGATAATTATAATGAAAAAGATATTAGCATTATTTTTGGCTGGCACAGTATTGCCTGCGTGGGGTGGGATTTATATTTACGGTACGCGTATCATTTATCCGGCGCAGAAAAAAGAGATTACCGTGCAGTTAATGAATGAAGGCAATCGCAGTGCACTCGTCCAGTCGTGGATTGATGATGGTGACACCGACCTGCCGCCGGAGAAAATTCAGGTACCGTTTGTGATGACACCGCCGGTGGCAAAGGTGAGCGGTGGTTCTGGCCAACAGCTGAAAATTAAGCTGTTGCCAAATACGTTGCCGAAAGATCGCGAAAGTTTATTCTTCCTTAACGTGCTGGATATCCCACCGAACTCTGCGGATTCCGAAGGTAAGAACATCATTAAATTTGCGATGCAAAACCGTATTAAATTTATTTATCGCCCGCAGGGAATTGCCGGCGTTGATAAAAGTAGCTTTACCCAACTGAACATCAGGAATAGTGGTAGCGGTATTACAATCAAGAATAATTCGGCTAACTGGATAACTATCCCTGAGCTTAGCGGTAAAGCGAAACTTAATAAAGAAACTATGCTGTTGGCACCGTGGTCAGAAAAAATGCTGAGCACTGCTGCTATTGTGAGTCATTACAATGTTACGCTTATTGATGATCACGGCAATTATTTGAGTGAGAAAATCAAAGCTGAAAAATAGCTCAAGGACTGGCTATGTCAAAGATTAATTCGATTACACTGGCCATTTTGTCGGTGCTGGCGACTTCATCATCTGTATGGGCTGAAGAAGAAACGTTTGACACCCACTTTATGATTGGTGGTTTAAATGGTGAAAAAATATCACGCTATCTAATTGATGGTGATAAGCCCATGCCAGGCATGTACGAGATGGACGTTTATCTGAATAATCAGTGGCGTGGTCATTATGATATTAATATTAAAACCGATCCCGATGAAACATGTTTATCCTGGGCGCAATTACAGCAGATAGGCATTCGTACCGACGGTATTAAAGCGGATAAAAGCGTGGATTGTGTTCCGCTACGATCAGCAGTCCAGGGCGGCAACATAGGGTATGATATTGGGCAGTTTGCATTAAATCTGAGCGTGCCTCAGGCATTTGTGAACGAATATGAACCGGGTTATATGCCTCCCGAAACTTGGGACCGTGGAATTAACGCATTTTATACGGCTTATTATGCCAGCCAGTATTACAGTGATTATAAACACGGCGGTAATGATAAAAGTAGCTATGTTAATCTGAACAGCGGGTTGAATTTGCTGGGTTGGCAGCTGCATTCGAATGCCAACTATACCAAAGGCAACGAAGGTAGCGGCGAGTGGAAAAGTAATACGTTATATATGGAACGTGGTATTCCGTCAATTCTCGGTACATTGCGCGTCGGGGACATGTATACCGGGGCGGATATTTTTGACGCGGTACGCTTTCGCGGGGTGCGTATCTGGCGTGATATGCAAATGTTACCGAACTCAAAACAGAATTTTACCCCAGTAGTACGTGGTATTGCCCAGAGTAACGCGCTGGTAACCATCGAACAAAATGGTTTTGTGATTTATCAAAAAGAGGTCTCTCCAGGCCCATTTGCCATTGATGATTTGCAGCTTGCAGGTGGTGGTGCAGATCTGGATGTGAGTGTTAAAGAGGCAGATGGTTCGATAAGACATTACCTGGTACCTTATTCATCGGTACCGAATATGTTGCAGGCAGGTGTGGCGAAATATGATTTGGCTGCCGGACGTAGCGATATTGCAGGTGCGAGTAATCAGTCTGATTTTATGCAGGGTAGTTATTTTTATGGCTTGAATAATCTGCTTACAGTTTATGGCGGCTCAATGTTATCGGATAACTATTATTCATTTGTGCTTGGCACAGGGTGGAATACGCCAATTGGTGCGGTTTCGGTAGACGCCACACGATCGCACAGTGAGCAGGATAACGGCGTTTTTGACGGACAGAGTTATCAGGTAGCATGGAATAAATATGTCGCACAGACCGGAACTCAGTTTGCGCTGGCGGCCTTTCGCTACTCTTCGCGGGATTATCGTACCTTTAACGATCACGTTTGGGCGAATAACAAAAATAGCTACAACCGTGATGAAAATGATGTTTATGACATTGCTGATTATTATCAGAATGATTTTGGCCGTAAGAATAGTTTTTCCCTGAACATCAATCAGGCATTGCCTGGCGACTTGGGATTTCTGGCCGTAAGCGGTTTGTGGCGTGATTACTGGCAACGCAGCGGAACGGGTAAAGATTATCAAATAAATTATTCGAACTCCTGGCAACGTATCAGCTATACCTTTGCCGTTAGCCAAACGTACGATGAGGATAATCACGAGGATAAGCGTTTTAACCTGTATATCTCCATCCCATTCTCGTGGGGGGACGGGATATCTACCCCTCGCCGCGATCTGTTTGTCTCTAACTCAACGACATTCGATGATGACGGTTATCAGTCGAATAACACCAGCTTAAGCGGGGTGGCGGGTAATCGCGATCAGTTCAGCTACGGCGCCAACCTCAGTCACCAACGGCAGGGGAATGAAACAACTGCGGGCGGTAATATGGCCTGGCGCGCGCAGATAGCGACCATAGGCGGCAGCTACAGCCAGTCGAATAAGTATCAACAGGCCAGCGGTAATATTCAGGGCGGTGTTGTGGTGTGGTCTGACGGCGTGGCGCTGACGTCACGGCTTTCCGATACTTTCGCCATTGTTAAAGCGCCGGGTTTACAGGGGGCGGCGGTGCAGGGACACCGTTACTTAACAACGGACAGTAAAGGTTACGCTATGTATGACAGCCTGACGCCGTATCGTGAAAATATGCTGATGCTGGATTTGTCCGATAGTAAAAGCGACGTGGCGCTGCTGGGTAATCGTAAAGCTACTGTTCCTTATCGCGGCGCGGTGGTGATGACGGAGTTTGAAACCGATCAGCGTAAGCTATGGTATTTCCTCGCCAAACGACCAGACGGCTCTCCGTTATCGTTCGGCTATGAGGTTGAAGATAGCGCAGGTAATAACGTCGGTCTGATCGGCCAGGGCAGTCGGTTATTTATTCGCACCAACGATATTCCCGCATCGGTACGCGTCGTGGTTAATAAAAATCAGGGACAATTCTGCACGATTACCTTCGATAAGGTGATTGATGAGAATAAAGTCTATATTTGCCGATAAGGGATTCGTTTATGAAAAAATATTGGGTTTTAATTTTATGTTTGCTTCCTTTCTTGGTGCAGGCTAAATGTACCTTAGGTTCGAATACATCAGCACAACAAACGATAGAGCTGGACATGACGACAGTAACGGTGGGTTCTCCTGTTCGTCTTGTAATAAACACAAACCTAAACGATACTTTTTCATGTAATGAAAATACAGATTTTATGGATTATACGACGCCATTTCAAAACTATGTCATAGAATTGAAGGAACCCGGTGCGAATAAATCTATTTTTCTAAAGTTTAACATGCTCGAAAACACTGAATTTCCTGTTGCGACGGGTAATGGGGGTGGGGTAATTGCCTCAAAATCATATACAACACAAGAGGCGTTTAACTCAAAACCATTTATTCTTCAAGTTTCATATATAACACCTGGCAGTGCTGATTTAACGATATCTAGTGGTAATACGATAAATTTGGGGCGTCCGGCAATAAATATTTTAGCTGATAATTCATGTCGGAAGAGTCTTGGGGCGTGGCTATGGTGTTGGTTGACAGGTAAACTGAGTGGTAAAAACACTTACGCACAAAATATTACATTTACCGTCAAGCACAAACCAACAACCTGTCGTTTCTCCCAGTCGACATACGAAATTAAGATGCCGAATACGACGCTAAAAGAAATGTTAAGCGCAAACAATACTAAATCTGGTTCCACAGAACTGGAACTGAAATGCGAAAGCATCAATAACGTCACTACCAATCCAGTGAGTTTTAAAGTGGTACGCGGCGACTGGGATAGCAGTGGAACGATACTGAAAAATACCGTAATGAATGGCGCAAAGGGAGTGGGTTTCCAGATTTTTAACGGCAGTGCGACATCGCCGTTGAAATTGGGGGATACGCTGATGAACAAAATAGCTAAACTGACTGAAATCAAAAGTAGTTACACTTTTCCCATCACTGCGAAATATGTTCGCGTAACAGGAGAATCACTACAGCCTGGTGACGTACAAAGTAAAGTGACCTTTGCGGTATCTTACGACTAATTGATTGGTGGTTATCTCACGTACTTTCTTGCTGAAAGTACGTGTTTTTATTCGATTAGCGGTGATAAAAAATCTCGCCATCGTAGGCTTTAATGATCTTAGCATCGGCATCATTGACCAGCACATACGCGCCGCCCATGTAGGTCCAGTGGGTGCCTGCCGTCGGAGCGGGCAGATTGCGTAGATTCCACTGTTTAATGGTGTATTCTTCGGTGAGATACAGTGGTGGAACCTTGTCACCGGGTTTGAAATGGGTGAAGTCAGCAATAAAGCTGCTCAGTTCATACTTATCGATACCGGTGGGGGCAGCTGTTGCGGTTGGCGCGGCCCAGACGACGCTGCTTGCGAGCAGAAGTGCACCCAGCAACATTTTATTCTTCATACCCATCCTCTCTACCTCTTCGGGTCATCAAAATCAGTCATGTATCATTCCTGGCATACCGGATGTCTGACAAGCACTATTTTGTGATCACTCCAGTCATTTCGTAAAAAGTGTAAATGAAAGTACAGAATTGCAGCAACCTTGACCAGTAGTTTCACTGTGAGGGCGGGTAGTACGCCAATTTACATCGCTAAGCACAGGCAGTATCCTGTTACTGAAACCAGCATATTACGTTTGTGTTTCAACGACTCGGGGTGCCCTTCCTGGTGAAGGCTGAGAAATACCCGTACCACCTGATCTGGATAATGCCAGCGTAGGGAAGTCTGACACTGCCCGTGTCCCTTCTTCGCGCGGGCAGGAGCTGAACCATGCAGCCTGACCTGCACAGCCGCGCGCTCGCGGCTCACACTTTGCACCAATTTAGAACCCTATCCCCGCTCACACACTGTATGACCAATGAGGTCGTGCAAAGCTTTACTGCCAATACACTACTGGCGCTGGGCGCATCGCCGGCGATGGTGATCGAACCTGAAGAAGCCAGCCAATTCGCCGCTATTGCCAGTGCATTGCTGGTTAATGTCGGTACCTTAACTCAGGAGCGGGCCACGGCGATGCGCGCCGCCGTTGAGCGGGCTTATCATGCTAAAACCCCGTGGACGCTCGATCCCGTTGCCGTAGGCGCGCTTGAGTTTCGCCGCCGCTTTTGTCTGGATTTACTGTCGCTACAGCCTGTTGCTATTCGTGGCAACGCTTCGGAAATACTTGCTCTGGCCGGCATGAACGGTGGGGGACGCGGCGTGGATACAACCGATACAGCTGTCGCTGCGCTTCCGGCAGCGCAGGCGCTGGCTCGTCAGATTGGGACCATTGTCGTGGTTACCGGCGAAGTGGATTACGTCACCGATGGTCAGCGTACCGTTTGCGTGGACGGCGGCGACCCGTTAATGACTCGCGTGGTGGGCACCGGATGCGCGCTATCAGCGGTTGTTGCAGCCAGTTGTGCCTTGCGTGGTGACCGACTTGATAACGTCGCCTCCGCCTGTAGCTGGATGAAACAGGCCGGGCAAATCGCCACCGAGCAATCAAACGGACCGGGCAGCTTTGTCCCGGCATTTCTCGACGCCCTTTATAACCTGAACGCCCAGGAGTAAGCATGAAACGGATTAACGCATTAACGATCGCCGGAACCGATCCAAGCGGTGGCGCGGGTATTCAGGCCGATTTAAAAACCTTCTCGGCGCTGGGCGCATACGGCTGTTCCGTTATTACGGCGTTGGTGGCGCAAAATACGCGCGGGGTGCAGTCGGTGTATCGTATTGAACCTGACTTTGTCGCTGCGCAGCTGGACTCTGTGTTGAGTGATGTGCGTATCGACACCACAAAAATTGGTATGTTGGCGGAGACGGATATTGTTGAAGCGGTCGCCGAACGTTTGCGTCGTCATCGGGTACAAAATGTGGTGCTGGACACGGTGATGTTGGCGAAAAGCGGCGATCCGTTGCTGTCACCCTCGGCGGTAGAAACGCTGCGTACCCGTTTGCTGCCACAGGTTTCGATTATCACCCCTAATTTACCCGAAGCAGCTGCACTGCTCGGGGCATCGCATGCGCAGACTGAGCAGGAGATGTTAGAGCAGGGAAGAGCGCTACGGGCGCTGGGTTGCGAGGCGGTGTTGATGAAGGGCGGTCATCTGGATGACGCGCAAAGCCCCGACTGGCTCTTTACTCGCGAAAGCGAGCAGCGTTTTACCGCGCCGAGGGTGATGACCAAAAATACCCATGGCACCGGTTGTACGCTATCGGCGGCGTTGGCAGCCCTGCGTCCGCGCCATAACAACTGGGCCGATACCGTACAGGAAGCCAAATTGTGGCTTTCAGCGGCGCTGGCACAGGCAGACACGCTGGAAGTTGGCGAGGGAATTGGTCCGGTGCATCATTTTCACGCGTGGTGGTAATGGGTATACTGGCTGCAGAAACGGCGGCCAGGGAAAAGATAAATGGAACAAGCGCATACCCAGCTTATCGCACAACTGAATGAACGTATTTCAGCGGCGGATAACACGCCGCTGTATATGAAATTTGCGCAGACGGTGAAGAATGCTGTGCGCAGTGGGATCCTGGAACACGGCAATATCCTGCCCGGCGAGCGCGACCTCAGCCAGTTGACCGGCGTTTCTCGGATTACGGTACGCAAGGCGATGCAGGCCCTGGAAGAAGAAGGTGTAGTAACACGTGCCCGCGGTTACGGAACGCAAATCAACAATATCTTCGAGTATTCGCTCAAAGAAGCGCGCGGTTTTTCTCAGCAGGTGGTGTTGCGCGGTAAAAAACCGGATACGTTGTGGGTTAACAAAAGAATTGTACCTTGCCCGGAAGAGGTGGCACAGCAGTTGGCTGTTGTCACAGGAAGTGATGTCTTTCTGCTCAAACGCATTCGTTACGTTGACGAAGACGCAGTATCTATTGAAGAGTCTTGGGTACCCGCACATCTAATTCATGACGTGGATGCCATTGGTGTTTCTCTGTATGACTATTTTCGTAGCCAGCATATTTTCCCACAGCGTACGCGCTCACGCGTTAGCGCCAGAATGCCGGATGCAGAGTTCCAGGCGCACATTCAAATGGATAGTAAAGTGCCGGTACTGGTGATCAAGCAGGTAGCGCTTGATCAGCAGCAACGGCCTATTGAATACAGCATCAGTTACTGTCGTAGCGATCTATACGTTTTTGTGTGCGAGGAGTAGCGCCTCGCGTGATGGGGCGCAATCGCCGCCACGATGCCCAACTACCCATGACGCCACCGCGTTACCTAACAGCACTGAGTCGGCCAGCGTCCAGCCAGACGCTAGTCCGGCCAGCATGCCGCCGGCATGGCTGTCTCCTGCGCCGATAGTATCAATGACCGCCGTTGCAAATGCCGGTACGCAGCCGGATGTCTGTGCGCTGAAATACCATGCGCCGTCTTTATCGTGACGAACGACCACCGGTGCGGCGAAACGCTGCACCCATTCTGCGCCAAAACCTTCCACATCCAGACTCAATGCAAATCGCTCGGCAGCAATTTCCGCCTCCTGACGATTAAGTGACACCAGCGGACGGCGGGCCATAATTCGTACCAGTAAGGGCTCAGGAATGTCGCCGATGCGCGGGCCAAAATCGATAAACGGTGTCACCTCTTCCAGTCCTTCCAGCCACTGCACCAGCAATTCACCGCACGGGGACGCTAGCTGATAACCCGAGAGATACACCAGGCTATGACGCGGGATATCCAGCTGTGCCAGCCAGGCGGCATTCCACTGATTCTCAACGCCGCTAAAGGACATAAAGGTACGTTCGCCATCCGGTTCCACCAGCGCCAGGCACCAGCCGTTATCGCCTTCAGCGTTGTCGATCAGGCTGTGCAGCCCCTCTTTTGCCATCCGATTGCGGATAATGTCGGCCCACACCCCCTGACCCAGCGGTAACGCATTACTGGCGTCGATACCTAAACGCTTGAGCGCTACGGCAATATTGAGCGCGCAGCCGCCAACGTTCACGCCTTGCTGTTTGAGTTCGATGTCACAGCCTCGCCAGGGAAGGGCATACGCATCGGCAATGACATCAATCACCGCTGCACCCACCACCGTTACTGGCCGCTGTGTACGTAACTGCGAGAGAAGTTGTTGCAGATGCGTATTGCTCATAGCGCCTCCCGCTGCTCACGCAGTCGCATTAACCCACTGGCGTAGCGGGTAAAGTCCAGCTGATTAACCGCATCCAACTCCTGCTTCAATGCCGGGTCAATCGCGCCGACGCCGTGCAGCGCGCCACAAATGGCGGTAGCCATCGCTCCGATGGTATCGGTATCGCCGCCGAGGTTCGCGCACAGAATGGCGCAGCGGTTGGGATCGGTCTGCGCCAGTTCGACCATCGCGATGGCGCAAGGCACGGACTCAATCGTACTGGTTCCGGCTCCCACCACCTGATACAGCTGTTCGCTGGCAGACTCAATGCCGTCGGCATTACGGACGATTTTCAGCGCCATCTCAAGGCGTGCAGAGAGAGAGGCGCTAAAGGTAGTGATCCGCTTTTGCTGCGCATGCAGGGCAATGGCAGGCAGCGCATCAACAATCTCTGACCATGTTCCTCCGTCGATGGCGCGCGATACCGCCCACGCGACGACAACAGCACCCGCGATAGCCAGATCCGATTTATGCGTCGGGCTGGAGGCCAGTGCCACGTCATCGATAAAGGCATCAAGATTGCGGGCGGGTAGCAGGCATCCCAGTGGCGAAACGCGCATTGCCGCACCGTTGGTCACGCCATTATTCTCCAGTTCGGCGACAGGTTTGCCGTCGCGAATGGCTTTGAGCGCAATTTTTGAGGTCGGGCCGAGCACGTTTTTATTAAAGGCATCAAATTGCTCGGCCCAGGCCAGAATATTGCGACCAATTACGTCTGGTACAATTTCGCCGTCGCATTCAAGCAGGGCATCTGCCAGACACAGCGCCATAGACGTATCATCAGTGAACTCCGCCTGGTTAAAATAGCAGGCGGCATTATTTTCCGCAGGGCCGGGTAAAAAACGGTCGATCCAACCGAAATGGGCTTTAACCCGGGTTCTTGGCCACAGTTCTGACGGCATGCCCATCGCATCCCCTAACGCCTGCCCATAAAGAGCACCGAGAATACGTTCTGCTTTCATTTTACTTCCCCTTGTTTCAACGCTACATCGCGATCGTCCACCTTAATGGCGGTGATTTCTTTGTCAGATTCGCGAAAGAAAATCATAAACATCACGGCAATGACGGCAATCATGACCGCGCCAAATCCCCACATGCCAGCCCAGTTAAAGGTGAGACCATTAACCGGTTCCTGGTAAGCAAACATTTTTTCCATCATCACGCCGCCCAGACGGTAACCGAGCAGGCTGCCGAATCCCTGACAGCAGAGGGTGATAAGCCCTTGCGCTGCGGTGCGCATGTGAACCGGCGCTTTTTTATCGACATAGATGTAGGCCGTGACGTAATAGAAGTCGTAACTGACGCCGTGCAGCAGAATGCCGAGAAACAGCAGGGCGTAAGTGAAATATTCTTCCGCACCGCCGTAAACGAAAAATCCGTAGCGGATCGCCGCAGTAATAAGACCAAGTAACAATACCTTTTTAATGCCAAAGCGTTTGGTGAAAAATGGTAGCGCCAGCATAAAGAAGATTTCAGAGAACTGGCCCAGCGTCATCCAGCCGGTGGCGTTTTTCATTCCGACCTCTGTCAGGTAGCCGTTGGCGAAGATGTAATAGAACGCCAGTGGCATCGCAAACAGGAAAGAGCAAAAGAAAAAGACGAGGAAGTTCTTATCGCGCAGCAGGATCAGCGCATCCAGACCCAGCATAACTTTGAAATCCATTTTGCCGGTACTTTTTGGCGGCGTATCCGGTAAGAAGAACGCAAAGACGCCCAACAGTGCAGAGCTTCCGGCAGTGATCAGCAGAGGAATATTGGTGGGTGAAATGTCGCTATAGCCAAGCATTTGCGGTAAGAAACCGCAGGCCAAACCAGAGGCAATCCAGCCGATGGTTCCCATCACTCGGATGCGCGGGAAATCACGCTCAACGTCCGGTACGTTGGCAAAAGCAATACTGTTAGTCAGCGCAATCGTCGGCATATAGGTCAACGAATAGGCCAGTAACAGCGGGAAGAATCCGCTGAAGGTGGTTTGCTGGGCGGCGAAGTACATCAGAATAGCGCCGACGAACATCAACACCGCCAGCACTTTTTGCGCGGAGAAAAAGCGGTCAGTGATTGAACCGACCAGAATGGGCGACAGGATCGCGGCGATCGCGGTACAAGCGTAGGACCAGCCGATCTCCCCGGCGCTAAAGCCGCTTTTACTCAGCCACAGCCACAGCGGTACAAACCAGGCGCCCCAGATAAACCACTCTACAAACATCATGAACGACAGCTTAACTGTAGTTTTCATCTTTAAATCCTTCATGACAGGTAAGGTACGCATTGATAGTACCATCTGATAATACCTTTGAAATACCTTTGTGGTCTAAATTTGACCGCCTTAACATTATTTCTTCCTGAATCGAGCCAGCAGAAGTTGCTGAAAAGTGCGCTAAAGATGGAAAAAAAACGCAGTCGGTACCAGGCTTAATGCTGCCCGCAACAAAGCGGGTCAGGACAATCCACATTCCGGTTTCAAATCGGAAATTACGGGAGCATAGCTATGACTGATATTGCGCAGTTGCTTGGCAAAGACGCCGACAACCTTTTACAGCATCGTTGTATGACCATTCCTTCTGATCAACTTTACCTGCCTGGACATGATTACGTCGACCGTGTGATGGTGGATAACAATCGGCCGCCTGCCGTGCTGCGTAACATGCAGACGCTGTATAACACGGGGCGACTGGCCGGGACAGGGTATCTGTCGATTCTACCGGTGGACCAGGGGGTAGAGCACTCCGCTGGCGCATCGTTTGCGGCTAACCCGCTGTACTTTGATCCGAAGAATATTGTGGAGCTGGCTATCGAAGCAGGGTGCAACTGCGTGGCATCGACCTATGGCGTGCTGGCTTCTGTCTCCCGCCGCTACGCGCACCGCATTCCGTTCCTCGTTAAAATTAACCACAACGAAACGCTCAGCTATCCGAATACCTTTGACCAGACGCTGTATGCCAGCGTAGAGCAGGCGTTCAATATGGGCGCGGTTGCGGTAGGGGCAACAATCTATTTCGGTTCTGAGGAATCTCGCCGCCAGATTGAAGAGATTTCTGCAGCGTTTGAGCGCGCCCATGAGCTGGGTATGGTTACCGTGTTGTGGGCGTACTTGCGTAACTCCGCGTTTAAAAAAGATGGTGTGGATTACCATGTTTCCGCCGATTTAACCGGGCAGGCTAACCATCTGGCGGCCACTATCGGGGCGGATATCGTTAAGCAGAAAATGGCGGAAAATAACGGTGGGTATAAAGCGGTTAATTTTGGCTACACCGACGATCGCGTCTACACCAAGTTGACCAGCGAAAATCCAATTGACCTGGTACGTTATCAACTGGCGAACTGTTATATGGGGCGCGCCGGGTTAATTAACTCCGGCGGCGCGGCTGGCGGCGAAACCGATCTCAGTGATGCGGTACGTACGGCGGTGATTAACAAACGGGCAGGCGGCATGGGGCTGATTCTTGGACGCAAAGCATTCAAGAAAACCATGGCCGACGGCGTTAAGCTGATTAACGCCGTGCAGGATGTTTATCTGGACAGCAAAGTTACCATCGCCTGATTACAGCCGGGGTGTCGTTGTGTTAGCGCAACAGTGGACAACCCGGCGGCAGTCTGCAACGTAACGCCTCAGGCAGGATTTCAATATGAAACTCCTGTCCGCTGAGCGGTTCGCCGTCAAGATTAAAGGTAATTTCGTGTGGGGCGCGGATATCAAACCACGATGATGCGCCCTCGATGATGTTAGGGTTGTCTTCGGATTGCGTTAACGCCGAAAGCAGCCCTGGCAACAGTTCTTCGCCGGTAAAAATGCGCAGTTGCAACAGACCATCGTTGATCAGCGCCGTTGGGCAAAGCTGTTGCCCGCCTCCAGCCTGACGACCATTACCGATACCAATCACCAGCGCCTTACCCTGCCAGTGAAAATCTTCCCCACGAATATCGCAGACGTCGGGTTTGAGCGTATCCATGCGCATTAATCCGTGGATAAAGTATGATACGCCACCCAACGCAGCTTTGAGTTTTTCCGGCGTTTCGGTAGTGATACGTGTGCCGAAGCCGCCGGTCGCCATGTTGATAAAACAGGTTTTATCATTGACCTGCACCATATCGATCGCTGTCGCATTTGCGGCGATAGCCAGCTTTAACGCCTTATCGAGGTCGTCGGGTATCCCCACGCTGGTGGCAAAATCATTTGCCGTTCCCAACGGTAAAATACCCAGCGCCGGAATATTGTCGCCCTGCGACTGGATCAGCGCCGTCGAAACTTCGTTGATGGTGCCGTCGCCGCCGCCGGCAATCACCGTTTCAACGCCTAGCTGACGAGCTTCATCAACGTAGCGTTGGGCATCGCCTTTTTCCCAGGTCACGCGAACATGGATTTCCACGCCTTCATCGCGAAGCTTCGCAATGGCATCACGCAGGGGGAGATTATCAGCACTTTTTCCATTGAGGATCAGTAAACTGGCAGGGAACGCTATCATCCGTTTGCCTCACTTTTTTTCGTTTTAACAAGTGTATGCCAGGAAAGTGTTTATGGCGTAAGAACTGACTGAAAGCGCAGGCGAAGAGATAAAAAAAGCCGCAGAGCGCGGCTTTTCAGATTGGGCAGACATTACTGCGGGAACCACTGATCGCTGATTTTCTGGTACGTGCCGTCAGCTTTGATTGCCGCCAGCGCGCTGTTCAGTTTTTCCAGCAGGGCTTTGTTATCCGGGCGAACCGCGATGCCAAGGCCAGTACCGAAGTATTGCGGGTCGGTTACTTTGTCAGTGGCTACGCCTAACTGCGGGTTGGTTTTCAGCCACTCGTTAACCACAGCAGTATCGCCAAATACGCCATCAATACGGCCATTTTTCAGGTCGATAATCGCATTCTGATAGCTGTCGTAGGCCACGGTTTTCACCTCAGGATGTTTATCCTGCAGGTATTTCTGATGGGTGGTGCCGTTTTCCATACCGATGCGCTTACCTTTCAGGTCAGCAAAGGTTTTATAGGTGTCTTTTTTCGCAATCACCAGCGCGGAGTTGGCATAGTAAGGCTGAGTAAATGCTACCTGCTTGCTACGCTCAGGGGTGATATCCATTCCGGAAATAACCGCATCATATTTCTTGAATTTCAGCGCGGGGATCAGGCTATCGAAAGCGTGATTGGTGAAAGTACATTCTGCCTGCATTTGTTTGCACAGCGCCGTTGCCAGGTCGATGTCAAAACCGACAATCTTATTGCTGGCGTCCAGTGATTCAAATGGCGGATACGTGGCTGATACACCGAAACTAATTTTATCAGCAGCTGAGGCGCCAGCGGCGAAAGTAGCAAGTAATGCGGCCAGTACTAACTTTTTCATGGTGGAACTCCCGTCTGTCAATCTTATGATTATTTACCGTGTCTGCGGCGTGGATTAACAATGCCATTTAATGAATTTATATTCAATAAAAATGATTAAGTATTTTTTTTTGACATAAAAAAAGACGGACAATTTAGATTGTTGTCCGTCTTTATATTTTTTGCTTATGCACATTTTTCGGATGGCGGTGTTAGACCTTATCCGACCTACAAAGGCACAAATACCGATTTAATTCCGATGTTCAAACGCCAGCGCTTTACGCTCTATTAAGCGCATCATCAGCGTCAGCAAGCCGTTGACGATCAGGTAAATCACACCCGCAGCACCGAATACCATAACGTCATAAGTACGGCCGTACAGCAGCTGGCTATAACCCATGACTTCCATCAGGGTGATGGTGTAAGCCAGTGAGGTACTTTTAAATACCAGCACCACTTCGTTGGAATATGAGGAGAGGGCGCGTTTAAAGGCGTACGGCAACAGAATCGCCAGCGTATCCTTTTTGCTCATCCCCAATGCACCGCAGGACTGCCACTGGCCTTCCGGGATTGCACGGATAGCGCCGTAGAACAGTTGCGTAGTGTAGGCCGCACTGTTTAACGACAGCGCAATTAAGGCGCATAACCAGGGTTCAGAGAGCAGATGCCACAGTACCGGATATTCTTGCAATGCCGGAAACTGTCCTGGTCCGTAGTAGATCAGGAAGATTTGCACCAGCAGCGGTGTACCGGTGAACAGCGTGATATAAGCGCGAACCAGCCACACCAGTACCGGCGTTTTCAGCGTCAGGATGACGGTGAAGATCAGCGCCAGTACCAGAGCAACCACGATGGAGGCGACCGTCAGCGTCAGGCTTGTATGCAGCCCTTTCAACAATTCAGGTAAATACTCAAGCATCAGCCTGGTCTCCGCTCAAAACGTGTCGCGCGCAGGTCAATGCGTTTGAGAATGTACTGACTCACCAGCGTAATCACCAGGTAAATAGCGGCCGCCACAATGTACCAGGTAAACGGCTCCTGGGTACGGGTAGCGATGCTCTTGGTTTGCAACATCAGATCGTTCACGCTGATAAGGCTGACCAGCGCGGTATCTTTCAGCAATACCAGCCACTGGTTACCCAGTCCCGGTAAGGCATGACGCCACATCTGCGGCATCACCAGACGAAAGAAGATCGCGGCTTTAGACAAACCTAACGCCTGACCTGACTCCCATTGCCCGAGTGGCACGGCCTTCAGCGCGCCACGCAGCGTTTGCGACGCGTAAGCGGCATACAGCAATGACAGTGCAATGACACCGCACAGGAACGGGCTGACGTCGAAGTTTTCGATCTGCATCTGAACCGGGATTTGTACAAACCCGAGATTGATCGTAAAGCCATCGGCCAGCGTCAGCAGCAGTTGTGAGGAGCCGAAATAGATAAACAGAACCACCAGAATTTCTGGCAGACCGCGCAGGATGGTGACCAGGGCCGAGCCCGCCCATGCCACCGGGCGCCATTTTACTGACTCCCAGACGGCAAAAAACATGGCGAGTGCAAGGCCAATAATCAGCGCACAAACGGCAAGGCCGACGGTCATCCCGGCGGCGCTTGCTAAAGGAAAAAATTCATTCATCAAATATTACTTCTGGAACCATTTGTTGTAGATGGTCTCGTAAGTCCCATCTTTCTTCACTTTTTCCAGCGCAGCGTTAAATTTCTGCTGCAGCTCGGTATTGCCCTGGCGCACAGCGATGCCCAGACCAGTACCGAAGTAATCTTTATCCGTGACTTTGTCGCCAACCGCGGCCAGTTTTGGATTGTCTTTCAGCCACTCTGTTACTACTGCGGTATCACCAAAGACGCCGTCAATACGACCGTTTTGCAGATCGAGTTTGGCATTCTGATAGCTGTCATACGGCACGGTAGTCACTTCCGGATGTTTATCCATGATGAATTTCTGGTGCGTCGTCCCGTTTTGAACGCCGACTTTTTTGCCTTTCAGCTGATCAATGCTGGTGTATTTACCCTGTTGGCCAACAAACAGCGCAGAGTTGTCGTAGTAAGGGGTGGTGAACAGAACCTGTTTTTCACGCTCAGGCGTGATGTCCATACCGGCCATCACCGCGTCAAAACGACGGAATTTCAGGCTCGGGATCAGGCTGTCGAAGGCCTGATTGGTGAAGGTACAGGTAGCGTCAATCTCTTTACACAGCGCATTCGCCAGATCAACGTCAAACCCTACGATCTTGTTGTTAGCATCGATCGATTCAAACGGAGGATAAGACGCTTCGGTGGCGAAACGAATGGTTTGGGCTGCGGTAGCGGAAAGGCTAAAACCTGCGATTAGCGCGGCAATCAGAACTTTTTTCATTGTATTGTCCCGAATCTTAGTGAGAAAGGTAGTTTTTAAACGCTTCGGTTTGCGGGTTGGCAAAGCAGCTCGCATCCCCAAACTCGACGATATGACCGTTTTCCATGTACACCACGCGACTGGCCGTTTTACGAGCAACTTCCACTTCGTGGGTGACGATCACCTGAGTAATATTGGTTTCTGCCAGCTCACGAATGATGCTGACGATTTGGGCGGTGATTTCCGGGTCAAGCGCTGCGGTAGGCTCATCAAACAGCAGCACCTGTGGTTCCATCATCAACGCGCGGGCAATGGCCACACGCTGCTGCTGGCCGCCGGACAGATGCAGTGGATAGCGATCGCTGTACGGCTTCAGACGCAGTCGTTCCAGCAGTTTCTCGGCACGCGCCATCGCTTGCTCTTTCGTCAGCCCCAGTACGCGGCAGGGCGCTTCAATCAGGTTCTGCACCACCGTGAGATGCGGCCAAAGATTATATTGCTGGAAGACCATGCCCACGTTTTGACGCAGATCCCGAATGGCTTTATCTGACGGGGTTTTCGTGAAGTCGAAACGGTTACCCGCAATAGAGAGCGTGCCCGAGCGCGGCATCTCAAGCAGGTTGAGTACGCGCAGTAGCGAGCTTTTCCCGGCTCCACTTGGGCCAAGTAACACCAGTGTTTCACCCTGAGGGCAATCCAGCGTGATATCGAACAGCGCCTGATGTGCGCCGTAGAAGCAGTTAATGCCGTTTAATTGAATACTCATTGACACTCGATACTGGCAGTCTGATAGCTATTGAAGCCGCAGATACTACCTTTGACAGAATAGTTATGCAATATTTATGCGTTAAAAGTTAAATGCAAACCGCATTCTTCTCTAAACATAGCACAAAATAGCGGGGCCACCAGTGGGCAAGAATAATTGTCGGCATTCTATGCAGAATGCCAGACAATTAATGGGGGTTATGATTTGGGCGAGTAAATGGCGCGATTAACGGTTTTCGACAGACTGGCGCAACGTCCCGGCTGGCGCGTGTACGCTGCCGCCCAGATAGCGTACATCATCAACGACCCAGCACTGGCCTTCGCGGATCATCAGCACTTCATCACGCCAGCTCTGGTCACCCTGTTTCAGCTCTACGCGTAGCGGAATGTTGCGTGCATCACTATTCGGAATAGTCGATGCGCTGGCGACGCTGGCACTGTCCGGTAACGTAGCCCGACTGGAGAACGGATCGCTGTTAAACAGGTCGCGGTGTGCATTATCGCGGCTGGCGTCGGTCAGCAGTTTAGCCAGGTTGTCGCTAAGGTATGGACGAAGTGGGGTAAGATCATTGTTTCGATGCTGAATACGGTAATCATAGAATTGTTGAGCCACGCTGTCTGGCCCGCCTTCTACGCATGAACCGCTACGCGTGCCGTTATCTTTATAGACCGGCGTCACGGTCGTACAGGCGCTGAGAAGTAGTGCAAATGGAACCAGCAGAGAGAGTTTCGAGTAGCGCATAATGATTTCCTTATTAGCTTTCTACTATTAGTGTTCTACGTTGATAGAATATATCCTTTCAATGATAGTGGATCGGTTCGATAATGCTTTTGAGATCGTGCTCTTAGCGCAAAAAGGAGATTAACCATGCAGTTTTCGACTACCCCTACGCTGGAAGGGCAGAGCATCGTGGAATACTGCGGTGTTGTGACTGGCGAAGCCATTTTAGGCGCGAATATCTTCCGCGATTTTTTCGCCGGCATTCGCGATATTGTCGGCGGTCGCTCCGGCGCGTATGAAAAAGAGCTGCGTAAAGCGCGTGAAATTGCTTTCCAGGAGCTGGGCGAACAGGCCAAAGCGCTGGGTGCTGATGCGGTGGTCGGTATTGATATTGATTACGAAACCGTGGGCAAAGACGGCAGTATGCTGATGGTGAGCGTCAGCGGTACCGCGGTGAAAACTCGCCGATGAAGCGTCTGTTGTGTCTGCTGGCATTTACGCTGTTGCTGGTGGGATGTGCTGGCGAAAAAGGGATTGTCGACAAAGACGGGTATCAGTTAGATACCCGCCGTCAGGCACAGGCTGCTTATCCACGCATTAAAGTGCTGGTTATCCATTACACGGCCGATGATTTTGACTCTTCTCTGGCTACGCTGACCGATAAAAACGTCAGCTCGCATTATTTGATCCCGGCTGTGCCGCCGCTCTACCACGGCAAACCGCGTATCTGGCAACTGGTGCCGGAAAAAGATCTGGCCTGGCATGCGGGGATTAGCTTCTGGCGTGGCGCTACGCGTATTAACGATACCTCAATTGGCATTGAGCTGGAAAACCGCGGCTGGCAAAAATCGGCAGGGATAAAATATTTTGCGCCGTTTGAACCCGCGCAGATTCAGGCGCTGATCCCATTGGCGAAAGATATTATCGCCCGCTACGACATAAAACCGCAGAACGTGGTAGCCCATGCGGACATCGCGCCGCAACGTAAGGACGATCCTGGACCGCTTTTCCCATGGAAAGTGCTGGCCGAACAGGGAATTGGCGCGTGGCCGGACACTCAGCGCGTAGCATTTTATCTTGCCGGGCGAGCGCCTCATACGCCGGTAGCAACCGAATCTTTACTCGATCTGCTGTCGCGTTACGGCTATGAGATAAAATCTGATATGACGCCGCGCGAACAGCAGCGGGTGATTATGGCCTTCCAGATGCACTTCCGCCCGACGCTGTGGAACGGCGTGGCGGATGCAGAAACTCAGGCGATTGCCGAAGCGTTACTGGAAAAATACGGGCAGGGTTAACGCAGAATACCAATGCCTGATGGTGCTTCGCTTATCAGGCCTACGGCTAATTTAGGCTGGATTTTGTAGGCCGGATAAGGCGCTTGCGCCGCCATCCGGCAATGGTTAACGCGGCAGCTTACCGTGGTCGCGCAGCCAGGCCGCGGTACGTTCAATCCCTGCATCCAGCGTCACAATGGGCTGATAACCCAACTCTTCCTGAGCGCGGGTAGTATCCAGCGTAAAATCAAAATTTAGCTTCGAGACGCCGTAATGCGTCAGCTTTGGCTCTTTTGCCGATTTATTGCCTAAACGCTCCATGCTGCGGGCAATCATGTCCAGCATCGGGTAGGGAACGGAGCGGATCCGACAATCAATATTCAGCTCGTCGATGAGCTTCTGCACAATGCTGCGCAGAGTGCGATGCTCGCCGTTGGTAATGTTGTACGCGCGACCTGACGGCAGCTTATCGCAGGCTTGCTGACTTGCCAGCCACATCGCGTGCACTGCATTTTCGTAGTAGGTCATATCTACCAGCGCACTTCCGCCGTGCGGCAACAGGATGCTGCCATAGTGGTACATCATATGGGCCAGGCGCGGGATAAAGACCTTATCGTGTGGTCCGAACAGGCTTTGCGGACGCAATACCGTAAAACGCGTCTGCGGGTTGGCCTGCGCCAGCAACGCGATCACGTCTTCACCAGCTGCTTTGCTGCGGGCAAATTCATTGGCGAAGCGGTGCGGGCGAAAGTCCTCTTTGATATCGCGATGGTGGTGATAATCAAAATAGAGCGACGGCGAGGAGATATGAATGAAGTTGCGAACGCCCCAGGCCACGGCCCACTCGCCCAGACGGCGAGTTGCGCGAACGTTGGCCAGATCGAAGGCTTCCTGAGTTCCCCACGGTGAGGTAAAACTGGAGCAGTGCCACAGCGTGTCGATGCCGGCAAGCATCACTTTTGCTTGCGAAGAAACCAGCTCGGTCAAATCCGCATGCACAAACTCTGCGCCCATTTTCTCCAGCAGCTTGCCCATCGCTTCGTTGCGACCGGTGGCTCTGACACTGACGCCTTTGCTGCATAAAAACTCAACCGCGTTTCGGCCCAAGCCGCTGGTGGCTCCGGTAACCAGTACCTTCATATCAATCCACTGTGTTTAAAAAACGTCGTGCGCATTCTTCCGTGAAATACGCCTGTATGCAATGGGAAACATGAAAGAATACAGGCTCTTTTTATCATTAGTCTGTGATTTGTTCTGCAAGTTTGGCTATTCGCTTCGCCATCCCCCTGAAAATGAACAAGTGGGCGGGGATCATCAACAGCCAGTAGAAGAGGCCTGGCATACCGTGCGGATGCCACCAGGCGCGTACATCAATGCGTCGATGATCGCCTTTATCTTCCAGTGTGAAGCTCAGGCGACCCAATCCCGGCGCTTTCATCCCAAACAGCAGCGTCAGCTGTTTCTCCGGCTCAACGATGATGACTTTCCAGCTATCAACGGTGTCGCCAACTTGCAATAGTGGGTGTTCGGGACGACCTTTTGCCAGCTTATGGCCGACCAGCAGGTCCAACGCCGCGCGTGTCTTCCATAGAATATTGCCAAAGAAATAGCCTTCTTTGCCGCCGAGTCGATTCACTACCTGCCACAGTGCTTTTTTACTGGCGGAGGTTTCAACGCTAAAGCCAGCTTGTTTGGCGAAATAGCCATATTCTGGACGCCAGCGGGCAAACGCCTGTGCGTCGTAACCCCAGTCGCTGGAGTTGACCAGCTTTTCTTCTTCCTTCAACGTACTGCGCACCGCGTCATCAAAGGCAATCAGCTTTTGCGGGATCAGCGCACGTAGTTCGGTGTCATCGGCCAGCAGGTCGTGTTTTAAGCCCTGGATCAGCGCTTTGGCCGTGGTTGGCGGCACTGACGTAATGACGTTTAAAAACCAGACCGAAATCCAGCGGGTAGGGAAGGGGATGGGGATGAGCAGGCGATGTTTACCGCTGACCGCCATAAAATGCTCGAACTGTTCCTGATAGCTCAACACCTGCGGGCCGGCTGCTTCGAGTACGCGGTGATGTTGCGTGGGATGATCCAACAACGCCACCAGGTAGTACATCAAATTCTCCAGCGCGATGGGTGTGGTTCGTGAGCGCACCCAGCGCGGAGGGGTGAGTACCGGCAGGTTGTAGACCATGTCGCGCATCACTTCAAAGGCAGCGGAACCTGCCCCCACGATAATGCCCGCACGCAATTCCGTCATTGGCACGCCTGATTCACGCAGAGTATCTGCGGTTATCTGTCGCGCACGCAGATGATCGGATTGTTCATGCCGGGGAGCCTGTAATGAGCTCAGGAAAATAAGCTGTTTGATTGGTGTATTACGCAGTGCATCGCGGACGTTCATCGCCACCTGACGTTCGTGGGCGATAAAATCACCGCCTTCACCCATGCCATGGACCAGGTAATAAACCGTATCAACACCCGCCAGCAGCGGGGGGAGGTTATCTGGCCAATTCAAATCGACCTTATGGCAACTGACGTTGGCCAGTTGCTGCTTTTCCAGTCGTTCAATGCGACGTGCCGCAGCCAACACCTGATGCCCTTGCTGACTGAGCGCCTGTACCAAATGCTGACCAATGTAGCCACTGGCGCCAAGAACCAAAATCCGTTGCGGCACGCCCATCTCCTTATTGGGTTAAAAAAGCGCGCCAGTGGGCGACGACTTCAGCAAGTTGTTCACGTGATACGTCCAGATGCATCACCAGGCGCACAATCGGGGAGGCGTTAATCAGCACACCCTGCGCTTTCATATATTCACCCAGCGCGGCCGCGCGCTCTTCGCCAACGCGAACAAACAGCATGTTGGTGTCGTGGCGCATGACGTCCGCCCCTGCTTCGCGCAGTTGCTCCGCCATCCAGGCGGCGTTGTCATGGTCTTCCTGCAAACGCGCCACGTTATTTTTCAGCGCATACAGTCCGGCCGCCGCCAAAATACCCGCCTGGCGCATTCCGCCGCCGGTCATTTTGCGCCAGCGAATGGCACGCTTGATGTACTCGTGGCTGCCGACCAGCAGCGAGCCTACCGGCGTTCCCAGACCTTTGGAAAGACAAATGGTGAACGAGTCGCAGTATTGCGTGACATCTTTAAGCTCACAGCCATAGGCGACGACGGCGTTAAAAATACGCGCGCCGTCGACGTGCAGGGCAAGATTGCGCTCCCGGGTGAATTCCCAGGCCTCTTTCAGATACTCGCGCGGCAGCACTTTGCCGTTATGCGTGTTTTCCAGACTGAGCAGACGGGTGCGGGCAAAATGGATATCGTCTGCTTTGATTTTTGCTGCCACTTTGTCCAGCGGCAGGGAGCCATCCGGCGCGGCATCGATGGGTTGCGGTTGAATGCTGCCGAGCACCGCTGCGCCACCCGCTTCGTAGAGATAGTTATGCGCGCCCTGACCGGCGATATACTCTTCGCCGCGCTGACAATGGCTGAGCAGTGCAACCAGGTTCGCCTGAGTGCCAGTAGGTAAGAAAATGGCGGCTTCTTTGCCAGAAAGCTCGGCCGCGTATTGCTGGAGGGCATTAACGGTAGGATCATCACCGTAGACGTCGTCCCCGACCGGGGCGGCCATCATCTCTTCGAGCATGGCGCGACTGGGTCGGGTGACGGTATCACTGCGTAAATCAATCATGGTATCTCCTTATTACACTTCATCCTTCAAGCTGCCTCGGCGTTGGCTGCACCCTCAAACCCCAGTCACATAGTATTCCTATGCTCCTGGGGATTTTCGGGCTTGCCGCCTTGATGCATCATGAATGATTTTGTGTGTGGTTTAATAAGGATGTTTTACCTGAGCCAGTTAGTTTTCGCCAGTTCGATCACTTCATCACCGCGTCCGCTGATGATTGCGCGCAGCATATACAGGCTAAAACCTTTGGCTTGTTCGAGTTTGATCTGCGGCGGGATCGCCAGCTCTTCTTTCGCCACCACCACATCGACCAGCACCGGGCCGTCAATTGACATCGCCCTTTGCAGCGCCTCATCAACCTCTGAAGATTTCTCTACGCGAATGCCCGTGATGCCACAGGCCTCGGCAATCCGCGCGAAATTCGTGTCGTGCAGTTCGGTGCCGTCAGTCAGATAACCACCAGCCTTCATCTCCATCGCCACAAATCCCAGCACGCTGTTGTTGAAGACAATAATCTTCACCGGTAACTTCATTTGTACCACCGACAGAAAATCGCCCATCAGCATGCTAAAGCCGCCGTCACCGCACATTGCCACAACCTGACGTCCTGGTTCGGTCGCTTGTGCGCCGAGTGCCTGCGGCATGGCATTAGCCATCGACCCGTGGTTAAACGATCCGAGCAGGCGACGTTTGCCGTTCATTTTCAGATAGCGTGCTGCCCACACCGTTGGCGTGCCAACGTCGCAGGTAAAGATGGCATCGTCAGCGGCAAAGTGGCTGATCTGTTGCGCCAGATATTGCGGGTGAATGGCTTTATCGCTGGGTTTGGCTAAATCATCCAGCCCTTTGCGCGCCTCGCGGTAGTGCTCCAGTGCTTTGTCCAGGAACTGCCGCTCGGTTTTCTCTTCCACCAAAGGTAGTAGGGCGCGTAACGTGGATTTAATATCGCCTACCAGCGCCATATCAACTTTACTGTGCGCGCCAATACTCGCCGGCTTGATATCAATCTGAATAATTTTGGCGTCGGTGGGGTAGAACGGGCGATAGGGGAATTGGGTACCGAGCAGGATCAGCGTGTCGGCATTCATCATGGTATGGAAGCCGGATGAAAAGCCAATCAGCCCGGTCATACCCACGTCATAGGGGTTATCGTACTCAACATGCTCTTTCCCGCGCAGAGCGTGCACGATCGGGGCTTTGATTTTAGCCGCAAACTCAACCAGCTCTTTATGCGCACCGGCGCAGCCGCTGCCGCACATCAGGGCGATGTTGCTGGAGTAGCGCAGCAGTTGCGCCAGTTTTCTCAGCTCTTCCTCTTCCGGGGTGACTACCGGGAGCGGTGCATGATACCAGTGCGTGGTGGCGCTTTCAGGGGCGGGCTTCAGCGCCACGTCGCCGGGTAATACCACCACGGAGACGCCACGGTTGAGCACCGCTTTACGCATAGCTATAGCCAGCACCTGGGGGATCTGCTCAGGGCTGGAGACCAGCTCGCAATAGTGGCTACATTCACGGAACAACTCCTGCGGGTGGGTCTCCTGAAAATAACCGCTGCCTATCTCACTGGAGGGAATATGCGCGGCAATCGCCAGCACCGGGACATGGTTGCGGTGGCAATCAAACAGGCCGTTAATCAGGTGCAGGTTTCCCGGTCCGCATGAGCCGGCACAGACGGCCAGCTCACCGGTCAGTTGGGCTTCTGCGCCTGCGGCAAAAGCGGCAACCTCTTCATGGCGGGTTGGCATCCAGTCAATCGTGCCCATACGATTCAGACTGTCACTAAGGCCATTGAGCGAGTCTCCCGTCACACCCCAAATACGTTTAATGCCAGCTTGTTCGAGTGTTTTAGCAATAAAAGCGGCAACCGTTTGTTTCATGGTTTTCCTTCTCCTCTAATGTGATACCGGTTACAAGTTTAGATGAAGATAATCGTTATGCTTCTCATTACCCCTTATTTCCGGCAGGTTTCATTTAATCTGTATTAAGCGTAGTTTGTTATTGGACATGGTGAAACAAGGAATAAATTCAAATGGTTATAAAACTATTAAATACAGTTAACCGGGTACTGGCTCACGAAGATTTTGGCAAGTTTTTGTTACGCCTTGCCGTCGGTGGGCTGATGCTGTTTCATGGGCTGCATAAACTGTTTGCTGGTATTGATGGCATCAGCGGTATGTTGATAGCGAAAGGTTTCCCGGGCTTTATTGCGTACGGCGTTCTGCTGGGAGAGGTTGTAGCGCCGTGTCTGATTATTCTAGGCATCCTGACGCGTCCGGCAGCGTTGGGGCTGGCGTTTACGATGGTTGTGGCATGGCTGATGGTCGGGATGGGCGAAACCTGGACACTGGATAAAACCGGTGCATGGGCGATTGAAAGTCTGGTGTATTTCTTCATCGGTGCGCTGGCCGTGGCGTTTTTGGGGGCGGGGCGTTACTCCGTTGCAGGAAATTCTGCCTGGCGATAGTTACCATTTGTGAGTCAATACCGAGGCGGGGGGCGCTAACGGTTTGCCCGCCTCGTCGTTCAATCTGTCGCTAATCTATATGTCATCACTGTTCCATAGTTTGTGCCGACGTCTCAGCGCTCGCTGCGTCAATGCCCTTGCCATCGCGGCGCCTATTTCAGCACTGACAACCAGTCCCTGAATAAACGGACGATCGTGCATCAACCACGGCAGCCCGCCAAAAGCGATGCGATTGCGGGCGTTTTCCGGCGCTTGCAGCGTGTAATCTTCGCCGATGTCCGGGATCTCATCGCCACAGGCCAGCAGTTGATGGCGTAGCGTTGGGAAAGGGATATCTTTGCTCTGCAATGCCCGTTGCCCTCGGGCGTCAATAAACACATCGAATTCGCTGCGTCGACCGTGGTGGTAAATTACCGTCATTTCCTGCTCATTCGTACGCTCATAATCCGCACCAAGTGTGAGGATCTCAATCAGCCCGGCGTCGTGCAGCGCCAGCAGTCTGCGGACTGATTCAGACGGGATTGCCGCATAATTATCGATAAACACGCGCGCCAGTCCTTGCTTAAAGCGCTTTTCATCAGGCGGATCAAGATGTGGGACGATCTCTTCGATTACCTCGTGTAGCCGCAGCAGGGTATAGCGCCACGCGACGGTACGCTGTTCCTGTTTGTTGCGTTCAACTTCAATCAGGTTGCGCTTCGCCCATTCAAAAGGTTCGTGCTCAAGCCTGTCGGCAAAGTAGGCCTCGGGGAATGTATCGGCGTTGAGCGTCTCAAGTGCTATCTCTTGGCTCCATTGCGGGGCTGCATCTTGCAGTTGTTGTACAATAATCCGGAAAATGCGGTCCAGTAATCCTTTTTGCCCATAGACAATGACGTCTTCAATTGCTTCAGGCGTTGCGATATTCAACGATTCATAGGGCAGAGGGCAGTAAAAATCCGCTTCAGGCAGCACACCGTTGCGCGACATTAGGGTCAGCTTCAGGCTTTGGCTGTCGGATTTACAGATAAACTGGAGTGCGTTATCAGCCCCGGTGGTGAAGGCACCGTGTTGGCAGGCCACGGCCATCGCTGCGTCAATCGCGCTGAGCGAGGTGCCGAGAATTCCTACCCGACAAGCGCTAATCTGGACGTCCATCAGACCGGTCCACGGGCTGGGGAAAAACTTCCGTGTCTGTACATCCGTTTCAGGCCACAGATGACCGGTGGCGATAGCGGCGAAGTCCACCTCGACAGGCTGTAAAGCATGATTGATCCACAGAGAGACCCCATTCGGGGTCGCTTGCAGGTCGGTGACTTTGCTTAATTCGTTTATGCTAATCGTGAAGCCTGAGCCTCGCGCTTTCTCGACGATAGCGAATAAACGATCGCGATAATAGTCACCGAGGATCACGCGGGGCAAAAATTGCCGTTCATGCAAAGAATTACGTTCAATCCGAAACTGCGCCAGATAGTCATCACTTTGATTCTGTAGCCACGTCAGATAACTGATATAAATCGGTGGGATCTCTATGCTGGCTATATTTGCCAGCATGAAGTCTGCGTTGTTGTCGCTGTTATAAGGCATGCCAACGCCCGCCTCTTCAGCTTGCTCATAAAGCTCTATTTCCAGCGGTTCACCGCGCTCAACCAGGGCATGAAACGTATAAATCCCGGTGGGACCGACGCCGACAATGGCCACTTTTTTCATGGGGATCCTTGTAGAAAGTTCGACGTGGTAGTCGGGGATTATGCTTAATCTGCGAAGGGTAAGTGTGGTCGATAATTCACGGGGGGAAGGAGGTATTTTGCCGGGTAGAGTGAAAATATCAGAATTTTGCAGCGCCTGAGAGCATAAAAAAAGGCCACCCGGTACAGCCAGGCAGCCTTTTGCACATCAGATACCGGCCAATTACGCCAGCACTAAATCACCCTGCGGATGGCAGGAACAGGCCAGCACATAACCTTCAGCGATTTCTGCGTCGGTCAGCGTCATGGTGCTGCTGACCGTGTAGTTACCGTCAACCACTTTGGTTTTGCAGCAGCCGCAAACGCCTGCACGGCATGCGGCGACAACCGGAACCTTGTTGCTTTCCAGCGCTTCCAGCAGCGTACTGCCCACCGGCGCATAGAACTCTTTCGCCGGCTGTAGCTTGGTAAACTTCAGACCACTGGTGGCGGCTTCGGCAACAGGTGTGAAGAACTGCTCTTTAAAGAAGCGCGTCACACCCAGTGCTTTGACTTCTTTCTCGACCAGATCCATATACGGTGCCGGGCCACAGGTCATCACTGTACGCGAGGTCAGATCCGGTACGCTTTTCAGCAGTTCGGTAGTCAGTCGGCCAGAAACAAAACCTTCGGTGGCATTGTTTTCAGCAACTAATGTCACCGGATATTCACGCCACTCGTCGGCAAAAATGACATCTTGCGGCGAGCGAACGTTAAAGATTACCTGTACATCCGCTTGCGGGCGGTACTTTGCCAACCAGCGACGCATTGACATGATTGGCGTAACGCCACAGCCTGCGGCCAGCATCAGGAACTTGTCTTCCGCTTTATCTTCACAGGTGAACTCACCCATGGCATCGGACAGCCAGATATAGTCGCCGCGCTTCACGTCGCGGGTTAGCCACTGTGAACCTGCGCCATCGTCAATCCGGCGGATGGTCAACGTAATGTACTCGCTAACGCCCGGTGTTGAGGAAATGGTGTAAGCACGCAGCGTATCCGCTGAATTACGTACGCTGACCAGTGCATACTGCCCGGCGCGGTAAGGATAATAATCGTGGCACAGCAACGAAATTGTCCATACATCCGGCGTTTCCTGATGGATGTGGTGAACCTGCATCCGCCATGGGCACTGATGAGTTGGCATCGTCATTCTTTACTCCTTACGCGCTCAGCAGTTGCTTCATGTCTTCTTCAACGGTGGTCACGGAACGCAGACCAAATTTCTCGTTGAGAACTGCCAGCAAATCCGGTGTGAAGAAACCAGGCGCAGTCGGGCCAGTGACGATGTTTTTCACGCCCAGAGACAGCAGGGTCAGCAGAATAACAATCGCTTTCTGTTCGAACCAGGAGAGCACCAGAGACAGCGGCAGATCGTTCACGCCACAGCCCAGTTTCTCTGCCAGGGTGACCGCCAGGATAATGGCAGAGTAGGCATCGTTACACTGACCGGCATCGACCAGACGCGGCAGACCTTCGATATCGCCGAATTCCAGTTTGTTGAAACGGTATTTACCGCAAGCAAGGGTCAGAATCAGGCAGTCGTCTGGTACGCTGGTGGCGAAGTCGGTGAAGTAGTTACGTTCACCACGTGCGCCGTCACAACCGCCAACCAGGAAGATGTGACGCAGTTTTTCGCGGCTCACCAGGTCGATCAGGGTATCAGCAGCGCCCAGCAGGGTCTGACGACCGAAACCTACGGTGATCAGGTGCGGAATTTCACTGTACGGGAAGCCAGCCATCTGCTGCGCCTGTGCGATAACCGGACCGAAATCGTCACCTTCAAGGTGGCTCACGCCCGGCCAGCCGACGATGCTACGGGTCCAGATACGGTCGTCGTAGGCGCCAACGGTTGGGTCGATGATGCAGTTAGAAGTCATCACGATTGGGCCAGGGAAGCGGGCGAATTCAACCTGCTGGTTCTGCCAGCCGCTGCCGTAGTTACCGATTAGGTGTTTGAACTTACGCAGTTCCGGATAGCCGTGTGCTGGCAGCATTTCACCGTGGGTATAAACGTTAACACCGGTGCCTTCAGTCTGCTCAAGCAGGTTGTACAAATCTTTCAGGTCGTGACCGGAGATCAGGATGCACTTACCTTCGGTTGCTTTTACGTTGACCTGAGTCGGGGTCGGGTGACCGTATTTAGTGGTTTCACCGGCGTCCAGAATGCTCATCACTTTGAAGTTCATCTGGCCGATTTCCATTGAACACTCCAGAAGAGCGTTCATATCGGAAGGCCAGGTACCCAGCCACGCCATGATTTTGTGGTACTGAGCATAGATATCGTTGTCGTACTGACCAAGAACGTGGGCGTGCTCCATGTAAGCTGCCGCACCTTTCAGGCCGTACAGACACAGCAGACGCAGGCCGAGGATATTATCGCCGATGGTCGCTTTGTCTTTATTCGGGGTGAATTCAGCGGCCTGACGTTGCAGGTCGCCCAGATCGTCGCTGACCAGTTGCAGATCGGCCATCGGGTTGGTGACAGCTGCGTTCGCGTCGATGTTCAGGCATTGTGCTTTCAGGGCGTCGCGCATGGCGATAGCTTCACGGGCATAGCCAACAATACGCGGGGAATCGAAGTTTACGTTAGTCAGCGTGGAGAAGAACGCACGCGGCGCAAAGTTATCAACCTCATGGTCGATGATGCCGTATTCACGTGCTTTAACAGCCCATGCAGACAGACCTTGTAGGGAAGCAATCAGCAGATCCTGCAAATCGGAGGTTTCAGCCGTTTTACCGCACATACCCTGCGCGTAAGAGCAGCCGTTTCCTGCCGGAGTACGGATGGTTTGTTCACATTGCACACAAAACATGGTCACACCTTTTAAAGTTATATTTAATATACATGTTTAAGATTATGCCTGTGCGCGTAGGGATAAAAGGGATTTCTGCTACTACTTGCAGGGAGATTGATTTAGCGCAATTTTGGCGGTAGCTGACTACCGCCAGAGAGGTATTTGCCCGGGCGTCAGGCGGAGAAAAACGCCATCAGCAGAGGCACTAACAGACTCAAAATAAAGCCGTGGACGATGGCTGCCGGGACCATTTCCAGGCCGCCGCTGCGTTGTAAAACGGGCAGGGTGAAATCCATTGATGTCGCCCCGCATAATCCCAGCGCGGTAGAGCGGCTGCGGCCCACCATTCCTGGAATCAACATAATGGCGATCAGTTCACGGGCCAGGTCGTTAAAGAAGGCGGCACTACCAATTACGGGTCCGAACGATTCGGTCAACAGAATACCGGACAGGGAATACCAGCCAAAACCTGATGCCATCGCCAGCGCGGTTTTCAGCGGCAGACCGAGGATCAATGCATTGATAACCCCCGCCAGCATCGAACTGGCGACGACGACGACGGCCACGATCATCCCCCGACGGTTCAGCACAATTTGCTTTAAGGTCATACCGCTGTTGCGCAGCTGGATCCCCACCAGGAACAGTAAAAAGATTAACGTATATTCGCTGGCTTCGGTGGCATGCTGCAGAATGGAAAGCCCAGTGAGGCCGAGCAGGAAACCGATGACGACGACGCCGCAAAGCTGGAGCGACTCAAGCGCCATTGCAATTCGCGAGGGGAGCTTTTCTTGCTTGTGGTTGTGTCTCCAGGGCAGCGAACGCTCCAGCCAGAACAGCGCCGCAATATTACACAGTATAATGACCGTCACGCTGACTGCAGAATAATGAAGAATAGCTAACAGGTTGCTGGCGAGATTATCCAGAAACGCCAGGCTAATACCCATAAAAAAGAGAATAAGGTAGACGATCCAGCTCAACAGGCGATTGATAAGTTGTAATGCAGTCCTGTGCCGGAGCGGAATAAGGTAGCCCACAATAAGGGGAACCAGAATGATTAACAGCCCTGAAAACATGAAAACCAGATCCTTGCTGAGAAGTAAGACGAAATGCGCTAGCACACACTACTCAAAGCAAAGAGGGGAGTAAAGTTGCAAATAAAAGGAAATATAGAGAGGATAAAAAAGACCTGACTTGCGCCAGGCCTTTTTTGTTAGCGATTAATCGCGTTTTTCCAGCAGAGTGCGGTAAATAAGGCCGCCGAGTACCCCACCGATAATCGGCATAACCCAGAAGAACCACAATTGTTGCAATGCCCAGCCGCCCTGGAAAATGGCTACTGCGGTACTACGTGCCGGGTTTACGGAGGTGTTGGTGACTGGAATACTGATCAAGTGGATCAGAGTTAACGCCAGACCAATTGCGATAGGTGCAAAACCTGCCGGAGCATGTTTATCGGTCGCGCCGTGGATCACTAATAAGAAGCCTGCGGTCAGAATAATTTCAATGACGACGGCAGAAAGCATGGAATAACCGCCTGGTGAATGTTCACCAAAGCCGTTTGAAGCAAAACCACTGGCCGTTGCATCAAAACCTGCTTTACCGCTGGCAATAAGATACAGCGCCGCTGCTGCAACAATACCGCCTACAACCTGAGCAATAACGTAACCAATAACATCTTTTGCCGGGAAACGACCGCCAGCCCATAAACCGAAGGTTACCGCCGGGTTAAAATGCCCACCTGAAATATGACCCACGGCGAATGCCATGGTTAATACGGTCAGGCCGAATGCCAGCGCGACACCGGCAAATCCAATTCCCAATTCCGGGAATGCGGCTGCCAGCACTGCACTACCGCACCCACCAAAAACGAGCCAAAACGTACCGAAGAATTCAGCTGCTAATTTCCTGAACATAACCACCTCAATTAAAAGTTCCGGGTTCGTATTCCTTGCCCGGTAATTCATCGCTAAAAGGGACGATGATGAAAGAGCGGGTATTTTAGAAAAAAATATCATCCCTTCGCCAGTTAAATTGATGAAAAAATTTGATTTAAGGCAATATGTTGCGATTCCTTTTTGAATCTTGGATGAATGAAGCATAGTCCAACTAGCGAAAGGACGATGATTAAGTTCTGAAATTATATTCAGGAGAAAACATAAGAAGAATATTCTTATTTTTTTTGCTTTTGCGATTCACGCCAGATTGATATCGGGTGTCCTGAGCACCCGCTTGCCGTTATACTCCTGATAACTTGAAGGAAAAAGTTAGCATTTCCGGAGGCTATATGATTCTCGAACGCGTTGAGATTGTTGGATTTCGTGGTATTAACCGTCTGTCGTTGATGCTGGAGCAGAGCAACGTGCTGATTGGGGAGAACGCGTGGGGTAAATCCAGTCTGCTGGATGCCTTAACCCTGCTGCTGTCGCCGGAGCCAGACTTGTATCATTTTGTCCGCGAGGATTTCTGGTTCCCGCCGGGCGATATACAGGGCCGGGAACACCACCTGCACATTATCCTGACGTTTCGTGAATCCCAGCCGGGTCGTCACCGGGTACGTCGCTATCGCCCTCTGGAAGCCAGCTGGACGCCGTGCCAGGATGGCTATCACCGCATTTTTTATCGTCTGGAAGGCGAGTGTGCGGATGACGGTAGCGTTCTGACCTTGCGCAGTTTTCTTGACGGCGACGGCCATCCATTACCTCTCGATGACATTAACGATCAGGCGCGGCATCTTGTGCGCCTGATGCCGGTACTGCGTCTGCGCGACGCGCGGTTTATGCGACGGATCCGCAACGGTACCGTGCCGGATTCGGCGGACGTCGAAGTCACCGCCCGCCAACTGGATTTTCTGGCGCGTGAGCTGGCTACCCGACCGCAAAACCTGACCGACGGGCAGATCCGCCAGGGGTTATCGGCCATGGTGCAGTTGTTGGAGCACTATTTTTCCGAGCAGGGGGCTGGCCAGTCCCGTTACCGTCTGATGCGCCGTCGCTCCAATAACGAACAACGGAGCTGGCGCTATCTGGACATTATTAACCGCATGATTGATAAACCCGGCGGACGTACGCACCGGGTTATTCTGTTGGGCCTGTTTTCGACCCTGTTGCAGGCCAAAGGCACGCTGAGGCTGGATAAAGACGCCCGACCTTTATTGCTGGTGGAAGATCCGGAAACGCGTTTACATCCCATCATGCTGTCGGTGGCCTGGCACTTGTTGAATTTACTGCCTCTGCAGCGAGTGGCGACAACCAACTCCGGTGAGCTGTTGTCCCTTACGCCCGTGGAACATGTTGTTCGTCTGGTTCGTGAATCATCCCGCGTCGCCGCCTGGCGGCTGGGGCCGGGTGGGATCAGTGCAGAAGATGGTCGGCGAATCGCATTTCATATTCGTTTTAATCGTGCGTCATCGTTGTTTGCCCGCTGCTGGTTGCTGGTAGAAGGCGAAACGGAAACCTGGGTTATTAACGAACTGGCCCGTCAGTGCGGACATCACTTTGATGCAGAAGGGATTAAAGTTATTGAATTCGCCCAGTCCGGCCTTAAGCCGCTGGTTAAATTCGCCCGCCGGATGGGTATCGAGTGGCATGTGCTGGTCGATGGTGATGAAGCCGGGAAAAAGTATGCGGCCACGGTACGTAGCTTATTGAATGACGACAGAGAGGAAGAGCGTGAGCATTTGACCATGCTCCCCGCGCTGGATATGGAACACTTTATGTATCGCCAGGGGTTTGCTGACGTCTTTCACCGGGTGGCGCAAATCCCGGAGAACGTGCCCATGAACATGCGCAAAATTATCTCCAAGGCGATACATCGTTCGTCAAAACCGGATTTAGCCATTGAGGTAGCGATGGAAGCCGGGCGGCGCGGCGTTGACGCAGTGCCAACGCTGCTGCGAAAAATGTTTTCCCGCGTGCTGTGGCTGGCACGCGGTAGAGCGGATTAGTGGTGAAACATCGACGACAGCTGCGAATGGATGCTGTCCAGTAGCTGATAGCGGCGGCGGTATTCTGCGCGTTTTTTGCTGGCAATATCCGCCTCGTTTTTTCGCGCCAGCGTGCGCGGAATATGATAGTACCCGTGTCTGTCGCACTCGCCGCCAACCGATTCCCAAAATGCGTTGTAGTCGGAATGAATTACCTTATTTTTATCGTGGTAGCGTTGGCTGCGAAAGATATGCTGTTCATTGCTGACTGCCATAACATTATCGATATTCAATCGCTCTGCTAACCGGCAAATGGCTTCCATTACAATACGTTTTGGGAATATCCCGTGACAGGACTTGGTCGCTTTTTGGATTGCTTCGTGAGGAAGTTGTGCATTGCCCTGCACACCGCCAATAAATAATGTACTTTTGCCATTATATTCGCAGAACGTAAACGTCATTTTAGTCAGCACGTCGCCGTCGCCATTTTGCACCTGAATAGTGCTCTCTCCCTCTTTATCCAGCACCGGGAACATCATCATGGTTACGGTAAATATATCGCCATCTTTGCCTTCAATTTGCGCCAGCTGTAAGCCGTCATTGCTTAATAAGGCGTTAAATTCTGCGGGTAAAAATGCATGGCGGATAACATTATAATGAAAACGCACCGCGTCTAAACGCATTTTACGGGTGAAGTTTGCGGCAAGGTAAGGACGATGCAAACGCACCGGCAGTCGGGGTTGGTGGGATAGCAGGTTTTCAAGATCCGGCCATTGGGACAGTTCTGTCATCCATTCCTGGGTGAGGCGAGGTATCAAGAGTGAGCGCCAGATAAACTTACGACGAAAGCTCCGCTTATCCCAGCAATGTGCGGGACGTAAATGGCCGCTGCTCAGGCTGTAAAAAAGACCAAAGCTGGTGACGGGTTTGGTGGAAAGAAAAGTGCTTTCAGTTAGTTGACTCATAATATAAATCCGATTGATACCCTGGTACTAATTTCAGCACAGCGGATCTTAACCATTCATCAATAACTCTGTTATTCTTGCGCTTTTCAACGGCGATTTATTTAACGTTGATGTTTAGCACTCCACTCTGGTGGACGTATTGGGGGAATTGGGGCATTTATGAAGCTCAAGGGAAAAATCAAAAAACGCTATTTTCTGTTCGCCATCATCCTTATTGTGGCGGTAATTGCACTTTGGCGAACGCTTAATGCGCCTTTACCTCAGTATCAAACATTAATTGTTCGTCCGGGCGATCTGCAGCAAAGCGTGCTGGCTACCGGTAAACTGGATGCGCTGCGTAAAGTTGACGTCGGGGCGCAGGTCAGCGGGCAGTTAAAAACGCTGTCGGTCGCGATTGGCGATAAAGTCAAAAAAGATCAGTTGCTCGGCGTAATCGATCCTGAACAGGCGCAAAACCAAATCAAAGAGGTTGAAGCGACGCTAATGGAATTGCGCGCCCAGCGTTTACAGGCAGAAGCTGAGTGGAAACTGGCGCGGGTGACGCTTTCCCGTCAGCAACAGCTGGCAAAAACCCAGGCCGTTTCACAGCAGGATCTCGACACGGCGGCCACCGAAATGGCGGTCAAACAGGCGCAAATTGGCACAATTGACGCGCAAATTAAACGTAATCAGGCTTCTCTCGATACGGCAAAAACCAACCTTGATTACACCCGCATTGTCGCGCCAATGGCAGGCGAAGTAACGCAAATTACTACCCTGCAAGGGCAAACCGTTATTGCCGCCCAGCAAGCACCTAATATTCTGACGCTGGCGGATATGAGCACCATGCTGGTAAAAGCGCAGGTTTCTGAGGCTGATGTAATTCACCTGCAACCTGGGCAAAAAGCCTGGTTTACCGTACTGGGCGATCCGCAGACGCGCTACGAAGGCACGCTGAAAGATGTTCTTCCGACGCCAGAGAAAGTGAATGATGCGATTTTCTACTATGCCCGCTTCGAAGTTCCCAATCCGAAAGGGATCCTGCGTCTGGATATGACCGCGCAGGTCCATATCCAGCTCACTGATGTCAAAAATGTTCTGACGATCCCGCTGTCGGCACTGGGCGATCCTATTGGTAACAACCGCTATAACGTCAGGCTACTGCGTAACGGCGAAACCCGCGAACGTGAAGTGGTTATCGGCGCGCGGAATGACACCGATGTGGAGATCGTGAAAGGGCTGGAAGAGGGTGATGAAGTCATTACCGGCGAGGGCAACGCTGGAGCTGCAAAATGACAGCATTGCTTGAACTGAGCCATATCCGCCGCAGCTATCCCTCAGGTGAAGGCCTGGTTGAGGTGTTGAAGGACGTATCCTTGAGCATTCAGGCCGGGGAAATGGTGGCGATTGTCGGGGCGTCGGGTTCGGGTAAATCGACGCTGATGAACATTCTCGGCTGTCTGGACAAACCTACCAGCGGTACGTACCGGGTTGCCGGGCGGGATGTTTCCACGCTGGATAGCGATGCGCTGGCACAGCTGCGCCGTGAGCATTTCGGCTTTATCTTCCAGCGCTATCATTTGCTGTCACATTTAACCGCGGCGCAAAATGTCGAGGTGCCTGCGGTCTACGCTGGCACCGAGCGTAAGCAGCGCCTGGCGCGTGCGCAGGAATTACTCCAGCGGCTGGGTCTGGGCGACAGGGTTGACTATCAACCTTCTCAACTTTCCGGTGGTCAGCAGCAGCGGGTAAGTATTGCGCGTGCGCTGATGAACGGGGGACAGGTTATTCTTGCCGACGAACCCACTGGCGCGCTGGATAGCCATTCCGGCGAAGAAGTAATGGCAATTTTGCATCAGCTGCGCGATCGCGGACACACGGTAATTATCGTCACGCACGACCCGCAGGTTGCCGCACAGGCCGAGCGGGTCATTGAAATTCGTGACGGCGAGATTGTGCGCAATCCGCCGCCACAGAAACCTTCTGGCGGACGCGATATCGCGGAGCCAACGGTGAAAACGGCATCCGGCTGGAGTCAGTTTGTCAGCGGTTTTCGTGAAGCGCTTACCATGGCCTGGCTGGCAATGGCCGCAAATAAGATGCGAACGCTACTCACCATGCTTGGGATCATCATCGGTATTGCTTCGGTGGTGTCGATCGTGGTGGTAGGCGATGCGGCTAAACAACTGGTACTGGCAGATATTCGCGCTATTGGTACTAACACCATTGATATCTATCCTGGCAAAGATTTCGGCGACGACGATCCGCAATATCAACAGGCATTGAAGTATGACGATTTGACGGCGCTACAGAAGCAGCCCTGGGTCAGTTCGGTAACGCCTGCCGTATCGAAGAACCTGCGGTTACGCTATGGCAATATCGACGTTGCTGCCAGTGCTAACGGCGTGAGCGGCGACTATTTCAACGTCTATGGCATGACATTTAGCGAAGGGACCACCTTTAACGCCGAGCAACTGGCGGGGCGCGCTCAGGTGGTGGTGCTCGACAGTAATACCCGGCGCCAGTTGTTCCCCAATAAAGCGAAAGTTGTCGGCGAAGTCGTGCTGGTGGGAAATATGCCGGCCACGGTAATTGGCGTTGCAGAAGAGAAACAGTCGATGTTCGGCAGTAGCAAGATCCTGCGGGTCTGGCTGCCCTACAGCACCATGTCCGGACGAATTATGGGGCAGTCGTGGCTGAACTCGATCACCGTGCGAGTAAAGGATGGTTTTGACAGTGCCCAGGCCGAACAGCAACTGACCCGACTGTTGACGTTGCGCCACGGTAAGAAGGATTTCTTCACCTGGAATATGGACGGTGTCTTGAAAACCGCTGAAAAGACCACACGTACATTACAACTCTTTCTGACGCTGGTGGCGGTGATTTCGCTGGTGGTTGGTGGGATTGGCGTGATGAATATTATGCTGGTTTCGGTAACCGAACGAACGCGTGAGATTGGCATTCGTATGGCGGTTGGCGCGCGTGCCAGTGATGTGCTGCAACAGTTCTTAATTGAAGCGGTGTTAGTGTGTCTGGTTGGCGGCGCGTTGGGCATTAGCCTGTCGATGCTGATCGCCTTTACACTTCAGCTATTCCTGCCGGGCTGGGAAATTGGATTCTCACCCGTCGCGCTGTTGACGGCGTTCCTGTGTTCGACTGCAACCGGGGTGTTGTTTGGCTGGCTACCGGCGCGGAATGCGGCACGTCTGGATCCAGTAGATGCTCTGGCGCGGGAATAATGCCACAGAGATAAAAATGCCAGCCGCAAAGGCTGGCATTTTGACTGCGGGATGTACACAATGAGACAGAAGAGCTATGCGACAGCTTCTGCTTCAATGACAGGCACGATGATACTGGCATGATTGCCTTTTGGCCCCTGGTGGACATCAAACTGGACAGACTGTCCGGCTTTTAGCGTTCTGTAACCATCCATCTGAATGGTGGAATAATGGGCGAAAATATCTTCGCCGCCGCCTTCGGGGCAAATGAAACCAAACCCTTTGGCGTTGTTGAACCACTTAACAGTACCCGTTTCCATACTTCGACATCCTTCGTAAATCTTATATAAGTAAGATGGAATGAACCGGTGGCGGAGTGGGGGCTGTTCAAAACCTCGCCAACTCTCGAAACTACAATTTAGAGAAATCAGGCGGGGCGTCAAGCGCCAGGCAGACAGAATAGGGTAAAAATGCATCAAAATTTGAAGCAGTTAACGCTATTGTCGGTTATGTGACAGATGTCGCGGATGGCACTAATAGATGATAGTTATCTAATACTTGAGGTAGATTGATTGTGCGCATAGGCTGCTTGTCAGCGGCAAGATTTTCTGCCGGAAACCGTAACTGAAGATGACGACTGACAATGGGTAAGACGAACGACTGGCTGGATTTCGATCTGCTGGCGGAAGACAAATTGCGCGACGCGCTAAAACCGCCATCTATGTATAAAGTGATATTAGTCAATGATGATTACACTCCGATGGAGTTTGTTATTGACGTGTTACAAAAATTCTTTTCTTATGATGTAGAACGTGCAACGCAACTGATGCTTGCAGTTCACTATCAAGGCAAAGCGATTTGCGGCGTGTTTACTGCCGAAGTGGCTGAAACCAAAGTAGCGATGGTGAACAAATATGCGAGGGAGAACGAGCATCCGTTGCTGTGTACGCTGGAAAAAGCCTGAATGCAGGCATAAACATTGGGGGAGGTGCCTATGCTCAATCAAGAACTGGAACTCAGTTTAAACATGGCTTTCGCCAGAGCGCGCGAGCACCGACATGAGTTTATGACCGTCGAGCACTTGTTACTGGCGTTGCTCAGTAACCCGTCGGCCCGCGAAGCGCTGGAAGCGTGTTCTGTGGATCTGGTGGCGCTCCGTCAGGAACTCGAAGCCTTCATTGAACAGACCACACCTGTATTGCCTGCCAGTGAGGAAGAGCGCGACACGCAGCCGACGTTGAGTTTTCAGCGTGTACTGCAACGTGCGGTCTTTCATGTTCAGTCCTCCGGACGCAATGAAGTTACCGGCGCAAATGTGCTGGTTGCTATCTTTAGCGAGCAGGAATCTCAGGCGGCTTATCTGCTGCGTAAGCATGAAGTAAGTCGTCTTGATGTGGTGAATTTTATCTCTCATGGCACGCGTAAAGATGAACCCAGCCAGTCTTCTGACTCTGGGCATCAGCCAAATAACGAAGAGCAAGCTGGCGGGGAGGACCGTATGGAGAACTTCACGACTAACCTTAACCAGCTTGCCCGAGTGGGCGGAATTGATCCGCTCATTGGCCGGGACAAAGAGCTGGAGCGCGCCATTCAGGTACTGTGCCGTCGCAGAAAAAACAACCCGCTGTTGGTGGGAGAATCTGGTGTCGGTAAAACCGCCATTGCCGAAGGCCTCGCCTGGCGTATCGTCCAGGGTGATGTGCCTGAAATCATGGCTGATTGTACCCTTTACTCCCTGGATATCGGCTCGCTGTTGGCTGGCACCAAATATCGCGGTGATTTTGAGAAACGCTTTAAGGCGCTGCTGAAACAGCTGGAACAGGATACTAACAGCATTCTGTTTATCGATGAGATCCATACCATTATTGGCGCGGGTGCGGCATCGGGCGGCCAGGTGGATGCGGCTAACCTGATCAAGCCGTTGCTCTCCAGCGGTAAGATCCGTGTTATAGGCTCCACAACCTATCAGGAATTCAGCAATATCTTTGAAAAGGACCGCGCGTTAGCGCGCCGTTTCCAGAAAATCGATGTCACTGAGCCATCGGTAGAAGAGACCGTGCAGATAATCAATGGTCTGAAGCCGAAATACGAAGCGCACCATGACGTCCGCTATACCGCCAAAGCGGTGCGTGCAGCGGTCGAACTGGCGGTGAAATACATTAACGATCGTCATCTGCCGGATAAAGCGATTGACGTGATTGATGAGGCGGGCGCACGTGCGCGTCTGATGCCGGTCAGCAAGCGCAAGAAAACCGTCAACGTGGCGGATATTGAGTCCGTAGTGGCCCGCATTGCGCGGATCCCGGAGAAGAGCGTATCGCAGAGCGAGCGCGACACGCTGAAAAACTTGGGCAACCGTCTGAAAATGCTGGTATTCGGACAGGATAAAGCCATTGAGGCGCTGACTGAAGCGATCAAAATGAGCCGTGCCGGTCTGGGACATGAGCATAAGCCGGTCGGTTCGTTCCTGTTTGCCGGACCAACTGGTGTCGGTAAGACCGAAGTCACGGTGCAGCTCTCCAAAGCCCTCGGCATTGAACTGCTGCGTTTTGATATGTCCGAGTACATGGAACGCCACACAGTCAGCCGTCTGATTGGTGCGCCTCCAGGATATGTCGGTTTTGACCAGGGCGGTTTGCTGACGGATGCTGTTATTAAGCATCCGCATGCGGTACTGCTGCTGGATGAAATCGAAAAAGCGCACCCGGATGTCTTTAACCTGTTGCTGCAGGTGATGGATAACGGCACGCTGACCGACAATAACGGGCGTAAAGCGGATTTCCGCAACGTGGTGCTGGTCATGACCACCAACGCTGGTGTACGTGAAACTGAGCGTAAATCGATTGGGTTGATTCATCAAGACAACAGTACTGATGCGATGGGCGAAATCAAAAAAGTGTTTACGCCGGAATTCCGTAACCGTCTCGACAACATTATCTGGTTCGATCATCTCTCTACCGAGGTGATTCATCAGGTTGTTGATAAGTTTATCGTCGAGCTTCAGGTTCAGCTGGATCAGAAAGGTGTCTCTCTTGAAGTGAGTCAGGAAGCACGTGACTGGCTGGCAGAGAAAGGCTATGACCGCGCAATGGGCGCACGTCCAATGACGCGTGTTGTCCAGGATAACCTGAAAAAACCATTGGCTAACGAACTGCTGTTCGGTTCGCTTGTAGATGGCGGTCAGGTGACTGTTGCGCTGGATAAAGAGAAAAATGAGCTGACCTATGGTTTCCAGAGTGCACAAAAGCACAAGCCAGAAGCAGCACATTAATCTTTAATCACCTAATTGAGCCGGGCGTAATGCCCGGTTTTTTTTCGCCTGAAAGTAAAGATTTGAATTGGGGAGATTCGGAGAGTTTAAACGGCAGGCAAAAAATAAGCCTGCGTAAGGGAGATTACGCAGGCTAAGGAGGTGGTTCCTGGTACAGCTAGCATTTATGGGTTATGTTTTTCAGCGGAGTGGATAATACCCTTAATGAACGAAACGGTATGTGATCGATTTCTAAGAATCTTCCGAACGCTGAAAAATAACCGTAATTAACTACTTAGCATGCGGGTTACGTGTGGACTCACTGGCAAAATTACGCATCAACAATGCATAATTCAGATCGATATCCTCTGGTACAGGCATCCACACGGTGTAACCATCGCCCGGCGCAACTGGCATGGCTTCGCCTTTCGCGTTTTCCATCTGCTCGAGAGTAAAGTTGATATTGCCTTGTGGGGTCATCAGCTCCAGGCTGTCGCCGACGGTGAATTTGTTTTTTACCAGCACGGCCGCCAGTTCACCTTTACGTTCGCCGGTGAATTCGCCGACAAACTGCTGACGCTCGGAAACAGAGAAGCCGTATTCGTAGTTTTGATAGTCGTCATGTGTATGGCGGCGCAGGAACCCTTCGGTGTAACCACGATGCGCCAGGCCTTCCAGCGTTTCCAGCAGTTGCGGGTCGAACGGTTTACCGGCTGCGGCATCATCAATGGCTTTACGATAGACCTGCGCGGTACGTGCACAGTAATAGTACGACTTGGTGCGGCCTTCGATCTTCAGGGAATGCACGCCCATCTGCGTCAGGCGCTCAACGTGGGCAATGGCACGCAAATCCTTCGAGTTCATGATGTAAGTGCCGTGTTCGTCTTCGAATGCGGTCATGTACTCACCCGGGCGCTGGGCTTCCTCAATCATAAAGACTTTGTCTGTTGGTGCGCCAATACCCAGCGTGGGTTCGACGTTTTGTACCGGGATAGGCTCGTACTTATGCACGATATTGCCCACTACATCTTCTTTCCCTTCCTGCACGTTGTATTCCCAGCGGCAGGCATTGGTACAGGTACCCTGGTTTGGGTCACGCTTGTTGATGTAGCCAGAGAGCAGGCAACGGCCGGAGTAAGCCATGCACAGCGCGCCGTGAACGAAGATCTCAAGCTCCATATCCGGCACCTGGGTGCGGATCTCTTCAATCTCTTCCAGCGACAGCTCACGGGAGAGGATCACGCGGGTCAGCCCCATCTGCTTCCAGAATTTCACCGTCGCCCAGTTTACGGCGTTAGCCTGTACCGAAAGGTGAATGTCCATGTCAGGGAAGTTTTCGCGCACCAGCATAATCAGACCAGGGTCTGACATGATCAGTGCATCCGGCCTCATTTCCACCACCGGTTTCAGATCACGAATGAAGGTCTTCAGCTTGGCATTATGTGGGGCAATGTTAACCACCACATAGAATTTTTTACCCAGTTCATGGGCTTCATTAATACCGAGCTGCAGGTTTTCGTGGTTGAATTCGTTGTTGCGTACGCGCAGTGAGTAACGCGGTTGGCCCGCATACACAGCGTCTGCGCCATAGGCGAAAGCGTAACGCATGTTTTTCAGCGTTCCCGCCGGGGAAAGGAGTTCCGGTTTAAACATAATTTTCTCGTTCTGATGACAGGTCAGACTCGCCTCACTCAATGAGGCGGTTAGGGGAGTGCCCCCATATTAAGGGCGGGCATTGTAGCGCTGCAGGGAAGGCAGGTAAAGAAAAACGCCGGGCGACAGCGTTGCGTTACCCGGCTGAGCGAGTAATTATCAGGTCTTATCTTTTATCGTCTGACTGACACCATTGGTCTTAACCGAAGTAATACCGGTCTCGCGTGACTGTTCATTCGCATACAGTTGACTGCTACCAATAATCTGGTGGTTTGCAGCTTTCAGGTTGAAATGTAATTTTCCATTAGCCGCTGTTTTTTTCTCATAACGCTCATCCAGAGGGCTGTTAGCCTGGACAGATGCGATCCCTTTTTCCGCAGCGCTTTTGGTAGTGTAAAGCTCACTGGTAAGGATTATTTCCCCGTTCCCAGCTTTAAGAACAAAGCGGTACTGATCATCGCTACTCTTACTTAATTCAAACCAACCAGCCATATGAACTCCTTGATTAAAAGTTTTAGATCAAACAGTTATTGACGACAGTGTTGTCAGAAAGAGTATGAGCGATATTTGGAGAGTTGCTAGTCACCAGGGCCCCATGAAGCAGCGGGCCCTGAAGGGCAGGAGTGTTTAAGCAATTCGGCAGGCGTCGGCTTCCCAGCGATACCCCACGCCATAGACCGCGCGGATAAACGACTGCTCAGCATCCAGCGACTCCAGCTTGCGTCGCAGGTTCTTAATATGGCTGTCGATGGTGCGGTCGGTAACGACGCGATAATCGTCATAGAGATGGTTAAGCAATTGTTCTCGGGAGAATACTTTTCCCGGCTCATGTGACAACGTTTTAAGTAAGCGGAATTCAGCGGGTGTTAAATCGAGCATCTTCCCACGCCAGGAGGCCTGAAAACGGCCTTCATCGACGATAAGCGGGCTTTCTGCATCCATTTGTTGTAGTTCGCGCTGCGGTTTGCATCGGCGCAGGATCGTTTTAACACGCGCGACGACTTCGCGCGGGCTGTACGGTTTACAAATATAATCATCTGCACCGATCTCCAGCCCCAGCAGGCGATCAATCTCTTCGATTTTAGCGGTTACCATCATGATGGGGACTTCTGAGAAGCGGCGGATTTCCCGACACAGGGTCAGACCATCGGTACCGGGCAGCATCAGATCCAACAAGATCAGATCGGGCGGTGTTTGGCGCACGTAAGGCAGAACCAGGTCGCCGTGGCTGATGAGCGTAGGAGCGTAGCTCGCTGCCCGCAGGTAGTCGATGAGCAGTTGCCCCAGCTTGGGTTCGTCTTCCACGATCAGAATACGCGGTGTGTTTTCATCAATGGGTAACTCAGTCATACATCTCTCTGTAAATCGCGTTCCAGCGGTAACTCTACTGTAATGCTAACCCCACCAAAAGGCGAATGGGCGGCGCGGATCAGACCATTATGCGCTTGTACGATATTGACGCAAATCGCCAGCCCCAGCCCGGAACCTCCGCTGGCGCGGTTACGCGAGCCTTCGGTGCGATAAAATCGTTCAAACAGCTTCTGTAACTGCTCATCACTTACGCCGGGAGCGGAATCCGCGAAGGTTAATAACACCATGCGTTCGCGTTGTTCGGCGCTGATGTGCAGCCCGCCGCCGCTGTCGGTGTAGCGCAGGCTGTTTTCCAGCAGATTGTTGAACAACTGCATCAGGCGATCCCTGTCGCCAAATACCGTCATGCTGTCCGGGAGCGAGAGTTGAATCGTCAGTCCACGGCTGGCAAAGCGTTCACGAAATGCGCCGCTTGCCACCTCAAGCAGCGGGATAAGATCCAGCGATGATTTCTGATAGGCCAGCGCGCCTTCATCTGACATGGAGAGCTGATGAAGGTCGTCAACCAGTTTGGTGAGCGTACCCACTTCAGCCTGCAAAGAAGCAACGGAGTCGGGCGTGAACTGGCGGACGCCATCCTGAATAGCCTCCAGTTCACCGCACAACACCGCCAACGGCGTGCGCAGTTCGTGAGAAATGTCGGCCATAAAGTCACGACGCATCTGCTGGTTTTTTTCCAACGTACTGGCGAGCTGGTTGAAGTCCTGCGCCAGCTTGCCTAGCTCATCCGTACTGGTTGGCGTAACGCGAGTGGTGAAATCGCCCGCCGCCAGTTTGTGCGTGCCTTCCACCAACCGTTTAACCGGGGCCAGCAGGCTGCGCGCCAGCGTAAACGTTGCCAGCGCAGCCAGAATCGTGGAGAGCGCGACGATAAGCCAGCTGGAACGTCTTTGCTGCATGTCGAAATTGATATCGGTATTACGCGTTAAACGCTCCACCGGAGAGGCAATCACAGCACCCACTTCGCTACCGTTGACGCGGATGGGATGGCGCATACCGTCGCGGGGGACAGGAGCCCGCGGGCCGACCAGTACGTGGGCATTTTGATCGACAACCCAAAACTGTGTACGCCAGCCGTGTGGCGGCATGCCTGGACCCGGTTTATCATCGTCGTTGTCGTGTTCAAAAGAGCGCAGGATCTGGAAAACAAAACGATCGTTATTGCGTAAGAATCGCCAGTTGCCGTGCTGCGCGTACTGCTCGCTTAACGCATCGCTGAGCATTTGCAGCCGCTGTTCGTTACCGTGCTTAATATAGTCGATAAAACCGCGTTCGAAGCTTATGCGTACGGCCCAGTGCATGCTGATCAGCAACACAATGCAGGTGGCGAAAATCGCCAGAAACAGTTTGCCGGTGATACCGGGCCGCCAGAACTTCATCAGGTGCTCCTTTTGCGTCGTGAAATCACCGCATTGGTTTGCGTGTCGTTCGGCACGCGGGCAAAAATAATGGCGGGCAGCGCAATAATGAATGCAATGCACAACCAGGTATACATAAAGACGCTATGCGTACTACCGCTGTCGATGGCGATATGTTGCTGGCCAAACATGCCTAACAGCAGACCCGCGATGGTCACCCCGATACTCATCGACAGCTGCATGATCATCGACAGCAAGCTGTTGCCGCTGCTGGCGAGATCGTCAGGCAGATCTTTTAACGTCAGGGTATTCATGGATGAAAAGCGCGTTGAGTTGACCATTCCCTGTAAAAACAGCACGAAGGGCAGGGCGTAATACCAGCCCAGCAGTGCCGTGGTCATTAGCAACAGACTGACCAGCGACAGGCCAAGCGTGGTGGTAATCAGTACGCGACGGTAACCAAAGCGGTTAACGACCTGCACCACAATGCGCTTCATGCCCATACTGCCCAGCACCATCGGGATCATCATCAGTCCGGCATGAAACGGTGAAAAACCGAGGCCAATCTGTAAAAACACCGGCGTCATAAACGGCAGCATACCGCTGCCGATGCGTCCGGCAAAACTGCCGAACAGACCTAGCGAGAAGGTCGATGTGCGAAACAGATTCAGGCTAAACAGCGCGCGGGGATTTCGATGGGCGTGTTTCAGATACAGCGCAATAGCCAGCACCCCGCAGATGACCAACGCCGCCAGCGTGATACTGGAGAGTCCGGTTCCTTTGCTGCCATCGAGCGCCAGCGTCAGAACCGCCATACCGACCGCCAGCATCGCGAATCCGGAGAGGTCGAAGCGTCGGGTTTGCATGGTGTAGTTGGGCATCAACATTAACGTCGCTATCGCGCCGACAATGCCTACCGGAATGTTAATCAAAAAGATCCAGTGCCAGGAGGCGTATTCAACCAGAATTCCGCCTAACGCTGGGCCCAGCAGCGGGCCGATTTGACCGGGTAAAGTGACAAACGTCATCGCCGCCATATATTGCTCACGCGGGACGATTTTCATCACCGTCAGCCTGCCGACTGGCACCATCATCGCACCGCCAACGCCTTGTAAGACGCGCGCCATCACCAGCTCGTTGAGCGTGCTGGACCAGGCGCAAAACAGCGAGCCAAGCGTAAACAGGATAATGGCGGTGAAGAAGATATTACGCACGCCAACTTTGTCCGCCAGCCATCCGCTGGCGGGCAGCATCACGGCAACGGTTAAAACATATGACACTATGACCATATGCATGTGTAACGGGCTTTCCCCGAGGCTTGCCGCCATCGAGGGAAGCGCGGTATTAACGATGGTGGTATCCAGCGACTGCATAAAAAAACCAAATGCCACAATCCAAAGTTGCCAGCGGGTGCTGTCGGGAAGTTCTGTCATAACTCTGCTACCGGTTTGCTGTTTTTACGCGAAAAACGCAGACGCAGACGGTCGAAAAAGAGATAGACCACAGGCGTGGTGTACAGCGTCAGGAGTTGGCTCACGACCAGCCCACCGACAATGGTTATCCCCAACGGCTGGCGCAGCTCAGAGCCATCCCCTGCGGATAACACTAACGGCAGTGCGCCAAATAACGCCGCCAGCGTGGTCATCATGATTGGGCGAAAGCGCAACAGGCAGGCCTGGAAAATAGCTTCTTCCGGCTGCAGCTTACCGTTTCTCTGCGCTTCCAGTGCAAAATCGACCATCATGATGGCGTTTTTCTTCACAATTCCAATTAATAGCATGATCCCTATCAGGGCGATTAGGCTGAATGGGGCATTGAACAGCTCCAGCGCCAGCAAAGCCCCGACCCCTGCCGAAGGTAGCGTGGAGAGAATGGTCAGCGGATGTACATAGCTTTCATACAGCATACCCAGCACGATATAGACGGTGGCGATGGCGGCGATTATCAGGATCACCTGCGAGTTCATAGTGTCCTGAAATACCTGGGCGGTACCGGCAAAGCTGCCACGAACCGTGGAGGGGACGCCGAGCTGGGTCATGGCTCTGTTGATGGCCTCCGTCGCTTCTGACAGTGAAGAACCTGTCGGCAGGTTAAACGAAACGGTTGAGGCGGCGGACAAGCTCTGATGGTTTACCGACAGTGGGGCATTCGCTGGCTGCCATTTGGCAAAGTACGATAACGGGATCGCTTTACCGTCATTGTTGATGACGAACATTTTGTCCAGTGCGCTGATGTCCTGGGTGTAACGTCGATCGACCTCCATCACCACTTTGTACTGGTTCATCGGCTGATAGATGGTTGAAATTTGTCGCTGACCAAAGGCGTTATTCAGCAGGCTGTTGGCGACCGCCACGTCGATCCCAAGACGAGACATGGTGTCGCGATCGTAAATCAGATTCATCTCCGCGCCATTGTCCTGCTGATCGGAGTTGACGTCCGCCAGTTGGGGCAGGGCGGCAAGCGCCTTACGGATCTTCGGTTCCCACTCACGCAGCGCCGCCAGATCGTCGGACAGCAATGTGTATTGATAGCTGGCGTTGGCCTGGCGTCCGCCAACGCGGATGTCCTGCACCGCCATCAGAAACAGATTCGCACCTGGTTCTTTTGAAAGCGCAACGCGCAGGCGGTCGATCACCTGCTGAGCGGTTTCACGGCGCTCATCGCGGGGCTTGAGGGTAATAAACATCATCCCGCTGTTAACCCGTGACCCACCGGTAAAGCCGGTGACATTGTTCACCGCCGGATCGTCGCGGATGATCTTCATAAAATCCTGCAGTTTACCGCGCATCGCCTGGAAAGAGATGCTCTGGTCAGCCTGGATCCCTCCCATCAATACGCCCGTATCCTGCTCTGGGAAGAAGGTTTTGGGGATGGAAATATAAAGCCAGATATTCAGCGCAATGGTGCCGAGTAATACCACGCCCACCAGTCGCGTGTGGCGCAGTACCCATTTAAGTGAAGTGCTGTAGCTTTGCTGCAGCGCTACCAGCACGCGACCAAATCCCCGTTTACGCGGCTGTTCACGCGGGGCGCTGGATTTAAGCATCCAGCCGCACATCATTGGCGTTAATGTCAGCGACACCAGCAGCGAGATACCGATGGCAACCGACAGCGTGACGGCAAATTCGCGCAGCAGGCGTCCAGGCAATCCGCCCATTAACAGCAGCGGCAGGAATACCGCCACCAGCGACAGGCTCATGGAAAGGACGGTGAATCCCACTTCGCGCGTACCCTGTAACGCCGCCTGGAGTGGCTTCATTCCCGCTTCCAGGTGGCGGGCAATATTTTCCAGCACCACGATGGCGTCATCTACGACAAATCCCGTGGCAATGGTTAACGCCATCAACGACAGGTTGTTCAGGCTGAATCCGCACAGATACATGGCGGCAAAGGTACCGATCAGCGAGACCGGAACCGCTACCGCGGGGATCAGAGTCGCACGCCCGGATCGCAGGAAAACAAAGACCACCAGGATAACCAGCGCCACGGAGATAATCAGCGTCTGTTCAACTTCCTCTAATGAAGCGCGAATGGTCGGTGAACGGTCCTGGGCGATTTGCAGATCGATGGCGGCCGGGACCAGCGTTTGTAGCTCCGGTAATTTGGCGCGAATGCTATCTACCGTCTGAATAATATTGGCTTCCGGCAGCTTGCGGATCATCAGCAGAATGGCCGGTTTGGCGTTGGTCATCCCCGCGTTACGAACGTCCTGTACAGAGTCGGTTATAGACGCAACATCACCCAGTCGCACCGCTGCGCCGTTGTTATAGTGGATGATAATCGGTTGATATTCGGCGGCGGTTTTCAGCTCATCGTTAGTTTGTACCTGCCAGCGATGGGTATCATTCTCGATAGCGCCCTGCGGCTTACGCACGTTGGCATTGTCGATCGCGCTACGCACGTCGTCCAGTGACACGCCCTGGTTAAACAGCGCCTGCGGGTTGAGTCCTACCCGCACGGCAGGCAGAGAACTGCCTCCAACGTCCACGTCGCCCACACCGTCGATTTGCGCGATGGTCTGCGCCAGTTGTGTTGATGCGAAATCGTACAGTTCACCCTGCGAGTAAGTGTCAGACGTCAGCGTCAGGATCATGATTGGCGCATCGGAAGGGTTAGCTTTGCGATACGTTGGTCGGCTCGGCATCCCGCTGGGCAGCAGGCTTTGCGCGGCGTTAATCGCGGCCTGAACGTCCCGCGCCGCGCCATTGATGTCACGGTCGAATTTGAATTCGAGAATAATACGCGTACTGCCAAGCGAACTACTCGAAGTCATTTCGTTTACGCCCGCGATGCGGCCCAGCGAGCGCTCCAGCGGAGTTGCGACCGAAGACGCCATCGTTTCTGGGGAGGCACCGGGTAATGATGCGCTGACCATTATCACCGGAAAATCCACCTGCGGCAGCGGAGCGACCGGCAGCAGACGAAAGCCCAGAATACCGCATAGGGTGATAGCCACCGAAATGAGAATGGTCGCCACCGGCCGATGAATGAAAAGCGCGAAAAATTTCATTTACGCTTCCTCTTCCTGACGCGGGAAGCGGCTTTTCACATACAGCGACAGACGGTCAAACAGCAGATAAATTACCGGGGTGGTAAACAGGGTTAATACCTGACTCACAAGCAGTCCACCGACCATGCCAATGCCTAACGGACGGCGTAACTCTGCGCCCACGCCGGTACTCAACATCAGCGGCAACGCGCCGAGCAGTGCCGCCAGCGTAGTCATCAGAATTGGGCGGAAACGCAGCAGACAGGCCTGGAAAATAGCATCGCGCGGTGCCATGCCTTGTTCGCGCTCCGCGGCAAGGGCAAAGTCGATCATCATGATGGCGTTTTTCTTGACGATACCGATGAGCAAAATAATGCCAATAATCGCGATGACGTCCAGTTCGCTGCCGGCAATCATTAACGCCAGCAGTGCCCCGACGCCCGCCGTCGGCAGCGTGGAGAGAATAGTAATTGGGTGAATAAAGCTCTCATACAGCACGCCGAGCACGATATACATCGCCACAACCGCAGCCACAATCAACCAGATGGTATTTCCCAGCGCGGCCTGGAAGGCGAGCGTGCTGCCCTGGAACTGGGTCGTAATATTTGCGGGCAGGTTAAGCGTTTTTTCGGCGTCCAGAATCGCCTGTACCGCATCACCCAGCGAATGTTCGTCTGGCACGTTGAACGAGATGGTAGTGACCGGGAACTGATCGAGGTGGTTAATCGACAGCGGGGCAAAACGCTGTTCAATACTGGCGATTGCGCTGAGCGGTACTATGCCACCGTCGCTACTGGTCAGACGTATTGTATCCAGTGCCGCAAGCCCCGGCGTATTGTTGGTGTTATGTTCTAACACCACGCGATATTGATTTGCCTGGGTGTAAATAGTCGAAATCAAACGCTGGCCGAAGGCGTTGTACAGGGCGTTGTCGACATCTGACATGCTGATGCCCAAACGGCTTGCGCTGTCGCGATTGACGTTCACATACGCTACCAGCCCTTTGTCCTGCCAGTCGCTGCTGACGTCGGACAGTTGCGGTAGCTGCTGTAGTTTTGCTAACAGCTGTGGAACCCAGGTGCTGAGGGCATCAAGGGATGTCGCTTGCAGCGTGAACTGATATTGCGTCCGGCTCACCTGAGTATCAATCGTCAGATCCTGAGTGGGCTGAAGATAAAGGTCAACTCCGGGAACCCTGTCAACCGCGTCCTGTAAGCGCGCAATCACTTTCTGCACCCGATCGTCACGTTCATCCAGCGGTTTAAGGTTGATTTGCAAACGCGCGCTGTTCAATGCCGGATTAGTACCATCCACACCGACAAAAGCGGTCAGGCTCTCTACCGCCGGATCTTTAAGGATGACATCTGATACCTGACGCTGGCGCTCGGCCATGCTGGCGAATGAGCTGGACTGCGGTGCCTGTAGCGTACCCTGGATAATGCCGTTGTCCTGGATTGGGAAGAAACCTTTGGGGATAAAAACCCATAGCATGATGCTCAATGCCAGCGTGCCGAGCGCTACGCTAAGTGTGAGCCACGGATGGTTAAGTACTTTTGCCAGCCAATGACCGTACCCGGCGATGACGCGATCAAACACTCGCTCTGAGGCGCGGGAGAAGCGATTTTGCTTACGCAATGAGGCCTGATTCAGCATACGCGCGCACATCATCGGCGTAAGAGTGAGCGAGACAACGGCGGAAATCAGAATCGCCACCGCCAGCGTAACGGCGAATTCACGGAACAAGCGCCCGACGATATCGCCCATGAAGAGCAGTGGGATCAATACCGCAATCAATGAAAACGTCAGGGAGATGATGGTAAAACCAATCTCGCCCGCGCCCTTCAGGGCAGCAGTCAGCGGTTTTTCGCCTTTTTCGATATAGCGTGAAATATTCTCGATAACCACGATAGCGTCATCCACAACAAAGCCTGTCGCGATGGTTAGCGCCATTAAGGTCAGGTTGTTGATGGAGAAATCAAGAAATACCATCACCGCGAAGGTGCCGATTAACGACAACGGTACGGCGACTGCAGGAATAATCGTCGCCGGAACATTGCGCAGAAACAGGTAGATAATCATCACCACCAGCGCTATCGCCAGCATCAACTCGAACTGGGTGTCTGCAACAGAGGCACGAATATTGGTGGTGCGATCGGAAAGTACGCTGACCTTAACCGATTTGGGCAGGCTTTCGGTGAGCTGTGGCAGCATCTGGCGGATACTGTCTGCCGTGGAGATAATGTTCGCCCCAGGCTGGCGCTGCACATTCATCACTATAGCTTGTTGCTTATTTGCCCATGCACCCAACCAGCTGTTTTCTGCTCCTTGTTCGACGGTAGCGACATCGCCCAGACGAACCGGTGCACCGTTTTTATAGGCAATAATGAGCTGACGATATTCATCTGCGGACTGCATCTGGTCGTTAGCTGAAAGGGTAACGGCGCGCGTTGGGCCATCAAGACTCCCTTTTGCTGAATTGACGTTGGCACCGGTAATGGCCGTACGGATGGTTTCGCTGGTAAGACCGAGTGCGGCAATGGCCTGAGCGTTAAGTTTCACGCGGACCGCCGGACGTTGCCCACCGGAAAGTGTTACCAGACCCACGCCGGATACCTGAGAGATTTTCTGCGCGACGCGGGTTTCGACCATATCTTCCACCTGCGTCATCGGCATGGCGCTGGAAGTGACCGCCAGCGTCATGATCGGCGGATCTGCCGGGTTTACCTTGCTGTAGACCGGAGGGTTAGGTAGATCGCTGGGTAATAAATTGGTGGCGGCGTTAATCGCGGCCTGAACTTCTTGCTCGGCAACATCCAGCGGGAGCGTCAGTTGAAACTGTAACGTAACGACCGATGCGCCACCGGAGCTTTGTGATGACATCTGTTTTAAGCCAGACATCTGGCCAAACTGACGTTCAAGCGGCGCGGTTACCGCCGAGGTCATGACGTCCGGGCTGGCGCCAGGATAGAGCGTAACGACCTGAATCGTGGGGTAATCCACTTCAGGTAAGGCGGCGATTGGCAGGAAGCGATAACCGATAATACCGGCAAGCAAAATCGCGACCATCAGCAGCGTAGTGGCGACGGGGCGCAGAATGAACAGGCGCGATGGTCCGCCTGTGTTGTCCGGAGGTAACACCTGCATCAGGAGTTGGCTCCTTTTTTGCCGTATCCGCGTGGCGCTGTCTTCTCATCGGAAACAGAGGCGTCGTGCGCCTCAACGACTTCGACTTTTGCGCCTTCCGTCAGACGGTCAATACCGTCAGTCACGACCCGATCGCCTGCGGACAACCCAGCGGCGATCACCACTTTTTGGCTGTCCTGAATACCCGGTTTAACCAGATGCTTGCTCACTTTGTTGTCGCTGTTCAGTACCCAGACAAAGTGCCCTTCGTTGCCCATCTGCAGGGCTGCTGTTGGGATCACAACGGCATTTTGCTGCGTGTCGACCAGCATGCGGGCGTTGACGAACTGGTTAGGGAATAACGCATCATCCTGATTGTTAAAACGGGCTTTAACTTTGATGGTTCCTGTAGTGGCATCAATCTGATTGTCGAGACTGAGCAGGACGCCTTCACTCAGTTTTTGTGAATTGGTTCGGTCCCAGGCTTCGACCTTCAGCTGGTTCCCCGATTTTTGTGCCTGCAACACGGTAGCAATGTCGTTTTCAGGCAAAGTAAATATCAGGTCGATGGGATGAGTTTGCGTAATGACGACGATCCCGGTGGTATCGCCGCTGGAAATTTGGTTACCGACATCGACCTGCTTCAGGCCGACACGACCATCGACAGGTGCGGTTATCCGACTCCAGTCGAGCTGCAACTGAGCGCTGGTGACACTGGCTTCATCCGCTTTGATTGTGCCTAACGTCTCATTGACCAGCGCCTGCTGGGCATCCAGCTCCTGGCGGGAGACCAGATTGGTTTTAACCAACTGTTGATAGCGGGCAAGATCGCGACGGGCATTCGCCAGCGTGGCTTTATCTTTTGCCAGTTGTCCCTGCGCCTGAGCCAGAGCGACTTTGAACTGGCTGGGATCTATCTCTGCCAGCAGGTCGCCGGCTTTTACCTGTTGTCCTTCCTCAAAGTGTAAGGCAATGAGCTGACCGTCCACCCGGCTACGTACCGTGGCGGTATTGGCGGCAGTAATGGTACCCAGCCCTGTCAGGTAACGTGGAACGGCTTCCTCGGTGGCAGTGGCAGTCTGCACGGGAGCCAACGGTCCGGAGCGCAATCCACGGCGTGCCGACCCAGGCGTGTGCTGCGCTGGTTTGGTAGCGCCCGGTGCGGTTTCCTGGGAAGCGCTGCGGCTTTGCCAGAACCAGATGGCGGCGACGGTGGCCACGACGATCACGATTGCTATCACCCAGCGGGATTTATTACTGCCTTTCATTGTTATGAGTTTCTCATCCTGAAACGATTCGCGGAATGATACTAGTTTAGCCAGTGAACAAGGGAGAAAAATGGAGGAATTATGAAACACTGTCGGGATTCGTCTGAATGCTGACGCGGCTTTGCGAGGCGTTACGCAACAATTTGCGGCGAAAATAGCGAATGCGTCATTGTGCGTTAGAGTGCGGTCAAGGCAAAAGGAGGTAAGCCAGAGATTTCAGCGGGACGCTGGAACGGGAAAGCCCCTCCCGAGGAAGGGGCCAAAATAAGGAAAGGGTTATGATGAAGTACGTCATCATACTGGTGATACTCTTAGTCATTAGCTTACCGGCTTACTAAGACACCAGGGGGAGGGGAAACCTTCCCTAACCCTCACTCCTGAAAATAAGCCACAGCAACGGTGATGTCAATACGCACACCTTTCAGCTTGCGAGCCGCTTAGCGGAAAACAACCTCAGCCCAGCGGGCCAGACCGGCGGTGACAGAACCGAAGTCATCGCCACCCGCGATAGGGATCCCTGGAAGCTGCTGGGCGAGGGCTTTTTTAATCAGCGGTGAACGCGCGCTGCCGCCGGTCAGATAAATCACGTCCGGTTTTTCCTGCGCGTTGTCCAGCGCCAGTTTGACCTGCTCCAGAATGCGCGCCAGGGGCTGATTGAGCGCGGCCTCCAATCCATGTTGACTAATATCGGTTGCCAGCGTGTCGCTGATAAACGGTATCGCCGCCGTTACAATGGTCTGGTCGGAAAGCGCGATCTTGCTCTCTTCTGCGCTGCGCACCAGGCGATAGCTCAGACGCTCGCGCCAGACTTTAAGCAGCAAGGCTACTTTATCGGCTTCTTTCGCGTCGCGGACAAGATCGTTCAGTAAACGACCGTTGGCGCTGCTGTAGAAATCACTTTGCGCGGGAACATCGTTGATCGCAACCGCGTTCCACCAGGGGAGAATCGGTAAGGCGATCCCTTTTTCAGTCTCACCGCCCATACCTAGCAGCGGCATCAGGTGTTTAAACGCCAGCGCGATATCCAGATCGTTCCCGCCTACACGGCAGCCACTGTGTCCCAGCAGGCTGTTTTCGCGATCGGCGCGCTGATGCCATTGCGGCCCCATCAGCAGTAGTGAACAGTCGGTCGTACCCCCGCCAATATCTACCACCAGCACGCGTTTCTCATCCTGCAGTGTGGCTTCGTAATCCAGCCCCGCTGCTACCGGCTCGTACTGGAAGACGACATCCTGAAAACCGGCACGTTTGGCCGCACGTTCAAGAATCCCCTGCGCCTGGGTGTTGGCGTCATCGCCGCCTAATCCCTGGAAGTTGATGGGGCGACCAATTACGGCCTGAGTGATAGCTTCCGGCAGTTGGCTTTGCGCCTGGTTGCGAATGTGCAGCATCATTGCACAGACCAGATCTTCAAACAGCGCAACTTGCTGCGGCTTCAGACCGCTGGCGCCCAAAAATGATTTTGGCGATTTAACGAAGTACACCTCTTCAGGGTCTTCAATATACTGACCCAGCGATGTCAGACCGAACTGCACGCTGTTGGCGTTAACGTCGATGTCCTCTTCGCGATTGTAGCGCATCGCACGGCTAAGCAGCGCCTGTGTTTCATCGTCCGTGGTTGGAACGTCGTGATGGCGATACAGCCACTCGCTAACCGCTTCGCGCGTTGGTGCACACAGCATTGAGGGTAGCAGCGTGCTGTTATTTTCCATTTTGAGCAGGTGGGGCTGCCCATCACGCATAACGGCCACTGAACAGTTTGCCGTACCGTAGTCAAAACCAATAAACACCGTAAAAATCCCCATGCCAGTGAAGAAGGGGCGTGACTTTAACGAATAGTTGACGGCCCGACAACTGGAATATGAAAGCAAGGCGTACTGATTGAATACCGTTTATGCTGTAAGTTTGCTTTAAAAGGAAAACCGAATGTTCACGCTGAGCTGGCAACCGCCTTATGACTGGCCCTGGATGCTGGGATTTCTTGCCGCCCGTGCGGTTGAAGGTGTCGAAACCGTAGAAGAACTGAGTTATGTCCGAAGTCTGTCCGTAGGGGAGCATCGTGGTCTGGTGAGTGTTGTCCCGGATCTGCACGCCAATGTGTTACACGTGACGTTGAGCTCAGGGTTACAGCCTGTAGCCTCCGAGTGCCTGGCAAAAATAACGCGCTTGTTCGATCTTTCATGTTGCCCGCAGCAAATTGTCGGCGCGCTGGGTAACCTCGGCGCGGCGCGTCCGGGATTGCGCCTGTCGGGATGTGTCGATGCTTTTGAGCAAGGGGTACGGGCGATTTTAGGACAGTTAGTCAGCGTGGCGATGGCCGCGAAACTGACAGCGAAAGTAGCGCACGCTTATGGCAATACGCTGGAGGATGCGCCCGAGTATGTGTGTTTTCCCTCTCCAGAAGAGCTTGCCAACGCCGATCCGCTGCACCTGAAAACGTTAGGAATGCCGCTCAAACGCGCTGAAGCGTTGATTCACCTTGCTCATGCAACCCTTGAAGGAACGCTCGCGACAACAGCCCCTGCCGATATCGAACAAGGCGTTAAGCAGCTACAAACATTTCCCGGGATAGGGCGATGGACCGCCAACTACTTTGCGCTGCGCGGCTGGCAGGCGAAGGACGTTTTTCTGCCGGATGATTATCTGATTAAGCAGCGTTTTCCCGGCATGACACCAGCCCAGATCCGGCGGTATGCAGAGCGCTGGAAACCCTGGCGCTCCTATGCGCTGTTGCATATCTGGTATACGGATGGTTGGCAACCGTCAGTTGATGGCGAAATTGCTGGTATTCAGTAGCAGATCCAGCGGTTGGGCGTCGGCAATAATATCGCCATAAATCATATCAATACCGATGCCAGAAAGCGTATCCATGATGAGTGGCAGTTGCACCGGACCGGCGATGGTTTTAATGTCCAGGCGCTGAGCATGACCCTGGATAATGGACACCCACATTTCGTCGATCAAGTTGCCGGGAGCGCTGGCACTTAGCTCGCTGTCGAGTAACAGGTAATCGACAATGTGATATTTCAGGTTGTCAAAAAGCTCTAAGTCGCGACCAACCTGACTTAACACAATTCGACAACCGTACTGCCGCAGTCGATGCAGGGCGGATACCGCCTGCGTTGGGCTTGTTTTGATGACGCTTGATGGAACGGTCAGATGCAGCAATCGTGGCGGTAGCGGGCTGCGTTGCAAGTGCTCCAGCAGCTCATCTACCAGCTCTGTGTTGAGCAGGCCGGCGGCGGAAAGGGGCAGGGCAATACTGAGGCCCTTGTTGGCGACAGCCGGGGCAGCACTCTGGAAGAACTCGCCGAATACCCGACGATCGAGCGCCTGACTCAACGTGGGATCGACCAACCCGGCATGGAAGGCTTGATCTTCAATGACTTCACCCTCAGCGGTGCCTAAGCGAAGCGAGATAATCCAGAAGCTAAAAGTCTCCGGTATACGCGGAGAAGCAACACCTCTGGCGATCATCAGCATAGGGTTGTGTGTAATAGTGTGTCTTTGTTCATCCAATGACAGTTGGCTACGCGCGGCATGGGCCTGGCTTTGCTGAGGTTCATAGACACAGACTCGCCCACGGCCGCTGTTTTTCGCCGCGTAGCAGGCGATATCGGCCTGAGACATAACGTCAGTCGCGACATGGTTTTTCTCATCAATCAGCGTAATTCCCGCACTGGCGCCAATACGGTGCAAACGGCCTTCCCACATAAATTGGTAATTGTTAATAGCACTGATGATGCGTCCTGAGATAAAGCGGGCGCTTTCGATATTACAATCCGGCAGCAACAGACCAAACTCGTCGCCGCCAAGGCGCGCCAGCATATCGCTGGATCGCAACATGCTGAGCATAAGCGCAGAGAGTTCACGCAGCAGGGCATCGCCGGCGGCATGACCCGCGCTGTCGTTTACCGCTTTAAAACGATCCAAATCGATAAAAACCAGTACATGGCACTGGCGCGTGTCGTGTACTGAATGCAGCAATTGTTTTAGATGGTTTTCGAAGCTGACCCGGTTTGCCAACTGCGTCAGGTCATCATGTGAGGCACTGTAGCTAAGCTGGCGGAGCATCTTCCGTGACTCTGTGACGTCCTGAATGACTAACACCGAACCAATGCTGCCGCCGTCAAGGGTGCTGAGGGGCGTGATGCTGTACTGGATGTCATAACTGTTGCCGTTACGACAATGCAGGACCACTTCCTGCTCGATTGCCGTACGAGACATGTCAGCACTGTAGATATTTTCCATCAGCGGACCGTTCTCGCCAAAAGTAATATGTAGTACCGTCAATAGCGGAATGCCGATGGCACTGTCCTGTTGCCAGCCGCTCATTTTCTCAGCGACCGGATTCATAAAGGTCACGTTCATATCGACATCAATACAAATTACCGCTTCGCCGATTGAGTCCAGCGTAATGTGCAGGCGCTCTTTTTCCTGATACAGCGCTTCGTTAAGCTGCTTCACTTCGGTCATATCCATATTGATACCAAGTAAGCGTTCAACTTCACCGTCTTTATTCAGCACCCGGTTGGCCAACGAGCGGATATGGCGTATGCCATCTTTTACTGCGATACGAAACTCAAGCTTAAACGGAGCCCGTGCGGCCAGCGAATCACGAATCACATTTTCGGCGTACTCGCGATCTTCAGGTACGAGGCATTGATACCAGACTTGCCAACTGGGTTTGATATGTGCGGGAACTTCATACAGATCGAACATCCGTTTATCCCAACTGATCACGTCAGGCTGCAGTTCCCATTCCCAAATCCCAATACCCCCGGCTTCATTGGCGAGAGTAATGCGCTCCATCAGCCGTTTATTAATCCACTCGGTATGCTTCAGGTCGTTAATGTCTTCAACCTGCGCGATAAAGTAGAGTGGAGTGTTGTCGCTATGGCGCACCAGCGAAACGGCCAGCAACGCCCAGACGACGTCGCCCGCGCGGGTGTAATAGCGTTTTTCCATGGAATAGCTATTAATCTCTCCGCGTGCCAGCATGTTGAGCTGTTCAAGGTCGTTGTTCAGATCTTCCGGCCAGGTTAATTGCTGGAAGGTCAGCGAACGTAGCTCCTCCTGGCTATAGCCCAGAAACTGGCACAAGGCTTTATTGGCCTGTAGCCATTGCCCCTCGGTGCCAACCAGTGCCATGCCTATCGCGGAATATTCCATGGCGTTGCGAAAGCGCGACTCGCTTTCTGAAATGTGCTTGCGTTCGGCTCGAAACGCGTACATCACCATGGTCATCATGTTGGCTGGCAACAGGATCATCAAAAACGGCAACCAGGGGATGTCCGTCATCATGTTCTGTTTCGGGGTGTAAAGCAGTGAAGGGTCGGCGGCCAGCATCAGCGAAACCATCATCACGGTGCTGAGGAATATTAAAAACGCCTCCATACGCGGCAGGCGGACAGCGCTCCACATCAGCAGGACAATAACGCAGGTAAATGGCCATGGAATGTACATCATGGATAGCCAACTGAACGTTAAGGTCACCAGAAGCGTAATCAGGGTCTCAAGTAATAATCGCGGGTTGCGATGGCGCAGCAGGTAATGTGGTTTAAACAGCAAACCTAACGGCACCAACGCCAGTGCGCCAATGGATTCTGACAGTACCCAAATGAGAAAGGTATTTAACGTAGTTTCCTTCGGCAGCAACATCCACATCAATACGCCGCCCAGCAGTGGCGGAACAACCGCGCTGCCAAATGCCAGACGCGCCCAGTCGTTAAGATTTTGTAAGGGATTGTACCAGGGCAGCAGTTTACGCAATAACACTGCGCCAACAACTGCCTCAATAATGTTAATGACTGTATAGGCGAAATTAAGCGACTGTACGGGGAAGAAGAGTAAAGAGGCGCCGATGCTACCGAATGAGCAAGCCAGCGCGATCCCAGGCCACATCTTTCCAGCGTGACGGTAAAAAGCCACCATCATGATAGAGGTTGGAAACCACAGCGGTGCAAGCTGTGCGCCGTAACGTGACAGTTCCAGCGAAAACAACGTAAAGATGAAAGCCACCAGACCTAAACTGGCCAGGCGCAGTAGAGGATGGGGTAAGGTAACTAAAACATGTTGGGATTGTTTACTCATTACCACTCTACCCAAATAGCCGTTGTCGCCCAGCAGAGATGCCGGACGCATCACATTTAATCTGGGATTATGCTAGTACAAACAATTTACAATTTATACGCCAGCTGCTCATAAATTAACACTCCCAAGCTATTAATTCCTAAGGCAGGTGAATAAATATAGCGGCTGTTCTAAATCTGACCATTTTAATTTGCGACAGGGACAGCATTGGTACAGCCTGGGGTGGCGTCGCGCCGATGAAATCCCTATAATTGCCGCGTTTGGCGTTTCGGCGCCGCCCTTCCTTACATCCAGGTTAATCAGGTCGCTAAATTTATGACTGATCAGTCCCATCAGTGCGTCATTATCGGCATTGCCGGCGCATCGGCTTCCGGCAAGAGCCTTATTGCCAGTACTCTTTATCGCGAATTGCGTGAACAAGTCGGTGACGAACATATTGGCGTTATTCCCGAAGACAGCTATTACAAAGATCAAAGCCATCTGTCGATGGAAGAACGTGTAAAAACCAACTACGACCATCCGAACGCGATGGACCATAGCCTGCTGTTTCAACATCTGCAAACGCTGAAACGCGGCTCTGCCATTGAGCTGCCGGTATATAGCTATGTTGAGCATACGCGTACGCAAGACACAATTCATATCGAACCCAAGAAAGTCATCATCCTGGAAGGCATTTTGCTGCTGACGGATGCGCGTTTGCGTGACGAGATGAACTTCTCTATTTTTGTTGATACGCCGTTGGATATTTGCCTGATGCGCCGTATCAAGCGGGATGTGAACGAACGTGGTCGTTCAATGGATTCGGTGATGGCGCAATACCAGAAAACCGTCCGCCCAATGTTCCTGCAATTTATTGAGCCTTCAAAACAATACGCCGACATCATTGTGCCGCGCGGGGGTAAAAACCGCATCGCCATCGATATTCTGAAGGCTAAAATCAGTCAGTTCTTTGAATAAGTTCAGCGAATTGTGTACCGTTCAGTGATAACCTGGTTCACCCTTAACGCTCCTGGCATTAAGGGTTTGAAGCACGAAAGGAGAAAGTGCCATGCGTTTATGTGACCGAGATATTGAAGCCTGGTTGGATGAAGGTCGCCTGTCGATCAATCCACGCCCTCCTGTCGAGCGAATCAATGGCGCCACGGTAGATGTGCGCCTTGGCAACAAATTCCGTACGTTCCGCGGTCATACGGCGGCGTATATCGATTTAAGCGGACCGAAAGATGAAGTCAGCGCCGCGCTGGATCGCGTGATGAGTGATGAAATCGTCCTTAAGGACGGCGAAGCCTTTTTCCTGCATCCGGGGGAACTTGCACTGGCGGTAACATTCGAATCCGTGACGCTGCCTTCCGATCTCGTCGGTTGGTTAGATGGTCGTTCTTCGCTGGCTCGTCTGGGACTGATGGTACACGTCACCGCACACCGTATCGATCCGGGCTGGTCTGGCTGTATCGTACTGGAGTTTTACAACTCCGGAAAATTACCGCTGGCTCTGCGTCCGGGGATGCCGATTGGCGCGTTAAGTTTCGAACCGCTTTCCGGTCCGGCAGCGCGACCCTACAACCGTCGTCAGGATGCGAAGTATCGCGACCAGCAGGGCGCCGTTGCCAGCCGGATCGATAAAGACTGAGTGTTTATCAGTCCATTGGGGATAGCATGAGACGATTTCTGACGACGCTGATGATTCTTCTGGTCGTGCTGGTGACCGGCTTTTCTGCGTTAGTACTGTTGGTGAATCCGAATGATTTCCGCGCGTATATGGTCAAGCAGGTTGCCGTACGTAGCGGGTATCAGCTGCAGTTGGATGGCCCCCTGCGTTGGCACGTATGGCCGCAACTGAGTATCCTCTCAGGGCGAGTGATGTTAACGGCTGAAGGCGCCAGCGAACCCCTGGTTCGTGCTGATAATATGCGTCTCGACGTTGCATTGTGGCCGCTGTTGAGTCACCAGCTCAGCGTGAAGCAGGTGATGCTCAAAGGCGCAGTGATTCAATTGACCCCGCAAACTGAGGCGGTACGCGGCAAAGATGCACCCGTTGCCCCAAAAGACAATATGTTGCCCGATCTGGCGGAAGACAAAGGATGGTCGTTTGATATCGCCCGTCTGCGCGTTGCCGACAGTGTTCTGGTGTTCCAACATGAAGACGATGAACAGGTTACCGTTCGCGATATTCGTCTGGAGATGGAACAAGATAGCCAGCACCGCGGCACGTTTGATTTCTCCGGGCGTGTGAACCGCGATCAGCGCGATCTCGCGTTATCCTTTAACGGTACGGTCGATGCCTCCGATTATCCGCACAACTTATCTGCGAATATTGAGCAGTTAAGCTGGCAACTGCAGGGGGCCGATCTGCCGCCGCAGGGGATTAACGGTCAGGGACATCTTCAGGCGCAATGGCTGGAAGAGAAAAAACAGCTTTCATTTAGCCAGATAAATTTGACCGCTAATGACTCTTCTTTCTCCGGGCAAGCGCATGTGGCCTTGTTGGAAAAACCGGAATGGGCCGTTGACCTAAAATTTGGTCAGCTCAATCTGGATAACCTGCTCGTACAACATGACGCAGCGGTGACAGCAAAAGGTGAAGTTCAGCAAGGTCAGAGTCAGTCAACGCTGGCGCGCCCCGTTATTGCTTCCCAGGTTGATGCTGTTTCGTATCAGGGACTCAAGGGTTTTTCGGCAGACATCGCTTTGCAGGCTGACAAAGTGCTGTGGCGGAAAATGGCGTTTGAGAATGTCTCGGCAAAAATAGACAACCGGTTCGGCTTACTGAGCATTGCACAGTTGCAGGGAAAAAGTGATGGCGGGCTGATCTCATTGCCCGGCACGCTGGATGCCAGAAAGGGAGAACCGCGAGCGGTCTTTCATCCGCGCCTGGAAGGTGTTGAAATTGGCACTATTCTGAAGGCCTTTGATTACCCCATCGCACTCACCGGCAAGCTGTCGTTGGCGGGAGATTTTTCCGGCTCGGATATTGACGCCCAGGCGTTTCGTCACAGCTGGCAAGGGCAGGCCCATGTCGAAATGAACGATACGCGAATGGAAGGGATGAACTTCCAGCAGATGATACAGCAGGCCGTCGAGCGTAGCGGTGGAGATGCTAAAGCCCAGCAAAATATGGAGAACGTGACCCGTCTGGATCATTTTGTAACCGATATGACGCTGGATAACGGTGAGGTGACGCTGGATAACATGGTAGGGGAGTCCGCTATGTTGGCACTGACCGGCAAAGGAACGTTAGATCTGGTGAAGCAGAATTGCGACACGCTGTTTAACATTCGCGTGCTGGGAGGTTGGGATGGCGAAAGTAAGTTGATTAATTTCCTGAAGGCCACCCCGGTTCCTCTCAGAGTCTATGGTCAATGGCAATCACTGAACTACAGTCTGCAAGTTGATCAGCTTTTGCGTAAACATCTGCAGGATGAAGCAAAACGTCGCCTGAATGACTGGGCCGATCGCAATAAAGATTCCCGCAACGGCAAAGATGTTAAAAAGTTGCTGGATAAGCTCTGATTCATATTGCCGGATGGTGGCTAATGCCCCATCCGGCTCGTGACTTACACCTCGTAATCCATCTCTTCTTCACTGTGTAGCGGTATCAGCTGGACTTTTTGCACGCGATGATTTTCCACCTGCAGGGTTTTTAGCCGATAGTCGCCAACCTGGACTTCCTCCCCGGTTTTTGGGATGCGCTGCAAATATTCCATTAAAAGCCCGGCAATGGTGTGATACTCACGTTTTTCATCTAATGGGATAGGGACGTACTGCACCAGGTCTTCCAGCGGCATATGCCCGTTAGCGGTCCATGAACCATCGGCGTTTTTCTGAATATCATGGCGGGCGTCGATTTCCTCTACCTCGTTTGGCAGATTGCCGGCGATGGTTTCCATCACATCACTCAGCGTCACAATCCCTTCGACGGAACCAAATTCATCGGCTACAAACGCGAAGTGCGTCCGGGCGTTTCGGAACTGCTCAAGCGCCGGAAGTAGCGGCAGAGTTTCCGGGAACACCAGCGGCTGGCGAATCAGGACGCGCAGGTCGAGCGGCTCGCCGCGCAGAGACTGTTGCAGCAAATCGATGACATGCACCACGCCAAGCAGTTCTTCCTCCCCGTCTTCGCCAGTGACCACCAGACGCGTATGCTGGTTTTTTTCCAGTAAGGCGCGGATTTCTGCTTCGGGAGCATTGAGGTCGATGTGTTCAATATCGTGACGCGAGGTCATGATACTGCTGACGGTACGCTGATTAAGGTTCAGCACACGTTCAATCATCCTCCGCTCCTGAGGCGCGAAAATCTGACCTTCATGATGGTCCGCCAGCATTGCCGCGGTTTCGGCATCCAGTTCGGCATCTTCTTTTTGCCCGCTCAGCAGCCGCATTACCGCTTCGGCGGTGCGCTGGCGCAGAGTATGGTTGGCTGAGAGGAAGCGACGACGGTTAAAAATAGCCAACTGGTTCAATGCTTCGATCATCACCGAGAAGCCGATGGCCGCGTACAGGTAACCTTTCGGGATATGGAAACCAAACCCTTCGGCCACCAGGCTAAAACCAATCATCAGCAAGAAGCTCAGGCACAGAATAACGATAGTTGGATGACTGTTGACAAAGCGCGTCAGCGACTTGCTCGCCAGCACCATCAGGCTGATGGCAATAATCACCGCAGCCATCATCACGGCCAGGTGATCGACCATCCCAACAGCGGTAATGACGGAATCGAGAGAGAATATGGCGTCCAGCACCACGATCTGCGCGACCACACCCCAGAACTTAGCGCCTTTACGCTGGGTGGGGTTATCGCTGTCTTTTCCTTCCAGCCGTTCGTTGAGCTCCATAGTGGCTTTAAACAGCAGGAAGAAACCACCGAACAGCATGATCAGGTCGCGGGCGCTGAAGCTGAGATCGCGAATGCTGAACAGCGGTGTGGTCAGCGTTACCAGCCAGGATATTGATGCCAGCAGCAGCAGGCGCATAACCATCGCCAGCAGTAGCCCGGTAATACGCGCCTTATCCCGCTGGGCAGGAGGTAGTTTCTCCGCGAGGATGGCAATAAAAACAAGATTATCAATGCCAAGAACAAGTTCGATCACGATTAACGTGACCAGTCCGGCCCAGATTGACGGATCGGCAATCCATTCCATAGTAAATGCTATACCCATAGTTGTATGACAATTGTCACAATTCGATCATGGGTAAAACTGGCGAAAAATGCAATGGCGAGAGGGGATTTCTCTGTCGGTTATATCAGAACAGATGCAGGATAATAGCCTTAATGTAACTACAGGAAATGATTTTATTAATCTAAATATATTTAGGAAATATCGCAGGTGGGATGTTTCTATATCAATATTGTCAACATCAATAAAATCCTAAAATATACAAATCCAACGCTTAATATTAATCTTAAAAGCTTGGTATCGGTGGCTTGTTATCTTGCCTGATATTCGCTTAGCTGCAACAATTCTTGCGGTAATAATTAAAAGATAAATATTTCCTCATTAACCAGTGGCGCGCATTCCCGATGCGTTGCCGCTGTAAATGTGATGAAAATAAAGGAGAAGATAAAAATTTAAATTAATCAGTGCATTGGTAGCTAGTGAAGCCAGGGGCGGTAGCGTGTCTGGTCGCCTGAAATAAGCCTAAATTATTCTGTCAAGAGACCGTAGATGAATTCATTTTTTTTAGGACTGATGCCAGTTAAATTCCATTTCAATTAACGGCAAGGTAAATACGTACAGGCGAAGTCGCTATTTAGATTGCATGTGATAATTACTCTGCCAAAGTGATAAATAATCAATGATGAAATCCAAACTTAAATTGATACCAGTATTGGTATCGGTAATCTTGATAAACGGTTGTACCGTGCTTCCGGGCAGCAATATGTCTACGATGGGCAAAGATGTGATTAAACAGCAGGACGCTGATTTTGATATCGATCGCATGGTGAATGTTTATCCACTCACCCCACGGCTGGTAGAACAATTACGTCCTCGACCAAATGTTGCACAACCTAATATGTCGCTGGACCAGGAGATTGCCGGGTATCAGTACCGGGTTGGCCCGGGGGATGTCCTAAATGTGACCGTCTGGGACCATCCTGAACTCACCACCCCGGCCGGGCAGTACCGTAGTTCAAGCGATACCGGCAACTGGGTACAACCTGATGGCACGATGTTTTACCCCTACATCGGCAAAGTCAGCGTGGTAGGGAAAACGTTGGCAGAGATTCGTAGTGATATTACCGGGCGCTTAGCGAAGTACATTGCTGACCCGCAGGTGGACGTTAATATCGCCGCTTTCCGCTCGCAGAAGGCCTATGTCTCCGGGCAGGTGAACAAATCCGGTCAGCAGGCCATCACCAACGTGCCGCTTACCGTTCTCGATGCCATTAACGCCGCTGGCGGTCTCACCGAAGCGGCAGACTGGCGCAACGTTGTGCTGACTCATAAAGGGCAGGAGCAACGCATTTCACTGCAAGCACTGATGCAAAATGGCGACCTGAGCCAGAACCGACTGCTCTATCCTGGCGACATTCTGTTTGTCCCGCGTAATGACGATCTGAAAGTCTTTGTAATGGGGGAAGTGAAAAAACAGAGCACCCTCAAAATGGACTTCAGTGGCATGACGCTTACCGAAGCGCTGGGCAATGCCGAAGGTATTGACCTGACCACCTCCAATGCCAGCGGTATTTTCGTTATTCGACCATTGAAAGGCGAAGGCGGGAACAACGGCAAGATCGCCAATATCTATCAGCTTGATATGTCCGATGCGACATCGCTGGTGATGGCAACATCATTCCGACTCCAGCCATACGATGTGGTGTACGTCACTACTGCACCGGTTGCTCGCTGGAACCGTTTGATCAATCAGTTGCTGCCGACTATTAGCGGTGTTCGCTATATGACGGACACTGCCAGCGACCTTCACAACTGGTAATCGTCATGTTTAACAAAATCTTAGTTGTCTGTGTGGGGAACATTTGCCGTTCCCCGACGGCAGAGCGCTTGTTAAGGCAATTTCACCCGGCGTTGACGGTCTCTTCTGCCGGTCTTGGGGCGCTGGTGGGGAAAGGCGCGGATCCGTGCGCCATTAGCGTGGCGCAGGCGCACAACCTGTCACTGGATAATCATTGTGCCCGGCAGATCTCGGGACGAATGTGCCGGGAATATGACCTGATCCTGGCCATGGAAAAGCGCCATATCTCTGCCCTGTGTGAAATGGTGCCGGAGATGCGCGGCAAAGTGATGCTTTTTGGTCACTGGGACAGCGAGCGCGAAATTCCCGATCCGTATCGTAAAAGCCGTGATGCGTTTGACGCGGTGTACACATTACTTGAACGGTCTGCCCGCCAATGGGCTCAGGCACTGAACGCAGAGCAGGGAAAACGATGACAGAAAAAGTTAAACAGTCTGCTGCGCCGGTAACGGGCAATGATGAAATCGATATTGGTCGTCTGGTCGCAACGGTGGTGGAAGCCCGCTGGTGGGTACTTGGCATTACCGCGGCTTTTGCATTGTGTGCCGCGGTCTACACGCTGTTCGCCACCCCCATCTATAGTGCGGACGCGCTGGTGCAAATTGAGCAAAATACTGGAAATTCACTGGTGCAGGATATTGGCTCGGCGTTGTCGAACAAACCCCCGGCCTCGGAAGCGGAAATTCAGCTCATTCAGTCACGACTGGTATTAGGGAAAACGGTAGACGATCTCAACCTCGATATCGGCGTTACCAAAGATACGTTCCCTATTTTTGGCGCGGGCTGGGACCGGCTGATGGGCCGTCAGAACGAAACGGTTAATGTGACTACCTTCACGCTGCCAAAGGCAATGAATGAACAGACCTTCACGCTCAATGTGCTGAATGACAAAAGCTATCAACTGGTGAGTGACGGGGGTTTTAGCGTTCGGGGGCAAGTCGGCAAGGTGTTGGAACACGATGGCGTGACGATGCTGGTTGAGGCGATTCATGCCAGCCCGGAGAGCCAATTTACCGTCAGCAAATTCTCCACGCTGGGCATGATAAACACCCTGCAAAATAACCTGATGGTGACGGAAACAGGCAAAGATACCGGTGTATTGAGCCTGACTTTTACCGGTGAAGACCGCGAGAAAATCCGCCAGATCCTCGACAGTATTACCCGTAACTATCTGCAACAAAACGTGGAACGTAAATCCGAAGAAGCCGCCAAAAGTCTGGCGTTTCTGGCCAGACAGTTGCCTGAAGTGCGTAACCACCTGGATGTTGCTGAAAACAAGCTGAACGCCTTTCGTCAGGATAAAGACTCCGTGGATTTGCCGCTGGAAGCCAAAGCGGTGCTGGATTCGATGGTGAATATCGATGCGCAACTGAATGAACTGACCTTCAAAGAAGCGGAGATTTCCAAGCTGTTCACCAAAGCGCATCCGGCGTACCGCACGCTGCTGGAAAAACGCCAGGCGCTGGAAGATGAGAAAAGTAAGCTGAACGGGCGTGTAACGGCGATGCCGAAAACACAGCAGGAAATTGTTCGCCTGACGCGTGATGTGGAGTCCGGTCAGCAGGTCTATATGCAGTTGCTGAACAAGCAACAGGAACTGAAGATTACCGAGGCCAGTACGGTCGGTGATGTGCGCATTGTCGATCCCGCGATTGCCCAGCCTGGCGTGCTGAAGCCGAAAACGGCGCTGATTATTCTCGGCAGTATCATTCTCGGTTTAATGCTTTCCGTGGTGGGCGTACTGCTGCGTTCTCTGTTTAATCGCGGTATTGAAAGCCCGCAGGCGCTGGAAGAGCATGGTATCAGCGTGTATGCCAGTATTCCGCTGTCTGAATGGCAAAAAGCGCGTGATAACGTTCAGACCATTAAAGGTGTGAAACGCTACAAGCAAAGCCAACTGCTGGCCGTGGGGAATCCGACGGATCTCGCCATCGAAGCGGTCCGCAGCCTGCGCACCAGCCTGCACTTTGCCATGATGCAGGCGCGCAACAACGTTTTGATGCTGACCGGCGTCAGCCCGTCGATCGGGAAAACGTTTGTCTGCGCCAACCTGGCGGCGGTCATCAGCCAGACCAACAAACGCGTGCTGTTGATCGACTGCGACATGCGCAAAGGCTATACCCACGAACTGCTGGGGACCAATAATGTCAACGGCCTGTCTGAGATCCTCATTGGCAAAGGGGATATCTCATCCAGCGCTAAACCGACATCGATTCCGCATTTTGATCTGATCCCTCGCGGTCAAATTCCTCCCAATCCTTCCGAACTGTTGATGAGCGAGCGCTTCGGCGAACTGATTGCCTGGGCCAGCTCGCACTATGACCTGGTGTTGATTGACACCCCACCAATTCTGGCGGTGACCGATGCGGCTATCGTAGGGCGCCACGTCGGAACCACGCTGATGGTAGCGCGTTATGCGGTCAACACGCTGAAAGAGGTGGAAACCAGCCTGGGCCGCTTCGAGCAAAATGGCATTCAGGTGAAAGGGGTGATCCTCAACTCGATCTTCCGCCGCGCCAGCGGGTATCAGGATTACGGCTACTACGAATACGAATACACGTCGGATTCGAAATAACTAACAGCAACGCATATCGAATGTAGGCCTGATAAGCGTAGTGCCATCAGGCAACTTTTTTTGGAAACGAAAATGACCACAGAAAACCCGCTAATTTCAATTTACATGCCAACCTGGAACCGCCAGCAGCTGGCCATTCGGGCGATTAAATCGGTGTTGCGGCAGGACTATCCTCACTGGGAGATGATCATTGTGGATGATTGCTCTTCCTCATATGAGCAGTTGCAGCAGTTTGTTGAGGAACTCAACGATCCGCGCGTGTCGTATACGCATAATTCCACCAACTCCGGGGCCTGCGCGGTACGTAATCAGGCCATTATGCAGGCCAACGGGCAATACATTACGGGGATTGATGATGATGATGAATGGACGCCGAACCGACTGAGTGTATTTCTCAACTATCGCCATCATTTGGTCACGCGGGCGTTTCTGTATGCCAATGACTATGTCTGTGAGGGCGAAGTGTATTCGCAGCCGACCAGTCTGCCGCTCTATCCGAAGTCCGTTTATTCACGCCGCAGGTTTTATAAGCGCAACATCATTGGTAATCAGGTATTTACCTGGGCATGGCGGTTTAAAGCATGTCTGTTCGATACCACGCTGAAAGCGGCGCAGGATTACGACATCTTCCTGCGCATGGTGGTGGCGTATGGCAAACCGTGGAAGGTCAAGGAGGCAACGCAAATCCTGCATGTGAATCACGGTGAGATGCGCATTACCTCATCGCCGAATAAATTCTCCGGCTACTTTCAGTTTTACCGCAAGCACAAAGGCAAATTTGACCGGGCCAGCAAGAAATATCAGCTGTTTACCCTCTACCAGATCCGCAACAAACGGATGAACTGGCGCACGCTACTGACGCTGCTTTCTGTTCGCAACAGTAAGCGTCTGGCCGACGGACTGCGAGGACGCTAATTATGCTGGAAGATTTACGCGTGAACGGCTGGAGTCTGCGCCCCTGCTGCATGGTGGTGGCCTATCGGATTGCCCATTTTTGCTCCGTCTGGCGTAAAAAAAACATCTTAAACAACCTGTGGGCCGCTCCGATACTGGTGATGTACCGCCTTATCACCGAATGCCTGTTTGGCTATGAAATTCAGGCTGCTGCATCAATCGGTCGTCGTTTCACCATCCATCATGGCTATGGGGTGGTTATCAATAAACACGTGGTTGTGGGGGATGATTTTACCCTACGTCACGGCGTCACCATCGGCAATCTTGGCACCAACGATTTGTCCTGCCCGGTAATCGGTAACAGCGTTGAGCTGGGGGCCAATGTCACTCTGCTTGGCGACGTTGCTATTGGCGATAACGTGACGATTGGTGCCGGGAGCGTCGTGGTGGATAGCGTTCCGGACAATGCGCTGGTCGTGGGCGAGAAGGCACGGGTGAAGGTAATAAAATGAAGATATTACAATTTAATGTGCGACTCGCAGAAGGTGGGGCGGCAGGCGTGGCGTTAGATTTGCATCTGAGGTCGCTGGAAAAAGGGCTGTCGTCGCGTTTTGTCTATGGCTATGGCAAAGGCGGTAAAAAAAGCGCCAGCCATGCGAAATACCCGCAGATTATCAAATATACGCCGCGCCTGACGTCGGCGGCGAACATTGCGCTGTTTCGTTTCGCGAACCGCGACATGTTCGGCAATCTCGACAAGCTATATCGTACGGTTACCCGCACTAACGGCCCGCTGGTACTGCATTTTCATGTGTTGCACAGCTACTGGTTGAACCTGGAAGAGGTAGTCTCCTTTTGCCAAAAAGTGAAAGCGCATAAACCGGATATCACCTTCGTCTGGACGCTGCACGATCACTGGAGTGTGACCGGGCGCTGTGCCTTTACCGATGGCTGCGAAGGCTGGAAAACTGGCTGTCTGCAATGCCCAACGCTGAGCAACTATCCGCCGGTAAAAATCGATAAAGCACATCAGCAGTTACCCGGTAAGCGGCAGATGTTTCGTGCGATGCTGGCGCTGGGTTGCCAGTTTATCTCGCCCAGTCAGCATGTGGCCGACGCCTTCAACAGCCTGTATGGCGCGGGACGCTGCCGCATTATCAATAATGGCATTGATGTGGCAACTGAAACCATTCTTGCCGAACTACCCGCGATGCCTGAGGAGAGCGGTCGGCCGAAAATTGCCGTGGTGGCTCATGACCTGCGCTATGACGGCAAAACCAGTCAGCAACTGGTGCGAGCGATTACCGCGCTCGGAGACAAAATTGAGTTGCATACCTTCGGCAAATTTTCGCCATTTGCGGGAGATAACGTCATCAATCACGGTTTTGAGAGCGATAAGCGCACATTGATGAGTGCGCTTAATCAGATGGATGGACTGGTGTTCAGCTCCCGTGTCGATAACTACCCGCTGATTCTGTGCGAAGCGCTGTCCATCGGCGTACCGGTAATAGCCACGCACAGCGATGCCGCGCAGGAAGTGCTGGCTAAATCAGGTGGAAAAACGTTCAGCGAAGCTGAAGTGTTGCAACTGGTGCAGCTGAAAAAATCAGACATTGCGCAGGCGGTATTTGACACGTCGCTTGCCGCATTTAGCCAGCGCAGCCAGTTGGCATACAGTGGACAACAGATGCTGGAGGAATATGTCTCGTTCTATCAGAATCTGTAGCTATCTGGTGCTACCGCTGCTTTATCTGCTGGTTAACGTCAAACTTGCTCAGCTTGGCGAGAGCTTCCCGATAACCCTCGTCACATTCTTACCTGTTCTGCTGTTGCTGTTTGTTGAACGCATCAATATTAAAAAGCTAATGATAGCGCTGGGTTTGGGGGGCGGGCTGACGGTATTTAACTATTTGTTTGGTCAGTCACTGGATGCCAGCAAGTATGTAACGTCCGCTATGCTGTTTATCTACACCGTGGTGATCATTGGCATGGTATGGAGTATTCGCTTCAAAACCATTTCGCCGCATAACTTCATTAAAATCTTGCGCTTTTTCTGGCTGGTCGTGGGACTGGTGGTGGGGTTAGCTGCGGTTGAAATGGCACAGATAATTCTCAGCGGCGGCAGCAGTTTAATGGAAGTTATTTCGAAATATCTTATTTACAGTAATAGCTATGTTCTGAACTTTATTAAGTTTGGTGGGAAACGAACCACCGCGCTCTATTTCGAACCGGCATTCTTCGCTCTGGCGTTAATCTCAATTTGGCTCAGTATCAAACAGTTTGGTATCAAAACACCTAAGTCCGATGCTATGATTCTGGTAGGGATAATATTATCGGGATCGTTTTCAGGAGTAATGACGTTTATTTTGTTTTACCTCCTGGAATGGGCGTTTCAGTACCTAAATAAGGATGCGATAAAAAAGAAGCTACCTCTGGCGATAATCTCATTAAGCGTGTTTTTAGTTGGTGTGATATTTGCTTTTCCGTACATCGCAACGCGGCTTGGTGATTTAGGAACTGAAGGTTCGTCATCGTATTATCGTATCGTAGGACCATTAGTGATGGTCGGTTATTCGTTACTGAACGTTGATGGCGTAGTGAGATTTGGCTCACTTTATGAATACGTCGCGTCATTCGGAATTTTTAACGGTGCAGATGTCGGTAAAACAATAGATAATGGCTTGTATCTGCTGATTATTTATTTTTCATGGTTCGCGGTGATATTAGCCCTATGGTACATGGGGAAGGTCATGAAAATGATGATCAATGCGTTTGGCGATAATCAGAATTATCGGGTGCAGCTTTATCTTTTTACACCATTGTCACTGTTTTTTACAGGTTCAGTATTTAGTCCGGAATACGCATTTTTAATTGTGTGTCCGTTTATTTTGCGCAAGGCGCTGAATATCGCGAGGTAACTCACATGCTGCTCAGTATCATTACCGTCGCCTTTCGCAATCTGGAAGGGATCGTCAAAACTCACGCGTCGCTGGCACATCTGGCGCAAGCGGGTGATATCAGTTTTGAGTGGATTGTTGTTGATGGCGGCTCCTCGGATGGTACGTCGGCGTTTCTTGAAGGACTCAGTGGAGAACACCGGTTACGGTTTGTCAGCGAGCCGGATAACGGCATCTATGATGCGATGAACAAAGGCATCGCCATGGCGCGCGGGCGGTTTGCACTGTTCCTCAACTCCGGGGATATTCTGCATGCGAATGCGGCTTGTTTTATCCGCCAGCTAAAAATGCAGAGTGACCAAACTATGGTCATTGGCGATGCGTTGCTGGATTTCGGCAATGGCAACAAAATTAAGCGTCGGGCAAAACCGGGTTGGTATATTTATCACAGCCTGCCAGCCAGCCATCAGGCAATATTTTTTCCGCTCTCAGGACTGAATGTCTGGCATTATGATTTGCAATATAAAATATCGTCAGATTACGCGTTGGCAGCCAAATTATACAAGTCCGGTTACGCTTTTAAAAAGCTGCGCGGGTTGGTTTCGGAATTTTCTATGGGCGGAGTGTCAACGACGAATAATCTGGAATTGTGCCGGGATGCCAAAAAAGTACAGCGCCAGATATTAAACATGCCAGGTTTTTGGACCGGTTTGTCAGAATATTTGCGTCTGCGCACAACCGATAAAACAAAAACCTTATATGGAAAAACGTAAGGGCACAGTATGCAAGACTTAAGCGGATTTAAAGTGCCTGGAGGTTTTCGCGGCGGCGGCGCTATTAAAGTGCAATTATGGTGGGCGGTGCAAGCAACATTATTTCGCTGGTCTCCTCAGGTCATGTATCGCTGGCGTGCATTTTTATTACGGATGTTTGGCGCAAAAATAGGAAAAAACGTAGTTATTCGGCCTTCAGTAAAAATTACTTATCCGTGGAAACTAACTCTGGGAGATTATGCCTGGGTGGGTGATGACGCGGTTTTATATACGTTAGGTGATATTACGATTGGGGCCCACGCAGTTATTTCGCAAAAAAGTTATTTATGCACTGGGAGTCATGATTATGCCAGCCAACATTTTGATATTAACGCCACACCGATAGTGGTTGGCGATAAATGCTGGCTGGCGACAGATGTCTTTGTCGCGCCTGGCGTAACGATTGGCGATGGCACCGTCGTCGGAGCACGAAGCAGCGTATTTAAATCGCTGCCAGCAAATGTCATTTGTCGGGGAAATCCCGCAGTAGTCACGCGCGAACGCGTCGAGAAAGTTACTCCCTGAGGGGATCACTGAAGAGGTTATAACATGTCAAAAGTCGCTCTCATTACTGGCGTAACCGGGCAGGATGGTTCTTACCTGGCAGAACTCCTGCTGGAAAAAGGGTACGAAGTACACGGTATTAAGCGTCGCGCTTCATCATTCAACACCGAACGTGTGGACCACATCTACCAGGATCCGCATTCAGGCAATCCCAAATTTCATCTGCACTATGGCGATTTGACGGACTCCTCCAATCTGACCCGTATTTTACAGGAAGTCCAACCGGATGAAGTCTATAACCTGGGTGCCATGAGCCACGTTGCGGTGTCGTTTGATTCACCGGAATACACCGCAGACGTTGATGCGATCGGCACCTTGCGTTTGCTGGAGGCAATTCGCTTCCTTGGTCTGGAGAAAAAGACCCGTTTTTATCAGGCGTCCACCTCTGAGCTGTACGGTCTGGTTCAGGAAATCCCGCAGAAAGAGAGCACGCCGTTCTATCCGCGTTCACCGTATGCCGTTGCTAAGCTGTATGCCTACTGGATAACCGTCAACTACCGTGAGTCTTACGGGATGTATGCCTGTAACGGCATTCTGTTTAACCACGAGTCTCCGCGCCGCGGCGAAACCTTTGTCACTCGCAAAATTACCCGGGCGATCGCCAACATCGCTCAGGGGCTGGAGTCTTGCCTGTACCTGGGCAACATGGATTCACTGCGCGACTGGGGGCATGCCAAAGATTACGTCAGGATGCAGTGGATGATGCTGCAGCAGGATAAGCCGGAAGATTTCGTGATTGCCACCGGCGTGCAGTATTCCGTGCGCCAGTTTGTAGAAATGGCGGCTGCTCAGCTGGGGATTAAATTGCGCTTTGAAGGTGAGGGCGTGAATGAAAAAGGCATCGTGGTTTCCGTGACCGGACATGATGCACCGGGCGTGAAGCCAGGCGATGTCATGATTGCCGTTGACCCGCGCTACTTCCGTCCGGCTGAGGTGGAAACGCTGCTGGGCGATCCGGCCAAAGCACATGAAAAACTGGGCTGGAAACCGGAAATCACGCTGCGCCAGATGATCTCGGAAATGGTTGCTAACGATCTTGATGCGGCGAAGAAACATTCCCTGCTCAAGTCGCACGGTTACGAGGTCGCCATCGCGCTGGAGTACTGAGGATGAAGACACAACGTATTTTTGTGGCGGGCCATCGCGGGATGGTGGGGTCCGCCATCGTCAGACAATTGTCGCAGCGAAATAATGTGGAGCTGGTGCTGCGTACCCGCGACCAGCTTAATCTGCTGGACGCCAGTGCGGTGCAGGCGTTTTTTGCCGCTGAACGTATTGACCAGGTTTATCTGGCGGCGGCAAAAGTAGGAGGGATTGTGGCAAACAATACTTATCCTGCTGATTTTATTTATGAAAATATGATGATTGAGAGCAACATTATTCATGCTGCACATCTGCATAACGTGAATAAACTGTTGTTTCTCGGGTCATCCTGTATTTATCCCAAGCAAGCTACCCAGCCAATCGCCGAGAGTGAACTGTTGCAGGGGACACTTGAACCGACCAATGAGCCGTATGCGATTGCCAAAATTGCCGGGATCAAGCTGTGTGAATCGTATAACCGACAGTATGGCCGTGATTATCGCTCGGTGATGCCGACTAATCTGTATGGGCCGCATGACAACTTTCATCCGAGTAATTCGCATGTGATCCCGGCGCTGCTGCGCCGCTTTCATGAAGCTTGCGGGCAAAATGCGCCGGATGTGGTGGTATGGGGCAGCGGGACGCCAATGCGTGAATTTCTGCATGTCGACGATATGGCGGCGGCCAGTATCCACGTGATGGAGTTGGCTCAGGAAGTGTTGCAGGAATATACCCAGCCGATGCTGTCGCATATCAACGTGGGTACCGGCGTGGACTGCACCATCCGTGAACTGGCGCAGACTATTGCGGAGGTCGTGGGTTACAAGGGGCGCGTGGTGTTTGACGCCAGCAAACCGGACGGCACGCCGCGAAAATTGCTTGACGTTACGCGTCTGCATCAGTTGGGCTGGTATCACGAGATATCTCTGCAAGCGGGACTTGCCAGTACATATCAGTGGTTTCTTGAAAACCAGCAGCGTTACCGGGGGTAAGCATGTTTTTACGTCATGAGGATTTTGCCACCGTCGTACGTTCAACTCCGCTGATTTCCATCGATTTGATCGTGGAAAACGCCCACGGTGAATTTCTGCTTGGCAAGCGCCTCAATCGTCCTGCGCAGGGGTACTGGTTTGTGCCCGGCGGTCGGGTGCAAAAAGATGAACCGCTGTACGCGGCCTTTGAGCGGCTTACTGAAGCTGAGCTGGGGTTACGTTTACCGCTGTCCGCTGCGCAGTTTTACGGTGTCTGGCAGCACTTCTATGATGACAACTTTTCCGGGGAAGATTTCTCAACGCATTACATCGTGCTGGGATTTCGTCTGCGGGTGTCGGAAAACGACCTGCAACTGCCTGACGTTCAACATGACGCGTACCGCTGGCTGGCAATTGAAGAGATTCTGGCCAGTGACCACGTGCACGACAACAGCCGGGCTTACTTCTGTGAGAAGAGTCAGGCCGGAGCACCCGGGCTATGAAGATCCTTGTGTATGGCATCAACTATTCGCCGGAGTTGACCGGTATCGGTAAATACACCGGTGAAATGGTGGAGTGGATGGCGCAACAGGGGCATGACGTACGGGTGATCACTGCGCCGCCTTATTATCCGCAGTGGAAGGTCAACGGTCGCTATTCATCCTGGCGCTACCGTCGTGAAGAGGGCGATGCCATCGTCTGGCGTTGCCCGCTGTATGTGCCTGAGCAGCCCTCCACGCTCAAGCGTTTACTGCATTTAGGCAGTTTCGCCCTGAGCAGTTTCTTCCCGCTGCTGGCGCAGCGCCGCTGGAAGCCGGATCGCATCATTGGGGTAGTGCCAACGCTGTTTTGTACGCCGGGCATGCGTCTGCTGGCGAAGCTGTCCGGGGCGCGCACGCTGCTGCATATTCAGGATTACGAAGTCGATGCCATGCTGGGGCTTGGCATGGCGGGCAATGGCAAGCGTGGCGCGGTGGAAAAACTGGCCAGCGCCTTTGAGCGCAGTGGGCTGTTGAATATGGATCATATTTCGACCATTTCTCGCTCAATGATGAATAAAGCACAGGAAAAGGGCGTTGATGCACAGAAGGTCATTTTCTTTCCGAACTGGTCAGAAGTAGCGCGTTTTCGTGACGTGAACGATGCCGATGCTCTGGCGTTGCGCCAGCAACTGGGCTTGCCTGATGATAAAAAAATCATTCTCTACTCAGGCAATATCGGTGAAAAGCAAGGGCTGGAGAGTGTGATCGACGCAGCGGCCCTGTTGAGCGAACAGCCCTGGCTGTTTGTGATTGTCGGGCAGGGCGGAGGTAAAGCACAACTGGAGAGTATGTCTGGCGAACGCGGCCTGAACAATGTGATCTTCTTTCCGCTGCAATCTTATGACGCGCTGCCTGCGCTGCTCAAGATGGCGGACTGCCATCTGGTGGTACAAAAGCGCGGTGCGGCGGATGCCGTATTGCCCTCCAAACTGACCAATATCCTCGCCGTTGGCGGTAACGCGGTGATTACCGCCGAACCTGAGACCGAGTTGGGTCAGCTGTGTGGCGCTCACCCAGGCATCGCGGTGTGTGTCGAGCCTGAATCAGTGAATGCGCTGGTTGGCGGGATTCAACAGGCGCTAACCATGCCAAAAGTGAACACGGTGGCACGTGACTATGCCGAACGCACGCTGGATAAAGATAACGTGCTTAGCCAATTTATTGCTGATATTCGGGGTTAATGATGAGTCAAAGCAAACTCTTTCCGGTAGTGATGGCCGGTGGCTCGGGTAGCCGTTTATGGCCTCTGTCCCGCGTATTGTATCCAAAGCAGTTCCTGTGCCTGAAAGGTGATCTCACCATGCTGCAGACAACGATCTGTCGTCTGAACGGCGTGGAGTGTGAAAGCCCGGTGGTTATCTGTAATGAACAACACCGTTTCATCGTCGCGGAACAGCTACGGCAACTGCACAAGCTGACTGAGAACATTATTCTCGAACCCGCCGGTCGTAACACGGCACCGGCGATAGCGCTGGCCGCACTGGCGGCAAAACGTCAGTGTCCGGGGGACGATCCGCTGCTGCTGGTATTGGCGGCCGATCACATGATTGCCGACGAAGAGGCTTTTCGCGAGGCGGTTCGCAATGCAATGCCCTATGCCAGTGCGGGTAAGCTGGTGACGTTTGGTATCGTGCCGGACCAGCCGGAAACGGGCTATGGCTATATCCGCCGTGGCGAGGTTTCGCCAACGAATACCGACGCCGTGGCGTTCGAAGTAGCGCAGTTTGTTGAAAAGCCCAATCTGGAAACCGCGCAGGCTTATGTGGCGAACGGCGATTACTACTGGAACAGCGGCATGTTCTTGTTCCGCGCCGGACGTTATCTGGAAGAACTGAAAAAATATCGCCCCGACATTCTTCAGGCCTGTGAGAATGCCATGAGTGCGGTTGACCCCGATCTCGATTTTATCCGCGTTGATGAACAGGCGTTTCTCGACTGTCCGGAAGAGTCTGTGGACTATGCGGTAATGGAACGTACGGCCGATGCGGTGGTAATGCCCATGAACGCAGGCTGGAGCGATGTTGGCTCCTGGTCATCGCTGTGGGAAATCAGCGCCCATACCGCCGAAGGCAATGTGCATCATGGCGACGTCATTAGCCACAAAACGGAGAACAGTTACGTGTATGCCGAATCTGGCCTGGTGACGACCGTCGGGGTGAAGGATCTGGTGGTGGTGCAGACCAAAGATGCGGTGCTGATCGCCGATCGCAACGCGGTGCAGGACGTCAAAAAAGTGGTGGAGCAAATTAAAGCTGACGGACGACATGAACACCATATTCACCGTGAAGTTTACCGTCCGTGGGGCAAGTACGACTCCATTGATGCCGGAGACCGTTACCAGGTGAAGCGAATTACCGTTAAACCAGGTGAGGGATTGTCCGTGCAGATGCATCATCACCGGGCTGAACACTGGGTGGTGGTGGCCGGTACCGCGAAAGTGACGATCAATGATGATATCAAACTGCTCGCTGAAAACGAGTCTGTCTATATTCCGCTGGGGGCGACCCATTGTCTGGAGAACCCGGGGAAAATCCCGCTCGATCTGATTGAAGTGCGCTCCGGATCTTACCTCGATGAGGATGATGTGGTGCGGTTTGCGGACAGATACGGGCGCGCCTGATGCAGGATGCGCCGCGCTTATCCGGCCTACAACACCGTAGGCCCGGTAAGCGAAGCGCGCCGGGAAATGCATTTAACACTCATTAAAAGGCTCATTAAGAGTCAGGGCCTCCTGTTGCCTGAAGAAGGGTAAATCATGACGAAATTAACCTGTTTCAAAGCCTACGATATTCGCGGCAGGCTGGGCGAAGAGCTGAATGAAGATATCGCGTGGCGTATTGGCCGAGCTTACGGTGAGTTCCTGAAGCCAAAAACGATTGTCCTCGGTGGTGATGTGCGCCTGACCAGCAAGACGCTAAAGCTGGCGTTGGCGAAAGGACTTCAGGATGCGGGGGTGGATGTGCTGGATATTGGCATGTCGGGTACCGAAGAGATTTATTTCGCCACCTTCCACCTGGGTATTGACGGCGGTATTGAAGTGACCGCCAGCCATAATCCTATGGATTACAACGGCATGAAGCTGGTGCGGGAAGGGGCACGGCCCATCAGCGGTGATACCGGTCTGCGCGACGTACAGCGCCTGGCGGAAGCCAACGACTTCCCGGCGGTTGATGAGACAAAACGTGGCCGCTACCAGCGTATTACTATCCGTGATGCCTACATTGACCACCTGCTGGGTTACATCAATCCCGCCAATCTGAAACCGATGAAGCTGGTGCTCAATTCCGGCAACGGCGCGGCAGGTCCGGTGGTTGACGCCATTGAAGCCCGTTTTAAAACATTGGGCGTGCCGGTCGAGTTCATCAAAATCCACAATACGCCGGATGGCAACTTCCCCAACGGTATTCCCAATCCTCTGCTGCCGGAATGCCGGGCTGACACGCGCAACGTGGTGATTGAACACGGCGCCGATATGGGGATTGCCTTCGACGGTGATTTTGACCGCTGCTTCCTGTTCGATGAAAAAGGTCAGTTCATTGAGGGTTACTACATTGTCGGCCTGCTGGCGGAGGCGTTTCTGGAGAAGAATCCGGGGGCGAAGATTATCCACGACCCGCGTCTGTCCTGGAACACCGTGGACGTGGTGACGGCGGCAGGCGGTAAACCGGTGATGTCAAAAACCGGGCACGCGTTTATCAAAGAGCGGATGCGCCACGAAGATGCCGTCTATGGCGGTGAAATGAGTGCGCATCACTATTTCCGTGACTTTGCCTACTGTGACAGCGGCATGATCCCGTGGCTGCTGGTGGCTGAACTGCTTTGTCTGAAAGGACAGTCGCTGGGCGAACTGGTCCGCGACCGGATGGTGGCCTATCCGGCGAGTGGTGAAATAAACAGCACGCTGGCAGAGCCGGCGGCAGCGATTGCGCGCGTGGAGCAGCATTTTTCCCGTGAGGCGCTGACGGTAGACAGAACGGACGGTATCAGCATGTCGTTTGTCGACTGGCGCTTCAATTTACGCTCTTCCAATACCGAACCGGTGGTGCGCCTGAACGTGGAATCGCGCGGAGATATTCCGTTGATGGAAGCGCGAACGCGCACTCTTCTGGCGTTACTGAATCAGTAATGCTGGTGCTTCCTTTGCCCGATTCTGGGCAAAGGGTGACTAACAGGAACCACGATGACACATCTAAAGAAGCGCGAGCGCGCCAAAACCAATGCGTCGTTAATTTCGATGGTGCAACGCTTTTCAGATATCACCATCATGTTTGGCGGGTTGTGGGTGATCTGCGAATTAAGCGGTTTGCCTTTCCTGTACATGCACCTGCTGGTGGCGCTGATCACGCTGGTCGTTTTTCAGATGCTCGGTGGCATAACGGATTTTTATCGCTCCTGGCGTGGTGTCAAAATGACCACTGAGCTGGTGCTGTTGCTGCAAAACTGGACGCTGAGCCTGATTTTTTGCGCAGGTCTGATCGCCTTTAATAACGATTTTGATAACCGTCTCGCCGTCTGGCTGGCGTGGTATCTGCTATCCAGCGTTGGCCTGGTGTTGAGTCGTTCGTTTATTCGCTACGGCGCGGGATGGCTGCGCAATCGCGGGTACAACACTCGTCGAGTGGCGGTGGCAGGGGACCTGCCAGCCGGCCAAATGCTGCTGGAGAGCTTTCGCCATGAACCGTGGCTGGGGTTTGAAGTTGCAGGTATCTATCACGACCCTATCCCTGGAAAAAACTCCCGCGACTGGGCCGGTAATCTGCAACAACTGGTGGATGACGCTAAAGCCTCACGCATTCATAACGTTTATATCGCCATGTCGATGAGCGATGGTGCCAGCGTCAAAAAATTAGTGCGCGAGTTGGCCGATACCACCTGTTCAGTGCTCCTTATTCCTGATGTCTTTACCTTCAACATTCTGCATTCACGGATTGAAGAGATGAACGGCATTCCGGTGGTGCCGCTGTATGACACGCCACTCTCGGGGATTAATCGTCTGTTAAAGCGCGCGGAAGATATCGTGCTGGCTTCACTGATCCTGCTACTTATTTCCCCGGTGCTGTGTGGTATAGCGCTACTGGTAAAACTGACCTCCAAAGGACCGGTGATTTTCCGCCAGACTCGCTATGGCATGGACGGCAAACCGATCAAAGTCTGGAAGTTTCGCTCGATGAAAGTGATGGAAAACGATGCGGTGGTGACGCAGGCGACGCAAAACGATCCGCGCGTTACCCCTGTGGGGAATTTCCTGCGTCGGACGTCGCTCGATGAACTGCCGCAGTTTATTAACGTACTGACCGGGGGCATGTCTATCGTCGGGCCACGCCCGCATGCGGTGGCGCATAACGAACAGTACCGCCAACTGATTGAGGGATACATGTTACGCCATAAGGTGAAACCGGGTATTACCGGCTGGGCGCAAATCAACGGCTGGCGCGGTGAAACCGATACGCTGGAAAAAATGGAGAAACGTGTGGAGTTTGACCTCGAATACATTCGCGAGTGGAGCGTGTGGTTCGATATCAAAATTGTTTTTCTGACGGTTTTCAAAGGCTTTGTCAACAAAGCGGCGTATTAACATGAGTTTACGAGAAAAAACGCTTAACGGCGCAAAGTGGTCGGCGATTGCCACGGTGATCATTATTGGGCTCGGACTTATTCAGATGACCGTCCTGGCGCGGATTATTGATAACCACCAGTTCGGGTTGTTAACCGTGTCGCTGGTGATCATAGCGCTGGCCGATACGTTGTCTGACTTTGGTATCGCTAACTCAATCATTCAGCGTAAAGAGATTGGCTATCTTGAACTGACGACGCTGTACTGGATCAACGTTGGGCTGGGTATTGTGGTATGCGTGGCGATGTTTCTGCTGAGCGAGACGATTGCCCATGTGCTCAATAATCCTGAACTGGCACCGCTCATCAACACCTTATCACTGGCGTTTGTGGTGATACCGCACGGGCAGCAGTTTCGTGCGCTAATGCAAAAAGAGCTGGCTTTCAACAAAATTGGCATGATTGAAACCAGTTCGGTGCTGGCTGGATTTACCTTTACCGTGGTCAGCGCCCATTTCTGGCCGCTCGCGCTGACGGCCATTCTTGGGTATCTGGTGAATAGTACGCTACGTACGCTGCTGTTCGGCTATTTTGGCCGCCGGATTTACCGACCCGGGCTGCATTTTTCACTGGCATCCGTTTCGTCGAACCTGCGTTTTGGCGCATGGCTGACGGCAGACAGCATCATCAATTACATCAATACCAACCTTTCCACGCTGGTTTTAGCCCGCACGTTGGGAGCTGGCGTGGCGGGCGGATTCAATCTCGCCTGGAACGTGGCGGTTGTCCCGCCGATAAAACTGAACCCGATTATCACCCGCGTGCTGTTTCCGGCGTTTGCCAGAATCCAGGACGACAGCGAAAAACTACGGGTGAATTTTTACAAGCTGCTGTCAGTGGTTGGGATTATCAACTTCCCGGCGCTACTGGGACTGATGGTGGTGTCGGACAATGTGGTGCCGCTGGTGTTTGGCGAGAAGTGGAACGGCATTATTCCGGTCCTGCAACTATTGTGCATTGTGGGTTTGCTGCGCTCGGTGGGGAATCCAATAGGATCGCTCTTGATGGCGAAAGCCCGGGTCGATATCAGCTTCAAATTCAATGTGTTCAAAACCTTTCTGTTTATTCCTGCCATTTTCATTGGCGGTCATCTGGCGGGGGCGATTGGCGTGACGCTGGGCTTTCTGTTGGTCCAGGTGATTAACACGATCCTCAGCTACTTCGTGATGATCAAACCTGTTCTTGGCTCCAGCTACAGTCAGTACATGCTCAGCCTGTGGCTGCCGTTGTATCTCTCCTTACCAACCCTTGTGGTGAGCTATGCGTTGGGCTTAACCCTGCGTAACCAGGTGCCATTAAGCGCGCTGCTGGGGATCCAGATAGCGGCAGGAGCACTGGTGTTTGCGCTAATGATTGTGCTGTCGCGCCATCCGCTGGTGGTGGAAATAAAACGCCAACTCTGTCGCAGTGAAAAAATGAAAACCTTGCTCCGTGCGGGATAAGAACAACGTTTTAAGAGGTCATAATGAAATTACTAATTTTAGGCAACCATACCTGCGGGAACCGAGGGGATAGCGCGATCCTGCGCGGTTTGCTGGATGCCATTAACGCGTTGCGTCCCGAGACCGAAGTGGATGTGATGAGTCGTTACCCGGTGAGCTCTTCGTGGTTGCTAAACCGCCCGGTGATGGGCGACCCGCTGTATTTGCAGATGAAGCAACATAACAACGCAGCGGGTGTTATGGGGCGCGTGAAGAAAGTGCTGCGTCGTCGCTATCAGCATCAGGTACTACTCTCGCGTGTTACCGATTCCGGTAATCTGCGCAATATCGCTATCGCCCAGGGCTTTACCGATTTTGTCCGTCTGCTGTCGCGCTATGACGCCATCATCCAGGTCGGCGGATCGTTCTTTGTCGATCTGTATGGCGTGCCGCAGTTTGAACATGCCCTGTGTTCGTTTATGGCGAAAAAACCGCTGTACATGATTGGTCACAGCGTGGGGCCATTCCAGGATGAGCAGTTTAATCAACTGGCGAACTACGTGTTTGGTCACTGTAATGCGCTGATTTTACGTGAATCCGTCAGTCTGGATCTGATGAAGCGCAGCGCAATTACCACGGATAAAGTCGAAACAGGCGTGGATACGGCCTGGCTGGTTGACAACCATCATGAGGATTTTGAGCCAGGTTATGCGGTACAGCACTGGTTAGACATGGCGGCTAAACAGAAGACCGTTGCCATTACATTGCGTGAGCTGGCTCCTTTTGATAAGCGTCTGGGGACAACGCAGCAGGCCTATGAGCAAGCCTTTTCCGGGGTGGTGAACCGCATCCTCGACGAAGGTTACCAGGTGATAGCGCTGTCAACTTGCACCGGTATTGATAGTTACAACAAAGATGACCGCATGGTGGCGTTAAACCTGCGCCAGTATGTTAACGATCCGGCCCGATATCACGTGGTGATGGATGAACTTAACGATCTGGAGATGGGGAAGATTCTGGGCGCATGCGATCTGACGGTGGGAACTCGCTTGCATTCTGCCATCATCTCGATGAATTTTATGACGCCTGCCATCGCCATTAACTACGAGCACAAATCGGCCGGGATCATGCAACAACTGGGGTTACCGGAGATGGCTGTTGATATTCGTCATCTTCTCGATGGCAGTCTCGAAGGGAAGGTTGCCGATACTCTCGGACAGTTACCTGAGCTGCGCATACGTCTCGGCGACGCGGTTATGCGCGAACGCGAACGTGGGGTACGCATGGTGCAGTCGGTTTTAACGCGTATTGAGGGGGAAAAATGAAGATTGGTTTTTTTCTGCTTAAATTTCCGCTCTCCTCCGAGACATTTGTACTCAATCAGATAACCGCATTTATCGATATGGGCTACGACGTGGAGATTGTCGCTTTGCAGAAAGGCGATCTTGAAAATACTCATGCCTCCTTTAATACCTACCGTCTGGGTGAAAAAACTCGCTGGTTGCTGAATGAACCGGAAAGCAAACTGGCGAAACTGAAATATAGGGCAGCGGCGGCTCTGCACGGTATTACCCGCGCAGCGACCTGGAAAGCGCTTAATGTTGCACGCTATGGTGAGGAGGCGCGCAATCTGATTTTGGCTGCTATTTGCGGCGGGAATCCGCGAGCATTTGAGGCGGATGTCTTTATTGCTCATTTTGGGCCCGCAGGCGTAACGGCCGCCAAGCTGCGTGAGCTTGGGATGATCCGCGGAAAAATCGCCACGGTATTTCATGGGGTTGATGTTTCGCACCGGGGCGTTTTGGCCCGCTATACCCCTGAGTATCAGCAACTGTTTCAACGTGGAGATTTGATGTTACCCATCAGCAATCTCTGGGCCGGACGTTTAAAAAACATGGGATGCCCGCCGCAAAAAATCGCGGTTTCGCGTATGGGCATTGATATGACGCGTTTTACCCCTCGCCAACTAAAAGCACCAGCCGCACCGCTGGAAATAATCTCTGTTGCCCGGTTAACCGAGAAAAAAGGACTGCACCTCGCCATCGAAGCTTGTCGTCAGTTAAAAGAGCAGGGCGTTTCATTTCGTTATCGAATTCTGGGTATCGGCCCTTGGGAGCGTCGTTTACGTACGCTGATCGAGCAATATCAACTCGATGGCGTTATTGAGATGCCCGGCTTTAAGCCCAGTCATCAAGTAAAGGAGATGCTTGAACAGGCGGATGTATTTTTGCTGCCTTCGATCACCGGAAGAGACGGCGATATGGAAGGGATCCCGGTGGCACTGATGGAGGCAATGGCGGTGGGTATTCCGGTGATTTCCACCGTTCACAGCGGGATCCCGGAGCTGGTCGAGTCGGGTAAATCAGGCTGGCTGGCACCGGAAAACGACGCGCAGGCACTGGCAGAGCGTTTAGCGGCATTTAGCCTGCTCGACAGTGAGCAGGTACAGTCGATTGTGCAGTGTGCGCGCGAAAAAATTGAAAATGAATTTAATCAGTTAGCTATCAATAAACAGTTAGCCAGTCTGCTGCAAACGATGTAAATCGAGGTTGTATGTCAGAGAACAAACTCTCACGCCGTACTTTTCTGACGGCGGGCTCTGCGCTTGTCGTGCTGCATTCTCCCGTTGTTCGCGCGCTTGAATCATCGGGCAGCGTCAACATTCAGGATTACAACCCACAGGATTGGGTGGCCTCTTTCAGGCAGGCGTTCAAAGAAGGGCAAATGGTCGTCGTACCAAAAGGCCTGGAATGTAAGGATCTCAATACTGCTATTGTTATTCCGCCAGGCAAAACGCTCTTCATACAAGGGCGAATAAGTGGCAATGGCCGTGGGCGCTTTATTCTGCAGGATGGATGCAAAGTGGTGGGCGAGCAGGGCGGGAGCCTGAAGAACGTTACCCTGGATGTGCGTGGTTCGGACTGTGTAATAAAAAGAATTGCCATGAGCGGTTTCGGTCCGGTGACGCAAATCTATATCGGCGGTAAAACTTCAAGGCTGATGCGTAATCTGATTATCGATGATATTACTGTCACACGCGCTAACTATGGGATTTTGCGTCAGGGTTTTCATAACCGAATGGATGGCGTAAAGATTACAAACTGCCGTTTTAGCGATCTCCAGGGAGATGCCATTGAGTGGAATGTGGCGATCAACGACAGCAACATCCTCATTTCTGACCATGTCATTGAACGTATTAACTGTACCAATGGCAATGTGAACTGGGGCATCGGTATCGGGCTGGCAGGCAGTACCTATGATAATAGCTATCCCGATGAACTGGCGGTAAAAAACTTCGTGGTGGCGAACATCACCGGTACCGACTGTCGGCAGTTAGTTCATGTGGAGAACGGCAAGCATTTTATCATTCGTAATATTACCGCGCGAAATATCACCCCGGATTTCAGTAAGAAAGCAGGCATTGATAATGCGACGGTTGCTATTTATGGATGTGATAACTTCGTGATTGATAATATCAATATGGAGAACAGCGCAGGTATGCTCATTGGTTATGGCGTCATCAAAGGTCGATATTTATCCATTCCACAAAACTTTAAGCTAAATAATATCCATCTCGATAACACCAAACGTGAATACAAATTACGCGGAATTCAGATCTCCTCTGGTAATGCAACGTCATTCGTGGCCATCACCAACGTGGAGATGAAGCGTGCCACGCTTGAGTTGCACAACCAACCGCAGCACCTTTTTTTACGTAACGTCAGGGTGATGCAGCAATCGGCCACGGGGCCCGCACTTAAGATGCACTTCGATCTGCGCCAGGACGTACGCGGTAAGTTTATGGCCAGGCAGGACACACTACTCTCACTGGCCAACGTACATGCAGTAAACGAAGCTGGGCAAAGTTCAGTTGACATTGACCGTATAAACCATCAGGTAGTGAATGTCGAAGCGGTAAATTTTCGACTACCGGGGCAGGGGAGGTAACTTTGCGACCATTCCTGGCTCAAGTCGCACATACTTGAGCTTAAGATTACTGCATTCTACAGATAAGCGGCGTAACATACGCGGCAACTGTACAATGTAATTCATACTGGCTAAAACAAGCTAAAAAGCTATAATTCAGCAACTAATGAATAGGTGAATGACTTAATGATTAATTTGAAAGCAGTTATTCCGGTAGCGGGTCTGGGGATGCACATGTTGCCAGCCACGAAGGCAATCCCTAAAGAGATGCTGCCGATCGTAGACAAGCCGATGATTCAATACATTGTCGACGAAATTGTAGCTGCGGGTATCAAAGAAATCGTTCTGGTAACTCATGCGTCTAAGAACGCGGTTGAGAACCACTTCGACACCTCTTACGAACTCGAATCGTTGCTTGAGCAGCGTGTTAAGCGCCAGTTATTAGCCGAGGTGCAGTCTATCTGTCCTCCGGGCGTGACTATCATGAACGTTCGTCAGGCTCAACTGCTGGGGCTGGGTCATTCAATTCTTTGTGCTCGTCCTATCATTGGTGATAACCCGTTTGTCGTGGTATTACCTGACGTTATTCTGGATACCGCAAGTGCGGATCCGCTGCGCTACAACCTCGCTGCCATGGTGGCACGTTTCAATGAAACCGGGCGCAGCCAAGTACTGGCTAAACGCATGGATGGCGATCTGTCTGAGTACTCGGTTATTCAAACCAAAGAGCCTTTAGACAACGAAGGTAAAGTCAGCCGTATCGTTGAATTTATTGAAAAACCGGATCAGCCGCAAACGCTGGATTCCGATCTGATGGCCGTAGGACGCTACGTGCTTTCTGCTGATATCTGGGCAGAGCTGGAAAAAACTGCTCCAGGTGCCTGGGGACGTATTCAGCTGACTGATGCCATTGCAGAGTTGGCTAAAAAACAGTCTGTTGATGCCATGCTGATGACGGGTGACAGCTACGACTGCGGTAAAAAGATGGGCTACATGCAGGCATTCGTTAAGTATGGGCTGCGTAACCTGAAAGAAGGGCCGAAGTTCCGTAAGAGCATCGAGAAGCTACTGAGCGAGTAGATATTTACAGCTCTTTGTGACGGTAAGCGAGAAAAAATAGCGGCAGCTAACATCCCAGCTTCTATGCTTTAAGCAATGGAATGTTACTGTCGCTTTTTTATGAAAAATGACCAATAACAACAAGTTAACCTACCAAGTTTAATCATGGCTTTGTCAGATTTTTTCTTGTTTCTGGTGGCATTTGGTAAGACAATTAGCATTTGAATTTAACAGAGCTTTGCGATAGCTGGCGGGGCTGGTTACATCTTTGGAATTTAGGTAGTGCTCTGGTTGCTGCAAGGCCAGGGGCGGTAGCGTGCATAATGCCCAGATGCCTGCATTATGTGCCAGCATATTAAATAGTATTCGTATAAACGATATTCGGAATTAAAACGTGAAAATACTAGTTACTGGTGGGGCGGGTTTCATTGGATCCGCAGTAGTTCGTCATATAATAAAAAATACTCAGGATACCGTTGTTAATGTCGATAAACTTACCTACGCCGGTAACCTGGAGTCGCTTGCCGAAGTCAGCGAAAATAATCGCTATTATTTTGAACACGCGGATATCTGTGATAAAGCGGCAATGGAGCGTATTTTTGCCACTCATCAACCGGATGCGGTGATGCATCTGGCAGCTGAGAGTCATGTTGATCGCTCTATTACAGGGCCTGCGGCTTTTATCGAAACGAATATCGTCGGTACCTATGTACTGCTGGAAGCTGCTCGTGGCTACTGGAACGGGCTGGAGGCAGATAAAAAACAGGCATTTCGATTCCATCATATATCCACAGATGAAGTATACGGCGACCTGCCACATCCAGATGAAGTGGCTGCCGGTACTGTGTTGCCTCTGTTCACCGAAAAGACGGCTTATGCGCCGAGTAGCCCGTATTCTGCTTCTAAGGCATCCAGCGATCACCTGGTTCGCGCATGGTTGCGCACCTATGGTTTCCCAACGATTGTCACCAACTGTTCCAATAACTATGGGCCGTATCATTTCCCTGAAAAGCTGATTCCGCTAGTTATCCTCAACGCGCTTGAGGGTAAATCCTTGCCAATTTATGGCAAAGGCGATCAGATCCGTGACTGGCTGTATGTTGAAGATCATGCCCGAGCCTTGTACACCGTTGTGACTCAAGGCGAGGTGGGTGAGACCTACAATATCGGTGGTCATAACGAGAAGAAAAACCTGGACGTAGTACATACTATCTGCGATTTGCTGGATGAGATTGTGCCTAAAGAGGGCTCTTACCGCGAGCAAATCACATATGTAGCGGATAGACCTGGCCACGATCGCCGTTATGCGATTGATGCGGCAAAAATCAGCGATGAACTGGGCTGGAAGCCGCTGGAAACCTTTGAAAGCGGGATCCGTAAGACTGTTGAATGGTATCTGTCGAATACGCAGTGGGTTGAAAATGTGAAAAGCGGCGCCTACAAGACGTGGATCGAACAGAATTACGGAGAACGTCAGTAATGAATATTCTGCTGTTTGGTAAAACGGGCCAGGTGGGTTGGGAATTGCAACGTGCGCTAGCCCCGCTGGGGAACCTGATTGCGTTAGATGTACATTCGAGTGACTATTGTGGTGACTTTAGTAATCCACAGGGCGTGGCAGACACCGTTCGTCGTATCCGGCCTGACGTTATCGTCAACGCGGCTGCCCATACGGCAGTAGATAAGGCTGAGTCCGAAGTTGAATTTGCTCGGTTGCTTAATACTACCAGTGTGGAGGCAATTGCCAGAGCTGCCGCAGAAATCGGGGCGTGGGTAGTGCATTACTCCACGGACTATGTTTTTCCTGGCACCGGCGAAACACCATGGCGCGAAACGGACGCTACAGCGCCGCTTAATGTCTACGGTGAAACCAAACTGGCGGGAGAAATGGCGCTTCAGACGCACTGCGCCAACCATTTGATTTTCAGAACCAGCTGGGTGTATGCAGGTAAAGGTAATAATTTTGCGAAAACGATGCTGAAACTGGCAAAAGAGCGCGCGGAGCTTTCGGTGATTAATGACCAGTTCGGTGCGCCAACCGGGGCTGAACTTCTCGCTGACTGTACGGCGCATGCTATCCGTGTTGCGATGAACAAACCCGACGTGGCTGGACTCTACCATCTGGTTGCGGGTGGAACCACGACCTGGCATGACTATGCAGCACTGGTGTTCGATGAAGCCCGTAAGGCAGGAATTGAACTGGCATTGACCCAGTTAAATGCGGTGCCGACCAGTGCGTATCCTACACCCGCACACCGCCCAACAAATTCTCGCCTGAACACCGATAAATTCCAGAATAACTTTAAGTTGGTATTACCGCAGTGGGATGCTGGTGTAAAACGTATGTTGGCTGAGTTGTTCACGACAACGGCGATCTGAATTTATTTTAATGCCCCTTGACGGGCATTTTGCACATAAAGAGATGATGAAATGAAAACGCGTAAAGGGATTATTTTAGCTGGCGGCTCAGGAACTCGTCTTTATCCAGTCACTATGGCTGTAAGCAAGCAACTGCTGCCGATCTATGATAAGCCAATGATCTATTATCCGCTATCCACGCTAATGCTGGCAGGGATTCGTGACATCTTGATTATTAGTACTCCACAGGATACCCCGCGATTTGAACAGTTATTGGGCGACGGTAGTCAGTGGGGACTAAATATACAGTATAAAGTACAACCGACGCCGGATGGCCTAGCCCAGGCATTTATTATTGGTGAAGAGTTTATCGGTAATGATGATTGTGCTCTGGTGCTTGGCGACAACATTTTTTACGGTCATGACCTGCCTAAATTAATGGATACAGCTGTTAATCAAGAAAGCGGCGCAACCGTATTTGCATACCATGTCAATGACCCTGAACGCTACGGAGTTGTTGAATTCGATAATAATGGAACTGCTATTAGCCTTGAAGAAAAGCCGCTGGAGCCTAAAAGTAATTATGCGGTTACCGGATTATATTTCTATGACAACGATGTGGTAGAACTGGCTAAAAATTTAAAGCCTTCCGCACGTGGTGAACTTGAAATTACTGATATCAATCGAATCTACATGGAGCAGGGGCGTTTGTCCGTTGCAATGATGGGACGTGGTTATGCCTGGCTGGACACAGGTACACACCAGAGTCTGATTGAGGCCAGTAACTTTATTGCTACGATTGAAGAGCGACAAGGTCTGAAGATCTCCTGCCCGGAAGAGATTGCTTATCGTAAGGGTTTCATTGATGCTGCACAGGTCGTAAAACTTGCAGAACCCTTGTCGAAAAATGATTACGGCAAATATCTTATAAAAATGGTTAAAGGTTTATAAGAGATGAATGTTATTAAAACAGTAATTCCAGACGTTTTAATTTTTGAGCCAAAAGTCTTTGGAGATGACCGGGGATTCTTTTTCGAAAGTTTTAATCATAGAATTTTCGAGGAAGCAGTGGGTCGCAAAGTATCTTTTGTACAAGATAACCACTCGAAATCTCGCAAAGGAGTACTGAGAGGTCTGCATTTTCAAAAAGGAGATCATGCACAAGGTAAATTAGTGCGCTGTACTCTGGGTGAAGTATTTGATGTCGCAGTCGATATCCGCACCAGCTCACCGACATTCGGAAAATGGGTAGGCGTGCATCTGTCAGCAGAAAATAAAAAGCAATTGTGGATTCCTGAAGGTTTTGCACATGGTTTCGTCACTCTTAGCGAAACTGCGGAGTTCCTTTATAAAGCGACTAATTATTATGCGCCATCTGCTGAAGGCAGTATATTGTGGAGTGATGACGCAATTGGTATCGAATGGCCGATAACACAGCATCCTGAACTTTCAGCAAAAGATACGATTGCTCCGTTGTTAAAACAAACTTCATTATTTGAGTAAAAAATAACTGTGTCACATCTAATCAAAATTTTCCCATCAAATATCGAATTCTCTGGAGAAGAAGATTCATCAATCCTCGATTCTGCACTGGCTGCGGGTATACATCTGGAACACAGTTGCAAAAATGGAGATTGCGGAGTTTGTGAATCGACACTACTCGACGGAGAGGCCGAAGATCCGTTGGGGAGAGTATATGGACGAGGGGATAAAGTCCTGACGTGCAATTGTAAGCCTAAGAGTAGCCTACAACTGCATGCTATATACTATCCTGAATTGCAAGGACAGGTAAAAAAAATTGTCCCTTGCAAAGTAAATAGTATTGAGCTCGTCTCTGCGGACGTCATGAAGTTAACTCTTCGTTTACCACCGACTGCAAAAATGGACTTTCTTCCGGGCCAATATATTAACCTGCAGTATAAGGGCGTAACGCGTAGCTATTCTATTGCGAATAGCAATGAAGCTGATGGGATTGAGTTGCACATCAGAAATGTTGCCAATGGTCAAATGAGCTCATTGATTTTCAGTGAACTACAAGTTAACTCTCTGATGCGTATCGAAGGCCCATGTGGAACATTTTTTATTAGAGAAAGTGGCCGTCCTATTATTTTTATCGCGGGGGGCACTGGGTTCGCTCCGGTTAAAGCCATGGTTGAGCACTTGGTGAAAAAAACATCATCTCGCGAGATCTATATCTATTGGGGGATGCCTTTAGCCAAAGATTTTTATTCTGCGTTGCCGCAAGAACTAGATGAAAAATTTGAACAAATTCATTTTGTTCCGGTGGTGTCTGGTGATGATCCAACATGGGGTGGGCGAAAAGGTTTTGTTCACCATGCAGTAATAGAAGATTTTGATTCACTGGAGCCATTTGATATCTATGCCTGTGGTTCGCCAGTTATGATCGATGCAAGCAAAAAAGATTTTATTTCCAAAGAAATGTCAGTTGATAATTTCTATTCTGATGCTTTTACCGCATCTAAATAAAATAGAGGGTTAGGTATGAAAGCGGTGATTTTGGCTGGTGGGCTTGGTACCAGATTAAGTGAAGAAACAATAGTAAAACCAAAGCCAATGGTTGAAATTGGTGGTAAACCGATACTTTGGCATATTATGAAAATGTACTCTTCCCACGGCATTAAAGATTTTATTATCTGCTGTGGATATAAAGGGTATGTAATCAAAGAATATTTTGCAAACTATTTCCTGCATATGTCTGATGTAACATTCCATATGGCAGAGAATCGAATGGAAGTTCATCACAAGCGTGTAGAACCATGGAACGTAACTTTGGTTGATACAGGTGATTCTTCTATGACTGGCGGACGTTTGAAGCGCGTAGCCGAATATGTAAAAGATGATGAAGCCTTCCTGTTTACCTATGGCGATGGTGTTGCTGATATTGATATCCGCGCGACAATTGATTTTCATAAAGCACATGGTAAAAAAGCGACCCTGACGGCGACTTTTCCTCCGGGACGTTTTGGTGCGCTGGATATACGTGGTGGCCAGGTTCAATCATTCCAGGAGAAACCGAAAGGCGATGGTGCAATGATTAACGGTGGCTTCTTTGTACTGAATCCTTCAGTAATTGATCTCATTGAAAATGATGCGACTACCTGGGAACAAGAGCCGTTGATGACATTGGCGAAACAGGGTGAACTCATGGCCTATGAGCATGCAGGATTCTGGCAGCCGATGGACACGCTGCGTGACAAAACGTATCTTGAAGGTCTATGGGAAAAAGGGACTGCCCCCTGGAAAACGTGGGAGTGATATCATGATTGATAAGAGCTTCTGGCAAGGCAAGCGTGTATTTATTACCGGTCATACGGGGTTTAAGGGGGGGTGGCTTTCTCTTTGGCTAAGTGAAATGGGCGCGACGCTAAAAGGGTATTCCCTTGATGCCCCCACAACCCCAAGTTTATTTGACATTGCCAATATCAGTTCGCTGATGGAGTCGGAAATAGGTGATATTCGTGATTTCGAAAAATTACGTAACTCAATAGCATCTTTTAAGCCAGAAATTATTTTCCATATGGCAGCACAACCTCTTGTCCGGCTGTCTTATAAAGAGCCTATTGAGACGTACTCAACGAATGTCATGGGCACTGTGCATTTACTCGAAGCGGTAAAACAGGTTGGGGGTATAAAGGCTGTAGTCAATATCACCAGCGATAAATGCTATGAAAATCGTGAATGGGTTTGGGGTTACCGCGAAAACGAAGCAATGGGCGGTTATGATCCATACTCTAATAGCAAAGGATGTGCTGAATTAGTTGCTTCTGCATTTCGTAGTTCGTTTTTTAATCCTCAAAATTATGCTCACCATGGTGTTGGCCTTGCTTCAGTTAGAGCAGGAAACGTTATTGGCGGTGGTGATTGGGCGGAAGATCGTCTGATTCCCGATATTTTGCGTTCTTTTGAGAATGACCAGCAGGTTGTTATTCGTAACCCTCACTCCATTCGGCCATGGCAACACGTACTTGAACCCCTTTCAGGGTATATCGTGGTTGCACAAAACCTCTACACTGACGGTGTGAAATACTCAGAAGGTTGGAATTTTGGCCCTCGTGAAGAGGATGCTAAAACGGTTGAGTTTATTGTCGATAAGATGGTTACGTTGTGGGGAGAGGGGGCGAGTTGGTTGTTGGATGGCGAGGATCATCCACATGAGGCACACTATCTCAAACTGGACTGCTCAAAAGCGCATATGCAATTAGGTTGGCACCCTCGATGGGCGCTAGTTGAAACACTTGGTCGTATTGTTAAATGGCACAAAGCATGGATAAACGGCTCGGATATGCTGGAATATTCGAAACGTGAAATTCATGATTACATGGCCACTACTACTTTTAGCTAAAATAGATAAGTACAGGAATTATAGCAATGACAGCAAAAAACCTGCGTGAACAAATTTCCAAACTCGTTGCCGAGTATGCCGATGAGGCGTTAAGCCCAAAACCTTTTAATGCAGGTGTGAGTGTTGTACCACCTTCAGGAAAGGTCATTGGCGCCAAAGAATTACAGCTGATGGTTGAAGCATCTTTAGATGGATGGCTTACCACGGGGCGTTTTAATGATGCTTTCGAAAAGAAACTCGGTGAGTTTATTGGCGTGCCTCACGTATTAACAACCACTTCAGGCTCATCAGCAAACTTGTTAGCGTTAACTGCATTGACCTCACCAAAATTAGGGGACCGCGCACTGAAGCCTGGTGATGAAGTTATTACTGTCGCAGCAGGATTCCCCACAACTGTTAACCCAACAATCCAGAACGGATTGATTCCAGTTTTTGTTGATGTAGATATCCCAACTTATAATGTTGATGCTTCTCTTATTGAAGCTGCTGTGAGTGAAAAATCAAAAGCGATTATGATCGCGCACACATTGGGTAACACGTTTGATTTAACTGAAGTTCGCCGTATTGCAGATAAGTATAATCTTTGGTTAATCGAAGATTGCTGTGATGCACTTGGTTCGACGTATGATGGCCAGATGGTAGGTACATTTGGCGATATTGGGACCGTGAGTTTCTATCCAGCTCACCATATCACGATGGGAGAGGGTGGTGCTGTCTTCACCAAATCGGGTGAGTTAAAGAAATTGATTGAGTCTTTCCGCGACTGGGGACGTGATTGTTACTGCGCACCTGGCTGTGATAATACCTGCGGGAAACGTTTTGGTCAGCAACTTGGTTCTCTGCCGTTCGGATACGATCACAAATACACCTATTCTCATTTGGGTTATAACCTGAAAATTACGGATATGCAGGCTGCATGTGGCTTGGCACAGCTAGAGCGTGTTGAAGAGTTTGTGCAAAAGCGCAAAGAGAACTTTGTATATCTTAAGCAAGGTTTACAATCCTGTGCTGAATTTCTTGAGTTGCCGGAAGCCACAGCGAAATCTGACCCATCCTGGTTCGGTTTCCCTATCACACTTAAAGAAACTAGCGGTGTTGAACGTATCGATTTAGTGAAGTTTCTTGATGAAGCCAAAATCGGTACCCGTCTGTTATTTGCAGGTAATCTGACCCGCCAGCCGTATTTCGCAAATGTGAAGTATCGAGTTGTAGGGGAATTAACTAATACAGACCGTATAATGAATCAGACCTTCTGGATTGGTATTTACCCAGGGCTGACTACGGAACACTTAGACTATGTAGTTAGTAAGTTTGAAGAGTTCTTTGGTTTGAATTTCTAAGTAAATTTATTAAGTTTGGTGATTGTGATGACGAATAGAAAAAAAATTGTAGTTTTAAGTGGAGCATCTGGCTTTATTGGTAAGCATATGCTCAAAGCTTTGCAGTTGTCTGGCATATTTGTTATCGCAATCACCCGCAATGTTTTGAAAAATGATAATTCGAACTTATCCAATGTAAAATGGTGTGATTGGGAAAATATTGAGTCACGATTTGTAGAATATTCAGTTGGTTCAACGCTTATTGCTGTTATTCATTTAGCAACAGAATATGGAAGAAATTCTTCATCATTAGTAGAGGTAGAGGACAGTAATGTTGTAAAACCTCTTAAATTGCTTGATTTTGCAGTTAAGTACAAAGCTAAAGCATTCATAAATACGGATAGTTTTTTCTCTAAAAAAGAGTTTTCGTATCGATACATGCAGCCATATATAATAACTAAAAAACACTTTGACGCAATAGGACGGTACTATAGCGATCTTCATGATGTTTCATTTGTAAACATGCGCTTAGAGCATGTTTATGGTCCCGGAGACGGTGAAGGGAAATTTATCCCGTACATTTTGTCACGATTAATTGATGGTCAATTAGATATAAAATGTACCTCTGGTGTGCAAATCCGAGACTTTATTTATGTCGATGATGTTGTCTCTGCATACTTAACTGTATTAGAAAAAATAGATTATATTCCTTCATATATTGAATATCAGGTGGGTACAGGTAATGGAGTTAGTCTTCATGATTTTCTTATTTATTTGAATCATTTAATACCACGCTCACCCGGAACGTTTGATTTTGGTGCATTGCCACAGCGAGAAAATGAGATAATGTATTCTGTTGCTAATAATAATGATTTAATTAAGTTAGGTTGGAAACCAAAATTTGATTATAAACTCGGAATACAAGAGTTGCTTAGAAACACACAATTTTAATGTTTGTTGAATGATTTTAATTATATATTTAATCATTCTTCATTAAGCAGAGTGTGATGCAGGTTAACAGAATAGTGAAATTTAAATTGTTAAAAATCCCCAATCACTTAATTATCGCTGGCTCATCATGGTTATCAAAAATAGTCATTGCAGGTGTGCAGGTAGCTAGTATTTCTTATCTTTTATCTATATTAGGTGAAGAAAAGTACGCAGTATTTAGTCTATTAACTGGATTATTGGTATGGTGCAGTGCTGTTGATTTTGGTATAGGCACAGGACTTCAAAATTATATTTCTGAATGTAGGGCTAAAGAAAATAATTATGATGGATTCATTAAAGCCGCGTTGCATTTGAGTTTTTTTGCGATTTTATTTTTTATATTGCTTTTCTATGTTTTTTCCGGAGTTATATCTTCACATTATCTTTCCTCATTTTATACAACTTTGCAAGGTGAGACTCGAGAGATCTTTTTTATTGCTTGTTTGGTTTTTAGTTCAATTGGTATCGGTACGATTGCATATAAGATCCTTTTCGCAGAATTAGTCGGTTGGAAGGCCAATTTGCTGAACGCAGTTTCATATATGATTGGTATGTTTGGGCTTTTGTTTATATATTATGAAAAAATAAGTATCGATATCAAATATTCATTAGTTGTAATGTACCTTCCGGTGGGTTTGATTTCCATATGCTATCTGCTTTATCGATATATAAAAGTAATAAGTATTAAAACAAGTAAGTTTTATTACTTTGCATTATTACGTAGATCGGCAGGTTTCTTTGTTTTTACTGTATTATCGATATTAGTACTTCAAATGGATTATATTGTTATCTCTCAGAGACTAACACCGACAGATATTGTTCAGTATACTGTGACTATGAAGGTTTTTGGGTTGGTATTTTTCATCTACACAGCAGTGTTACAAGCATTATGGCCAATATGTGCAGAGTTAAGAATTAAGCATCAATGGCAAAAACTTAATAAAATGATTGTTATAAATATAGCAACGGGTTCATTTTTTGTTATAGGGTGCACAGCTTTCATTTACACTTTTAAGGTTCTATTATTTTCAATAATAGCTAAAGATGTAAATTATCAGATGTCTATGATATCATTTATACTAATCGCGATTTATTTTTGTCTACGTGTATGGTGTGATACCTATGCGATGTTACTGCAAAGTATGAATTATTTGAAGGTTCTTTGGATATTAGTACCATTACAAGCAATTGTCGGAGGGGTATCTCAATGGTACCTATCACAATTATTCGGTATTAATGGTGTGTTACTCGGATTAATTATATCTTTTGCTGTCACTGTTTTCTGGGGACTTCCACTGACTTATTTTATAAAAGCAAAAAAGGTTTGATTGCATGATTGTCTCATTTTGTATACCAACTTATAATAGAAAAGATTTTTTAGAAGAGTTGCTCAATAGTATTAATGATCAGAAAGTTCCAAATTTCGATATAGAGGTATGTATTTCGGATAATGCATCAACTGATGGTACTGAGAGCATGATTGAAATTTGGAGACAAAATTTCAATTTTCCGATCGTTTACCACCGCAATAGTGAAAATCTTGGCCCTGATAGAAATTTTCTTGCATCTGTCTCGCTTGCATCAGGTGATTACTGTTGGATATTTGGTAGTGATGATGCACTTGCTGATGATGCATTAATCACATTGGAGTCTTATCTTCATTCTAATGCAGATGTATATTTATGTGATAGAAGTGAAACTGGTTATGATTTGTCAAAAATAAAAAATCCACATCGTAATTGGTTGAATTCCACAGATCATTTATTTATGTTCAATAGTGCTTTTGACAGGGCAAATTATTTCAATAAATGTCTATCTATTGGAGGCGTGTTTAGTTATCTGAGTTCTATAATCGTTAAAAGATCTAGCTGGGAAGAAGTGGATTTCGATGACTCATTTTTCGGTACTTCTTATCCACATGTTTACATTATGATGAATATTTTTTGCAAAAATTCTTGTAGATTGCATTATTTAAACAAGCCATTAGTCATATGCCGTGGAGATAATGATAGTTTTGTAGGTTCTGGGAAAACAAATAGAATTGCGATAGATTTCGTAGCCTATTTTAAATTTTCTGAAAGGTTTTTCAGCGGTTCTGATATGTTGAAAAAATCTTTTGATAAAATATTACTGAGAGAAAGGCCTTGGATATATACTTCTCTTTCTATTGCATGTTATGGAAATAGTGAAGATAAAAATAAGTTTTCCACTTATTATAATAGATTTGGCTATAATGCCAAGATAACTAATATATTATATTACTTTGGGGATTTGGCTCGAATCGCTAAAAAAAATGATGTAATAAAAAAAATAGTTAAGAAGATTTTAAATTAAAATTCACTCTAATTAACGCTGAGAGACACTAATTGTAATGTCTTGAAATAGCTATGTTAATTTTTTAATTCTATATCAGCTATTGGTTTTGCCCAATTTTATAATGATTTCAAATCGTGTTCCGAGTGAAGTGTAAAATTAATAAGATTCAATATTATACTAGTTTAAAGATTTATTTTATTTATTGTTAAAAAAGTAAATAGCTAAATTGAATAGATAATATTCACAAATCATTTCTAGTGGGTGCTAAATGTTTCCGCACACGTTTATGTTTTTAGTTTTCAACCTGGCATATATGCTACCAATAGCTTATGTCCATTTTTTTGGTTTCTCGCAAGGTGGAGTAGAGGAGATTTTTAATAGTGATCCTTCTATTTTATCAAGCATGGTCGTTTTTTATTTTGTTGTTTTGTTTTTTTATTTAAGCGCCTCTTCATTATTTGGCTTTAGATTTCCGTGTAAAAGAATAGAGTGGCAGGTACCACTGCAATTACCCTTTCTAGTTAAGGTCGTTTTTATAATGACTCTTCTGGCTTTAGTTATTTCAAAGATATTACTATATCCTGAAGGTGTTTACTCTGCTTATGCTTTTGATTCCGGTGCTATGGAAAGCCGTGTCTGGAATGTATCTATGGGGTTATCAGAGTTAGGTGTCCTCATTTTTGCGTTTTGTGTGATTACTAAGAATACTAAATTTGCATTTTTGACATTTCTTATTGTTTCTCTAAATTTACTTCATGGAACGAGGATTTTTACATTAATTATTCTATTAATGATTGTTTTTTATATAATTTTTATTAACAAAAGAATTAACAAAATAAAACTTTTTGTATATTTGATTGTTTTCTTCTTCTTTATACTTTTATCTTTTTTAGCTATTTTTATTTATCGTTCTAATGTTTCTATAACTAATATAAACCTAGATCTGATTATAAGCCCAATAGTTTATGAATCCTTATTTAACCAGATTTCTTTTATTCGAATGCTAGGATGGCTCCACGGCGGGCATGTTCCATTTGCACCAGAGATGCTATTTTCTGATTCTGCTATTTTTACATTGCCTTCATTTTTATTCGATGACAAATTATCGTTAATGTACATTAACAATTATGGTGAACTAAGCCCATTAGGAGGTCTTTCTGGCTATGCTAGTGCAATAATATATTTTTCATATTACTATTTTATATGGTACTTTATCCTTGGTATGGTATCTAGTTTATTGCTTAGATCTACGTCTGCTACTAATTTTAAGATAACCACCAGAGTCCTTTATATCTATTTTGTGTGTGATTCCTTATTTAGATTCAATCGCGATCCGTGGTTTATTGTAATAAAAATGTTATCAAATAATTTACTTTTCCTATTGATTATTCTTCTGATAATCGCTTTGCAAGCACGAATGTATAAACGGAGATCTATTCAATGATAGTTAATCTATCACGTTTGGGTAAAAGTGGTACTGGTATGTGGCAGTATTCGATTAAATTCTTAGCTGCGTTGAAAGAGAAAACGAAAATTGATGCAATAATCTGTAGTAAAGTTCATGCAGATTATTTTTGTAATCTTGGTTTTGATGTTATCACCGTGCCAAATATAGTCAGTAATACATCAAAAACATCAAGAGTGAGACCATTGCTCTGGTTTGCATATAGTTATTGGTTAGCAATGAGGGTTTTATTTAAATTCGGTAATGTGAAATTAGTTTGTACTACTCATCACTCGATACCTCTTTTAAGAAATCAAACAATAACTATCCATGACATAAGACCTTTTTATCATCCGGATAGTTTTATACAAAAGTTATACTTCAGGGTTTTGTTGAAATTATCTGTAAAAAGCTGTCAGCACATTTTGACAGTGTCTAATACCGTTAAGAATAGTATTGCAGAAACTTATAAAGTAGATAAAAATAAAATTTTTGTGATTTACAATTGTATCAATAAAACAGATTTTCTTCAAAAGAAAGATAAAGAAAATTATTATCTGGCTGTAGGGGCAAGTTGGCCACATAAGAATATTCATACTTTTATTGACAATAATCATCTTTGGTCTGATTCTCATGAGTTATTCATCGTGTGTGGTCGCACTGCTTACGCAATCCATTTAGAAAATTTAGTCGTTTCACTTAATCTTTCTAATAAAGTTAAATTTGTGCATGATATTTCCTTTGACGAATTGAGGGTTTTGTACTCTGAAGCTTATGCGCTTATTTATCCATCTATTGATGAAGGTTTTGGTATACCTCCAATTGAGGCAATGGCATCAAATACACCTGTCGTAGTCTCTGATATTCCTGTGTTCAGAGAAGTACTAGCCGATGCAGCAATTTATGTGAATCCTCATGATGCAATAAGCTGGAAAAATGCTTTAGAAAGCATTTCTCGGTTGCCGGATAATTTATCAAGATTTGACAGTTGTGTTATAAAATATGATTTTGAAAATATGAAAAAGATGGTTGAAAACTGGTTGACGGAATCAAACTAAATGAAAATAGCGTTAATTATACCCACATATAATGCAGGCGTACTATGGGGGGAGGTTCTAAGTGCAATCAAGCAACAAACGATCTTTCCAGATAATATTGTTATCATTGATTCGGGCTCGAAAGATAGTACGGTTCAGTTAGCTGAAGATTTAGACAATACAACAATTTTACATATTCATTCAAGAGATTTTAATCATGGTGGTACCAGAAATCTTGCAGTGAAAAATGTATTAGATTCAGAGATTATAATCTTTTTAACACAAGATGCGATTTTATCAAGTATAGATTCGATTAAGAATCTAATTTCTCATTTTGAAGATCCATTAGTTGCTGCAGTATGTGGTAGGCAGCTTCCACATACTGATGCAAACCCCCTTGCTGTCCATGCAAGAATTTTTAACTATAGTTCTAAATCTATTATTAAAAGTAAAATAGATGTACACAAACTTGGTATTAAAACAGTCTTCATGTCTAATTCATTTGCTGCCTATCGCCGGTCTGTCTTTGAAGAGTTAGGCGGTTTTCCTGAACATACTATTCTTGCTGAAGATATGTTCATGGCTGCTAAAATGATTGAGTCTGGTTATAAGGTTGGATACTGCGCTGAATCTGCAGTTAGACATTCTCATAATTACAGACCTAGAGAAGAATTCAAGCGATATTTTGACACGGGGGTTTTCCATTCTTGTAATCCCTGGATTCAGCGTGATTTTGGTGGTGCAGGAGGGGAAGGAGCTCGTTTTGTAAAATCCGAAATGCGCTACTTATTCAAAGAGGCACCACTTTGGATCCCAAGAGCACTGCTGACCACATTCGCAAAGCTGTTAGGTTATAAGCTCGGAAAGCGCTGGCAATCTTTTCCATTGCCTCTTTGCCGAGCTTTAAGTATGTACAAGAGTTACTGGAATAATATTCAGTGCTCTAAATCGAAAGAGATAAGATAAATGTCTGTTCTTCCCGTAATAATGGCAGGCGGTACGGGCAGCCGCCTGTGGCCACTTTCTCGTGAATATCATCCCAAGCAGTTTCTTAGCGTTGAGGGCAAGTTATCAATGCTGCAAAATACGATAGCGCGTTTAGCACCGTTCTCAACGGGGGCACCGGTTGTTATTTGTAATGACCGTCATCGCTTCCTTGTTGCGGAGCAGCTTCGCGCTATCGACAAACTTGCTAATAATATTATTCTTGAACCCGTAGGCCGTAATACAGCACCTGCGATAGCCCTTGCTGCATTTGGTGCGCGACAGAATCCGCAGGACAATGATCCACTTTTATTGATCCTTGCCGCTGACCACGTTATTCGGGATGAGGCCGCTTTTATTCGAGCCATTAAGCAGGCTGAGCCCTTGGCTCAGCAGGGTAAACTTGTAACCTTCGGCATTGTCCCGACACATGCAGAAACGGGATACGGATATATACGACGTGGTGAGAATATCGGGGATGATGCGTATGCTGTTGCAGAGTTTGTCGAGAAACCAGACTTTGATACGGCATGTCATTACCTTGGCACTGGAAGATATTACTGGAACAGCGGCATGTTCTTGTTTCGCGCGAGCAGTTATCTAAATGAGTTAAAACACTTATCTCCGGATATTTATCTCGCTTGCGAGAAAGCTGTAGGGCGCGTAAATCCTGATCTTGATTTCATCCGTGTTGATAAAGAGGCATTTATCCTATGCCCGAGTGATTCCATTGACTACGCAGTGATGGAGCATACACAGCATGCTGTGGTCGTGCCGATGGATGCAGGCTGGTCAGATGTGGGGTCATGGTCTTCACTATGGGATATTTCTGCAAAAGATCAGCAAAGAAACGTCTTGCATGGAGATGTTTTTGCCCATAATAGTGAAGATAACTATATTTATTCGGAAAGCGCATTTGTGAGCACTGTTGGAGTAAATAATCTCGTTATTGTTCAAACAGCAGATGCTGTACTCGTCGCGAATAAAGATAATGTACAAGATGTTAAAAAGATTGTAGACCATTTAAAACAAAATAATAGAGACGAGTATAAACAGCATCAGGAAGTATTTCGTCCGTGGGGCAAATATAATGTAATCGATAGCGGTGATAACTATTTAGTTAAACGCATTACCGTTAAGCCCGGAGAAAAATTTGTTGCTCAAATGCACCATCATCGTGCCGAACACTGGATTGTGGTATCTGGTACCGCCCGCGTTACAAAGGGAGATCAGACCTTTTTAGTCTCACAAAATGAGTCAACATTTATTCCACTTAAAACTATTCATGCGTTAGAAAACCCTGGGGTAGTTCCATTAGAATTAATTGAAATCCAGTCTGGCTCTTATCTTGGCGAGGATGACATTATCCGCCTTGAGCAGCGTTCAGGATTTTCGGAGGAAGGCACTGATGAGCCGAGTTTGTAATAGTCATGATGTAATTAGTGCTTCAGGTATCGCTTTTGGAACCAGTGGCGCTCGAGGTCTTGTTACCGATTTTACACCTGAAGTCTGTGCTGCATTTACTGCTTCGTTTATTTCCGTTATGCGCCAACATTTCGCATTTGAAACAGTTGCATTGGCGATTGATAATCGACCAAGTAGCTACGCAATGGCTCAGGCTTGTGCTGCAGCATTGGATGATAACGGAATAAGTACTATTTTTTATGGCGTTATTCCTACACCGGCTTTAGCACTGCAAGCTATGGCCGACAGAATTCCCGCGATCATGGTTACGGGTAGTCACATACCGTTTGACCGGAATGGGTTAAAATTTTACCGTCCCGATGGGGAGATTACGAAAGATGATGAATTAGCAATTCTGAATGCTGAAGCTACATGCAAACAGCTTGTTCTTAAGGAATTGCCAGTTTCAACGTTTGCTGCAGAAAATTACATCACACGCTACCTTTCCTTGTTTCCGACACCTTTCCTTGAGAATAAACGTATTGGTATATACGAACACTCTAGTGCAGGGCGTGAGCTTTATAAGCCTCTATTCGAAGCCCTTGGGGCTGAAGTCATCAGCTTGGGTAGAAGCGATAATTTTGTACCTATTGATACCGAAGCAGTAAGTGAAGATGATAGGGAAAAAGCAATTCGCTGGGCTGAACAATTCAAACTAGATGCGATCTTTTCTACCGATGGTGATGGAGACAGACCTTTAATTTCGGATGAGAAAGGGAATTGGCTGCGAGGCGATGTATTAGGTTTATTATGCTCATTGGCACTATCTGCTGATGCAGTCGCTATCCCTGTGAGTTGTAATAGCATCATTTCTTCCGGCAATTTCTTCAAGCATGTGGAGCTTACAAAGATTGGGTCACCCTATGTGATCGCTGCCTTTCCTGAATTATCGCAGAGCTATGAACGTATCGCGGGCTTTGAAGCTAATGGCGGATTCCTGTTAGGAAGTGATGTTACCATCAACAGTCAGTTATTATCGGCTTTACCAACTCGTGATGCGGTATTACCCGCGATCATGCTTCTTTACAGTAGCAGAGAAAAGAATATTAGTAGTCTTGTTGAACAGCTACCTTGTCGATATACCCACTCTGATCGATTACAGAATGTCAGTCTTGAACAGAGCCGCAAGCTAATCGAAATGGGCACCGAGAATCCGCAATCGTTGTTAAATGCTATTGGTTTACAAAGTGAAATCGCTGCATCTGTAGATACAACTGATGGGATTAGGATAATGCTTGGTAGTCGTTGCATTGTCCATTTACGACCATCAGGAAATGCACCTGAGTTACGTTGTTATGCTGAAGCTAATTCTCTGGAGTTTGCTCAGTTTATTGTGAAAAGAGTTCTCACTTGTATCAGTAATACTTAATCGGAAAGCTTTTACCTTTTGATTTATATTTTGAAAAAATTAAGAAAAGTAAATGTTTATCTGACATGTTAATACCCATTTTGAGGTGAGGGTTAATGGATAATATTGATAATAAGTATAATCCACAGGTATGTAAGATCTTATTAGCTATATCGGATCTGGTTTTTTTTAATGTGGCTTTGTGGTTATCTTTGGGATGCGTATACCTGATTTTTGATGAGGTACAGCGGTTTGTCCCACAAGAACAACTTGATACGCGTTTCATTTCCCACTTCATACTTTCTATAGTATGTGTGGGGTGGTTTTGGGTTCGTTTACGTCATTATACCTACCGCAAACCATTTTGGTATGAATTGAAAGAGATTTTTCGCACTATTGTGATTTTTGCTGTGTTTGACTTGGCGTTAATTGCATTTACGAAATGGCAATTCTCCCGTTATATTTGGGTATTCTGCTGGTCATTTGCACTGGTATTAGTGCCTTTGTTCCGTGTGCTTACAAAACATTTACTTAATAGATTGGGTATTTGGAAAAAAACAACTGTCATTCTCGGAAGTGGTCAAAATGCGCTCGGTGCATACAGTGCCTTGCAGAGTGAAGAGATGATGGGTTTTGACGTTGTCGCATTTTTTGATACTGATTCTGTTGATTGCGAGATTAGCTCACTACCTGTAATAAAAGATGTGGAAGAAATTTGGAGTCTGAATCGCACCGGTGATGTTCATTACATTCTTGCTTATGAATATACGGAACTCGATAAAACACAATACTGGCTCCGTGAGTTATCAAAGCACCATTGTCGCTCAGTTACTGTGGTTCCTTCTTTCCGTGGGTTACCTTTGTATAATACCGATATGTCCTTCATTTTTAGTCATGAAGTTATGTTGCTAAGAATACAAAATAATCTCGCAAAACGGACTTCTCGTTTTCTTAAACGTACTTTCGACATTGTTTGCTCCTTATTGATTCTGCTAATTGCATCACCGCTCATGATTTATTTATGGTACAAAGTTACTCGTGATGGCGGTCCTGCTATTTATGGGCATCAGCGTGTTGGGCGAAACGGAAAATTATTCCCATGCTACAAGTTTCGCTCAATGGTGATGAACTCTCAGGAAGTGTTAAGGGAACTTTTGGATAACGATCCGGAAGCGAGAGCTGAGTGGGATAAAGATTTTAAATTAAAGAATGATCCACGCATTACTGCTGTTGGACGCTTTATTCGGAAAACCAGCCTTGATGAGTTGCCCCAGTTGTTCAACGTATTAAAAGGAGAGATGAGTCTGGTTGGGCCACGGCCTATCATTTCAGATGAATTGGAACGTTATTGTGATGACGTTGATTATTATTTAATGGCAAAACCTGGCATGACGGGGCTGTGGCAAGTTAGTGGCCGAAATGATGTTGACTATGAAACACGCGTTTATTTTGACTCATGGTATGTTAAGAACTGGACTCTCTGGAATGACATTGCCATTTTGTTTAAGACGGTGAAGGTCGTTTTGCATCGAGATGGCGCGTACTGAGTGCGTATAAACATGACCTTTTACTACCCAAAAGGAAGCACCAGTACACCAATTGCTACCTTCTTGCCTTGTCTCTGAGTTAACATGTTAGTCACTTAAGCCTCCCGGGGGCAGCCCCGGTGGGCAACCACACCTGACAGGAGTATGTAATGTCCAAGCAACAGATCGGCGTCGTCGGTATGGCAGTGATGGGGCGCAACCTGGCGCTCAACATCGAAAGCCGTGGTTATACCGTCTCCATCTTCAACCGCTCCCGCGAGAAAACTGAAGAAGTTGTTGCCGAGAACCCGGGTAAGAAACTGGTTCCTTATTACACGGTGAAAGAGTTCGTCGAGTCTCTTGAAACCCCACGTCGTATCCTGTTAATGGTGAAAGCGGGTGCTGGCACCGATGCTGCCATTGATTCCCTGAAGCCGTATTTGGATAAAGGCGACATCATCATTGATGGTGGTAACACCTTCTTCCAGGACACAATCCGTCGTAACCGTGAACTGTCTGCGGAAGGTTTCAACTTCATCGGTACCGGTGTTTCCGGCGGTGAAGAGGGCGCTCTTAAAGGCCCATCCATCATGCCTGGTGGCCAGAAAGAAGCCTACGAACTTGTTGCGCCGATCCTGACTAAGGTTGCTGCGGTTGCTGAAGATGGCGAACCGTGCGTGACCTATATTGGTGCTGATGGCGCAGGCCACTATGTGAAGATGGTGCACAACGGGATCGAATATGGCGATATGCAGTTGATTGCGGAAGCCTATTCTCTGCTGAAAGGCGGTTTGAACCTGTCTAACGAAGAGCTGGCAACTACTTTCACCGAGTGGAATGAAGGCGAGTTGAGCAGTTATCTGATCGACATCACCAAAGATATCTTCACCAAGAAAGATGAAGAGGGTAAATACCTTGTTGATGTGATCCTGGACGAAGCGGCGAACAAAGGCACCGGTAAATGGACCAGCCAGAGCTCTCTGGATCTGGGCGAACCGCTGTCGCTGATCACCGAATCCGTATTCGCTCGCTACATCTCTTCTCTGAAAGACCAGCGCGTTGCGGCATCTAAAGTGCTGTCTGGCCCGCAGGCTAAACTGGCTGGTGATAAAGCAGAGTTTGTTGAGAAGGTCCGTCGCGCGCTGTATTTGGGCAAAATCGTCTCTTATGCTCAGGGCTTCTCTCAACTGCGTGCCGCATCTGACGAATACAACTGGGATCTGAACTACGGCGAAATCGCGAAGATCTTCCGCGCGGGCTGCATCATTCGTGCGCAGTTCCTGCAGAAAATCACCGACGCCTATGCTGAAAACAAAGGCATCGCGAACCTGCTGCTGGCCCCGTACTTCAAAAACATTGCTGATGAATATCAGCAAGCGCTGCGTGATGTAGTGGCTTACGCTGTGCAGAACGGTATTCCGGTACCGACCTTCTCTGCAGCAGTAGCCTACTACGATAGCTACCGTTCTGCGGTACTGCCGGCTAACCTGATCCAGGCCCAGCGTGACTACTTCGGTGCACATACGTATAAACGCACCGATAAAGAAGGTGTGTTCCACACCGAATGGCTGGATTAATCTGATTTAGTCAAACTGTAAATGCAGGCCCGGAGCGTTCCTCCGGGCTTTTTTATTGCCAAAAAATGGGATTCAGTCAGGTCCGATATCCGGTGTTGTAGCAAATCACGATATACTGGCGCAATGCAGAGCCGATGCGCCACGTTGTTGGCAGCGTGTTCACCCTCAAATGTTCAACCGGAAGAAGTTACACAGCGAATGAAGATAACTATCTCAGGAACAGGTTATGTAGGTTTGTCGAACGGTATTCTGATTGCCCAGCACCACGAAGTGGTCGCGCTGGATATCGTTCCGGCGAAAGTAGAGATGCTGAATCAGAAGAAATCACCGATTGTTGACAAGGAGATCGAAGAATATCTGGCGACAAAACAGCTGAATTTCCGTGCCACGACGGATAAGCATGATGCCTACCGCGATGCGGACTACGTTATTATCGCGACACCGACTGATTACGATCCTAAGACTAACTACTTCAATACCTCAAGCGTCGAGTCTGTGATCCGTGACGTGGTGGCAATTAACCCAAATGCGGTGATGGTCATCAAATCTACCATCCCGGTCGGTTTTACAAATTCGATTAAAGAACAGTTGGGCATCGACAATATCTTCTTCTCGCCGGAGTTCCTGCGTGAAGGCCGTGCGTTGTACGATAATTTGCATCCGTCCCGTATCGTTATTGGTGAACGTTCCGAACGAGCCGAGCGTTTTGCGGCGTTGCTGCAGGAAGGTGCGGTTAAAAAAGACATTCCGACGCTGTTTACCGACTCGACTGAAGCCGAAGCCATCAAGTTGTTCGCTAATACTTATCTGGCGTTACGTGTGGCCTACTTTAACGAGCTGGATAGCTATGCAGAAAGTCTTGGCTTGAACTCACGGCAGATTATTGAAGGTGTGTGCCTGGATCCGCGTATCGGTAATCACTACAACAATCCGTCATTCGGCTATGGTGGCTACTGTCTGCCGAAAGATACTAAGCAGTTGCTGGCTAACTACGCGTCTGTACCGAATAACATTATTGGCGCGATCGTTGATGCGAACCGTACGCGTAAGGACTTCATTGCAGATTCTATTCTTGCGCGTAAGCCTAAGGTGGTCGGCGTGTACCGTTTGATCATGAAAAGTGGTTCCGATAATTTCCGGGCATCATCGATTCAGGGCATCATGAAGCGCATTAAAGCCAAGGGTGTGCCCGTTATTATTTATGAACCCGTGATGGAGGAAGATGAGTTTTTCCATTCTCGGGTAGTGCGTGATCTTAATGCGTTCAAAAATGAAGCAGATATCATTATTTCCAACCGCATGACGCCAGAATTAGCTGATGTTGCCGATAAAGTGTATACCCGCGATTTGTTTGGTAGTGATTAATCTCGTCTCCATAAAAAAGGCCTTATAAAAGGCCTTTTATTTTAATCAGGTCAGTAATTAAACTTTGTAGAAATTACGGTACCAGTCAACAAAGTTCTTCACCCCATCTTTTACCGTGGTTTCAGGTTTAAAACCAATTACCTCATACAGTGCTTTAGTGTCTGCGCTGGTTTCCAGTACATCACCTGGCTGTAGTGGTAGCATGTTTTTCTTCGCTTCAATACCCAGAGCATCTTCCAAAGCCTGGATATAGTCCATTAGCTCAACCGGTGAACTATTGCCGATATTGTAGACGCGCCAGGGCGCAATGCTGGCTGCTGGCGTGCCTGTTTCAACGGTCCATTGTGTGTCTGCGTGTGGAATGACATCCTGCAGGCGAATGATTGCTTCTGCGATATCATCGATATAGGTAAAGTCACGCTTCATTTTGCCGTAGTTATAGACGTCAATACTTTTCCCTTCCAGCATCGCTTTGGTGAACTTGAACAGCGCCATATCCGGTCGACCCCATGGACCGTACACGGTGAAAAAACGCAACCCGGTTGTGGGCAATCCGTACAGGTGGGAATAAGTATGAGCCATCAGCTCGTTGGCTTTTTTGGTTGCTGCATACAGCGACACAGGATGATCGACGGAATCATCCGTAGAGAAAGGCATTTTGCGATTCAGACCGTAAACTGAACTGGATGAGGCATAGAGTAAATGCTTAATTTTATTATGGCGACACCCTTCCAGTATGTTCAGAAATCCTGTGAGATTTGAGTCTGCATAGGCATGCGGATTTTCGAGTGAATAACGTACGCCAGCCTGTGCGGCAAGATGAATGACGCGTTCAAAATGCCCGGATGCGAAGAGTTCAGTCATTCCTTCGCGGTCGGCTAGATCAATTTTATGAAACTGGAAACCAGGCTGTGCCAGTAATTCCAGACGAGCTTGTTTAAGACTGACGTCGTAGTAATCGTTCAGATTATCAATACCGACTACTTGATGGCCAGCCTCAAGGAGGCGTTTGCTAACGTGGAAGCCGATGAAACCAGCGGCACCCGTAACCAGGTATTTCATGTTTATTCCTCTTTTTGGCTAAATAATAGCCAGGTACCAACAGGCGCTACTAAAAAGTGGAATGATACCGTTAGATGGTAAAAAAGCTAATTGTTATATTTTTTACGCTTACCATTTTTACTGGTCAGACGGTAAATATTCATGACATGGATTCATTAAAATGAATTGTAAAGGGCAACGATTGGCGGACATGAAATCTGATTGTTGCTGTTTTTTTGCTCATGAAAGTGTTCTTCGAGTAATTACACTTTTGTTTAATCGTATTGATTTTCAGTAGTGATTGAAATACCAATCAAAATCCCTCAAACAATTTGATTTTTTTATCATTAATCCTATGGCATTGCCTCAATTTATAGCTAAACTAATCCGAGTTTAAGTCTTTCCTTATCTAGGGTTTCTATGTCTGTAAGTGATAACAACATGTCCGGGCGCAGTCACGATCCGGAACAGATTGATCTGATTGATTTACTGGTACAGTTGTGGCGCGGGAAAGTAACAATCGTTATCGCGATTGTTATTGCCATAGTGCTTGCTGTGGGCTATCTGGCAGTTGCTAAGGAGAAATGGACTTCAACAGCCATTATCACTCAACCGGATGTCGGACAGATTGCCACGTATAACAACGCACTCAACGTGTTGTATGGTGTCAGTGCCCCTAAGGTTACGGAACTGCAGACAAACGTGGTTGGTCGTTTCAGTACCTCTTTCTCTGCATTGGCTGAAACGCTTGATAATCAGGAAGAACCACAGAAACTGTCAATTGAACAGTCTGTTAAAGGTCAACCATTACCGTTGGCGGTTTCTTATGTGGGTGGCTCACCTGAAGACGCTCAGCGTCAGCTCGCCGAATACATTCAACAAACAGATGAAAAGGTTGCCAAAGAGCTGGAACTTGACCTGGTTGATAACATCAAATTGCAAACAACTACGTTGCAAGATTCTCTGAAAACTCAGGAAGTGGTCGCTCAGGAGCAAAAAGATCTGCGAATCAAGCAAATCCAGGAAGCGCTGCGTTATGCAGAACAAGCCGGGGTGATTAAGCCGCAGATTCAGCAAACTCAGGATGTTACGCAGGACAGCATGCTACTATTGGGTAGCGATGCCCTGAAGTCCATGATTGAGCACGAATCTACGCGTCCGTTGATATTATCTGACAACTACTTTCAGACTAAGCAAAAGCTGTTGGATATCGAAAATCTTAAGCTTGAGGGGGCCGAGTTACACGCCTATCGCTATGTGATGAAACCAACGTTGCCGGTTCGTCGTGACAGTCCGAAAAAAGCGATTACCCTGGTGCTGGCGGTTCTGCTCGGTGGGATGATTGGGGCTGGTGTGGTGCTGGGGCGAAATGCGTTGCGTGGTTACAACGCAAAAGCAGAGTAAGCCTGAACCTGACAACAAAAAACCGGGCAGTGCCCGGTTTTTTCATATCTGCAACTTACTGATGACGCTTACGTAAATTCTCTATCACTGTCGTCAGGTCGAGGTCCTGATCCTGCAGCAGCACCAGCAGGTGATACATCAGATCAGAGGCTTCATTTGTCAGCTCAAAGCGGTCGTTCACCGTCGCAGCCAGCGCGGTTTCTACGCCTTCTTCACCCACTTTCTGTGCGATGCGTTTGGTGCCGCTGGCATACAGTTTCGCAGTGTAGGAACTGGCTGGGTCAGCAGTTTTACGTTCGGCCAGCAGTTGCTCAAGCTGATACAGGAACAGCCACTGGTGGCTGGTGTCGCCAAAGCAGCTTGAGGTGCCTTTATGGCAGGTCGGGCCAATCGGATTAACCAGGACGAGCAGGGTGTCGTTGTCGCAGTCAGGCGCAATGCTCACCACATTCAGGAAGTGACCTGAGGTCTCTCCTTTGGTCCACAGGCGCTGCTTAGTCCGCGAGAAAAAGGTCACTTTGCCGCTTTCGAGCGTTTTATCCAGCGCCTCCGGATTCATATAACCCAGCATCAATACTTCACCAGAAACCGCATGCTGCACGATGACTGGCATCAGCCCGTCGGTTTTTTCCCAGTCCAGCTCACGGCATTGTTGCTTCGTTAACATATCCTGATCTCCACGCCCTGTGTTGCCAGGTACGCTTTTAATTCGCCAATATTGATGATTTGCTTGTGGAAGACGGAGGCGGCAAGCGCGCCGTCAACGTCGGCATCCCGGAAGGCTTCGAGAAAGTGTTCTCTGGTGCCCGCGCCGCCGGAGGCAATCAGCGGGACGTGACAAACGTCACGTACTTTTTTCAACTGTTCCAGGTCATAACCGTTACGTACGCCGTCCTGATTCATCATGTTCAGGACGATTTCGCCCGCGCCGCGTTTTTGGACTTCCTGCACCCAGTCCAGTGTTTCCCACTGCGTGACGCGGGTACGGCTTTCATCCCCGGTATACTGATTAACGTGATATTTGCCGGTTTCGGCGTCATACCAGGTATCAATGCCCACCACGATGCACTGCACGCCAAAGCGATCCGCCAGACGGGTGATAAGTTTCGGTTCGGCCAGCGCCGGGGAGTTGATGGAGATTTTGTCCGCCCCGAAAGAGAGGATACGTGCCGCATCGTCGATGGATTTAATGCCACCGGCAACACAGAACGGAATATCGATCACTTCCGCCACGCGTGATACCCAGCTTTTATCCACTACGCGGCCATCGCTGGAAGCGGTGATATCGTAGAACACCAGTTCATCTGCGCCTTCATCGGCATAGCGTTTTGCCAGTGGGACAATGTCGCCAATAATCTCGTGATTGCGGAACTGAACGCCTTTTACCACCTGCCCATCGCGAACGTCCAGACAAGGAATTATGCGTTTTGCCAGCATTGTATGGCCTCCTCAACGGTGAACTTACCTTCTAGCAAGGCTCGTCCGACGATAACACCACGAACACCGGTCCCGCGCAGGGCCGCTACGTCCTCGATTCCACCAATACCACCAGATGACTGAAACGCTACCTGCGGATATTTGGCGCACACTTCTTCATAAAGCGCGACGTTTGAGCCTGCCAGCGTGCCGTCGCGGGAGATATCGGTGCACAGCACGTGCTTCAGGCCGACGGGTAAATAGGTCTCAACCAGTTCTTCCAGTGAAACCCCGGAGTCTTCCTGCCAGCCACTAACCGCTACCTGTTTGTTCCCACGCTCGTCAATACGAACGTCCAGTGCCAGCACCAGCGCGTCGGCACCAAAACGAGCAAACCAGCTCTTGACTTCCTCGGGGGATTTTACCGCCGTCGACCCCACCACTACACGCGCCACGCCAGCGTTAAGCAGCGCTTCAACATCCGCTTCGGTACGCACGCCGCCGCCAACCTGCACTGGAACGTTGACGCCAGCGACCAGCGTTTTAATCAGCGGGATCTGGCGCTGCGCCGGGTCTTTCGCGCCGGTTAAATCAACCAGGTGCAGTACTTCGGCCCCCTGGGCTGCGTAATCCTGCAAACGGGGGAGAGGATCGTTACCGTAATCACGTTGCCTGGCGTAATCGCCCTGATGAAGACGCACCACCGTGCCGTCGATTAAATCTAATGCCGGAATAATCATTACATCTCCAGAAAGTTTTTCAGCAACTGCGCTCCAGCCGCGCCCGAACGTTCAGGGTGGAACTGCACGCCAAAGAAATTGTCCTTTTGTACTGCCGCGGTAAACGGCTCGCCGTAATGACACTGGGCGATGGTCCACGGGTTCACCGGCATAGCATAGCTGTGTACAAAGTAGAAATACGCACCATCTTCAATGCCCTGGAACAGACGATTTCCCGCCTGCGGATAGACCCGATTCCAGCCCATGTGCGGCAGCGGCAGACCGAAATCGGTCATCTTCGGGACATCCTGCTCAATAATACCCAGCAGTGATACGCCGTTACTCTCTTCGCTGCGACGACCAAGCAGTTGCATGCCTAAGCAGATCCCCAGCACTGGTTGCGTACAGGCTTTGATCAGCTCAATCAGTTCACGCTCGTGCAACTGGTCCATCGCCGCCTGGGCGGTACCGACGCCCGGCAGAAACAGCTTATCGGCGCGCAGCACTACGTCCGGGTCGCGGCTGACAACAGGATCGTATCCATGGCGAGCGACGGCGGATTTTACCGAATGCAGGTTGGCGCAACCGGTGTCCAGAATCACCACATTCATTACAGCACTCCTTTTGAGGAGGGCAGCGTGTCGCCTTCTACACGAATTGCCTGACGCAGCGTACGACCAAAGGCTTTAAACAGGCTCTCCACACGGTGGTGGTCATTTTTGCCTTTGGTTTTCAGGTGTAGGGTGACGCCCATAGTGTAAGAGAGTGAACGGAAGAAGTGTTCGATCATCTCCGTGCTCAGATCGCCAACGCGCTGGTAGGTAAACTCCGCGCGGTATTCCAGGTGTGGGCGGCCGGAGATATCCAGCGCGCAACGCGCCAGGCACTCATCCATCGGCAGTACAAAACCAAAACGATTGATGCCGCGTTTATCGCCTAACGCCAGCTTTAAGGCTTCGCCCAGCGCCAGACCGGTATCTTCAACGGTGTGGTGATCGTCTATATACAGATCGCCCTTGACGGCAATCTCCATGCGAAAACCGCCGTGGGTGGCGATTTGATCCAGCATGTGGTCAAAGAAGCCAACGCCGGTATTAATTTTGCTGCGGCCTTCGCGGTCCAGCCAGACTTTGACGTCAATCTGCGTTTCTTTAGTATTACGCTCAACGTGTGCGTAGCGGTCACGTTTGGTCAACTGCTCGCCGATCATTGCCCAGTTCAGGGTGTCGCGATGGTAACGCAATCCGCTAATGCCCATGTTTTCAGCGAGCTGAATATCGGTTGCCCGATCGCCAATGACGTAGCTGTTCGCCATATCCATGGCCTGTTCAACCAGATACTGTTCAACCAGCTTCACTTTTGGCTTACGGCAATCGCACTCGTCCGCTGGCAGGTGCGGGCAAATCAGTACCTCATCAAATGTCACACCCTGAGAGGTGAAAATTTGCATCATCAGGTTATGCGGACCGTCAAAATCAGCCTGTGGGAAACTCTGTGTTCCGAGTCCATCCTGGTTAGTGATCATAACCAGCTTAAAACCTGCTTTTTGCAGTTTCAGCAAAACGGGAACAACTTCCGGCTCGAAGGCGAGTTTGTCAAAGCGATCGACCTGAAAGTCACTTGGCGGTTCGGAAATCAGGGTTCCATCACGGTCAATAAAAAGATACTTCTGGCTCATACTTGCTCCGCACGTAAGGCGTCAATGACGCGCTGGCTCTCTTCACGGGTTCCGACAGTAATTCGCAGGCAGCCGCTTAACGAAGGTTGTTTATTCTGATCTCGTAAGATAATGCCCTGATCCCACAAAGATTTAAATACGCTACTTGATGCGGTGAAGCGCGCCAGAACATAGTTGGTTTCAGAGTCGAAAACCTGTTCTACACAGCGAATTGTTTTCAGGTTATCTACCAGATACTGACTCTCTCCCAGGATCTGCTCTACGCGTTTACGCATGGCGGAAATCCCTTGCGGCGTCAGGGCCTGGGTGGCGATATCTGCCACCGGCGTAGAGAGTGGGTAAGGGGCAATCACCTTTAACAGCAGATTGATAACCTCTTCATTCGCCAGCGTAAACCCGCAGCGTAAACCGGCGAGAGCAAACGCTTTTGACAACGTGCGTAATATCACCAGATGCGGATACTCTGACAGCCAGCCTGCCAGCGTGGCTTGCGGGCAAAACTCAATATAGGCCTCATCAGCGACCACAATAGCTTTACCCTGCGTCATTTCGAGCAGTGAACGCAGATCCTGCGGGTTAATCAACTGGCCGGTTGGGTTATTAGGGCTGCAAACGTAGATCACCTTCACGCCATCAATCTTGTCCGCGATGCCTTGCAAATCCAGCTGCCAGTTATCAAGGGTCGGAACGGTGCGACATTCGACGCCAATCGTTTCGGCGCTGACGCTGTACATGCCGTAAGTCGGCGGGCAGTAGAGAATGGCATCTTTACCGGGTTCGCAAAACGCGCGCACCAGCAGCTCGATCCCTTCATCTGCGCCGCGGCTGACCAGCACCTGCTCCGGTTTGACGCCAGCATACTGCGCGTAATTCTCAATCACCGCTTTCGGCTGACACTCCGGGTAGCGGTTCAGCGTTTGTTGACTGAGCTGGAACTCCACGGCGGTGGGATATTCATTCGCGTTGAGCCAGACATCGCCGTTACCGCCGAGACGACGGGCAGACTGATAGGGCGTTAATTCGCGAACATTCTTACGGGCTAAATCAGTGACGCTGAGAAAGTTGTCAGTGCTCATGCTTGCTCCTTCAGGGCGTTAACGCGCAGGGTAACGGCATTTTGGTGGGCAGTCAGTCGTTCAGCAGCGGCCAGTACTTCAATGGTTGAGGCCAGGCCAGAGAAACCTTGCGGGGTTAATTCCTGTACAGTCATCCGTTTCTGGAAGTCAGCCAGCCCAAGGCTTGAGCAGGTCGCGGTATAGCCGTAGGTCGGAAGAACGTGGTTGGTGCCAGAAGCATAGTCGCCTGCGGATTCCGGCGACCAGTCGCCGAGGAACACCGAACCGGCGCTGGTGATCTCATCAACCAGTTCACGTGCGTTGCGAGTCTGAATAATCAGGTGTTCTGGACCGTAGGCGTTAGAAATGGCCACGCACTGTTCAAGATCTTTGGCGATAATCAGTCGGCTGGCGGCGAGCGCCTGGCGGGCGGTGTCGGCGCGGGAAAGCTCAGCGAGCTGGCGTTCAACGGCTTTGGCAACGCCTTCGGCAAGCGTAGCGTCTGGCGTCAGTAGGATAACCTGCGAGTCGGGGCCGTGTTCTGCCTGAGAAAGCAGGTCAGAGGCAACAAAGTCCGGCGTCGCGCCGCTGTCGGCGATAACCAGCACTTCGGACGGGCCAGCAGGCATGTCGATCGCCGCGCCGTCAAGACGCTGGCTGACCTGGCGTTTGGCTTCGGTCACATACGCATTGCCCGGCCCGAAGATTTTATCGACCTTAGGAATAGATTCGGTGCCCAGCGCCAGCGCGGCAATGGCCTGTGCGCCGCCCACATTAAACACCTCTTTTACACCACACAGCTGCGCGGCGTAGAGAATTTCATCGGCAATCGGCGGTGGTGAGCACAGCACCACTTTTTTGCAGCCGGCGATGCGCGCCGGGGTCGCCAGCATTAATACGGTAGAGAACAGCGGCGCTGAACCTCCAGGAATATACAGGCCCACGGAAGCGATAGGGCGGGTAACCTGCTGGCAGCGCACACCCGGCTGAGTTTCGATATCCACCGGCGGCAGGATCTGAGCGGTGTGGAAAGTATCAATATTACGCACCGCCACCTGCATAGCTTGTTTCAGTTCGTCGCTCAGGCGACTACTGGCTTGTTGGATTTCTTCCTCGGTGACGCGCAGCGCGCCGACCTCGGTTTTATCAAACTTCGCGCTGTATTCACGCAGCGCCCGGTCGCCGTTATTTTTGACGTTCTCAAGGATCTCGGCCACCGTACGGCTGATGCTTTCCGAGGCGGAAATAGCCGGGCGCATCAGCAGTTCGCGTTGCTGCTCGGGGCTACAGCTATTCCAGTCAATCAGGGTATTGAAGCTCATGGCTATCACTCCATCATCTTCTCAATTGGCAGCACCAGAATTGAGCTGGCACCGAGCGCTTTCAGTTTTTCCATCGTTTCCCAGAACAGGGTTTCGCTGCTGACCATGTGCATGGCAACACGCTGCTGGTCGCCGGCCAACGGCAGAATGGTCGGACGCTCAGCGCCAGGCAGCAGGGCGATAACTTCGTCCAGACGCTCGCTCGGCGCGTGCATCATGATGTATTTGGATTCACGAGCCTGAATAACGCCCTGAATACGGGTCAGCAATTTGTCGATCAGTTGTTGCTTGGCGTCGGCCATTTCGCCGTCGCGCTGAATCAGGCAGGCTTTAGAGCGGTAAATGACTTCCACTTCACGCAGACCGTTGGCTTCAAGCGTTGCGCCGGTGGACACCAGATCACAAATCGCGTCGGCCAGACCCGCACGGGGAGCGACTTCTACAGAGCCGTTTAACAGACAGGATTTAAACGACACCCCTTTTTGATCGAGATAACGTTTGAGCAGGTGTGGGTAAGAGGTAGCGATACGCTTACCGTTCAGCGCTGCCGGGCCATCCCAGGCTTCATCAACCGGGGTTGCCAGCGAGAGACGGCAGCCGCCGAAGTCCAGACGACGCAGGGTAAAATAGCGAGGATCTTCACCCTGTGCCCGGCGGTTGAGCAGTTCCTCTTCCAGAACATTTTCCCCGATGATGCCGAGGTCAACAACGCCATCCATCACCAGACCCGGGATATCGTCATCACGTACGCGCAGAATATCGATAGGCATATTCTCTGCCATTGCAATCAGGCGCTGGGTGTGAAGATTAATTTTAATGCCGCAACGGGCCAGCAATTCGCGTGAATCATCGCTTAAACGGCCAGATTTCTGCATAGCTATGCGTAAACGGGTGTTGTCTAACATTCTTTATTCCTCGTTATCCTGTCTGAATCAGTTTGGGTCACGCACAAAAAAAAGCCCCCGGAAGAAATCTTCCGGGGGCTTTCTCATACGCTCATGCACCGCTGGAAGATTTAAATGTCTCCCAGCACACATCGCCTGAAAGACTAGTCAGGATGATGGTGATGATGGTGTTTGAATTGAGCGCGTGTCATAAATTTTCTCGATGAATGTTTATTCATTTGATGTCTTTTAACCTAAACCACTTCAGCTACGGAAAGCAAGGGCTTTTTTTGATCATTAATTCATTTCATATTGATACTATGAATTGTCAGCCACCGTGGGCTGGCGTAGCCTTGCGTTATAGGCCAAAAGTCAGGAGAGAAGGCATGAAAAAGGTCGCAATTGTCGGATTAGGTTGGTTAGGCATGCCGTTAGCCATGTCGCTGGCGGCGAGAGGCTGGCAGGTTACCGGCAGCAAAACCACATTGGATGGGGTGGAAGCGGCCCGCATGAGCGGTATCGAGAGTTACTCGCTGCGCCTGGAACCTGAACTGGTCTGTGAGGCTGACGATCTCGACGCACTGATGGACGCCGATGCGTTGGTTATTACGCTGCCTGCACGCCGTAGCGGTCCTGGGGAAGCATTTTACCTGCAGGCAATGCAGGAACTGGTCGACAGCGCGCTGGCGTATCGGATCCCGCGAATTATTTTTACCAGTTCGACGTCAGTCTATGGTGACGTTCAAGGAATAGTGAAAGAGGGGACGCCACGTAATCCGGTCACGGCAAGTGGTCGTGTTCTGAAAGAACTTGAAGACTGGTTGCACAATTTACCTGGCACGTCGGTGGATATTTTGCGTCTGGCCGGGTTAGTTGGTCCGGGAAGACATCCTGGTCGCTTCTTTGCCGGCAAGACGGCGCCAGACGGACATCATGGCGTCAATCTGGTGCATCTGGACGATGTGGTTTCTGCCATCACGTTACTGCTGCAAGCGCCTAAAGGGGGACACATCTATAATATATGTGCGCCTATGCATCCGGCGCGTAACGTGTTCTATCCGCAGATGGCCCGCCAGTTGGGGATGGAGCCGCCGGAATTTCGCGACGGTACGGATAACGGTAAAGGTAAAGTCATTGATGGCAACCGTATTTGTAATGAGCTTGGGTTTGAGTACCAGTATCCTGATCCGCTGGTGATGCCGATGGAGTGACAAGCCAGCAGAGTGCCGCTGTATACCGCCAGGGGGCGAGTATGAAACCACTGCTGGACGTTCTTATCATCCTCGATGCCTTAGAAAAAGAGGGCAGTTTCGCGGCGGCGTCGGCAAAATTGTTTAAGACGCCGTCTGCGCTTAGCTACACCGTCCATAAGCTGGAAAGCGATCTTAATATTCAGCTACTCGATCGCAGCGGGCACCGGGCTAAGTTCACCCGCACCGGACAGATGCTGCTGGAAAAGGGGCGGGAGGTGCTGCATACCGTTCGTGAACTCGAAAAGCAGGCCATTAAACTACACGAAGGCTGGGAGAATGAACTGGTTATTGGCGTAGATGATACGTTTCCCTTTTCACTGCTGGCCCCACTCATCGAGTCTTTCTATCAACACCACAGCGTGACGCGTCTGAAATTTATCAATGGCGTGCTGGGCGGCTCATGGGATGCCCTCACTCAGGGCCGGGCGGATATTATTGTCGGTGCCATGCATGAACCCCCTGCAGCGAGCGAATTTGGCTTTGCACGGTTGGGGGTTCTGGAACAGGTGTTTGTGGTTGCGCCGCATCACCCGCTGGCGCAGGAACAGGAACCGTTAAATCGTCGTACTATTCGCCGTTTTCGCGCCATTGTAGTGGGCGACAATGCGCAGCATGCCAACGTCTCAGGTTCTCAGGTGCTTGACGATCAGGAAGCCATTACCGTTTTTGACTTCAAAACCAAGCTGGAACTACAAATCAGCGGCCTGGGATGTGGCTATATTCCGCGCTATCTGGCGCAGCGATTTCTGGAGAGCGGCGCACTGATTGAGAAAAAAGTGGTCGCGCAAATTGTCCTTGAACCCGTGTGGATAGGCTGGAATGAACAGACCGCCGGGTTGGCCAGTGCCTGGTGGCGGGATGAAATTTTAGCAAATAGTGCTATTGCGGGGGTGTATGTTAAAACGGCTGCTGACAAATCAATCAGTTAAGAAAAAATATTCTTTTGTGGCCACTTCAATCTCTTGTTATTTCTCCCCAATTTAGTGCAAAATACGCCGCTTGCAAAAAATGACATTAACCGACGTTTTAATACGCGTCGGTTATTTTTTTGCATCAAACCAATCATTCATAAAAGAGGCCGGGCTTCGTACCGGATAGATACTTACTTAAAAATCGACAGTTGTTGTCGCTGAGGATTAACAAAAAATGGGGCAATTTTTTGCTTACGCGACGGTTTTCGCCGTAATGGGGGATAACCATGTCGCATAACGCTACTCCAAACACCTCTCGCGTGGAATTACGTAAAACGCTTACGCTGGTTCCGGTTGTCATGATGGGCCTTGCCTATATGCAGCCGATGACGCTGTTCGATACATTCGGTATCGTATCAGGAATGACCGATGGTCACGTCCCGACAGCTTACGCCTTTGCACTGATCGCCATCCTCTTTACCGCACTGAGCTACGGTAAACTGGTACGCCGCTATCCGTCTGCAGGCTCTGCCTACACTTACGCCCAGAAATCCATTAGTCCGACAGTTGGCTTTATGGTGGGTTGGTCATCACTGTTGGACTACCTGTTCGCCCCGATGATCAACATTCTGTTGGCGAAAATTTATTTTGAAGCGCTGGTGCCCTCAATTCCATCGTGGATGTTCGTGGTGGCGCTGGTGGCCTTTATGACCGCCTTCAACCTGCGTAGCCTTAAATCCGTTGCGAATTTCAACACCGTAATCGTGTTGTTGCAGGTGGTGCTGATTGCGGTGATCCTCGGCATGGTCGTTTATGGCGTGTTCGAAGGGGAAGGTGCCGGTACGCTGGCGAGCAGCCGTCCATTCTGGTCTGGTGATGCCCACGTGATCCCGATGATCACCGGTGCGACCATCCTGTGCTTCTCGTTCACCGGTTTTGACGGTATCAGCAACCTGTCAGAAGAAACCAAAGACGCTGAGCGCGTGATCCCGCGTGCGATTTTCCTGACCGCGCTGATTGGTGGCCTGATCTTTATCGTCTCCACCTATCTGTTGCAGTTGTACTTCCCGGATATTTCGCGCTTTAAGGATCCAGATGCTTCGCAGCCGGAAATCATGCTGTATGTTGCCGGTAAGTTCTTCCAGGTCGGCGCGCTGATTTTCTCTACCATTACCGTACTGGCGTCCGGTATGGCGGCGCATGCAGGCGTTGCGCGTCTGATGTACGTGATGGGTCGTGACGGCGTATTCCCGAAAAGCTTCTTCGGTTATGTACACCCGAAATGGCGTACTCCGTCCATGAACATCATTCTGGTTGGGGCGATTGCTCTGTTGGCAATCAACTTCGACCTGGTGATGGCGACGGCGCTGATTAACTTTGGTGCGCTGGTGGCATTTACCTTCGTTAACCTGTCGGTAATCTCCCAGTTCTGGATCCGTGAGAAGCGTAACAAGACGCTGAAAGATCACTTCCAGTACCTGTTCCTGCCAATGTGCGGTGCGCTGACCGTTGGCGCGCTGTGGGTGAACCTGGAAGAAAGCTCAATGGTTCTGGGCTTAATCTGGGCGGGTATCGGTCTGATCTACCTGGCTTGCGTGACCAAAAGCTTCCGCAACCCGGTCCCACAGTACGACGAAGATATCGCGTAATAACTGCATTTAGCTGAAAAAAAACGGAGACATGTTCTCCGTTTTTTTATACGTGGGATTTATACAATCTCTTCGGCATACTGCCAGAGTGATTTCAGCAGCATCAACTTTTCTTTGTTATCCGCATATTGCTGGCTCAATAGCTGCAATTCATTGGCGTAATTTTGCAAAAACTCCGGTGTGAATACCTGGCGACGATGGTCCAGCCAGCGCTGCTGTTCAGCTTCGTCCAGCGTTCCCGGGAAGTTACGTGCACGGTAATTAAACAACAGTTTTTCAATGCGCTTATCGACAAAGGAGATATCCAGCGCCGGTAAATTGCGTGGTTCGGTTTCCAGAACGATTTTCATCGCCGCACGGTCAGCATCGCTGAAAAAGCCGTTGTACAGTTGGGCATCCACGTTATCTGATGGAGTAAAGGGTTCCGCATCGGCAAAGATCGCGACCACTTTGTCGCGTATCTGCGGGTTTTCGCGCAGAACTTTGAGATTATCCAGACAATGCTGGCGGTTAATGCCAAGACGGTCGGCATCTTCCGGACGCAGGGTATTCGCCTGTGCCAGTACCGGGCATTTGTTGATGTGCACCAATTTAACCGGTACGGCCGGGTTATCACCCAGATCCGCTTTAGACGTGTAGAGCCGCTCGCGCAGGGCGTCGCTGTCGAGTTCGAGCAGCGGCGAAATATCACCAGCTAAGTCGACCATAATAACCGCGTTACGATTCTCCGGATGCCACGCCAATGGCGCCACCCAACTGGTGTTACCGCGCCATGCGCCGAACATACCAGAGACATGGACCAGAGGTTTCATTTGCGGGACATCAACCAACGCGGCCAGCTTGTGCTTATTACGATGGCTGTAGAGATAATCAAACAGACGCGGCTGACGTGACTTCACTAATTGCGCCATTGCGATCGTGGCGTATACGTCCGCCATCGCATCGTGAGCATTGGCATGCTCAATACCATTAGCTTTGGTCAAATGCTCCAGGCGGAAGCTGGGTAAGCCGTCGTCGTTTTCCGGCCAGTTAATGCCTTCAGGGCGCAGGGCATAGCAGGCGCGCATCACATCCAGCAGATCCCAGCGCGAATTATCGTTCTGCCAACTCCAGGCATAGGGATCGTAGAAATTGCGATACAGGATGTTGCGCGTCACCTCATCATCGAAGCGCACGTTGTTATAGCCCAGGATACAGGTTTTCGGCACGGTGAACAGGGCGTGGATGCGCGCAGCAAAAGCGGCTTCATTCTCTCCCTTTTCACGTGCTTCCTGCGGTGTGATACCCGTAATCAACACCGCCTCAGGCTGCGGCAGATAATCGTCCGCGGGTTTGCAATAAAAGACTTCTGGTTCACCGATGATGTTGAAATCATTATCTGTGCGGATAGCCGCAAATTGCGCGGGTCTGTCCAGCGCCGGATGGGTACCAAAGGTCTCGTAATCGTGGAAGAGAAAACCAGGTTGCTGCTTGCCGTCATTCATTGTTCAGTTATGTCCGGGATCAATTTAGCGCTCGTCCAAGAATACCAAAAAATAGTGAGATAATCAGCTATGGTATTATCGAAGCTGGATTGTGTACGCAATAAAGTTGAGATAAACAGGACTTTTATAGAATTAATAAATAAATTCCGCACTGTTAAAATAAATTACGGAAATAAAATATCTTGGAGTTGCGGATTTGTAAACAATCTAATTGATAACCATTATTGTTATTTTCTTCTTCTTTTATTGTGTTCTGGAAACTTTAAAAGTCTTTTATAAACAAAGGGTTTTTATTTGTGTCAATTCGCTGTCATGCATTGTAATGAAATGTGATTGATGTAAAAAATAAATATTCTAAACGCCATATAATTATTGGATATATCTAATAACAGGAGGTTATATGAGCATTAGTCGGCGTAATTTTTTGCGAGGAGTGGGTATAGGCTGTTCAGCCTGTGCGATAGGCAGTTTCCCGCCTGGGGCACTGGCACGAAATTCTCCTGAGAGTATCAAAGGGAAGACATCCCTGACGCCAAGTTTGTGTGAAATGTGTTCTTATCGTTGCCCGATACAGGCGCAGGTAATTAATAACAAAACGGTTTTTATTCAAGGGAACCCTAATGCGCCTCAACAAGGCACGCGTGTCTGCGCTCGTGGCGGCAGCGGCGTTAGCCTGGTCAACGACCCTCATCGCATTGTTAAACCCATGAAACGCACAGGACCTCGCGGGAGCGGAGAATGGCAGGTTATTAGCTGGGAACAAGCGTATAAAGAAATTGCCGAAAAAATGACGGCAATCAAAACGCAGCATGGTCCTCAGGGCGTCGTGTTTTCTTCTAAATCCGGTTCGCTTTCAGGGCATTTATTTCAACTGGCGACGGCTTTCGGATCGCCAAACACCTTTACGCACGCGTCGACATGCCCTGCCGGAAAATCGATTGCCGCCAAAGTGATGATGGGCGGCGATTTGGCCATGGATATCGCCAATACCCGTTATATGGTCTCTTTTGGTCACAACCTTTATGAAGGGATTGAGGTTGCCGAAACGCATGAACTGATGACGGCGCAGGAAAAGGGCGCAAAAATGGTCAGCTTCGACCCCCGTCTGTCCGTCTTCTCCAGCAAGGCAGATGAATGGCATGCGCTCAAACCGGGCGGCGACTTGCCGGTGTTGATGGCCATGTGTCACGTCATGATCAATGAAAAATTGTATGACGCGGACTTCGTTGCGCGCTACACCACAGGGTTTGACCAACTGGCAGAAGCAGTACAAGAGACCACGCCAGAATGGGCGCAACAGCAAGCTGATGTGCCTGCTGATGTCATTGTTCGGGTCACCCGAGAAATGGCCGCCTGCGCGCCTCATGCTATCGTCAGCCCGGGCCATCGTGCGACGTTCTCGCAAGAAGAAATTGATATGCGGCGCATGATTTTTACCCTCAATGTGCTGCTTGGCAATATTGAGCGTGAAGGCGGTTTGTACCAGAAAAAAGCGGCGGCAACTTATAATAAGCTGGCTGGCGAGAAGGTCGCTCCGGTGCTGGCAAAACCCGATGTCAAATTACCCAAGCCAACGGCGCAGCGTATCGATTTGGTAGCCCCGCAGTTTAAGTACATCGCGGCGGGCGGTGGTGTGGTGCAAAGCATCATTGATGCTGTGTTAAACCAGACGCCTTATCCGGTGAAGGGATGGATTATGTCCCGACACAACCCTTTCCAAACCGTAACCTGTCGACCAGATCTGGTCAAAACCGTTGAACAGCTCGACCTTGTGGTCAGTTGTGATGTTTATCTAAGCGAAAGCGCGGCGTATGCCGACTACCTTTTGCCTGAATGTACTTACCTTGAGCGCGATGAAGAAGTTTCAGACATGTCGGGTCTGAATCCAGCCTATGCCCTGCGCCAGCAGGTAGTAGAACCTATTGGTGATGCGCGTCCAAGCTGGCAAATCTGGAAAGAGCTGGCCGTGCAGTTAGGCCTTGGGCAATTCTACCCATGGCAGGATATGCAAACGCGTCAGTTATACCAGCTTAATGGCGATCATGCGCTGTCTGCTGAACTGCGTGAGAAAGGGTATCGGGAGTGGGGTGTTCCGTTACTGCTGCGTGAACCTGAAGCGGTGCGTCAGTTTGTGGAACGCTATCCGGGCGCGGTGGCGGTTGACAGCGACGGTACCTATGGCGAGCAACTGCGCTTTAAATCCCCTTCAGGAAAAATAGAGCTTTATTCTGAAGAGCTGGAGACGCTCCTGCCTGGCTACGGTATTCCGCGCGCGCGCAATTTTGCGCTCAAAGGCGATAGTGAGCTCTATTTTATCCAGGGAAAAGTGGCGGTTCATACCAACGGTGCGACGCAATACGTGCCACTGCTTAGCGAGTTGATGTGGGACAACGCGGTGTGGATCCACCCGCAAACGGCCCGTGAAAAAGGCATCAAAAGCGGCGATGACATCTGGCTGGAAAATGCGACCGGCAAGGAAAAAGGCAAAGCGCTGGTCACCGCCGGAATTCGGCCCGATACGCTGTTTGTTTATATGGGGTTTGGCGCCAAGGCGGGAGCCAAAACCGCGGCGACAACGCACGGTATCCATTGCGGTAATTTGCTTCCGCATGTCACCAGTCCGGTTTCCGGTACAGTGGTCCACACCGCTGGCGTTACGCTTCGTCGGGCATGAGAAAGGAGAACATCATGAATCAAGCAACAAACCCTTATGTCATGCTGCATGACGAGAAACGCTGTATCGGCTGTCAGGCATGTACGGTTGCCTGCAAAGTTTTGAATGACGTGCCAGAGGGATTTAGCCGTCTACAGGTGCAGATCCGTTCACCCGAACATGAACCCGAGGTGCTATCCCACTTCCAGTTTGTTCGCGTTTCCTGTCAGCATTGTGAAGATGCGCCGTGTGTCAGCGTTTGTCCGACCGGTGCGTCATTTCGCGACGAAAATGGCATTGTGCAAGTGGATAAGTCTCGCTGTATTGGCTGTGACTATTGCGTTGCCGCTTGTCCGTTCCACGTCCGTTATCTCAATCCGCAAACGGGAATTGCCGACAAATGTAACTTCTGTGCAGATACCCGACTGGAGACTGGACAATCGCCCGCCTGCGTTTCCGTTTGCCCGACGGATGCGCTGAAATTTGGTCGTCGTGACGACCCGGAAATTCAGCACTGGATAAATCAAAAAGAGGTTTATCGCCAGCAGGATACGCGTAGCGGCCCGGTGAGTGTTTATCGGCGTAAAGAGATCCATCAGGAGGGTAAAGCATGAATTCTATCTGGGGAGCAGAGCTTAACTATGCGCCGGACTACTGGCCGCTGTGGCTCATTTATGCAGGCGTTGTTATTGTGCTGATGATTGCGGGCCTGGTTATACACGCGCTGTTACGTCGGATGTTGTCACCCAAAACAGCAACTGGAGAAGAACATCGGGATTACCTCTATTCGCTGGCAGTTCGCCGCTGGCACTGGGGTAATGCGCTGCTTTTTATCCTGCTTCTGCTGAGTGGCCTGTTTGGGCACTTCTCTGTCGGACCGGTGGCATTGATGGTGCAGGTACATACCTGGTGCGGTTTCGCCCTGTTGGCCTTCTGGGTTGGTTTTGTGCTAATCAACGCAACCAGCGGCAACGGTTGTCATTATCGGGTGAAGTTTAACGGGTTGATATCACGCTGCTTGTTGCAAACGCGTTTTTATCTGTATGGCATCATGAAAGGTGAGCCGCACCCGTTTGCAGCAACGGCAGAGAGTAAATTTAACCCGCTACAACAGTTGGCTTATCTGGCCATCATGTATGCGCTGGTTCCGCTGTTGATCATTACCGGGTTGTTATGTCTCTACCCGCAGGTAATAGGGGCAGGGCCTGTGATGCTGGTGCTGCATATGGTGTTGGCGATTGTCGGCTTACTGTTCATCTGTGCACATATTTACCTGTGCACGCTGGGTGACACACCGGGGCAAATTTTCCGCAGCATGATAGATGGCTATCATCGTCATCGCACCCATCGCGCAGAGACAGCACCGCGCAAAGGGTAATGCCCGCCGCGGTTGATATCTGAAAACCTTTCCTTACAGCAAGAAAATGTGCCTTATGTCACATTTTCTTGCAATTTATCCATGTTTGTTCGCCAGAACTTCCGTAAAAAGAACGGCTATTTTTCCATTTCCTGAGGACATGCTGTTGAAACGCCGTTTGTTTATTGCCGCTTCACTCTTTGCGATGAGTTTTTCGCCCGCTTACGCGACCGAGGTCGTAAGCTTTTCCCCACAGCCACCCGCGATTAATGCCGGAGCGTGGGTATTAATGGATTACACCACGGGCCAAATCCTGACAGCCGGAAATGAACACCAGCAGCGCAACCCTGCCAGCCTGACCAAGCTGATGACTGGCTATGTTGTCGATCGCGCAATCGACAGCAAGCGTATTAGTCCGACAGATATTGTCACCGTTGGGCGCGACGCCTGGGCGAAAGATAATCCGGTATTCGTCGGTTCATCCTTAATGTTCCTGAAAGAAGGGGATCGCGTTTCTGTGCGCGACCTGAGTCGTGGGTTAATTGTTGATTCCGGTAATGATGCCTGTGTGGCGCTGGCGGATTACATCGCCGGAGGGCAGCCGCAGTTTGTCGCGATGATGAACAACTATGTGCAAAAGCTGAACCTGCGGGACACGCATTTTGAAACGGTACATGGTCTGGATGCGCCAGGTCAGCATAGCTCAGCTTACGATCTGGCCGTGCTGTCGCGAGCTATCATCCATGGAGAGCCGGATTTCTACCATATGTACAGTGAAAAAAGCCTTACCTGGAACGGAATCACGCAGCAAAACCGTAACGGTTTGTTGTGGGATAAAACCATGAACGTCGACGGTCTGAAGACTGGGCATACCTCCGGCGCTGGATTCAACCTGATTGCTTCTGCTGTTGATGGGCAGCGCCGCCTGATTGCGGTTGTGATGGGGGCGGAGAGTGCGAAAGGACGTGAAGACCAGGCGAGAAAACTGCTGCAATGGGGACAACAGAACTTCGATACCGTGCAGGTTTTACGTAGCGGTAAGCAGGTCGGTATTGAACGGATCTGGTATGGCGATAAAGAAAAAATTAGCCTTGGCACAGAGCAGGATTTCTGGATGGCCCTGCCTAAAGCCGAAGTCGCGAATATCAAGGCAAAATATGTTCTTGATAAGAAAGAACTGGTCGCCCCCATTGCAGCCCATCAACGTGTGGGGGAAATTGAACTCTACGATCGGGATAAACTGGTGGCGCACTGGCCTCTGGTTACGCTGGAGTCTGTCAACGAAGGTGGCGTCTTCTCGCGTTTGAGCGATTACTTCCGCCATAAGGCGTAGTTTTCCTGATGTGCCTGACTGGCAAGAGTGCGAATCTGCTCACATAATAATCACTGATTCCTTGTGGCCGTCATACCTAAAAATTACACTGTATATAAATACAGTGTAATAACGGAGGTTATATGGAGTACGAGATAAAGCAGGTCGAGAAACGCATAATTGCCGGTTTCCATATGGTTGGACCGTGGGAACAAACGGTAAAGCAAGGTTTCGAACAGTTAATGATGTGGGTCGACGGTAAGCAGATCGTACCGCTGGAATGGATAGCCGTTTATTACGACAATCCTGACGTTGTTCCGGCGGAAAAACTTCGTTGTGATACCGTGGTGTCTGTGCCTGAAGGTTTTGAGATCCCGGAAAACAGCGAAGGCGTGATCCAGACCGAGCTGGCAGGTGGCGACTATGCTATAGCCGTTGCGCGCGTTGAAAATCATGACTTCGCGACGCCGTGGTATCAGTTTTTTGAGCGCCTGATGCAGGATTCGACGTATGCGATAGCGGCTAAACCCTGTTTTGAAGTTTATATGAACAACGGCATGGAGGACGGTTACTGGGACATTGAAATGTACGTGCCGGTACAGTTGAAGTAACTGTTTTTGGTGTAAATCAGGATGAATGTCCTGGTCATCAGGATGATGTTTTCACCGTAAAAACAGGTACAATTCGCTTCTTTGCTATTCCCTGACGGAGTGCATGAGTGCGTGCAGATAAGTCTCTGAGTCCTTTTGAAATTCGTTTGTATCGTCATTATCGTGTGGTGCATGGCATTCGCATTGCGCTGGCGTTTCTTCTTACTTTTCTGTTGGTACGCCTGTTAAACATTCCCGAAGGTACATGGCCTCTGATCACGCTGGTGGTGATTATGGGGCCAATTTCTTTTTGGGGTAACGTTGTTCCCAGAGCGTTTGAGCGTATAGGCGGAACGATCCTGGGCTCGGTGCTTGGATTGATTGCCCTGCGTCTGGAACTCTTTTCGCTTCCGCTAATGCTGATCTGGTGCGCGGTGGCGATGTTTCTCTGTGGCTGGTTGGCATTGGGTAAAAGGCCGTATCAGGCGCTGCTGATTGGCATTACGCTTGCCGTGGTCGTGGGGGCGCCTGCCGGAGATATGAATACCGCGTTATGGCGCGGTGGCGATGTTATTTTGGGCTCGTTACTGGCGATGTTGTTTACCGGCATCTGGCCGCAGCGGGCATTTATACACTGGCGTATCCAATTGGCACATTGTGTGACGGGATATAATCGGGTGTATCAGGCCGCGCTATCCCCTAATTTGCTTGAGCAACCGCGGCTTGAGAAGCATTTACAGCAGCTCTTAAGCGACGTTGTCAAAATGCGCGGGCTCATCGTTCCCGCCAGTAAAGAAACCCGTATTCAAAAATCCATTTTTGAGGCTATTCAAACGGTTAACCGCAATCTGGTCTGCATGCTTGAGCTGCAAATTAATGCACTTTGGGCCAGCCGCACCAGCCACTTTGTCATGCTGAATGCGCAAACTTTACGTGAAACTCAGCTCAGGACGCAGCAGGCGCTACTGACCATAACCCACGCCTTGTACGAAGGGAATCCGCAGCCGGTGCTTGCCAATACGGAAAAGCTCAATGACACCGTGGCGGAGTTACGTCAGCTCATTGCTGAGCATAAAGGCGATTATGTCGCAGAAACGCCCATTCACGGCTACGTTTGGTTGAACATGGAAATGGCGCGACAGCTGGAGTTGCTCTCACATTTAATCTGTCGCGCGCTGCGCAAATAAAGAGCAGATGAGGCGATAGGTTCTACTGCTGCTTCGATTCAGCAAAGATTAGAGGTATGATACTGAAAAAGGCTAAAACCATTGGTAACTGCAATGGCTTTACCCTCGATAATTCAGGTTTCAACCATGCATTGTCGATGCAGATGCAACTTGAAGTATGGCGGGCATGAAAGTAATGTTGACCCACTTTAGCCGTTGTTTTAACGAATCCGAATCTCACATTATCAGGGGTGTAAAAATGGAAACTACCAAGCCTTCTTTCCAGGACGTGCTGGAATTTGTTCGTCTGTTCCGTCGTAAAAACAAACTGCAACGTGAAATTCAGGACGTTGAGAAAAAGATCCGTGACAACCAGAAACGCGTTCTGCTGTTGGACAACCTGAGCGACTACATCAAGCCTGGAATGAGCGTGGAAGCGATTCAGGGCATTATCGCCAGTATGAAAAGCGATTATGAAGATCGTGTTGATGATTACATCATCAAAAACGCTGAGATCTCTAAAGAGCGCCGCGACATCTCTAAAAAGCTGAAAGCGATGGGCGAAGTGAAAAACGCCGATGCGAAAGCTGAGTAACGATTTTATGCTCGTTTGGGTCGCTGCTTAGCGGCGGCCCTTATTGCAGTTCGACCCCGCCAGTTACCATCCGCAACAAATGTTGTTCCGGCCAGTGCAATGTTAATTTTTTCTGCGTCAGCATCCATTTAATGTAGTCCACATCATGACGCTTTCTGTCGAGCATCAGACCGACGACGCTGCCGCTGTGCGCGACGTTGACACCGTATAAATCACATTCTTCTACCAGTGCTAATAGTGAATCAAAATCTGGTTTAGGTAACAGCAACTGGCTGGCGATCGCGCTCAGCGTGGCGGCCTCGCCCATCCGATAAGGGTTTTGACTGATACAGGCTTCCTGTACCTTTTCCCATGCGCGTTTCAGTGCTGGGGCACCCGCCAGTAGCCCTGACTGACGTGGAGTACGGTGATAATCAGCAGTAAGCAAGATTTCCGGACTTTCGAGAACCAGCAGATCGAGTTGAGGCTGGGATTCACAGGCAATTTGCGTGGAGGCGTCGTTATGATCGAACAGCGTAAGCTGGCGGAAAACGGTGCTGTCGGTAGGTTCCAGCGAAACGCAAAGCTGCGCCAGAGTGGATTCGTCTAGCTGATGCCCCAGATACTGTGCCGTGGCGATTGCCGTGGCGGCGATATCCGCTGTGCTGCTGGCCATCCCTTTAGCGACAGGAATGGTTGACTGGACATCTATTCGGATATCCTGACTCATGTGTGCCGGGTATTGCCAGTGCAGCAATAACCTCTCAACCATTGCTCGCGAAAGTGGACGTTCATCTGTCAGCGGTGAACCTGAAGTGACCTCAACGGTGCTATACCATTCAACCGGGCAGGAGACCAATTTCTCACTGCCCAGAATCCAGCCCTGGATAAGTTCTCCGCACGATGCGGGACATTGCGCAACAGCCACGTCTTCACCTATGTGATCAGCAATCCTCGGCGCATAGTGTCATGGCGATCGCGCTATTACCATGATTTGCCGCAATTTGAGGTGCTGCAGTATTATGCAGGAATGCCCAATGTCACAGTTTCAGATATCGCTAAACGCATAACGTCTTGCGCAATCATTAGCTCTTCATTGGTATTAATCACTGCTACTTTGACCATCGCATTTTCCGTTTGAATGAAGGTGGCATTACGCTGATTTTTTTCCTCATCAACGGCCAGACCCAGGAAATTCAGGTTACGACAAATCGCAGCGCGCGCCCGTGCGGAGTTTTCGCCAATACCACCGGTAAAAACCAGGGCATCCAGACCGCCCATCTGCATAATATAGCTACCAATGGTGGCACGAATGCGCTCAGCAAAAAGCGTCAACGCCAGCGCAGCCTGGTGATTGCCCGTATCTGCGGCATGTTCAACGTCGCGGTAGTCAGGTGAGATGCCAGAAACACCGAGCAATCCGGACTCATTGTTGAGCAATTGGTTGAGCTGCTGGGGTGTTTTGCCTTCTCGCAGGGCTATCCAGGGCAAAATGGATGGATCAATATCGCCACTTCGCGTGCCCATCATCACGCCAGACTGTGGTGTAAAGCCCATTGACGTATTCACCGATTGTCCGCCTTTGATCGCGCAGATGCTGCTGCCGTTGCCCAGATGACAACAAACAACGCGCAGGGCGCTGAGTGGCACACCCAGTTTTTCAGCAAGCTGTGAGCTAACGTATTTGTGGCTGGTACCATGAAAACCGTAACGACGAATACCCAACTCGACATAGTAACGCCAGGGCAGGGGATAGATGAAAGAAGGCTCATCAAGCGTTTGATGAAACGCGGTGTCGAACACCGCAACGGCTGGCGTTTTGGGCAATAGCTGGCGGAATACCGCGATCCCCAACGCATTTACTGGGTTATGCAGAGGAGCCAGTTCCGCGAGTCGCTCGATTTCTGCCAGCGTTTCATCAGTTACCAGCGCGGAGTCTTTAAAGGATTCCCCGCCGTGTGCGACGCGGTGGCCCACGCCGTCGATCTCTTCCAGACTGCTGATAATGTGGTGGTTGAGCAGTTTTTCCAGAAGCAACGTTACGGCTTCACGGTGATCTGCTACGGGCAAAGTCTCCTGCCATTTCTGCGCTGGTGTTTTTAGGGTGACCTGTGCATCAGACAAACCGATACGTTCTATCAACCCCTGGCAGATCATTTCACCCTGCGGCATCGCCAGTAGTTGAAACTTAAGCGAGGAACTACCTGCATTAATGGCCATTATTTTGTGAGACATGAAGGTTCCTTTGCATTCAGAAAAATGAACATCTCATCGACCCCGGTATTCTCCAGCGCGCTGGTGACAAATACTTCTTGCGCACCAGCCTGAACTAACCAACTCTCCACAAGAGAAATACGCTGCGGGTTGGCTAAATCGGCTTTGGTAACGAGGCCAATAACGGGTCGGTTCATTGGTCCGGTAAAACCGGGAGAAAATGGTGACCACGGCGCGTCTGCATTGAGTACCAGCGCAATAATGTCCGCTTCACAGGCGCTGGCCAGCAGCGCACTGTACAGGCAGCGGTTCTCAAGATATTCACCCGGTGTGTCTATTGTCGTAGGAGACCAGACTATGGCCTGGGTCTTCTGATAGTGGAGCACCTCTCCGCGCATGCACTGCGTGAGCGACGTTTTACCGCACTGGCTGGGACCAATTAGCATGATACGTTTCATGAGATTACGTCCGGGTGATGGGACACGCGGTAAAACGCATCATTTCGCCCAGCGTTCGGGTTACCTGTTTCAGCGCGTACTCAACGGCTGAAACATCGCCCGTCAGTACCACCGCGCCGGTAAACCGGTCGAGAAAACCAATCTCTACCGCCCCTGATTTCGTGGCGATATCACAGGCGATGATTGAGGCTTCGCTAGGGGTAATGGTCAGAATACCGATCGCTGAAACCGAATCAGGTAATCCCAATTTCTTGAACAAATCCTTACCGGGATTGGCGATAAGGTGCGCCAACGTGACCTGTTTGCCAGGAACATATTCCTGAATCATACGATCCGTGGTGGGTTGTCTTTCCATTATCCTTCCACCATTTGTCGCCACATGCTTTCGTGTGGACGGGGGATGACCGAGCGGTAAACCAGCAGGCCTTTTTCACCCGCACTTTCACTGGCAACCGTCACCGCGTTATTCACATCGGATACATCGCCAGCTACGACCATGTAACACTTGCCGCCAATACCAAATGCCATATGGACGCGTACCAGCGTGACGTTGGAGGCTTTAACAGCCCGGTCGGCGGCGCAGATGCAGGCAGCAACGCTCCATGTTTCGACAATACCAACTGCCTGACGCCTATCTACGCTGTTTAGTCCGCTGATTGCGGGGAGTACGCTGGCATGAATGTTGGGGAGTACCAGACTATCAACGAGCATATCGCCAGCAAGAGATGTTCCAGTGGCAATCGCCTGTTGTACGGCACCTACGTCACCACCGAGCATGAGTAGAAATTTTCCCGGGCAGATGGTCTTGCTGACCAGTAAATTCACATTCGCGCTTTTTAACATGGCATCGCCAGCTTCCATTCCTTTGGCAATGCTGGTGAGTTCTAAAATCCCTATAGCCTGAGACATGATTAACCTCTTATTACCGTGATGGATTGCTCAGTGATCTCGCTGACAATACCGTCAATACTGGCGTGAACAGGCGCGCCTAATGCACCGGACGGTACATCGGCAACACATTGACCGCGAACAACGCGTTCGCCTTGTTCTACACATGGGATGGCGCTGGCACCTATATGCTGACGTAACAACAGCGTCGTTTTGTCTGTGGAGTAGTCAGTCTCAGCCAGTGGCGCATCGTGATACCAGTCGCTAAGGCCCAGTTTGGTAATAAGGCGCTTAACCGGGATCAGCCGGTACTTCGCCATTTCATCCTCAGGATTTAGCGGCCCTTCATAACGATGGTTGAGCGCCCGCAGCTCGCGTTTAAGTATGCGGTTGATTCGCATCGGCGAAATCCCAACTGGACAGGCAACGCTTTCACACACATTGCATTCTGAGCAGGTCAGGGCCGTGAGCAGCAATTGCGGCGTGGCTGCCTGCTGATAATTAACCGCACGAACCAGCAGATGCGGGGATAATTCATGACCGATCAAATGCCTTGGGCACAAATCCGTACACAAACGGCACTGCTCGCAAACGGTTTTTGCAACGGAAAGCACGGTACGTTCATCCTGCATCCGCCGCTGAATCAACGCATGAGATTTAGGCAAAACCAGCAGGCCCCCGGTGGTCTTGCTGACTGGGGTATCCAGTGAAGTAATCAGGCCGCCCATCATCGGACCACCGTTAATAAAGCCGGGATCGTCAACGGTTGCACCCCCAGCCAGCGCCAGAACGTCACGTAAAGACATTCCGATAGGGACTGTGAGTGTGATGGGACTGGCGACTGCGCCGTTAACGGTCAAGGTACGACGCGTAACCGGGTACTGCTGCTCAACTGCTCTCGCGATGTTGAGCACTGTCTGGACGTTATTGACCACTACGCCGACGCTGACAGGCAGCGCGGCAGGCGGAACTCTCCGGCCTGTTGCCATCCAGATGGTCAGAACCTCGTCACCTGCCGGGTAGACATCGGGCAAAATATGTAAGCGGATCCCGGCAGGCAGAAGGGGCGTTAATGCATTGATAGCCTGTTGGTATTTCTCTTTGAGCGCAATAATTCCGGAACTGGCTCCGGTAGCCGTCATGGCATATTGAACGCCGTGGATAAGTCGCTCAGCCTGGACGGCCATCAACTGCTGGTCAACTTTCAGCATTGGCTCACATTCAGCCGCATTGACCAGAAAAGTATCGACCTGCGCCTGTAATTTTACGTGAGCAGGAAAGCCTGCGCCTCCGGCTCCGACAACACCCGCTGCGCGAACGCGTTCGCGAATTGTCTGCGCATCATAGAGCGTGGGCTCTGCCGTCATGGCTGTCTTCATAATAATTCCTCAAGCAGTTCCTGCATGGCACTGGCGTCGGCAACACGAGGATTGGTTTGCAGCGTGACATCAGCCAGCGCGGCCTGAACCATCGACGGGATACGTTGCGACCAGGCTTGCTTTCCGTCTTTAAGCGCGTCAACTAAAGAAGGCAACGCACACTGTTTTTTGAGTAGCTCGATATGATGAATGAGCGCATTCAATGCCGCTGTATCGTTCGCGTTATCCGGGCATAAATGGCAGGCTTTAGCGAAACGGGCATAGCGCTTCGCAGCCCGCGGATCGCGAGCATTAAAATGAATGACATGGGTCAGCAGCAGCGCATTGGCAAGTCCGTGTGGCAGATGAAACTGACCGCCCAACTGATGGGCAATCGCATGATTGATCCCCAGTCCAGCCTGACTAAATGCCATTCCCGCGAGCGTTGACGCATTGTGCATTTTCCCTCTGGTTGCCAGGCATTCGCCTTTGCTGACGGCGACAGGCAGATACTGGAAGACGATTTGAGCCGCTTTTTCAGCTAGTGCATCGGTGAAGTCGCTGGCCTTCGTGGACACGTATGCCTCCAACGCATGCGTTAACACGTCCATGCCGGTATTCGCGGTTATGGCTGGCGGTACGCTGACGACCAGCGTTGGATCAAGGATGGCCATGTCTGGATAAAGCGCATTATTAAACAATGGATATTTAATGCCTTTATCCGGATCGCTAATCACGCAGGCGCTGGTTACCTCGGAGCCCGTACCGCTGGTAGTGGGAATTGCGACACATGTTTCAATTTCAATACCGAACTGGCGGCTGAACCAGACGATGGCTTTTGCGGCGTCCAGTGCTGAGCCGCCACCAAAACCCATCACGATGTCCGGCCGCAGGGACTGCATTTGTGCAATCCCTTGAACTACAGTGCTGATGGTGGGATCGGGGGTGATATCGCTGAAAATGCTGATGCGGTTATCCGCTGGCAGAGCGTTGCGCAGCTTTTCAATCAGGGGAGAACGCGCGAGAAAACCATCGCAAATAATCCAGATATGCTTATTCGTGAAGCGCTTGAGCACATCCAGACTTCCCTGGCCGCTGTACAATCGAGTTTGCAGTGAAAAGCTATTCATAACGGCCCCATTAACGAATAGAAAAACCGTTTGTCAGCACGCAACGACGAGAGCGTGCGAAAGTGCGCGCAGATGTTGTTCCTTCACCGGTTGGCGTCGCAATAGTGAAGGTTGTAAAGCCTTCACCACCAACGCCGATCCCGGCGTAAGAGGGGCCATTTTTCACAAAGATGGAGGTCTGAAGCGTGCGCGCGGCAAGGTTCAAACGTGACACATTTTGCGAATGCATAATGGCCGTGTGATGCAATCCCTCTTCAACCTTCAGGGCCAACGTTAATGCACTATCAAAATCGCTCACCGTTACGACGGGGAGCATTGGCATCAGTTGCTCGCTGGTAACCCACGGGTCGTCGGCCTGGACGATGCCTATCAGTAATCGAGGTGCTTTTGCCGGAACTGGTATTCCTGCTGCTTCCAGTAAGGTTGCCGGGCTTTTACCTACCAGTTTTTTATTGGCTATGCCTTCTGGTAGACAGACGGCTCGCAGTTTGTCTACCTCTTCTCTATTGAGAAGCATCGCACCAAAAGACTGCATCTGTTGAACCAGTCGTTCGGCAACGGCATCAACAACAATCAGGCTCTTCTCAGCAATGCAGGGGAGGTTGTAATCAAAGGATGCGCCATTGATGATATCTTCCGCCGCCTTAACCAGGTCGGCCGTTTCATCAACAATGCAGGGTGGATTTCCTGCGCCTGCGCCGATGACTTTTTTCCCGCTTTTCATGCCCATAGCAACAATGCCTGGGCCACCGGTAATCGCCAGAACTGCGATTTTAGGGTGCGCCATCATCTGCTGGGTAGCCTCAAAAGTGGGTTCTGTGACCGTGACGACAAGATTACGAATTCCGCAGCAACGGAAAGCAATATCTTCAATCATGGCAATCAGCTTGAGTGAAATCTTTTTAGCACCCGGATGCGGACTGAAGTAAACGCTATTCCCTGCCGCCAGCATGCTGATGCTGTTGTTAATAATGGTCTCTGTCGGATTAGTACTGGGGGCGACAGAACCAATTACGCCAAACGGTGAATACTCGAATAACACCATGCCGCCATCGCCGGTTAGCGCCGTGGTGGTGAGATCTTCGATACCCGGAGTGTTGTCCAGCGCGGCTTTATTTTTAAGGAACTTATCCTCTTTGTTGCCCATACCCGTTTCGGCAGCGCTCTCAGCGGCCAGTGAAGCAAGATGAGGCGTCAGTTCTTCGCGTAGGGCGTTTATGATGGCGCTGCGGGTTTTCAATGGACATTGCTGGTAACGCAGAAAAGCCTGATGAGCGGCATCGATCGCTTCGCCAACGGACGGAAAAATACCGTTACCCTTAACTTCTGCTTTTGCCGGGGCGAGTTGCTCACTCAAAATGTTACGAATAAGGGTTTCAAGTTCTGAAGTATTCATTGATGTGTTCTCACGTTAATCGCCGCAATGGCCGTTTCTGCAATGTCCATATCCTGTTCAACGCTTCCTCCGCTGATGCCAAGACCCCCGAGGAGTAAACCCTCACGCCATAATGCGTACCCGCCACCGAAGGTGACGACTTTTCCCTGCATATGGCTTTCCAGACCGTAAAGCGCGGCGCCTGGTTGCACTGCTGATGTCAGCTCATGCGTGGCGGTTTTCATCGCCACGGCAGTCCATGCTTTTTTCGGTGCCAGTTCGCTACTCACGAGTAATGCGTCAGGCATGCGCCAGGTCACCGTTTGGGTCCCGTTCGCATCAACAATGCTAATGACGACCGGAACCTGAAGTTCTTCTGCTCTCGTCACCGCAGCGCGAGTGAGTTGGTGGAGCTCCTGAAAAGACAGAGACATAGTCGGCTCCTTTGCGGCTGGTGGTTGAACGGCAGCGAGATAGCGCTCAGCCACTTTCTGAATGATTTCGTTTTGATGGGCGTCATGATCTTCTGCTCGTGCAAGCGCATATAAGCAGTCGGACAGGCGGTTGATATAACGCATCAGCACGTGTCTGACGGAGATTTCGGTGGACAGCTCGACCAGTCGTCTCTCTGCGCGGCGTGCCAGAGTTCGGGCAAAGTGCAGTCGGCTGGCGGCTTCGCTGCGGCCTGGTAAAATAAAGCTGCGCAGGGGCGGTACTCTTCCCATTACGATATCGATGGCAGCTTCCAGTGCCGCAATTTCTTCTGAGCTGATGTAGCGCTGCTCTGGCGTTGGTTCTTCGCTTTCGCTTGCCAGTTCGGCGCTGAACCAAAAAAGCTGCAGCTGGATATTTTCAAGTAACTGCCGGTGCTGAGGGTTTTTCGCCACGCAAACGCATAGGCTAAGCGCCGCATTCAGTTCGTCCAGCGTACCGTAGGCTTCCACGCGCGGATGCGTTTTGCTCACGCGCTGTCCGGTAAATAGGGCTGTTGTTCCGGCATCACCTGTGCGGGTATAAATCGCCATAGTTCCTCCTAACGAGAAAGCGTGTCGACAATGCCGACGATAGCCAGATCAATGGCCTCATTAGGGCCGGAAAATACGTGTCTGGCGCTGGACCCGCTGCTGAGTAATACCAGTTCGCCGGTCCCCGCGCCGACAGAATCAACAGCGACTTCATCTCCACTCACTGGGGACGCAGGAAGCTCTCCGTCAGCACTTACCCGACGTACCAGCAACAGTTTTTTTCCCACCAGTGATGGGGATTTTTGCGTGGAAACCACAACGCCTGTAACCCGTGCCAGATGCATAGCTCACTCCTGCTTAATTAGTTGGACATTTCGCAGACTGACAGCTTCCTGAGCCAGAGCCGTCACGACACATCGACGGCGTAACACCAGTACGCCATCCCTCAATTGGGCGACGTCGGCATAGCTGAGAAGCTTCTCAGGATGCAAAAAGATGATTCGCCCCAGTTCATCACTGAATTCCAGTGGCAGACGTGCGAGTTTTTTCACGGGGATTGCGGGTAACAATCGGTGTTGTAGTGAAATCTTCACGCGGACTCCGCATGCCAGCGCGTCGTGAATCGTTACCACCGACATGTTGACTGGGCAGCCTTCGGCAATTTGCTCCAGAAATGGCAGGTCCACTTGCTGGAGATGGAGCGACGAGTACTGGCTGCATACTGTCCGTGAATCGATTTCCCGTAACTGCGCGACGCTAAGAGTGAGCGTGCTTTCCGCGCGTTTTTTTAATCGGGAAACAACCTCCTCGATAATGCGTTGCAGCAGTTCGTTGTTCATCGTGAGGTCACCAGTGTGGCAAATGCCTGGGGATTATCAGCGCCTGCAGCATTGGCTTCGTCTGTATCGATATGCATTTCGAGGCGCATATCCGGCGAAACGCGTACGGCGACGTTATCGAAAATCAGTCGACGTTCATCGCCATTAATGGCGACCGAGACTTTATCACCATGGGAAACTCGCAGAATCAGAGCATCGAGCGGCGACATATGGATATGCCGTTGGGCAACGATCACCCCGGATGCTAACTCCAGTTCAGCAAATGGGCTGACAAGACGAACACCGGGTGTGCCCTGAATATTACCCGACATCCGCAGCGGAGCAGCAATTCCCAACGTGCGGGCGTCGGTACGAGAAATTTCGACCTGGCTGGTATTGCGCAGCGGGCCGAGTAAACGCACATTTTTTAACTGACCTTTTGGCCCCACCAGCGTGACAGTCTGCTCTGCTGCATATTGTCCTGGCTGCAGCAGCTCTTTTTTCTCACTAATTGGGTGATTGGGAAACAAGCGACCGTAATCTTCAGCGCACAGATGAATATGCCGATTAGAGATCCCCAGCGGAATCGGGCGCTCGCGCATTTCATCCAGAACCTTAGCGACAGTGGTTTCCAGTTGCTGTTTATCCATCACGCTTCACCTCGTTTGCCGGAGTGAAGACAAAGTGTGCGCGGCTCACCTTTTTGGCGAGGGCAGGCAGGATCAAGACACAAATTGCAGCTAATCAACTCTGCATCTTGCGGCGCTTCGGGTGCCGCATGGTCTACAAATATCTCTTCATGCGGTATGGCTGGTATGGGTTCGGGCGTTGGTTCAGGCTCCAGGACAACGCTATGCGACAGGATCCCGTCCCCGGGTCTGGAAATGACTTTGTGAGCCACCAGTCCATCTAGCTGGTCAGCGAAACTGACACCAGTGGAAATGGCCGCCTGGACGGAGGCCACATCCCCGATTATCTTGATCACCGTCCAGCCTGAGCCGTTGGTTTTTTCTAGGCCCACCAGCGTGATGGAGGCGGCTTTCGCCATGACGTCCGCGCAACTGATGGCTAATGCCAGACCACTAACTTCAAGTAATCCCAGTGATTGCTTCACGCTGTGCTCCTTGGTTGCAACAACTTATGCGGATTTAGGTAAAATGGCTTCAACGTCGCTGTGCGGACGCGGGATAACGTGGCAGGATTTCACCTCGCCAACGGCGCTTGCGGCTGCGCTTCCAGCATCTACGGCTGCTTTCACCGCGCCGACATCACCGCGAACCATAACGGTGATGAGGCCAGAGCCGATTTTTTCGTAACCAACCAACTGCACGTTTGCGGATTTCACCATGGCATCAGCGGCTTCAATAGCGCCGACAAGCCCTTTTGTTTCAACCAGTCCCAGTGCGTTATTCATACTGCTTTTCTCCTGTGGGTTATGAGTGGCATTCCCGGAACGGAATGCCTTTAACCAGCCGCGCAGCGTTGTTACCAATGCTGCGGCGATCGTGGCTATTTTGTTGATACGTCAGCGTAAAAAGCGGTGCTGATGAGGGTAAGTTTTTGTAGTGCACGACCAGTTTTTCACGGCTACAGCCAATACCAACCAGCAATGGCGATTGGCAGGCGGCCAACCATGCGTTGTGGATAACGTCAGTTGAGTCATTCTCCTGAATCACAAAGGGGATCCCTTCTTCTTCAATACCCAGCAGTACGTCATTCCAGACGTCAGCGCAGTCAGCACTGGTGAAGATAACGATGGCTGGCGTGGTGAGATTACTTTCCATGAGCGAATGCCTTATGCCAGGAGAGAATCAGCCCTGTCGCAACCGCATTGCGCGGACCTTCGGTACCACGAATATTGCCGCGCCCGGCAACCAGTCGATAATGCGCCAGAGCATCGGTGACCAGCTGCGGAACTTCAAAATCCAGGGATGAGCCGCCAACCAGTACCACAAAGGGAATATCCCGAATGTTCCCGGTCGGACTCACCTGACGTAGCGCTCTGAGTGCGTTAGTAACGAAAACGCGTTCCTTAGCACTTCGACGAATGGCCCGTACTTTCTCCAGCGCCAGTTCACCCGGCAGTGGCACCAGTTCATCGGGCTTCACTACGCACACGCGCGCAAAAACCGTTGGCGGGAGAGGCGTAGGGAAGAATTGAACGCTGCCGTCTTCGTGGCGAAGATGGAACAAGCTCTCAACTTTCGCCAACGGATACTTTTTAATCTCTTCCGCGAGATAACGGTCATCCAGACCCAGTTCACGGGCAATGATCATCGTGACCATATCGCCTGCACCCGCCAGGTGCGTGGCAATAATTTCGCCCTTAGGATTGATGATAGAAGCGTCGGTTGAACCCGCGCCGAGGTCCAGAATAGCCAGTGGTCGCGTGGTGCCCGGAGTAGTTAAGGCCCCCAGAATGGCAGCTTCGGCTTCGGCCCCGCCAACCTGGACGTCAATGTTGAGCTTTTGCGTGATCTCCTGGGCAATCATCGCCATTTGCAGGCGGTCTGATTTCACCATGGAGGCTATGCCGACAGCCTGTTCCAGCGAGAACTCACCGGCAAGTCCACCCGTCACGCTGACAGGAACCGAGGTATCGACCGCCAGCAGATCCTGAATAAAAATTTCATGACTGGGTTTATTGGTTAATTCAGCCATCGTCTGGCGCACATGCTCCAGCATGCCGCCAATATTGGTGCCAGCTTCTCCAGTAACGTTATCCAGTTTCGGGCATTCACCAACCGCTTTCATAATCGCTTCGGCGCCCGCTGCAACGTCGACCCGTACTGTACGACCCTGAGACTGTAGCTCCAGATTTCCGGCAGGAATCGCTCGCGCTTTCACATCACCTGACGGCGTTTTCACCACCACGGCTGAACGGTTGCCGATCAGCGCCCGTGCCATCGGAACAATGTTTTTAGTCTCATCGGCATTGAGGCCAAAGACAGTTGCAATACCGTAGGGGTTAGAAAGTGTTTCAATAACCTTTCCTGGTACGGCGACCTCAATGGCAGCCAGCATCCCCAACGGGATACGGTCAATATGAAGGACTTCATCGACTATGGGCAGGGGATGAGTCAGACGATTACTGACCAACACACCATCGTCCTGCTGCAAAATAACACCAGTCAACTGGTATCCGGCACGGACGGAGGCATTAATCATCGTAGCAACATCGGCGAAATCAAATGCCGATGACACCACCAGAATATAGGGCGTATCCGCCGGGCGACTGAGAAGGTCTTCCGGCGTAATAGTGACGCCCACGCCTAACCCGACACCGCCCGGTGTTTTAGGGTTATGGCCGATCATGGTGGATTCAGTGATGATGGTTTCGGTTATTGTTTCCATCGCCACGTCGCCAATGACCGGGGTGGCTTCGTTAATACGGATGAGCGAAATATCGCTGACATTGATACCGGCGTTTTTTGCCGCCAGCGTAAGGGCCTCCTGAATGCCAAACACATTACGTAATGTGCCCTTAATTCCGGTGGTTTCTGCCAGCGCGCTGCCGGTGATGCTCAGCACGCCAGACTCATCCAGAGTAGCCAGAGCGACTTCCGTTGATGAGTTGCCTATGTCAATGCCAGCTATATATCGCATGATCCTGTCCCTGAGTTAGTCGTCGCCTTTGAGTTTTTTACGCTCAACGTACAGCGCTGCCGCTTCACGAACGAAAGCTGCACAGATTTTTGCCTGATAACGATTTTCGAGATCGTCGGCGATAGCCATCAGCTCATCTTTTGTTGAGCGGTACGGGCGCAGCGCGTTGTAGATCTCAAGAATGCGATCGTCAGGAACAGCGGTTAGCTCGGCAGCGCGCTCAAAGTTCATCGCCAGCCTGTCACGTCCGGCATCTTTGGCGATTTCCGCCTGGAGGCGCAGTGTTTCAGGAGTGATGCGCATGTCCTGCGCGGTCACTTTGTTGCTCAGAACATTTTCAAGCGTGAAGTCGTCCAGCGTTTTGTTGGTCGCAGTTTTTACCCACTCAGGATGTTTATTCGCGAGAGGGTAATCCGTGACTTTCGCGGTATGTGCTGATGAACTCGCCGCGGGCGGAGTCGCGGACTCGCCTTGCAGGCTGTTCATCCGGCTCAACACATCCCGAACCATCGATTCAATTGCGTCGGTATTCATGGAGGTATCCTTTATCAAAGCGCCACGCGCAGTTCCTGCGGGTTTTTGCCTGTCACAACGTATTTGGTCTCTTTAATGTGCAGAATGGCTGATTTCGCCTGGTACTTAGGACGAGCCATCTGGTCATTCAGCGTAGGGACCGGTTGTGGAGATTCACGCTTGGCATAACGCGCGGCGTTTTTACCGATCTGACGATAGGTTTCCAGCGTCAGAAGCGGTGCCTGAGGGAACAGCTCCAGGTTTGAAAGCGGTGGTAACCCCTGTTGGTGGATAACCGTCGTGCCTTTTGACTGGATACCGATAGAGATCCCGGAACCGCTCAGACGGTTACCCTCAACGGCAACAAACGCCACATCGGAGGATTTAAAGCAGCGGATAACGCGCGCTTTTATGCCTTCTTCTTCAATACCGGCAATCACTTCGCGCAAGATATTCTTATGCGGGATCCCTACAATATTGACGGTTTGTGACAGGCCAAACGCCGGCCCTACGGCAATAATCACTTCGTCCTGTTGCTGGCCTTGTTTGGCTTCACCAATCTCGGTCAGAAAGCTGTCGTCCTGTGCCGCAGCAGCCTGAGGTGCGCTTGCCGCTGTAGATGCGCGGAAAGAGACGGGTTTGTCGCTGGTCTGCATTTCAGACAACACATCTTCAATTATCTGGCGCAGCAGTTTTTCATTAATTTCCATTTTTCACCCCTTAGCCAAGCTCGTTGGGATCAAGTGCGCCAGGGATGTTTTTGATCTCTTCCCAGCGTTCGCCTTGCAGGCGATAACCTGTTGCCGGACCGGCATAGTCGTTAACATCATTGACAGCGGATAGCACCTGTCCGTCGCCAACGATAATGGCGGAGGTATGCAGGTAATCCCCGGTTAACTTGGCTTTCTGGATGTTGAGCATGTCCTGAGCGACATCGGTAAATCCGCCCTGAGCAAGGGCTTTCACCACTTCCAGACCGTTACGGTTTTTGTTGATGATCTCTTGTGCAAACTTGATATCTTCAACGATGTTACGTTCCGGCATATCTTTCGAACCGTGGGCGTAGGTCGCCGCTTCCACTTCTTCATCAGTGATTGGCGGTAATCCCATCCCGGCAAAGACGGCCTGCAGCGCACGCGCCGCTTTGTTACGAATGGCGATAACGTCTTCTTCACGAACCGGGCGCAGACCACCGTCTACTTTCAGGTCACGCTGGAGAACGTTGTAGTCGTCAAAATCTTCAGCATCCTCGTTCGAACCCGCAAACATGTTGTCGTAGTTCGGCACTGCGGAATAACCAGAAGAAATGAAGTCAGTACCCGGCAGGAACTGCATCAGCAGACGCGCAGTACGACGCATATCCGAGTGGGTAAAGGTTTGGTCGTTGCTGGAGGCGCATTCCAGATCCAGAGAGGAGCAGATCAGGTTTTCAGCCAGCACAGCACGAATTCCTGACGGCACGGCGGAAGGGACTCCGATGCAGCTTACGGAACCGTTTTGAAGACCCTGTACGCCAGCAGCTTTGGTGATGTAAATACAGCGGGCTTCCAGATAAAGCATCGATTTGCCTTCGGCGTAACCCATCTGAACTTCTGAGCCTGAGCCGGAGGTAAAGCGCATTTTCAGACCACGGGATGCGTAGGACGAGGCGAGGAAGCCTTTAGACCATGGCGTGTCATCGCCGTCGGTAAAGACGGGTTCAGTACCATAGACGGAGATAGTTTCAGCGTAGCAAGTGTGGCCTAGCATCCCGAGTTTGAGTTCGGTTGCTTCTTCCAGAGAACACTGAGTTAACACGCCCGGGCGTCCAACCTGTGAACCGACTAACAGCGCAATGGCGTTAAATGGCGCATAACGCGCAACGGCAACGGTCGTTTCCTGTTCGTCAAACCCGCGCCATGCGCCTTCAGCGGCATCAGCGGCAATTTGCACGGGGTTATCTTTGACATTAGTGACGTGCGCTTGTTGAGATGGTGTACGACGAGCACGCATTTTCTGCATGGCCATCATCATCTCAACGACGTTCATATGGGACACGACTTCGACGATTTTTGCCGGCGTCATTGCGGTGGTCAGCGGCACAATGTCTTTGCGCTTCACGTTGGGATCGCAAAGCATATTGGCCAGTTTGACCGAATCCATCGCCATGACTTCTTCAGCGCGTGCCAGGTTAATGCCGTAGCGGGCAATGAAATGGTCGATTAAGTCAAATTCACTGGCGGATTTACCGTCCAGTTCAGTGACTGTACCGTTGACGATTTTAATCGACGGTTTGGGGTCGTTCGGGCTTTCCATCGCAATGAAGCCTTCTTCGATCCACTCCTTAACGAAGCCATCCTGATTCACAGGGCGCTTCGCCAGTGCTTCAAATCTTTTCGATCTCATGAATCAGCCTCACTGATATCAGATGTAGGACGGACGATCGTTTTTCGGCTCTGAGCCGAGGGTCCCGAGTACGGTTTTACCGATTTCACGGGCGGAGATAACAGCCTGACGAACAGCGCCAGAGTCACCCGAAATAACCAGAATGGCTTCGTTACTGAAGCTGGTGCCATGAGCAGGGGAGCTGTAAGCCACAACTTCCACGTTGGCGGATTTCAGGGCAGTATCAGCCATCAGGACACCAACGGATGCTGGTGCGCCGACGATGACGCCACAGGCACGACCAATCGGTGCGCCAAAGGCTTTTTCCAGTGCGTAGCTGGCGCGTGCGGTGTACTGCATTTCGATGTGACCGGCTTCGTTGGCATAAACGTCGCCAAAGGTGCGATCCAGTTCTTTCAGTGCGACTTCAATGCCGCGTTTCACGTCGGAAACATCGTTGCCGCCAAGAATAATCAGCGAGCCATGACCTGCGCCGCCTTTGGTATCACGTGGTAACTCAATACTGACGACTTCAGTATTGGTGGCTTTCACCGCTTCATCGGCGGCCATGATGTGCGGGCCTGCGCCAGTACGGGCGCCAAGGATGCCAATGGAGCGATAGCGTTTTTCAAGTTTCATTGCGTCCAGTAGGGCACTGTCTACGTTGGCGATTACCAGACCGACGGTGTCGCCAATCGCGGTACCGACAAACTCCGTTAAACTGCAGCTTTTCTCTGCCATAGCCGTTTCTCGTGTTGGGTGATTATTTTCTGGGATAGCCTGCTGTTCTGGCGTTGCCACACGAGCAATCACCTGCGCCATGATCTGTTCAACCAGTTCATTGCTGCTCATTAGCTAATTCCCTTCGGTAAGATTTTTTCTACATCGGTATGCGGGCGTGGGATAACGTGTACGGCTTTCACTTCTCCCACATTACGGGCTGCGGCGGCACCGGCATCTGTTGCTGCTTTGACTGCGCCGACATCGCCGCGGACAATAACTGTTACCAGCCCCGAACCAATTTTTTCGTAGCCGACCAGCATTACATTGGCTGACTTCACCATTGCATCTGCGGCCTCTATGGCTGCAGTTAAGCCTTTGGTTTCTACCATTCCTAACGCTTCTTGTTGCATAAAGACCTCGCCTGGGTTGTCCCGATTTTCATGACTATAAAAAGAAGCGAGGAAAAAGAATGGCTGAGTTGAAAGTAAGAGTGAAAAAATAGTGGGGTAACGGTGAGATAAAATTGCTGTGTGTTATTGTAATGCTATGTTTTTATTGGTTATTTTAATCTTAATCGATATGACTATTTGGTTATGTTAATTCCATATTTACACTTTTCTGAGTGACAGTTTAAATATCATTTGCTATGCGAGAAAAATGAAATTGTGATGATCGTTTGAAAATGGAATTCTGCTGTTCGCAATATTTTATTATTTTTAAAATGTACTTTTAATTGGGTGAATCCACGTTTTGTCGCCTGTTTTAATAAAGGTGATAGCAAAAATTTGCTATCACAACACGATTTTTAAGGGTATGTCGCTTGCAGATTGCCAACAATTTGCCGATACAGATTTTTATAGTAAGTCTTGAAGTAACCTTCCTGCCAGCAAGGAGTCCGCTGGTAAAGACACGAACTCTGCTTAGAAGGTGTCACAATGAACGATTCACTAAGAGCGCAATGTATTGCTGAGTTTTTGGGTACCGGGCTATTTTTGTTTTTTGGTATTGGGTGCCTGAGCGCCCTGAAGGTCGCGGGTGCCAGTTTGGGATTGTGGGAGATCTGCATCATATGGGGCTTGGGGATCTCGCTTGCAGTTTACCTGACAGCCGGGATTTCTGGGGCCCATCTCAATCCCGCTATTACCATCGCACTTTGGTTGTTTGCCTGTTTTCCTGGCCGTAAAGTACTGCCTTATTCTGTCGCTCAGATAGCGGGTGCCTTTGGTGGCGCTATGCTGGCCTATTTGTTGTACGGCAGTTTATTTATTGAGTATGAATCAGCCCACCAAATGGTACGCGGCAGTCTGGAAAGCCTGCAACTTGCCAGTATTTTTAGCACGTATCCTGCCGCCGCACTGAGTGTCTGGCAGGCCGCACTGGTCGAAGTGGTGATTACCTCCATTCTGATGGGGATGATTATGGCGCTAACGGACGACGGTAACGGTGTTCCCAAAGGCCCTCTGGCACCACTGTTGATTGGTATTCTGGTTGCTGTTATCGGCGCATCAACCGGTCCACTTACCGGTTTTGCGATGAACCCGGCACGTGATTTTGGTCCTAAATTGTTTGCCTGGATGGCCGGGTGGGGTGATGTTGCGATGACCGGTGGGCGCGATATCCCTTATTTCATCGTGCCGATTGTGGCTCCCATCATCGGCGCCTGTGCGGGCGCAGCAATTTATCGTTATTTTATTGGCAAAAATTTACCGTGTAATTCGTGTAAGTTGGAGGAAAACGAGAGCTAGCTTCATGAAAGATGTTTATTATTGAAAGGTAAAAACTGTTTTCGTGATCCGGTTTCCTGAACGGCTTAAAAAGTCTCCCAAGAATGGGAGACTTTTGTTATGTTCAATGCTGACTTTCATCAGAGCGCTGGATCGCGAGATGAAAATGAATGTGTGAATAATATGTTTTATTTATAACAATAAATTAACTGAGAGGTTTTATCATGATTTCTGCGAGTGCCCTGAACTCAGAACTCATTAATAAAATCGCACAGGATTTTGCACAGGCCACCAGTCTGGCTGTTGTGGTTGTCAATATTCACGGTGATGAAATTTCTGAGCTTTTTAATTTCACTCCTTTTTGCCAGTTGATGCGCCAGCATCCTCAGCATAGTACGCGTTGTCGTATGAGCGACCGCTGTGGCGGGTTGGAAGCCTCTAAGTCCGATCAACCTTGCATTTATCGCTGCCATGCCGGGCTTACCGATTTCTCAATTCCGCTGGTCATCGCGGGACACCTGGTAGGGTTTGTGCTTTGTGGACAAGTACGCTTAAGTAACGATGTAGGCCTCGTTGATATTCTGAACGTCGATGACCGCTGGCAAGCCGATCCTGAGCTGGTCAACGAGTTCCGTAATGTACCTGAGATGGACTATTCTCGTGTCATTGCCTCAGCGGATTTACTCAAGCTCATCGTCGAAAATTGCCTTAAGAAACAACTCAATTTTGTTGTTATCAAAGATAACCCGCAGCAGTCAGAGCCGGTACGCGCTAACCGCAGTACCAACCCCCATGACAGTAAAATGAAAAAAGCCCTGCGCTATATTGATGCGCATTTATCAGACGAGCTGCGTCTGGAAGATGTTGCCTCTCATGTTTTCCTTAGCCCGTACTATTTCAGTAAATTGTTCAAAAAATATCAGGGTATCGGTTTTAACGCATGGGTAAACCAACAGAGAATGGCAAGTGCCAAAGAGTTGCTTTGCCACAGTGACTGGAGCATAGCCAGCATTGCGCGTAATTTAGGCTTTTCGCAAACCAGCTATTTTTGCAAAGTGTTCCGTCAAACGTATCAGGTTACGCCGCAGGCATTTCGCCAGCAAATTAATGTCATTTCACGCGGAGAGTCCGCTTAAATAGCAATATTTTGCTATTGCCGATTTTTGATATGTGGCGCTATGCCCGTCATTATAAAATGAAAAATAATGACAGCTGCCAATAAATTGTCATAGCGCAACAAAATAATGGTATTAGAGGGATAAACTGCACCAGTTTTTATTTTTGTGATGAGATACAGTGTCTGTGTGAATGACTTTCTTTATTCTTAGCTGATACTTTCATTCAAAAAGTGAACGTATGAATATGTGGGAAAAGGCCAGGAAATTGGCTGAATGAATTCGGAAAGATATTAAACTGAATTATTGTCATGAGGTCGTGAATTTACCTCATAACAGAGAGCTTAATTAACCAGGCTCTTGAACTGACAGGTTTGCCACATTTGTGGTAGGGAAGGGGGTGAGAATCCCCCGCAGCCCCCGCTGCTGTGATGCTGACGACCCCGTATGGACCACTGATCGCAAGATTGGGAAGGACGGGTGAGGATGACGCTAAGCCAGAAGACCTGCCTGTCAGTGACTACCAACAACTTCGGTGGGAAGTGGGTGGTTCAGATGCATACAGTCGAGAGACTGGGTATCTCTACACCCCTACCACCCTGAACAGGATCAGGGTATGGCGGCCAATTTTCACGCATTTGTTCTTGCAGGTACCGGAAGCGGCTGTGGTAAAACCACGGTGACGCTGGGCTTGTTGAGCTTGTTGAAAAAACGCGGTTTGCGCGTCCAGCCTTGCAAAGTGGGTCCTGATTACCTTGATACCGGCTGGCATACAGCGGTATGCGGTACCGCTTCCCGCAATCTTGATAGCTTTATGCTTCCCGTCCCCACGCTGAACGCTCTATTCAACGAGCAGATGCGACATGCAGATATCGCCGTTATTGAAGGTGTGATGGGGTTGTATGACGGCTATGGTACCGACCCAAACTACTGCAGCACCGCCGCGATGGCTAAACAGTTAGGCTGTCCGGTCATCTTACTGGTTGATGGCAAAGCCGTTTCCACCTCAATCGCCGCAACAGTAATGGGTTTTCAGCATTTTGATCCCACTCTGAACATCGCCGGCGTTATTGTTAATCGAGTTAACAGCGAAACGCATTACCAGTTACTGAAAGTCGCAATCGAACGTTACTGCGATGTACCCGTCTTAGGTTACGTACCCCGTATGGATGGTGTTGCCCTTCCCGAACGACATTTGGGTTTAGTCACCGCACGTGAGTCGGTTATCAATCAGCAACCGTGGCAGGAGTTTGCCGCGACGCTGGAGCAAACCCTTGATATTGACGCACTGCTGACATTAAGCCAGTCAACCAATCTTCCTGCTGGCGAATGGCCCGCGCTGCCTGCCGCAGATGCCGGAGCAGGGCTAACGCTTGCAATTGCCGATGACGAAGCCTTCAACTTCTACTACCCGGACAACATTACGCTGCTGGAACGTACGGGGCTTAATATTGTTCGTTTTAGCCCGTTGCACGACACCTGCTTACCCGACTGTCAGATGATCTGGTTAGGTGGTGGATATCCTGAGCTACATGCTGCGGCGCTGGCTCGCAATGTCTCGATGCTGAAGCAACTGCGAGCGGCACATCAACGTGGCGTCGCGATTTACGCAGAGTGTGGGGGGCTGATGTATCTCGGCAGTTCGCTTGAGGACAGTAACGGCGATACCTGGCTGATGGCGGATATCATTCCCGGCCACAGCAAAATGGGAAAACGTCTGACCCGATTTGGCTACTGCGAAGCGCGGGCCGCACAGCAAACATTGTTAGCAGCAGAAGGCGAAGTGCTGCGCGGGCATGAATTCCACTATTCCGATTTTGCCCCTGAAACGCCAGCGGTGATGAACTGTCGCAAAGTGCGCGATGGTAAAACGCTGCAAGCCTGGTCTGGCGGCTGGCAGGTCGGAAACACCTTTGCCAGCTATCTACACGTTCATTTTACTCAACGTCCGCAGATGCTTAACCACTGGCTGACAGCCGCGAGGAGCGCGCTATGACGATCCTTGCGTGGTGTGTTGCCTGGCTGCTTGATTTTATCATCGGCGATCCGCAGAACTGGCCGCATCCGGTGCGCTGGATTGGCAATCTGATTTCTGCCGTGCAGCGAATTATCCGGCGTTATTGTCATAGCGACCGTGCGCTGCGCATTGGTGGCGCGGTGATGTGGATTGTGGTGGTTGGTCTGACCTGGGCTGCGTCCTGGGGCGTGCTGGTACTGGCAAAATCTGTTCATCCCTGGTTGGGTTGGGTGGTAGAGGTATGGATGATCTTTACCGTGCTGGCCGGGCGATGCCTGGCGAATGCCGCACAGGATGTCGAACGTCCTCTACGGGCCGGTGACCTTGCCGCGAGTCGGGAAAAACTGTCGTGGATAGTGGGGCGTGATACCTCGCAACTGCAACCGCAACAGATCAATCGCGCGGTGGTGGAAACCGTGGCTGAAAACACCGTCGACGGCATTATCGCGCCGCTGTTCTTTCTCCTTCTCGGCGGTGCGCCCCTGGCGATGGCCTACAAAGCGGTAAACACCCTTGACTCCATGGTGGGCTACAAACATGAAAAATACCGCGCTATCGGTATGGTCAGCGCGCGTCTGGACGATGTCGCGAACTTTATTCCTGCAAGACTGAGCTGGCTGCTGCTGGGCGTGGCGGCATTTTTATGCCGTAAAGACGGCTCGCGAGCTTTACAGATTGGCTGGCGCGATCGCTACAACCACAGCAGCCCAAACTGTGCGTGGTCAGAGGCATCCGTAGCCGGGGCATTAGGCATTCGTCTGGGTGGTCCTAATGACTACTTTGGCGAGCGCGTTGAGAAACCGTGGATCGGTGATGCACAACGCGACATTTCGGTAGACGACATTTCCCATACGATTCGACTGATGTGGGTGGCATCGACGCTGGCACTGGCGCTGTTTGTTGCGCTGCGGTGGCTGTGGGCCGGTGTAGCCTGAGGACAACATAATGCAATATATCCAGCAACCCCAGGCGATTGAAGCCAAAAGTTTCGACATTATTGGCGAGATCATCCGTGAAACCCGTCCGGACTATCAGTTTGCCAGTCCGTTACATGAAGCCATTATCAAGCGGGTCATTCACACGACGGCAGATTTCGACTGGCTGGACATTCTGTGGTTTTCCAGTGATGTGCTGGAGCAGTTTTGTGCGGCGCTTAGCCGTTCGAGCGTGATTTATACCGACACCACGATGGCGCTTTCCGGGATCAATAAAACGCTGCTGGCAAAATTCGGCGGTGAATGCCGCTGTTACATCAGTGACCCGCGGGTTGTGCGTACGGCAAAAGAGCAGGGTATTACCCGGTCCATGGCTGCTGTCGACATTGCGGTGAAGGAAGAGGGGGAAAAGCTGTTTGTCTTTGGCAACGCGCCGACAGCGCTGTTTCGCCTGCTTGAGCATGATGTCGCTGTCAGCGGTGTGGTTGGCGTACCGGTCGGGTTCGTTGGTGCAGAAGAGTCGAAAGATGCCTTGACCCAAAGCAAGTTGCCCGCCATTGCCGCGTTAGGCCGTAAAGGGGGGAGTAATGTCGCTGCCGCTATCGTGAACGCCATGCTTTATCACATGCAGGGGGCGCGATGAGCGAGGCCTTCGATACGCCGGTGTGGCACAACGGTAAAGCGCTGCGTAAAGGATATACCACGGGATCGTGCGCCACGGCGGCGGCAAAAGTGGCAGCGTTGATGGTATTACGCCAACACCTCATCCATCAGGTTTCCATCGTCACGCCTTCCGGGGTGACGTTGTGCCTGAATGTTGAGTCGCCACATATCGAAGGGCAGCAGGCGATAGCCGCCATCCGCAAAGACGGTGGTGATGATGTGGACGCCACACATGGGATGCTGATTTTTGCGCGCGTGACGTTAGACGATAGTGGCGTGATTGCCTTACAGGGCGGTGAAGGGGTCGGTACGGTAACCCGTAAAGGGATTGGCCTACCGGTCGGCAGCTCGGCGATTAACCGTACACCTCGCCAGACCATTGAATCTGCCGTCCGCGAAGCGATTGGCCCAAATCGTGGGGCGCAGATTGAAATCTTCGCGCCAGAAGGAGAAGAACGGGCGCAAAAAACCTACAACTCCCGCCTTGGCATTCTGGGCGGTATTTCGATTATCGGCACCACGGGTATTGTCACGCCGATGTCGGAAGAGAGCTGGAAACGTTCGCTGTCGCTGGAGCTGGAAATTAAGCGGGCGGCTGGGCTGGAGCGTGTCGTACTGGTGCCGGGAAACCACGGCGAGCGTTTTGTGCGCGAGCAGATGGGTATCGACACCCAGGTTGTAGTCACCATGAGCAACTTTGTCGGCTACATGATTGAAGAAGCCGTACGTCTTGGATTCCGGCAAATTGTGCTGGTGGGACATCCCGGTAAGCTCGTCAAAATCGCGGCGGGGATCTTCCATACCCATAGCCATATTGCTGATGCCCGCATGGAAACGCTGGTGGCCCACCTCGCATTACTTGGCGCACCGCTGGAACTGCTGACGCTGGTCAGCGAGTGCGATACCACCGAAGCGGCGATGGAGCATATCGACGCATACGGTTTCCAGCACATTTATGACCATCTGGCTCAGCGCATTTGTATGCGTGTTCTGCAAACATTGCGCTTTACCAAAAATCCACCGACCTGCGATGCCATCATGTTTTCCTTTGATAATCAGGTTCTTGGCAGTAATCGTCCGGTCGCAGAAATTGCTGAGGAGATGCAATGTTAACCGTTGTAGGGATGGGCCCCGCCGGTTTGCATTTGATGACGCCTGCGGCACGTGAAGCGGTCGCGGCGGCGGATGTTCTGGTCGGTGGAAAGCGGCATTTGCAGCAATTCCTGGATTTTGCCGGTGAACAGTTTGCTCTTGGCGCCAATATCCCGGAACTCCTGAGCTGGATTAGCGCGCACCAGGAGAAGCATGTTGTGGTACTGGCATCTGGCGATCCGCTGTTTTACGGCATCGGGACGCGCATGGTGGCGCATTTTGGTATTGAGAATGTGCGGATTATTCCCGGCATTAGTGCGGTGCAGTACCTGTGTGCGCAGTCCGGTATTGATATGAACGATATGTGGCTGACCAGTAGCCATGGCCGCAGCGTCTGTTTTGATGAGCTGGCGCGACATAACAAGGTAGCGATGGTGACTGATGCGCTGTGTGGCCCGCGTGAAATCGCGCAGCAGCTCATTGCCCGAGGCAAGGGGCATCGCTGGATGGTGATTGGCGAAAACCTGGCGATGGAAAACGAAAAGATCCATTTCCTGCCTGTGCGTGAAGTTAACGCCGACTATGACATGAATGCAGTGGTGATCCTCGATGAAAGATGAGCTGTTTCTGCGTGGAGAGAAAGTGCCGATGACCAAAGAAGCGGTACGCGCACTTGCCCTCTCAAAACTTGAATTACACCGCGCCAGTCACCTGATTGATATAGGCGCCGGAACCGGCAGCGTGTCGATAGAGGCGGCGTTGCAATATCCCGGATTACGTGTCACGGCCATCGAACGTAACCCGGCGGCGCTCAGGTTGTTGGATGAAAACCGCCAGCATTTTGCCTGCGCAAATATCGATATTTTTCCCGGCGTTGCTCCCATGACCATCGCGGAAAAAGCCGATGCCATTTTTATGGGCGGCAGCGGTGGTCATCTGACCGACCTGATTGACTGGTCGATGCGCCAATTGCATCCCGCAGGGCGTTTGGTGATGACATTTATCCTCCAGGAAAACCTCAACACCGCGCTAACACATCTGGACCATCTTGGCGTACAGGGAGTGGATTGCCTGCAGCTACAGGTTTCCTCGCTTACCGCGCTTGGCAGTGGTCACTATTTTAAACCGAATAACCCCGTATTTGTTATCGCCTGTCAGAAGGAAGGAAACCATGTCTGAGATTTTTGATCCCCGTAGCGTGTGGTTTGTTGGCGCAGGTCCTGGCGATCGCGAGCTGATTACCCTCAAAGGTTACCGGTTGCTGCAGCAGGCGCAGGTTGTTATCTACGCCGGATCGCTGATTAACACCGAACTGCTGGAGTATTGCCCTGCTGGTGCTGAATGTCACGACAGTGCCGAACTGCATCTGGAGCAGATCCTTGATCTGATGGAAGCCGGAGTGAAAGCGGGTAAGACCGTCGTGCGTCTGCAAACCGGCGATGTCTCGTTGTATGGTTCCGTGCGCGAGCAGGGCGAGGAGCTGACCAAACGCGGGATTGACTGGCAGGTGGTGCCCGGCGTCAGCGCGTTCCTCGGCGCGGCGGCGGAGCTGGGCGTTGAGTATACCGTGCCCGAAGTGTCACAGAGCCTGATCATTACGCGCCTGGAAGGCCGCACCCCGGTACCAGAGCGTGAACAGCTGGAGTCTTTTGCCAGCCACCAGACATCAATGGCGATATATCTTTCCGTCCAGCGTATTCATCGGGTGGCTGAGCGTCTGATTGAAGGTGGCTATCCGGCGACCACGCCCGTAGCGGTGATCTATAAAGCGACCTGGCCGGAAAGCCAGACCGTACGCGGGACCCTGGCGGATATTGGCGACAAGGTTCGCGATGCTGGCATCCGTAAAACGGCTCTTATTCTGGTCGGTAATTTCCTGGGCTCGGAGTATCACTACTCCAAACTCTATGCGGCGGACTTTAGCCATGAATACCGTAAAGCCTGAGTCAATTGCGCTTTTTTGCCTGACTCCTGGCGGCGTTGTGCTGGCGAAACGTCTGGCAGCTATGCTGCCGGTTACCTGTTTTACCAGTGAAAAGCTGCTGGAGGAGGGGTTTATTCCCTTCGAAAACGGCTTTGCGAATACCGCTCGCGAAGCGTTTACGAATTATTCGGCGCTGATTTTTATCGGGGCGACCGGCATTGCGGTGCGCGTACTGGCCCCGCTGGTCAACGACAAGTTTTGCGATCCGGCGGTGGTGGTCATTGATGAACGTGCCCAGCATGTCATCAGCCTGCTCTCCGGTCATGCGGGCGGTGCTAATGCGTTGGCTCGTTACCTGGCGGGCATGTTGGGTGCCGACCCGGTTATCACCACCGCGACGGATGTGAACGATATGGCGGCACTGGATACGCTGGCATTTCAACTGAATGCCCGAATGAGTGATTTCCGTTCGGCGGTGAAGATCGTCAATCAGATGTTGGTCAGCAATAAGCGGGTTGGGCTGTGGTGGGATGACGAACTGACGCAGGATGTCAGCCATTGCGACCGGCGCGGATTTATTACGGTCACCGATCTCAACCAGCTCCCTGAACTGGATGCTTTGGTGTGCATCACCTTACGCACCAATTTACCTGAGCTGCCTGTTCCGCACTGGAAGCTGGTGCCGCAGCGGGTTGTGGCCGGAATTGGTTGTCGCCGTGATACGCCGTTCCCGCTGCTGGCTGCGCTGCTTGCCCGCCAACTCGAAGCCCAACAGCTCGATCCGCTGGCGCTAAAAGCGATTGGCAGCATCACGCTGAAAAAAGATGAACAGGGACTTATCCAACTGGCTTCATGCTGCCGCGTTCCTTTCGAAACCTTTACTGCTGACGCGCTGCGTGAGCATGAGCACCGTTTTCCGGCCTCATCGTTTGTCCGCAAAACGGTGGGTACAGGAAGCGTTTCTGGTCCTGCAGCCTGGCTGTTGAGCCACGGACAACTGTTAGGCGAGACCCTGCGAGAACAGGGCGTCACTATCACTTTGGGAGTTTCACACTGATGTTAAGCGTAATTGGAATTGGCCCTGGCTCGCAGGCAATGATGACCATGGAAGCCGTTGAAGCACTGCAGGCAGCGGAAATCATCGTTGGCTATAAAACCTACACCCATCTGGTAAAAGCGTTCACAGGCGACAAGCAGGTGATCAAAACCGGGATGTGCAAAGAGATTGAACGCTGCCAGGCGGCGATCGAACTGGCGCAGGCGGGGCACAACGTGGCGCTGATCAGCAGCGGTGACGCGGGGATTTACGGTATGGCCGGGCTGGTGCTCGAGCTGGTCAGTAAGCAAAAGCTGGACGTTGAGGTCAGGCTAATCCCAGGGATGACCGCCAGCATTGCCGCCGCCTCTTTGCTGGGGGCACCGTTGATGCACGATTTCTGCCACATCAGCTTAAGCGATCTGTTAACGCCGTGGCCGGTTATCGAAAAACGCATCGTTGCCGCTGGTGAAGCCGATTTTGTTATCTGTTTCTACAACCCGCGCAGTCGGGGTCGCGAAGGACATCTGGCGCGCGCATTTGAGCTGTTATCTGCCAGCAAGAGCGCACAAACGCCGGTTGGTATTGTGAAGTCAGCCGGACGTAAAAAGCAGGAAAAATGGCTGACCACGCTGGGTGAAATGGACTTTGAGCCGGTTGATATGACCAGTCTTGTGATCGTGGGCAATAAAACAACCTATGTTCAGGACGGCCTGATGATCACGCCACGAGGTTATGTGCTGTGAATTATGGTGATGTGCTGGTCATGGGCGGCACCAGCGACGCGCGCATGCTGTGCCAGCAACTGGATGCGGCAAACGTGGCCTACACCCTGTCAGTTGCAACCCCAACAGGGAAACAGCTGGCGGGAGACATCAAAGGCCAGGTGCGTTGCGGGCGTCTGGAACGCGAGCAAATGATTGCCTGGCTGCAGGAAAATCAGACGCGCTGGGTGATCGATGCCTCGCATCCGTACGCCGAAGTGGTGAGTCGCAACATCATGAATGCCTGCGAAGCGGCGGGCGTACTGCTGAGCCGCTACCAGCGCCCTGAGCAGTTGAGCGGATTAACTCACCCGCAGCTGTATACCGTACAAAGTATTCCGCAAGCCTGTGAGGTGGCGCGACGCTTCGGCGATCGCGTGCTGTTGACGACTGGCAGTAAAGATCTGGCCATCTGGCGCGAAGGGTTGCCTGAAAAAACGCTGCTGGCGCGCGTTCTGCCTGTACTTGAGGTCATTCAGCAATGTGCGGATCTGGGATTTGGCGTCGGTGAAATCTTCGCACTGTGTGGGCCGTTTAGCGCCGAGTTCAACGCCGCGTTTTATCGCCAGTGTCAGGCTGATGTGGTGATCACTAAGGCTTCAGGCGCTGAAGGTGGTTATCAGGAAAAAGTTCAACCCTGTCTGGATGCCGGTATCCCCTGCATCGTGATTACACGTCCGGCACCGTTGGTGACGGGAGACGAGTTACTGGAAAGTCAGGCCGCCTTTGCGGCGCGTTTAACGCGCTGGCTGGCCGCGGCTTAAGGAGTTAGAGATGAAAAAGGCGCTTCTGGTGGTCAGCTTTGGCACCAGCTATCACGACACCTGTGAAAAAAATATTGTGGCCTGTGAGCGTGATCTCGCAGCCAGTTGCCCTGATCGCGACCTGTTCCGGGCGTTTACCTCCGGGATGATTATCCGCAAGCTCAAGCAGCGTGACGGCATTGAAATCGACACACCGCTGCAGGCGCTGCAAAAACTGGCGGAGCAGGGGTATCAGGATGTGGCTATTCAGTCGCTGCACATTATCAATGGTGACGAATACGAAAAAATTGTCCGCGAAGTGCAAAGTATGCGCCCGCTGTTTTCACGCCTGACGCTGGGTGTACCACTGCTGAGCAGCCATCAAGATTACGCCCAGCTGATGCTGGCGCTGCAACAGCAAATGCCGACGCTTAGAGAAAATGAAAAAGTGGTATTTATGGGACACGGCGCCAGCCATCATGCCTTTGCCGCCTATGCCTGTCTCGACCATATGATGACGGCGCAGCGCTTTCCGGCGCGGGTTGGGGCGGTGGAAAGCTATCCGGAAGTGGATGTGCTGATTGAAAGTTTATCTCAGGAAGGGGTGACGGCGGTGCATCTGATGCCGTTGATGTTAGTTGCTGGTGACCATGCCATTAATGATATGGCCTCTGACGAAGATGATTCGTGGAAAACATTGTTCAATGCGGCCGGGATAACGGCTACGCCGTGGCTCAGCGGACTGGGTGAGAATCCGGCGGTTCGCGCCATGTTCGTGGCACATTTACAGCAGGCGCTTAATGTGGTGCTGGAGGAAGCAGCATGAGCGGGAAACTGTACGCATTAAGCACCGGACCTGGCGCTTCCGATCTGATCACCGTACGTGCTGCACGTACGCTTGGCATGCTGGATATTCTCTATGCGCCTGCCGGGCGTAAAGGCGGCGATAGCCTGGCGCTGTCGATTGTACGGGAGTATATCGGCGAGCAGACCGAGGTCCGCTGCTGCCATTTTCCCATGAGTGCCGACAGCGTGGAAAAAGAGGCCGTCTGGGATGAGGTTGCAACCGCGCTGGTTCAGGAAGTCGAAGCTGGAAAAAAAGTAGGTTTTATTACGCTCGGCGACGCCATGCTGTTCAGTACCTGGGTCTTTTTACTGCAGCGCATTGGTTCGCCTGACTGGTTAGAAATCGTCCCGGGCGTGACTTCTTTCGCTGCGATTGCCGCGCGTTCGAAAACCCCGCTCGCTATGGAGCAACAATCGCTGGCAGTGGTCTCTTGTACCGCGCCGGAAGCTGAAATTCAGCAGGCGTTAAAGCAGCATGACAGTCTGGTGTTGATGAAAGTGTACGGTCGTTTTGCGCGTATCAAAGCGCTGCTGCAACAAGAAGGTTTGTTGGGCTGCGCATTAATGATGTCTGAAGCCACGCTGCCAGGTGAACAGTGCTGGCGTCATCTCGATGAGGTGAGCGACGATCAGCCGCTGCCTTATTTCTCGACTATTCTGGTCAACAAACAGTGGGAGTATGCACAATGAAGCTTGAACAACAGCTAAAACAGCTGTCTTTCAGCGGGTTGGCTGCGGCGCTATTACTGATGATTGTTCCTGAGCAAGCGTTCGCCATGCACATTATGGAAGGTTTCTTGCCGCCGATGTGGGCGCTGGCATGGTGGCTGTTGTTTTTACCCTGCCTGTGGTACGGGCTGGTGCGCCTGCGCCAAATCGTGCAGGAAGATAACCACCAGAAAGTTTTACTGGCACTGTGCGGCGCCTTTATTTTTGTGCTGTCGGCGCTGAAAATTCCTTCCGTTACCGGAAGTTGTTCACACCCTACCGGCGTAGGCCTGGCAGTTATCCTGTTTGGACCTGGTGTAGTGGCCATCCTCGGGGCGATCGTTCTGCTGTTCCAGGCACTGCTGCTGGCACACGGTGGTTTAACGACGCTCGGCGCGAACGGCATGTCGATGGCGGTAATTGGCCCGGTAGTGGGTTACATGGTGTGGAAAATGGCCTGCCGTGCAGGGCTGCGTCGTGATGTTTGCGTCTTCTTGTGCGCGATGCTGGCGGATCTCGTCACCTATTTCGTGACGTCGGTACAGCTGGGCGTGGCGTTCCCGGATCCCTCTGCTGGCGCTACCGGTTCAATCATTAAGTTCATGGGGATTTTCTGTCTGACGCAGATCCCAATCGCGATTGCGGAAGGGTTACTCACCGTGCTGATTTACGATCAGCTAACCAAACGCCAGTTAATAACCGCACAAGGACATTAACGATGAAAAAGACGCTGATTATATTGGGCATGGTAGTGGCGCTGGTGATCCTGCCGTTCTTTATCAACCACGGTGGAGAGTACGGCGGTTCAGACGGTGAGGCTGAGAGTCAGATTCAGGCTATTGCCCCGCATTATGAACCCTGGTTCCAGCCGCTGTATGAACCGGCAAGCGGTGAAATTGAAAGTCTGCTGTTTACACTTCAGGGCTCGCTGGGTGCAGCCGTGATTTTCTATATCCTGGGTTATACCAAGGGCAGGCAACGCCGTGATGACCGGGCTTGACAGGCTTAGCTATCAAAGCCGTTGGGTTCATGTCTCGCCAGTGCGGAAATTTCTGCTCTGGCTGGTGATGATGATTCTGGCGTTTACTCTGCCCCCGTTGGGGCAGGGTATTGAGCTGTTATTGATTGCCGCGCTGAGCTGCTGGCTGCTGCGTATTTCATTCTGGCGCTGGTGCCGTTGGATGGCATTACCGTTTGGTTTTCTGGCGGTTGGCGTAGTGACCATCCTGTTTAGCATCAGCCGCGATCCACAGACGCTGTTGGCCAGCATACCTGTGGGAAGTTACTGGTTGGGAATCAGCGCACCAGGTCTGGTGACAGCGAATGAAACGTTCTGGCGCAGCCTTGCAGCGCTGGCGGCAACCTTCTGGCTGGTACTGAATCTGCCGTTTCCGCAATTAATTATCCTACTCAAACGCGCGCACGTTCCTCGCCTGTTAACTGAGCAGATCCTGCTGACTTGGCGGTTTATTTTTATTCTCTTAGACGAGGCGCTGGCTATTCACCGCGCACAAACGCTGCGTTTTGGTTATCGTAGCTTGCCGTTGGGCTACCGCTCTCTGGCAATGCTGGTGGGATTGCTGTTCACCCGCGTGTTGATCCGCTACCAGCAAATGACCACCACACTGGATATCAAACTTTATCAGGGTGATTTTCACCTGTAAGGAAAAGTATGCTTGCCACCTCAGCGCTTTGGTTTCGCTATCAGGATGACCCGATCCTCAAAGGGCTAACGCTGGATTTTTCTACGCATGCCGTCACCGGGTTGGTAGGCGCTAATGGTTGCGGGAAATCCACGCTGTTTATGAACCTGAGTGGCTTATTGCGCCCACAGCAAGGCGCGGTGATGTGGCAGGGCAAACCGCTGGATTACAGCAAACGCGGCCTGCTGGCGCTGCGTCAACAGGTGGCAACGGTATTTCAGGACCCCGATCAGCAAATCTTTTATACCGATATCGACAGCGATATCGCCTTTAGCCTGCGCAATCTCGGGGTGGATGAGGCTGAAATCGCCCGACGCGTGGAAGATGCGCTTACGCTGGTCGACGCCCAGCATTTTCGCCATCAGCCCATTCAGTGTTTAAGCCATGGGCAAAAAAAACGCGTAGCGATAGCCGGGGCGTTGGTGTTGCAGGCGCAGTATCTGCTGCTGGATGAACCTACTGCGGGTCTCGACCCGTCAGGCCGCACGCAGATGATTGAGATTATCAAACGCATCGTAGCGCAAGGAAACCATGTCGTAATTTCAAGCCATGATATCGATCTTATCTATGAAGTCAGCGATGCGGTGTACGTTTTACGCCGGGGCGAAGTACTCACGCACGGCACGCCAGGCGACGTTTTCGCCCGTACGGATCTTATTGAACAAGCGGGATTAACTCAGCCCTGGCTGGTGAAGCTGCATACCGAGTTGGGCTTCCCGCTGTGTAAAACAGAGGCTGAATTTTTTAGCTGTATGCGAGAGAACGCACTGAAGGAGGCGTCATGACGCAGGCAATAATGTTGCAGGGAACGGCATCTGATGTGGGTAAAAGCGTATTGGTCGCCGGGCTGTGTCGTATTTTTTATCAGGATGGACTGCATACCGCACCGTTCAAATCGCAGAACATGGCGCTGAACTCTGGCATTACGCCAGAGGGAAAAGAAATGGGCCGCGCGCAAATTTTTCAGGCTGAAGCCGCAGGTATTACGCCAGATGTGCGTATGAACCCGGTTCTGCTTAAACCGACCAGCGATCGCAAAGCGCAGGTAGTGCTGATGGGCAAAGTAGCGACTGATATGGACGCGGTGAGTTACCACGAGTACAAACCACGTCTGCGGGAACAGATCCTGTCAGTTTATAACAGCCTGGCGCAGGAGTTCGATGTGCTGGTGCTGGAAGGTGCGGGGAGCCCGGCAGAGATTAACCTGCGCGATCGCGATATCGTCAATATGGGCATGGCAGAAATGGCGCAGTGCCCTGTCGTTTTGGTGGCGGATATCGATCGTGGTGGGGTGTTCGCCTCCATTTACGGCACGCTGGCGCTGTTGCACGATCACGAACGCGCACGCGTAAAAGGGGTGATCATCAATAAGTTTCGCGGTGATGTGACGCTGCTGCACTCCGGTATCGAGCAAATTGAAGCGCTGACCGGTGTTCCGGTGCTGGGCGTGATGCCATGGCTGGATGTTGATCTGGAAGATGAAGATGGCGTTGCGCTGCAAAAGGGCAAGTATTTGCGCACTGATAAACGCGACATCGACATCGCCGTTGTGCAAATACCGCACATTTCTAACTTTACGGATTTCAATGCGCTTGCTGCGCAGCCGGATGTGCGTGTGCGCTATGTTCGCCAGCCTGAAGAGCTGGCGGGGGCCGATCTGGTGATTTTGCCCGGCAGCAAAAATACCCTTGGCGATCTGGTGTGGCTGCGTGAAAGCGGGATGGCGCATGGTGTCGTGCAATTGCATCGTAATAACGTACCGGTGGTGGGGATTTGCGGCGGTTATCAAATGCTCGGCGATACCATCATTGATGAAGTGGAGTCAGGACTCGGTACGCTGCCGGGGCTGGGCTTGCTCAATACTGTCACCCATTTTGCTCAGCACAAAACCACGACCCTGGTTGAGGGGCAAATGTCCTCATCGCTGCCTGACTGGCTGGCGGGCACGGCGGGGTTATCCGTTCGCGGTTATGAAATTCATATGGGTGAAACAGCATTAACCGATGAATGTCAGTCGGTGATGACGTTGCACAAAGACGGCGGCAACGTTGTTGACGGCGCGGTCACTGCTGATGGTCTGGCGTTCGGCACCTATCTTCACGGTCTTTTCGACAGCGATGATTTCACCCGTGCGTTGGTCAATGGCCTGCGAGAACGTAAAGGGTTAGCTCCGCTGGATTCCACCTTCCATTACGCGCAATATAAATCGCAGCAGTTTGATCTGCTGGCGGATGCGATGCGGCAACACATCGATATTGAGAAAATTTATACCATCATGCAGCAACACCGGGAGCCAGTATGATGATTCTGGTTACTGGCGGCGCGCGAAGCGGTAAGAGTCGGCATGCGGAAGCGCTGATCGCTGATTCCCCAAACGTTTTGTATATTGCGACTTCGCAGATTTTTGATGAGGAGATGGCTGCGCGAATTCAGCATCATCGCGATGGACGTCCTGCGCACTGGCGTACAGCCGAACGTTGGCAACATCTTGATGAACTGATTACGGCCGCGAACGATCCTCAGGAAGCCATTCTGCTTGAATGCATCACTACGATGGTGACCAACCTGCTGTTTGCGCTGGGCGGTGACAGCGATCCGGACAGCTGGGATTACGCGGCGATGGAGCAATCTATCGAAGGTGAAATCCGTTCACTGATTGCAGCCTGTCAGCGCTGCCCGGCAAAGATCGTGTTGGTCACTAACGAAGTGGGAATGGGGATTGTGCCGGAGAACCGTCTGGCGCGGCATTTTCGTGATATTGCAGGACGCGTGAACCAGCGACTGGCGGCGGCGGCTGATGAGGTCTGGCTGGTGGTATCAGGAATTGGAGTCAAAATTAAATGAGTAAGTTGTTCTGGGCAATGCTCTCTTTTATCAGTCGCTTGCCCGTTCCTGCTCGCTGGTCGCAAGGACTGGATTTCGAGCATTATTCCCGCGGTATTGTGATGTTCCCCCTGATTGGCGTCGTGTTGGGAGGGTTGACGGGGCTGGTCTTCATGGCGCTCCAGACTTGGTGCGGTATACCGTTGGCCGCTCTTTTTGCGGTGCTGACGCTGGCGTTATTGACCGGGGGATTTCATCTGGATGGTCTGGCGGATACCTGTGACGGCATTTTTTCGGCGCGCCGACGCGAGCGGATGCTGGAAATCATGCGCGACAGTCGTCTGGGAACCCACGGTGGACTGGCGTTAATTTTCGTTTTACTGGCGAAGGTGCTGGTGGTGAGCGAACTGGCTTTGCGTGGCACGCCGATGCTGGCTGCGCTGGCGGCGGCATGTGTCGCCGGGCGAGGAACGGCGGTGTTGCTGATGTATCGGCATCGCTATGCCCGCGAAGAAGGACTGGGCAACGTTTTTATTGGTAAAGTCACCGGGCGTCAAACCTGCGTTACGTTGGGATTGGCGGCGATCCTTGCCGCCGTGCTGCTTCCCGGCATGCGCGGCGTGGCAGCGCTGGTTGTCACAATGGTGGCGATTTTTATTCTTGGGCAGTTATTAAAACGCACGTTGGGTGGGCAAACCGGCGATACGCTGGGCGCTGCCATTGAACTTGGCGAGTTGATTTTCTTGCTGGCTCTGCTCTGAGTCAGCCCACATACTGGAACCCTTATGCAGACTTTAACCTCTTTACTCCGCGCGATCCCATTACCTGACAGTGCCGCGATGCTGCGCGCGCAGCAGCATATCGACGGCTTGCTTAAGCCGCCGGGAAGCTTGGGGCGACTCGAATCTCTCGCCGTGCAATTGGCCGGGATGCCTGGCTTGAAGGGTGTGCCGCATGTGAATGGCAAAGCGATGCTGGTGATGTGCGCCGATCACGGCGTGTGGGATGAAGGGGTTGCCGTTTCACCTAAAGTTGTCACGGCTATACAGGCTGCCAATATGACGCGTGGAACGACCGGCGTCTGCGTCCTCGCCGCTCAGGCGGGGGCGAAGGTCCATGTGATAGATGTGGGGATTGATGCTGAACCTATTCCCGGCGTGGTGAATATGCGTGTGGCACGCGGTTGCGGCAATATAGCCGAAGGCCCGGCAATGAGCCGTTCACAGGCCGAGGAGCTGTTGCTGGAAGTCATTCGCTATACCCATGAACTGGCCAAAGACGGTGTGACGCTGTTTGGTGTCGGTGAGCTTGGTATGGCAAATACTACACCTGCGGCGGCCATTGTTAGCGTGCTTACCGGCAGTGATGCTAAGGAAGTCGTGGGTATTGGCGCTAACCTTCCTCTTTCTCGGGTGGGGAATAAGGTAGACGTTGTGCGTCGGGCAATTGCCGTCAATCAGCCGGATCGCCATGACGGTGTCGATGTGCTGGCTAAAGTTGGTGGGTTCGATCTTGTCGGCATGGCAGGGGTTATGTTGGGGGCGGCCTCCTGCGGCCTGCCGGTCGTGCTGGATGGTTTTCTTTCTTATTCCGCTGCGCTGGCGGCCTGCCAGATTGCACCACAAATTAAACCCTACCTAATCCCGTCACATTTCTCCGCTGAGAAGGGCGCCCGTACCGCGTTGGCGCATCTTGAATTGGATCCGTATCTGAATATGGGGATGCGTTTGGGCGAAGGCAGTGGGGCCGCGTTGGCGATGCCAATTATTGAGGCTGCTTGTGCGATGTACAACAATATGGGGCAGTTAGCCGCCAGTAACATCGTGCTTCCGGATGGTAAGGAAGCGTAGTTACCGCTCAACCTGAACCTCGCCTGTTGGCGAGGTTTTTTTATGCGCAAATATGTCGTAACCCACTAAAACAGATAATAAAAGCTATAATTAACGGATATCTGCTGCGACGAAGGAAAGGAAAAAGATGCGTCGTGTAAAACTGCTTTGTTCACTCATTATGCTGCTTGCGAGTCAGGGCGCGCAGGCGGTGAGTTATCCACTGCCGCCAGAGGGCAGTCGCCTGGTGGGTAGCCCTTTGACTATTACGGTTCCACCAGGTAATACCAAGCCGCTGGAGGCATTTGCCGCTCAGTACGGGCAGGGGTTGAGCAATATGCTTGAAGCCAATCCGGGCGTCGATGTTTTTCTGCCTAAATCGGGTTCAACGCTGGTTGTGCCGCAGCAACTGATATTACCGGATACCGTACGCGAGGGGATTGTCATCAACGTCGCCGAGATGCGGCTTTACTATTATCCTGCTGGCAGCAATACGGTTGAGGTTTTACCCATTGGCATTGGTCAGGCGGGGAGAGAAACGCCGCGCAACTGGGTGACGGCGGTAGAGCGTAAGCAGGAAGCACCAAGCTGGACACCGACGCCAAATACCCGACGCGAATACGCCGCTCGCGGGGAAAGCTTGCCAGCATTTGTTCCTGCCGGGCCAGAAAATCCGATGGGCCTGTATGCAATTTATATCGGCAGGCTTTATGCCATTCACGGGACAAATGCCAATTTCGGTATTGGTCTGCGGGTAAGCCAGGGGTGTATCCGTTTGCGGAATGACGACATCAAGTACCTGTTTGATACGGTGCCTGTAGGGACCCGTGTACAATTAATTGACCGACCGGTGAAATACAGCGAAGAGCCGGACGGTAGTCGTTGGGTGGAAGTGCATGAGCCGCTGTCGCGAAACCGTTCGGAATACGAGTCTGACAGAAAGGTACCTTTGCCAGTCACTCCCGCTCTGCGTACCTTTATCAGCGGGAATGACGTGGATGTGAGCCGTGGGAACCAGGCGCTGGAAAGACGTTCCGGTATGCCGGTGAACATCAGCCTGGTACAGAAACATTATTAATTTTCAGGGCGACCCTGGTGACCTTCAGGTCGGATGGGGCGCTTTTTTTATTTGATACTGCCCCATTTTTACCACGCCAATATGGTCTGCCATTAGTTGAGCTTCGTGTTCGCTGTGGGTAACCAACAGCGCCGTTTGCCCGGCGGCGCGCAAAATATCCCGTACCTCGTTGCCAAGACGTTCGCGTGTGCGCTTATCAAGGCTGGAGAAGGGTTCATCGAGCAACAGGATTTCCGGATGTGGCGCCAACGCGCGCGCAAGGGCGATACGCTGTTGTTGCCCGCCTGAAAGCTCATGCGGATAGCGGTTGGCATGGCTGTGTAACTCCACCATTTTCAGCAGCTCAGTCACTCTGGCCTGTTGTTCCTCACGCGGCATGCGACGCAATCCAAAGGCCACATTTTGCTGCGCGGTCAGATGGGGGAATAACGCATATTCCTGGAAGACCATGCCGACATGACGTTTTTCCGGTGGCAGATGAATGCCGGGACCGGCAACACGGCGCTGTGACACATAGATCTCTCCGTTTTGCAGGCGTTCAAATCCGGCAACTGCGCGTAGCACCGTGGTTTTCCCGCAGCCTGAAGCGCCCAGCAGACAGGCGATTTCACCTTTATGTACCGACATTGAAAATCCGCTCAGTACCGATTGCTGGCTGTTGCCATAAGTAACGTGTACATCCTGGAGTCGTAATGCAATTTCTGACATTGTTGCTCTCTTAACCACGGCGAGTCATTTGATGATGCACCAACAAAATAACCGGTAGCGTGCCAGCTAACACAATCATTAGCGCAGCGATAGCACCTTCTTCATAGGTTCCACGGGCGGCTTCCGCATACAACAATGTTGCCAGCGTTTCGAAATTGACCGGGCGCAAAAGCAACGTTGTTGGCAGTTCTTTCATGGCATCGGCAAAAACCAGCAGGGCACTGCTGACTAACGCTGGGCGCAGCAGGGGAAAATGGACCCGTGCAAACGTCCCCGCGCCATTCTCACCCAACAGACGAGACGCCTGTTCCAGCGAGGGGGGGATACGGCCCAGACCAGAATCCAGTGCACCAATGGCAATCGCCTGGAATCGCATGGCACAACAAATTACCAGCAGGATCCCGGCGGACATCAGCGGCAGACCACGAACATCCAGTAAATCGGCCAGCCAGCGGTCGACCGCCATGGCGGGTGTCAAAAAACCAATTGCCAGAATTGTGCCGGGGACCGCATAGCCTAAAGAAGCCAGACGCATCACGCCGCGACGAAATCCTGGCATGGCGTTGTCGGCGGCACTATGACGCGCGCTCCAGGCCACTAACATACTGACGCAAACCACCACCAGCGTGGTTCCCGCCGCCAGCGATAGCGTATTTTGTAATGCTGACAGTAACGAAGAGGAAAGCGGATTCTCATCACCTATGCGTTTGGCGCTTTCCCACATTAAAAACAGAACCGGAGCCAGAAAACCCAGCAGGACAGGCAGTGAAATAACGCCACCGAGCAGCCAGCCACGCCAGCCCTGCACGCGCGTAGGTTGAATTTCCCGTAGGCTGCGACTGCTGAATCCTTGTTTTCTGCGACCATAAAATTCCAGCGTCAGAATAAGGAATATGAACATCAGCATCATGCAGGCAATTTGTGCCGCGGCAGATAAATCAGAACGCGAGATCCATGTGGTGTACACGGTAACGGTTAACGTCTGTACCCCGAGAAACTCCGATGCGCCGATATCGTTGAGCGTTTCCAGTAGTGCCAGGCTGATCCCAACGGCCAGTGCCGGACGGGCCATGGGCAAAGCAACACGAAAGAAGGTTCCGGTCGCGCTGCATCCCAGCGTGCGTGCGGCTTCCAGTAAATGGGCCGGTTGGCTAATAAACATGGCGCGGGTTGTCAGATACACGTATGGGTAAAGCACCAATCCGAGTAGGATGATTGCGCCGGAAAGTGAGCGCAAATCTGGCAGACGGAACTGTCTTGGGCTGTCAAAACCCAGTAAAAAACGGATAAAGGTTTGCAGGGGGCCAATCGGATGCAGCAGATCGAGCCACGCAAAGGCCACAATGTAGGTCGGCATCGCCAGCGGCAACAGTAACGCCCAGCTAAGTATTTTACGTCCAGGGAAATCCCATGCCGTTACCGCCCATGCGCTGCCTACGCCAATCACGCCGACCATCACCGCGACGCCGGCTAATAACAGCACGGTATTTTTTAGTGCGGCAGGTAGTACATACGTCAGGAGATTATCCCAGTGAGATAAATCGGCCTGGGTAGCCTGCCAAATCAGCGCAATGATCGGTGTCAGAACGCCAAGCGCTACGCACAGTGCGCCAAGATGTAGCGGCGTCAATAATGACTGCGGCCCGGAAACCAGGCCGCGTAACGTCGGAAACTGCAGAGGTTTATTGATCGAATCCAACTTTATCTACCAGCAGACTAGCTTGTTTACGATATTTAACGATTTCGGTTAATGGTGTTTTATCGACGTCGATTTCGCCAATAGTTGCGTTGATAACCGGGTCAAGCGTCACGCCTTTCAGTACCGGGTATTCGAAGTTCGCTTTCGCATATTGCTGCTGGGCAGGTGCGGAAACCAGATATTCCATCAGCTTAACGGCATCGGCTTTATTTGGCGCATAGCGGGCTACAGCTGCACCACTGATGTTGACGTGTGTACCGCCATTTTCAAAGGTAGGTTTAACGACTTTAATCGCATCGCCCCATTGACGCGCATCGCTGCCTTCTTTGGCATTTTTCATATGGCCGACATAATAGGAGTTGGCGAGACCAATATCGCAAATACCGCCGAGGATATCGCGAGCAACATCGCGATCGCCACCGGTAGCTTTACGCGCCAGGTTAGCTTTCACACCGCGCAGCCATTCTTCGGTCTTTGCTTCGCCGTGATGAGCAATCATTGCGGCGATCAGCGCCGTGTTATACGGGTGCTGTCCGGAACGAATACAGACTTTACCTTTGTACTCAGGGCTGGCGAGTTGTTCGTAATGCCAGTTATCGATTGGCAGTGACTTCTCGGCATACAGCACGCGGGCACGCATCGACAGCGCAAACCACTGATTATCTGCACCGCGCAGATTAGCTGGAATAGCGGTTTTCAGTGCTTCTGACTCTACTGGCTGAGTTACACCCGCTTCCACTAAATCAATGAGATTACCGGCATCGACGGTCATCAGCAGGTCGGCAGGTGAATTTTTACCTTCAGCTTTAACGCGCTCAAGCATACCGTCCTTGATATAGACCGTACTGACTTTGATGCCGCTGGTTTTGGTCCAGCTATCAAGTAAAGGCTGGATCAGACCCGGTTCGCGGGTTGTATAGAGCGTTAACGTTTCCTGAGCGAAAGCCGGTAGGCTAACTGAGAAGACCAGGGAAGAGGCAAGTGTGATACGGCGCAGTCCGGCGCGAGGCAGAGAATTCATCGTTTATATCCCAGAGTAATTGGAACGTACAGTGAACCGAGCGAGGGCTCGTTCCTTTGGCTCGCGTACAATAAATGATAATCACTAGCACTTACAATAATTGCAAAGTTTAAACGATTTACATTTACATAACTTTAATCAACGTTGTGATGCGGCATGTAACGGGGTGCAGAGCAGGCAGGGTGCTTATCAGAGGGGATTTTATAGCGACCGAAAAAGCAAAAAACCTGCTTAGTTTCCTAAGCAGGCTTCTTAAATATGGCTCCTCTGACTGGACTCGAACCAGTGACATACGGATTAACAGTCCGCCGTTCTACCGACTGAACTACAGAGGAATCGTTTGAACGAGGCGAATATTAGCGATGCCGCTCAGCGTTGTCAAAGCCTGAATGGATAAATGCGATCGTTTGCTGAAATATTCCTCATTTCGCCGATTATTCAGACGCAACCGGTTGTTTTATGCACTTTTCGCGTTCGGGGCGTGGGTATTTCCACAACCAGCGGCCTGTGACCATACGCCAATAAAATAACGCGGCGCGCACGGCCCAGTCGAAGAACATACCTAACCAAACGCCGACAACTCCCCATCCTAATACGATACCCAGAGTGTAGCCCGCGACTACGCGGCAGCCCCACATGCCCAGCATCGATACCCACATAGCAAAACGTGCATCTCGCGCACCTTTAAAGCCCGCTGGTAACACCCAGGAGGCTGCCCATATCGGCATAAATGCTGCGTTGAGCCAAATCAGGATGACTATGACCTCTTTTACATCCTGATCGTGGGTATAAAATGAGGCCATCACCCCGGCGAAAGGTGCGGTTAGCCAGGCAATTGCCGTTAGCCCAATCGTCGACAGCCAGAACACATGCCGTAGCTGGATTTCAGCCTGGGCAATCTGGCCATTTCCCAGACGCCTGCCGGTAATGATTGTCGACGCGGAACCTAAAGCATTCCCCGGTAAATTGATAAGTGCGGCGATAGAAAATGCAATAAAGTTCCCGGCGATAACGCTGGTTCCCATGCCTGAAACAAACATCTGCGTCAAAAGTTTACCGCCATTGAACAGCACTGACTCGATACTTGCCGGAATGCCGATCCCCATCACCTCCCATATAATGGCGAGATTGAGTGGCTTAAAATAGCTTTTGAAGGGAATTCGCAGCGCGGGGTTAAAACCAATCATCAGTACCCAGATGATGGCAATCGCCCCGATGTAGCGCGAAATGGTCAGTCCCAGGCCTGCTCCCACAAATCCCAGACCTTGCCAGGAAAAGATTCCGTAAATCAGGATGCTACTGATGATGATATTCAGGATGTTCATACCGCCGTTAATCAACAACGGTATTTTAGTATTTCCGGCCCCACGTAGTGCGCCACTGCCGATCAGCGCAATGGCTGCCGCCGGGTAGCTGAGCACCGTCAGCTCCAGATAGGTAAGTGCCAAAGCTTTAACGTCTGGCGTTGCTTCACCTGCGACAACGTCAATAATCTGTTGACCAAAATAGTGAATGACCGCTGCCAGCACGGTAGCAAAAATTGTCATGATCACCAGCGATTGTCTGGCTGCGGCTCTGGCCCGTCGACGATCTCGTTTCCCGAGGCTAAATGCTACAACTACGGTGGTACCCAGATCGATGGCGGCGAAAAATGCCATGATGACCATATTAAAACTGTCAGCGAGTCCGACACCGGCCATTGCTTCTTTTCCCAACCAGCTTACCAGGAAAGTACTGAGAACACCCATCAATAGCACACAGGTGTTTTCCAGGAAAATGGGGACAGCCAGCGGAGTGATTTCGCGCCAAAAGAGAACCTTATAACTCTTGCGTTTGGCATACCAGGGCGTGCGGGAAGCGACCTGGCGTAAGGCAGCGGAGACGTTCAAAGTGGACCTTAACGAAGAAAGTTGAAACCTCATTTCAAATGATGAGGGAGAATCAAAAAAGCTGCAAAGTTTTTTCTATTTAAAATGTCTGTAAATGCAACAAACTGTCGAGAGAAGCATCAATTGATTCGCATTCGAAGAAATGAGGTTTGACAAAAATTTTTTCGCCGCTAAGATAAGCCTCCACAACGATTCCTCTGTAGTTCAGTCGGTAGAACGGCGGACTGTTAATCCGTATGTCACTGGTTCGAGTCCAGTCAGAGGAGCCATATTTAAGAAGCCTGCTCAGGAAACTAAGCAGGCTTTTTGCTTTTTGTTTCAAGTCTGGTCGCGCGAAGCGACACCGGGTTCTTAAGCCGGGAAATCCCCATGCTGACGCGCAACCAACGTCAGAATGGAATACAGCGCCACCGCCTGCTGGTGCTGATTGAAAATCTCCACCGCCCATTCCACCACGCCAGTCGCTTTTTCTTCGGCATTGCGCTGAAGTTTCACCGTTTTGCGTTTGCAGGTTAAACGCACCTGGATAGTGTCGCCCGGCTTAACCGGCTCGATAAAGCGCAGATTTTCCATACCGTAGTTGGCGATAACCGGGCCAACGCCCGCGTCTACAAATAGACCGGCAGCGGCGGAAATCAGGAAATAGCCGTGCACCACGCGTTCGCCGAAAATAGACTCGGCAGCGGCGATTTTGTCCATATGGGCGTAGAAGTGGTCACCGCTGAGGCAGGCAAAGTTAACGATATCCGCTTCGGTCAGTGTACGACGTGGCGTCAGCAGGCTGTCGCCCGGCTGGATCTCTTCGAAGTATTTACGGAACGGATGAATACGATCTTCCGTGACCTGCGCGCCACGCACCCACTGTTGGCTTACCGCAGCGAGCATGGTTGGACTGCCCTGAATGGCGGTGCGTTGCATGTAGTGCTTCACCGCGCGCAGGCCGCCCAGCTCTTCGCCGCCTCCCGCACGTCCCGGGCCGCCGTGGACCAGCTGTGGCAGTGGAGAGCCGTGGCCGGTCGATTCCGCCGAGGATTCTTCGTTCAGCACGTGAATACGCCCGTGGGCGCGGGCTGCACCGAGGATAAACTCTCGCGCCAGTTCGCCGCTCGCCGTCACCAGCGTTCCTGCCAGACTGCCTTCACCAGCGCGTGCCAGTGTCAGGGCGTGTTCGCGGTTCTGATACGGCATCAGCGTGGCGACCGGACCAAAGGCTTCAATTGCATGTACCGCGGCAATTTCATCCGGCTGCCGACAAAACAGCAGCGTTGGCGGGAAGAAAGCTCCAGCGGTGCTCAGATCTGCTTTTCCGCCCAGCAGCACCTCACACCCGGCTTCAACCAGACGATTCACATTATCCTGCACGTCCTGACGCTGATCGTTATTCACCAGCGACCCCATCTTCACGCCTTCCTGCGCCGGATCGCCCACTACCACCTTTTGCAGGCGGGCAATCAGCGCTTCACTGACGGCTTTCACCTGCGCCTGCGGCACGATAATGCGGCGAATGGCGGTACATTTCTGCCCGGCTTTGGTGGTCATTTCGCGCACCACTTCGCGAATAAACAGCGCAAACTCCGGCTGCTCCGGGGTGATATCGTCGCCCAGTACGCAGCAGTTCAGCGAGTCCGCTTCCATGGTGAAGGGCACAGATTTCGCCACCAGATTCGGATGCACGCGCAATTGCTGCCCGGTATGCGCAGAGCCGGTAAAGGTCACTACGTCCTGACTATCCAGATTATCCAGCAGATCGCCCGCGCCGCCGCAGATCAGGCTTATTGCGCCGTCCGGCACCAGCCCGCTGTCGACAATGGCTTTGACCATCGCCTGCGTCAGCTGCGCGGTGGCGGTCGCCGGTTTAACGATCGCGGGCATGCCGGCAAGCCAGGTCGGCGCCAGCTTTTCTAACATACCCCAGCAGGGGAAGTTAAAGGCGTTGATATGTACCGCAACGCCGGATTTGGAGGTCAGCATGTGGCGTGCGGCAAAACCGCCCTGTTTGGACAACGGAATCAGCTCATCTTCCGGCCACAGCACATCATCCGGCAGCTCACGCCCGCCGAGGCTGGCATAGGTGAAAAGCGTGCCGATGCCGCCTTCGATATCGACCCAGCTGTCACCGCGTGTTGCTCCGGTTTGCGCGGATATGGCATAGAAATCGGCTTTCAGTTCCATTAAATGCTTCGCCACCGCTTTTAGCATCGCGCTGCGCTGAATAAAGCTCATTGCCTGTAACGCTTTGCCGCCGTGCTCGATGGCGAAGCGGCGCGCCTGCGCCATATCCAGTCCTTCGCTCGTCACTTCCCAAAGCGGCTCGCCGGTAATGGCGTGATGGATGGTGCGGGTGCGGCCCCGGCCGGTCTGCCAGGCGCCGGATAAATAGCTGGCTAACTGCTGCATCGTAAATCTCCAGATATGTTACGTAAGCATGCCTTTAATAGTTATTTTATGAATCATGAAAAGCAAGCTGATTTTAATAATTTATTAACAATGCGATCGCGAACACTTTATCTAAATTGATTATGATTCTGTTTTTACTCAATAAATTAAAAGGCTTTGCGTAGCGTGTCACAAAATCCACAAACAAAATTTGTGGTTTTATTTAACCTGAATGTAACTTTCATAAAACAAAAATGATTCACAAAAATTGATTTGTTGAATTTATAAGAATCATAAGGTGATGACGTGACAACAGAAGAACAACGCTTTGACCAGCGCATCGCGCAGGATACAGCCATCGAACCGCAGGACTGGATGCCGGATGCCTACCGTAAAACGCTAATCCGCCAGATTGGCCAGCACGCGCACTCGGAAATCGTCGGCATGCTGCCGGAAGGTAACTGGATCACTCGCGCGCCGACCCTGCGCCGCAAAGCGATTCTGCTGGCGAAAGTGCAGGACGAAGCCGGACATGGTCTGTACCTCTACAGCGCCGCCGAAACCCTCGGCTGCGCCCGTGAAGACCTGTATCAGAAAATGCTCGACGGCAAGATGAAGTACTCATCCATTTTTAACTACCCAACCCTGACCTGGGCGGATATCGGCGTGATCGGCTGGCTGGTGGACGGCGCGGCGATCGTCAATCAGGTGGCGCTGTGCCGCACGTCCTACGGGCCGTACGCCCGGGCGATGGTCAAAATCTGCAAAGAAGAGAGCTTCCACCAGCGTCAGGGCTTTGAAGCCTGTATGGCGCTGGCGGCGGGCAGCGAAGAACAGCGCCAGATGCTCCAGGATGCGATCAATCGTTTCTGGTGGCCCGCGCTGATGATGTTCGGGCCGAGCGACGACAACTCACCCAATAGCGCCCGCAGCATGGCGTGGAAAATCAAACTGCATTCCAACGACGAACTGCGTCAGCGCTTTGTCGATAACACCGTCCCGCAGGTAGAGATTCTCGGTATGACCGTACCGGATGCCGATCTGCGCTACGACGAAGAAACCGGTCACTACCGTTTCGGCGAGATTGACTGGCAGGAATTGAATGAGGTCATCAGCGGCCGTGGTATTTGCAACCACGAACGTCTGGGCGCCAAGCGCAAGGCCTGGGAAGAGGGGGCATGGGTGCGCGAAGCTGCGCTGGCGCATGCCCAAAAACAACAGGCCCGTGATGCGGCGTAAGGAGAGAACCATGAGCAAAACATACTGGCCGTTATACGAAGTGTTTGTCCGCAGCAAGCAGGGTCTGTCGCATCGTCACGTGGGCAGCCTGCACGCCGCCGATGACCAGATGGCGCTGGAGAACGCCCGCGATGCGTACACCCGCCGCAGCGAAGGCTGCTCTATTTGGGTCGTGAAGGCGAGTGAAATTGTTGCCTCGCAGCCGGAGGATCGCGGTGAATTCTTCGACCCGGCAGAAAGCAAAGTCTACCGCCACCCGACGTTCTACACCGTGCCGGACGGCATGGAACATATGTGAGGCAACGATGACGACTCTCAATCCCGTTGCAACCTATGCCCTGCGTCTGGGCGATAACGGCCTGATCCTGGCACAGCGTTTAGGCGCATGGTGCGGCCACGCACCGGAGCTGGAAATCGACCTGGCGCTGGCCAATATCGGTCTCGATCTGTTGGGACAGGCGCGCAATTTTCTCAGCTACGCCGCCGAACTGAACGGTAACGGCGACGAAGACACGCTGGCCTTCGGCCGCGATGAACGCCAGTTCAGCAATCTGTTGCTGGTTGAACAGCCGAACGGCAACTTTGCCGACACCATTGCCCGCCAGTTCTTTATCGACGTCTGGCACGTGGCGCTGTTCAGCCGTCTGGTCTATAGCCGCGACGCGCAGCTCGCCGCCATTGCGGCCAAAGGGTTGAAAGAGGTGCGTTATCACCAGCGCTTCAGCCGCGGCTGGCTGGAACGTCTGGGCAACGGCACCGCGATCTCGACGCAGCGTATGCAGCAGGCGGTCGATAACCTGTGGCGCTATACCGGTGAACTGTTCGTTGCCGATGCGCTGGAAATTGACCTGAGCGAGCAGGGGATCGCCGTCGATCCGCGCACGCTCCAGGCGGAATGGCAGGCAACGGTCCACACCGCGCTGCTTGATTCCGGCCTGCAAATTCCCCAGGAGGCGGCGTTCCGCAGCGGCGGTAAGCAGGGGCTGCACAGTGAGCATCTCGGTCCGATGCTGGCAGAAATGCAGTATTTACAGCGTTCGTACCCTGGACAGCAGTGGTAACAGGAGGTGGCTATGCAACGTCTTGCCGATATCGCGCCCGCCGAAGTGCGCACCGTGTGGGGACTGTTAAGCGCAATCCCCGACCCGGAAGTGCCGGTGCTGACCATTACCGATTTGGGGATGGTACGCCGGGTTGAACGCCTCGGCGACGGCTGGGTGATTGGCTTTACGCCAACCTACTCGGGCTGCCCGGCTACCGAGCACCTGTTGGGTGAGATTCGTACGGTGATGACCACGCATGGCTACACGCCGGTACATATTGTGCTACAGCTCGACCCGCCGTGGACCACCGACTGGATGAGCCCTGATGCCCGCGAGCGTTTGCGCCAGTATGGTATCAGCCCGCCGCATGCCCATGCCTGCCACGCCGGCGAGATGCCAAAGGATGTGGTCTGCCCACGCTGCGGCAGCACCCACAGCTCACTGATTAGTGAATTCGGTTCCACGGCCTGTAAAGGGCTGTATCGCTGCGATAGCTGCCGTGAACCCTTTGATTACTTTAAATGTATTTGAGGCTGCGATGACAACATTTCATTCGCTTACCGTGGCAAACGTTGAGCCGGAAACCCGTGATTCGGTCACCATTACCTTTGCCATTCCCGACGCGCTGCGTAGCGTGTACGCCTTCTGTCCGGGCCAGCACCTGACGCTGAAAACCCGCCTGGGCGGGGAAGAGTTACGCCGCTGCTACTCCATTTGCCGCAGCCGTTCGCCGTCAGAAATCAGCGTGGCGGTCAAAGCCATCGACGGCGGCCGTTTCTCCCGCTATGCCCAGAGCGATATTCAGCAGGGTATGGAATTTGAGGTGATGGTGCCGCAGGGGCACTTTGGCTACCAGCCGCAGGCCGAGCGTGAAGCGGAATATCTGGCGATTGCCGCCGGTTCCGGCATTACGCCGATGATGGCGATTATTGAAGCGACGCTGGCGACCGAACCGGCCAGTCAGTTCACCCTGATTTACGGCAACCGCAGCAGCCACAGCATGATGTTCCGTCAGGCGCTGGCCGACCTGAAAGACCGCTACCCGCAGCGTTTGCAGGTGGTGCATCTGTTCAGTCAGGAGTCGATGGACAGCGACCTGCTGCAAGGGCGCATTGACGGCGACAAGCTGCATGCGCTGGGCAAAACGCTGCTTGATTTCAGCCGTTTTGATGATGCGTTTATCTGCGGCCCATCGGCGATGATGGACGAAGCCGAAGTGGCGCTGCGAGAACTGGGCGTGCCGGAAAAATCCATTCACCTCGAACGCTTCAATACGCCGGGTACCAGCGTGAAACGCGCCACCGGCGTGCAGGCGGAAGGCCGCACGGTCACTATTCGTCAGGACGGCCGCGATCGCCTGATTTCGCTGAACGCCGAAGATGACAGCATTCTTGATGCCGCGCTGCGTCAGGGCGCAGACCTGCCGTTTGCCTGTAAAGGCGGCGTGTGCGCCACCTGTAAATGCAAAGTGGTGCAGGGCGAAGTGGCAATGGCCGCCAACTACAGCCTTGAAGCCGATGAGGTGGCGGCGGGTTACGTACTGAGCTGCCAGGCGCTGCCCAAAAGCGCGGATGTGGTGGTCGATTTTGACGCACGGGGGACGGCATGAGCGAACTGCTGATTACCCGTCATGACCGCGTACTGCAGCTGACGCTGAACCGCCCGCAGGCGCGTAATGCCCTGAACAATACGCTGCTATTGCTGCTTGCCGAAGCGCTGGAAAGCGCGGCGGCCGATCCGACGGTGAGCGTCTGCGTGATTAGCGGTAACCCGTGCTATTTCGCTGCCGGTGCCGATCTCAACGAAATGGCGGAAAAAGACTTGCCCGCCACCTTCGACGATATTCGTCCTCGTTTGTGGGCGCGCATCGATGCCTTCAACAAGCCGCTGATAGCGGTGGTGAACGGCTATGCGCTGGGGGCGGGCTGCGAGCTGGCGCTGCTGTGTGATCTGGTGATTGCCGGCCATAACGCCCGTTTTGGCCTGCCGGAGATTACCCTCGGCACCATGCCGGGGGCGGGTGGTACGCAGCGGCTTATCCGCAGCGTTGGTAAAGCGCTGGCGAGCCGGATGGTGCTGAGCGGCGAAAGCATTGACGCCGAACGCGCACAGCAGGCTGGGCTGGTGAGCGACATTCACCCGGCGAACCTCTCTGATGAATATGCCCTGAAGCTGGCTGCAAACATCGCTCGCCACTCGCCGCTGGCGCTGCGTGCGGCGAAACAGTCGCTGCGTCTGGCGCATGAAGTGGGCTTACAGGCCGGTCTTGTGCAGGAACGTCAGTTATTTACGCTGCTCAGCGGTACCGAAGATCGTCGTGAAGGCGTGAGCGCCTTTTTAGAAAAACGTACCCCGGAATTTAAAGGACGCTAATCGTGGACGCATTCATTCTCAGCGAAGTGGAACAGGGCGTCATGACCATCACCCTGAACCGCCCGGACCGACTCAACAGCTTTAATGACGTGATGCACCAGCAGCTCGCCGACTGCCTGAAACAGGCCGAACGTGACGACACCATTCGCTGCCTGCTGATTACCGGTGCCGGTCGCGGTTTTTGCGCCGGACAGGATCTGAATGACCGTAACGTTGACCCAAGCGGCCCCGCGCCGGATCTGGGCATGTCGGTGGAACGCTTTTACAACCCGCTGGTGCGTCGTTTAGCCGCGTTGCCAAAACCGGTTATCTGCGCCGTTAACGGCGTGGCCGCCGGGGCGGGTGCAACGTTAGCGCTGGGCTGCGATATCGTGCTGGCCGCGCGTTCGGCGAAGTTTGTGATGGCCTTCAGCAAGCTTGGCCTGGTGCCGGACTGCGGCGGTAGCTGGCTGCTGCCCCGTGTGACCACCCGCGCTCGCGCCGTAGGTTTACTGATGCTGGGCGATAACCTCAGCGCCGAACAGGCCGCGCAGTGGGGGATGATCTGGCAGGTGGTGGATGACGCTGAACTGAAAGACACCGCGTTAGCCATGGCGCGTCATTTTGCTACGCAGCCGACCTATGGGCTGGGGTTAATTAAGAAAGCTTTGCAGCTTTCCGAAACCAATACGCTGGATCAGCAGCTTGAGCTTGAGCGCGACTACCAGCGCATGGCCGGTCGCAGCGACGACTATCGCGAAGGCGTCAGCGCCTTCCTCGCCAAACGTCAGCCACAGTTCAGCGGGAAATAAGCCATGAGCCAGACTCTTCACACCGTCGCCGTGATTGGCGGCGGCACCATGGGGGCCGGGATCGTCGAAGTGGCGGCCAGTGCCGGACACGCGGTGCGGCTGTATGACATTTCGTCTGAGGCGATTACCCGCGCTATCGACGGCATTGCCGAGCGCCTCAACGCCCGCGTTAGCCGCGGCAAAGTCAGCGCCGAGCAGGCGCAGGCGCTGCTGGCACGCATTACGCCAGCAACCGAATTAACACAGCTAGCCGATGCGCAGTTAGTAATTGAAGCCGCGTCCGAACGTCTTGAGATTAAAAAGGCGCTGTTCAGCGAGCTGGCAGAGATTTGCTCGCCGTCGACGCTGCTGACCAGTAATACCTCGTCTATCTCCATTACCGCCATTGCGGCGGGCATTAAGCACCCGGAACGGGTGGCGGGGCTGCATTTCTTTAACCCGGCGCCGGTGATGAAGCTGGTCGAGGTCATCAGCGGCCTTGCCACCTCCACGGAAGTGGTGGAGCAGCTTTGCCAGTGCGTGAGCGCCTGGGGCAAACAGCCGGTACGCTGCCGCTCCACGCCGGGCTTTATCGTCAACCGCGTGGCGCGCCCGTTCTACGCCGAAGCCTGGCGCGCGCTGGAAGAGCAGGTGGCATCCGCGGAAGTGATTGACGCGGCGCTACGCGACGGCGGCGGTTTCCCTATGGGGCCGCTGGCGCTGACCGACCTTATCGGTCAGGACGTCAACTTTGCCGTTACCTGTTCGGTATTTAACGCCTTCTGGCAGGATCGCCGCTTTCTGCCGTCTTTGCTGCAACAGGAGCTCGCTCTGGCGGGGCGTCTGGGTAAGAAGAGCGGACACGGCGTCTATCGCTGGCCTGTTGAAGTATCGCCTGATCTGGCTGTTGCAGCGGTAGTGCCTGAAAATGCAGCAAAAAACATTAAGTGTGACGTTGTCACTGAACTGGATGATGTGCTGCTGCTGGAAACCACTGGTGAAACCGCGTTGGCTTTAAGCGTGCAGCATCAGCGCCCGGTGGTGGTTTATGACCATGCGGCGGGCGACACGGTCGTACTGGCGAGCGCGCAAACCAATCCACAGTCGGCAACCGACAAAGCGGTGTACTACTTCCAGCAGCAGGGCAAAAAAGTGCTGCGTATTGCCGACTATCCAGGGCTTTTGGTATGGCGCACGGTAGCGATGCTGGCGAACGAAGCGCTGGATGCGGTGCTAAAAGGCGTTGCTAACGCGGATGATATCGATACCGCCATGCGGCTGGGTGTCAACTACCCACGCGGCCCGATTGCCTGGGGTGAATCGCTTGGCTGGGGGCGCGTGCTGCGCCTGCTGGAAAACCTACAACAGCACTACGGCGAAGAACGCTATCGCCCAAGTGCGCTGCTGCGCCAGAAAGCGCTGATGGAGATGCGTCATGAGTAATGAAGCCTGGCGCAACGCCCGCGCCATGTACGAGAAAGATACCTGCGCCCGCGCACTGGGCATCGAGATTATCGAAATGGATGAAGGCTATGCGCAGATGACGATGGCGGTGCTGCCATCGATGCTCAACGGCCTCCAGACCTGTCACGGCGGGCAGCTGTTTTCGCTCGCGGACACCGCCTTTGCCTACGCCTGTAACAGCCAGGGGCTGGCGGCGGTGGCGTCGGCGGCGAGCATCGATTTCCTGCGCCCGGCCTTCACTGGCGATCTGCTGACCGCCACCGCGCGGGTGAAACAGCAGGGCAAGCTGACCGGCGTTTACGACATTGAGATTGTTAATCAACAGCAAAAAACCGTTGCCCTGTTTCGCGGAAAATCGCACCGCATCGGCGGCACGATTACAGGAGAAGTCTAATGCGTGACGCATTTATTTGTGACGGTATTCGTACCCCGATTGGTCGCTACGGCGGGGCGCTGGCAGGCGTGCGTGCCGACGATCTGGCGGCCATTCCATTGCGTGAATTACTCAACCGCAACCCACACCTGGATGCCAGCGTTATTGACGATGTGATCTTCGGTTGCGCCAACCAGGCGGGCGAGGATAACCGCAACGTGGCGCATATGGCGACCCTGCTGGCGGGTTATCCGTACGGCGTGTCCGGTACCACCATTAACCGCCTGTGCGGCTCTGGTCTGGACGCAATTGGCTTTGCCGCGCGGGCCATTAAAGCGGGTGATGCGGACCTGATGATTGCCGGTGGCGTGGAGTCCATGTCCCGCGCGCCGTTCGTCATGGGCAAGGCCACCGCGCCGTACCAGCGTCAGGCGGAAATGTTTGATACCACCATCGGCTGGCGTTTTGTGAACCCGCTCATGCAGCAACAATTTGGTACTGACAGCATGCCGGAAACGGCAGAGAATGTAGCCGAATTGTTAAATGTAAGCCGAAGGGACCAGGACGCCTTTGCGTACCGCAGCCAACAGCGTACGGCGAAAGCGCAGCGCGACGGCATTCTGGCGCAGGAAATTGTGCCGGTGCAGATTATTGGTAAGAAAGGTGCGGTCAGCGCGGTGCGTGAAGATGAACATCCGCGTGCAGAAACCACTTTGGAGCAACTGGCCTCGCTGAAAACCCCGTTCCGCAAGGGCGGCGTGGTGACGGCGGGCAATGCTTCCGGTGTCAATGACGGTGCTGCGGCGCTGATTATCGCAAGCCAGCAGCAGGCCGCCGCGCAGGGCTTAACGCCACGTGCGCGCATCGTCGCCATGGCGACCGCGGGCGTTGAGCCGAAGTACATGGGGCTTGGGCCGGTTCCGGCGGTGCGTAAAGTGCTGGAGCGCGCCGGGCTGAATATTAACGATATGGATGTAATTGAGCTGAATGAAGCCTTTGCCGCCCAGGCGTTGGGAGTGATGAGACAGCTTGGACTGGCAGATGATGCAGAACACGTAAATCCCAATGGGGGGGCTATCGCTTTAGGTCACCCGCTGGGGATGAGCGGTGTGCGGTTAGCGCTGGCCGCGACGCTGGAGCTGGAACGACGCAATGGACGCTATGCGCTGTGTACGATGTGTATTGGCGTGGGTCAGGGCATTGCCATGATCCTTGAGCGAGTGTGAGCTAATTGACCTGCGAGTACCCTACAACATGACCACTACAACAAAATTAGATCCAATTGAAACCGCATCGCGTGACGAATTAGTCGCTCTGCAGACCGAGCGCCTGAAGTGGACGCTCAAACACGCCTATGAAAACGTGCCGATGTACCGCCGCAAATTTGATGCGGCGGGGGTTCACCCGGATGATTTCCGTGAGCTGAGCGACCTGAGCAAATTCCCGTGCACCACCAAGCAGGACCTGCGCGATAACTATCCGTTTGATACCTTCGCGGTACCGATGGAGCAGGTAGTGCGTATCCATGCGTCATCCGGTACCACGGGTAAACCGACGGTGGTGGGCTATACGCAAAATGATATCGATACCTGGGCTAACATCGTCGCCCGTTCGCTACGTGCCGCAGGCGGTACCGCGAAAGATAAAATCCACGTCGCTTATGGCTATGGCCTTTTCACAGGCGGACTGGGCGCACACTACGGCGCGGAACGCTTAGGGGCAACGGTGATCCCGATGTCCGGCGGCCAGACCGAGAAACAGGCACAGCTGATCCGTGATTTTAAGCCCGACATGATCATGGTTACGCCATCCTACTGCCTGAACCTGATTGAAGAGCTGGAGCGCCAGATGGGCGGTGACGCGCGCGGCTGTTCGCTGCGTACCGGTGTCTTTGGCGCAGAGCCGTGGGCAACGGGGATGCGCGCGGAGATCGAACGTCGCCTCGGTATTACGGCGCTCGATATTTATGGCCTGTCGGAAGTGATGGGACCGGGCGTGGCGATGGAGTGCATCGAAACGGGTGATGGTCCGACAATCTGGGAGGATCATTTCTTCCCGGAAGTGGTCAATCCGGATGACGGTACGCCACTGGCTGACGGTGAGCACGGCGAACTGCTGTTCACCACGCTGACGAAAGAAGCACTGCCGGTCATTCGTTATCGTACCCGCGACCTGACGCGCCTGCTGCCGGGAACCGCGCGCACGATGCGTCGTATGGATCGCATTAGCGGGCGCAGCGATGACATGCTGATTATTCGCGGCGTCAACGTATTCCCGTCTCAGGTGGAAGAAGAGATCCTCAAGATTGATCATCTGGCCCCGCATTATCAGCTTGAAGTGGATCGCCGTGGCCATCTTGATTCACTTTCGGTACGCGTGGAGCTTAAAGAGAGTAGCCTGGTGCTAAGCCACGAGCAGCGCTGCCAGATTTGCCACCATCTGCGTCATCGCATTAAGTCGATGGTCGGCATTTCAACGGATGTCAGCATCGTCAATTGCGGCAGCATTCCACGCTCCGAAGGCAAGGCCTGCCGCGTGTTTGACCTGCGTAAAGCTGCCGCCAACGGCTAAGTCTCGTAGGCCTGATAAGCGTAGCGCCATCAGGCACAATGGCGCAACGCTGCCGGATGGCGGCGTTGCCTTATCCGGCCTACAAACTCCTGGCGTATCGCTGATCTATTCCTGTGCTATGATTCAAAAAGCACAAAAAAGACAACAGTATGAATCATATGGAAAAGCTCGATAGTTTTATTCAGCAGGCGGTAACCGCAATGCCGGTCAGCGGCACCTCGCTTATCGCCTCGCTTTACGGGGACTGTTTATCGCAACGCGGTGGAGAAGTCTGGTTGGGTAGTGTTGCCGCGCTGCTGGAAGGGCTTGGCTTCGGTGAGCGTTTTGTACGTACCGCACTGTTTCGCCTTAATAAAGAAGAATGGCTGGACGTGGTACGTATCGGCCGACGCAGTTTCTACCGCCTGAGCGATAAAGGGCTACGCTTGACGCGTCGCGCCGAGAGCAAAATCTACCGTGCCAGCGCCCCTGAGTGGGACGGTACCTGGCTGCTGCTGCTCTCCGAAGGGCTGGAAAAAAACACCCTCGCCGAAGTTAAAAAGCAGCTGTTATGGCAAGGTTTTGGCGTACTGGCGCCGAGTCTGCTGGCGTCACCATCGCAAAAGCTGGCGGACGTCCAGTCGCTGCTCCATGAAGCTGGGGTGGCGGAAAACGTCATCGTTTTTGAGGCGCATTCGCCGTTGGCGCTCTCCCGCGCCGCGCTGCGTGAGCGGGTAGAAGGGTGCTGGCACTTAACCGAACAAAATGCCATGTACGAGGCGTTTATCACTCTGTTCCGTCCGTTGTTACCGTTGCTGCGTGACGTCGGGCCGGACGAACTTACGCCAGAGCGCTGCTTCCAGATCCGCCTGTTGCTCATTCACCTTTATCGTCGGGTTGTGCTCAAAGATCCGCTGCTGCCGGAAGAATTGTTGCCTGCTCACTGGCTAGGGCAGACGGCGCGTCAGCTGTGTATTAATATTTATCAACGTGTTGCGCCCGGCGCCCAGGTTTTCGTCAGCGAAAAAGGCGAGAGCTCGGTGGGGGAACTACCCGCGCCAGGGCCGCTCTATTATCAACGCTTCGGCGGATTAGCCGAGGCGTAACAGGAGAAGCCATGCCGATTTACCAGATTGACGGGATGATCCCGGTAGTTCCTGCGGAAAGCTATGTTCACCCAACCGCAGTGCTGATTGGCGATGTCATTCTCGGCAAAGGTGTTTATGTTGGCCCCAATGCCAGCCTGCGCGGAGATTTTGGGCGTATCGTGGTTAAAGATGGGGCGAATATCCAGGATAACTGCGTAATGCACGGATTTCCCGGCCAGGATACGGTGGTGGAAGAGGACGGACATATCGGCCACGGAGCGATTCTGCACGGCTGTGTGATAGGGCGTAACGCGCTGGTCGGCATGAGCGCGGTGATTATCGATGGCGCGACCATTGGTGAGAACAGTATCGTTGGTGCTTCGGCGTTTGTGAAAGCGCGCGCCGAGATGCCTGCCAACCATCTGATTGTCGGCAGCCCGGCGAAAGCGATTCGCATGTTAACTGAGCAGGAGCTGGTGTGGAAAAAACAGGGCACTCGCGAATATCAGGTGCTGGTTGAGCGCTGCCAGAAGACGCTTGCAGAAGTGAAGCCGCTGACTGCGGTAGAACCCGACAGAAAGCGGCTGGAGTTTGATGAGAATTTGCAACCTAAGTCAGCGGGTTAGCAATTCTACGCAATACCTGGTGTCAGAACTGATAGCTTGCGGTGATGCTGACGTTGCGCGGCTCACCATAAACGATAGAACCGTCGATATTCGTGTCGTAGGTTTTATCGAACAGGTTATTGAGGTTACCCTGCACTGAGAAGTTTTTTGTTACCTGGTAACGGGTGAACAAATCTACCAGGGCGTAGCTTCCCTGTTCCGCGCGGAATGTGCCATAAGGCGTGACCGTATCGCTGTAAACACGATTCTGCCAATTGACTCCGCCGCCTACGGTCAGTTCCGGCATGGCTGGCAGGCGATAACGGGTGAACAGTTTTACCGTGGTCCGTGGCAGGTTAGGGTTTACAGCATTGCCTTCGTTGTCTTCAGCAACATAGCGTGTCGCGCCAAACGTCATCTGCCAGTTATCGGTGATCGCACCGTTAATTTCGAATTCGACCCCTTTGCTGACTGTACCATCCATCGCTTTAAAGGCCGTATCGCCATTGCTACCGGCGATTGGCACGCCGGTTGATTGCGCTACGTTATCCTGTTCAATGCGGAACACCGCGAGCGTGGTGGTTAAACGGCTGTTCATCCAGTCGGACTTCAGGCCAAGCTCATAGTTGTTGCCGGTAATCGGAGAGAGATATTTACCGGAACTGTCGCGCTTGTTCTGCGGCTGGAAGATTGAGGTATAGCTGGCGTAGGTAGACCAGTTATCGTCAATGTCATACACCAGGCCCGCGTACGGGGTGGTGTGGTTTTGCTCCATACTGTAGATCAGGGTGTCGATACGCCAGTTGGTATAACGCGCGCCGACAATCAAATGCAGTGGGTCGACCAGCGAAATACGCGTTGCGGCGTACAGCGATTTCATGTGCGTGGTATCGTCCTGAGCCAATGACTGCGGGTTCCAGTTGGTTTCCGGGAAGTTACCATCGTAGGTATAGAAGCTGCCGATTTCGTTGGGGAAAACGTTCGCCCACGAGCTTTCATAACGGTTATTCTGTTTACTGTAGCTGCCGCCCAGCATCAGGTTATGCTGACGACCAAACAGATCGTAACCGCCGTCGGCAAATAGATCGACAGCATCCACTTTACGTTTGCCGCTGTTCCAGCCGGTTCCTCCGACGTAGTCATATCCCGGATCATAGTTGCCATATGGGCCAATCAGCGTGCCGTCGGCCTTATTAACATAGGCATCGACGTACATCATTTTACTGTCGAACTTGACCTCGGAGTGGGTGGCGTTCATGGTCGCCTGCCAGGTATCGGCAAAACGTTGTTTGATGGTGACAAACACTTTGTTGAAGTCTTTATCGTTGTAAGCCCAGTCCGGCGCAGTGCTGCGCGAACGGTCATAGCTGTTTTTACTGCCATCGGTATTCCAGCGCGGTAATCCACCCCAGGTTGGGCTGTTGATATCAATGCGCTGGTATTCATAACCTGCAGACAGGCTGGTGGTGTCACCCAAATCGGCATCGACAATCCCGGAGAAGAACATTTTTTCGCTATTGTAGCGATCAAGCCAGGAGTCGTTATTCTGGTAACCCGCCACGATGCGACCGCGCACATTGCCGTCTGCCGTAAGCGGGCTTTGCAGATCGGTCACATAGCGTTGTTTGTTCCAACTGCCATATTCTGCAGAAACATTACCGGTGAACTCGCGGCTGGTGGCATGCTTACGGATCATGTTAATGGAGGCTGAAGGGTTACCCGTCCCGGTCATCAGTCCGTTTGCACCACGGACCACTTCGACACGCTCAAAAAGGGCGGTGTCGGAAAGGGCGTCACCGAGATTCCAGCGGGATTCAAAATAGGTCGGGATCCCATCGACCATATAGTTATCAATCTGAAATCCGCGCGAGTAATAGCTGCTGCGATCGGAATCCGCCTGGCTTTTGCTTATCCCCAACGTGTTGTCCATCACATCGCCCAGCGTTTGCAACTGCTGATCTTCCATGCGCTGCTGGCTGACAATGCTGACCGATTGCGGAATATCGCGCTGTGTCATCTGCATTTTTGTGCCCGCGGTTGTCGATTTAACGCTGTAATCCTGTTCGTCGCTGGATGCGGCTGGAGCAGAACCCTCCACGATCACTGTCTCTTCAGCAGGGGCTGCGAGGCTGGTGGAAGGTAAAAGCGCAAGCGTGATGCAGGCTGCCAGCGCAGAAGGGGCAAGCCCCGGTTGGCGTTGAATATTCCCGTTGAGTGTTGTGAAAGACATCGAAAAGTCCTTGATAATTATTAATATTAAGTTCGAATCACCGGTAGTTGTGATGAGCCCTTTGGTTGTAAATTATTAAATGCGCATGTAAATACAAATGCGAAATATACGCATTAGTACTTAATGTGTAAACGGATGCTACGACATAAATGAAATATTGTTTCAGTACTATGCTTGAGCAATAGCGCTGGGAAATGGTTATAAGAGCAGCATTGACCGGGGTTTTCGCTTAAAAAATCGAGGGTTAAAGTTGAAAGAGCGTGAGTAACTCGCTCATACTCTATACTCGCAGAGTTACCCGGCGTAGCATGGCAAAACGCTTGGGCTGTTAATGAAAAAGGAAAACGTCGTGGCAGAAGAAACTATATTCAGCAAAATTATCCGTCGTGAAATTCCGTCGGATATCGTATACCAGGATGAACTGGTCACTGCGTTTCGTGATATTTCCCCTCAGGCACCTACGCATATTCTGATCATTCCTAACATCCTGATCCCAACCGTCAACGATGTGACGGCTGAACATGAACAGGCATTGGGCCGCATGATCACCGTTGCAGCGAAAATTGCTGAGCAGGAAGGCATTGCTGCAGATGGGTACCGCTTAATCATGAACACCAACCGCCACGGGGGTCAGGAGGTGTATCACATTCATATGCATCTGCTGGGTGGCCGTGCGCTTGGCCCAATGCTCGCGCATAAAGGTCTGTAGGCATGATCAGAGGATGCATTGCACTTTCACTGGGCTTGCTGCTACTGGCGGGTTGTCGAACACACCCAGAAATTCCGGTAAGTGATGAACAGTCGCTGGTGATGGAGTCAACGATTCTGGCGGCAGGTATAACAGCAGAACAGCCCACGTTAACCACGTCTGATATTCAGGCCTCGGCATCCTCGCGACTCTATAACGAAAGACAAGAATCCGTCACCGTTCATTATCGGTTTTACTGGTATGACGCCAGAGGACTGGAAATGCATCCTCTGGAAGCGCCGCGCAGCGTGACTATTCCGGCGCATTCGTCGGTGACGCTGTACGGCAGCGCCAATTTTCTGGGGGCGCACAAGGTTAGACTTTATCTTTATTTGTAAGGGGTGAATCTTGATGATCAAAATGAATCGCTACGCACTGGTTGCCGCGCTGGCGATGTTTCTCTCTGGCTGTGTGGTGCAACGAGAGCCCGCACCGGTAGAGGAAGTCAAGCCAGTGCCGGAACAGCCTGTGCAGCCGCAACAGCCGGTGCCGGTAGTGCCAACGGTGCCAACCATACCGCAGCAGCCGGGTCCGATTGAGCACGAGGACCAAACGGCGCAGCCGACGCCACGTCAACGTCATTATGACTGGAACGGGGCTATGCAGCCGATGGTCGGAAAAATGCTGCAGGCTGACGGCGTAAAAGCGGGCGGCGTTCTGCTGGTTGATAGCGTGAATAACCGCACCAACGGCTCGTTAAACGCGGGTGAAGCCACCGAAACCTTACGTAATGCTCTGGCGAATAACGGTAAGTTTACTCTGGTTTCCGCTCAGCAACTGGCAGTCGCCAAGCAGCAGTTAGGTCTGTCGCCGAACGATAGCCTGGGAACGCGCAGTAAAGCGATTGGTATCGCCCGTAACGTTGGCGCGCAGTATGTGCTTTATTCCAGTGCATCCGGCAACGTCAATTCGCCTGCGCTGCAAATGCAATTAATGCTGGTACAAACTGGCGAGATAATCTGGTCAGGTAAAGGTGCCGTTCAGCAACAATAACAGACTCACGCGCGGCGAAGTGTTGTCGCGCTATTTCCCGCAGTATCATCCCGTCGCAGCCAGCCAAACTGGCCTGAGCGGCGGGAGCTGCATCATTGAGCATCATTCTCACCGGCTGGTACTGCGTTGTCATCACGACCCTGATGCGCCGGAATCGCATTTCTTACGCCAATATCATGCGTTAAAACACCTGCCAGAAAACCTTGCGCCACGTCCTCATTTTTATACGCGTGGGTGGATGGCCGTCGAGTTTTTTCACGGTAAGGTAGAATCCAGATTACCGGACGCCGACGAACTCGCAGGCTTACTGTATCATCTGCACCAGCAACCCCGATTGGGCTGGCGAATCAGCTTGCTGCCGCTACTTGAACAGTACTGGCAGTGTGGCGATCCGGCGCGTCGTACACCATGCTGGCTGCGCGCGCTGAAGCGGCTAAGGAAACGAGGTGAGCCTCGACCTTTGCGTCTGGGGCCGCTGCATATGGATGTTCACGGTGACAACATCGTACGCACAGCCTCAGGGCTGCGGCTGATTGACTGGGAATACGCCGGAGACGGTGATATTGCTCTGGAGCTGGCGGCGGTATGGGTCAGCGATGAATCCCAGCACCAACAGCTGGTTAGCACCTACGCTCAACGAGCGCACATTGAGCCAGACGTTTTGTGGCGACAAGTCAGACAATGGCAACCCTGGATAATGATGCTGAAGGCGGGGTGGTTTGAGTATCGCTGGCGGCAAACCGGTGATAGACAATTTATCAGGCTGGCCGATGAAACCTGGCGGCAGCTAACAATGAAAGGATAAGGAGAGCAGTGTGGGCCCAGTAATGTTGGATGTCGAAGGGTATGAGCTGGACGCAGAAGAGCGTGAGATTCTGGCGCATCCGCTGGTAGGTGGGTTGATCCTCTTTACCCGAAATTATCATGACCCGGAACAGCTGCGTGAATTAGTGCGACAAATCCGGACTGCGTCACGTAACCATCTGGTGGTGGCGGTAGATCAGGAAGGCGGACGTGTACAGCGTTTTCGAGAAGGCTTTACTCGCCTGCCTGCGGCTCAATCGTTTGCCGCGCTGCACGGTCTGGAAGAGGGCGGCAAACTGGCTCAGGACGCCGGATGGTTGATGGCCAGCGAAATGATCGCGATGGACATTGATATCAGCTTTGCACCGGTACTGGATGTGGGCCATATCAGCGCCGCAATCGGCGAGCGTTCTTACCACGCCGATCCGCTAAAAGCATTGGCGATGGCGACCCGCTTCATTGACGGTATGCATGCCGCAGGCATGAAAACGACCGGTAAACATTTCCCTGGTCATGGGGCCGTGACGGCGGATTCACACAAAGAAACCCCAACCGATCCTCGCTCAGAAGCCGAGATTCGTGCGAAAGATATGTCCGTGTTCCAGACGTTGATTACTGAGAACAAACTGGATGCCATTATGCCTGCGCATGTCATCTACAGTGATGTAGATCCGCGTCCGGCGAGTGGCTCACCTCACTGGCTGAAAACGGTGCTGCGCCAGGAGCTTGGCTTCGATGGTGTCATTTTCTCCGACGATTTGTCGATGGAAGGGGCGGCGATTATGGGAAGCTATGCCCAGCGTGGACAGGCATCGCTGGATGCAGGTTGCGATATGATCCTGGTCTGCAATAATCGTAAGGGAGCGGTCAGTGTGTTAGATAATCTGTCGCCGATCAATGCAGAACGTGTTACACGTTTGTATCATAAAGGTTCATTTTCACGTCAGGAACTGATGGATTCGGCACGCTGGAAGACGGTAAGCGCTCAGCTAAACCAGCTTCATGAGCGCTGGCAGGAAGAGAAAGCAGGTCATTAACGCAAGTTTGGCGAGGATGCGATGATTATCTATTTACACGGTTTTGACTCTAACAGCCCGGGCAACCATGAGAAGGTGTTGCAGCTGCAATTCATCGACCCGGATGTCAGGCTGATTAGCTATAGTACGCGGCATCCCAAACATGATATGCAGCATCTGCTAAAAGAAGTGGACAAAATGCTACAGCTGAATGTGGATGACCGTCCGCTGATTTGTGGTGTGGGGCTCGGGGGATATTGGGCTGAACGGATTGGTTTTCTGTGTGATATTCGTCAGGTAGTGTTTAATCCTAACTTGTTCCCGTATGAGAACATGGAAGGCAAAATTGACAGACCTGAGGAGTATGCAGACATCGCAACAAAATGCGTGACCAATTTCCGCGAAAAGAATCGCGATCGCTGTCTGGTTATCCTGTCGCGTCATGATGAAGCGCTCAATAGCCAGCGTTCGTCGGAAGAGCTGCATCACTTTTACGAGATAGTCTGGGACGAAGAGCAGACGCATAAGTTTAAGAATATCTCTCCGCATTTGCAGCGCATCAAAGCGTTCAAGACGTTAGGTTAATCCTTATTGAGTGCGTAAAAAACCAGCCATCGGGCTGGTTTTTTTGTTCTTAAAGTTCCGGTTGTCTATCTTTTCAGCATCAAAACTTGATACACATCAATTTTGGTATGACCAATGCACCGTTCGTGTTATTCTCACTCTCGAAGAACATTTTCATTACTGTAACTTGTTGTTAATTAAGAGCTATATCAATAACTTTTAATTAACAATTGGTTAATAAATTTGAGGGGGTCACGTTGACTACACCATTGAAAAGGATCGTGATTGTCGGCGGCGGTGCTGGCGGACTGGAAATGGCGACGCAGTTGGGTAAAAAACTCGGGCGTAAGAAAAAGGCCAAAATCACACTGGTAGACAGAAACCACAGTCATTTGTGGAAACCGTTACTGCATGAAGTGGCGACGGGTTCACTGGATGAAGGCGTGGATGCGCTGAGCTATCTGGCACATGCCCGTAACCATGGCTTCCAGTTTCAGTTAGGTTCGGTGATAGATATCGATCGTGAAGCGAAGACCATTACTCTCGCTGAGCTGCGCGATGAGAAGGGGGATCTGCTGGTTCCTGAGCGTAAAGTGCCGTATGACACGCTGGTGATGGCGTTGGGCAGTACCTCCAACGATTTCAACACTCCTGGCGTGAAAGAAAACTGCATTTTCCTCGATAACCCGCATCAGGCGCGTCGTTTCCACCAGGAGATGCTGAATCTGTTCCTGAAGTATTCCGCGAATCTGGGCGCTAACGGAAAAGTGAATATCGCCATTGTGGGCGGTGGTGCGACGGGGGTTGAGCTCTCCGCTGAGCTGCACAATGCGGTAAAACAGCTGCACAGCTATGGTTACAAAGGGCTGACCAACGATGCGCTGAACGTTACGCTGGTGGAAGCTGGCGAGCGCATTCTGCCTGCGTTGCCGCCGCGTATTTCCGGTGCTGCGCATAATGAGTTAACCAAACTGGGCGTACGCGTACTGACCCAGACGATGGTCACCAGCGCTGACGAAGGCGGACTGCACACCAAAGATGGCGAATACATTAAAGCCGACCTGATGGTGTGGGCGGCGGGTATCAAAGCGCCAGACTTTATGAAAGACATTGGCGGTCTGGAAACGAACCGTATTAACCAACTGGTGGTTGAGCCAACTCTGCAGAGCACGCGCGATCCTGACGTGTACGCGATTGGTGACTGCGCTTCCTGCGCGCGCCCGGAAGGGGGTTTTGTGCCTCCGCGCGCTCAGGCAGCACACCAGATGGCGACCTGTGCGATGAACAATATTCTGGCACAGATGAACGGCAAGCCACTGAAAGCGTATCAGTACAAAGATCACGGCTCTCTGGTCTCGCTCTCTAACTTTTCTACCGTGGGTAGCCTGATGGGCAACCTGACTCGTGGTTCGATGATGGTGGAAGGGCGTATTGCGCGCTTTGTATACATCTCACTGTACCGCATGCACCAGATTGCTTTGCACGGCTACTTCAAAACCGGCCTGATGATGCTGGTCGGCAGTATCAACCGGGTGATTCGCCCGCGTCTGAAACTGCATTAATATCGACTTGTGGCGCCGGATGATTTTACGCATCCGGCGCCTTCCTTCAGAGTTCTCCGAATCATCCTGCGTTCGTGCCTCATCCTGCTATTTTCATCCGTAATCTGATTGGCATTCCTTACCTTCTGTTGCAAAGTTGTTGCTAATAGCAAAAAAGGAGGAAGTCCCGTGAATAAATCAATGTTGGCGGGTATAGGGATTGGCGTAGCTGCTGCGCTGGGTGTTGCAGCAGTGGCCAGTCTGAATGTTTTCGAGCGTGGCCCACAGTATGCGCAAGTTGTCTCTGCAACACCGATTAAAGAGTCGGTAAAAACACCGCGTCAGGAGTGCCGGAACGTAACTGTCACGCACCGTAAGCCGGTACAAGATGAAAACCGTATTGCGGGTTCCGTATTGGGTGCGGTTGCGGGTGGCGTTATTGGCCATCAGTTTGGCGGCGGACGTGGTAAAGATATTGCTACCGTGGCCGGGGCTTTAGGCGGCGGCTATGCAGGTAATCAGATTCAGGGTTCGATGCAGGAAAACGATACTTACACCACCACGCAGCAGCGTTGTAAAACGGTGTATGACAAATCTGAAAAGATGCTGGGCTACGACGTGACGTACAAAATTGGCGATCAGCAGGGGAAAATCCGTATGGATAAGGACCCCGGCGCGCAAATTCCGTTGGATAACAACGGACAGTTGATACTGAATAACAAAGCGTAAAATAGCATTATCCTGAACATTAGCCCCCCATTCGCTCAGGCTGGGGGGCTTTTTTTATCAGAAGGTTAAGGCATAGTTCAGACCAAAGGTGCGGCCCCGGCCCTTGTACTCATACAGTGACGGACTGCCGTAGGTTGGGCTGTACAGCAGTGGCGCACGTTGTCCCCACAGCGTGGTGTACTCTTCATTCAGCAGGTTTTCCACGCTAAAGGTCAGCTTACCCAACGGGAGCTGATAGCTGCCGATAAAGTCCATGGTGTTATAGCCATCCAGCTTATTGCCGCTGGCGTCGGTCAGATCAAATGTTTGCTGGCTCTGTACGCGTAAGGTCCACGGTTCTGGTGCCCAGCCGACCCACGCGGTTGCTTTCGACGGTGAGGCCAGAGTCACATCCCATTTTTGCCATTTACCGTTCTGTTTCACTTCCGATTTAATGACATTGAAGTTGCCGCCCAGGCTCCAGTCCGTATCCGCAATGAAATAATCCACCGCGCCTTCAAGGCCATAAATGCGGCGATCGTCGGGTTGAACGTTAATGGTCATATCGCTGCGGTTGATAACGATCGATTTATCCGAAGTCGAGTAGTAAGCGGCCAGTTGCGTGCGCAGACTATCGCCGGTGTAGCGCCATCCCAGTTCGTACGAGTTAACTTTAATCCCTTCCAGACGTGAATCCGCCACGTTGACGCTGCGCTGGAGCTGGTAATGATCGCCAACCAGCGAATAGGTGCCGTTACCGTAATATTTCCCTGGATCCGGAAGCTCCACGCCCTGAGAGAAATTAAACCACGTTTGCTGACGGTCAGTCAGATGGGCGAGGATACCGGCGTTGAACAGGAAATTATCGTAATCGGTTTTGCCGCCCGGAATGGTATCGGCAGAGTTCGCAAGCCCGGTCGCGATTCCCTGCTGTTGAGCATAGCCAACGAAATCATCAACCCTGTTTTCGGTCCATTGATAGCGCACGCCGCCGCTGAGGGTAAAGATGTCGTTAATGTCATAGCTGTTTTGCAGGAAAGGCGCAAAGTTGGTGATGCTGTAACCGGGGTAACGCCCGGTGGTATAAGCGGTGCGGTTATCCATGCCGCCGGAGGGCAGGGACCAGGCCAGATCGAAGAATTTCTGATTGGAATCGAAGGTCTCGTGATCGGCATCGATACCCCACGTCAGCTCCCAGTTATCCATCAACTGGCTGTTGAGGGTAATTTTGGCGCCAAACTGGTCTGTGTCCTGCTGAGATGCGGAGAAACTGGTGACCTTACCTTTGCTGAGCGTCGGGAAAGGATAGAATTTCAGCGATTCGTCGCGGTAATAGATTTGGCTGACCAGGTTCTGGCCGAAAAAATCCGCATCTGAATATTGCAGGCTGATCAGATGACGTTCGGTTCCGGGAATACGATCGGAATTCAGTCCGCTGCTGGTATAAGCTTTACCGTTTCCGGTTACGGCGGACATGTTCTCGCCGAGATCCAGCCCGTAATCGTCATCTCCCTGGCTCTTATAATACTGTGTAACCAGTTGTAACTGACGGTCGTCGTCAAGTTCAATCGTCCCGGTGCCCATCACGTCCAGACGATCGGAGTGCTGTAGCCCGGTTTGGGTGTTATCCAGCAGCAGGGCATCGTGATTACCGTCATACCAGCCGCCAAATCGTTGATACGCGACGGACATACGCCCGGAAGCGCGATCTGTTCCTCCACTCACCGCCACGGCAACGCGTTCATCATGATCGTTACTGTTGTTGAAGCCGCTTTTGCTCCCCAGTTCGAGTTCTACTTCACGCTCCGGCTGGCCTTTTTTGGTGACGATGTTGATTAATCCGCCGGTACTGCCACCGCCATAAAGTGAGGTTGCGCCTGAAATGACTTCAATGTGCGCAATGTTAAACGGGTCAATGGAGTCAAGTTGACGGCTGTCGGTTCGTGAGGAGTTCAGACGGACACCGTCAATGAGCACGACAATGGCGCGACCACGCATGTTCATGCCGTAGTTTGTACGCCCCTGGCTACTGACATCGATTCCTGGGATTAACTGAGCAAGAACATCCTTGAACTCTTTCCCCCCCTGAACCTGTTGTTCAATCTCGCTTCCTTCAATAACCCAGGTCGTTTGCGCCATTTCTGCCACGGTGCGTTGGCTACGGTTGGCGCTGACGATAAGGTTCTCTTCCTCAGCCGCAATGGCCGGGAGGGTTAAAGACAACAGGAGAGGATTGAGCACCCAGAGACGCTTATTCATTTGTATTCCTTTTAAAAAGAGTCGATCTGTTTTTGTTATGGCGGTAGAGAAACCGATGGTTACATTGTGAAACAGGCATTAAAACAAATGCGAATATTGCTGATAACAATTGTCGTTATCAATACCCTTTACAAAAAATGATCGGATAACACGATGAAAACAATGAGAAATGTAGGGACAATGGAACGGGAATCTAACCGGGGGCTTTATCAGCTCCCGGGGGTGTTAGTACAGCGGGGGAATTGCGGGAAAGGGTTAAGCTTTGACGAGTTCGGGCCACAGTCGCAGGGTGGTACGTGCGATCTGCATCAGTTTTTCAAACGTTGCACCTTCACGGGCGCTGATCGACATACCTTGTAAAATACAGTTCAGGTATTCAGCCAGTTTTTGCACGTCACAGTAGGCGGGGATTTCACCTCGTTGCTGACGTTGATGAAGAAACTGAGTAAGCGTCTGTTCCTGCATTGCATGGCGGGATTTCACCGTGTGCGCAATATCACGGGAAGAGGCTGCCAGCGTCGCAGAAGTGTTAATCATGAAACATCCCGCCGGGGTGTCCTTGCTGGTAAAGCAGGTCGCTATGGCGGTGAAATAGTCTTCCAGTGCGGACTCAAGGCTTTTTTCTTCACAAAACAGTTGGGCTTCGTGTTTCGCCGCAAAGCGGGTGATGTAGCGGTCCAGTACGGCACGGAACAACCCTTCTTTATTGGTGAACTCCGCATACAGCGTGGGCGCTTTTGCGCCGGTAGCTTCTACGAGATCGGCGAGCGAGGTCGCTTCATATCCGTGCTGCCAGAAGAGTGTCATGGCCTTATCAAGCGCGGCTTCCCTGTCGAACACTTTTGGTCGGCCACGGCTTTTTTTTGCACAACCTGTCGTTTCAGTTGTCATGGCGCCGATGTACCTTTGTTGGGTTTATTGAACAACCATTATAAAAATATTCGACTGCACACTCCAGCGGATTCACGATAAAAATAAAATATAGCTATTGGTATGAAAAATAAGACCTTTATATTTTATATAACGATCATTATAAAAAAGTGTTGACGTGTGACCTGGATCACATCTATGATTTACCTATCGATCGTTAAGTTAATCTTTTCGACACCCATTCATCTGCTAAAGGTCACTATCATGAAAAACGTAAAAACCCTGTTTGTTGCTGCTGTTCTTAGCTCACTGTCATTTGCAAGCTTCGCCGCTGTTGAAGTTCAGTCCACACCTGCGGGTCAAGAGAAAGTCGGTACTATTTCTGCGAATGCGGGGACTAACTTAGGTTCACTGGAAGACCAACTGGCGCAGAAAGCCGATGAGATGGGGGCGAAGTCTTTCCGTATTACTTCCGTTACCGGCCCTAACACCCTTCATGGGACTGCTGTTATCTACAAATAAGATTTAACCCATCGCAATGCCACTGCGAGTTAAATAAAAAACCCCCGCGGAATAAAATCCAGCGGGGGTTTTTTTATGTGCGGAGTTTACATCGGCTGTTGAGCAACGTCGTGATGACGGGTCACATCGACCGGCATGCCTGAGCGAATCTCCATCGCATGATCCATGACGGCGGCATCTGTTTGCGCCGCATTTTTAAATGTCTGCATGGACGCGTTCAGCACGATTGGCAACAGTTGCGGGTCGTCATTGATTTTTTCGGACAGCGGCTGATGCACTTCTACTAACCGCACGCCGTTAGGCTCAACGGATGCTTTGATCGGCGTATTGATAATATTGACCTTAGTTCCGGGCGTTACCTGACGGAACAGGGTTTCGATATCACCGTCGCGCAGACGAATACAGCCGGAACTGACGCGCATGCCGATGCCAAAGTCAGCATTGGTGCCGTGCAGCAGATAAACGCCGCCGTATGCCGCTAAGCGAATTGCATGATGGCCCATCGGGTTATCCGGACCGGCAGGTACAACGGCAGGCAGGTCAATTCCGTTTGCTTTGTATCGCGCGCGGATATTTGCCGTCGGCGTCCAGGTGGGGTTGGCGCGTTTATCAGAAATGGTGGTTACCATCGTAGGCGTCAGCGTGTCACCACCTAACTGACCAATACCAATAGGATAAACGGTCACCGAATTGGTCCCCGGCTGGTAATAATAAAGACGCAGTTCGGCGAGGTTGATAACAATACCTTCGCGCGGGGCGTCAGGTAGCAGAGTTTGTAATGGAATAGTCAGCACGCTGCCCGGACGTGGTACGTAAGGGTCAACGCCGGGGTTGGCCTGCAGCAGCGCTAAAAAGCCGACATTATATTTTTTCGCAATCGCTTCCAGAGAACCGCCATTGTCTTCAACAACGTGAACGGTATTCTGGCCCACCAGACGGCTTCCCGGCGGTGGCAGCGGCCAGGTGTTTGCCTGAGCCGGAAGTGCTAACGCGAAGGTCGCTGCCAGCGTAAAAAACGCGAGCCAGCGAGAGAGTCGTTTATTGTTTAACATCACCATAAATCCATTGTTTTTACGTGGTTTTTATTATGTAAAAGTAAACGAGAATTATGGCGGTTTGCTGTGTCTGGAAGTGCAGGGAAGTGCAAAGAGTTTGTAAATTCATCAGGCCGGGTGAGTGGTGTGCTCACCCGGCCTGTTCACTATGCTACGGCGTTTTCTTCAAGCTGACGCATAAACTGGCGGACCCAGTCGATCCGCGTTTTACGCTCGCCCAGATCCTGCATAAATTTCAGTCGGGTTGGGCCGTCCAGACGGAAGTGTTGCGGTTGTTTTTGCAGTAAACCAATCAGCCAGACCGGGTTGACGTGGTTTTTCTCGGCAAATTCAATGGTACCGCCTTTGTCATGACCTTCGAGCTTTCTGATCCCCAGTTTCTGCGCCTGCTGGCGTAAACGGGCGATATCCAGCAACGTACGAGCCGGGTCGGGCAGCAGGCCAAAACGGTCTATCAGCTCGACCTTAATTTCTTCCAGCTCGTTTTCGCCTTTCGCACTGGCAATGCGCTTGTAGAACGATAGTCGGGTGTTTACATCCGGGATATAGTCATCCGGCAGCAGAGACGGCATACGCAGTTCAACTTCGGTTTGCTGGCTGGTGAGATCTTCCAGCGACGGTTCGCGTCCCTCTTTGAGCGCATCGACAGCATTTTCCAGCAGCTCCATATACAGCGAGAAGCCGATGCTTTCCATGGAACCACTCTGATCTTCACCCAGCAATTCCCCGGCGCCGCGAATTTCAAGGTCGTGGGTCGCCAGCGCAAATCCTGCACCCAAATCTTCCAGCGAGGCGATGGCTTCCAGACGCTTTTGCGCGTCGGTGGTCATTGCTTTTGGATGCGGCGTCAGCAGCCAGGCGTACGCCTGATGGTGTGAGCGTCCCACACGACCGCGTAGCTGGTGCAATTGCGCTAAACCAAAGTGATCGGCACGTTCGATGATAATGGTGTTGGCGGTCGGAATGTCGATCCCGGTTTCGATAATGGTGGTACACACCAGCACGTTAAAACGCTGATGGTGGAAATCGTTCATCACGCGTTCCAGCTCGCGCTCGCGCATTTGCCCGTGGCCGATACCAATACGCGCTTCCGGCACCAGTTCTGCTAATCTGTCAGCGGTTTTCTGGATATTTTCGACGTCGTTAAACAGATAATAAACTTGTCCCCCGCGCAGAACTTCACGCAGGATCGCCTCGCGTACCACCAGGCTGTCGTATTCGCGCACGAAGGTTTTGACCGCCAGACGACGAGCGGGCGGCGTGGCGATGATCGACAGATCGCGCATGCCGCTCATCGCCATATTGAGCGTACGCGGAATAGGCGTTGCCGTCAGGGTCAGAATATCGACATCCGCGCGCATCGCCTTGATGCGTTCTTTGTGGCGAACGCCGAAACGGTGCTCTTCATCGACAATCAGCAGACCCAGATCTTTTAACTTCACATCCGCTTGCAGCAGTTTGTGCGTGCCGATGAGAATATCAATTTTCCCCTCGGCAACCTGCTCCAGAATCTGCGCTTGCTCTTTGGCGCTACGGAAACGGGACAACATCTCAATGCGTACCGGCCAGTTGGCAAAACGATCGCGGAAGTTGTCGAAGTGCTGTTGTGCGAGCAGGGTAGTCGGAACCAGCACAGCAACCTGTTTGTGGTTCTCTACGGCAAGGAAAGCGGCACGCATCGCGACTTCGGTTTTACCAAAACCGACGTCGCCGCACACCAGGCGGTCCATGGCCAGCGGTTGACACATATCGCTGAGTACAGCGTTGATCGCCTGCGCCTGGTCAGGCGTGGTTTCAAACGGGAAGCTGTCGCAAAACAGCTGATACTGTTCACGGTCATGCTTAAAGGCAAAGCCTTCTTTCGCCGCGCGCTGGGCATAAATATCCAGCAGCTCTGCCGCGACATCGCGCACCTTCTCAGCGGCTTTCTGTCGGGCGCGTGACCAGGCATCGCCGCCCAGTTTATGCAGTGGCGCATTCTCTTCTGCACCGCCCGCATAGCGACTGATCAGATGCAGTGACGACACCGGCACGTACAGTTTGGCGTCGTTGGCATAGGTGAGCATCAGATATTCACCGGTGATACCGCCCGCTTCCAGCGTGGTCATCCCGGCATAGCGACCCACGCCGTGTTCCAGATGCACTACCGGCTGACCGGGATGCAGCTCTGCAAGGTTACGAATTAAGGTATCCGGGTTGATGGTGCGACGCGAATCCTGGCGGCGACGCGCCACGCGTTCCCCAAGCAAATCGCTTTCACAAATCAGTGCCAGATTGCGTTTGCTATCGATGAAGCCGTGCTCAGCTGCGCCAATCATCAGATAACGACCGTTATCTACGGCTTCATCGAGTCGCAATATCCGCTTCGGTGCCACTTTGATACGAGCGAGCAACTCGCCAAGCGCTTCACGTCGGCCTTCACTTTCGACCGAGAAAATCACTGGGCCGGTAAAGCCCTCAAGGAATTTACGTAACGCATCTAACGGTGATTTTTGCTGTGCCTGCACGGCGATGTCCGGCAGCTTCTGGAACCCGAGGTTGGTATTCGCAGCTTTGTTCGCCAGACTCTCGGTTTTCAGTTGAACGCGCGGCCAGCGTTTAAGTTCAGAAAACAGCTCATCAACCCGCAGCCACAGCGATTCCGGCGGCAGAAGCGGGCGCATCGGATCAACACCGCGATTTTCAAAGCGTGACAGGGTATCGGCCTGGAAGCGTTCTGCGCTGGTCTCGATATCACCGGTATTGACCAATAACGTATTGGCGGGGAAGTAGCTGAACAGCGGCGGCAGCGGCTCGCTGAAAAACAGCGGTTGCCAGTATTCAATACCCGCAGGTAACGTGCCTTTGCTGACCTGCTGATAAATATGTTCGGCGTCGCGTTTAACCTCAAAGGTATCGCGCCACTGACTACGGAATAGCTCGATGGCCGTTTTGTCAGTCGGGAATTCGTGCGCGGGAAGCAAATTAATGGCATCGACTTCTTCCAGCGTGCGCTGGGTGTCGGTATCAAACAGACGCAGGCTGTCGATTTCGTCATCAAAGAAATCCAGACGATAAGGCAGCTCGCTGCCCATCGGGAACAGATCCAACAACGCGCCGCGCGTGGCGTATTCGCCGTGTTCCATGACCTGATCAACATGGCGATAGCCAGCGCTATCCAGCTGTTCGCGCAGGGCGTCGCGCGAAAGCCGCTGACCTTTTTTCATGACCAGCGCATGCCCGTGCAGATAGCTGTGCGGACAGACACGCTGCATCAGGGTATTTACCGGAACGATCAGTACGCCTCGCTGCATGGCAGGCAGTTGATACAGCGTAGAGAGACGCGAAGAGATAATCTCCTGATGGGGAGAAAAGCTGTCATAGGGCAGCGTTTCCCAGTCGGCCAGGTTCATCACCATCTGGTCGGTAAACTGACGAATTTCATCATGCAGGCGCAAAGCATTTTGCATGTCCGGCGCGATCAGCACCACTGGACCGGCGTGATGTTCGGCGATTTCGGCGACCAGCGTTGCGCAGGCGGCACCGGTAAGCTCACCCAACTGGCGCAGATCGCCAGCTTTCGCTGGGAGCGTGTAACGATGTTGTTCAGGCATTCGGTTGTCAGGTTCTCGTTTAGATATACATCTGATAAGCAATGTTCTTTATTATCCGTGATCGTTTCTCATAAGCAAATTGATTCGCCCCCTGATGGGGGCAAAAGCGCGTTGGGGTTAGCGCGAAACGACCGATAAAGAAGGCGGGGAAAATAGCAGGTCGGCCACTGTTTTTTGTGAAATTTTACGCACCAACAGGCCAAACGAGGTGCACAGCAGCAGGCAAGCGAATGGATACACCAGTAGCAGGGCCAGCTCTGCATATGCAGGCCAGGCGGCATGATTAATGTTGGGGATTAGCGTTAAGCTGAATAGCTCAACCAGAATTCGGTGGGTGGTGTAGATGGCGATGGTATTGGCACCAATCACGCTTAACGGGCCGGACTCACGCATACCAAAGCGCAGCTCAAATTGATAAAACAGCTTCATGATCAGCACAATGGAAAGAAGAGAAAGTAATAGTGAGACATTTGCCAGCCACGCGACGATGGCGGCGATTGCGCTAACCAGAACAATGAGCGCATGGCGGCGCAGGGGCACCTCCTTAATCCATACCATCAGCGTTGCGCCAAACCATGCACCGAGGCTGTACCAGGGCAGATTGCGAATCACGCTGTTCATTCCCCACCACGGCGTCGGGACAAAGTTGATCGCCACGCTCAGCGCCACAAATAACGCCAACAGCGGCACCGCCCAACGGCTGAAAATTTTACACAGAACAAAATAGACAATCAGCGCGTACAGATACCACAAGCTGGTACTGGCGGTCAGCATCCCGTGGGTAAAACCTGCGATCGAACCAGCATAAGCGGCGTTGGCAGCATGGCTCAGATCGCGCTGTGGGGCCAGCCAGTTATTGAGCGTCACTAACGCCAGCCATTGCACCACACCCCAGAGTATCAGCACCCAGGCAATACTCCAGATCCGTTTATCCACGCAGGTGGTCCACGGGACGCTATCAATGTAGCGACGGATCAGATATCCCGAAATAAAGAAAAATACCGGCATGCGAAACGGCGCCAGGTACAAATTGAGGTAAATCCAGCATTTGCTCAGCAGCTCTGAAAGCGGATGCTGAAAAGTAGTGAGGTGCGGGTAAAATGTGATTACCGAGTGGTAAATCACCACCAGGCAAATACATAACCCTTTGATTTGATTAATCCATAGTTCTTTTTTATTCATAGAGACGGCGTATCCATATTGTTGGTTATAGCCTGCCATCCTGCGCAACCCGCTGTGCGCTGTAATGCGTAACTGTCTGCATTTTGATTTTTTAAGATAAAGATCAGGGACCAGGATGGAAGGGAAGAGGGACAGCTTTAGCGAATTGATTTATTTATACTTTTAGGAATAGTGCTGACGAACACTTACGGTTCAGTCATTTACCCATTCCGCTTTCGCTTATATACTCGTGACTTTGCTAACAGCAACCAGACGGATTTCATGTACCAACCTGTCGCTCTATTCATCGGCCTGCGTTATATGCGTGGGCGTGCAGCAGATCGCTTCGGTCGCTTCGTTTCCTGGCTCTCCACCATTGGCATTACCCTCGGGGTAATGGCGCTGGTCACGGTTTTGTCGGTGATGAACGGTTTTGAGCGCGAGCTGCAAAACAATATTCTTGGCCTGATGCCTCAGGCCGTTCTCTCGTCTGAACAGGGTTCCCTCAACCCGCAACAACTGCCGGAAAAAGCGGTGGTGTTGAACGGCGTCAACCGAGTTGCACCCATAACTACGGGAGATGTGGTGCTGCAAAGCGCGCGTAGCGTGGCGGTCGGCGTGATGCTCGGTATCGATCCGGCGCAAAAAGATCCGTTAACGCCGTATCTGGTCAATGTGAAGCAAACAGATCTGCAACCGGGTAAGTATAATGTCATCCTCGGCGAGCAGCTTGCCGGGCAGTTGGGCGTGAACCGTGGCGATCAAATTCGCGTGATGGTGCCTTCGGCCAGCCAGTTTACGCCAATGGGGCGTTTGCCGAGCCAGCGTCTGTTTACGGTGATTGGCACCTTCGCCGCCAACAGCGAAGTAGACGGCTACCAGATGCTGACCAACATTCAGGATGCTTCCCGCCTGATGCGCTATCCGGTGGGCAATATTACCGGCTGGCGTCTGTGGCTGAACGAACCGTTAAAAGTTGATACGCTGAGCCAGCAAACGCTGCCGCAGGGCACCAAATGGCAGGACTGGCGCGAGCGCAAAGGGGAACTGTTCCAGGCCGTGCGCATGGAGAAGAACATGATGGGGCTACTGCTTAGCCTGATCGTGGCTGTGGCGGCTTTTAATATTATTACCTCGCTGGGTCTGATGGTAATGGAGAAGCAAGGGGAAGTGGCGATTCTACAAACGCAGGGGCTAACGCCGCGGCAGATAATGATGGTGTTTATGGTTCAGGGGGCCAGTGCCGGGATTATCGGCGCGCTGCTTGGCGCGGTGCTGGGCGCATTGCTCGCCAGTCAACTGAACAATTTAATGCCAATTATTGGTGTGCTGCTGGATGGCGCGGCGCTGCCGGTTGCTATCGAGCCGCTGCAGGTTATCGTCATTGCGCTGGTGGCGATGGCCATCGCGCTGCTGTCTACGCTTTATCCTTCCTGGCGCGCTGCCGCCACTCAACCCGCTGAGGCTTTACGTTATGAATAAGATCCTGTTGCAATGCGACAACCTGTGCAAACGCTATCAGGAAGGCACTGTGCAGACCGATGTCCTGCACGATGTCAGTTTTAGCGTCGGCGAAGGTGAGATGATGGCGATTGTCGGCAGCTCTGGCTCCGGCAAGAGTACGCTGCTGCATCTGCTGGGCGGATTGGATACGCCGACTTCCGGCGACGTGATTTTTAGCGGTCAGCCAATGAGCAAGCTCTCGTCGGCGGCGAAAGCGGAACTGCGCAATCAGAAGCTGGGCTTTATTTACCAGTTCCACCATTTACTGCCGGACTTTACCGCGCTGGAAAACGTAGCGATGCCGCTGCTGATCGGCAAGAAAAAACCGGCTGAAATAACCGAGCGCGCACGGGATATGCTGAAAGCCGTAGGACTGGATCATCGTGCCAGTCATCGCCCGTCTGAACTGTCTGGCGGCGAACGCCAGCGTGTGGCCATCGCTCGTGCGCTGGTGAATAACCCGCGTCTGGTCCTGGCGGATGAGCCAACGGGTAACCTGGATGCGCGTAACGCGGATAGCATTTTCGAGCTTCTGGGCGAGCTGAACCGCTCTCAGGGCACGGCATTTCTGGTGGTGACGCACGATCTGCAACTGGCGAAGCGGATGAGCCGCCAGCTTGAAATGCGCGATGGTCGCCTGACGGCTGAACTGAGCCTGATGGGAGCTGAGTAATGGCTTCGCCTTTATCGTTATTGATTGGTCTGCGCTTTAGCCGTGGTCGGCGGCGCGGCGGTATGGTTTCGCTGATATCTGTGATTTCCACCGTTGGCATCGCGTTGGGTGTGGCGGTGTTGATCGTTGGTTTAAGTGCCATGAACGGATTTGAGCGTGAGCTGAACAACCGTATTCTGGCCGTAGTCCCACACGGAGAGATTGAAGCCGTAAATCAGCCGTGGAATAACTGGCAGGAAGCGCTCGACAAAGTACAAAAAGTGCCGGGTATTGTCGCCGCGGCGCCTTATATCAACTTTACCGGACTGGTAGAGAGTGGGGCGAATTTACGCGCGGTGCAGGTGAAGGGCGTTGACCCGAAACAGGAACAGCGTTTAAGCGCACTGCCATCCTTCGTGCAAAACCATGCCTGGGATAATTTTAAAGCCGGTGAACAACAAATCATCATTGGTAAGGGTATTGCCGATGCGCTGAAGGTGAAACAGGGCGACTGGGTGTCGATTATGATCCCTAACGCCAGCGCGGATCATAAGTTACAGCAGCCCAAACGCGTGCGTTTACACGTTACTGGGATCCTGCAACTGAGCGGCCAACTCGATCACAGCTTTGCCATGATCCCAATGGAAGATGCGCAGCAATATCTGGATATGGGAACCAGCGTTTCCGGGATTGCGCTGAAAGTTAACGACGTGTTTAACGCCAATAAGCTGGTGCGGGACGCGGGCGAAGTGACCAATAACTATGTTTATATTAAGAGCTGGATCGGTACTTACGGCTATATGTATCGCGATATCCAGATGATTCGCGCCATTATGTATCTGGCGATGGTGCTGGTGATTGGTGTGGCCTGCTTTAATATCGTTTCCACGTTAGTGATGGCGGTAAAAGACAAAAGCGGCGATATTGCGGTATTAAGAACCCTCGGGGCGAAAGATGGGTTGATCCGTGCCATTTTTGTCTGGTACGGCCTGCTGGCGGGTCTGTTTGGTAGCCTGATAGGCGTCGTCATCGGGGTGGTTGTCTCGTTGCAACTGACGCCGATCATCAACGGAATCGAGGCGCTTATCGGTCATCAGTTCCTGTCCGGCGATATCTATTTCATTGACTTCCTGCCATCGGAATTACACTGGCTGGATGTGATTTACGTGCTGGCGACAGCACTCGTGCTGAGTCTTTTGGCAAGTTGGTATCCGGCGCGTCGCGCCAGCAATATTGATCCTGCGAGAGTACTTAGCGGCCAATAACAACAATAATACACGACAGCATTCATGCTGCATCAAGGCGTAGCCAACGCAGAGGCATCTTGAAGGATGACGTGTATCAAGGAGCGGTGATGTATTACGGATTTGACATCGGCGGGACCAAAATTGCGCTGGGCGTGTTTGATAAGCAACGTCGTCTGCAATGGGAAACTCGCGTCCCTACACCTCGCGACAGCTACGACGCTTTCCTTGATGCGGTCTGCAATCTGGTGACGGAAGCTGACCAGCGTTTTGGTATCAAAGGTTCGGTCGGTATCGGGATTCCTGGCATGCCGGAAACGGAAGACGGCACGTTGTACGCGGCCAACGTTCCTGCCGCCAGTGGCAAACCGCTCCGCGCCGATCTTAGCGCTCGCCTTGACCGCGATGTGCGTCTGGATAACGATGCGAACTGTTTTGCTCTCTCCGAAGCCTGGGATGACGAGTTTACCCAATATCCGCTGGTGATGGGGTTGATCCTCGGTACGGGCGTTGGCGGCGGCCTGGTGCTTAACGGGAAATCCATCACCGGACGCAGCTATATCACCGGCGAGTTTGGTCATATTCGTTTGCCGGTCGATGCGCTGACGCTGATGGGCTTTGATTTCCCGCTGCGTCGCTGCGGATGCGGCCAACTGGGATGCATCGAAAGCTATCTTTCCGGCGGTGGATTTGCGTGGTTGTATCAGCATTACTACCATCAACCGCTGGATGCCCGTGAAATTATCGCGTTGTGGGAGCAAGGCGATGAACATGCGCGTGCACACGTTGAACGCTATCTGGATTTGCTGGCGGTGTGTCTTGGGAATATCCTGACTATCGTCGATCCTGATTTGGTGGTGATTGGCGGAGGCTTATCGAATTTTACCGCTATTACGACGCAACTGACGGACCGACTGCCTCGTCATCTGTTGCCGGTTGCCCGGGTACCGCGTATTGAGCAGGCACGGCACGGTGATGCCGGCGGGATGCGCGGGGCTGCTTTCCTACATCTTACCGATTAATACAAAGAGGTTGTTATGCTGTCGCGTCGGGGTCATCGGTTAAGCCGCTTTCGTAAAAATAAACGCCATTTGCGCGATCGCCTGCGTCAACGAATCTTTTTCAGAGACAGAGTGGTGCCTGAATTGATGGAAAAACCAAGAGTGCTGGTACTGACGGGAGCGGGAATCTCCGCTGAGTCAGGAATTCGAACCTTCCGCGCGGCGGATGGTCTCTGGGAAGAACATCGGGTTGAGGACGTTGCGACTCCGGAAGGATTTAGTCGAAACCCGGAACTGGTTCAGTCGTTTTATAACGCCCGTCGCCATCAATTGCAACAGCCAGAAATCCAGCCCAACGCGGCGCATATCGCACTGGCAAAACTCGAAGCCGAACTGGGAGACCGTTTTTTACTGGTGACGCAGAACATTGATAACCTGCATGAGCGTGCGGGCAGCCAGAACGTTATCCATATGCACGGCGAACTGCTCAAGGTTCGCTGCTCGCAAAGCGGGCAGATTCTGGAATGGAAGGACGATGTGACTCCGGAAGATAAATGTCACTGCTGTCAATTTCCGGCACCGCTGCGACCACACGTGGTGTGGTTTGGTGAAATGCCGCTGGGCATGGATGAAATTTACATGGCGCTGGCAATGGCGGATGTATTTATTGCGATTGGCACATCGGGACATGTTTATCCGGCTGCGGGTTTTGTGCATGAGGCGCGGCTGCATGGGGCACATACGGTAGAACTAAATCTCGAACCGAGCCAGGTTGGCAGCGAGTTTGAAGAGAAGTATTACGGTCCGGCAAGCCAGGTGGTGCCAGAGTTTGTTGAGAAGTTATTGAAAGGTCTGTGAGCACGGATGGCGTAGGCCCGATAAGCGTAGCGCCATCGGGCAGTGATGATGCGCCGGATGCGACGCTGGCGCGTCTTATCCGGCCTATGAGGAGGGCAATTAACGTCCTGCTTTTAGCTTCTGATAATACTCTTCATAGATAGCGCTGGCGGAACCGACATCGTTCTGCCATTCCCCTTTGTTGATGGTTTCTGCGTCAGGGTACAGGGTTTTATCATTTGCGACTTCAGGGCTTAACAGCTTACGTGCTGCCAGGTTTGGCGTCGGATAACCAATAGTTTCCGCAACTTCTTTCGCCACGTCCGGGCGCAGCAGGAAGTTAATCAGCTTCAGCGCACCTTCTTTGTTTTTCGCGTTAGCCGGAATAGACAGGCTATCCATCCAGAAAATGCCACCTTCTTTAGGCCATACCACTTCCAGTGGTGTACCTGCCTGACGCGCAACATACGCGGAGCCGTTCCATACCATCCCCAGATTGACTTCACCTTCCATATACGGGTTGGCCGGGTTGTCAGAGTTAAACGCCGCGACGTTAGGCATCAGTTTCTTCAGCTCGTTATAGGCGGCTTCAATCTCTTTCGGGTCGGTGGTATTGCCGGAGTATCCCAGCTTGCGCAGCGCCATCTGGAACACTTCACGCGCATCATCCGTTAACAGCAGACTGCCTTTGTACTCCGGTTTCCATAGATCGGCCCAACTGGTGACGGTTTTCGGATCGATAGCATCGCTGTTTACGCCAATGGCCGTCGCACCCCAGATATACGGGATGGAGTAGTCATTGTTCGGGTCAAACGGCTTGTTGAGCATTTCCGGATCGAGGTTGTGGAAGTTGGTCAACGTCGACTTGTCGATCTTCTGGATCATGCCTTCTTTACGCATTTTATCGACGTAATAGGTGGACGGAACCACCAGATCATATGCGCCGTCTTTATAGGTTTTGAGCTTGGCGTACATGGTTTCGTTCGACTCGTAGGTCGAATAGATAACCTTAATGCCGGTCTCTTTGGTGAACTGTTCCAGCAGCCCTGGTGGGACATACTCGGTCCAGTTATAGAAATAGAGCGTGTTGTTGTCATTCGCGTGAGCGGCGCTCATGCCCAGTGCCAGAGCACCCGCCGCGAGCAGGTGGCGTGACCATTTTTTCATCATTTAACGTCCCCTGAATTAAGGGCCTCAGCGGCCCTTGGTTTTATCACGTGCAATAAGCTGGCTGGCGATCACCATAACCAGCGACAGAACCAACAAAATGGTCGCCAGCGCGTTCACCTCTGGTGATACGCCGACTTTGACCATTGAGTAGATTTTTAATGGCAGAATTTCATAACCCGGTCCGGTAACGAAGGACGAAACGACGACATCATCCATCGACAGCGTAAAGCTCAGCAACCAACCCGCAGCCACCGCAGGCATAGCCAGTGGCAGTATAATCTTGCGCAGAATAGTTACTTCGCTGGCACCCAAATCTTTAGCAGCCTCAAGCATGCGTACATCAAAACCTTTCAGGCGTGAGTAAACTGTCACCACCACAAAAGGCAGACAAAAAGTGATATGTGAGAACAACAGCGACCAGAAACCCAGTTGAATGCCGATCAGCATAAACAGCACCAGCAGAGATATTGCCATCACAATATCTGGCGACATCATCACCACGAACAGCATGCCACTGACGAACGGTTTACCGCGAAAACGGTAGCGGTACAGCGCAACCGCAGTGAGTGAGCCGATCAAGGTGGCAAACGTGGCGGATAGCACCGCCATCGTCAGCGAGTGCTGCGCCGCCTGCAACAGGCTGTCGTTATTCATCAGCAGGCCGTACCATTTGGTAGTAAAACCCTGCCAGTTGATGCCGAAGCGCGAGCTGTTAAAGGAGTTCACAATCAGAATGATGATTGGAATATACAGATACGCGTAGATAGCGGTCATAAAACCGCCGCGGAGCAGTCGACCGATCATTCGAGTTCCACCTTCTTGTTCAGCAAGCGCGAGGCACGCCAGTAGATCAGCAGCATCAGACCCATCACGATGGTCAGCGTAATGCTGGTGGCTGCACCAAACGGCCAGTCACGGATGTTCAGGAACTGAACTTTAATTACGTTGCCAATCAGCAGGTTTTTCGCGCCGCCCATTAAGTCGGAAACGTAAAACAGCCCCATTGCGGGCAACATGACCAGCAGGCACCCGGCGATAATCCCCGGCATCGTCAACGGAATAATGATGCGGGTGAAGGTCTGAAGTTTACTGGCACCTAAATCGCGTGCGGCTTCCAGCAGCGGTTTATCGAGCTTTTCAATGCTGGAATAGAGCGGCATCACCATAAACGGTAGCAGGATGTATACCAGCCCGATAATCACCGCGCTGGGGGTAAACATGATGCGAATGGGTGTATCGATAACCCCGAGCCATAACAGAAACTCGTTGAGATAGCCTTTGGTACTGAGGAAAATTTTGAGTCCGTAGATGCGAATAAGTGAATTGGTCCAGAACGGAACAATCAGCAGGAACAGCAGCAGCGGGCGCACTTTTTCCGGCAGTTTCACCAAAAACCAGGCAAACGGGTAGCCGAGTACCAGACAGGCGAGCGTGGCAATCAGCGCCATATTGAGGGAGTGAACCAGCACCTCAAAATAGAGCGGATCGAGCAGGCGCGTATAGTTCTCCAGCGTAAAGACCATTTTGACGAAGTTGGCGTCGTCGCGGGTCAAAAAGCTGGTACCGATGATCATCAGGTTGGGCAGAAAGACAAATAACACAAGCCAACCGACAATGGTGACGATCACCACACTCTGGAATTTACTTGTGTTCTTCATCAGCCAGTACGACCTCCCAGCTTTCTACCCAGTTAATCGCCATTTTCTGGTCGAGAGAGTGGTCAAAGTCAGGATCGTCTTCATTGAAGAATTCGCTGACCATCACCATCTTGCCATTTTCCAGTTCCACAACCGACTCCAGCGTCATGCCTTTGTAGTTGCGTTCGCGCACGTAGCCGATCAGGCCTTCGATATGATTATCATCGTTGATTTCATCTACGCGCAAATCTTCAGGGCGTAACAGGACGTGCAGCTTTTGTCCGGGAACCACCGCGAAGTTGACATAAATATTGCACTCGCGGCCTTCAACGTTAGCACGAACTCGCTGTTCATCTAGACGTTCAATCACCGTGGCGTTAAACATATTGATCTCGCCGATAAACCCGGCGACGAACAGATTCTTGGGCTCTTCGTAGATTTCGCGCGGAGTACCGTCCTGCTCAATCTTACCATCGCGCATCACCACGATGCGGTCGGACATAGTCAGCGCTTCTTCCTGATCGTGTGTGACAAAGACAAAAGTGATACCAAGCTTACGCTGCAGCGCTTTCAGTTCATTCTGCATCTGCTTACGCAGTTTGTAGTCCAGCGCAGAGAGGGATTCATCTAACAAGAGTAAGCGGGGTTTGTTGACCACAGCTCGGGCAATCGCTACGCGCTGCTGCTGGCCGCCGGAAAGTTGATGCGGTTTTCGCTGGGCGAACTCTTCCAGTTGCACCATGCGCAGGGCTTCGGTAACGCGGGGAGAAATGTCGGCTGCGGGCGTTTTTTGCATGCGTAAACCAAAGGCCACATTCTCAAATACGGTCATGTGGGGGAATAACGCATAGCTTTGGAAGACGGTATTCACGTAGCGGTTTTCCGCTGGAACGTGAGTAATGTCCTCGTTGTCCAACATAATATGACCGGAATCAACCGTTTCCAGACCGGCAATCAGGCGAAGAACGGTTGTTTTACCGCAGCCAGAGGGGCCAAGCAGCGTAAGAAACTCGCCATTATTGATGGTCAAATCCAGGCTGGAAATCACCTCTTTGCCATCGAAACTTTTGCGAATTCCCGCTAATTGCACCAGTGGAGAAAGCGAACGCGGTTGTTTATTCAATTTTTTACTCTGTCCCATGTAAACGCAACGGATGGCTGACCGATGCGGGGTTTGTGGTTAACCACCTTGATGACTCTTAATGAGGGCCGTTATTCTACGGCAAACCATTGTAATCGCCAATCCTTGTTGCGAATTACTGACTTAGCCCTATAGTCAGAGGGGATGTCAGGGCGAAATATTCTCACTTGCGGGGATAAAAGTGACCTGACGCAATATTTGTCTTTTGTTGCTTATTGATAATGTTGTCACAAAAAGTGAGGGTGACTGCATGGATAAACTACTTGAGCGTTTTTTACACTACGTGTCGCTGGACACCCAATCAAAATCGGGCGTGCGGCAGGTACCCAGCACCGAAGGACAGTGGAAATTATTACAACTGCTCAAACAACAGCTCGAAGAGATGGGACTGGTTAATATTTCACTGAGCGAAAAAGGCACGCTGATGGCAACGTTACCCGCTAACGTTGCTGGCAATATTCCTGCGATCGGCTTTATTTCCCATGTGGATACCTCACCGGATTTCAGCGGTAAAAATGTCAATCCGCAAATTGTTGAAAACTATCGCGGTGGCGATATTGCGTTAGGCATTGGTGATGAAGTTTTATCGCCAGTGATGTTCCCGGTGCTGCATCAACTTCTGGGTCAGACGCTGATCACCACAGACGGTAAAACGTTGCTGGGCGCGGATGATAAAGCAGGCGTGGCGGAAATCATGACCGCACTGGCTGTGCTTATCCAAAAAGATATTCCGCACGGTGATATCCGCGTGGCCTTTACACCGGACGAAGAGGTGGGTAAAGGGGCGAAGCATTTTGACGTTGCGGCATTCGATGCGCAGTGGGCCTATACCGTTGACGGTGGTGGCGTAGGTGAGTTGGAGTTTGAAAACTTCAACGCTGCGTCGGTTAATATTAAAATTGTTGGCAACAATGTGCATCCCGGCACCGCAAAAGGGGTGATGGTGAATGCGCTGTCGCTGGCGGCGCGTATTCATGCAGAGGTTCCGGCAGATGAAAGCCCGGAAAAGACGGAAGGTTACGAAGGCTTTTATCATCTGGCGAGCATGAAAGGGACGGTCGATCGGGCGGATATGCACTACATTATTCGTGATTTTGACCGTAAGCAGTTTGAAGCGCGTAAACGCAAGATCATGGATATCGCCAAGAAGGTCGGTAAAGGGTTACACCCCGACTGCTATATCGAACTGGTGATTGAAGACAGTTACTACAATATGCGCGAAAAAGTGATTGAGCATCCGCACGTACTGGATATCGCCCAGCAGGCGATGCGCGATTGCGATATTGAGCCGGTGCTGAAACCGATCCGTGGCGGCACTGACGGCGCGCAGCTGTCGTTTATGGGATTACCGTGTCCGAATCTGTTCACCGGTGGCTACAACTATCATGGTAAACATGAGTTTGTAACCCTGGAAGGAATGGAAAAAGCGGTACAGGTGATTGTGCGTATTGCTGAACTGGCCGCGCAACAAAAATAAAGTATGTGTAGTTGCCGGATGGCGCTTCGCTTATCCGGCCTACATTATTACACTCCAGTAGGCCTGATAAGACGCGTAGCGTCGCATCAGGCACTCTTCGCATTACCCTTCGAAGAACCAGTACCCGCTGTTGACCAGCGCGGCAAGCATGGCAAGGAAAGAAGGATCTTCCAGCGCATCCTCAAAGTTCTCAGCCGTCAGCACAATATGACTGGCCAGCGCTTCCAGGGCAGGACGATGCGGCGAATCAATTTTCTCACCGTTAGCGTAGACGTCGTCGCCAATACGCAATACACGCAATCCGCCCAGACGCACTAACACATCACCTTGCTTCAGGGCATCGTAAATTTCGTCTGGCTGATACGGTGGCTCCGGCGGGGCAATATCCAGTTCATGACGAGACTGAGAAATAAACTCGCCAAACCACTGCTGGAAATGTTCTGGTTGATTAATCAGCCCGAGCATCATTTCGCGCAGCTTATCCATCTCCTGCGGCAGAACGTCGGCCGGATGATCGCGCGGCGGCAGGTCCGGATCGCTGTAATAGGTGCTACCCAGTTCGCGTTGCAAAACGTAATCGGCGAACCCGCTGATCAGCTCGCGAGTGTTTGGCGCACGGAAACCGACCGAATAGTTCATCGCGTTTTCCAGCGCATAACCTTCGTGCGGGAATCCCGGTGGAATGTACAGGATATCGCCGGGCTCCAGCTCTTCATCGATGATAGCTTCAAACGGGTCGACCTGAAGGAGATCCGGGTGAGGGCAGTGCTGTTTCAGCTGCAGTTTTTCACCTACGCGCCAGCGACGACGACCGGTACCCTGAATGATAAATACATCGTATTGATCCAGGTGCGGGCCAACGCCGCCGCCGGGGACAGAGAAAGAAATCATCAGATCGTCGATGCGCCAGTCCGGTAATTCACGGAACGGGCGCATCAGCGCGGCAGTTGGCTCGTGCCAGTGGTTGACCGCCTGCACCAGCAAAGACCAGTTGTTCTCGCCAAGATGGTCGTAGCTTTCGAAGGGACCGTGGCTAACCTGCCATTTTCCGTCCTGGTGGCTGACGAGTCGGCTGTCGACTTCGCTTTCCATTGCCAGTCCAGCCAGTTCGTCAGGAGAGAGAGGATCAATAAAATTGTTAAACCCGCGTTTTAAGACCACCGGGCGTTTCTGCCAGTGGCGTTCAAGAAAATCGGGCCAGTTAAGTGTGAGTTGGTATTCCATAATGAGCATCCCGCAGGCTGGTATCTGCAACCGATTATAACGGATACTTAACCTCAAGCGTGAAGTCAGTACATATTTATTACATGCGACGATTACTCGTCTTTCTGGCCCGGCTGCTGGCGGCCAAAAATAACTTCCATGCGCGCGCCACCCAGCAGGCTATCACCGGCAATAATCTGCCCGTCATACTGTTCGGTGATTTCTCGCGCCACCGCCAGACCGACGCCTTGTCCTGGACGTAGCGTATCTACGCGCTGTCCACGGTCAAACACCACTTCCCGTTTGCTTTGCGGAATACCAGGACCATCATCTTCAACCAGAATATGCAGCTGATCCTCAGACAGTTGCGCTGAAATCTCGACAAACTCCAGACAATATTTACAGGCGTTATCCAGTACGTTGCCCAACACTTCGACAAAATCATTCTGTTCGCCCACAAAGCTGATTTCAGGTGAGATATCGAGATTAATGTTGACGCCTTTACGCTGATACACCTTATTCAGTGCCGAGGTCAGTTTATCCAGCAACGGCGCGATCGGGTGCAGTTCGCGGCTGAGTAGGGCACTGCTGCCACGCATGCTGGCGCGATGCAGGTAATAGCCTATCTGTTGGGAAATACGGCTGATTTGTTCCAGCATGATAGGCTCTGCGTCGCTGACGCTCATCTTTTCATTACGCATTGAGCGCAGAGTACTCTGCAATACCGCCAGTGGTGTTTTCAGACTATGGGTGAGGTCTGTTAACGTGGTGCGGTATTTGTCATAACGCTCACGTTCGCTTTTTAACAGCCGATTGAGATTACGAACCAGGCTGGTCAATTCGCGTGTGGTGGCGGGGTTTAGCATCTCACGATGATGTTCCTCAAGCTCACGGACTTCACGCGCCAGCGATTCAATCGGCCGCAGGCTCCACCACGCGGCCACCCATAACAGCGGAATGACCAGCAACAGATTGGCGACCAGCACATAAATAAACCAGCTCCAGACCATATACGAGCGCTTTAGCTCTATTGGAATGGTATCGACAACCACAATGGTCAGTTGCGGCATTCTGGCAGTAGCAGGGTAGACGTTTACCGCCACGGAGTGGGTCATTTCGGCGTCGTCGTCATCTTCTCTGACTTCTTTTAACTGCTGCTGAGCGGAGTGATCTTCGCCCAGTAAGGTACTGGTGGCGTCTACATTGGCTTCAATTTCATGAAAACCGTTCGTTTTTAGCCAGTCCGGTTGGATACTTTGCGTCAACCAGGGAACATTGCGCTGCGCCCACAACAACTCACCGCTTTCGTTATAGATCAGCGACATTGTTGGGCTTTGCATATCGAGATTTTCAGGCAACTCGACGTTTATCTTGCCGTTTTCCCACTTTGCCAGGGTATAGAATAGATTACTTTCACCCCGCAGCAGGCGGAACGTGGTCTTATCAAAACTGACGCTGTAACCTACCAGGGCAACCATGCCGTAGGCCAGCGACAGCACCAACACCACGCCCGCAGTTGCCAGTAAAAAGCGTAACCGCAGCGATAACGGGAAAAAATGACGCAATAGTTTATTCATTAGCGCAGTTCAAAAAGATATCCCTGGCCACGCACGGTAGTGATCACCTCATGCGGATATTGCGCCTGAATTTTTTTACGTAGACGCCCCATCAACACATCAATGGTGTGACTTTCGCGCAGCTCGGCATCCGGATAAAGCTGCAGCATGAGCGAATCTTTACTGACCACTTTGCCATTATTACGGATGAGTGTTTCCATAATGGTATATTCAAACGCCGTGAGCTTGATAACTTCATCATTGACGGATAACTCGCGTCGGGAGAGGTCCACCTGAAAAGGCGGAAGGGAGATAATTTGCGATGCCAGACCGCTGTTTCGACGCATCAGTGCCTGCATGCGTGCAGCCACTTCTTCGATGTGAAACGGTTTGGTGACATAATCGTCAGCGCCTGCACTGAGGACTTCCACTTTGTCCTGCCAGCCTTCGCGCGCGGTTAATACCAGAATTGGCAGCGAAACCTCATTACTGCGCCAGCGGCGGATTAGCGACAAACCATCTTCATCGGGGAGCCCTAAATCAACGATCGCGATATCCGGCAGATGCTCATTCAGATAATAGTCCGCTTCCTTCGCATCTTCTGCATCATCCACCTGATGCCCTAAATCCTGTAACTGAACCTTGAGGTGGTGGCGTAATAAAGCATTATCCTCGACAACCAGTACGCGCATCATCGTTTCTCCCTAAAATAATGGTATGAATAGTTTAACGCTGATTATGTGGATTGAAAGCAGCGCTATGAAATTAAATAACTTTTCTCATGCTCCCCTGCCCGTGGGGGCGTCCTGGGGGCAGTGCTGTTGGCATCTGATTGTTCAGCATGTTGACCTGATCCTGGTTCATGTCGCCAATCCACTTGGAGTAAACCTCGTACACCATGCGCGCATCTTCATGTCCCATCTGACTCGCTATGAATGACGGGTTCGCTCCGGCCATCAACGTCCAGCATGCGTAGGTATGCCGTGACTGATAAGGATTCCTTTCGCGGATATTGGCAAGTTTAGTGCCTCGTTTCCAGCCATAGGCAATCGAGTTCTTGGAGAAGTAACTGCCTTTTTTTGACGAATATGCTGTCGGTGAAAAAACGAAGCGAAGAGATTGCTGCTCAGTTTTTCCGATCTCCCGATGGTGAAATCGAATTTCTTGCTTCGGATTAGCGCCGGTGACTTCGTATTGTTCCTTCAGTGCATCCAGAGCAGGTTTAAGCAACGTTATCGTCCTTATTCCGGCATCTGTCTTAGGGGGTACAAATACTCGCTTATTCGTAAAACTTCTGGATACGTGGATTTCACCTTTTACCAAATCAATGTCTTCCCATGCCAGGGCGCATATCTCGCCCGGCCTCATCCCCGTATGTACGGCAACAATGATGATTAATGCCTGGCTACGGGGAAGGGCGGCTATCAGTGCCTGGTACTCATGAAGTAATAGTGGGTCGGGATCATTTTTAGATAACTTGAGTCGCGACACTCCTTCATAAGGAGCATGCAATATAAACTGGCTTCGGTTTGCGAGCTTAAGCATTTCTGATAAAACTGCCATCTGTTTATTGACTGTTGAGGGCGCGCGGCCCTGCCTGGCCAGATTCGGCATTGCCGGGTTAATAATTGTCCCGGTCAATAACTCCTTTCGGTAATGCAAAATGTCGGCATGCTCAATATCTACCAGACGGGTATTTTCTCCGATTACACGCAGTAACGTATTTACGACCGAAGTCATCGATAGCAGTGTTGCACCAGATACCTCTAAGGCTTTGGTGTCTGTAAAAAAATCACTCAGTTCTTTAAACGTGGTGATTTTTTTGGTTGTGATGAACTTCTTAAGCGCTTTGGATTCCGGGAAACGTTCCGCATAGTCGAACTTACCGAGCTGTATTTCGCTTGTTATGAACGCGCGAAGATTGCCTGAATACACCCTAAAACCATACGGGATGGGTATGGGGGGACTGAAATGCCCTTATGATCATTACCGAGTAAATCATCACGGAGAGTTCGCCAATTGAGGAAAGGTGACATGGATTTACAGATCAACAACCCCTGGCGTGATAACAACGCAGGGGTTGAATATTTTACTGAATACTTTCCAGGTCTTTTGCTATATCGCGATGGCGTCCCTGGTCGGCAATCTCACGCCCCTGGCGAGCCGGTGCTTTAAGAGCCTTTTCCAGATAGCGTTTCCCTTCGCCAGTCTTTTTCTCTTTCAGCAAAAAGTCACCATAAAAATAGTTTGGGTCGATGCCATTAGGATTTATCGCCAGTGCTTTTTTCAGCATTTCTTCGGCTTTGTTTTTATCACCAAACCCAATCGGCCAGCCGGGAACCTGATAATATAGCGCCCCAAGGCTGGTCCAGGCTGATCCTTGTAAAGCATTGGGGTCGATGCTGATCGCTTTTTCCAGATCGCTACGGGCCTGTTTGACCAGACTCAATGCACCCAGCCCACCTTTAGCCCCCGCCCAGCTACTGTCGATAATCGCCGACCAAATAAGCAATGCTGCGTCAGCATTATTTTTCGCCTGACTCGCACTATGGGCCCGTTGACTCAGTGTGGTAAAGCAGCTCTCTTTTTTTGCTTCAAGGGTCTGATACTGACAAACGGACCAGTCGTGCTGGAGGTTTTCCAGCGTGGTAGTCGCCATGGCAGAGGCGGGAAAAGCTGCTGTCAGGAGCAACGTTTTCATAATTTTCATTTGTCTTCACCTTTGAATGTGCCCTGGGTATAGGACTGGATCACGGGTAATTTTTTACCCAGCGCTTTGTCTACCATACCGGGAAACCAGGCATTGATTTTAACGAACAGACGTTCCATCGCGCCGAAGCGGTAGCGTTTCTGCTCTGTCTCAAGGAGATGTACCAGACGTACGGCGACAAATTGTGGGGAATCACTGCTGTTGCCCAGTTTGCGGTTAAGCGCGTAAACCTCGTCACTGTTGAGCGCCGTTTCGGTAGCACGCGGCGCGGCATACAGTACGCTGATACCATTCCCCTTTAATTCGCGCCCCAGCGCTTCCGATAAACGGTGCGTGGCCGCTTTGGTGGCGCTATACACGCTCCAGGCAGGGTGGCCAATCTCACCAAATATCGAACCAATGTTTAGGATGATGCCCTGAGGATTAAACTTATCCAGCATGGCGCGGGTCAACAGAGTGGGGATTTCGATATTGGTTCTAATCTGTTCCCGAATATCGTCAAAAGACTGTTGTTCAAACAGTGCAAAACGACTGGTTCCGGCATTGTTGATCAGGATATCCAGTTTGTTCTCATCTTTGAATCTGCTGGCCAGCGCGACGATTTCGTCATCAGTATAACTGCTCATTAGCACAATATGATGCCGTTCCGGATAGGGAAGCATCTCTTTCAGAAGCGTCATCGCCTGTGCATTTCGTCCAACCAGGCAGAGTCTGGCTCCTTTGTGCGCCAGCCTTTGCGCCAGCTCTTGTCCGATACCACCACTGGCGCCAGTCAGCAGAACGGTTTTATCATGCAGGTTCATACGTGGTCTGCCCCAGTTGGTTAAGCATCTCTGTGTACAGGTGATAGACGCGACGAGTGGCATAGATAATGGCTGCCTGATCGGCCTCGTCAGCCACGGTATCCATAAGTGAGGCGAAAAATTTAAGATGTCCTTGATCAAGTTCACCGTGTGAACGCAGGTAGGTTGTCGCCTGTTCTGGCAACCCCAGTGTCCGTTCCACCTGGGCTGCAATCGCGGTAGCAATAGACACGCTGGTTCCCTCCAGAACCTGTACCATGCCAAAAATACTCATAGGGTTGACCCGTTCAATGCGGTAGTAGAGCCAGGCCACCATCATTTCTATCGGTATCCCTGGGGTGCCATTGCGAACGCTTTCCGCATCACCGCCGCAAGCCTGAATATCGTTCAGGATCCATTCCTGATGCCCGTACTCTTCGTCAATATATTCAGCAATTGCGCCCCGAATGGCTTCATGTGAGGCTGGCAAACGGCTGCCAGCACTCATCAACAAGGGGACGGTATGGCTGACGTGATAGTAAGCCTGTGTCAGAAAAGCGATATACAGGTCGCGCGAGATGTCACCAGTCTGGCAGCGTGCGATGACAGGCGAGGAGAGTAAACCTCGGCGTTCGGCCTCAGTCTGTTGTTGTAATTTGTTATAAAAGCTCATGATGACTCCTCTTCACTACAGGTGAGAATGTGTTGCCAGAGGGATTGCCGGATGAGTTCCCGGCGTGGGCGGCCATTTGCAGTGAGCATGCCAGGCTCTGATATAGCTGAAGTGAATAACAGGCGATGGAACTGCGCATAATCAGGCAGGCGAGCTGAAAGGGCCAGCAACTGCTCGCGGGCCTGCATCTGTTGCCCCTCGAAGACATCGACGAGTGCAACGTTATGCCTTAAGCCTTCTCCAAAAATCACTATCCGGCGTACAGCTGGACAGGTCATGGCCTCTGCCTCAGGCCATTCAGGTGAAAAATTACGACCAAAAGCGTTTATCTGGACATTCTTCAGGCGACCCTGAATACGAACAAACCCGTGTTCATCAACACTGCCAAGATCGCCGGTAGCAACTGTTGGGGAGGCTGGTGCGGATCCCAGATATCCCAAAGCGTTGGCTGGGCTGGTGACACACAATTGTTGCTGGTCATCAACATTGATCTGGATACCTGGCAATGGCCGACCGACGCTGTTCTCTTTTATAGCGTCGGGCAGATTGAGGGCAACGACAGAGCCACATTCGGAGAGACCGTATCCTTCATATACAGGTAAGCCACTCGTTATCGCCATCGTCAGCAATGAAGCCGGAACCTTGCCACCGCCTGCGGCGACAAACCGTAAAGATTGCGTACTGCCCGGTACCTGCTTGTGCAGATGCAGTAACACACGTAGCAACTCTGGTACCAGCACCAGACTTTGTGGGCACCAGGTGGCCAGCGCCTGAAGAAACTGGGCTGGATTAAAGCGGCTGGAACCTTCAAACCCAATCCGGGAGGGTGGGAGAATCACCGTCTCAGCGCCAAGTAGCAGAGGGATGTAAACGCCGCACAGATTCTCCAGCAGAATACTGAGGGGCAGTGTCACCAGGTGTTTTTCCAATTTCAGGGAGTGCAATACGGTCGCTAACGTTTGAGCCATCCATACCATACCATCCAGACTCAGACAGACGCCTTTTGGCTCTCCGGTTGTACCGGAGGTATACGTTATCTTTGCCGTTCCTGCCGGCAGAGTCACGGGGTCCTCTACTGCACGGATTTGCAGTCTTCCGAGCACAAAATCGTGTTCCTGCCAATCCGCCAGGATTTCCCCACCGATTTGTGCATCCACTGAGGCTGATGATCGTACCCAAGTTTTCTGTTGCCCGCTGAAAAAGGAGGGGACAGGGATGATCACCACTCCACTTATCAGACATGCGAGATCGATGATGGCCCATTCAGGGCTGTTATCCATTTCAAGTGCCAGCCGTTTTACCTTGAGGGCAGATAATTGTTCGGCCACTGCCTTAACGGCATCATGGTATTGCTGCCAGCTCCACGAGCGAGAATCGCCCTGCAGGGCGATGGCATTTGGTTGAAGCGCAGCCTGTTTCTCAAGCGTGTTCAGAAGCATAAGATCCTCCGGAAGGGGTTATCCAGGGAGCAGAAGGCGGATCAGCAAACATTCCCAGCAACAGGCTGTTCTGACTTAGTGTGGTTTGCCCACCATGTAACTCCCCCGCCATAATTTGCGGGTCATGTTCGTAATAGCTCCCCCATTCACGCGCAGCTTCGCCAAGCCTTGTCGAGTCAGCAGGCATCAATGTGATTGGTTGCAGATTCAGGCGGAAAAAGGTATTGCGTATTTTTTTAGTTCCGGTAAAGACAATCCACGAATAGCAGTATTGATTGAGAAGCAGGCATAGAGCCGCATACATTATTCGGGCGCTTGCCCCATCGCTCGCGGCAAAATTACCAATTTCAACAATCGAGTCGCGTGAACCGGGATGTGACAATCGTGCAAACAGCACGGCTTCAACCGGGACATCAAGATAGTGTTCGAGATATATCTTACCCATTGAGGCCGGCTGGACGCCACAGGCTGCTTTTAATTCTCCGTTAGCATCGAACATTCCAAGCAACCATGGCATGCAGCGCGGAAGAGAAGCATGATAAAACTGAGAATAACTTTCACGAATAAACTCTGAAATATCATTTTGCTCACGTTCACCTGGAAGCCAGCGCAACGTATAAGGAGATAATATTCGCATAGGAAGACCTCTTTTAGCGTCTTACCAGTATGGCGAGTCAACATTATGTTAACATTAAGTTGAGCATGAGCCTGGTAATTTAAATCCAATGTCGCGGCAAGAATGTGTAGGACCCGAAAAAACGGAATGTCTGATGTGTAAATACATTACGTAAAAAAATTAATAATTTGTGCTCTTAAATCGTTGATCATTTCTGCTTACAGGGGGGGGGCTGTATAAAAAAACAGTATATGCATCGGAGGTAATTATGAGAGTTGAATTAGCCATTGATCGCACTAAAGAACTACCAAAAGGCGCGATACCAATTCTCCAGGATTACAGCAGGCATTCACTGAGTGCCTGCTGTAATGTTAAACATTAAAATTTGTATTTATTTTTTATCGTTACAGTCAGGGATCATTCTCAAAAGAGTGTTATCTTTCTGGACGTAGTGATGAAATAACGCTGCACCTGCATGCGCTGCAATTAAAAAGTATCCGACGTTTGCCAGTGTTTCGTGAATATCTTTAATAAGTGATTTTGTTTCCCCGTCAGGAGTAACGAAAGGTGCAATGTTAAAACTTAAGAAACTCCAGTCCTTCCCACCGTAAGCCATAATTGCAATACCTAATAATGGCAGAGTCAAAAAAGAAATGTATAGCAGGATATGCATTATTTTAGCAGCCATCATCTGCCAGGTCGGTGGGGGCGGAGTGATGGCTGGGTCATGATACTTATGTTTAATAATTAATCGTATTATCATTAAAAACCAGACAAATACCCCGGCATTGTAATGTGTTTCTTTCATGAGCAGGTAGGTGTTGCTGCCTTTAGGAAACCAGCCGCGTAGCTCCATAGCTGCATAGGTTATCGCTATTAACATCAGAGTCAGCCAGTGTAAGCGAATCTGAAGTTTTGAGAATTTCATCATTATTGTTTCCTCAAAGGGTGTGTTGCATCGACCATAAAGTATGAAGCTTAACAAATCCTTATTTTCGTTGAGAGATTAAGAAATTGTTATTCCAATGACCTTACGTGAATGTTTTGATGCTTATTATCACTTACGGGGCCTTTCCGGCAATCCGGGCTGTTTCTTGTCGCCTTCCTTTTTCCATTCGTACCAGCCATTAGCAAAGAAAATTGCACGGCCATGCTGCCAGAGTGGTTTAAACATTCTGCGGGTGGCTGCAGTTTCAGATCGTGCATAAATTAGTGGTAGCTTAGACCACCATAGATTGTTACTTATTTGGGGGCAAATGTGGTGGGGGGGAAGGGATAATGTAGCGGGCGATAAAAAGCCGGAATCGCTTACGCTTATCCGGCTTCTGTTCAGCATCTGGGGAGTTGCTGATTACTTCAGTTCATCAACCATGGCGATGGCGCGACCAATATAATTGGCAGGCGTCATTGCTTTCAGGCGAGTTTTCTCTTCTTCCGGCAGTGCCAGACCATCGATAAACTGCTTCATACCTTCGGCGTCAACGCGCTTGCCACGGGTCAGTTCTTTCAACTTCTCGTACGGCTTCTCAATACCGTAGCGACGCATCACGGTCTGAATCGGCTCTGCCAGAACTTCCCAGTTATGATCCAGTTCATCCAGCAGATGATCGCGGTTCACTTCCAGTTTGCTAACCCCCTTCAACGTAGACTGATAGGCGATCAACGCATAGCCGATACCCACACCCAGGTTACGCAGAACGGTAGAATCAGTCAGATCACGCTGCCAGCGGGAAACCGGCAGTTTACTCGCCAGGTGCTGCAGAACCGCGTTAGACAGGCCCAGGTTACCCTCAGAGTTTTCGAAATCGATAGGGTTCACTTTGTGTGGCATGGTGGAAGAGCCGATTTCACCCGCGATAGTTTTCTGTTTGAAATGGTTCAGTGCCACGTAGCCCCAGACATCACGGTCAAAGTCGATCAGGATGGTGTTGAAACGGGCGATGCAGTCGAACAGCTCGGCAATGTAGTCGTGCGGCTCAATCTGCGTGGTGTACGGGTTCCACTGGATGCCCAGCGAGGTGACAAATTCTTCGCTGAACTGATGCCAGTCAACTTCCGGGTAAGCGGCGATATGGGCGTTATAGTTACCGACTGCACCGTTGATCTTACCAAGAATTTCAACCTGATTGAGTTGGCGATACTGACGCTCCATACGGTAGGCCACGTTAGCCATTTCTTTGCCCAGCGTAGACGGGGTGGCTGGCTGACCGTGGGTACGGGAGAGCAGAGGAATATCGCGATACTGTACAGACAGATCTTTCACCGCGTCGATAAGCTGGCGCCAGTACGGCAGAACCACTTCGTCGCGTGCGGTTTTCAGCATCAGCGCGTGAGACAGGTTGTTGATGTCTTCTGAGGTGCACGCAAAGTGGATAAATTCGGAAACGGAGTGCAGTTCCGGGATATCCGCTACTTTCTCTTTCAGGAAATACTCAACTGCCTTCACATCATGGTTGGTCGTACGTTCAATGGTTTTGATGCGCGCAGCATCTTCTTCATTGAAGTTAGCGACGATCGCATCAAGGAAACCGATTGCGTCGGCAGCAAAAGCAGGAACTTCCTTGATCGCTGCGTGCGCGGCCAGTTTTTGCAGCCAGCGTACTTCAACCTGTACGCGGAATTTCAGCAAACCGTATTCGCTGAAAATCCCGCGCAGCGCGCTGACTTTATCGCCGTAGCGTCCATCGACAGGGGAAACGGCGGTCAGTGAGGATAATTCCATAGATCACAACTCCGGGGTTAAATGAGCAAGAATTTGTTTTGCCTGAGTCGTCAGGCGATTACGAGAAAACATGAGTTGCAGACGGCCTCCACCAACCTGATGCCAGAGCACGGCAGCACGGATGCCAGCCAGCAGCGAAGCGCGTACTTTAGCCTGTACCTGCGGGCTCTGGAGGATGGCCGGGGAACCCGTGACCTGAATACGCGGGCCGAGTGGGCTGATGACGTCAACATAAATGCCAGCCATCGCACTCATCAACGTTTCTGACTGCAAATCAAAATGGTCCAGCTGGCGCTGCAAGCCGCTGATACGGTCTCCCAGCGTGTCCATAGCGCCCTTGGCCGCTGACAGCTTACGCTCCAGCACCATCAGGCTTAGCGTGTAACGAGTGAGTTCAGCGTTCAGTCCCTGGCGACTGCTGGCGTTCAGTACGCCGAGCATTGTTTCCAGCCCCAAACGCAGGTTGGCCTCGCTGCCGCCAAACACGCCCAGCGTAGAGCTGGGATTCATGTCGATGACACTGTTCAGTGAAACGTGTAATGCATCGGCATCACAATGCCCCTGGTGCGCCAGTTCCTGCACCAGGCGTGCCGACTGGCAAATGCCTGCCAGGGCGAGGGTGATGTCATAATAATTCTTTGCCACGTTCACTGCTTCCTTGTATCAAATGTGTAAGTAATTATACAGGCAGAGGCAATCGTTGTTCGATAATGCCGCCGCCGAGGCACACTTCGCCATTGTAAAAGACAGCCGACTGACCCGGCGTAACCGCCGCGACTGGCTCGTCGAAAATGACTTCAATACGCTCAGCATCCAGTGCTTTAACGGTGCACGGAATGTCGGTCTGACGATAGCGGGTTTTCACCGTACAGCGCATGGTACCAGTGAACGGTTCGCGATCGACCCAATGCAGCTGTTGCGCCACCAGGCCAACAGACATCAGACGTGGATGTTCATGACCCTGAGCGACAACCAGAATGTTGTTCTCAACGTCTTTATCCACTACATACCATGGATCTTCTGTCCCTTCTTTCGTTCCGCCAATACCCAGACCTTTACGCTGACCCAGAGTGTGGTACATCAGCCCCTGATGCTGGCCAATCTCTTCACCATCAACGGTGATGATTTTGCCTGGCTGAGCCGGCAGGTAGCGACCAAGAAATTCGCGGAACTTACGTTCGCCAATGAAGCAGATGCCGGTGGAGTCTTTTTTCTTGGCCGTAATCAGACCAAGGTCTTCGGCAATTTTACGCACCTGCGGTTTTTCCAGTTCACCGACCGGGAACAGGCTTTGCGCGATTTGCTCATGGCCGAGCGTATAGAGGAAATAACTTTGGTCTTTATTACCATCGAGCCCACGCAGCAGGCGACTTTTGCCGTCGACATCTGCGCGACGCACATAGTGACCGGTGGCGATGTAATCGGCACCTAAATCTTCGGCGGCAAACTCAAGGAAGGCTTTAAACTTAATTTCTTTATTACACAGAATATCCGGATTCGGCGTACGGCCCGCTTTGTACTCTTCAAGGAACAGTTCAAAGACGTTGTCCCAGTATTCTGCGGCAAAGTTGACGGTATGCAGTTCAATGCCGAGTTTGTCACAGACAGCCTGTGCATCCGCAAGGTCGGCGGCCGCTGTGCAGTATTCCTCGCCATCGTCCTCTTCCCAGTTCTTCATGAACAGGCCTTCTACCTGATAGCCCTGTTGTTGTAACAGCCAGGCAGAAACGGAGGAATCGACACCGCCGGACATGCCGACGATCACTTTTTTTGGGCTTTCAGACATAGGAATACTCACAACATTGAACTTCAAGGCGGCATATTCTAGCACGCAGCCCTTTACTTGACACCCTCTGTAAATGGCCAGTTAAATTCACCGATCATGGACAGCGGGTAGCACTGGCCGCTCTGGTAACAGCGAATACTCTCTGCAACCAACGGCGAACGCAGGTTTGGCGCAGAGAAAATCTCTTCTGCGCTGACCCAACGACAGCAATCAATATCGCTGTCATGGGGTTCAGTAGCGCACATATTGGCAAGCTCGATAGCGAAAAGAAAACGCAAAAAGGGCGTTCTGTCCGGTGCAATCCATTGATGCATACGAACAAAATGCTGTGGCTGTGCTTTAATGCCCGTTTCTTCCCATAGTTCGCGTGCTGCGGCTTGCACCAGCGTTTCGTCGGCTTCCAGGTGTCCTGCGGGTTGATTCCACAAGGCTTTGCCATTGATCGTTTCTTCAACGACTAAGAATTTATCTTCTGCATGCACAATGCAGGCGACCGTGACGTGCGGTTTGAACATGTTTCCCCCTTATTCCTCAGCAAAACCTTCGGCAACATCTGGCCAGCTAATTTCACCGCTGGTCTTGTCGATACTGATATAAGCCACAGGAGGCGACGTTTGTGGGTCGGCCCCTCCGCGACACAATGCAGTTTGATGATCCTCGCGTACGATAATCTCAATGGCCTTTTTAGCATTCCAGCTTTCATAAAAAATACATTGATAGTCGTGACGTAGCCCAAGGGTGGCGACTCTCGTTGCCTTGTCTGTCGACAGCGGGTTGATGTCGTCGCGATAGCGGTCACCGCTGTTTAAAGCCTGTAACTGCGACTTTTTTAACCAGCCGCGTACGATATGGCGATCGGTGGTGTAGTAGACCGCTTCCATAAAATCATCGTTGGATTGTTCTTGTACAGAGACGAGGTCGCCGGGCACTAAAAATACGGATGGGCTGCGACACTGTTCGGTTGGCATCGCATAGAACCATGCGCGGGCGTCTCCCATTACCTGATAGTGGTTTGCGAAGGAGTAGGGCAAGTACCCACGCTGTGACATCTCTTTATTTGCCCATGACTGGCAAGACGCGCTTGCTGCAAGCGGGCTGGATAACAGTGTTAATCCATCAGCCGAGACCCACCCGGTGGCAAAGGTTCCTTTAGCGTCCCGATAACGTACGTAACGATAAGGCTCATCTTTGGAAAGCATGCCCGTGCTTTTGTAGCGCTGTGAACTCCTGAGCACCTCAACAGTGTCGCCATTGACCATGAACGCGGGGAGTTGACACTCTGTTGCTGGTGCAGAATAGAAATGCAGACGTGAGTCGGTTTTTACTTTGGCAGACTCATAAAGGTAGTTTGCCTCTCCTGCTGCAATTCCGGCAATCGCCTCACAGTCCAGTTTTGCTGAACAAAACGGTGACACGCCGAGCAGGATGAATGCTGCAAAAAGCTGTTTATCCATATTTTTCATTCTTCCCTGTTAACACTCACGTTAAACCGTACGGTTATGATTTCAGTTCCCGCCACTCGCCGTTAGCGAGATTTTCCAGCGTGTAATCACCCATGGCATAGCGGATGAGGCGCAGCGTAGGAAATCCAACATGCGCGGTCATACGACGTACCTGGCGGTTGCGGCCTTCATATAAGGTGACTTTCAACCAACTGGTGGGAATGTTTTTTCGTTCCCGAATCGGCGGATTTCTCGGCCACAGCCATACGGGTTCCTCTACTACCTCAATGCCTGCGGGTAGCGTGGGGCCATCATTGAGCGTTACTCCGGTACGCAGGGCGTCCAGCGCTTCTGTCGTCGGCTCGCCTTCAACCTGGACGTAATAAATTTTCCCGGTACGCTTACCGGGTTGCGTTAACCGCGCCTGCAGTGCGCCGTCATTGGTCAGCACCAAAAGCCCTTCGCTGTCCCGGTCGAGTCGGCCCGCCGCATAAATTCCCGGCAAGGGAATAAAATCTTTTAACGTGCTTCTGCCAGCCTCGTCAGTAAATTGTGGCAAAACATCGTAGGGTTTATTGAACAAAACCACGCGTTTTGGCTGGTTTTCTTTACGCTGCTTAGTGACTTGTCGTGAGCTGAATCGCTCAACCCGGTGATTTCTAAAAGAAGTTTTTTGCATGGTATTTTCAGATTATATCAATTGCCGCATTATAGCCTAAGAACGAGTGTCTTTCATGGCGGCGAACATTAGGGTAGTATTGACATGCTCATTACAAAACATTAACAAAAAATTGCTCTAACGCATTCGTGCAGCAGGACGCAAACGCACATGCAGCGCGATGACAGACGAGCAGAACCAGAAGCGCTCGAAGGAGAGGTGAATGGAAAGCAAAGTAGTTGTTCCGGCGGAAGGTAAGAAGATCACCCTGCAAAACGGCAAACTCAACGTTCCTGAAAATCCGATTATCCCGTTCATTGAAGGCGACGGTATCGGCGTTGATGTAACCCCACCGATGATCAAAGTTGTCGATGCTGCTGTCGAGAAAGCCTATAAAGGCGAGCGTAAAATCTCCTGGATGGAAATCTACACCGGCGAGAAATCCACTCAGGTTTATGGCCAGGACGTCTGGCTGCCTGCTGAAACCTTAGATCTTATTCGTGAATATAGTGTTGCCATTAAAGGCCCTCTGACCACCCCTGTTGGCGGCGGTATTCGCTCTCTGAACGTAGCTCTGCGTCAGGAACTTGACCTGTATGTCTGCCTGCGTCCGGTGCGTTATTATCAGGGTACACCAAGCCCGGTTAAACACCCTGAACTGACCGATATGGTCATCTTCCGTGAAAACTCCGAAGATATCTACGCGGGTATCGAGTGGAAAGCTGACTCTGCCGATGCTGAGAAAGTGATTAAATTCCTGCGCGAAGAGATGGGTGTGAAGAAAATACGCTTCCCGGAACATTGCGGTATTGGTATCAAACCGTGTTCTGAAGAAGGGACTAAACGTCTGGTACGTGCAGCGATTGAATACGCCATCGCCAACGATCGTGATTCAGTTACCTTGGTACACAAAGGCAACATCATGAAGTTCACCGAAGGCGCGTTCAAAGACTGGGGTTACCAGTTAGCGCGTGAAGAATTTGGTGGCGAACTGATCGATGGCGGTCCATGGGTGAAAATCAAGAACCCGAAAACCGGTAAAGAGATCGTGGTTAAGGACGTCATTGCCGATGCATTCCTGCAACAGATCCTGTTGCGTCCGGCTGAGTATGACGTGATTGCCTGTATGAACCTGAACGGTGACTACATCTCCGATGCGCTGGCCGCACAGGTTGGTGGTATTGGTATCGCGCCGGGTGCAAACATCGGTGACGAATGCGCACTGTTCGAAGCAACCCACGGTACTGCACCGAAGTATGCAGGTCAGGATAAAGTGAACCCAGGTTCTATCATTCTGTCTGCTGAAATGATGCTGCGCCACATGGGTTGGACCGAAGCGGCTGATTTAATTGTTAAAGGTATGGAAGGCGCGATTAACGCCAAGACCGTAACCTATGACTTCGAACGTCTGATGGATGGTGCTAAACTGCTGAAATGTTCAGAGTTTGGTGACGCGATCATCGAAAATATGTAATCCACATTCTGGGTTATATGAGAACGGGAGCCGATTGGTTCCCGTTTTTTTGTGCCTGATAAATTCTTTCCCTGTCTTTTTATCCACCCAGTACCAGGGGGGTATCAGGGCTTGTTGTAGTCTATTTATGTTTGGTTTAGCTAAAAAAAGGCAAAACGAGACTAAAGCCTCCGACATAAAGCGCTGACCAGGTCGCCGCAGAGATCAGACTGACTGCATACACTTTCACTGGATGAAGATGCAACATTCCAGCAACTAATGGCACAATGTAACGCAGCACGGCAATAAAGCGCGAAGTAAAAAGTATCGGTACAGAACTGTTTTGCAACCGGCGTCGAACCCGTACTACTGTATCGGCATGACGCGACATGATGCGTGCAAGCCAGGGTAGATGTCCCATCATCATTCCAAGGTGATAATTAACAATTGTCCCGCACCATGCGCCAATCATTACAGCAATTCCCGCTTCCCATGGCGCAATAGTCGCCTTGCCGACGGAAATTACAGCAACCAACATAACAGATGCTGGCGGTAATACAGCTGAAATGAGGAACGTAGATTTTGCGAATGCTATTCCAAAAAGCAGGCCCCACAGGCTGAAAGGATGAAGCGCGAAATGGCTCATCAACGCGTTTACCCACTCCATCAATGCTTCTCCAGTTAAGGTTCCTTGGCTATTTAACCGCGATACGGCTTAATCAGGCCTCAACACAGATGAATTACTGACTGCTGCACTTAATCCCGGCTGTGACAGCTATCTGCGTATAGCAGCAGAATACAGTTGAGCGGGATAGGGTAAAGGAAGATGAATCGAACGCACTTAATCTGAAACCAGCCACATATCAGCCTCTTCAAACATTTCCTGAACAGTACGGCTTATCTGTTCCTTCTCGTGCTTGCTGGCGTCAGTGTTGATCGCCGGCAATGTCATCATCGGTTTAACCCGGACATCAGCTTCGGGGAAAATCCGGTGAACCCTCTTGGTCAATTCGCCCAGAATGATATCTTTTGCACCGGGCAGACCATCAAAATTCCTTTTGTCATAAACGAGTTCCACGAACATTGCTTATCGCCTCTTTGCTGGATGGATATACAGTGTTTGTGCTGTATTTTTATCCGGTATTCAACAGAGGGCATAAACATGGGCTTTCCTTCACCTGCGGCAGATTATGTTGAAACACGAATCTCCCTCGATCAGCAACTAATCAGCCAGCCCGCAGCGACTTATTTCATGCGGGCATCGCGTTCACATTTCAGGGAAGGAATACTTCAGGGGGCGCTGTTTGTTGTGGATGCGTCACTTACTGCCTGCGATGGCTCATTGCTGATATGTGCAATTGTAAGTAGCCCGCATAATCGTGCCGTTCACATTTAGAGATCATCCGGCATAATCAATCTGCCAAAGCGGACATTGGTAAGCTCATGCAGTATGGATTCACGAAGAACATACGTTATATTTTGTCCTGATTGACACGGGATGAAAGCTCCTGATGACTCTCTTTTCGCTCGCTGTAACGATCTGCAAGATAACTGGGTTGTCCCTTAAGCAGCAGCGTGATTTTAAACAGCTCCTCGGCTACATCGACGATGCGGTCATACCATGAAGAAGGTTTCATTCGTCCGTTTTCGTCGAACTCTTGCCATGCCTTGGCTACAGAGGACTGGTTGGGGATCGTAAACATCCGCATCCAGCGACCAAGTATACGCATCTGGTTCACGGCATTGAAGGACTGTGAACCACCGCAGACCTGCATTACCGCAAGTGTTTTGCCCTGCGAAGGACGAATCGCTCCTTCACTTAAGGGGATCCAGTCAATCTGCGCCTTCATGACTGCGCTCATAGCACCGTGCCGTTCCGGAGAACTCCACACCATCCCATCACACCATCTGACCAGACCGCGCAGCTCGGTGACTTTGGGATGCGTGTCCGGCGCATCATCCGGCAGGGGTAAACCGGAGGGGTTAAACAGTTTCACCTCCGCGCCCATCGCCGTCAGCTGGCGACCGGCTTCCTCCGCGGCAAAGCGGCTGTAGGAGCGCTCTCTCACTGAACCATACAGGATCAGAATCCGTGGTGGCTCCTGCACGTTCAGGCGTTCAGCGATGTGTTGATCAAAGCATGCAGTATTCAGGGCAGGAAATTGTTCCATTTTTCTCCTCCAGAGAGAGCAGATGATTTCAAAGTTGATACATATGATTTACCATATGTGTATTCTAAAGGGAGCGGAGAGAAAAATGCTACAACCTGTTCAGCTTTTCAAAATCCTGTCAGATGAAACACGTCTCGCCATTGTCATGCTTCTGCGGGAGTCCGGAGAACTGTGCGTGTGCGATATTTGTGCAGCTACCGCCGAATCACAGCCCAAAATATCACGCCATATGGCCGTCCTGCGCGAGGCAAAGCTTGTTCTTGATCGTCGGGAAGGGAAATGGATCCACTATCGTCTGTCACCTCATATTCCGGCGTGGGCCGCTGAGACAATCACGACATCCTGGCTGTGCCTTCGGGAGGATGTGCGGGAATGGTTGGCAAAGTCGGCCTGTACCTCCTGCTGAGGCAGGAAAACATATTTACATAATCATATATAACGGAGCCTGAAATGTTTTTGGCAGGGAGTATATTTTTACTGACGCTGGTACTGGTGATCTGGCAACCCAGAGGCCTGAGTATTGGCTGGAGCGCGAGTATCGGAGCTGCGCTGGCGCTGGGAACCGGAGTCATCCATATCGCAGATATTCCCGTTGTCTGGAATATCGTCTGGAACGCGACAGCGGCATTTATTGCGGTCATCATCATCAGCCTGTTGCTCGATGAGTCCGGCTTCTTTGAATGGGCCGCACTGCACGTCTCCAGTTGGGGTAACGGACGTGGCCGCCTTTTGTTTACCTGGATAGTCTTGCTTGGTGCCGCTGTTGCTGCGTTGTTTGCCAATGACGGCGCTGCGCTGATCCTAACGCCGATTGTAATTGCGATGCTGCTCGCACTGGGATTCAGCCAGGGCACGACATTGGCGTTTGTCATGGCCGCAGGATTTATTGCAGATACGGCCAGCCTGCCGCTAATTGTTTCTAACCTGGTGAATATCGTCTCGGCGGACTTTTTCGGTCTGGGCTTTACGCAGTATGCCTCCGTTATGATCCCCGTAGATGTGGCAGCGATTGCGGCCACTCTGGTCATGCTGCATCTCTTCTTCCGCAGGGGCATTCCGGCGACGTATGACGTTTCGCTGCTGAAGACGCCTGCCAGTGTGATAAAGGATCCGGCAACGTTCAGGGCGGGCTGGATTGTCCTGTTATTGCTGCTTGTCGGTTTCTTTGTTCTGGAGCCACTGGGTATCCCGGTCAGTGCGATAGCGGCTAGTGGCGCAGCAATACTGTTTATAGTGGCGAAAAGAGGTCATGCCATCAACACCGGAAAAGTCCTCCGCGGTGCGCCATGGCAGATCGTTATTTTTTCGTTGGGTATGTACCTGGTGGTCTATGGCCTGCGCAATGCAGGGCTTACGGAGTATCTGTCTGACGTGCTGAACCTACTGGCAGAAAAGGGGTTATGGGCAGCAACGTTCGGCACCGGCTTCCTGACCGCGTTCCTGTCGTCGGTGATGAACAATATGCCGACGGTGCTGATTGGCGCACAGGCGATTGACGGGAGCACGGCGACTGGCATCGTCAAAGAGGCAATGATTTATGCCAATGTGATTGGCTGCGATTTAGGCCCGAAAATCACCCCGATTGGCAGTCTGGCAACCCTGCTTTGGCTGCATGTGCTTGCCCAGAAAAATATAACGATTACCTGGGGATATTACTTCCGCACGGGTATTATCATGATTCTGCCCGTGCTGTTTGTCACTCTGGCCGCGCTGGCGTTGCGGCTCTCCATCACTTTGTAATGAGATACAGATATGAGCAACATTACCATCTATCATAACCCTGCCTGCGGCACTTCTCGCAACACGCTGGAGATGATCCGTAACAGCGGCAACGAACCAACGATAATTTATTATCTCGATACGCCACCGACCCGTGATGAGCTGATTCAACTTATTTCAGATATGGGAATTACGGTGCGTGCATTACTGCGTAAGAATGTTGAGCCTTATGAACACCTGGGTCTTGATGAAGAGAAATTTAGTGATGAGCAGTTAATTGATTTCATGCTTCAACATCCGATCCTGATTAATCGGCCGGTAGTCGTTACGCCGCTTGGCACTCGTCTTTGCCGCCCTTCAGAAATAGTGTTGGATATCCTACCGGAAGGTCAGAAAGGAGCGTTTACCAAAGAGGATGGCGAGAAGGTCATTGACGAAACGGGTAAGCAGATTAAGTAATCTGCCACTTCAAAATACCGGATGTCTGTTCACGCTATGCGGGCGTCCGGTTTTCGCTCAAATCGGACCTCTGCGGCAGCAACAGCTTTACCATCGAGGCTTGCCATTAGCGGTAGTGTGATGAATGTGCTGGCGTGAAAAACTTGGATTCTTGGCGAAAACTCTTCCCCAAAACTAAAACCAAAGTTTAGACAATCAATGAGTTTATAATGGTAGCTACTGGCTGATTTGAAAGTAGAGAGGATGATAATTTCAACTTTATCAAATGGTTGCTATGATTTTAGCAATGTAATGCTGCGCCACATGGGTTGGACCGAAGCGGCTGACTTAATTGTTAAAGGTATGGAAGGCGCGATCAACGCCAGGACCGTAACCTATGATTTCGAACGTCTGATGGACGGCGCTAATTTGCTGAAATGTTCAGAGTTTGGTGACGCGATCATCGAAAACATGTAATCCAGATTCTGAGTTGTATAAGAATGGGAGCCGATTGGTTCCCGTTTTTTTACCTGCAAAGTGCTTTCCTGGCACTCAGACTATTAAACTCATTTTAATAGCACTAAAGATTTAATTTTTATCTTTGTCATTACAATTCTATTTATTGATAAAAAATATCCATATCTTTCAATATTTATTTAAACCGATCCGGGTATGAGAACTAAATATAATTGAGCGGAGTTTGTATATTATTAATTATTATATGTAAAACAGTCGTTTTAAAAACAAGAAAATATTGGGGGTATATTAAAGGTGGTGGCGTTTTAATGTTATTTTACTCTAATGTTAAATCCGTTTTTATCAACATGTTATGATAAATTATTATTCTGAATGCTAATAATGTCCAAAAAAGAACATTTTTCCCGATTGATTTTTTATTACCTTTCTGTTTTTATCTTGGCGACATGTTTGAGAAATAAAATTCAAAGCATGACTCCTTGTTATGTATGTAACTTACTATATGAATAAATTAATGATAATACTGGTTGCGTTTTCTACTGTTTCTTTGATGTCTGGTTGCGTATCAGAAGAACAACGCTTAGCAAAGTGCGAAGCGAAGGGAATTAGCCGTGATGTTTGTTATCACGAAGAAAAAGAATATTGGAATAATTACAGTGCTAATATGAGTCGACTGCAGGCTGCTAATACACAAGCAGAAGCTTTTAAAGAGTCTATGAGTGATCGCAAGAAACATAAGCATTATGATGACGATTAATATTTTAGACCACGTACATACTGTCTTTAGTGCTTATTTTCTTAACATTATAATCATTTATTAATTATTCAAATGCTTATGCTCAGGAATCACTCTCAAAAGCCTATTTTCTTTCTGTATATAGTGATGAAATAATGCAGCGCCAGCATGGACTGCAATCAGAAGTAACAGATATTAGCGAGTTGACTCCCCCCAAGGCCAGAGGTATTTATGATAACAATGGCCTTACTTTGGTTTGAGAAAAACGCTTCGCCTGCTGAATGCAATCATTCTTTTGATGAAAGTTTGTATGGGAATACGTGCAGGGCATTGGCTGCAATGGGGTAAACACCAAGGCCTTCTGTTCGAGCTTTAATTTCCTCGAATGAGAGTGAAGGGGAAGGTTCTCGTCCTCCCCACAGATTAATACCTTCAGGAACATCGTCCCGACTGTACTCCTCGGCGATCTCAATAGTTCCGCCGCTATTCAATTCGATCACGACGCTTTTTCCGTCAACAGGAATGAGATTCCCTTCATTGTCAGTGATAAAGATTTTCATTTGCTTACCTCTTATTAGTACATTCATATGATAGCAAAATCGGAAGGAGGGATGTCATTATTGTTATGATCTTTTCAGGGTTAATTTTATATAAAAATCAATTTCTTATGTTGTGGCTTTGGAAGTGTGACTGGGCGCATGGCGACTTTTGATTCTATCTACCATGCTCTGTAGAGATAAACTAGAACACGTCAATGCTCATCGCAACGACTGATCAGTTTTCGCCACGGGACATGAGAATGCGCAAAGTACTTTTACCGGTAACCGCTGCGGTGTGTCTTTTTTTGATAGGTGTTTTTATTCTTAATATGCAGCTTTGGTATTCCTCTTCGACAGAAACCCTTGGAGGAGCCAGATATGCCGCCAAAAATATGGATAACATACTGGATGAAGCTTTCCAGGCAACTCGAACCGCTATGCACATCGCCGAAAAAAAATGCGATCTGGAGGGGCAATACCAACTTGGAACTGAAGCTGCACTTCGCCCTCATTTGCGGACGCTGATCATTATCCGACAGGGGAAGCTTTGGTGTACGTCACTGCCAGGTAATCGGATCTTGCTTAAGCAAATTCCGGTGATTGCTGATACAAATTTGCTGCTTACTCCCGCAAGAAATACGGAAAATGAGATACCCGTTCTGCTGTATCAAACTCGTTTTCAAACCAACCACATCATTGTCACCATTAGCGGGGTGCATATCCGTGGAGCATTGAATGTTCCGTTAAAGGGGGTGACATATTCACTACTCGTAGGTGACGAAGTGCTTGGTTTATTGGGCGATGTGGAAACCGTTACAGCAAGCTCACAGATGTCTGGTCAGGTGAATTCCGCAAAGTATCCGTTCAGCATTATTTATAATGAACCGCCATTGTTTAGTGCAAAAAGGCTGGTTACACAAGGTTCAGGGATTCTGGTTTTTATCCTGTTAATATCTTTCGCAGCCGCTTATACCATTGATAAATATCTAAATAAGAACGATACCCCAGAAGAAACGTTGCGCAGAGCGATAGTAAAAGGAGAGATCGTGCCTTTTTATCAACCTATCGTAAATGGTCGTGAAGGGACGTTACGCGGTGTTGAAGTGCTGGCCCGATGGAAACATCCAAAAGCCGGATATATCTCTCCTGCCTCCTTCATTCCCGTCGCCGAAAAATCAGGCCTGATAGTGCCACTAACTCAAAGTCTGATGAGGCAGGTTGCGGCGAATATGAACGCCATTGCCAACAAACTGCCATCTGGATTCCATGTCGGTATTAACTTCAGCGCATCCCATATCACTTCCCCTACATTTGTTGAAGAGTGTCTGAAATTCAAAGATAGCTTCAGCCGCCATGATCTCAACCTGGTGATTGAAGTTACTGAGTGTGAGCCATTACATGTAGATGAAGAACTTGTGCAGAGGCTCAATATCCTGCATGAAAATGGCTTTGTGATTGCGCTTGATGATTTTGGTACGGGCTATTCTGGGCTTTCTTATTTGCATGACCTACACATTGATTACATTAAAATCGATCAGAGCTTTGTGGGAAGGGTTAATGAGCATCCCGATTCAACCCGAATTTTGGATTGTGTTCTCGATCTGGCGCGCAAGCTGTCTTTAAGCATCGTTGCAGAAGGAGTTGAAACGAAGGCTCAGCTCGATTATCTCAACAAAAACAACATTGTTTTCCTGCAAGGGTACTATTTCTATAAACCAGTAACCTTCACTGAGTTCGTCATGATTCTGCTGGCAAAGCCTAAAGTGAAGGTTTTTGTCGAATAAGTACAGGATAACCTTATTGATGAAAAGGGGGTATGAAATCTGCTTCGGGAGTAAAAATCCGATGATTATCTTTATCGTGAGACAAATCTCAGATTCTGTTATTTAAAATCTATACCCTTATCGATGTGGTGGTTATTTGTGTTTTCATATACAGCAACTGGATAATGGCATGGCAGATATAACATTCGCGATGGAGCGTGATTCAAGTCACAGTGCAGCGAAAAAAGAGTTGGATGTGCGAAACAATACGAAGTACACAAACCGCAACCAGCTTGCGATTGCCGCAGTACTGTTTTTAGGTGGTGTCGTCGGGGTTATTGTTTTGGCATTGTATCTCATGGCGCAAGAAGGGGTGTTTCTGTATTAATTGTTTAAATATTCTTACCGTTGGTGTATTGCTAGTAGGAGGTGGAACAAGCTACTTCTTCTGTATTGATGAATGGAATAACATCGTAGGGAATAGCTGTTTGTGGAGAAAGATTGTAGATCTTACCGTCATAGTGGCTACTTACATAAGAAAATGACCTTAATATAAAGCTAAGATCAGTGGGTAGAGTCGTGGGTTGAGCGTTAACTTCATTGTAAAACCGTTTACAGCTACCTTTCAAATCTAAACCTGAAAATATTATTCTTTCAAATTTTAGACTAATGGCTATTTGTAACGCGCTAAATGCGACCGTAGCACTACCAAAATGACCATGTGTTACATCAGTTGAAAATGCAATTGTTTTCACTTTTCTGAATGCAGAGCATTTAATTCGAAGATTCCTGTTAGTCATTGTTTTTATTTTATAGCGAATCTTTCTACCGATACCACCTCTGGATTTGCAAATGTCCTTTAACAGAAAACATGTGTTGAGCAAGTTCCCTGCCTCTGTTGAATCAGCTCTTTTAATAACATCTTCACTAATAAAGGTATGCTGGGCATAGGTGCTATATTTATAAAATAATTCTTTGTTGTTTTCATAAAAAGAACCGTCACAAACAACATAGATAAATACAGGGACATTGTTGTTAATTAAATAGCCTGCGCTACCATTTACGCAAATGCAGTTTTTACTACGCATTATCTCAAGGGGCGTATCTAATGATGAAGGTCCAGACAAGTAAATAATACAATCATCGGAAACTCTTTCACCCATTATTCCATTAAGTATTTCGTGTGTGATGAGCATGGCGGTTACCGTGGATGTTATTTTTGAAATAATAACATTGAGTATCCGTTCCAAATCAAAGAAGATGTTTCTTTTTGTTTTTCAAACTTGAAGAATTGATTATGTGAATGTATTTTTATTATTATTTTGATAAATGTTTTTTTGAGAGTAAGGTCTGGTAACTCAGAAAAATATGATGATGTTGGCTTTTGTTTTTCGATTTTTAAAATCCAGGCATTTGTTGTGTGAATAAATCTGATTCTGGTGTTCTTGCCTGGTAAGAATTTAACATGAAAATTAGTTACTTTTAGTTACAGGTGGCTGAGAGTGTTTTAATCATATCCTTATAAAGAGTGCGATTTTATAACATCATCCGCCTGTTATTTGATGTAACATAATTCCTGACGGGCTATCAATTCCAGTCCGTCAGGAAGGGAAAACAACATTAGAACTGATAGTTTAACGATACCCAGTAGTTACGACCCGGGTTTACGTATCCGGTGGTAGATTGTGCAGTCTGATAATAATCACCTGCGTAGGTGCTATTACGGCCCACCTGGTAAAGTTTAACCTCGCTAAAGTCTTTATCCAGCACGTTATTAACTGCCGTATTAAGTGTCAGATCTTTGGTCAGTTTGTAAGACATTCCCATGTCCAGGACGGTCCAGGCTTTTAAATTAGCGCCTTTATCGTCATAGACGGCTTTTTGTACTGCGCTGAGATTGTCGTAATTTTCCGTGAAGCGTGGGGCCTTACCGCGATAACGTGCGCTCAGCCAGGCGTTCATATCTTCCGTTGCCTGCCAGTTCAGACGGGCGTTAGCCATATGCTTTGGTGTATAGCTTAACGGCGCGCCTTTATTGTCACCATCTTTTTGCTTGCTCTGAGTGTAGGTGTAGTTGAGAGATAAGGTCAGCACATCCGACCATAGAGGGAAGGTGCTGGCAAATTCAACGCCATCGGTCCTCGCCTTGCCGCTGTTGGTATAACTGTTGGTATTATCATCGATAGAATACGAGACAATTTTATTTTTGTATTCAGTATAGAAGCCGGTAATGTTGGCGTTAAGCCCGGCGTTGTTCTCGTAATACAGCCCGGTTTCGTAGCTGATGCTTTCCTCAGGTTTGAGGTCCGGGTTCCCGACCGTATTCACCGTTCCTTGTGCGGTTACGCCGCTGATCCCGTTATGCAACTGGCTCAGTGATGGTGCTTTATAACCTGTCGTTACGCCGCCTTTGAGCGTCCATTCGTCGGAAACATCCCAGACCATATAGGCTCGTGGGCTGAGATGACCGCCAAAGACATCGTTATGCTCATAGCGTGTTCCTGCGGTTAAGGCCAGCGAATCGAGAATATGCCATTCATCTTCCGCATAGGCTGCCCACGTTTTTTGGTGGAACGTCTCGCCGGTATTGGCCAGCACCACACCATCTTTCATTCGTGCATCCCAGTATTCCCCGCCAAGGGTTAAGAGGTGCGAATCACCTAATGGTGTCAGTAGCACTGAGTCTAGTATGACGTTGGTGTTCTTCAGTTCACGCGCGTCACCGGCCCGACCTGCGTTCTCTGGTGTGAGTGCGGAGGAGACCAGTTGTCGGCCTTTGTTCTCGGTCTCATTCCAGCCGAGGGAGGATTTCCAGGTGCCAAACGTTAAGGCTGTATCGTGGCCGAGGGTCACTTTGTTACGCTCATAGCGCAGCGTTTTATCATAACCTCCCGTCAGGTTACCCAACTGACCGTCATCGTTGTCATAACGCTGTCTGGCGGAGTCGAGATCCAGCCACAGCGTATTGCTTTCGTTGGCTTTCCAGTCGAATCGCGTGCCAATATTGTAGTTTTCCGACTCGGTTGGATAAGGTACGCGGGTGGAAGAGGTATCGCTCAGCGAAGTGACGCTGGAACCCTGACGCTGGGTTGTGCTCCCCCGAACCTGCATATCCAGTACGCCCGCGATTAACGGGCCGCTTGACCAGAAGTTGGCGACCGTACTGTTACCCCATTTATTACTCTCTTGCAGGTTAACGCCGGTATTGATGGAAGTGCTCCATTTATCGGTGCTTTTTTTGGTGATGATATTCACCACGCCACCGATTGCGTCGGAGCCATAAAGCGTCGACATCGGGCCGCGGATAACCTCAATATGATCGATTGCCGCCAGCGGGGGCATAAAGCTGGTATTCATGGCAGAGAAGCCGTTTGGCGTCACGTCGCTGCTGCCGTTTTGACGAATACCGTCAATCAGGATCAAGGTATAGCTGGCGGGCATGCCACGGATGCTGATCTCCAGACCGCCAGTTTTACCGGTGCTGCTTTCAACATCTACCCCTTCAACAGAACGCAGGGCTTCACCTAAGTCATTATATTTATTGGTTTGTAACTCTTGCTGCGAAATAACAGAGACGCTGGCGGCGGCATTGGTGATTTTCTTTTCGTAACCGGAAGCGGTTACCACCATGACATCTTCAGCAAATACCAGGGGGCTGGAAAATCCTAAACAGGACAGAACGACAGAGGCAACAGGTTTTAAACGCATAGTCAAACTTCCTTTGTTAAAAATCAAAGGCAGTAAGATAAGTGATCGTAATGATAATGCAAATAATTATCATTACAAATTTACATAACTTGTCACTTCTGGTGTTTTTTTTGAATAAATATACATAAATTGTCATGAGTTTTAGATAAGGGAATAGCGGGGAGGGTAAATAGTCCGCATGGGTAATTATTAGATAGGGATTAATATTCTTTGAATAAATGGCGAGGGATTAATCTATATTCTGAGATTCACATCGTACTCATAACGGAGTATCAGAAAAAAGTATGATAATTTTAGAAAATCGTCATACTTTTCTGCGCCGCATCATTTTTTTCGTCATTTCTGTCCGCCATAATCCCTTCCCCAGGAGACTGCTTAACGACTGTAAATCGTTATGCAGCATAAAAATAACGTAAAACTGGATAACATAATGATCAAAGGCAAGCTGGCACTGCTTACGTGCGCATTGACTCTCGCATTAACCTCACCACTTCTCGCCGCGCAAAATGCGAGCGAAGGGCAGACGTTAAAACTGGCAATTGGACCGGAGCCAACGGAAGGTTTTGACCCGATGTTGGGCTGGAGTCATGGCAGCTATCTGCTTTTGCATGCACCATTATTAAAACAAAATGCAGATATGAGCTGGGGAAACCTGCTGACGGAAAAAGTAGAGACCAGCGCAGACGGCAAAACCTGGACGTTGACGTTAAAACCTGACCTTAAATTCTCTGATGGTTCGCCGCTAACCGCTGAAGACGTGGTGTTCACCTATAACAAAGCAGCAAAAAGCGGCGGCAAAATTGATATGGGGAACTTCACCCATGCCAGTCTGAAAGATAACCGCACGGTAGAAATTACGTTGCGTAGCCCGCAAAGTACCTTTGTGAACGTGCTGGGTTCATTAGGAATTGTTCCGCAAAAACGGTATGACGAAAAAACATTCGCTAAAAATCCGATTGGCGCGGGTCCGTATCGACTGGTGAGTTTTCAGCCGGGGCAGCAGTTGATCGTTGAGGCTAACCCTTGGTATGCCGGTAAGAAAAATGATTTCAGTAAGCTGGTGTTTGTCTTCCTTGATGAAGATAACGCTTATGCCGCAGCGCGCAGCGGCCAACTGGGACTCGTACGTATCGCGCCATCGATGGCAGTCGCTCCTCAGCAGAAAAATTTGAAACTTTGGGTACGCGACAGCGTGGAAAACCGCGGCATTGTGTTCCCGATGGTTCCTGCAGGTAAAAAAGACGCCAATGGCTATCCGATTGGGAACGATATCACTGCCGATGTTGCCATCAGGCGCGCCATCAACTACGCCATCGACCGTAAGCAGCTTGCCGATCAGGTCATGGAAGGTCATGCGATTCCGGCGTATAGCGCGGTTCAGGGTCTGCCATGGCAGGGACAATCAGTTGCGTTCAAAGATGGCGATAGCGAAAAAGCGCGAACGATTCTTGAAGAAGCCGGCTGGAAAGTGGGTAAAGACGGCGTACGCGTGAAGGACGGTAAAGAGGCTCGCTTAACGTTGTGGTATGCCAGCGGTGACAGTACACGCCGGGATTTAGCCGAAGCCGTACGTGCGATGCTGGAGCCAGTGGGTATTCAGATTTCTCTGCAATCCGGGAGCTGGGAAACTGTTGAGCGGCATATGCATGCCAACCCGACGCTGTTTGGCTGGGGAAGTCTGGATCCGATGGAGCTTTTCCATCACTACAGTAATCAGGCTGCGGGCGTGGAATACTACAATCCAGGCTATTACAGCAATCCTGTCGTTGAGCAGCATCTTAAACAGGCTATTGACGCTCCGGACTGGCAAAAAGCGTTGCCGTTCTGGCAACAAGTTGAGTGGGATGGCAAGCAAGGGGCTGGCGTGCAGGGCGATGCGGCCTGGGCATGGCTGCTGAATATTCAGCATACCTACCTGGCAAATCCGTGTATTGACTTAGGTAAAGGCGCACCGGAGATTCACGGTAGCTGGTCACTGCTCAATAATCTGGACGAATGGACCTGGACCTGCCGTTGATGAAGTCTGTTGTGGGCCATTTTCTACGGCTGATGGTGTTATTGGTGCTGGTTGCGGCTGGCACTTTTATGCTGCTCAGCTTTTCTCCGGTCGATCCGATTCGGGCTTATATCGGCAACGATCTCCTGCATGTGCCGCCGGAGCAATATGCGCGTATCGCGGCTCGCTGGGGATTGGACCAACCGCTATGGGAGCGTTTTGGTCACTGGTTTGGCCGTGTATTACAGGGCGATCTCGGCTATTCAATGTTGTTTAACGCACCGGTTGCCAGCGTGATCAAGGAACGCTTTTCTACCTCGTTTGCGCTGCTTGGTGGCGCGTGGCTGCTCTCTGGCATATTGGGAACGGCAATGGGGTTTGTCGCGGGTCGCTATCTGAATCGCTGGCCGGATAAAGCAATCTGTCGCCTCAGTTATCTGCTTTCTTCGCTGCCGACCTTCTGGATTGGCATGCTGTTGCTGGCGTTATTTGCCGTGCGCTGGCCGGTATTTCCGGTCTGCTGCGCGTGGGAGCCGGGCAACAGCGGCGATATGGCGACGCTGACTGAGCGTCTGCGCCATTTGGTGCTTCCCGTTTGCGCGCTCAGTTTGCTGGGATTGGGACAAATTACGCTTCATACACGGGAAAGCATCGCCAGCGTGATGAAAAGCGATTTTGTCCGTTTTGCGCGTTCTCAGGGAGATAAAGGCTGGTCACTGTTACGCCATCAGGTTCTGCGTCATGCAATTACGCCTGCGCTGTGTTTGCAGTTTGCCTCGCTGGGGGAGCTGTTGGGAGGCGCATTATTGGCCGAAAAAGTCTTTGCTTACCCGGGACTGGGGCAGGCCACTATTGATGCTGGATTACGTGGAGATCTGCCGTTACTGATGGGAATTGTATTGTTCAGTACCGTATTGGTGTTTATTGGTAACTCGCTGTCTACCTGGCTTGTCCGTATGTTGAACCGTGCTCTGGAACGACCTGATGCTCTATAACCCGACGCCGACGCTGATTCGTCTTTTGCTCTCATTTAGCTGCCTGTTATTCATTGCAGTGTATGGTGCCGCAATGCTGGATAACCCGTTGAGCGTTAATTTGCTTGCCCGGCATTTACCGCCTGATGCGCTGTACTGGTTTGGCACCGACAACCTTGGTCGCGACCTGTGGATCCGTTGTTTTCAGGGTGCACTAACCAGTCTGCAAATTGGTATTGGTGCGGCGTTGTGCAGCGGTTTCATTGCGTTAGTGATGGCGGCGGTTTCGCGCATACATCCGCGTCTGGATGTGCTTATGCGCCTGATTACCGATGCCATGCTGTCGATGCCGCATCTGCTGTTGCTCATTTTGATCTGCTTTACGCTGGGCGGTGGGAAAAACGGCGTGATTATGGCGGTTGCGCTGACCCACTGGCCGCGTTTGGCGCTAATCCTGCGTGCTGAAGCGCAGCGCGTGGCCCACAGTGACTACTTGACGCTGACCTGGCGTCTGGGGCACGGCCATTTTTACTGCTGGCGACATCACTATCTACCCGCCTTATTACCTCAATGGCTAACGGGAACACTACTGATGTTTCCCCACGCGGTGTTGCACAGTGCGGCGTTAAGCTTCCTCGGTTTTGGGCTGGCACCGCATGAACCGTCACTGGGACTGCTGCTGGCGGATGCGCTGAGATTTATCAGTCATGGCGATTGGTGGTTGGTGCTGTTTCCGGGACTGATGCTGTTCAGTCTGGTGATGTTATTCGATCAGCTCGCAAGGGCGATACATCGTTTATGGTTACGAGGTGACGCATGTTGAGTTTAAGACAGGTCTCGCTGGAGGTGGCGCGTTATCGCTGGTACGGCGCGAGAAACTGGTCTTCGCTGTTGCAGGATATCTCTTTCGACGTGGTACCGGGTCAAATGGTGGCGTTAGTGGGAGGAAGCGGGGAGGGTAAGAGCCTGCTGCTGCAATGCCTGCTCGATCTCTTACCGGAGAATTTGCGCTTCCAGGGCACTATCACGCTGGAGGGCAAAACGCTGAACAGCGATGATATTCGCCAATGTCGTGGCAATACCTTCAGCTATGTCCCGCAAGGCGTTCAGGCGCTTAACCCGCTGCTCTCGATTGAAAAGCATCTGCGCAGGGCATGCCAGCTTTCTGGCCAGCAATGGAATGCCGGAAATATTGAACGATTGCTCCAGCGTAGCCGACTGGAAAGTCGCGTATTAGATGCTTTTCCGCGCCAGCTTTCAGGCGGTATGGCGAAACGTGTCCTGGCCTGTCATGCGTCTCTGAGTCAGGCTGGCTATATTCTGGCGGATGAAATTACCGCCTGGCTTGATGCACCTCTGGCTAATCAACTCCTTGAACAGTTGCGTGAGCAATGTGAGCAAGGGGCTGGCGTTTTATGGGTAACGCATGACCTCACGCTGGCGGCCCGCCATGCGGATCGTATTGTCGCGTTGCATCAGGGAAGGGTGTCGGATAACGTCAGCCGGGAACAGCTGTTACGCGGAGAGATTAGCGAACATCTGCAACGACAATGGCGGGCGCTGCCTGAAAGAAATCAACTTTTTGGAGAGCGCGATGTTGTGCTGTCGTGATGTAACAATCCGTCAGGGAGAAAAGGTTCTGTGGCAAAATCTGACCTTCTCTCTACACCCTGGAGAACGTATTGGGATTTGTGCGCCAAGTGGGACGGGCAAAACGACGCTGGGACGCGTGCTGGCGGGCTGGCAGAAACCAACTTCGGGTGACATTCTGGTTGATGAACAACCGTTGCCGATGCACCAGTATTGCCCGGTGCAACTGGTGCCACAGCATCCGGAATTAACTTTTAACCCCCGACGCAGCACCGGTGATGCGGTTCATGATGCCTGGCGACCGGATGCTGAAATGCTTACCCGTCTTCACATCAACCCAGAGTGGTTAACTCGCCGCCCCGGACAACTTTCTGGCGGTGAACTGGCGCGAATTGCTTTACTTCGTGCGCTGGACCCGCGGACACGTTTTCTTATTGCTGATGAAATTACCGCCCAGCTCGATCCTTCCATTCAACGGGATATCTGGGCGCTGCTGCTTGAAGAATGCCAGCGTCGACCGTTGGCTATGCTGATTATCAGCCATCAGCAGGCCCTGCTTGATCAGCTTTGTTCCAGCAAACTCATTGTAACGTGAAATGAGATAGAGGCTTGTAGCTGGTCTATTGATTAAATTGATACGTTATATTATAACATTTCACTCGCAAATGATTTGAGGGTGAAATTTTGGCTATTTGTATTAAAAAACTGACAATTGCTCTGGGGATGCTTTTAGTCAGTGGTTCGGTTATGGCGCACGGTCATCATTCCCATGGTGCGCCGATGAGCGAAGCAGAACAAAAGGCGTCGGAAGGGGTTTTTGATGATAACCAGGTGCAAAATAGGGCGCTGACCGACTGGGATGGCATGTGGCAATCTGTCTATCCGTATCTGGTCAGCGGCGAGCTTGATCCGGTCTTCAAAAAGAAAGCGGAGAAAGACAAAAGCAAAACGGCAGAACAAATTAAAGATTACTACCGTAAAGGTTATGCAACCAACGTAGACACCATCGGCATCGAAAATGACGTAATGGAATTTCACACCGGTAATCAGGTTGCATCATGTAAATACGACTACGCCGGTTATAAAATTCTGCTCTATAAGTCAGGCAAGAAAGGTGTACGTTATCTGTTTGAGTGTAAAGACGCTAACAGCAAAGCACCTAAATACTTGCAATTCAGCGATCATATTATCGCGCCGCGTAAATCGAGCCACTTCCATATCTTTATGGGAAATACCTCGCAGGCAGCTTTGCTTGAAGAGATGGAAAACTGGCCTACCTACTACCCTTACCAGTTGAAGGGAGAAGAGGTTGTGGATGAGATGCTGCACCATTAATCCGGGCTAACCTTATCTGTACACACCCGTCACCAGTGGCGGGTTTTTTAATTCATAACCTTCTCTTTCCATCACCCGATGCATTCGTTAGCATATTGTCTCGCAGCAAGTGCATGTGTTTTTTCAGGAAGAGGTTAACGTGTTCGCAGAGTATGGAGTTCTGAATTACTGGACGTATCTGGTGGGGGCTATTTTTATCGTGCTGGTACCGGGGCCAAATACGATATTTGTGTTGAAGAACAGCGTTGGTCGGGGAGTGAAGGGCGGTTATCTCGCCGCAAGCGGTGTGTTTATCGGCGATGCCGTGTTAATGTTTTTGGCCTATGCCGGAGTTGCCGCATTGATCAAAACAACGCCCGTTTTGTTCAACATCGTTCGCTATCTTGGCGCGTTTTATCTGCTGTACCTCGGTGCGAAGATCCTGTATGCAACACTGAAATCAAAAGCAAGCGATGCCGCGCCTGAAGAAGTCCCGTTTGGCGCTATTTTTAAACGTGCGTTAATTCTGAGCCTGACGAATCCTAAAGCTATTTTGTTTTATGTTTCGTTCTTCGTGCAGTTTATTGATGTCAATGCGCCGCACTCAGGGCTGTCATTCTTTATTTTGGCTATTACGCTTGAGATAGTGAGCTTTTTCTACCTGAGCTTTCTTATTTTCTCCGGCGCGTTCGTGACGCAGTATATCCGTACGAAGAAAAAGCTGGCCAAAGTGGGTAATTCCCTTATTGGTCTGATTTTTGTTGGTTTTGCCGCTCGTCTGGCCACGCTTCAGTCGTGACGCCATTGGCCCGTTGGTTACGGCGGGCCTTCAATATTACACCCTGCAATTCATTTATAATTGTATTGTTATAACCAATAAATGGTATTTCAAATGAATATTATGAGGCGTACCCTGTGTACAGCAGCGGTTCAGTAAAAACTCGCTGGTTGTCGACTGGAAAAGGGAAGAAAAATGCTTCAAATTCCACAGAACCATATCCATACACGCTCTACTCCATTCTGGAACAAAGAAACGGCACCTGCCGGAATTTTCGAACGCCACCTTGATAAAGGAACCCGTGCCGGGGTTTATCCTCGACTTTCGGTTATGCAGGGGGCGGTCAAATATCTCGGATACGCAGATGAACATAGCCCGGAGCCCGTAGAGGTGATGGTTATTGAAGCCGGTCAGTTTGGTGTTTTTCCACCGGAAAAATGGCATAACATCGAAGTGATGACCGACGACACTTACTTTAATATCGATTTTTTCGTTGCCCCGGAAGTTCTGATGGAGAGCGCGAATCAACGAAAAGTCGTGCGTACCGGCAAGGAGTAAATCATGGGCAAAGCAACCTATACCGTAACAGTGACCAATAACAGCAATGGCGTGTCAGTCGATTATGAAACTGAAGCGCCGATGACGTTACTGGTGCCGGATGTGGCAGCAGAAGTTGTTAAAGATCTGGTCAATACCGTACGTTCATACGATACCGAGAATGAGCATGAAGTGTGCGGATGGTAGGCGTTAATTACTCCTACTGATTGAATGCGCTGAATTTTAATCTAATAACCGCACTGCGTTTTGACGACGCCGCGCGGTTTTTTTATCCGTGTTAAACCTGGAAATATCCGGAAAAAGATTTCTTAAGAATACCTTAAGAAATCCGCATTGATTGCTAATGTTGGATCATTCACAGGGGTTATGATCGTGAAACAGTCACAATACAGAACCTCGCTTATGAAACTGAATACCCGACTAACATTACCCACTTTCATTCTTGGACTGATCATCGTAGCGATCCCGTTCACTGCGAACTGGAATCTACCTTTGCTCAACGGTACTGTCGTCAGATGGATTGAGAATGGTCAGGCGTTATGGCTGCTGTTTGGAGCGCTTTTTACTCTCAGCTACATCCGGCCTTTATCACGTCCTGAAGGCGAGAAACAATTTTGGCTTTGGGCGGCTGTGTGGTGGTTGGTGTTGCTGGGTCGCAGTACCAGTTGGGGCCGTGATTATTTCCCGGAGCACCCTAAACTTCTGTTCAGAGTTATCTCAGTGGTATTGATTGCAATGATTATTCTGCCTGTCCTGATATCAAAACGCTTACGCCAGGATATTGCCCGTCGCTTACGCAATGAACCGCTGCCGCTATGGCTGTTAGCGATCACCACCTGTGCATTTTTGATCTCCGATACGGTAGAGCATCATCGTCTGCTGGCCCCTGTCTTTTTGCACAACGCGCAGTACGGCGATCTCATTGAAGAGCTGTATGAACTCCCGTTTATGGTAGGATTGTTCCTGATGAACCTCGGTTTTATGCAGCGGGATAAGCAGGAAGAATCTGCTGCTATTCGCTTTAGTGAACCACAGCTGGCGAAGTAACGAGAAAATACCTGAGTCTGGATGACCAGACTCAGGCGGTTAGCGAGGTGACTTACGCAATGGCCTCGCACAAGCGTGATTTCATGTCGCTATACGTCTGTGCGGCATACTTTTCAGCCCATCCCTGATCGCTAATGTGCTCAATACTTACGGCGCAATATTTGGTTTCCGGCGTTTTCGAAATAGGATCGAGGTTATCCTGGGTTAACTCGTTACACGCACCAATCCACCATTGGTAGGTCATATACACCGTTCCGGCATTGATACGCTCGGATACATCGGCGCGGCTGATGACCTTACCACGACGCGAGCTGACCCATACCAGGTCACGATGACGAATACCCAGTTTTTCTGCATCATGAGTATTGATTTGCACGTACCCAGGCTCATCTGCCAGGGCTTGCAGCGCTGCGCAGTTGCCGGTCATTGAACGACAGGAGTAGTGCCCAACTTCACGCACGGTACACAGGACCAGCGGATACTTTTCATCAGGAACCTCTGCGGGTGCTCGCCATTGTGCGGCAAACAGTTTGCCTTTGCCATTGGCGGTATCAAACTGGCTGTTCGCGTAAAGGTAAGGTGTGCCGGGGTGATCGAGCTCCGGACATGGCCACTGAACATGCCCCATTTCACCCATTTTCTCATAGGTTACGCCGTAGAACAGCGGGCACAGCTCGCGCATCTCATCCCAGATTTGCTGGTTACTTTGATACCGCATGGGATAGCCCATTTCACTGGCCAGCAGGCTGATGATCTCCCAGTCACGCTTGACATCACCTGAGGGTTCAATCGCTTTTTCAAAACGCTGGAATCCACGATCGGCGCAGGTAAAGACGCCGCCGTGTTCGCCCCAGGAGGTGGCCGGCAGGAGGACGTCGGCCATTTCCGCTGTCTTGGTCATGAAGATATCCTGCACGACAATAAAATCGAGCGCGTTAAACCCTTCGCGGACCAGACCTAAATCGGCCTCGGTTTGCAACGGATCCTCCCCCATGATGTAGTAGGCTTTAATTTTGCCTTCAATAGCCAGATGCGGAACTTCGGTGATGCGCGTCCCAACCTTGTCATCCATCTGATTGACGTCAATGCCCCAGGCGTTGGCGAATTTCTCCCTGACGGTGAAATCGGTCACGTCCTGATACCCAGGGAACTGGTTAGGCAGTACCCCCATATCGCACGCGCCTTGCACGTTATTCTGCCCACGCACCGGCCCAACGCCGACGTTAGGACGTCCCAGATTGCCGGTCAGCAACGCCAGGCTCGACAAACCACGAACCACGTCAACGGCCTGGCCAAACTGGGTGACGCCCATTCCCCACATCACGGTTGCCGATGGCGCTGCGGCAAATGTACGCATCGCCTGACGAACCTGCTGTGCGGGAACACCCGTTAAATGTTCAACGGCTTCAGGCGCATAGTCCTTCACGGTTTCCCAGTATGTTTCCAGTCCTTCCGCATGCTTTTGTACATACTCGCGATCGTAGAGTTGCTCTTCGATGAGGACATGGCCAAAGGCGTTAACCAGTGCCATATTACAACCGTTTTTTAACTGCAAATGTTGGTCAGCTATACGAGCAGTTTCAATACGACGTGGGTCGCAGACAATGATTTTTGCGCCGTTCTGGCGAGCTTTAATTACCCGGCGAGCCACGATCGGGTGCGAGTCGGCGCAGTTATAGCCAAAGATCAGCAGGCATTTTGAGTTTTCAATGTCGCTGATGGAATTGCTCATGGCGCCATTGCCTAATGTTTCCTGTAACCCGGCAACGGAAGGGCCGTGACAGACACGGGCGCAGCAATCGACATTATTGGTATGGAGAACGCCACGTGCGAATTTTTGCATCACGTAGTTGGTTTCATTCCCTGTTCCACGTGAAGACCCGGTGGTCATAATGGCGCGGGGGCCATAGGTATTTTTGATTTCAGATAAGCGTTTTGCGGTGTAACGAATGGCTTCATCCCAGCTAACGGGAGTGAATTTTCCACCTTTTTCATAACGGATCATCGGGCGAGTCAGACGGGGAGTCAGAAGGCGAGTGTCGTTAAGAAAATCCCAACCATAGTAGCCTTTCAGGCATAACTGATTTTGGTTCGTTACACCCTCTGCGGCCTCGGCGCGGATGATTTTGTTATTCTCAACAACAAGCTTGAGCTTGCACCCGGCCCCACAGTATGGGCATACACTGGTGATTTTTTTCATCAATAACAGACCTGTTAAATGCTGAAATAGCGCGAATTGTAAACGGAGCCGCGCGATACGCATCGCGGACTACGATTTGTCATAGTGACCGGCTGTTTAAGCATAAATCGTGCCAGAAGTGAAAACCCAGTAATTGCAGGGACTGAGGGCGAATGAGTAACGCAGAATGACTGACGATTCGACATTAATGACGAGCTACGTCAGGGAAAATGTCGCCATCCAATGGTTTAACCTTATGAAAGATCAGAAAAAGATGAAAATAGCAGGTGATACCGATCACAAATTTTAATTTTTCAGCGCTATGCTATGCTTTTATACAACGAGCGAATCGTTAACTTAAAAACATAAGTGAGGGATATTATGGGCATTATTTCATGGGTGATTTTCGGTCTTATCGCTGGGATTTTGGCAAAATGGATTATGCCGGGTAAAGATGGCGGCGGATTCTTTATGACCATCATCTTAGGGGTTGTCGGTGCGGTAGTGGGTGGCTGGATCAGTACCTTCTTTGGTTTTGGTAAAGTTGATGGTTTCAACTTTGGCAGTTTTGTCGTAGCGGTTATCGGTGCGATTGTGGTGTTGTTTATCTATCGAAAAGTCAAAAGTTAAGTAAACATGCAGACAATAGAGGCCACTGATAAGTGGCCTTTTTCTTTGGTTACCACCACCCCAGTTCCGTGCCCAGAACGACGATGATAGCCACGCCAATCATAATAAGCGTTGTTTTTTTCATCGTTATGCTCCAGGCGCAGCGTAACCGCCAATAAAAAACCAGGATAAGAAAACGACAGCGGAAATGAAAATAATGACAGGGAAAATAATACCGAGTCGCATACGATTATCTACCAGAGTTATTTAAAGACGAGTCAGCATAGCAGGGGTTAATGTACGACAAAAGCGGTTTTATCCTGACGCTTTTTATCCTTGTACATTGCGCTGTCTGCGAGATGAAGCGCACAGTTTACATCAGTCTCCAGCGGATCAATTTCCACCACGCCCAGACTGGCACCAGGATAAAACAGATGAATATCGCCCAGGTGATAGTCGCCGCAAATTTGCTGCTGCAACTGATGTTTCACCTGCTGCAGACGAACACGTTGCTCTCTGTCATCTTCCGGCGACAGGCGAGCGACTAAAAATTCGTCACCGCCCAGTCGACCGAGAATGTCATTATCACTACATTTACGCAGCAGGCGGTGGCCAATCTGGATCAGGAACTGGTCGCCAACCTCGTGACCAAAGCGGTCATTGATCAATTTGAAATCATCCAAATCGATATAGGCGACAACTATCTTCTGCCTGAGGTGGCGGGCGAGCGAAAAAAGGGTCTCTACATTTTCAAAAATTGCGCGCCGATTCGGTAATCCGGTCAGGGCATCGGTGTAGGAGTGAGCAATCAGCGCAGCGTTCGCTTCACGTAACTGAGCAACCAGCGACTCTTTTTGAATAGACTGGGCGATTAGTCCGGCAAACAGATGCAACACCTGTTCACCACGTTCGCTTAACGCTTGCTGGCGGCGACTGGTGGCGCAGAGCGTTCCGTAAAACGTTCCGTCCGGAAGATGAACGGGAGTACTCAGAAAAGTGGTGATGTCCAGTGCGCGAGCGGCGGTACATTCCGGCCATCGTGCGGGCACGTTGTCGCTGTACAGACAGTTTTCCTCAATAGCGCGTTTGCACAGCGTTTCATCCCACGGTACGGACAGCCCTTCGGGGATCTGCATTTGGCAGCTATTACGCGCATACAGAATATGCTGCAGACGGGCATCCAGATCGACCTTGGTCAAGTATGTAGATTCCATCTCAGTCACTACTTCCAGCATTTCCAGAAGTTGGCGTACCAGACTCTCAACTGACTGCTCCGTGGCTAAGGATTGTGAGACTCTGGCAAGGATCATGTCCGACATGAGGTGTAAATACTCCTGAGTGATGACAAGGCTGGCGTGGGCGCATGATAGAACATCAGGGAGCAAGATGAAACACGTGTTTCTGGCTGAAATGTAATCATAAAATTGAAATTAGAACGTAAAACATGGAGATAGAAGGGAAGTCGGGGTAACCTGCCGGAACAATGCTTTTAAACAGGAGTAGAGATGAAACTTGCGTCTATTATTTTGCCCGGCTTGCTGGTGATGGCGGGGTGTACCACGCAGCCTGATGCCCCTAAACCACCAAAAATCGGCATGGCGAATCCGGCATCGGTGTATTGCGAACAAAAGGGAGGTACGCTGGTTGCGGTGCAGACTCCGCAAGGCGTAAGGTCAGACTGCAAACTACCCGGTGGGGAAGTGATTGATGAATGGGCGCTCTGGCGTAGAGATCATCCGACAACGGGCAAGTGATACGCGGTCAGCATTGACGTAGCCACTCAGCGAGCACCAGCGCGTGGTTTTGCTGGGTATTTTTCGCCGCATACAGTAGCGTTAAGGTTTGCTGTCGGGCAATCTCCGCGAGGCGCTTTCCTTCTTGCTGCTGTTGAGCCAGTTCAGCGCGATATTGCTCAGAAAAATGCGAGAAATCAATCAACTCTGCGTGGAATGCCTTACGTAAATCAGATGACGGGGTAAGTGCTTTATTCCATTCGTTGAAAATAAGATCGCTCTTTTTCACCCCGCGAGGCCACAACCGGTCGACCAACACGCGGTAACCATCGCTTTTTTCTGCCGGGTCATACACACGTTTGCACTGAATATTCATCTCTTCATCCGCTCCATTAAGCTATCGCTATTACGGTTAAATAAGATCGTAAAACGTGACCATTATAGCATTCCGCCAGCCCTGACTCCCAATTTAAGGGATTGTGATACCAACAAAAAATCGGTAGGCTGAGGCTCCTTATAGTGTCCCTCATTGTCTGGACATAAGGAAAGTTTAATGGAAATTTCCCCGATTAAAGATACGCTTCGCATTGCGCTGGTGGGCGATTACAACCCCGATATTGTGGCGCATCAGGCTATTCCTCTTGCCATTGATGATGCCGCTGCCGTCCTGGAATTAGTGGCTGATTATGACTGGCTAACCACATCTGATATCAGCAGCAGTGAGGACCTGGTAGGTTATGATGCCATTTGGGTCGTTCCAGGCAGTCCTTATCGCCACCTGGAAGGGGCGCTGATCGCGATACGCTATGCGCGTGAAAACAGTATCCCATTCCTGGGTACCTGTGGCGGCTTTCAACATGCCATTCTGGAGTATGCCCGCAACGTGCTGGGCTGGATCGACGCTGCCCATGCGGAGACGGACACCACGGGTCGGATGGTGATAGCACCATTGACCTGCTCGCTGGTAGAAAAAACGGATGATATTGAGCTTCGGGCCAATACGCTGATTGCCAAAGCCTACGGGCGGGATGTTATCTCGGAGGGATATCACTGCAACTACGGCGTATCGGAAGATTTTGCCGCTGAGCTGGAGCGCGGCGATCTCCGTGTGACCGGTTGGGATGAGGCTGGTGATATTCGTGCCATTGAGCTGGTGACACATCCATTTTATGTCGGCACGCTCTTTCAGCATGAACGCGGAGCGCTGGCGGGAAAACCCGTACCTCTGGTTCAGGCGATGCTGCGCGCCGCGCGCGGATAAATATTGGGCAGGTTGTCCGCGAACCTGCCCTCTGCATTATGCGCTCGCGATCTCCCGATTGCGCCCCGCGCACAAACCAAACACCGCCATCAGCATCGCTAACACGGCGACACCCGTTAATGGAATCAGCCAACTACCGTTGAGGTCGTGAATTTTCCCCATCAGCGGTGGCCCGCAGGCGGCCAGTAAATATCCGACAGACTGTGCCATGCCGGAGAGAGCAGCAGCCTGATGCGCTGAGCTTGCGCGCAGGCCAATAAAGGTTAAGCCAAGGATCATCGTCGCGCCTGAGCCAAAGCCAAACAGGATGGTCCATAGCAATGCCTGGTCGGGCATTATGGCGAATCCCGCCGCGCCGACGGCGCACATTAACGAAACCAGAGCGGCGATGGCGCGCTGATCCTTAAATCTGTTCAGGACGAGAGGGATCAATATTCCCGGCGCGGCAGTCGCCAGCTGCAGTAAACCATGCAACGAACCGGCCTGAGATTCACTGTAGCCATGACTAATTAAAATGGCGGGTAGCCAGCCGATGATGACGTAATAGACAAGGGAGTTGATCCCCAGAAACAGCGTTACTTGCCAGGCGAGGCCAGAGCGCCAGATCGCGCGGGAATGCAAGGCGCGCGAGTTACTCAGGCTGGCATGAGCAGTCTGGCGGCATTGGGGCAACCAGATAATCAGCGCCAGCAGCGGGAAGGCCATCAGCACCATCAACGCACCGCGCCAGCCAAATCCATTTAGTGCCAACGGAACCACAATTGCCGAGCCCAGTGCCGCCGCCGCGCCCATGGTCAGCGAGTATGCGCCAGTGAGTTTCGCCACATGCTGGGAAAAATCACGCTTAATCAATCCGGGTAACAGCACATTTCCCAACGCGATTCCGCAACCAATGATGGCGGTACCGCTAAACAGGAACCCTGACGAAGGCAGCGAACGAATCGCAATACCTACGCAAATCAACAGCATCGCGGCAAACAGGCTACGTTCGATGCCCCAGCGGCGCGCAACAGCGGCAGCCAGGGGGGATACCAGCGCGAAGGCCAGCAGCGGCAGGGTAGTCAGAAGCCCAGTCTGGGCGGTACTCAAGCCGTAGTCGGCGCGAATGGCATCCAGCAACGGGGCTGCGCCGGTAAAGGTGACGCGCAGTGTGGTGGCAATCATCAGGATCCCCGCGATCAGCAACGCTGCGTTTTTGCCACGGGAGGAAGGTGTAGTAATCATTTTGTTCTCATATCGTCAGGCGAGGCGATACTTTAGCGTTTTTACACTATGGATGAATCAAGCTAAAATGACAGATTATCGCTAAAATAGGACATTCTTATGTTGGGGCTGAGACTGGATGGATATGAGCCCGATTTGCACCACGATGCGGCGGTCGCATTTTGTATTCAGGCTCGGGAAGATGAACTTTTCAGTCCGCTGCATCAGCACCGTAAGGGGCAGTTGATCCTGGCGCTGCATGGCGCGATCACCTGTGAAGTTGAAAACGCTATGTGGATGGTGCCTCCGCAATATGCGGTGTGGATCCCTGGCGAAATTCCACACAGCAACCACGTTACCGTGGGCGCGCAATTGTGTTTTCTATTTATTGAGCCGCAGGCTGTCGTGATGCCTGAACGTTGCTGCACGCTGAAAATCGCCCCGTTATGTCGGGAACTCATTCTGGCGCTGGCGTCCAAATCGGATGCTCAGCGACTGGAGCCGGCAACTCAGCGGCTGACGCAAGTGTTGTTTGATGAACTCCCGCAGCAACCCCAGGAGCAGATGCAGTTACCGGTTTCCGATCACCCGAAAATTCGCAGAATGGTCGCAACGATGGCGAAAGAGCCTGCACAATGGCAGACGTTGGGACAATGGGCCAGCGTATTTGCGATGAGTGAACGTAACCTTGCTCGTCTGGTCGTCAAAGAAACGGGGTTGAGTTTTCGCCGCTGGCGTCACCAGCTCCAGCTGATTCTGGCGCTGCAGGCGTTGATCGATGGCCGCAATGTACAACAGGTCGCGCAAATGCTCGGGTACGATTCGACCACGGCATTTATCACTATGTTCAAAAAAGGCCTGGGGCAGACGCCAGGCCGTTATCTGAACGGGCTGGCTACTGCTTCCCAACAATCAACGAGACCAGGCCTGCCGCAATAAGCGGCCCCACCGGCACACCGCGAAACAGCGCCACGCCCAGTACCGTGCCCACCAGTAATCCGGCAACAAGCTGGGGCTGACTGCCCATGAGCGTAACGCCGCGTCCGCCGAGCCATGAGACAAATACCCCGACGGCAATAGCGACCAGTGATTTCCAGTTTACAAAGGAGTGGATGAGCGTGGAGGGCGGTAGCGTTCCGCTGGCGATCGGTGCCATGACGCCAATGGTCAGAATGATAATCCCGACGGTCAGGCCCTGTTTTTCAATCCAGGGGAAGAAAGTATTCAGAGGGGTAACACGGACAATGATCAGCACCAGAATTGAAACAGCGACAGTGGTGTTGTGGCTGACAAAGCCCAGAGCTGCCAGTCCGAGGAGGATCAGCAGAGTGACATCAAACATCGTAGTTTCCTTGCCAAAAGAAAAAATAAGCCTGCTTACTGTACGCGTAAATGCGTGACGGAACAGGCTTTTTTTAATGATTATGATTTTTTTTGGGCTAACGCACGATGCGACGTTTTTTACTGCTAACGCAGACCATTATTGTTCGCGGCGGAAAGGGATTAATTCAGGTTGCGCGATACGCAGGTAATCTGCGGTATCCATGATCACGGATTTTTCCAGCAACCCGGCATTAAACGCAATTTCATGAAAACGCTCAAACAATAGCGGGTCAGCGACCAGCTTGAGATTAGGATGAAAACTGAACGGTGGGATAGCGCCAAATACGCAGCCAGTCAGTTCATCTACCTCCGCCGGGCTGGCAAGAGACGCTCTCAACCCGCCAATATGGCTGGCTAACCGGCTCAGGTCGGCCTGCTGATCGGCAGAGAGGATCGCCAGAACATGCTGATTGACGCCGTTGCCTTTTACTTTGCAGACCAGCGCTTTTGCTCCCTGGCCCAGTGCGGTACCACGAATTTCAGAAACTGCCTCACATTTGCCGACGGCTTCATGGCTTACCACGCGGTACGTTGCGCCTTGCTCTGACAACAGCGAAATTAAACGCTGATGCGTTGCGATACCTTTGTTCACTTCCGTCATGACTTACTCCTGGTACAACAATGAAAATCCTGCAGAAAAATAATCACGCACCGGCGTGTTTTTTCTGTTTGTTCAGATAGAGCTGTGCATCAGATGCTTTGTAAGCATCATCAATAGTGTCGTTCGGCTGCATATTATAAACCCCGGCGGAGAAGCTGATGGATATATCATGCGCAATAATTTGTAAGTTATAGCGAATTCTCTCCAGCAGGCGGGGCGTTAAATCACTGGGGTGGTCGATGAGGATAATACAAAACTCATCGCCGCCGAGGCGGATGGCGTAGTCGCTTTTGCGAATAGAGCTTTGAATGGCTTTGGCCAGATGAGTGATAATCCGATCGCCTTCTTTATGCCCTAACGTGTCATTGATGACTTTCAGTTTATCGCAGTCGATGGCGATAAAGGTGACGAGCGTTCCCGTGTTCACCAACTGTTGCAAACGCTGCTCAAGCGCCGGCGTTAAAATTTTACGGTTGTAGAGCCCGGTCATCGCATCACTAACATTTTCCCGCGTGACGTTGTGATACAGCCGAAAATGCGTTCTGACCATATTCAGCAGTAATATTGTTGCCAGTAAATAGAATGCGAATATCTTCCAGGACGAGACAATAAAATACATAACATCGAGTGAGAGTGTGATGCGTATACCACCGGGTATGTCCTTCTCATAGTGAACATAGCGGAACAGATCGGTTTCACTTTTATGAACGAGAATCTCTTTACCGGAGCTGGTATCCGAGACCGTTACATTAAGATAGCGCCAGACGAGAGGGCGGTCGCTGGTATAGAAAATATTCTGTAAATTCTCTTTATTAATATCTACCATCACCACACCTTTTAACTTACCGGTGTAGTAGACCGGTGTTAAAAAGCTCATCACTTTTTTCTCGGTCAGGTTATCTTCATAAATACTGGAAATCACCGTGCGGCCGGTGAAAATACCATCAATATCATTTTGGTCGATTCCCAGCGTACCTTTTTGCAAAAACGACCAGTTGTGTATCGCAAATTTCCGCGAGTCGATCAAATCATAGAAATAGACGTAGTTATTTTTGAGATCGACGTAATATCGAAATTTATACTCTAACGTCCCTAATCCCTGACCGTAATCTTTCTGCTGACGATTAACATTGACCGCCCGGTCAAAAGAAGGCAGCAGAAAAATGTCATCAAGCTGTTCACTACATTTTGTTGAGGTGGTCTGCAACGTACCGTGTAATGGCAGATAGTTGTGCTTAGTAAGGTTGAGCCCATGAGTGCCGTTAACGCTGTCGAAAGCGGTGCAAAGTGCTTTTTGCTGTTCGAGAGAGGCTGGCTCCTGGGGGGACGAAAATGTGCGCATCAGATGGGCTGCGATGCTTTGATTTGTGTACTTATCATAGAGAAACGATGAGTCGGCTTTCTCATTGATATAGCGCATGTACGCATTCATTGCTTTATCGCTGGCAATGAGCTCATAAACCAAAAAAGAAGACGTCAAAACAATTACGCTGACGGAGATAAAGAGCCTGAGCGCTTTATGATGCAATTTCATAATGATTTACAGCCCTGTAAGTCTGATAATTCAGTCTATCACACGGCATACATCCGCTCTAACGCTACGGGCAAGGACATTTTGTAATAAAAATCATTCGCGCGCTTCACCTTTAACCTTTAATGTTGTATTTATAATGCAACTTATAAAAAGGAGACAGGCCAATGAGCGCGACTGAAAAAGCGGGTCATACATTTTTAGCCAGCCTGGGCAAAACCCGTCTGCGTCCGGGCGGCGTTGAAGCAACAGAATGGTTGTTTAGCCAGTCACAGCTGACGCCCGGCAGCCAGGTGCTTGAAGTGGCGTGCAACATGGCCACGACGGCGATAGAGTTAGTTCAACGCTATGGCTGTAAGGTATACGCCATTGATATGGATAAAACCGCACTGTCAAACGCAAGGAATAACGTGGCGGAAAATGGTCTGGAAAATCACATTCATGTGATGGCGGCAAACGCCAACACTCTTCCTTTTGCGGATAACAGTTTCGATGTTGTGATTAACGAAGCCATGCTGACAATGTATGCCGATAAAGCGAAGGCGAAGTTAATTGCCGAATATTATCGCGTGTTGAAGCCCGGTGGGCGTCTGCTCACCCACGATATTATGTTCACCACCCAAAAACTGGGCGCGGGCGATCAGGGCCTGCTTGTCGATGTGGTGAAATCAAACGTTAGCCCAATGACCAGACAAGGCTGGCGTGATTTGTTTCTTAACTGCGGGTTCGAACAGGTTTTGCAGCAGAATGGCAACATGTCGCTGATGTCACCGCGCGGATTAATTCGTGATGAAGGGCTTACAGGGGCAGTTAAAATTGTGTTTAACGGCTTACGCACGAGCGAAAATCGTCGTCGGTTCCTGAAAATGTTTCGCTTCTTCCGTTCGCAACGTCATCAGCTAAACTACATTGCCTGCTGCTCTGTTAAGGGAAAATAAAAACAGGATGGGGCACTATTTATAAAATCAGTCAGCACATCTACGCGCTGACTGATTTGTTTAGGTTAATTGTTACTGGTCGTACTTTGCTTATGAAACAGTTCGCGAAATACCGGGTAAATATCATCCTGGTCGCGGATATGCTGCATCGCAAAGTTATCAAAGATTGATTGCAGATGTTCGTATTCACGCCATAAGGTTTGGTGGGCGCGGCGAGTGATTTCGATATAGCTGTAATAGCGTACCACTGGCAGCAGCTTTTTCGCCAAAATCTCATGACACAGCGGTGAATCATCTGCCCAGTTATCACCGTCCGATGCCTGTGCAGCATAGATGTTCCACTGGGCAGGGTTGTAGCGATCTTTCACCACTTCATCCATTAACTTCAGTGCACTGGAGACAATGGTCCCCCCGGTTTCCTGAGAGTAGAAGAACTCATGTTCATCCACTTCTTTCGCCTGGGTATGGTGGCGAATATAAACCACCTCCACGTTCTTATAGGTCCGGCTTAAGAACAGATACAGCAGGATATAAAAACGTTTAGCCATATCTTTGGTCGACTGATCCATCGAACCAGAGACGTCCATCAGGCAGAACATCACCGCCTGGCTGGAAGGGTCGGGGCGTTTTTCATAATTTTTGTAGCGTAAATCAAAGGTGTCGATAAATGGCACGCGTTCGATTTTTGCCCGCAGTTCGGCAATCTCTTTGCGTAACCGTTCCTCTTCCAGCAACTGCGCTGGTTCGCTTTTCGCGATGGTTTCCAGATCCGCTTCGAGAGCATGCAGTTCGCGACGCTTACCCGCTGTCATCGCCGTACGGCGCGCCAGTGAGTTTTGCAGGGATCGCACCACGCTAATGTTGGCAGGCACACCGTTAGAGGTAAAACCTGCCCGGTGTGTTTTATACTCCGTTAACTGACGCTGCTGATTCTGCTTCAGGTTAGGAAGTGCTAAATCTTCGAACAACAGATCAAGATATTCATCTTTAGAGATCTGAAAGACGAACTCATCCTGACCCTCACCATCCTGGCTGGCCTGGCCTTGTCCACTTCCTGAACCGCCACCGCCGCCCTGTGGGCGTTCAATGCGGTCATTCTGCACAAAATGGTCGTTACCCGGATGTACGCGATGGCGCAGGCCACCACGTCCCTGATGAAACATTGGTTCGCTAATATCATCAGTCGGAATAGAGACAGATTCGCCGCTATCCACATCAGTCACCGAACGCTTGTTAATGGCCTCGGAGATCGACTGTTTAATTTGCGATTTATAACGGCGTAAGAAGCGCTGGCGGTTTACCGTGCTCTTGTTTTTGCCGTTAAGACGCCGGTCAATAAACCAGGTCATAAGCCCCCCGTACTGCCAACTGTTCGCCATGTCTGTAAGTGCCGGATGGCGCTGACGCTATCCGGCCTACGGAACATTGTTTTGCAAGCCCGGTAAGCGCATGCGCCACCGGGCACTTATGTTAAGACGATTTACGTACGCGCAAATACCATTCGCACAGTAAACGCACTTGTTTACGCGTGTAGCCTTTTTCCATCATACGGTCGACAAAATCGTCGTGTTTTTTCTGCTCGTCAGTCGAGGTTTTAGCATTGAACGAAATGACCGGCAGCAGCTCCTCGGTATTGGAGAACATCTTCTTCTCAATAACCGTGCGTAGTTTTTCGTAACTGGTCCAGTTTGGATTGCGACCGCTGTTATTCGCTCTGGCACGCAGAACAAAGTTGACGATCTCGTTACGGAAATCTTTCGGGTTACTGATACCCGCCGGCTTCTCAATTTTCTCCAGTTCTGAGTTCAGTGACTCGCGATCAAACAGCTGACCGGTATCTGGATCGCGATACTCCTGATCCTGAATCCAGAAATCCGCATAAGTGACATAACGGTCGAAAATGTTCTGACCGTATTCGGAATAGGATTCGAGATAAGCTGTCTGGATCTCCTTGCCGATGAATTCAGCATATTTCGGGATCAGATAGCCTTTCAGGAACTCAAGATAACGCTCAGCTTGCTCCTGCGGGAACTGTTCACGCTCGATTTGCTGCTCCAGTACGTAGAACAGATGAACCGGGTTAGCTGCCACTTCAGCATGGTCAAAGTTAAATACGCGAGAGAGGATCTTAAACGCGAAACGCGTGGACAGACCGTTCATTCCCTCATCAACCCCGGCGTAATCACGATACTCCTGATAGGATTTCGCTTTTGGATCGGTATCTTTCAGGCTTTCGCCATCGTAAACGCGCATCTTCGAGTAAATGCTCGAGTTCTCAGGTTCTTTCAGGCGAGAAAGAATGGTAAAGCGAGAGAGCGTTTCCAACGTGCCCGGTGCGCAAGGCGCATGGGTCAGCTCACTGTGGTTAAGCAGTTTTTCGTAAATTTTGATCTCTTCAGAGATCCGCAGGCAATAAGGCACTTTGACGATGTAAACACGGTCAAGGAACGCCTCATTGTTTTTGTTATTACGGAACGTTACCCATTCAGACTCGTTCGAGTGGGCAAGAATAATCCCGTTAAACGGCAGGGCGGAGATACCTTCTGTCCCGTTGTAGTTTCCTTCCTGGGTGGCGGTCAGCAGAGGATGCAGCACTTTAATCGGTGCTTTAAACATCTCAACGAACTCCATAATCCCCTGGTTTGAGCGGCACAGTGCGCCCGAATAACCGTAGGCATCAGGATCGTTCTGGGCGTGGTGTTCGAGTTTACGAATATCCACTTTCCCGACCAGCGCAGAAATATCCTGGTTGTTTTCATCACCAGGCTCCGTTTTAGCGATAGCGATCTGCTCCAGAATAGACGGCCAGACTTTGACGACGCGGAATTTTGTAATGTCCCCGCCAAAATCATGCAGACGTTTAGCAGCCCACGGCGACATGATCGTACCGAGATAACGACGCGGGATCCCATACTCTTTTTCCAGGATCTGCGCGTCTTCCTGCGGATTAAACAGGCATAACGGATGATCGTTGACCGGGCTACGTTCGCCATTGGCGCTCAGGACATAAATCGGTACTCGTTGCATCAGCGACTTCAGCCGCTCAGCAAGAGATGATTTCCCCCCTCCCACAGGCCCCAGCAGATACAGAATCTGCTTCTTCTCTTCCAGACCTTGAGCCGCATGCTTCAAATAAGAAACAATCTGCTCAATGGCGTCTTCCATGCCGTAAAACTCTTCAAAAGCGGGATAGCGTGCAATTACCCGATTCGAAAAGAGTCGAGAAAGTCGAGGTTCATGGGCAGTGTCAACCATGACAGGCTCACCAATAGCCATTAATAGCCGCTCTGCCGCGTTGGCATAAGCACTGCGATCTTGCCGACAAGTGGTAAGAAACTCCTGCAGCGTGAACTCTTCGTCCTTGGCAGCTTCATAACGCTGGCGATAGTGATCGAATATATTCATGGTATGCCGTCCTTTCGTTTTTTAGCACATGTTAAGAGCCGTTCATATGAATAGTAGAGGCCCCTGAAGAGGTAAACTGAACGACGTCGCTGCTGAAGAAATAAGCAACTCTCATGCCATTTTAGTGGTCAGGAGATCAACGTATTCGGTGATACACCTTCTAAAATTAAGCGTAGATGGCATTTGCAAAACTTGCCTGTGTGCGCAAATGAATTTCAATGGCATATCAATAACTCATCAGCAAAAAAAGCACATCTTATGTAAAGAATTGGAGCGGGATTCATGCGGTGTTCACCGTGCTGCAAGCAAAATGTCATCACTCGCTGAGAAATTAGGGGGTTACATTCTGGGGTGAATACGTAAAATAGTTGGGCTGAAGCGTATTGGCGGTTACACTTTGACCGCTACACATTTGAATAAGGAATTATGGATTGTGACCAAACTCAAACTTCTGGCACTTGGCGTCCTTGCCGCAACCGCAGTTAGCACCGCACAGGCGGAAAGTCAGTGGACTGTTGGCGCGGGTGTTGGTGTGATTAACAGCCCGTACAAACAGTATGACCGCGATGTTTACCCTGTTCCGGTTGTCACCTATGAAGGCGATAATGTGTGGTTCCGCGGCTTGGGTGGCGGTTACTATTTGTGGAATGATACGGCAGATAAGCTTTCCATCATGGCGTACTATGATCCGACGCATTTCAAGCCGGGTGATAGCGATAGCCATGCTTTACGCCAACTCGACAAGCGTAAAAGCAGCTTGATGGCTGGTCTATCATATGTACATAACACCCAGTATGGTTTCCTGCGTACCGCACTGGCGGGTGATACCCTGGATAACAGCAACGGCTTTATCTGGGATCTGGCCTGGCTCTACCGTTACACCAATGGTGGTCTGACCCTGACGCCGGGTATCGGTGTGCAGTACAGCAGCGAAAACTACAACGACTACTATTATGGTGTGTCCAATCACGAGTCTCGCCGCAGTGGTCTGAATAGCTACAACGCTGACGATGGATGGGATCCGTACCTGGAGTTGACCGCGAGCTATAACTTCCTTGGCAACTGGAACGTGTACGGCACTGGCCGTTATGTGCGTTTGAGTGATGAAGTGAAAGACAGCCCGATGGTCGATAAGTCCTGGTCTGGCATCTTCTCGGTAGGTGTGACCTACAAGTTCTGATACTACTCGGTGTCAAACTCAAGCCCGCGCGATATGCGGGCTTTTTTACGTCATTAAAATTAAGACAACCCCCAGATCATGATGGTGCAATTTGTGCACCCTAACAGGACACATGCACGTTGTTTTGCTTTACTGTGGTGCATTAACACAGGAGGGTGCGATGACAGCGAAACAGGTGACGTTTACAGACCAGGTATCGCTTCCTGCTATTGGGCAGGGAACATGGTACATGGGCGAGGATCCAAGCCGACGCCGGGATGAAGTGTCTGCGCTGCAGGCCGGACTGGATCTCGGTCTGCGATTGATTGATACCGCAGAAATGTACGCTGATGGTGCAGCGGAAGAGGTGGTGGGTGAAGCATTAATGGGACGGCGTGATAGCGCTTTTTTAGTCTCGAAAGTTTACCCATGGAATGCCGGTGGACAGAAAGCCATTGCCGCCTGCGAAGCCAGCCTGCGTCGACTGAAAACTGATTATCTGGATCTCTATTTGCTGCACTGGATGGGCGATTTTTCATTTGCAGAGACCGTCGATGCCATGGAAACACTGATTGCGCAGGGGAAAATCCGCCGTTGGGGCGTCTCAAATCTCGATTATGATGATATGCAGGCGTTATGGCAGGTACCCGGTGGACGGGAGTGTGCAACTAACCAGGTGCTTTATCATTTAGCCTCGCGCGGTATTGAATATGATTTACTGCCGTGGTGCCAGCAGCAGCAGATGCCGGTCATGGCATACAGTCCGCTGGCCCAGGCGGGACGGCTGCGTGGCGATTTGCTTTCTAATTCAGTGGTGAATGACATTGCGCGCGTGCACAATGTTAGTGCTGCACAGATTTTGCTGGCGTGGGTGATTCGTCAGTCGGGTGTAATAGCAATTCCGAAAGCCGCAAGCGTAGCGCATGTCGAACAAAATGCCGCCGCGCTGGAGATAACGCTCTCTGTGGATGAGCTGAAGCAGTTAGATAAGGTGTATCCGGCGCCAAAAGGTAAAACAGCGCTGGATATGGCCTGATTTGCCAAATGACGATGCTCACGCAGCTTATCAGGCCAACGGCTGTGTGTGGTTTGTAGGCCGGATAAGGCGTTAGCCGCATCCGGCATGATGCGCAGAGTTGTCTTAGCGTTTAGCAACACGAATAGTCTGCGCGAGGCGAGATGGTTTTTCTTCGGTGGTTTTCTGCGGAGCGGTCGCGTAAGCCGTTTCTACACAAACAAACGTTTTGTAGCCATCATCCGGCATGTCGCCCATACTGACGGACAGCGCCGGGCCAGGGTTCCAGCCCACGACATTCAGGTGGTGGTGGTGGACAACGTCGATATTGCGATTCAACGCATCATCATGAATCACGCTGCACGCTTCCGGATTCAGATAGACACGATCGGTGCGGTCCGGGAAGGTCTGGATACCATCAGCCAGCACATCTTCTTTAGCATCATTCACTTTATCGATCAGGCGATCGCCGAGACCACTAACTTTCACTGCCGCAATGTCACCAACGTTGAAATAGGTATGCAGTGCCGAGGTGGTTTCAAACTCACCGTGAGCTTCCAGCTCCATCTCACAGGTGGCTCCCACTTTGAAACGGGCCAGCAGGCAAAACTCGTGCGGCCAAAGCTGACGCGTTTCGGCATTGCTCTGCAGTTCAAACGTCAACACCACGCCATTGTCGTCTTCGTTGTGCGCTTTCAGCGTCCATGGCAAGTTACGGGCAAAACCATGCGAAGGCAGGCCCTGCTGAGCAGCCGGACCAAACCACGGCCAGCAAATTGGTACGCCGCCACGCAGCGCTACGCCGGTTTTAAACGGGGTATTGTTGCTTAACCACAGGACTTCCTCTTCGCCGTTTGGTTTCCAGGAAAGAAGATGTGCGCCCTGTAGCGCGAAAGACGCTTTAACCTGGGGGTGATCGACAACAAGAACCTCAAGCTCATCAAGCTGACGGCGGGAGAGGACAGGGGTAAGCTGTTCAATGACCGGGAGAGCGAAAATTTTGTTAATCATGATGCAATCCTTGGTATGTGAATATTTTGGTCATAAAAAAAGGCGACCGAAGTCGCCTTTTTGGATCAGATACTCATCTCAACTTATTTGGAGATGTGAGCAATCAGGTCCAGAACTTTGTTAGAGTAGCCGGTTTCGTTGTCGTACCAGGATACCAGTTTCACGAAGTTGTCGTTCAGTGCGATACCAGCTTTAGCATCGAACACGGAAGTGCAAACTTCACCGTTGAAATCGGTAGATACTACGTCGTCTTCGGTGTAACCCAGAACGCCTTTCATCGGGCCTTCGGAAGCAGCTTTGATTGCTTTCTTGATTTCTTCGTAAGAAGCAGCTTTTTCCAGACGAACGGTCAGGTCAACAACGGATACGTTCGGGGTAGGAACGCGGAACGCCATACCAGTCAGTTTGCCGTTCAGTTCTGGCAGTACTTTACCTACAGCTTTAGCTGCACCGGTAGAGGACGGGATGATGTTCTGGGATGCGCCGCGGCCGCCGCGCCAGTCTTTGTGAGACGGGCCATCAACGGTTTTCTGAGTAGCGGTGGTTGCGTGAACAGTAGTCATCAGACCTTCGATGATGCCGAAGTTGTCGTTGATAACTTTAGCCAGCGGAGCCAGGCAGTTAGTGGTGCAGGAAGCGTTAGAAACGATGTCCTGACCTTCGTATTTGTCAAAGTTAGCGCCTTTAACAAACATCGGAGTGTTATCTTTGGACGGACCAGTCAGAACCACTTTTTTCGCGCCAGCAGTGATGTGCTTACGAGCGGTTTCATCTGTCAGGAACAGGCCAGTAGCTTCAGCTACTACGTCAACACCAACTTCGTCCCATTTCAGGTTAGCCGGATCACGTTCAGCGGTAACACGGATTTTTTTACCGTTTACGATCAGATGACCGTCTTTCACTTCAACGGTACCGTTGAAACGGCCGTGAGTGGAGTCATATTTCAGCATGTAAGCCATGTAGTCAGCGTCTAACAGGTCGTTGATTGCAACGATCTCGATGTCAGAGCGTTCTTGAGCAGCACGGAAAACAATGCGACCGATACGGCCAAAACCGTTGATACCTACTTTGATAGTCATATATTCCACCAGCTATTTGTTAGTGAATAAAAGGTTGCCTGTAAAATTACAAAAACCTTACGCAGCGTCAAGCGGAATCGTGTCAATCATTGCGACAAATCAATCTGCTGCCTAAGCTTTGTGCAACTGACTCGCCTCACTCTTCCTTTGGGCTTGAAACCACATGGGGTCGGCGGCCCGAATTTTAAAGGGCAATCAAGATAAAAACGTGACTCTGATCACGAATTGCAGGCTGCCATTTCGCAAGGATCAAGTTTAGAACAAAAGTTCGCACTCCGGTGTTAATGTTTTGTTAGAATCTGTCTCGCGATGTGAGTTTAGATAAAGCGAGATGTGAGCAAATGGCTAATCAACCTTCTCCAGAAGAACTGAAAAAAAATTTAACCGAAATGCAGTTCTACGTGACGCAGAATCACGGGACAGAACCGCCATTTACCGGGCGTTTGCTGCATAACAAGCGTGACGGCATCTACCACTGTCTGATCTGCGATAAACCGCTATTTCGTTCCGAGACAAAATATGACTCTGGCTGCGGCTGGCCCAGCTTTTACGAGCCTGTCAGCGATGAGGCTATCCATTACATAAAAGATACGTCACACGGCATGCAGCGCATAGAAATCCGCTGCGGAAACTGTGATGCGCACCTGGGACACGTCTTCCCGGATGGTCCGAAACCTACCGGTGAACGGTACTGCGTTAACTCAGCGTCTTTGAACTTCACCGATAGTGAAAACGGTGAGCAAACCAAGGGTTGAAGAAACGATTCAGCAAATTATTCTACGGAGAGTGGATTTAACATGAATCTTGATGAGATGATCAACAGTATGACGCCGGAAGTTTATCAGCGCTTATCGACTGCCGTTGAGCTCGGAAAATGGCCGGATGGCGTAGCGCTAACGGCAGAACAAAAAGAGAACAGCTTACAGCTGGTAATGTTATGGCAGGCGCGAAACAATATTGACGCGCAGCATATGACGATTGATACCAACGGTGAGATGGTGATGAAGAGCAAGCAGCAGTTGAAGGTTGAGTTTGGTATTACGCCCGAACCGATTGCGACGTTTAAATCCTGATTAACCTGGCCCGGCAAACACAAACATCGGTGTCGGGCCCGCAGTTGCTGTTATTTCTTGTTCATCATCGCCTTCAGGTCGGCAAACGGATTGTATTTCGCCTCGCCGACGTCTTTCTGCGCATCTTCCCCTGCCACTACGGTAGAACCATACTGATCCACCTCAGTGTATTTCGAATGCTCATGATCGTGACAGTATAGGCATAACATCTCCCAGTTGCTACCGTCTTCCGGGTTATTGGAGTGATCGTGATCGATGTGATGTACTGTCAGCTCGCGCAAATTTGAATACACGAACTCACGGGAACAACGTCCACAAACCCAAGGGAAGAGCTTTAGCGCCTTTTCCCGATATCCGACTTCCAGACGGGCGTAATTTTTAGGGATAAAAGCCATAAAAGCGCATGCCTCCAGTAGAAAATGAAGAGCTGCGCCAAAGGTTGACGCAGCAGAATGGGCTAATCATAACCTATTGTGCCAGGCGTTGGGATCAGTGTTTGATGCCTAACGAATCGGCTAACTGCTTCGCCAACTGGTTTTGGTCATCTGCACCGTATTCCCAGAACATGGCGCCTCCCAATCCTTTACTTTTGATGTAGTCGGCTTTGATCGCCACCGAACGCGGATTTTCATAGGAGAGGGCAAAAAGTGCTTTTCCATCTGCAGGCTGCACCGACAGCCACGGCACTTTCGCTTCATCATCCCAATGTTGGCTAAAGCGTTTTTGCGGATCGTTGATCAACTTCGCCACGATATCGTTGTACTTCACGTAGGTATCTTTGCTCAGGTCGACGCCCAGTGATTTGAACAACTCAATTTGCGCAGGCTCGAAATAGGGCTGGGTAACAGGATTTTTCTGCGCGTCAGGTTTGCTCCAGTCAATGCCTGGTTCAACGGCGCGTTTTGGTACGCGTCCATAAAAGCCAATGCCCAGATTCATTTGGCTCGGTTTCAGACCGGCAGCAAGATAGTTACTGACCACAACATCGGCGCTGTACTTATCCGCCGCGGCGACCGTCGGCCATTGCGTCGAATCATACAGGTTCGAGTTAAAATACTGGGTGCCGTAAGCCATGTCATAGGTCATCAGGTTGATGTAGTCGAGCGATGGTGCAATGGCTTTTACATCTACCCAGCTTTTCGGACTTTCTGCATTTGCGCCCACGGCGATGGTCAGCAGTTTTTTATGCCCCAATGCGGCCCGCAGTTCTGTTAGCAGCGCGGTAAAGTTAGCGCGGTCAGCCGGTTGGCTTTCGACCAGTCCCCAGGCGCCGTTAACCGGATATTCCCAGTCGAGATCGATGCCATCCAGACCATATTTCGCAATTATCTCTTGCGCAGACTGAATAAACACTGCGCGCGTATCCTTCGTTGCCGCCGCACCAGAGAATCCACGCGCTCCCCAGCCGCCGACGGAAAGTAACACTTTCAGGTTTGGATTTTGTTTACGCAGCTGTGGAATTTTCAGCAAATCATCCTGCACTTTCTGTGAAAGCCAAATTTGATGCAGTTTGCTGGCGTCTTTTAAGGCGTCATTGGTCTCGTCTTTTTCGTTGTTGTAGACAAGGCCAAACGAATAGTTGAGATGGGTTATCTGGCGAACATCCAGTTTATTGATGTCGCCGCCAGGACCGGCAGTGACGTCGCCACCGCCATTAAAGTAGCCAACTGACATCAGTGTATTGGCGGAAACAACGCTGGCGCAGAGCAGGGGTAATGCTGCCAACAAAGGCAATAGTTTCATCGGTGTTCCTCTTTGACATTTAAACAAGTAAACACGCCACGGAAATGGCGTGGCGAAAAAAACAGCATCCGCAGGTTAACAGTTTCATAACAGGAAAAATGCGAAGGGGTTCACGCCATTTTAGCGAAGCGGCTGCCAGGTTCACTTGGTTTTCAATTCATCTTTGCATTTATTTGTGATCTTGGTTGTGAAATGCAGATAATAATCTGTGTTTTAAAGATTTGATGTTGACCTCAAAAATTATATGGATAAGTATGATTGTCACTGATGCAAAACTGAACACAAAGGAAAATTCAATGAAAGCACTGGCAAGATTTGGCAAGGCCTTTGGCGGCTATAAGATGATTGATGTACCGGAACCGGTTTGTGGCCCGGATGACATCGTGATTGAAATCAAAGCGGCGGCTATCTGCGGCGCGGACATGAAACACTACAATGTTGATAGCGGTTCTGATCAATTTAACTCCATCCGCGGCCATGAGTTCGCCGGTAAAATTGTCCGCGTTGGCGACAAAGTTAAGGACTGGAAAGTCGGTCAGCGGGTGGTTTCTGACAATAGTGGACATGTCTGCGGTGTTTGCCCGGCCTGCGAACAGGGCGATTTTCTGTGTTGTACAGAAAAAGTGAACTTAGGTCTCGACAATAACACATGGGGCGGAGGGTTCTCTAAATATTGCCTGGTGCCGGGGGAAATCCTCAAAATTCACCGCCATGCGCTGTGGGAAATCCCACAAGGAGTTGATTATGAAGAAGCGGCGGTGCTGGATCCTATCTGTAACGCCTACAAATCTATTGCTCAGCAATCCAAATTCCTTCCCGGCCAGGACGTCGTGGTTTTCGGCACCGGCCCATTAGGGCTCTTTTCCGTGCAAATGGCGCGCATCATGGGGGCCGTAAATATCGTAATGGTCGGGCTGGAAGAGGACGTTGCCGTACGCTTCCCGATCGCCAAAGAGCTGGGGGCGACAGCTGTCGTTAACGGTTCGACCGAAGATGTGGTTGCACGCTGCCAGGAAATCTGCGGTAAAGACAATCTGGGGCTAGTCATTGAATGCTCTGGTGCCAATATCGCTCTGAAACAATCGATCGAAATGCTGCGCCCGAATGGTGAAGTCGTTCGCGTCGGCATGGGCTTTAAACCTCTCGATTTCTCCATCAACGACATCACCGCGTGGAACAAAAGCATCATTGGTCATATGGCCTACGATTCTACATCCTGGCGCAACGCCATACGCCTGCTGGCCAGCGGAGCGATCAAGGTCAAACCGATGATCACTCACCGTATCGGCCTGTCGCAATGGCGCGAAGGATTTGACGCCATGGTCAATAAAACCGCGATTAAAGTCATCATGACTTACGACTTTGATGAATAACATGTTTATTAAAAGGACGTTATCGCATGGAACAAATAGCAAAACCGCACTGCGGCGCCAGACTGGACAGGCTACCTGACTGTCGCTGGCATACGTCAATGTTTGCGATGGTTGCCTTCGGATTACTGGTTTGCTGGAGTAATGCCGTCGGCGGATTAATTCTCGCGCAGTTAAAAGAACTTGGCTGGACTGATAATTCCACCACCGCCACGTTCTCTGCCATTACGACGGCTGGAATGTTTCTCGGCGCGCTCGGTGGGGGAATTATTGGCGATAAAATCGGGCGTAAAAACGCATTTATTCTATATGAAGCGATTCATATTATTTCTATGATCGTGGGTGCGTTTTCACCCAATATGACCTTTCTGATCGCCTGCCGTTTTGTAATGGGAGTTGGATTAGGCGCGCTGTTAGTGACCTTATTTGCCGGGTTTACCGAATATATGCCTGGCAGAAATCGTGGTACATGGTCGAGTCGGGTCTCGTTTATCGGCAACTGGTCTTATCCACTCTGTTCGCTGATTGCGATGGGGCTGACGCCACTTATCAGCGCGGAATGGAACTGGCGTGTACAGTTGTTGATTCCTGCGGTGCTGTCGCTCATAGCAACGGTTATTGCCTGGCGCAGTTTCCCTGAGTCGCCTCGCTGGCTGGAGTCTCGCGGGCGCTACCAGGAAGCCGAAAAGGTGATGCGGGCAATTGAGGAAGGTGTCATTCGACAGACCGGTAGGCCGCTGCCACCAGTCGTAATAGATGATGATGGCAAACAACCGTGTTCTGTTCCGTACTCCGCATTATTAACAGGGGTGTTACTGAAGCGGGTTATTTTGGGTTCCTTTGTTCTGATTGCCATGAACGTCGTCCAGTACACCTTAATTAATTGGCTACCGACAATATTTATGACGCAGGGCATTAATCTGAAAGACTCCATTGTCTTAAATACCATGAGTATGTTCGGCGCGCCGTTTGGGATTTTTATCGCCATGCTGGTAATGGATAAAATTCCGAGAAAGACCATGGGTGTAGGGTTATTAGTGTTAATTGCCGTGCTGGGATATATCTATTCACTGCAAACCAGCATGCTGCTGATTACGCTAATTGGTTTCTTCCTGATTACTTTTGTCTATATGTACGTTTGCTATGCCTCGGCAGTCTATGTTCCGGAAATATGGCCAACCGAAGCGAAACTCCGCGGTTCTGGTCTGGCGAATGCAGTAGGGCGTATCAGTGGTATCGCTGCGCCTTATGCGGTCGCGGTATTGCTTAACGGTTATGGAGTGACGGGTGTATTTGTACTGCTGGGTGCGGTCTCCATTATTGTCGCTGTCGCCATTGCTACCATCGGAATTGAAACCAAAGGCGTCGCTGTCGAAAGTCTCGGTATTGATGCAGTTACCAGCAAATAATATTGATGGGAAATAAAATGAAAAATTCAAAAGCGATATTAAAAACGCCGGGCACGATGAAAATTATTGCCGCCGATATCCCGGTGCCAAAAGAGCACGAAGTGCTGATTAAAGTGGAATACGTTGGAATTTGTGGGTCAGATGTTCATGGTTTTGAATCGGGTCCTTTTATTCCGCCGAAAGATCCCAATCAGGAAATTGGTCTGGGGCATGAATGCGCCGGTACGGTGGTGGCAGTAGGGAACCGTGTGACTAAATTTAAACCCGGCGACCGGGTGAATATCGAACCGGGCGTGCCGTGCGGTCACTGCCGCTACTGCCTGGAAGGGAAATACAACATCTGCCCTGATGTTGACTTTATGGCCACGCAGCCTAATTATCGCGGCGCGCTAACCCACTATCTGTGCCATCCGGAGAGCTTCACTTACAAGTTGCCCGATAATATGGACACCATGGAAGGCGCGCTGGTAGAGCCCGCGGCGGTAGGGATGCATGCCGCAATGCTGGCGGACGTTAAACCGGGCAAGAAAATCGTCATTCTGGGGGCGGGCTGTATTGGTTTAATGACCCTGCAAGCCTGTAAATGTTTGGGTGCTACCGACATTGCGGTGGTTGATGTCCTGGAAAAGCGTCTGACCATGGCCGAGCAACTTGGCGCGACGACCGTGATCAACGGGGCGAAAGAGGACACCGTTGTCCGCTGCCAGCAGTTCTCCGGAGATATGGGGGCCGATATTGTTTTTGAAACCGCAGGTTCAGCGATCACTGTTAAGCAGGCTCCATATCTGGTAATGCGCGGCGGGAAAATCATGATCGTGGGTACTGTACCTGGTGATTCAGCGATTAATTTCCTCAAAATTAACCGTGAAGTGTCTATTCAGACCGTTTTCCGTTATGCCAACCGCTACCCGGTCACGATTGAAGCCATCTCCTCAGGGCGTTTTGATGTGAAGTCGATGGTGACGCATATTTACGATTATGAAGATGTTCAGCGCGCGTTTGATGAATCCGTTAATAACAAATGTGAAATTATCAAAGGCGTTATTAAAGTAAATTATTAATCTATTGAAATGGGAGAAATAACCATGCTGGCAGATATTAAATATTGGGAAAATGATGCTCAAAATAAACATTATGCAATTGCCCACTTTAACGTGTGGAATGCGGAAATGTTAATGGGAGTGATTGATGCGGCGGAAGAATCTAAATCGCCGGTAATTATCTCCTTCGGTACCGGCTTTGTGGGTAATACCTCGTTTGAAGATTTTTCGCATATGATGGTTTCTATGGCGAAAAAAGCCTCGGTGCCGGTTATTACCCACTGGGATCACGGACGCAGCATGGAGATAATCCATAACGCATGGGCCCACGGCATGAATTCACTGATGCGTGATGCTTCCGCTTTTGATTTCGAGGAGAATATTCGCCTGACCAAAGAGGCGGTCGATTTCTTCCACCCGCTGGGTATTCCCATCGAAGCAGAGCTGGGCCATGTGGGTAATGAAACGGTCTACGAAGAGGCGCTGGCGGGTTATCACTACACTGACCCAAGCCAGGCGGCTGAGTTTGTCGAGCGTACCGGCTGTGACTCGCTGGCGGTAGCGATTGGTAACCAGCACGGCGTCTACACCTCCGAACCGAAACTGAACTTTGACGTGGTTAAACGAGTGCGTCAGGCGGTATCCGTTCCGCTGGTGCTGCACGGCGCGTCCGGCATTAGCGACGCGGATATCAAAAAAGCCATTTCATTAGGCATTTCGAAAATCAATATTCACACCGAACTGTGCCAGGCCGCAATGGTGGCGGTGCAGGAGAACCAGGACCAGCCGTTCCTGCACGTTGAACGTGAAGTACGTAAAGCCGTAAAAGAGCGCGCGCTGGAGAAAATCAAATTGTTTGGTTCAGACGGTAAAGCGGAATGACAATATGGATAATATCGAGGTTATTTGTATAGGGGCGGCAATTGTTGATATTCCCTTGCAACCAGTGAGTAAAAATATCTTTGATGTTGAATCTTATCCATTAGAACGAATAGCTATGACCACGGGAGGTGACGCTATTAATGAGGCGACGATTATTTCTCGCCTCGGCCATCGCACGGCGTTAATTGGCCGGGTAGGTGACGATGCTGCGGGGCATTTTATTGTCGACCACTGCCGTCAGGAGAATATTGATATTATAAGCCTGAAGCAGGATGCTGATATTGATACTTCCATTAACGTGGGTTTAGTCACCGCTGATGGTGAACGCACCTTTGTGACTAACCGTAACGGCAGCTTATGGAAACTGAATATAAACGATGTTGATTTTGACCGTTTCTCTCAAGCAAAGCTGCTGTCGCTGGCGAGTATTTTTAATAGCCCGTTGTTGGATGGCGATGCACTGACGGCAATTTTCACGCAGGCGAAAGCGCATAAGCTCATTATCTGCGCGGATATGATTAAACCGCGACTGAATGAAACGCTGGACGATATCCGTGAAGCGCTGAGCTACGTGGATTATCTGTTTCCCAATTTTGAAGAGGCAAAACTGCTCACTGGGAAAGAGACGCTGGATGAGATTGCCGACAGTTTTCTGAACTGTGGCGTGAAAACCGTCGTGATTAAGACCGGCAAGAGAGGCTGTTTTATCAAGCGTGTTGACATGAAAATGGAGGTCCCGGCGGTGTCAGGAATTACCGCCATCGACACCATCGGCGCGGGGGATAACTTTGCTTCAGGATTTATCTCCGCGCTGCTAGAAGGCAAACCGCTTCGTGACTGCGCGCTGTTTGCTAATGCAACGGCGGCAATATCGGTACTGAGCGTGGGTGCCACGACGGGTGTGAAGAACAGAAAGCTGGTTGAACAACTTCTTGACGAATACGAAGGGTAATAGCGGCAGATGAAAATGATTCCTTTAGGAAGTACGGATATTACGCTTTCCCGCATGGGATTAGGCACATGGGCTATTGGCGGTGGTCCGGCATGGAATGGTGATCTCGATCTGCAGATTTGTATCGATACCATTGTTGAGGCGTATCGCTGCGGTATCAATCTGATTGATACCGCGCCAGGCTACAACTTTGGCAACAGTGAAGTGATTGTCGGTCAGGCGCTGAAAAAGCTGCCGCGCAGCGAGGTAGTGGTTGAAACCAAATGCGGCATCGTCTGGGAGCGAACAGGCAGCCTGTTTAACAAAGTGGGCGATCGCCAGCTGTATAAAAACCTTACGCCTGAGTCTATTCGCGAAGAGGTTGATGCCAGCCTGCAAAGATTGGGCATCGACAGTATTGATATCTATATGACCCACTGGCAGTCGGTCGAACCCTGTTTTACGCCGATTGCGGAAACCGTAGACACGCTGAACGCACTGAAAAAAGAGGGGAAAATCCGTTCGATTGGTGCGGCGAACGTCAATGCCGGGCATATCAGGGAGTATCTCAAACACGGTGAGCTGGATATTATCCAGGCTAAGTACAGCATTCTTGACCGGGCGCTGGAAGCTGAACTGCTGCCGCTATGCCAGCAGAATGGCATCATCGTGCAGGTCTATTCACCGCTTGAGCAGGGGTTGTTGACCGGTACTATCGCCCGAGATTATGTTCCTGGCGGCGCGCGGGCTAACAAGGTCTGGTTTCAGCGGGAAAATATGCTGCGGGTGATTGATATGCTAGGGCAGTGGCAGCCGCTGTGTGAAAAATACCGCTGCACAATCCCCGCACTAGCTCTGGCGTGGATTTTAAAGCAAAGCGATTTGATCACCTTACTGAGTGGCGCAACCGCACCTGAACAGGTTCGCGAGAATGTCGAGGCGTTAACCATTCCCCTGACAGATGATGATTCATTATTGATGAGGCGAATGGCGGAAGCGTTGGATATAAATTAATTCAGATAGGATTGACCTCTGTTTCTGTGTAAAAGAGTATTAAAATCTGTGATTCAGACATGTTCTTTTGAAAATAAATATAGCCTGTGAGATACTAGGGTCTTATTATTACTTTGCAGGAAACAGAGGTATCATCGTGGCGGCAAAAGACAGGATTCAGGCCATTAAGCAAATGGTGGCTAACGATAAGAAAGTGGTGGTATCTAATTTAAGTTCAATCTTTCAGGTGACTGAGGAAACGATTCGCCGCGATCTTGAAAAACTGGAAGATGAAGGTTTTTTGACCCGAACATATGGTGGTGCAGTGCTCAATACCACCGCGTTGTCCGACAATATTCATTTTTATAAGCGTGCAAAATCTTTCTTCGAAGAAAAGCAGATCATTGCACGTAATGCATTACCGTTTATTAAAAATAAGACCACAATGGCTGCCGACTCCAGCAGTACCGCGATGGAATTATTAAAGCTGTTGAAGGAAAGAAACGATCTGACGTTGCTTACCAATTCGGCTGAAGCATTTCATGAGCTGGCGCAGTCAGAAATTAACGTGGTTTCTACTGGCGGTGAGCTGAATAAGAATACGCTGTCGCTGCAGGGAAGAATCACCAAGGAGATTATCAGCCGCTATCATGTTGATATCATGGTGATGAGCTGCAAAGGTTTGGATATGCAGAGTGGGGCGCTTGATTCTAATGAAGCGGAAGCGGAAATCAAAAAAACCATGATCCGCCAGGCGACTGAGGTGGCCTTGTTAGTTGATCACTCAAAGTTTGATCGTAAAGCTTTCGTTCAGCTAGTGGACTTTAGCCATATTAATTACCTAATAACCAATAAGGCACCGGGTGCAGAGTGGATTGCATTTTGCAAAGAGAATAATATTCAACTCGTTTATTAACTATAGCGAGGGTTGTGTCGATATTATTCTAGTTTGCACCTGGGAAATGCCATAAGAATCTAATGATGATGGATGGCGCGGCAAAATTGCTTCTGCCGCGATCGCCATACTTTCTATTTAGCTGAATTTGAGGCATCCAGATGGAACAATGTGACCCTATCGGCGCAAGATTAGATCGCTTACCTTTATCTCGATTTCATTTTCGTATTTTCGGCATTATTAGTTTTAGTTTGTTAACAACCGGTTTTCTCAGCTATTCCGGGAATGTGGTATTAGCAAAATTAGTCAACACTGGCTGGTCAAACAATTATCTAAATGCCGCGTTTACCTCAGCGCTGATGTTCGGCTACTTTATCGGTTCACTAGCCGGCGGCTTTATTGGTGATTATCTCGGTCGACGCAAAGCGTTCCGTATCAATTTGTTAATCGTCGGGGCCTCAGCCTGCGCTGCAACGTTTGTGCCCAACATGTACTGGCTTATCTTCTTCCGCTGTCTGATGGGGATTGGAATGGGGGCGCTAATTATGGTGGGCTATGCCTCATTTACAGAATTCATTCCACCCGCGGTACGTGGGAAATGGTCTGCCCGTCTGTCATTTGTCGGCAACTGGGCACCAATGCTATCTGCGGCAATTGGCGTCGTGATCATTGCACTTTTAAGCTGGCGGGTGATGTTTCTGCTCGGTGGCATGGCAATGCTGTTGGCCTGGTATCTGTCAGGAAAATACTATATTGAATCCCCACGTTGGCTGGCTGGTAAAGGGAAGAGAAGCGAAGCTGAAAAACATCTTATGCAGGTTGAATCGCAAATTGAGCTAGAAAAAAACATCACTTTACCATCCTGCCGGAACGAATGCCCGTCGGCGGATTTAAGCACGGCAAGTGGTTCATTTTGGCTATTGTTTAAGGGGCCAATGTTGCGCTGTACACTGGTGGCGATCACGGTGCTTATCGCAATGAATATTTCGCTCTACACCATTACGGTATGGATCCCGACTATATTTGTTAATTCGGGAATCGATGTAACGAAATCCATATTTATGACCGCGATAATTATGATTGGCGCGCCAGTTGGGATATTTATTGCCGCGTTAATTATCGATCGCTTTCCACGGCGATTGTTTGGCTCATTCTTGTTGATTATTATCGCATTGCTCGGGTATTTCTATTCACTTCAAACTGAAGAGTGGGCCATTCTGAGCTACGGGCTGGTGATGATTTTTTTTCTGTATATGTATGTCTGCTTTGCCTCTGCAGTTTATGTCCCAGAACTATGGCCCACGCACCTAAGATTGAGAGGATCAGGTTTTGTTAATGCGGTGGGAAGGATTGTCGCTGTGTTTACGCCCTATGGCGTCGCTATTATGTTGACCCGCTATGGATCCATTACGGTCTTTATCGTGTTAGGAGTAATGTTGGTTCTATGCGCGCTGATTCTTTTTTGTTTTGGCATCGAAACACGCAAAGTATCGCTGGAAGAGATTTCAGCGCTGGCCTGAGATAACGCGCCGACAGGAGTGACCCTGTCGGCATCGCTTACGGTTGGGTTTCCAGCCAGTCGTCCAACGTATACAGCGTTGCACCCGCCGCCGCCATTTCTATAAAGGCGTTTGCACTGTCTTGGGGTTGAATATTAACCCCACGGCAGCCGTCGGTAATAACGCTGACGGTGTAGCCAAGATCGAGCGCATCCAGTACGGTGAATTTAACGCAATAGTCGGTTGCCAGACCCATGATGATGAGCTCGGCAATGCGGCGTTCGAGTAGCCATGCATTCAGCGCGGTAGCCTGACGACGACCGTTATCAAAAAACGCACTATAGCTGTCGACCAGCGGGTTCTCACCTTTAGTGAACGTTTGAGTTATCGCACGCTGGTTCAGCAGCGGATGCAGGGCTGCACCTGCGCTGTTTTGTACGCAATGATCGGGCCAGAATGTCTGCGCCAGTCCATCGAGTTGTCCCTGGCTGTAGGGCTCGACCTGATGCTGGCTGGCAAAACTGCCGTGATTAGCCGGGTGCCAGTCCAGACTGGCAACGACCATGTCGCCGCGTAAGGCACACCAGTCAATCAGACGGTTGGCAATATCGATTGTGCTGTCACCTTGTGGGACCGCGAGGGCACCACCGGCACAAAAGTCATTTTGTAAATCGACCAACAGTAAGGCTCGGGCCATGGGCATAGACTCCTTTAATCGTCAGGCGTGAGCTCACCACGCAGATTTTGCGTCATCGCTTCACGGATCGTCTGCGTATCCAGTCCCTGACTCAGCAAATAGTGCAGTTTGGTGAGTGTGGCTTCGACGGTCATATCCGCGCCGCCAATCACGCCAGCATGCGCTAGCGCATTGCCTGTCGCGTAGCCCCCCATGTTCACCTTGCCGGACATACACTGCGTAAGGTTCACCACCACAATGCCACGCGAACTCGCATCTTCAAGTTCTTTCAGGAACTCTTTATTCTGCGGCGCATTCCCCACGCCGTAGGAGCGCAAAATTAATGCTTTTACAGGTTGGCGCAGGAAGTTGCGTACTACATCAGCGGAGATCCCAGGATAAATGGTGACCACGCCAATCGGTTGCGGAGTGATAGGATGCACAATCAACTCACCTGTACCGTGAGGTGCGGGCGGAGTTCCCAGCCGACGAATGTGGATCCCGGCTTCCAGCAGTGGTGCAAGGTTGGGTGAGGCAAACGCGTCAAAACCATCAGCATGCGCTTTAGTGGTCCGATTGCCGCGAAACAATCGATTGTTGAAAAACAGGGTAACTTCATTGATCGGGTAATTTGCTGCAACGTACAACGCATTCAGCAAATTGATTTGTCCGTCAGAACGTAGCTCTGCCAATGGGATTTGTGACCCTGTCACAATGACCGGCTTGCCCAGATTCTCCAGCATAAAAGAGAGCGCCGAAGCCGTAAACGCCATGGTGTCAGTGCCGTGCAGAATGACAAAACCATCGTAATCGTCGTAGTGCGCTTTAATGTCTTCCGCAATATGCTGCCAGTCTTCCGGCGTCATATCGGAGGAATCCATCAGCGGGGCGTATTCGTGGATGGTGAAGTCTGGCATCTCCGGACGGTGGAATTCAGGCATCAATGCCAGCTGGCGCTGCAGATGACCGGAAACGGGAATATAACCCTGTTCTGAGCGCTGCATACCAATGGTACCGCCGGTATAGGCAACGTAAATTGATTTTTTCTGCATGACTTTTCTTCTGTCTCAAAGAAAACCCCTCTTCATCCCGAAGAGGGGTCAATAGTTAGCGAACGTTGGCGCAGGTCAGGCAAAACGCATAGCGGTTTTGCGGATCGTTGAATGCGGCCAGCTTATCGCTTTCGGCTTTTACTGCACTGGCCGCAGAGGCCAGCGGTGGTGGGAGCATAGCCTGAATGACGTCAGGCAGCATGGCACGAACGGAGCCTGACATGCTGTCCATCACCATATCAACGAATGTCGGTTCGTCCTGATAATACTCAATGTGCCATTGTTTCAGTTTGGCCAGCTCAGCCGCTTTCGCCACGGCGTCATCAAAATCACCCAGACTGTCTACCAGACCGTTGGCTTTCGCATCCTGGCCGGTCCAGACGTGGCCCTGCGCGATTTTGTCAATCTGCTCAGGCGTTGTCTTACGCGCATCTGCGACCAGTGTGATAAAGCGCTTATAGCCGTTCTCGATGCTCAGTTGCATCATTTGCTGCACTTCTGGTGGTAACGCTTTGGTGATGGAGATATCCGCCAGTGGGGATGTCGCCACGCCGTCGGTGTGTACGCCAATGGAATCCAGACTGTTTTCCACGGTGTTGATCACGCCAAAGATGCCGATTGAACCGGTCAGCGTGCTGGGGTTCGCCACAATGTAGCTTGCTGGGGTGGAGATCCAGTACCCACCGGATGCCGCCATGCCGCCCATGGACACCACAACCGGTTTACCCGCCGTTTTTGCCGCAGCCAGCTCAGCACGAATGACTTCGGAGGCACTGACGCTGCCGCCAGGGCTGTTCACGCGCAGAACAATGGCTTTCACTTTCGGATCAAGACGGGCTTCGCGGATCTGCGCGGCAGTCGTGTCACCGCCCACATTCCCAGGGGTTTCTTCACCGTCCATAATCGCGCCATTGGCGAAGATAACGCCAATGCTGTCTCCAGTATCCGCTGGCGTTTTCAGTGAGTAATCGTAATAGCTGACAGCGCGATAATTTTTATCCGCTTTGCTCCAGCCAAACTGTTTGGTCAGCATTTTTTCGACTTCGGCGCTGGAGGCCAGTGCATCCACCAGTTTGTTGTCGAGCGCATATTTCGCGGTATCACCATCGACTTTTGTCAAACCGTCCAGCATGGCCTGTGCGCCCGGGAACACCTGCTGAGCAGGGATCTGGCGATTGGCAGCAACCGTATCGAGATAGTTCTGCCACAGCTCGCCGATCCAGCGGCTGTCGGCTTCACGCGCGGCAGGAGACATATCATCACGGATAAACGGTTCTACGGCAGACTTATAAGTCCCGACACGGAACACGTGCGTGGAAACTTTCAGCTTGTCGAGCAGGGACTTGTAGTACAAACCGTTGGTGGCAAAGCCGTGCAGATCAACGGAACCCTGTGGAGAAAGATAAATTTTATTGGCGAAACTGGCGAGGTAGTACTGCCCCTGGCTGAAGTTATCGCCTACGGCAAAGACCGGTTTGCCGCTGTCGCGGAATTCCCGCAGCGCTTTACCGATATACTGCATGGAAGGCTGGTCGGCCCCGGCAAAATTTTTCAGATCCATCACAATGCCGGTGATGTTGCGATCATCTTTTGCCTGGCGAATAGTATTCACGATATCGAACAGGGAGTTTTCCTGCAGGCGATCGGAACTGGCACCAAACAGCTGACGACCAATAACGCTTAAGCGACTGGTGCTCGACGGCTTATCGACAATCACCCCCGAGATATCCAGCAGCAGTGCGCCTCGCTCAGCGTGTTCACTGGTATTGCTGCTGACCTGCATCCAGATACCCACGCCCACCAGCACCAAGAAGATGAAGAACAGGTTAAGCACAAATTCACGGACGAAATTAAGTAATCGCCACGTCCATTTAAAAAATCCGGCAATAAATCGCCACAGGGTTCGCATGTATTCTCCCTACCGATTAACAACACGCCATCCCGAAATCCCGGAGAAAGGCGATAAGATGAGGCTATCGTAATGACCAGACAGGCACTTGTCAGCAGGAATCACCGCCTGTGCTGTAACAAAATCCGCTCACGTGTTAATTTTGTGAACAAATCTCATTGTTGGAGTTAAGCAAATGGATGCACTCGAATTACTTATCACCCGTCGTAGCGCTTCTCGTCTTGTCGAGCCGGCCCCGGCCGGAGAGCAACTGCAAAACATTCTGCGGGCGGGAATGCGCGCACCGGACCACAAAACGCTGCAACCGTGGCAATTCTATGTCATTGAGGGTGAAGGGCGTGAACGCTTTAGCACCGTACTTGAGAAAGGCGCGATTGCCGCAGGTAGCGATGAGAAAGCTCAGGAAAAAGCGCGCAACGCACCGTTTCGCGCGCCGCTGATTATTACCGTGGTGGCGAAATGTGAAGAAAACGACAAGGTTCCTCTGTGGGAACAAGAAATGTCTGCCGGTTGTGCGGTGATGGCTATGCAGATGGCCGCAATTGCCCAGGGCTTTGGCGGTATCTGGCGCAGTGGTGCATTAACCGAAAGTGCGGTCGTTCGTGAAGCATTCGACTGTCGCCCGCAAGATAAAATCGTCGGTTTCCTCTATCTGGGTACACCGCAGCTAAAAGCATCCACGACGATCAACCTTGCCGATCCGAGCGCATTCGTCCGTTATTTCTGATATCAACGGCAAAACTGTCTGGATTCTGAGCAAAGACACTCGAATTCAGACAGTCACTCTTACCACATCATGGAATGAGCGCTACCATATCCGGATTGCAATGACAGGAGATGTCCATGAGCGAGCAAGCTATTCGTTTAACGCAATACAGCCACGGAGCCGGTTGCGGTTGTAAAATTTCCCCAAAAGTGCTGGAAACCATCCTGCACAGCGAGCAGGCGAAGTTTGTTGATCCGAACTTACTGGTGGGTAATGAAACTCGCGACGACGCGGCCGTATACGATTTGGGAAACGGCACCAGTGTTATCAGCACCACCGATTTCTTTATGCCGATTGTCGATAATCCGTTTGATTTTGGCCGCATCGCCGCCACTAACGCCATCAGCGATATTTTCGCCATGGGCGGCAAACCGATTATGGCAATTGCTATTCTGGGCTGGCCGCTGGATAAGCTGGCGCCGGAAATCGCCCGCGAAGTCACCGAAGGCGGACGTTTTGCCTGCCGTCAGGCGGGTATTGCGCTGGCGGGCGGCCACTCTATCGATGCCCCAGAGCCTATCTTTGGCCTTGCGGTAACTGGCGTTGTGCCGACCGAACGCGTGAAGAAAAACAGCACCGCAGAGGCAGGGTGTAAGTTATTCCTGACCAAGCCTCTGGGGATTGGCGTTCTGACGACAGCAGAGAAAAAATCACTACTGAAGGAAGAACACAAAGGACTGGCGACAGAAGTGATGTGTCGGATGAACATTGCCGGTGCGGCATTCGCCGATATCGACGGCGTGAAAGCCATGACCGACGTTACCGGTTTTGGTCTGCTGGGGCATCTGAGTGAAATGTGTCAGGGCGCAGGCGTTCAGGCGCAAATTATCTACCAGGATATTCCTAAGCTGCCTGGCGTTGAAGAATACATCGCGCAAGGTGCGGTACCCGGCGGTACCCAACGTAACTTTGCCAGCTACGGACACCTGATGGGTGAAATGCCGCAATCGGTACGCGATCTGTTGTGTGATCCGCAAACTTCCGGTGGCCTACTGCTGGCGGTAACGCCGGAAGCTGAAGCCGAAGTGAAAGCGGCAGCGGCGCAGTTCGGTATCGATCTCACCGCCATTGGTGAGTTAGTGGAAGCTCGTGGCGGTCGCGCCATGGTTGAGATTCGTTAACTCGATGCGGTTGTTTATTGCCGAAAAACCAAGTCTGGCGCGTGCTATCGCCGATGTGCTGCCAAAGCCGCATCGCAAAGGCGATGGTTTTATCGAATGCGGAAATGGACAAGTGGTGACCTGGTGTATTGGTCACCTGCTTGAACAGGCGCAGCCGGATGCCTACGACAGTCGTTATGCTCGCTGGAGTCTGGTCGATCTGCCGATTGTCCCGGAAAAGTGGCAACTGCAACCGCGCCCCTCGGTGACCAAACAGCTCAACGTCATTAAGCGCTTTTTGCATGAGGCCAGCGAAGTTATTCACGCCGGTGACCCCGATCGTGAAGGGCAGTTGCTGGTGGATGAAGTGCTGGATTACCTGCAACTGGCGCCTGAAAAGCGCCAGAAGGTGCAGCGTTGCCTGATTAACGACCTCAACCCGCAGGCCGTTGAGCGGGCTATTGAGCGGCTGCGCGCCAACAGTGAGTTTATTCCGCTGTGCGTGTCGGCACTGGCGCGAGCGCGTGCGGACTGGTTGTACGGTATCAATATGACGCGCGCTTACACCATTCTCGGACGTAACGCGGGCTATCAGGGCGTACTTTCGGTCGGGCGCGTACAAACGCCGGTGCTCGGGCTGGTTGTGCGTCGTGATGAAGAGATTGAGAACTTCGTCGCCAAAGACTTCTTTGAAGTGAAAGCGCATATCGTAACGCCCGCCGATGAGCGGTTTACCGCTATCTGGCAGCCGAGTGAAGCGTGTGAGCCGTATCAGGATGAAGAAGGGCGCTTGCTGAATCGCACGCTGGCTGAACACGTGGTGAACCGAATTAACGGTCAACCGGCGATAGTCACCAGCTATAACGATAAACGGGAATCAGAATCTGCGCCGTTACCGTTCTCGCTGTCGGCGTTGCAGATTGAAGCGGCGAAGCGCTTCGGTTTAAGTGCGCAAAACGTTCTGGATATCTGCCAGAAGTTGTATGAAACCCATAAGTTGATTACCTATCCGCGTTCGGATAGCCGTTATCTGCCGGAAGAGCACTTTGCCGGACGTCATGCGGTACTGAACGCGATTAGCGTCCATGCACCGGATCTGCTCCCGCAACCGGCGGTCAATCCCGATACGCGAAATCGCTGTTGGGACGACAAAAAAGTGGATGCGCACCATGCCATCATTCCTACCGCGCGCAGTTCGTCCATCAATCTGAATGACAACGAAGCGAAAATTTACAACCTGATTGCCCGTCAGTATCTGATGCAATTTTGCGCAGATGCGGTATTCAGGAAGTGCATTATTGAGCTGGATATTGCCAAAGGCAAGTTTGTCGCTAAAGCGCGTTTTCTGGCGGAAGCCGGATGGCGCACGCTGCTTGGCAATAAAGAGCGCGACGAAGATAATGACGGGACGCCGCTGCCGGTGGTGGCAAAAGATGACGAACTGCTGTGCGAAAAAGGCGAAGTGGTTGAACGTCAGACTCAACCACCACGTCACTTTACCGATGCCACGCTGCTGTCAGCGATGACCGGGATTGCGCGATTCGTGCAGGATAAAGATCTGAAAAAGATCCTGCGCGCAACGGATGGTTTAGGTACGGAAGCGACGCGCGCCGGTATTATCGAACTGCTGTTTAAGCGCGGGTTCCTGGTGAAAAAAGGACGGTATATCCATTCTACCGACGCGGGAAAAGCGCTGTTCCACTCGTTGCCAGAAATGGCGACGCGTCCGGACATGACCGCGCACTGGGAATCTATCCTGACCCAAATCAGCGAAAAGCAATGTCGCTATCAGGATTTCATGCAGCCGCTGGTGGGGACGCTGTATCAGCTTATCGATCAGGCGCGCAGCACACCGGTACGACGCTTTCGTGGAATTGCTGCACCTGGCGGCAGTGGTGGCGATAAGAAAAAGGGTGCGCCGCGTAAACGTCCGGCGAAAAAAAGCCCGCCATCTGAAGAGGCGGGTCTGTAAGTTTGTAGGCCTGATAAGCATAGCGCATCAGGCATAGCCGGATGCGGCACCCGTGCCTTATCCGGCCTACGGGCCTGCAGAGACAATATTAAATCACACCCTGACCCAACATCGCGTCGGCAACCTTTACGAAGCCTGCGATGTTGGCGCCACGTACGTAGTTGGTCTGCTTGCTTTCGCCGCCGTATTCAACGCAGGCATGGTGAATATCCAGCATGATGTGGTGCAGGCGCGCATCCACTTTCTCCGCTTTCCAGCCCAGACGAGCGGCGTTTTGCGCCATTTCCAGACCGGATGTCGCTACACCACCGGCGTTGGCGGCTTTACCCGGTGCGAACAGTACACCTGCCTCGAGGAACAGATCGGTGGCCTCGATAGTGGTCGGCATGTTTGCCCCTTCGGCGACAGCTTTTACGCCGTTGGCGATCAATACGCGTGCTGCATCGACATCCAGCTCGTTCTGCGTGGCACACGGCAGGGCGATATCGACCGGAACCGACCACGGCAGTTTGCCTTCCAGATAGGTCAGGCCAAATTCACGGGCGTAATCTGCTACACGACCGTCGCGGCTGTCTTTGATTGCGCACAGGCGCGCCAGTTTTTCTTTGGTAAATCCGCTTTCGTCGACTACGGTACCGCTGGAATCGGAGGCGGTAACCACCCGCGCGCCAAACTCCATGGCTTTCTCAATGGCGAATTGCGCCACGTTACCGGAGCCAGAAACCGCTACGCGCATGCCTTCAAAGCCCAGACCATGGCGTTTGAGCATCGCTTCGGTGAAATACACCAGACCGTAGCCGGTGGCTTCCGGGCGGATCAGACTGCCGCCGAAAGAGAGACCTTTACCGGTAAAGACGCAGGCGCTGTTGTTGGAGAGTTTTTTCATCATCCCGGCCATAAAGCCGACTTCACGGCCACCCACACCGATATCGCCCGCCGGAACGTCGGTATCGGGACCTAAATGGCGGAACAGTTCGGTCATCAGCGCCTGGCAGAAACGCATGATTTCGCCTTCGCTTTTCCCTTTCGGATCGAAATCGCTCCCGCCTTTACCCCCGCCCATTGGCAGGGTGGTGAGGGCATTTTTAAACGTCTGTTCGAAGCCAAGGAATTTCAGGATCGACAGGTTCACGGAAGGGTGGAAACGCATACCGCCTTTGTATGGGCCAATGGCTGAGCTAAACTGCACGCGCCATGCGCGGTTGACCTGCACCTGATTGCGATCGTCCAGCCAGACTACGCGGAACTGGATCACGCGCTCCGGTTCAACCAGACGTTCCAGCAATGACATCTGGCGATAACGCGGGTTTTGCTCAAGGAAAGGCCACAGCGTGGTCATTACCTCACGAACGGCTTGCGCGAACTCGGTTTGATTCGGGTCGCGCTTTTGCACATGGTTAAGGAATGACTCCAGAGAACATGTCTGATCCATAGATATAAGAACCTCTTATGTATTGATATGGTTATATTTTTGATTTTTGTGTTAAGTGTTGTGCAGTTTTTGACTATACCATCAGCACTGTGACGCGACGCAAGAAAAAATTAACCCCGCTAAGTAAATTAATATTGCGTCGTGGGTCATAACCAAAAACGATGATCGAAGAGGCTAAAGTTTCTGCCGATTTATACCGTTATACTGAGCATAATTGTCAGTTAAAAAGGAAAGAGTATGCGCCGTTTAATCGTGGCAGGCGTGTTGGCCCTGGTGTCCAGCGCGACGCTGGCAAATCAGCCTTATCGCCCGGATGTGCAGGTTAACGTACCGCCGGAAGTGTTCAGTTCCAGCGGTCAGCGGGCGCAGCCCTGTAGCCAGTGCTGTATTTATCAGGATCAAAACTATTCAGAAGGGGCAGTGATTAAAGCTGACGGCGTCTTGCTTCAGTGCCAACGCGATGAGAAAACGATCAGCACAAATCCGCTTGTCTGGCGTCGCGTAAAAGAATAAACGCTTCCAGTAGTGGGATATCGGCAGGCGCCAGCGGATAACGCAGCGCCTCTTCGGGTGAACACCAGACGATATCCTGATGTTCATACGCCTTCAGTTCCCCCTGATATGACGGTACATGCCAGGCATGTAAGTGAATCAGTCGGCCCGAAACCTCGCGTTGATGGCTGGCAATGTAGCGCCCCACGACTGCCTCAATGCCCAACTCTTCACGCAGTTCACGGAACAGCGCCTCGGGCTGACTTTCGCCCGATTCAACCTTACCGCCGGCAAACTCCCACATGCCTGACTGATCCGCATGTAGCGGACGCTGAGCCAGTAAAATTTTGCCATCACGTTCAATGATAGCGGCGACCACGTCGAGGGTTTTCATTATATTCATCAAGATCTAACAGCAGAAAATGACATACTATCGTTATCTTTGTTTTATCTAAAGTATTCAGGAGCCACCGTTGAACGAACCTCAGTCGTGGGTAAAGCCGTTAACGCGTATCCCTTCCAGTCTAAAACCGCTCGTTGCTACGCAGAAAAAACATTATGGCGATGTGCTGCATCCCACGCGCTGGTGGGGGCGGACGCCGTTTCTGTTCTGGCTGGTGGCGCTGTTTGTCGGGTTTCTGGAGCGTAAAAAGGCGCGTTTAACGCCGGTGATGCGCGCGCTGTTGATGACCCGCGTTTCTCAGGTGTGCCACTGCGCTTTCTGCGTTGATGCCAACAGTTTACGGTTGGCTGAACGCTGTGGCGCGCTGGATAAAGTCTTACAGGTTGCCAACTGGCAAGAATCGGCGCTATTTAGCGCAGAAGAGCGAGTAGCTCTGGCCTATGCCGATGCGGTGACCGCAACGCCTCCACAGGTTGATGATGCGCTGAAAGCGCAGATGAAGCAGCATTTTACCGATGATGTCATTACGGAAATGACCGCGCTGATTGCGTTTCAAAATCTCTCTGCGCGTTTTAATGCTGCTCTCGATATTCCTTTCCAGGGGCTGTGCGACAGCTTTAAAGGACGCCCACATGCTTGATCGTCATATTCATCCGCGATTAAAACCGCTTTTGCATCGCTGCGTAAGCATTATTGATAAACCGGCGATTACCCCGGACGGGCTTACGCTGGTCGGTTTTGCCATTGGCGTGTTGGCCTTGCCATTTCTGGCGTTAGGCTGGTATCTGGCAGCGCTGGCGGTCATTGTGCTCAATCGGTTTTTTGATGGGCTGGATGGGGCTCTGGCGCGGCGCAGAGGGCTAACCGACGCAGGCGGATTTCTTGATATCACGCTCGATTTTCTGTTTTACGCCTTAGTGCCATTCGGTTTTATGCTCGCCGATCCGGCGGCTAACTCGCTGGCTGGCGGCTGGCTGCTGTTCGCCTTTATGGGAACCGGCAGCAGCTTTCTGGCCTTTGCCGCGCTGGCGGCGAAACATCAAATTGATAACCCGGGCTACGCGCATAAATCGTTTTATTATCTGGGGGGACTGACCGAAGGTACTGAGACGATTTTGCTATTTGTGTTGGGTTGTCTGTTCCCGGAATATTTTGCCGTGATGGCGTGGGGCTTTGGCGCGCTGTGCTGGATGACGACATTTACCCGGATCTGGAGCGGATACCTGACACTGAAAGCGGTCCAGCGTCAGGCGTAGCGTATTGCGTTGCCGGATACGCTTATCCGGCAATAATGACAATCTTACTTACTGGCGTCCGGGCCCCGTTCACCGCTGGCAACCGGATTTTTTGGATTGCTGCTCCACTCATACCAGCCGCCGTCGTAGACGGAGACGTTTTTCCAGCCCATCGCGCGGGCATACATAAACGTTTCTGAAGCGCGCCAGCCGGTACCGCAATAGAAAGAGACCTGTTGATTCGGCAGGATATTCCATTGCTTCCACATGGCGGCGATGTCATCCGCGCTGCGCATGGTGCCATCCGGGTTATGAAAATCTTCCATATGCGTGGAGTCGCTGCCTGCGTGGCCCCAACGTGCACCTGCAATCTCACCTTTTGGCTTAATGTAGCTATAGCCACTGGTGGTACCGACAAATTCTGGCCATGAACGAATGCTCACCAAAGACGCATCCTGGCGATGCAGCAGACCGCGAGCCTGTTCCATATCGAGCATCAACTGCGGCTGGGCAGGGATTTTCACGCCGAAATCAGGTTCTGGTTTCACCGTTGGCGGAGTGCCGCGTTCGACCGGTAAACCTGAGTCGGACCAGGTTTGCCAACCGCCGTCGAGAAGACGAACATCTTTCACGCCTGCATACAGCATAATTTGCGCCACGCGAGCGGCGGCATAGACATCGCGACCGTATAAAATCACCGTGGTGTCGTGGCGGATACCGTGTTTCGCCAGCATCGCTTTGAGCTGCGCGTCGGAAACTTTATTCCACAGCGGTTCGCTTTCAACTTCGTTGGTATCAATGTAGCCCGCACCAGGGATGTGGCTGAGCAGATACAACTTCGGCGCGCCCCAGGCGGCCTCAATCACTTTCCAGTCACCCGCCGGTTTAGCGGTTACGTTTTTACCCTGCTGCAGGTCGTGCAGCCACTGCGGGTACACCAGCTGTTCGAAGTGCGGCAGACGTTGCAGGCGGGCTGGGTCCGTAAGCGCATCGCTGAGGGTGGAGATATGGTTAACGCCAACTTTTTGCAGGCGGGCTTTGACAGCCTGTATGTCGTTATCGCTACCATACAGCGCTACTGGCGCATCAGTTTTCAACTGATGTGACTGAACCCAGGCGCTGAGTTGTTCATCATTCATCTTGTCGAGCCAGGCGGCAGACAGGTTCAGTGCGGAAGGTTCGTGTCCTGAAGGACCATTAAGCGACTGCGGCCAGCCGTTGTAAAAAGCGCTCTGACGGGTATCGATCGCCGCGCCTTGCTTTTGCTGTAACTGGTCGAGGGTGAGCGTCTGTGCTGTTTCAGTAGCCCAGGAAGAAGCGCAAGCGAGCCCTAAAGCCAGTGCCAGCGCGGTCATTTGAGAAACACGTTTCATCGAATAGCCCGACGTTGAAAAAAAGAGGACGACATTCTGTGCCGCCGATTAAGTAAAAACCTTGCGTTAACGCAGCATATCGCCACATTCACGCCCAGTTTTCCATCTGAAGTACGCGGCCTGCTGGCGGAACGTCCTGCGCATCATGGGTCACCTGTACCACCGGGATCCCCAACTTACGCACCTCGGTGAAGACCCATTGGCGAAAGGTGTCGCGTAGCGACGCATCCAGCCGACTAAAGGGTTCATCAAGTAACAGTGCCTGGGGCTGAGCCAGTAGCGCGCGGAGCAGGGCGACACGCGAGCGTTGTCCGCCGGAGAGCGACGCCGGATCGCGAGAATAAAAACCGGCCAGGTCAGCGCGTGCGAGAGCACTTTCCACCGCATGTCGTCTGGCGGAACCCTGCAGGCTGGCAGGTAGGGCCAGCAGTAAATTCTGCCCAACGCTGAAATGGTCAAACAACAACGCATCCTGGAACAGAATGCCAATCTGGCGCTGCGCCGTAGGTAGCGCGTCAACGCGTCGTTCGTTGAGCCACAGCTCGCCTGATGCCTGAAACTGAGGCGACAACGCCCCGACCATCCACGAAAACAACGAAGACTTTCCGCTGCCGGAAGAACCCATAATCGTGACAATGTCACTTTTATCAATCTGAAAGGTAACGTTCTTCAGCAGCGCAGTCGCCCCCTGGTACAACGAAACGTTTTGCACAATGAGCATTAGCGGAGTCCTTGTCGAAAGCGGCCAATCCACGCGGCGAGAAAGGCTGCGAGTGCGAAAACGAGCAGTGGTAGAAGAAGCTGCCACAACGCTTGTGTTGCCAGAATCTCGCTGCTACCGCCGCTGCTTAATGCCACCGCTTCGGTGGTCAGCGTGGAATAGCGTCCGGCACCTAGCCACAGCGTCGGCATATACTGGGCGATACTGACCGAGAAGCCAACCGCGAAGGCAATCAATGCCGGGCGCACCAGCAGCGGGCATTTCACCAGCCAGAATATCCGCCCCTGCGACCAGCCCAGCGTTTGTGCAATCAAAATTAATCGCGAGTCAATGCGCTGCCAGGCCGGTTTAAGCACAAATAGCATCCAGGGCATCACCCACAGCAGGTGGCCCCAGATAATGGTCGTCATCAGTCCATCCTGTCCGGCATATAACGCCAGCAGATATTGTCCGGTTACCAGTGGTAGCGCAGGCAAAATGAGCGGTAGCCAGACCCAGCGGTGCCCGGTTTGTGGACCCCATTCCAGCCAGACAAAAAGTATCAGTAGCGCTAACACGCTGGAAAGGAGCCCTAGCTGCAGGCTATTGCTGAGCGCCTCGTGGTTTAGTGAGGAATAGCTGGCGATAAGCGCCAGTACAAGCGCGCATACCACACCGTTGACGGGCAAGATCTGTACCAGCGGGCGTGCGATTGTTATAGGTGAAAAATGCAGGCGTTCACCATTTACTGCCGGGATAGTACGTCGCCAGGCGCGCCACAACAGATAACTCACCAGCGCGATAATGAGGAGTAACAGCACCAGCAACAGGCTGGCGAGTGCGCCTTTCGCCTGCTGTTCGACATCGCCCTGACTGAGCCATTGCCAGCTCAATACGGCCAGTGTTGGCGGATTTCCGGGGCCGAGGACGATTGCCACATCCACAACGGAGAGTGACCAGGCAACAATCGCCAGCATAGCTTTACCTAATGCCGGGCCGATAGCGGGCAGTACCAGCCAGTTCAGGCATTGCAGTCGGCTGTAACCCAGCGAATCCAGCACGATAACCTGCTGCGAAAGTTGTTTTTCACTCAGTAGAGCCGAGAGGATCCATAACAAAAAAGCGCTCTCTTTCACCGCCAGCGTCACGCCAAGCCCGATGCCGTAACGGTCTGGTTGTGGGCTGAGGAACGGTAGCCATTGCCAGATTTTACCGCCTTCGGCAAAAACCAACAGCACGCTGGTGGCGAAGGCAACATGCGGGATCGCCAGCAGCCACGGAAGACGGGTGCTTAGTCGCGCCCAGCCTGCACCGGGCCATAAAGCGAGGATCGCCAGCAGCGCGATGATTAGCGCGCCGCCGGCAGCCAGTCCTGTGGAAACAAGTGTCGCCAGTAACGCCTGCGGAAGTTGAGGGTCGGCAAAGAGAGCCAGCCAATGGGGTAGGCTAAGGGCTGGCGCTATCAGAGAGAAAGCCGCTGGCACCAACGGCAGATAAACTGCCGCCATGATGGCCCAGAGTAGCAAAATTAATGCGTACCGTAGCGGCGTAGCCATTCTTGTTCCAGAGCGTTTACCCAGGCAGCATGCGGTTCCGGCAGAACGGCAGGTAGTCCTTGTGGGATCCGTGCCAGCAGCGCATCACGCTGTTCAACAGGTAATTTTTGTGGATCAAGCACCGAAGGATCTCCCCAGACAATTGAGTCGGCTTTACGCAGTTGTGCTTCGGGCGAAAGCAGGAAGTTTGCCACGACTTTTGCTCCGGCGCTGGCGCGGGCATTCGCCGGAATGGCAACAAAGTGCACGTTGCCGAGCATGCCCTGTGAGAAACCAAAACTGTAGCTGCTTTTAGGCAATTCGCCGCTGGCTACTTTTTGCTGCGCGTGGGCAGGGTTAAAGGTCAATGACAAATGCAGGGTGCCGCTATTGAGCAGTACATCCATTCGTGCTGGCGTGGGCGGAAAATCTTTGCCTTCACGCCAAAGTACAGGGTGCAAGGTATCAAGATAATGCCACAATGGCGCGGTAACGTCGGCGAATGTCGCTGCATCTGGCGCAACTTTCAATGCTTGTGGTTTGGTGGTGAGCGATATTAACAACTGCTCCAGAAACGCCGTGCCGGTAAAGTCTGGCGGGCGCGGATAGGTCACCGTGCCAGGGTGTGCCTGCGCAAATTCAAGCAGTGCTTGCGGAGATTGCGGCGGCTGCGCGGTGAGATCGCGCCGGGCAATAAAGGTGAGTTGGGCACCGCCCCACGGTGATTCAGCTCCCTCCGTTGGAACGGAGAAATCTTCGGTCACCGGTTTCTGGGTATCAACATAGCGCCAGTTAGGTAGCGTTTGCGCCCACTGAGTTTGCAGAAGCCCGGCTTCTTTCAGGGTGCGGAAGTTTTCGCCGTTAACCCACAATAAATCGACAGAACCCCCGGTTTTTCGCCCGGATGCTGCTTCTGTCTGGATACGTTTTACCGCGTCGGCGGCATCTGCGAGACGTACGATTTTCAGGTTAATGGCATAGTGCGTTTTCATCTCGCCGCTAACCCAATCGAGATACTGGTTAACTGCATTGTCGCCACCCCAGGCGTTGAACCATACCGTCTGACCGCGGGCATCATTTTTGATTTGTTGCCAGCCGTCGTCCTGGGCAAACGTCGCCAGCGGACAGAGCATTAAACTCAGGCACAATAAGCAGTAACGCATAGTATCTCCATGGCTAAAAATGGGGGGAAGTCTCAGGTTTTTTTTCGCTGATGTTCAAGATAAAGGCTTCTCGCCACTGAAATTATTACGCTCAGAGCGAACAGGATGAACAGGCCGGTTACAAACCAAAATGTACCGCCGGTTAACAGGCTACCAGCCCATGAATAGACGATAGTGGCGGGTAACTGACCGATGCCGGTGGCGATGAAAAAATGGCGAAACCGAATCGAGGTCAGGCCTGCTGCGTAGCTTACCGGATCGAACGGTACAAAAGGTAACAGTCGACAGACCAGAATGGTGTGCTTGCCATAACGCTCGAAAAAAGCGTCCATGTTGTTCAACACCGTTTTTCCGGTCAGTTTCTCCACCGCGCCACGGCCTAAAACGCGGGCAATAAAAAAGCAAAGCGCCGCGCCGGCCATTGCGCTGCACCAGGACAATATGCCGCCCCAAAATGCACCAAACAGCGAGGCGTTGGCAAAGGTGATCACAAAAGCGGGAAGCGGGGCGACGATGGCCTGCAAGATCATCAGGAAGAATGAAACGACCGCCGCCTGAGTTCCGTAAGAACGAATAAAATTCTCAATTGCATGCTGATCGAGCGTGGCAAATGCCGCCAGGCTGGCGTGGAGAAAATCGCTCACGCCAGGTATCCACGCCCATGCCATCAGCGCGAGCAGCAGCAGGATTATCACTCCTTCGCGGTAGTAATGGATGCGTCGTTTTATCATTTATCTGCGCACTCGTGAGGAGCTGACGGATCGATATGCTTATACCGGGCCCAGGCTTTGGCTGCCTGAACGAGGACGAATAACGCCAGCCCCGCCACGCTGAGCTTACCGATAAATGCCCAACTAATTCCTTCGCTGGCCAGTTCGTGCGACATCAGCGTATAAATAAAAATGCCTGGTAAAGTGGTTGCCGCAGATATCACGGTAAATGACCAGAACGGAATAGCCGTCAGCCCATAGGCGTAATTTTGAATGTTATAAGGGAACAGTGGCACGAGCCGGGTGAGGATCAGAAAGTCAACTCCGCTATGGGCAATACCTTTTTCGATAGCCTGAAACATTGTCGTATGCCCAACGTATTTCAAGAGCAGATCCCGTCCAAGCCAGCGAGCCAGCAAAAACGACAGCGCCGAGGCCACGGTTGCTGCCACTAACGAGATAAGCGTCCCTGCCACGGGGCCAAACAGCACACCGCCGACGATCACCAGGATGCTGCCGGGGATCAGACACAGCGCAGCAACAATAAACAGCAGGATATAAAGCGTATAGCCGAACATACCGCTTTGGCGGATGACGTCTTGCAAATGATGGAAATTGGTTATCAGGTCGGTCAGACCATAATGATGGAAAACTCCCGCCAGAACGCAGAACAGGACCGCGACAATCAGCAGCCGGTATTCTGCTTTATGCGAACTTCTTTTTCATGGGGGTTCTCCTGTAAAACCGAGTGCAATGGAGCATTTTCGTCAGCGAAAAGTGCGCGCGAAGATATAATAAATTCCCGGCCGCAACAATGTATTACCGTCGCTTTATTGATTTTGCACAGAATAAACAGACTCTCCAGGCCGGGCCCGGAGAGTAAAAAAACATAGAAGGTCAGACGCTGAATTTAGCCCATACCGGCGCATGGTCGGACGGTTTTTCCATGCTGCGAATTTCATAGTCGATGCCGGTTTCTTCGCAGCGTTCCGCCAATGGGTTGCTCGCCAGCAGCAGATCGATACGCAGGCCACGGTTATCGTCAAAGCCTTTTGAGCGGTAATCAAACCACGAGAACTGGTCATTCTTTTCAGGATTTGCGTGACGGTAGGTATCCACCAGGCCCCAGCCCAGCAGGCGTTCCATCCACTCACGCTCCTCCGGCAGGAAGGAACATTTTCCGGTACGCAGCCAGCGTTTACGGTTCTCTTCGCCAATGCCGATATCGAGATCGGTTGGGCTAATATTCATATCGCCCATGATCAATACCGGATTGTCGCGCTTCAGCTCTGTCTCAAGATAGTTTTGCAGGTTCTGATAAAACGCGGCTTTGGCCGGGAATTTAGTTTCATGGTCACGACTTTCGCCCTGCGGGAAATAGCCGTTGATCACAGTGATGCTGCCCAGAGGGGACGGAATTTCTGCCATGATGATACGACGCTGCGCTTCTTCGTCATCGCCCGGGAAGCCACGACGTACCGCAATTGGCGTTTCTTTCGTTAACAACGCGACGCCGTAATGGCCTTTCTGGCCGTGATAAAAGACGTTGTAACCGAGCTTTGCTACCTCTTCGAGAGGGAACATATCGTCGTGGACTTTTGTCTCCTGTAAGCCAATAACATCCGGTTGGTGTTTTTCGACAATGGCTGCCAGTTGATGGGGACGGGCACGCAGGCCGTTGATATTAAAAGAGACAAATTTCATAGTCACTGCCACTTTGCAAGATGAATAGTGCAAGGATGGTAGCAGAATTTCTGCAGACTGACTGCTTCTTGTCACCTGATTCCAACAATGATTGCTAATGGTGTTAACGATGGAGCAAAAACTGCACCGTTTTGGCGCGAAGCGCGTCGGAATGGAGCAATAATTTCCGAAAAATTTCGTATACGATCACAATTCCAGAATTATATTTGGCGACTGAATAAAACTGCGTTTTTTCCTCTGTTTAGTCACCTGATGCGCAAACATATTCACTTTATATGCACGTATAGTGAATATCGTCACGTTGTAACCTGTTGATATTCCGTTCTCGCCCTCCGTTTATGCACTTTTTTTGCTGGCTGGCACGAACCCTGCAATCTACATTTACACCGCAAACACTATATTTATTAACATATAAATAACCTTTTATTTACCGTTGAGGTCGCTATGTCTCTGTCAATTACGCGTGAAAATTTTGATGAATGGATGATGCCCGTATACGCTCCGGCCCCTTTTATTCCGGTGCGGGGTGAAGGTTCACGTCTGTGGGATCAGCAGGGTAAAGAGTATATCGATTTCGCGGGAGGCATTGCGGTTAACGCGCTGGGTCACGCCCATCCGGCATTGCGCGAGGCATTAAACGACCAGGCGAGCAAATTCTGGCATACCGGAAATGGCTACACCAACGAGCCGGTATTGCGTCTGGCGAAAAAGCTGATTGACGCCACCTTCGCCGAGCGCATTTTCTTCTGTAACTCCGGCGCAGAAGCCAACGAAGCGGCACTAAAACTGGCGCGTAAATATGCCCACGATCGTTTTGGCAGCCAGAAGAGCGGGATTGTGGCGTTTAAAAATGCCTTCCATGGCCGCACGCTGTTTACCGTCAGCGCCGGTGGTCAGCCCGCCTATTCACAGGATTTCGCGCCGCTGCCGCCGGATATCCGCCATGCCGTGTATAACGATCTCGATTCTGCCAGTCAACTGATTGATGACACGACCTGTGCGGTCATCGTCGAACCTGTCCAGGGCGAAGGCGGCGTGGTGCCTGCAACAAACGCGTTTTTGCAGGGGTTGCGTGAATTATGCGATCGCCATAATGCGCTGCTGATTTTTGATGAGGTTCAGACCGGGGTTGGCCGTACTGGCGAGCTGTATGCCTATATGCATTACGGCGTTACGCCGGACCTGCTGACGACAGCTAAAGCGCTGGGCGGTGGTTTCCCCATCGGCGCACTGCTGGCGACAGAGCATTGCGCCAGTGTGATGACGGTGGGTACGCACGGTACAACGTACGGCGGCAACCCGCTGGCGACGGCGGTGGCGGGTAAACTGCTGGAAATTGTTAACACGCCGGAAGTGCTCAACGGAGTAAAACAGCGCCACGACTGGTTTGTGGAGCGTATTAACGCCATTAACGAACGTTTTGGACTGTTTAGTGAAATTCGTGGACTCGGGCTGCTGATCGGCTGCGTGCTGAATGCGGAATTTGCCGGGAAAGCGAAACTCATCTCGCAAGAAGCGGCTGTTGCCGGGGTGATGGTACTGATCGCTGGCGCTAACGTGGTGCGTTTTGCGCCAGCGCTCAATGTCAGCGAAGAAGAAGTCGCCACCGGACTGGATCGCTTTGCGCTGGCCTGCGAACGCATTAAAGCAGGAGGTTCATCATGATGGTGATTCGTCCCATTGAACGTGCTGATATCACCGCGTTGATGCAGCTTGCCGGTAAGACCGGCGGCGGATTGACCTCGCTACCGGCGAATGAAGCGACGCTAATGGCGCGTATCGAACGTTCGCTACAAACCTGGCGCGGTGAGTTGCCCAAAAGTGAGCAGGGATATGTGTTTGTGCTGGAAGACAGCGCCAGCGGAACTGTGGCCGGGATTTGCGCCATTGAGGTGGCGGTAGGACTTAACGATCCCTGGTACAACTATCGGGTCGGCACACTGGTCCACGCCTCGAAAGAGCTGAATGTGTATAACGCGCTGCCGACGCTGTTTCTGAGTAACGATCACACGGGTAGCAGCGAGCTTTGTACGCTGTTTCTCGATCCGGACTGGCGAAAAGAAGGCAACGGCTATTTGTTGTCAAAATCACGCTTTATGTTTATGGCCGCGTTTCGTGACAAGTTTAATGAGAAGGTCGTGGCTGAGATGCGCGGTGTGATTGATGAACACGGTTACTCGCCGTTTTGGCAAAGCCTCGGCAAACGCTTTTTTTCAATGGAATTCAGCCGGGCGGATTTTCTCTGCGGAACAGGGCAAAAAGCGTTTATTGCTGAATTAATGCCCAAGCATCCTATTTACACCGATTTCCTGTCTGATGAAGCACAAAGCGTGATTGGTCAGGTTCATCCGCAAACGGCGCCCGCGCGGGCGGTGCTGGAGAAAGAGGGCTTTCGCTATCGCAACTATGTCGATATTTTCGACGGCGGGCCGACGCTGGAATGCGATATTGACCGGGTGCGGGCGATTCGTAAAAGCAGGCTGGTGGAAGTGGCTGAAGGTCAGCCAGCAACCGGCGATTATCCGGCCTGTCTGGTTGCCAATGAAAACTATCAAAACTTCCGCGTCATGCTGGTTCGCGCAGACCCGGATACCCAACGTCTGGTACTGACGGCGGCACAACTGGATGCCCTGAAATGCCACGCGGGCGACCATGTACGTTTTGTGCGTCTTTGTGCAGAGGAGAAAACAGCATGACACTATGGATAAACGGTGACTGGGTGACGGGACTGGGCGAGCGCCGGGTGAAAACCAACCCAGTAGGTGGTGATGTGCTGTGGCACGGCAATGATGCCGATGCCACGCAGGTGACGCAAGCGTGCCAGGCTGCGCGTGCAGCTTTTGCCGGTTGGGCTAAACAGTCCTTCAGTGAACGCCAGGCGATTGTTGAAAAGTTTGCTTCATTGCTGGAAAGCAATAAGTCCGAGCTAACCCAGATTATCGCCAGGGAAACCGGCAAACCACGCTGGGAAGCCGCGACTGAACTGACGGCGATGATCAATAAAATCGCCATCTCCGTCAAAGCTTACCATGCCCGTACCGGAGAGCAGCACAGCGAACTACCGGATGGCGCGGCAACGTTGCGCCATCGCCCACACGGCGTGCTGGCGGTTTTTGGTCCGTATAACTTCCCTGGTCATTTACCCAATGGCCATATTGTTCCGGCATTGCTGGCAGGCAATACGTTGATTTTCAAACCCAGCGAGTTGACGCCGTGGACCGGTGAAGCAGTAACAAAGCTGTGGGAACAGGCGGGATTGCCGCCGGGCGTGCTGAACCTGGTGCAGGGCGGACGTGAAACAGGGCAGGCTCTGAGTGCGCTGGAAGACCTCGATGGTCTGCTGTTTACCGGCAGTGCCAATACCGGTTATCAGTTGCATCGGCAGTTATCCGGCCAACCGGAAAAAATCCTCGCCCTCGAGATGGGGGGTAATAACCCGCTGATTATTGAGAATCCGGAGGATATTGATGCCGCGGTACATCTGACCATTCAGTCCGCATTTGTCACCGCCGGACAACGCTGTACCTGTGCCCGCCGCCTGCTGGTAAAAAAAGGCGCGCAGGGTGATGCGTTCCTGACGCGTCTGGTGGAGGTTAGTCAGCGTTTAATGCCCGGCAACTGGGATGCGGAACCGCAGCCGTTTATGGGCGGACTGATTTCCGAACAGGCCGCGCAGCATGTCTATGATGCCTGGCAGCGTCTGGCGTCGTTGGGGGGACGTACGCTGTTGGCGCCACGTCTGGTGAAAGCCGGAACGTCACTGCTGACCCCTGGAATCATTGAACTGACCGGGGCGGCGAACGTACCTGATGAAGAGGTTTTTGGGCCGCTGCTTGGCGTATGGCGTTATGACAGTTTTGATGAGGCGATTCGTGTGGCGAACAACACCCGCTTTGGACTGTCGTGTGGGTTAGTTTCGCCCGATCGCGGCCAGTTTGAACAGCTACTGCTGGAGGCTCGAGCAGGGATCGTCAACTGGAATAAGCCGTTAACCGGCGCTGCGAGTACCGCACCGTTTGGCGGCGTTGGCGCTTCCGGGAACCATCGCGCCAGCGCGTGGTATGCCGCAGATTATTGCGCCTGGCCGATGGCAAGTCTGGAATCACCGGTCTTAACGCTGCCAACGGCGCTTAGCCCCGGGCTGGATTTTTCTCGCGAGGATAATCTATGAAAGCCCGTGAGGTAAATTTTGATGGCCTGGTGGGATTGACTCACCACTATGCTGGATTGTCATTTGGTAATGAGGCCTCAACCAAACATCGATTTCAGGTGTCGAACCCGCGTCTGGCGGCGAAGCAAGGTCTGCTAAAGATGAAAGCGCTGGCGGATGCGGGTTTTCCTCAGGCGGTGATCCCCCCCCACGAGCGGCCTTTCATTCCGGTTCTACGTCAGTTGGGTTTTAGCGGCAGTGACGAACAGGTGCTGGAGAAAGTGGCGCGTCAGGCACCTCACTGGCTCTCCAGTACCAGCTCCGCATCGCCTATGTGGGTAGCGAATGCGGCAACGGTTTGCCCTTCAGCAGATTCGCTGGACGGGAAAGTGCATCTGACGGTGGCGAATTTGAATAATAAGTTCCACCGTTCGCTGGAAGCGCCTACTACCGAAGCTTTGCTACGGGCGATTTTCCGTGATGAGAATAGTTTTGCTGTCCACGGTGCGTTACCCCAGGTTGCGCTTTTCGGTGATGAAGGGGCGGCAAACCATAACCGCCTCGGTGGAGATTACGGCGATCCCGGTGTACAGCTATTTGTTTACGGTCGTGAAGAAGGCAATGCATCCCAGCCGAAGCGCTATCCGGCAAGGCAATCCCGTGAGGCCAGTGAGGCGGTCGCACGACTGAATCAGGTTAACCCGCATCAGTGTATTTTTGCTCAGCAAAACCCGGATGTCATCGATCTTGGTGTGTTTCATAACGATGTGATTGCGGTGTCGAATCGCCAGGTGCTGTTTTGTCATCAGCAGGCGTTTGTCAGACAGCAGGCGTTATTAGAGCAGTTGCGTAGCCAGGTGGCAGGTTTTACCCCGCTGGAAGTCCCGACTGCGGAAGTTTCGGTGCAGGATGCGGTGACCACCTATCTGTTTAACAGTCAGTTGCTGAGTCGTGATGACGGTTCGATGATGCTGGTCCTGCCGCAGGAGTGCCGGGAGCATGCTGGTGTGTGGCGGTATCTGAACCGTCTTCTCGAGGAAGACAATCCGATCGATGATCTGCGGGTATTCGATCTGCGTGAAAGTATGTCCAACGGCGGCGGTCCGGCATGCTTGCGCCTGAGAGTGGTGCTCACCTTGCAGGAACAGCAGGTGGTGAATCCGGCGGTTATCATGAACGATATGCTGTTTAACACGTTGAATAACTGGGTTGACCGTTACTATCGCGATCGTCTTACCGCTGCCGACCTTGCCGATCCACAGCTGTTGCGCGAGGGGCGTGAAGCGCTGGATACGCTGACGCAATTGCTTAACCTCGGCTCTGTGTATCCTTTCCAGCAGGAGTGGCCGCGCCATGGATAACTTTCTGGCTATCACGCTCGCAGGCGCCACTCCAGAAAAAATGCAAGGAACCACTCATGGTTTTGACTGGCAGTGGATCGGTCACGGAATTCTGGAACTGACGCCGCTTGCACCCGTTGAACATTCTCTGGTGCTGTCTGCGGGGATCCATGGCAATGAAACGGCTCCGGTAGAGATGCTGGATTCATTGTTGTCCAGACTGTTTAGCGGCGAGCTGGCACTAACATGGCGGCTACTGGTGATTCTGGGAAACCCGCAGGCACTTGCTGCGGGAAAACGGTATTGTCATAGCGACCTGAATCGTATGTTTTGCGGCCGGTGGCAGATTTTTACCGCGAGTGAAGAAACGCGCCGAGCCCATGAGCTTGAGCTGTGTCTGGAGGATTTTTATTCGCGGGCGAAAGAGCCAGCACGCTGGCATCTGGATCTACACACCGCGATTCGCGGTTCACAGCATCTGCGCTTTGGCGTGTTGCCACAACGCAACGTTGCCTGGGATGAGGGTTTTCTTGAATGGCTGGGAGATGCGGGACTGGAGGCGCTGGTCTTCCATCAGGCGCCTGGCGGTACGTTCACCCATTTTAGCGCTGAACATTTTGGCGCACTGGCCTGTACGCTGGAACTCGGTAAAGCGCTGCCGTTTGGACAAAACGATCTGTCCCAGTTTGCGCAAACGGCAGACGCACTGGCGCAGTTGCTGCGAGGCGAGCGAGTATCGACGGGAGAAACATCTCCGCTGCGCTACCGCGTAGTGTCGCAAATCACGCGACGTAGCGACGATTTCATTCTTCATATGGATAACCAGACGCTCAACTTTACCCCTTTTAAAGAGGGAACCTTGCTGGCGCAGGACGGTGATGAACGTTTTATTGTCACCCATGATGTTGAATACGTTCTCTTTCCGAATCCCAACGTGGCCTGTGGTTTACGTGCCGGGCTGATGCTCCAAAAAATGTGATAAATATATATGCCTTGCAGGTTTATCCTTCAGGGCTTATTTTTGCGTGCTGTTTTTATTTATTACGGATTATTCCTGGTGAATTGCTTTCTTAATAAGCAGGGTTCAGGTATAGTTCTTCATAATCCTTTCAAAATCATCCTGTTGTAATTTTTTATTGCAACTCTGCGCAATTTATTCTTTTTTTCTTCATAATTGATGAAAATTTGTTTTTTATACTTTCACTGTTTTACCGTTGCTCTGATTAATTGACGCTTAAGCCGGTAAAGTTAATCTCGTCAACACGACATCACATTGCATAAGAGTCGCATGAGTGTCGTAAAAATAACTGAAAGAAAGGATAGAAATTATGCGTAAACTGACTGCTCTGTTTGTTGCCTCTACTCTGGCCCTGGGTGCTGCCAACCTGGCTCATGCCGCTGACACGACAACAGCTGCGCCAGCTGATGCCAAACCGATGATGCACCACAACGGTAAATTCGCCCCGCATCACGACATGATGTTCAAAGACCTGAACCTGACCGATGCTCAGAAACAGCAGATTCGCGAGATCATGAAAGGCCAGCGTGATCAGATGAAACGTCCGCCGCTGGAAGAACGCCGCGCAATGCACGACATCATCGCCAGCGATAGCTTCGATAAAGCGAAAGCCGAAGCGCAGATTGCGAAGATGGAAGAACAGCGCAAAGCCAACATGCTGGCGCATATGGAAACCCAGAACAAGATTTACAACATTCTGACCCCGGAACAGAAAAAGCAGTTTAATGCCAATTTTGAGAAGCGTCTGACAGAACGTGCAGCGCAGAAAGGTAAAATGCCGCAAGCTGCCGAGTAATCGATCAGCGTCTACACTAAATCATTCATGCTGTGTTGCACTGATTGCCGCACAGCGTGAAACCAAACTCAAGACCGCCGCTCTTGTCCACAACACGTTTAACGATGTGGGCAGGATCGGCGGTTTTTTCTTTCCTGCCTATTGCACCGGACACATGACACGCTATTCTCCTGAAGCCCGTGAAAATTCTACCTGGATCAGCGCGTTATTCTTTTTTGCAAAACACCGGGTTCATCGCTAAGGCAAATCAACTCTGCTGCCGATAACAATAATCTGCAGGGTGAACATACCAATGATGATTTATGGCTGCCTGTTTACGGCGGGTTGCCGTGCTGCGTCTTTCTGGAGGGATGATGGAATACTTTGATATCCGCAAAATGCCGGTCAATCTGTGGCGAAATGGTGCGGGAGAAACCCGTGAGATTTGCTGTTTTCCGCCAGCAACACGAGATTTTCACTGGCGGGCGAGTATCGCCTCCATTGCAGCCAACGGAGAGTTTTCTCTCTTTCCCGGCGTAGAACGCGTGATTACCCTGCTGGAAGGTGGAGAAGTGACCCTGGAAGAGTCAAACACCTTCACACATACTCTGAAACAGCATCAGCCTTTTACCTTTGCCGGTGACAAGGTGGTAAAAGCGAAGCTGACAGAAGGGCAGATGTCGATGGATTTCAATATCATGACCCGACGGGATGTCTGCCAGGCGAAAGTCAGAGTTGCCGACCGCACGTTTACGACTTTTGGTTCGCGCGGCGGCGTGGTATTTGTTATCAGCGGTGCCTGGCAACTGGGCGATAAGCTACTGACCGCCGATCAGGGTGCAAGCTGGCACGACGGTAAACACACCTTACGACTGCTGGAGCGCGAGGGAAAACTGCTGTTCAGCGAGATTAACTGGATGCCGGGCCATTCTCCGGACGCAGTTCAATAATGTCATATTGACCAGACAGAACAGGCCGGCAGAGAATTTTGTAGCCATCATGGTCAAAGCCGGCCGGCATACGCGCCAGGGTAGCCGCTTCATCCAGCGTTGAAACGGCTCCCAGCCACAGCCAGTTGTTGATGATATGGTACTGTGTCATTTCAGCGCGGGTTTCCTGCAGCGCAATGGCATTGCTCCATGGCCAGCAAATCACTCTCACTCTTTCCAGCGCCTCTAACAGACGCAAATGATGGGCTTCATGACTCTCTTTCCCGCAGCACGCTCCGGCGCATCGCTTAAGCGCGGAGCGAAAACAGGCGCGCCCGCGACTCAGGGGTTCCAGCCCCAGCAGGCCGTAGCACAGCTGCTGTTCATCCGCGAGGCTTTGCAACGCTTGTAGCGCTGCGCGACGATTGGCAAACAGGCCAAACAGATTGGGGGCATGGGAGAAATCAATATCTCGTGCGTAGACAACCTGAACAGTTCGGTCGGTAAGCTGCAAGGCGCAAAGCTGGCGATTGCGCCGCAGTCGTTTATTAAACAACGGCTGTTGTTCTTTGATCAATCGCGCTTCCAGCAGCAGGGCACCAATTTCTCCCGCGGTACAAATCCAGCTAATGCGTTTGGCCTGACGCAGCATTGCTGCTTCGTTTGCGGTACGCAGGTGTGCCATCACGCGGCTGCGAATATTGACGCTTTTACCAATATAGAGCGGCATAGTGTCGCTTTCACTGTGAAACAGATAGACGCCTGGCACGGCGGGAAGCGCACTCAAAAATGGACGCAGGTGCTCAGGATATTCATAGATTGCCGCTGCCTCAAATGTCAGGCGCGGGGCTGATTGACGCCGTACCACTTCTCACTCCGGGTGCTGGTTATCCATCCAGTATAACAGTTTGGAACCGATTAAAAAAGCGGCATCAGATCAGGAGGAGGGACCGGACAGCGGTGATCCCAGTGCTATCCGGCAATATGTGACTAAAAGAATTACGCTTTTTTCCAGAAGTCATCAAACACCGTAATCGGTGTGCGACGTTTGTGCTCGGTCTTCAGATACCAGCCTTCAATTTTTTTCACGACGTCGGCAGCCAGCGTTTTTCCTTCCAGATAATCGTCGATGTTGTCATAGGTGACGCCTAATGCGGCTTCATCCGGCAGAGAAGGACGATCGTCTTCGAGATCGGCGGTTGGTGCTTTCTTATATAAATGTTCCGGGCAACCCAGCGCGGCAAGCAGTTGCTTACCCTGACGCTTGTTCAAACGGAAAATAGGGTTAATGTCAGTACCGCCATCGCCGTATTTGGTGAAAAATCCGGTGATGGCTTCTGCTGCATGATCGGTTCCCACGACAACGCCGCTGGTCATGCCGGCGATACTGTACTGAGCCTTCATACGTTCACGGGCTTTTTCATTGCCACGGACAAAATCGCTCAGTTCAATACCCGCTTCACGCAGGGCCTGTTCACTGGCCAGTACCGCACCCTTAATATTGACGGTGAGTACGCGGTCCGGTTGGATAAAGGCGATGGCATCCTGACAGTCCTGTTCATCAGCCTGAACGCCATATGGCAGACGTACGGCAATAAACTGCAGCGCGTCATTCCCCGTTTCTTCGCGAAGCTCGGAAATAGCCATCTGGCATAGTTTTCCCGCGAGCGTTGAGTCCTGCCCGCCGCTAATCCCTAATACCAGTGATTTCAGAAAGGGGTAGGTCTGCAGATAAGATTTAAGGAAATCCACGCTGCGGCGAATTTCTTCTTCTGCATTGATGTGCGGTTTTGCGCCAAGCGCCTGGATTATCTCTTGCTGCAGAGTCATTTAACCCCCTATGGAAAATGAAATGATCAAAAAAATGATGTGTTAAAATTATCGCGTTGAGGCCCAAACGACAAGGGATGCGAGCATCATTTTGTTTTAATAGAATTTTCCGAAACTGCCTAAGTATCATCTGATTGCTTGAAAAATGCGTTGTTGTGCTCCAGGCTTATATAACACGCTGAAATACAAGAGGACGGAATATGAACAAGAACCTAACAGGAATTCTGAGTGCAGCGGCTGTTTTGACTATGCTGGCAGGGTGTACGGCTTACGATCGTACCAAAGACCAATTTGTTCAGCCCGTGGTGAAAGATGTGAAGAAAGGGATGAGCCGGGCGCAGGTGGCGCAGATTGCCGGTAAACCTTCTTCTGAAGTCAGCATGATTCATGCGCGAGGGACATGCCAGACCTACATCCTGGGTCAACGAGATGGTAAAGCTGAAACCTATTTTGTTGCTTTAGATGACACCGGACATGTGATTAACTCCGGTTACCAGACCTGCGCAGAGTACGACACCGACCCGCAGGCGGCGAAGAAGTAACAACTGCTTATTGCCTGAGCATTCAGACGAACCGGCCATCGTGCCGGTTTTTTTGTGCCGAACGATCTTATTTATTGCCGCGAATTATTTGCCCGAAATGTGAGGGGGGTCATAACGACAGGTCAAGGAGAGACAATTTAGTTGGTCAAGGAAATACCATCCACTGGTGCAATCCCGTATACTCATTTCAGCCATCTAAAAAAGTAATTTAGCTGACGCAAGTTACCCAGAGCATGGATGCAGGTTATGGCTTGCGGAGTGTCTGGTTGACAGATAATCGCATATGAGGATCGTTTTAATGGAAAAGAAACACATTTATCTGTTTTGTTCTGCGGGCATGTCGACTTCATTGTTGGTTTCGAAGATGCGTGCTCAGGCCGAAAAATACGAAGTGCCGGTTATTATTGAAGCGTTTCCTGAAACGCTGGCCGGAGAAAAAGGTCCAACGGCCGATGTCGTGTTATTAGGTCCACAAATTGCTTATATGTTGCCCGAAATTCAGCGTTTGTTACCCAACAAGCCTGTGGAAGTGATTGACTCGCTGCTGTATGGCAAAGTCGATGGTTTAGGCGTGCTTAAGGCTGCTGTTGCAGCAATTAAAAAAGCCGCAGCAAATTAATTATTTTATTTTAATTTTTCCCGTCAAAGAGTTATTTCATTAACATTCACCGCAATTTTTAATTGCGGTATTTAAGGGTATTTTTCTATGAGTAACGCTATTGCTTCACTTGAAAAGGTACTCCTTCCTTTTGCTGTAAAAATTGGAAAGCAGCCACACGTTAATGCAATCAAGAACGGTTTTATTCGTTTAATGCCGTTAACCCTCGCAGGGGCCATGTTTGTATTAATCAATAACGTTTTCCTGAGCTTTGGGGAGGGGTCGTTTTTTTATTCAATGGGCATTCGACTTGATGCTTCAACTATTGAAACGCTGAATAGCTTGAAAGGCATTGGTGGAAACGTCTATAACGGTACGCTGGGTATCATGTCATTGATGGCACCGTTCTTTATCGGCATGGCGCTGGCAGAAGAACGTAAAGTCGACTCACTGGCTGCCGGGCTGTTATCTGTCGCCGCGTTTATGACCGTAACGCCTTATAGCGTGGGTGAAGCCTATGCCGTTGGCGCGAACTGGCTCGGCGGTGCCAATATTATTTCCGGTATCATTATCGGCCTCGCGGTCGCGGAAATGTTCACCTTTGTGGTTCGTCGCAATTGGGTCATTAAATTACCTGATAGCGTACCGACATCTGTATCGCGCTCTTTCTCTGCGCTGATTCCTGGCTTCCTTATCCTCTCCATTATGGGGATCATCGCCTGGGCATTGAACACCTGGGGTACGAACTTCCACCAGATCATTATGGATTCCATTTCAACTCCGCTGGCGTCGTTGGGCAGCGTGGTGGGCTGGGCCTACGTGATTTTTGTTCCGCTGCTGTGGTTCTTTGGTATTCACGGTTCACTGGCGCTGACTGCGCTGGACAGCGGTATCATGACGCCATGGGCGCTGGAAAACATCTCTATCTACCAACAGTTTGGTTCCGTAGATGCCGCGCTGGAAGCCGGTAAGACGTTCCACGTCTGGGCGAAACCGATGCTCGACTCCTATATTTTCCTTGGGGGTAGCGGGGCAACGCTGGGTCTGATTATCGCTATCTTCCTGGCATCGCGTCGTCCTGACTATCGTCAGGTTGCTAAACTGGCACTGCCATCAGGTCTGTTCCAGATTAACGAACCTATCCTGTTCGGTCTGCCGATCATCATGAACCCGGTGATGTTTATCCCGTTCATCCTGGTGCAACCGATACTGGCGGCGATTACGCTGGCAGCTTATTACTCAGGCATTATTCCACCGATTACCAACATTGCACCGTGGACCATGCCAACCGGTTTGGGCGCGTTCTTTAACACCAACGGTAGTGTCGCTGCTCTGCTGGTCGCGCTGTTCAACCTCGGTATTGCAACGCTGGTTTACCTGCCGTTCGTGGTGGTAGCCAACAAAGCGCAGAATGTTATTGACCAAGAAGAAAGCGAAGAAGATATCGCTAACGCATTGAAATTCTAAATTTAATCCGGCATGGCTTCACGGTCATGCCGGACTGAACCAGAGGAAAAAGTATGTTGGATATCGAGAATATCGTCGACACGCAGTCCGAAGCAGAAGAACTTGAAGAAGTGGTGATGGGCCTCATCATCAACTCCGGTCAGGCGCGTAGCCTGGCGTACGGCGCACTTAAAATGGCCAAGCAAGGCGATTTCGAGTCGGCCAAGGCGATGATGGACCAGTCTCGTCTGGCGTTGAACGAAGCGCACCTCGTGCAAACGAAACTGATTGAAGGCGATCAGGGCGAAGGTAAAATGAAAGTTAGCCTGGTACTTGTCCACGCGCAGGACCACCTGATGACATCAATGCTGGCGCGTGAGCTGGTGACTGAACTGATTGAACTTCACGAAAAGCTGAAATAGCGAGGAGTGCATAATGCAGCTACAGATTAACGCACCGGAAATCAAAACCGTTTATGAACAGCAGCTGTTTAATGGCAAAAATTTCCATGTGTTCATCTATAACAAAACTGAGAGTATCAGCGGGCTGCATCAGCATGACTACTATGAATTTACCCTGGTTTTAACCGGGCGCTATTATCAGGAAATCAACGGTAAACGCGTACTACTCGAACGTGGAGACTTTGTCTTTATCCCGTTGGGATCGCACCACCAAAGTTTTTATGATTTTGGTGCGACAAGGATCCTTAACGTCGGCATCAGTAAACGTTTTTTTGAACAGCACTATCACCCGCTACTGCCATTTTGTTTCGTTGCATCGCAGGTCTATCGGGCGAATAACTCGTTTCTTACCTATATTGAAACGGTTATTGCATCACTTAACTTTCGCGAGAGCGGACTGGATGAATTTGTAGAAGTGGTCACCTTCTATATTATTAATCGGTTACGTCATCATCGCGAAGAGCAGGTGTTGGATGATATTCCGCAGTGGCTTAAAACCACCGTCGAGACCATGCACGACAAACGGCAGTTTAGCGAGAACGCGCTGGAAAATATGGTACACCTGTCCGCGAAATCCCAGGAGTATCTGACCCGTGCAACCCAGCGTTATTACAGCAAAACGCCGATGCAGATTATTAATGAAATCCGCATTAACTTTGCTAAAAAACAGCTGGAAATGACGAACTATTCTGTAACGGATATTGCTTACGAGTCTGGCTACAGTAGTCCAAGCCTGTTTATTAAAACGTTTAAAAAGCTGACGTCGTTTACACCGAATAGCTACCGTAAGAAATTAACTGAATTTAATCAGTAGAAATTATTTGCCAATAACCCATTTTTTATAGCTTGCCCAAAATAGCGTCGGGACAGCCAAGCTATACCTGACATACGGGTTGAGCATAATACACGTCAGTGTTTTGACACTGAAGGGAGAAAGTATGAGCCAGAAATTAAAAGTCGTCACTATCGGTGGCGGGAGCAGCTACACCCCTGAATTACTTGAAGGCTTTATTAAGCGCTATCATGAATTACCGGTTTCTGAGTTGTGGCTGGTTGATGTCGACGGTGGAAAAGAGAAACTGGACATTATTTTTGACCTATGCCAGCGCATGATCGATAAAGCCGGCGTGCCGATGAAGTTGTTTAAAACGCTGGATCGCCGTGAAGCACTGAAAGATGCTGATTTCGTTACCACCCAGCTGCGTGTAGGGCAGCTGCAAGCCCGTGAAAAGGATGAACGCATTCCGCTGAGCCACGGGTATCTGGGGCAGGAAACCAACGGCGCTGGCGGGTTGTTCAAAGGCCTTCGTACCATTCCGGTTATCTTTGATATTGTTAAAGATGTGGAAGAACTGTGCCCGAATGCGTGGGTGATCAACTTCACTAACCCAGCCGGGATGGTGACTGAGGCGGTTTATCGCCATACGAATTTTAAGAAATTCATCGGCGTATGTAATATTCCGATCGGCATGAAAATGTTCATCAGCGACGTGCTGGCGCTGAAAGAGAGCGATGACTTATCTATCGACCTGTTTGGTCTGAACCATATGGTCTTCATTAAGGATGTTCTGGTCAACGGTGTGTCACGCTTTGATGAACTGCTGGACGGCGTTGCTTCGGGTCAGTTGAAAGCCTCTGGCGTGAAGAACATCTTCGACCTGCCGTTCAGCGAAGGGTTGATTCGTTCGCTGAAGCTGCTGCCGTGCTCGTATCTGCTGTACTACTTCAAGCCAAAAGAGATGCTGGCGATCGAAATGGGCGAGTACTATAAGGGTGGCGCACGTGCTCAGGTAGTACAAAAAGTAGAAAAACAACTGTTTGATCTCTATAAAAATCCTGAGCTAAACGTTAAACCGAAAGAGCTGGAGCAGCGCGGCGGGGCCTATTACTCCGATGCGGCCTGTGAAGTGATCAATGCCATCTACAACGACAAACAGACTGAGCACTATGTCAACATTCCACATCATGGGCATGTTGATAATATTCCTGCGGACTGGGCGGTTGAGATGACCTGTACGCTGGGGCGTAACGGTGCTACGCCGCATCCGCGAATTACCCATTTTGATGAGAAAGTGCTCGGCCTTATCTATACCATTAAAGGTTTTGAAGTGGCGGCGAGCAACGCAGCGTTGAGCGGTGAGTTGAATGATGTGCTGCTGGCGCTGAACCTGAGCCCGCTGGTGCATTCTGACAGCGATGCCGAAATTCTGGCGCGTGAGCTGATTCTGGCGCATGAAAAATGGCTGCCAAACTTCGCCGGGTGCATTGAGAAACTCAAAAGCGAACAACACTAACTGAGGTCGGCTATGGAACGCGTACTGATTGTGAATGCGGATGATTTTGGCCTGAGTAAAGGACAAAACTACGGCACTGTTGAAGCTTGTCGCAATGGTGTTGTCACCTCGACCACGGCGCTGGTTAACGGTGCGGCAATTGACCATGCGGTACAACTGAGTCGCGACATACCTGAACTTGCCGTCGGAATGCACTTTGTTCTGACACTGGGCAGGCCGTTGACGGCAATGCCAGGCCTTACTCGTGACGGTGTACTGGGGAAATGGATCTGGCAGATGGCGGAGGAAGACACTCTGCCGCTGGATGAAATTTCTCAGGAACTGGCCGCACAGTATCAGCGTTTTATTGACCTGTTCGGGCGGGAGCCGACGCATCTGGATAGCCATCACCATGTGCATATGTTCCCGCAAATTTTCCCTATCGTAGCAAGGTTTGCTGCCCAGAAGGGGATTGCGTTGCGTATCGATCGTCAGGCGATATTCCAGGCGTCTGACTTACCGGAAACCTTACGGACTTCCCAGGGATTCAGCAGCGAGTTTTACGGTGAGGCGATTTCTGAAGCTCTGTTTTTGCAGACGCTTGATGCGTCAGCCGATCGCGGAGAATCCTCGCTGGAAGTGATGTGTCATCCGGCTTTTATCGATGACATTATTCGTCAAAGTGCCTACTGTTACCCCCGCTTAACTGAGCTCGACGTGCTGACGTCTTCGTCACTGAAATATGCTATTGCGGAGCGCGGTTATCGTCTTGGCAGTTTTCTGAACGTGTAATTCCTGAGTTTGCGGCGCTTAATGCGCCGCATTTTTTTAGGCCGGAATCGTGTCTATTTTTCCGGCGCGTGACCAGACGCGGTGCGCGGTCATCAGCGTCAGCAGGGTATCCATGAACTGTGTGTCTGCACTGTCCGCTTCCACCACGCCTTCTTCTCCTTCCTTTTTGATATTCAACGTTGCTTTAAACTGACGAGCATCGCCAGCCAGGGGGATAGGTTTCAAGTGCTTATACGCTTCGAATAAGTAATATCGGGCATCATCGTTCGTAACGATATCCGCGAGATTGCCGCACGGAACGATAACCGCATCGACCGTCAGGGTAGAGCCATCATCGGCAACTACATTCCCCATCCGGGAATAGAGTAGTTTGGCATGAACACCTTCGGCCTGTAGGGCTTGCATGATGGCGAGCAGAACGGCCGATTTCACCTGGTTATTAAGTAAAATGGCGACCATGCGGCCAGTTATCATTGATGGAATTCGGTTCATAGTTGGCCGGATTGGTATCGATGTCCATGCAATGCATGCCGTCACGCTGGAAATTATGATACGGACAGGTTGGGCGATTAATTGGGATTTCATGGAAGTTGGGTCCACCCAGACGACTGATCTGGGTATCGGTATAGGAGAACAAGCGGCCTTGCAACAAGGGATCGTTAGTAAAATCGATGCCCGGGACGATGTGTCCGGGATGAAAAGCCACTTGCTCATTTTCGGCGAAAAAATTGTCCGGATTGCGGTTTAGCACCATTTTACCGACGAGTTGTACCGGAACCAGTTCTTCAGGTATCAATTTCGTTGGATCGAGCAGGTCAAAATCGAACTTGAATTCGTCCTCTTCAGGAATGAGCTGTAGCCCCAGTTCATATTCCGGATAATCGCCCGCTTCAATCGCTTCCCACAGTTCGCGGCGATGAAAGTCGGGAGCCCGACCTCAGCGGCGCAGGTACAGGCCGATGACGTAAAGCGCGATGAACCAGGCAAACAGCGCACGCAAGGCAGGACGTCAGGAGGCAAAATCGGCTAAGATAGTGGTTTTCTGATTTTTAGAATTTGTCTTTAGTGAAGCAACTGATTATGAAACCTCTTCGCCAACAAAATCGTCCGGTTATCAGCTATGTTCCTCGCGTGGAGCCCGCTCCACCAGAGCATGCGATTAAAATGGATGCGTTTCGTGACGTATGGATACTGCGCGGAAAATATGTCGCTTTTGTCTTAATGGGGGAGGCGTTTCAACGTTCGCCCGCATTTACGGTCCCGGAATCAGCGCAGCGCTGGGCTAATCAGGTCCGTCAGGAAAATGAACTGAGCGATTAATGGATATAAAAAAACCGCCGGAGCATGATACTCCGGCGGTTTTTTGTTTTTTAGCTGACAGACTTAGCGATGCGCCAGTTCGGCGTTATCGTCGCTGTCCAGAATTGTTTTATCGGTCTGCTTCAGCCATTGACTGGTCAGCGTACCGGCAGTCATGGAACCGCTTACGTTCAACGCAGTACGACCCATGTCGATCAGCGGTTCAACGGAGATCAACAGCGCAACCAGCGTGACCGGCAGACCCATAGCAGGCAGAACGATCAGTGCGGCAAACGTTGCACCGCCACCGACACCCGCAACCCCTGCGGAACTCACGGTCACGATACCAACCAGCGTGGCAATCCACATTGGGTCCAGCGGGTTGATTCCAACGGTCGGCGCGACCATTACTGCCAGCATTGCCGGGTACAGACCCGCACAACCGTTCTGGCCAATCGTGGCGCCAAAAGAGGCGGCGAAAGAGGCGATGGATTCAGGCACGCCCAGACGACGGGTTTGCGCTTCAACGTTCAGCGGAATTGAGGCTGCGCTGGAACGGCTGGTGAAGGCGAAAGTCAGCACCGGCCACACCTTACGGAAGTATTTCAGCGGGCTAACGCCGTTAATACCCAAGAGGATCCCGTGAACCACGAACATAATGCCCAGACCGAGATAAGAGGCCACGACGAAGCTACCCAGCTTAATGATGTCCTGAAGGTTGGAACCGGCAACCACTTTGGTCATCAGCGCCAGAACACCGTACGGCGTCAACTGCATCACCAAACGAACCAGCTTCATCACCCAGCTTTGCAGGGTATCGATAGCCACCAGAACGCGCTCGCCTTTTGGTGCATCATCCTTCAGCAGTTTAAGTGCGGCTACACCCAGGAATGCTGCGAAGATAACTACGCTGATAATCGACGTCGGGTTGGCGCCAGTCAGATCGGCAAACGGGTTTTTCGGAATAAACGACAGCACCAGTTGCGGAACGCTGAGGTCAGCCACTTTGCCAACATAGTTGGTTTCAATCGCGTTCAGACGGGCCGTCTCGGCACCACCTTGCACCAGACCTTCGGCGGTCAGGCCGAACAGGTTGGTCACCAGAACCCCGACCAGTGCGGCAATCAGCGTGGTAAACAGTAGCGTTCCGATGGTCAGGAAGCTGATTTTACCTAACTGAGAGGCATTGTGCAGACGCGCAACGGCGCTGAGAATAGATGCAAATACCAGCGGCATAACAATCATCTGCAGCAACTGGACATAACCGTTGCCGACAATGTTGAACCACTGTACGGAATCTTTAAGAACCTGGCTGTCGGAACCATAAATGGTGTGCAGGGCAAGGCCGAACACGACACCCATGATCAGACCGACCAGTACTTTTTTGGCCAGACTCCACTGTTTGTGACGGGCTTGCGCCAGCACGAACAGCAGCACTACGAACACGATAATGTTCGCGATTAATGGAAAGTTCATCCCCGTTCTCCTGATCTTATTATACGTATCACCGTTTAAAGGTGATTCTGTTGGCGCAAGATTAGCAGAACTGTGACTTGCCTCTTATATTCAAATGGAATTGTTTATACCGAAAATGACTTTTTGGCTGATTTATTAGTCAATCTGATGCGTTATGAAACGATTGAACTGCATTTGTAGCGTATTAATCATCTGCGAAGACCAGCGTACCGCGCTGTTCTCTTGTACGGTCTGCGGCATCCAGATTGCCCATGCGAACAGTGCCATGCACAGAAACCGCTCCAGTTGGTTGCCTTTTTGCGGCACGAGGATGGGCAGACGAAAACGCCAGCGGCAGGGCCAAAGCAGGGGAACGCCCGCCGGGGTCAGCATATCGGCCAGAATATGGCTGAGATAACCGAGAACCATACCTTGTAAGGCATCAGCCGGTATTACCCAGGTGTCCGGGACTTTCAGGTAAAACGTGGTCAGCAGGGCAAAAACTGCAAGCAGGCTATGCGTAAACCCGCGATGACCAAATGCCCGGGCAATGGGTTTTGATATCCACTTCAGACGCTGCCCCAGCAGGGATTTGGGATGATCAATATCCGGCAGCAGGCACGTTAAAATGGCGGAAGGAACAATATGCCACCAGTCACCCTGCGCAAGAACGGGCGTTAGCTCGGCATTCTTGGCAAATACCGCACAGGCAATAGAAAAAAGAAGGTGGCCTTCCGCCGTCATGATAAAACCCAATAAACTGTCGATTCATACAGTATAGGGGTTTTATACAGTAGGCGGAAGAGGTGACGTTGTAACCCTTTGTCACAAGTGCGCCATTACCGCGCCAGCCAACCGCCATCCACGGCTAGCGTATAGCCATGAATATAGTCAGAGGCGGGACTTGCGAGGAATACGACCGGGCCTTTCAGGTCATTTGGTGTGCCCCAGCGCCCTGCGGGAATACGATCGATAATCTCCTGGTTGCGCTCGCTGTCTGCGCGCAGCTGCTGGGTATTATTGGTCGCCATATAGCCGGGTGCGATAGCATTGACATTAATTCCTTTGGCCGCCCATTCATTGGCGAGCAGGCGAGTGATGCCCAGTACGCCGCTTTTTGATGCTGTATAGGAAGGGACGCGGATTCCGCCCTGAAAAGAGAGCATCGAGGCAATGTTAATAATTTTTCCGCCATTGCCCTGAGCCAGAAACTGGCGCGCCACGGCCTGTGACAGAAAGAAAACAGATTTGAGATTCAGATTCATCACGTCATCCCAATCCTTTTCGCTGAAGTCCAGCGCATCCTGACGGCGTATGGTTCCCGCATTGTTGACCAGAATATCGATCCGGCCAAACGCCGACACCGATTGTGTCACGATGCTGGTGAGAGCATCTTGTTGGCTGAGGTCGGCCTGAATAGCCATAAAACGTCGACCGAGGGCGTTAATTTTCTCTGCGGTTTCATGTGGTATTTTACGATTCACGCCGACTACATCGCAGCCCGCTTCAGCCAGTGCCACTGCCATACCCTGCCCAAGGCCGGTGTCACATCCAGTGACGATGGCTACTTTACCTTCGAGACGAAAAGCTTCCTGAATCATGTTTACCTCAACTATTTATGTCATTAACGCTTGCTCTATAGGGCAAGGATAGGAGAGGTTAAACAGAAATTCAATTAAAAATGAAACGGTGTTTTAAAAATAAAAAGCTGAGGGGGCGGGCAATACGATCATTGCCCGTTACAGGATTAGCCGCGCAGATGAGCGGCAGTAAGTTCGGTGAGCGAGGTTAGTTTGACGTCGGCAAGAACGAAGCGGGGATCGTCCTGATTTTCATGTGCAGGTACCACGATGGAACGCATACGGGCGGCTTTCGAAGCAATCATGCCGTTTACCGAGTCTTCCAGTGCTACGCAGTTTAACGGGTCAATGCCCAGTTTTGTGGCGCAATCGAGATAAACCTGCGGGTGCGGTTTGCTGTAGGGCAGTTTTTCTGCAGAAGCCAACGCGTCGAAGCTGCTGCGCAGATCAAACATGGTCAGCACTTTTTCCAGCATATGCAGCGGCGAGGCGGATGCCAGTCCTACTTTGATTCCCTGAGATTTGCACAACGCCACGGCTTCACGCACACCCGGCAGCAGTGGTTTTGTTTCTTCCACTAACGCAATGGCCCGGGTGATGATGCGCTCGGTGACCTCCTGACGTGAGGGACCGTTCCACGGTTGCTGCGCAAACCACAAATCGACCACCATATCGATGCGTAAGCCAAGGGTGTCGGGAAGTTCATGGCGGCGGGAGATATCAACGCCTAAACTTGCTATCACATCCAGTTCAGCCTGATCCCAAAGCGGTTCAGAATCGACCAGTAACCCATCCATATCGAAAATTGCAGCAAGAATTTGACGCGGGGTTGACATTACAACCTCTCCTTTACGGTGATAAAAGGGATTAAGAGCCAGTCATAACAGGCTCTGAGCGTTCATTATGGCTAATTCAGCAGTATACCGCCTTTAAAGATCAGGCGAAAACGGTTATCAACGGGTAAACTTAGGCCAAAATGACACGTCTTTATCAAGGGGAACTCATGACGTATCAACAAGCTGGACGCATTGCCGTCTTGAAAAGGCTGGCGGGATGGGTAATTTTCATTCCCGCGCTGATTTCAACACTGGTTTCTGTACTGAAGTTTATGTATGCGCACAGCGAAAAGCAGGAAGGAATTAACGCGGTCATGCTCGATTTTGCTCACGTGATGATCGATATGATGCGGGTTAATACACCTTTTCTTAACGTGTTCTGGTATAACTCGCCAACGCCCGATTTTCAAAGTGGACTGAATCTCGTTTTTTGGCTGATATTCATCCTGATTTTTATCGGTCTGGCGTTGCAAGATTCAGGCGCCAGAATGAGCCGCCAGGCACGTTTCTTACGCGAAGGCGTTGAGGATCAGCTGATTCTGGAACAGGCAAAAGGCAGTGAAGGATTATCCCGCGAGCAACTTGAGTCGCGAATTGTGGTACCGCACCATACGATCTTCTTACAAATTTTCCCGCTTTATATTTTGCCGGTGATCGTTATCGTGATCGGCTACTTCTTCTTCTCATTGCTGGGCTTTTTGTAAGTGCCGCTCTATCGGGCCTGCCACGTTGCGAAACGGCAGGCCTGATAAGCAACGCGGTACGTAGTTAAGCAGCGAGTAATCTATCCAGCGCTTTCTGCGCCACAACCAGATGCTGTCCTCCGAACAGAATTGCTCGATTCAGCAGCGTATAGAGCTGGTAGATTGGCTGCCTGTCGAGAAAGTCCAGCGGTAGTGGTGAGACAGACTGGTAACCATCATAAATTTGCGGCGGCTGATCGGTATGTAACGGTAGCATTGCCAGGTCGCACTCTCTGTCCCCCCAGTAGCAGGCAGGGTCAAAGATGTACGGACCGTTAGGGCCGAGGGCGCAGTTCCCGGACCACAAATCACCGTGCAGGAGAGACGGCTGCGGCTGATGAGAAGAGAGACGTTGCTGGACATGTTCGACGATGGCATCAATATTGCCAAACGCAATGCCTTTTTCAGCGGCGAGTTCCAGTTGCCAGCCTATACGCTGCTCGGCGAAAAAGGTTGACCAGCGACGTTGCCAGGTATTGGGCTGCGGCGTGGTAGAGAGCGCGTTATCGAAGTCGAGACCAAACTGAGGCTGGTCGCTCCATTCGTGCAAATGCGCAAGCTGTTGACCGAGGATAAACGCGTTATGCGCATCAAGCGGACGGGGAGGGAGGAAATCCATCACCAGAAAGCTGTAATCTCTGTCTGCGCCTACTGCCCAGACTTTCGGTACAGATACAGTTTGACTGCGGGAAAGTAGCTCCAGCTGATCGGCTTCTGCCGTAAAGCCGGTTAACAGCTCTCTTTCATCGCATTTGACGAAAAAATCCCGCCCCGCATAGCGTAAATGCCATGCGGCGTGAATCTCTCCGCCGGGCAGTTCATTACGCAGTTCGATTTCGCCTTCACCTAATTGCTCGCTTAAAAGACGACTGATAGCCTGCCACATGATGTCTCTCCCCATGTTGTCTGCCAGATCATAAGGTTAGCGCAAGAATGCGGTTAAAAAACACGAACTGACGCACACCACGGACGCGTCATCGCTGGAAAGGCACTTAATGTTTGTCGCTCTTCTTCACCCCGTACCGTTGTGGAGACGTCTGACTGCACATGATTCACTTCTTTGTAATCACGTGATTTTTTATCATAGTCGCATAACATCCATGCTGACAGTTTTACGCGAGAATCCCTCTTTCTCTTCATAAGAGGGACGGTGTCATTACTGAGTGAGATACGAATAAATTTTTTGCGTGTCGTCCAAAGAGCACAGGCGCGTACCCTGATTGAGCGTTGCTGCGCTACCTGCGGCGACGCCGTAACGGACAATATCCTCAAAAGGTGCATTCTCAGCCAGTTTAAGCGTCATGGCCCCGACCATGCTGTCGCCCGCGCCTACGGTGCTTTGACTTTTCACCGGTGGCGGAACCACCTGAACGCAGGTTTCTCGATCTACGCCCAGCGCCCCTTGCGGCCCAAGCGAGACCACAACGCGGTGCGCTTTCCCACTATGTACGATTTCCTGCGCGGCCTTGCGCACATCATCGGGCTGTGTCAGTTCGCGGTTTACCAGCGCACTCAGTTCTTTGAGGTTGGGTTTGACCAGTTCGATATTGCCGATGGCTAACGCCGCCGTCAGTGCTTCGCCTGAACTGTCGACAATACAGCGGATCCCCTGTTTTTGTGCGGTGGTAATCAGTCGGGTCAACTTCTCAAGCTGTACGCCGGGCGGCAAACTACCGCTGATGACCAGCAATGCACCAGATTCAATTTCCAGCACCTGATCCTGAAGTTGGTAGAACTCGTCATCGGTCAGCGCAGCGCCAGGCATGACAAAACGATACTGTTCGCCGCTGGACTCAATGTGGACATGAAGATTTTGTCGGGTCCAGTCTTTGGCTTCGACGGTGGATACGGGAACATTTTCGTCGGCGAGCAATGCAACAAGATGCTCTCCGGTTGCACCCCCCGCGGGGAAAATCGCCGTTGCGGTTCCGCCAAGATGGGCAATTGCGCGAGCGACGTTGATGCCGCCGCCGCCGGGTTCAAAAACCGGCGAGGTACAACGAAGCTTACCTTCCGGGTAAATTTGTGGAGTGATTGTTGCGCTATCGAGAGAGGGCGCAAGTGTTAACGTATAGATACGTACCATCTTTACCTCCTGTTAGGCTGTCCTCAGTCTGGCACTTAACCTCCCGAAAGTGAAGTAATTAACAACATGATTTTTCATATCTTTATTTAAAATTATCGTCATAAAGTTATATAAATAAAATAAAGGTTTAGGAACGCTCTTATTCAAAAAATGAAATAAGAATTTATTGCTATGTTATTCGAGTCTTTTTATAATTTGTTACCTTTCAAGGGTCTTTTGTCATTGATCCATATGAAAGTTTCCGAGACCGTAATGGTCTCTTTTTTTGTTGTACGGACTCTTAATAAATGAAGCTTTTGAAGACAGTGCCCGCAGCATTGCTGCTGACGGGAGGCCTGCTTGCGTCAATGCATGCTGCCGCCGATGATTCCGTTTTTACTGTCATGGATGACCCTTCCAGCGCGAAAAAACCCTTTGAAGGTAACCTGAACGCGGGATATCTCGCCCAGTCAGGCAACACAAAAAGTTCTTCTTTAACCGCAGATACCACCATGACCTGGTACGGCCAAACGACCGCATGGTCTCTGTGGGGAAATGCCAGTAATACCTCCTCAAATGATGAGCGTTCATCGGAGAAATATGCCGTAGGTGGCCGTAGTCGTTACAACATGACCGACTATGACTATCTCTTTGGACAGGCAAGCTGGTTGACCGACCGCTACAACGGCTACCGCGAGCGTGACGTGCTGACCGCGGGTTATGGTCGTCAGTTCCTCAACGGGCCTGTGCACAGCTTCCGTTTCGAATTCGGTCCTGGCGTGCGCTATGACGAGCACACGGATGGCACCACTGAAACACAGCCGCTGGGCTATGCGTCCGGGGCCTATGCATGGCAGATGACGGACAATACCAAGTTTACTCAGGGTGTGTCGGTATTCGGCGCTGACGATACCACACTCAACTCTGAAACTGCCCTGAACGTTGCCATCAACGAACACTTTGGGTTAAAGGTGGCTTACAACGTGACCTGGAACTCTGAACCACCGGCAACAGCGCCGGAGCATACCGATCGCCGCACGACAGTTTCCCTCGGCTATCGGATGTAGTGACAAGCCGGGTCAAATAAATGGCCTGGCTTTTCTAAATTAAAGTTAAGTTTATTTAATATTTAATTTGCGTTTTATTTTTCTACCTGGCCATAACGCGCTATTTTCAGACGAATTCGATTAATCGATAAATAAACGAAACCGGAACAGCGGGTGCGCGTCATTTAGCCCCAGATCATCGCAGCCCAGCGCAGCATCAACATGGCCGCACAAATAACGAGCAGAATCACAACCATCTTCCAGTGTTTCTTCGCAAAGCGATTTGTGGGCATTGTTTTTTTCCTGCTCAGGTTAGATGACTTTGTGCAAGTGTAACAAAGATGGTTGGGTGTCAGTGAATTGATTTACATCATAGAGCGCACGTTGATTGCTGCTTTGATCGACCCGTAATGCCGTGTACACTGTCAAACGGTGTTATCAAAAAGCGGGTGTAGGTCCAGTGTGGTCTTTAAGGCGACCAGTGACATATTTCGCAGAGTGAAGCGGGAATCAGCCCACACCTTTTTGATAATTTTAAATATTGAATCTTTGTATGTGATCTTACGTGTGGGTCACCACTGCAAATAAGGATATAACATGCCTGTTATTACTCTTCCTGATGGCAGCCAACGCCATTACGACCACGCTGTAAGCCCCATGGATGTTGCGCTGGACATCGGTCCAGGTCTGGCGAAAGCCACTATTGCTGGCCGTGTTGACGGTGAGCTGGTAGATGCTTCCGATCTGATTGAGCATGATGCGAAGCTCTCCATCATCACCGCGAAGGATGAAGAAGGTCTGGAGATCATTCGTCACTCCTGTGCGCACCTGTTAGGGCACGCGATCAAACAACTCTGGCCGCACACCAAAATGGCGATCGGACCGGTTGTTGATAACGGTTTTTACTACGATATCGATCTTGACCGTACGTTAACCCAGGAAGACGTCGACGCGCTCGAAAAGCGGATGCACGAGCTCGCTGAGAAAAACTACGATGTCATTAAGAAGAAAGTCAGCTGGTACGAAGCGCGTGAAACCTTCGTGAAGCGTGGCGAGACCTATAAAGTCTCCATTCTTGATGAAAACATTGCCCATGATGACAAGCCTGGCTTGTACCATCATGAAGAATATGTCGATATGTGCCGTGGCCCGCACGTGCCGAATATGCGTTTCTGCCATCACTTCAAACTGATGAAGACCGCAGGGGCATACTGGCGTGGCGACAGCAATAACAAGATGCTGCAGCGTATTTATGGTACTGCATGGGCAGATAAAAAAGCCCTGAATGCCTACCTGCAACGTCTGGAAGAAGCGGCCAAACGCGACCACCGTAAAATCGGCAAGCAGCTTGACCTGTATCATATGCAGGAAGAAGCACCGGGTATGGTGTTCTGGCACAACGATGGCTGGACTATCTTCCGTGAACTGGAAGTCTTTGTTCGCTCAAAACTGAAAGAATACCAGTATCAGGAAGTGAAAGGTCCGTTCATGATGGACCGCGTGCTGTGGGAAAAAACAGGTCACTGGGATAACTACAAAGATGCAATGTTCACCACCTCTTCTGAGAACCGTGAATACTGCATTAAGCCAATGAACTGCCCGGGTCACGTACAGATCTTTAATCAGGGTCTGAAATCCTATCGCGATCTGCCGCTGCGTATGGCTGAGTTTGGTAGCTGCCACCGTAATGAACCGTCAGGTGCGCTGCATGGCCTGATGCGTGTTCGTGGCTTCACTCAAGATGATGCGCATATCTTCTGTACTGAAGAGCAGATTCGTGATGAAGTTAACGCGTGCATTCGTATGGTCTACGATATGTACAGCACCTTTGGCTTCGAGAAAATCGTCGTCAAACTGTCCACTCGCCCCGAAAAACGTATCGGTAGCGATGAAATGTGGGACCGTGCTGAAGCTGACCTGGCCGTTGCGCTGGAAGAAAACAACATCCCGTTTGAGTTCCAACTGGGTGAGGGCGCGTTCTACGGTCCGAAAATTGAATTTACCCTGTATGACTGCCTCGATCGTGCATGGCAGTGCGGTACTGTACAGCTGGACTTCTCCCTGCCGTCCCGTTTAAGCGCCTCTTACGTTGGCGAAAACAACGAACGTCAGGTGCCGGTTATGATTCACCGTGCAATTCTTGGGTCGATGGAACGTTTCATCGGTATCCTGACCGAAGAGTTCGCTGGCTTCTTCCCGACCTGGCTTGCGCCGGTTCAGGTTGTGGTCATGAACATCACCGATTCTCAGTCTGAATACGTTAACGAATTAACGCAGAAACTACAAAATGCGGGTATTCGTGTAAAAGCAGACTTGAGAAATGAGAAGATTGGCTTTAAAATCCGCGAGCACACTTTACGTCGTGTCCCTTACATGTTGGTCTGTGGCGACAAAGAGGTAGAAGCAGGCAAAGTTGCCGTGCGCACCCGTCGTGGCAAAGACTTGGGCAGCCTGGACGTAAATGAAGTGATTGAGAAGCTGCAACAAGAGATTCGCAGCCGCAGTCTTCAACAACTGGAGGAATAAGGTATTAAAGGCGGAAAACGAGTTCAAACGGCACGTCCGAATCGTATCAATGGCGAGATTCGCGCCCTGGAAGTTCGCTTAACAGGTCTGGAAGGCGAAGCTTTGGGTATTGTGAGTCTGAGAGAAGCGATCGAAAAAGCTGAAGAAGCTGGAGTAGATTTAGTTGAAATCAGCCCTAACGCCGAACCGCCAGTTTGTCGTATTATGGACTACGGCAAGTTCCTTTATGAAAAGAGTAAGTCTTCTAAGGAACAGAAGAAAAAGCAAAAAGTTATCCAGGTTAAGGAAATTAAATTCCGTCCTGGCACCGACGATGGCGATTACCAGGTAAAACTCCGCAGCCTGGTACGCTTTCTGGAAGATGGCGATAAGGCTAAGATCACACTGCGTTTTCGCGGTCGTGAGATGGCCCACCAACAGATCGGTATGGAAGTGCTCAACCGCGTCCGTGACGATCTGAGTGAACTGGCAGTAGTCGAATCCTTCCCTACGAAGATCGAAGGCCGCCAGATGATCATGGTGCTCGCTCCTAAGAAGAAACAGTAAGGCCTTCAAGTAGCAATGTCTGTGGAGCCTACGGGTTCCACAGCCGTTGTTCGCCTACGTTTCGTTTATTAACAATGCGAAGTGGAAGTTATTAAAATGCCAAAAATTAAGACCGTACGCGGTGCTGCTAAGCGTTTCAAAAAAACCGGTGGTGGTGGATTTAAGCGTAAGCACGCAAACCTGCGTCATATTCTGACCAAAAAATCTACTAAGCGTAAACGTCACCTGCGTCCAAAAGGCCTCGTGTCTAAAGGCGATCTGGGTCTGGTTATCGCGTGCCTGCCGTACGCATAAGCCGTTAACGTTTAATTCATTTTTTTACTAAGAATATAGATACAGGAGAGCACATATGGCTCGCGTAAAACGTGGTGTAGTTGCCCGTGCACGTCACAAGAAAATTTTGAAACAAGCTAAAGGCTACTACGGTGCGCGTTCTCGCGTATACCGCGTTGCCTTCCAGGCTGTTATCAAAGCTGGTCAGTACGCTTATCGTGACCGTCGTCAGAAAAAGCGTCAGTTCCGTCAACTGTGGATTGCGCGTATCAACGCAGCAGCACGTCAGAACGGTATTTCTTACAGCAAATTCATCAACGGCCTGAAAAAAGCCTCTGTTGAAATCGACCGTAAGATCCTGGCTGACATCGCAGTATTCGACAAAGTAGCGTTCACCGCTCTGGTCGAAAAAGCGAAAGCAGCTCTGGCATAAGCCGGTGAAAAGAGGGAGCCTGGCTCCCTCTCTTTTATTTGCAGTACAATCAATTAGTTGACAATTTATCCGTAAGCCTTTTCAATAAAGGTTGTCCGGTTTTTACCACACAAGGTAACGCAAGCATGAATGCTGCTATTTTCCGCTTCTTCTTTTACTTTAGCACCTGAAATCAGGAGGCTTGCGCGTGAAAGAAGAAACGGAAAACAGCGCCTAAAAGCCTCCCTGGTGGAGGCTTTTTTTATACGCGTCATCCTTCAAGTTGTCTCTGTATTGGCTGCATTCGCTCTTTTGCTGCGTTGATACAACTTGAATGATTTTGCGTATATATGAGCGACTAGTGAATATCGCAACATAACGAGGAAAACCATGTCACATCTCGCAGAGCTGGTTGCCAGTGCAACGGCCGCCATTAACCAGGCTTCAGATGTTGCCGCGTTAGACAATGTCCGCGTCGAATATTTGGGCAAGAAAGGGCACCTGACCCTTCAGATGACAACCCTGCGCGAACTGCCGCCAGAAGAGCGCCCGGCAGCAGGTGCGGTGATAAACGAAGCCAAAGAGCAGGTGCAGCAAGCGCTGAACGCGCGTAAGGCCGAATTAGAAAGTGCTGCCCTGAATGCCCGTCTGGCAGAAGAAACTATCGATATCTCCCTGCCAGGGCGTCGTATCGAAAACGGCGGTCTGCATCCTGTAACGCGTACAATTGACAGGATTGAAAGTTTCTTTGGTGAGCTGGGCTTTACCGTGGCGACTGGTCCGGAAATCGAAGATGACTATCATAACTTCGATGCGCTGAACATTCCTGGCCATCATCCGGCGCGCGCTGACCACGACACTTTCTGGTTTGACGCGACGCGTTTGCTGCGTACGCAGACTTCCGGCGTGCAGATCCGCACCATGAAGGAAAAACAGCCGCCGATCCGTATTATCGCCCCGGGCCGTGTATATCGTAACGATTACGATCAGACTCACACCCCGATGTTCCATCAGATGGAAGGGCTGATTGTTGATACCAACATCAACTTCACCAACCTGAAAGGCACGCTGCACGATTTCCTGCGCAACTTCTTTGAAGAAGACCTGCAGGTTCGTTTCCGTCCTTCCTACTTCCCGTTCACTGAACCTTCTGCGGAAGTAGACGTGATGGGCAAAAACGGTAAGTGGCTGGAAGTGCTGGGTTGCGGGATGGTTCACCCGAACGTGCTGCGTAATGTTGGCATCGATCCGGAAATCTACTCGGGCTTTGCATTTGGTATGGGGATGGAGCGTCTGACCATGCTGCGTTACGGTGTTACCGATCTGCGTTCTTTCTTCGAAAACGATCTGCGTTTCCTCAAACAGTTTAAATAAAGGCAGGATAAAACAATGAAATTCAGTGAACTGTGGTTACGCGAATGGGTAAACCCGGCGATTGACAGTGATGCTCTGTCAAACCAAATCACGATGGCGGGTCTGGAAGTTGACGGTGTGGAACCTGTTTCCGGCGCGTTCAACGGCGTTGTGGTGGGTGAAGTGGTTGAATGTGGCCAGCACCCGAACGCTGACAAACTGCGTGTCACCAAAGTGAATGTAGGCGGCGACCGTCTGCTGGATATCGTCTGCGGTGCGCCAAACTGCCGTCAGGGGTTGAAAGTGGCTGTGGCAACCGTTGGTGCCGTTCTGCCGGGCGATTTCAAAATCAAAGCCGCGAAACTGCGCGGTGAGCCGTCTGAAGGTATGCTGTGCTCATTCTCTGAGCTGGGGATTTCCGACGATCATAACGGTATTATCGAACTGCCGGCCGATGCGCCAATTGGCACCGATATCCGTGAATACCTTAAGCTTGACGACAACACTATCGAAATCAGCGTTACGCCGAACCGCGCCGACTGCTTAGGCATTATCGGTGTCGCACGTGATGTTGCTGTGCTGAACAAAGCTCCGCTGGTTGAGCCGGAAATCGCGCCTGTAGCGGCAACCATTAGCGACGTCCTGCCGATTCAGGTTGAAGCCGTGGAAGCCTGTCCACGCTATCTGGGCCGCGTGGTTAAAGGCATCAATGTTAAAGCGCCGACCCCGCTGTGGATGAAAGAAAAACTGCGTCGTTGCGGTATTCGTTCAATCGATGCCGTGGTTGACGTGACTAACTATGTGCTGCTCGAACTGGGCCAGCCGATGCACGCATTCGACAAAGACCGCATTGAAGGCGGAATTGTTGTCCGTATGGCAAAAGAGGGTGAGACCCTGGTATTGCTGGATGGCAGCGAAGCGAAGCTGAATGCGGATACGCTGGTGATTGCGGACCATAACAAAGCGCTGGCGATGGGCGGCATCTTTGGTGGCGAACATTCCGGCGTGAATGATGAAACGCAAAACGTCCTGCTGGAATGTGCATTCTTCAGCCCGCTGTCTATTACCGGTCGCGCACGTCGTCACGGTCTGCACACCGATGCTTCTCACCGCTATGAGCGTGGTGTCGATCCGGCTCTGCAACATAAGGCCATGGAACGTGCAACGCGCCTGCTGATCGATATCTGCGGCGGCGAAGCGGGTCCAGTCATTGACGTGACGAACGAAGACACGCTGCCAAAACGCGCAACCATTACGCTTCGTCGTAGCAAACTGGATCGTCTGATCGGACACCATATTGCGGATGAGCAGGTGAGCGACATTCTGCGTCGTCTGGGTTGTGACGTGACGGAAGGGCAGGATGAGTGGAAAGCGGTCGCGCCGAGCTGGCGTTTCGATATGGAAATTGAAGAAGACCTGGTCGAAGAAGTCGCCCGCGTATACGGTTATGACAATATCCCGAACACGCCGATTCAGGCGGGTCTTATCATGGGTACGCATCGTGAAGCGGATTTGTCGCTGAAACGTGTAAAAACCATGCTGAATGACAAAGGCTACCAGGAAGTAATTACCTACAGCTTCGTCGATCCGAAAGTCCAGTCGCTGCTGCACCCGGGTGAAGAAGCACTGCTGTTGCCAAGCCCAATCTCTATTGATATGTCGGCTATGCGTTTGTCCCTGTGGACCGGCTTGCTGTCTACGGTAGTGTATAACCAGAACCGTCAGCAGAACCGCGTACGTATTTTTGAAACGGGTTTACGTTTCGTACCGGATACACAGGCCAATCTCGGGATCCGTCAGGATCTGATGCTGGCGGGCGTGATCTGCGGTAACCGTCATGATGAACACTGGAATCTGGCAAAAGAGACCGTTGATTTCTATGATCTGAAAGGCGATCTGGAAGCGGTTCTCGACCTGACCGGCAAACTGGCAGACATTCAGTTCAAAGCTGAAGCGAATCCAGCACTGCATCCGGGTCAGTCTGCGGCGATTTATCTGAAAGGTGAACGTATTGGTTTCATTGGGGTTGTTCATCCTGAACTGGAACGTAAACTGGATCTGAACGGTCGCACTCTGGTGTTTGAACTGGAGTGGAATAAGCTCGCAGACCGCGTGGTGCCTCAGGCGCGTGAAGTTTCTCGCTTCCCGGCGAACCGTCGCGACATCGCGGTTGTTGTGGCCGAAAACGTTCCCGCTGCGGATATTTTATCCGAGTGTAAGAAAGTTGGCGTAAATCAGGTAGTTGGCGTAAACTTATTTGACGTGTACCGCGGTAAGGGTGTTGCGGAGGGTTATAAGAGCCTCGCTATCAGCCTGATCCTTCAGGATACCAGCCGTACACTTGAAGAAGAGGAGATTGCCGCTACCGTCGCCAAATGTGTAGAGGCATTAAAAGAGCGATTCCAGGCATCATTGAGGGATTGAACCTATGGCGCTTACAAAAGCTGAAATGTCAGAATATCTGTTTGATAAGCTTGGGCTTAGCAAGCGGGATGCCAAAGAACTGGTCGAGCTGTTTTTCGAAGAGATCCGTCGTGCTCTGGAAAATGGTGAGCAGGTAAAACTCTCTGGTTTTGGTAACTTCGATCTGCGTGATAAGAATCAACGTCCGGGCCGTAACCCGAAAACGGGCGAAGATATTCCCATTACAGCACGGCGCGTGGTGACCTTCAGACCTGGACAGAAGTTAAAAAGCCGGGTCGAAAACGCAACGCCCAAAGAAGAGTGATTTAACGATCCGTTAAGTCACTTGCTCTGCCACCAAAGCGGCAGCGCAAACCATGATATATAACTAAAAAGGCCGCTCTGCGGCCTTTTTCCTTTTCACTACCGAATCAGCACCGTAGAATCACCTTCATCTCTTTTCAGCAGAATGGAAAACATGCTGACTTTCGCCCATCAACAGCAGCGTCGAAATGTGCGCTGGATACTGTCACTGTCAGTACTTATGCTACTGGCAACGATTCTAAGCTTGTGCGCAGGAGAACAATGGATCGCTCCCGGCGACTGGTTCAGCGCCCGCGGCGATCTGTTCGTCTGGCAAATCCGACTTCCCCGTACCCTTGCCGTTTTGCTGGTAGGCGCTGCGTTGGCCTTATCAGGCGCAGTGATGCAAGCTCTCTTTGAAAATCCGCTCGCCGAGCCGGGATTATTAGGCGTGTCTAACGGCGCGGGAGTCGGGCTCATCGCGGCGGTGCTGCTGGGGCAGGGGCAACTTCCCGGCTGGGCATTGGGCCTTTGCGCCATTGCCGGGGCGCTGATTATCACGCTCATACTGCTACGTTTCGCCCGCCGCCATTTGTCTACCAGCCGTCTGCTGCTGGCAGGGGTGGCGCTGGGGATTATCTGTAGCGCGCTGATGACATGGGCCATCTACTTCTCCACCTCATTTGACTTACGACAGCTGATGTACTGGATGATGGGGGGCTTCGGTGGCGTAGACTGGCATCAGGCCTGGCTCATGATAGCGTTGATTCCGGTACTGGTGTGGATCTGCTGTCAGTCGCAGCCGATGAATATGCTGGCATTAGGAGAGACGTCTGCTCGTCAGCTGGGGCTGCCCCTATGGTTCTGGCGCAACCTGCTGGTGGTCGCCACGGGCTGGATGGTCGGCGTGAGCGTGGCTCTGGCAGGGGCGATTGGTTTTATTGGGCTTGTGATCCCGCATATTTTGCGACTGTGCGGCCTCACCGATCACCGTGTTTTATTGCCAGGTTGTGCGTTGGCTGGTGCAATCGCATTACTGTTTGCTGATGTTGTCGCGCGTCTGGTGCTGGCCTCGGCTGAGTTACCTATCGGCGTGGTGACGGCCACCATGGGCGCACCGGTATTTATCTGGCTATTGTTAAAAGCCGCGCGCTAGAACGCGTTGGTTCGGTCTATGATTAAACACTGAAAATCCACCTGTTGTTCTGGAGATGCTATGCAAAACACTATCCTCGATACAGAAGTGACGACCATCGACGGCGAGGTTACCTCACTGCAGCCGTATTCCGGAAATGTGCTGTTAATCGTCAACGTTGCTTCAAAATGTGGACTGACGCCGCAGTACGAGCAACTGGAGAATCTGCAGAAAACCTGGCACCAACAGGGCTTCAGCGTTCTTGGTTTCCCTTGCAATCAGTTTCTGGGCCAGGAGCCGGGCAGCGAAGAGGAAATAAAAACGTACTGCAGTACCACCTGGGGCGTAACTTTCCCGATGTTCAGCAAAATTGACGTCAACGGCGAGGGACGCCATCCGCTGTATCAGAAGCTGATTGATGCCGCGCCAACGGCCGTTGCACCTGCGGACAGTGGGTTCTATGAGCGAATGGCGAGCAAAGGTCGTGCGCCGCTCTACCCGGACGATATTCTGTGGAATTTCGAGAAGTTTTTAGTGGGGCGCGATGGAAAAGTGCTGCAACGATTCTCACCGGATATGACGCCTGAGGATCCCATTCTGGTGCAAACCATCAAGCAGGCGCTGGCAAACTAATGTCTCGATTGATGCAGCTACAGGACGTCGCGGAATCGACCCGTCTTGGCCCGCTTTCTGGTGAGATAAAAGCAGGAGAGATCCTGCATTTAGTGGGACCAAACGGTGCCGGAAAAAGTACGCTGTTGGCGCGTATGGCGGGTCTGACGAACGGAGAGGGCAGCATCACTTTTGGTGATATGCCGTTGGAGGAATGGCCGGCTGCCAGGCTGGCGCAATATCGTGCCTATCTTGCGCAACAGCAAAATCCCCCGTTTGCGATGCCGGTCTGGCATTTTCTGACGCTGCATCAACCCGACAAAGCACGTACCGATCTGTTACAGGAGGTCGCCGATGCGCTCGGCCTGGGAGATAAACTGGGGCGCGGCGTGAACCAACTCTCCGGCGGTGAGTGGCAGCGTGTGCGCCTGGCTGCGGTTATCCTGCAGATTTGCCCACAAGCGAATCCATTAGGTCAGCTTTTACTCCTGGATGAGCCGATGAACAGTCTGGACGTCGCGCAACAAAACGCACTGGATCGATTGTTGAGTCAGCTGTGTTTGCAGGGCATAGCGATTGTGATGAGCAGTCACGACCTTAATCACACCTTACGCCATGCGCATAAAGCCTGGCTACTCAAACGCGGGAAACTGCTTGCCAGTGGTTCTCGAGATGCGGTACTGACGCCGGCTAATCTGTCTGCGGCCTATGGCGTCAACTTCCGACGTTTGGATATTGAAGGGCACAGAATGCTCATATCAACCACTTAAGTTAAATGGGTTCTTGAAAATCATATAATTTCCACGCTAAATTGGTATAAAAATAAAATTCAGAGGATTCGTACTGAATGCGCTTTTGGCTCCTTTTAATCACAGCATTGTTTTTGGCGGGCTGCAGCAGCCATCGTGCGCCTGCGCCAAATGCCCGCTTGTCGGATTCAATCGCCGTTATCGCCGGTCTTAATGATCAGCTACAAACCTGGCATGGCACACCCTATCGTTATGGTGGTATGAGTCGTAGCGGGGTGGATTGTTCTGGATTTGTTTTGATGACGATGCGCGATAAATTCGATCTGCAACTCCCACGCGATACGCGTACGCAATCAAAGATTGGTACCGAAATTGATAAAGACGATTTGCTGCCCGGCGATCTGGTTTTCTTTAAAACCGGGTCTGGGGAAAGCGGTCTGCATGTCGGTATTTACGATACCAATAATCAATTTATTCATGCTTCAACCAGCCGTGGAGTGATGCGCTCGTCTCTGGATAACGTTTACTGGCGTAAAAACTTTTGGCAGGCGCGACGTATTTAATCCCCACAACTCCGAGGCTGCCATCGAGTGGCAGCCTCGACATCACCGTTTGAAAGTTAACTTTTATTTCTGCTTTGGGTTAGACAATACCCATGAACATTAAGAGCGTATCTTGCTAAAAATATGATTTATTCCGAGATATTAAAAAGTGCAAAGCTGGATATTCGCTTATAATCAGGATAAGCTAAAAAAAAGGATTCGATTTACCGGCTAAAAAGGGAAAAATGAAAGGGCCTCTACTTGCATCAGCAGTAACGTATTTCTTCATCCTTTGCTACAGGATGCCGGATAACACCCATGCAGCGGGGCTGGCACGATGATTGTTTCACTGGATAATCTTTACCATTCTGAGTTCTCTTTTCTTCCTGCGAGAAGCGAAAAAGGCGATCTTGAATTCGTCGACATCATCACCAATTTCGCCAGTGCACATGGGGATGTGCGTATACCCACCGAGCTGGTCCTACCTCGGATGTCAGACGACGAACAATGTCGTTTATTTGTAGAAAAACTAGAATTAATCGAAACGTGCCAACATTTTTTTATTCAGCGAAAAGGATTTGCCTGGATTAATTTAACGCCAGCAATTGCTAATACTTTATTATCAGATACTGAACTTGCTTCACAAGTTGAACGATTTTCATTTCTGGAGCTGACTATTAATGAAAGCTATCCGGAGTTAAACAAAGGCAAAGATAATCCAACATTGGCCGCACTTGCTGCGCGATTTCCATTAGCCCTGACAAACTATGGTGCTGGCGGTATATCAACCCGGGCAATTTTTGACGGCCTGTTCAAACGCGTCGTTCTGGATAAAAACTTTGTTCAACAAAGGATTGCACATATTTCGTTTGAACCGTTTATGCGGGCTATTCTGGCGCAACTATCTCCCAGCTGTGAGTCAATAATCATTAGCGGAATTGATACACAAGAGATGCTGGAGCGCGTTTTGCCTGTGGGATTCAGTGCCATGCAGGGAGGATTGTGGCCTGCAGTGCCTCCTGCGCAGATAATTTCGCTTGCTAAGATATAACCCTTTTATTTGCTGGTGTTTAACAGGCTATTAACAGTCTACACTAGAGGCAGGAGGCCCTATGACCCTGTCTTTTACCACTCGCTGGCGTGATGAACTACCAGCAACTTATACCGCGCTTTCACCCACCCCTTTGAAAAATGCGCGCCTTATCTGGCATAACGATGCGCTGGCGGAGCAATTAGCTATTCCTGCGGCGCTATTTGATATTCCAACTGGTGCGGGCGTTTGGGGAGGCGAATCGCTGCTTCCCGGAATGTCGCCTTTAGCCCAGGTTTATAGTGGGCATCAGTTCGGCGTCTGGGCTGGTCAGCTTGGCGACGGACGTGGGATCCTGCTGGGCGAACAACAGCTCGCGGATGGTTCAACGTTTGACTGGCACCTGAAAGGCGCCGGACTCACGCCGTATTCCCGCATGGGTGATGGGCGCGCCGTGCTGCGCTCGACCATTCGCGAAAGCCTTGCTAGTGAAGCGATGCACTACCTGGGAATACCGACCACGCGGGCATTGTCGATTGTCACCAGCGACACGCCGGTGTATCGCGAAACGGTCGAAGCGGGGGCGATGCTTATCCGCGTGGCGCAAAGCCATATGCGGTTTGGCCATTTTGAGCATTTTTACTATCGCCGGGAGCCGGAAAAAGTGCGCCAGTTGGCTGACTTTGTGATTTGCCATTACTGGCCGCAATGGCAGGAAGACGCCGATAAATATCAGCTGTGGTTTAACGATGTTGTCACGCGTACTGCGACGTTAATCGCTGACTGGCAGGCGGTAGGATTTGCGCATGGTGTTATGAACACGGACAACATGTCGATTCTGGGTCTGACGATGGATTACGGTCCATTCGGTTTTCTTGATGATTACGTGCCCGATTATATCTGCAACCACTCTGACAACCAGGGGCGATACAGTTTCGATAATCAACCGGCCGCCGCGTTGTGGAACCTGCAACGTCTGGCGCAAACCCTGTCGCCGTTTATCCCGGTCGAGGCGCTCAATGATGCGCTGGACAGTTACCAGCTGGCGCTGTTAACTCGCTACGGTCAGCGGATGCGGCAAAAGCTCGGCTTCTTTAGCGAGCAGACAGACGATAACGAACTGCTTAGCGAGCTGTTTAGTCTGATGTCGCGGGAAAGAAGCGACTATACGCGAACGTTTCGCATGCTCAGCCAAACGGAACAACACAGTGCGCAATCTCCGTTGCGCGATGAGTTTATCGACCGCGCAGCGTTTGACGACTGGTTCACGCGGTATCGCTCGCGCCTTCAGCAAGACAATATTGCCGATGCTGTCAGACAAACCCAGATGAAGGCGGCTAACCCGGCGATGGTATTACGTAACTGGCTGGCGCAACGGGCGATTAGTCAGGCAGAACAGGGGGATTACGCCGAGCTGCATCGGTTGCACCAGGCGTTGCGTACCCCGTTTGCCGATCGTGATGATGACTATGTCAGCCGTCCACCTGACTGGGGCAAACGGCTGGAAGTGAGTTGTTCAAGCTAAGGGGCCAGAAATACCTGCGGGGAGGCGTTGGCCGGATGCTGGCCAACGTGTACCTGAGCACCGTACCAGCGCTTCAGGTCATCGGCTTGTAACACAGTTTCCGGTGTTCCCTGCGATACCAGCCTGCCGTTGTGCAGCAGCACTATTCTGTCTGCCCACAGTGCGGCGAGGTTCAGATCGTGAAGCACAATGCACACATGCAGCTCTCCCGAAGAGGTAAGCGTTTTTAGCATGCGCAACAGATGCTGCTGGTGGTAAAGATCGAGCGCGGAGGTCGGTTCATCAAGGAATAACCAACCGTGAGGCGCACCGTCGCACCAGAGTTGTGCCAGCGCACGGGCTAACTGTACTCGCTGTTGCTCGCCGCCGGAAAGCGCGGCGTATTGCCGACCCGCCAACGGTGTGCATCCGGTCATTTCCATCACCTGAGCGATAAGCCGGGGCTCCTGCTGTTGGGTCCACGGCGCGCGGCCCATCGCGATGACGGCCTCTACCGGCCAGTCGAATCCCAACTGTGTTTGCTGGCGCATTACTGCCCGATGCCGCGACAGGGTCTGGGTAGGCCATTCCTCCAGCGGTTTGTCTGCCAGCACGCAGCGCCCGGTTGCTGGTTTGAGAAAACCGGTCAGCAGGCGCAGCAGGGTGGATTTTCCCGCACCGTTTGGGCCGATGAGCGCAACCAGTTCACCTCTTGTAAGGGCGAGCGATACGTCGTCAATCACCGGTCTGCCAGCTACGTGATAGCGAAGCCTTTCAGCGATGAAATGTTCAGCCATGCGCTCCTCGCTGACGAAAAATAAGCCATAAAAACCACGGTGCGCCGAGAAGACTGGTCAACAGACCGACCGGCATCTCCGCAGGCGCAACCGCCGTACGAGCCAGGGTGTCGGCAATCAGCAATAAAAACGCGCCCGCCAGCACGGAACCCGGAATAACGGCCCGATGGTCTGAGCCGAGCCACATACGTATTAAATGTGGGATTACCAACCCGATAAAGCCAATCACCCCGCTTACCGCCACGGCTGAGGCAACCAGTAATGCGCTACAAAGCAGCAAAATACGCTGGATTGTACGTACATCAACGCCGAGATAATGCGCCTCTTCCTCACCCAGTTGCAGAAGATTCAGCGCCGGAGCAAGTCGCCAGATGATCAGCACTGTCGGGATTGTCAGTGAAGTGACAGCCAACAGCGTGGACCACTGTGCGGCCCCCAGACTTCCCATTCCCCATAGCGACAGCTGGCGCAGTTGCGCATCATTACTGACCCACGACAGTACGCCAACCGCCGCCCCGCAGAGCGCGTTGATGGCAATGCCGACCAGCAGCAGGCGGGAGAGCGAACCGTCGCGCTGTTGGCTGAGGATAAAAATCACTACGGTTGCCGCCAGCGCGCCGAAAAAAGCGGCCAGCATTGGAGCATACAACATCATCAGCGCGGGCAAAGAGACAGGCAGCACCACCCACAGGGCCACAGCGCAGGCAGCGCCGCTGCTTATTCCCAGTAATCCAGGGTCTGCAAGCGGATTGCGAAACAGCCCCTGCATCACGCAGCCAGCGAGCGCCAGAGAGCCGCCAATCACCAGTGCCAGCAGGACGCGGGGAAGACGAATCGTGATCCAGATTTGACGCAGTGCCTCATCGCCATCACGCCAGAGCAGACTTACCGGCAGGCGCAACGCGCCAAAACCGGTAGCCAGAACCGTCATTGCAACCAGCATCAATGCCAACATCCACAACGAACAGGTGATCCGCCGGGACATCAGGGCAATTGCTCCGCTTTAGCACGAAGCTGCAAAATAGCCTGTGGCGTGCGAACGCTGAAGCCCAACAGCGCCATATCGTCAACCTGCAATACCTGTTTATTCCTTCCGGCAGGTGTTTGCGCAAGTCCCGGTAGCGCCCACAGATTATCTTCGCCACCCATCGCCTTAACGCCGTCCTGCGAAATCACCACCAGATCGGGCTGGCTGGCAATGACGCCTTCTTGTGACAGCGGCTGATAGCGATTAACGCCCTGCATCGCGTTGCGTAGACCTGCGGCACGAATCGCCGCATCGGCTCCGGTTTGCTGGCCCGCCGCCATCGCGGTCATCCCGCCATGATTGAGAATAAACAGCACACGTTTATTAAGTTCAGACGACGGGAGCGTCGCCAGTTCCTGACGTAACGTTGCGCGCAGCGTTTCGCCGTCGGCCTCCCGATGAGTAGCCTCAGCGATAACCCGAACTTTTTCATCAATCGCGTTAAGATCGTTGCTTGCTGGGATCGTGACAACCCTGACGTTGCTCTGCTCAAGCTGTTTTAGCGCTAAAGAGGGCTGTGCCTGCGCGCTGGCAAGGACCAGCGTAGGGCGGGTAGCCAGGATCCCTTCGGCGTTGAGCTGGCGCAAATAACCAACATCAGGTAACGCGGTTGCCGCAACAGGCCACTGGCTGGTGCTGTCTCTCGCTACAAGGGAGGGTTGTGCTCCCAGTGCGTAGACAATCTCGGTGACATCGCCACCGAGCGCAACAACCCGTTCCTCGGGCGCAGCCAGCGCCGCGAAGGGCAGCAGCGCGATCAGGGCCAGCAGTTTTTTCATGCGGCCAGTCCTTTCGGCGTCAGTGCGTCAATCTGTGCGCGCCATTGCGTCTGCTCCGGCTCGCCTTCCGTACGTTGACCATACAGCTGGGCGATTTGCGTGCCGTCGGCAGCAAACAGCTCCAGACTGGTGACGTGACCATCGGCGGTCGGTTTACGCGTCACCCACGTTTCTGCCACGCTCTCTTCCAGTAGATGCAGGGTAAAGGTTGGGTTGAAGATGTTCAGCCAGCCTTTCATCGGTACCAGTTTTTCAATCACGCCGGTAAATATCTGTACACAGCCGCGATTACCCACAAAAACCATAATTTCGTTGCCATCCTGACGCGCGGAGTCGAGTAATTGCGCCAGTGCGCTATTAGAAACCTTACAGGCCAGATCGTCGCCAACCAGATTAAACGCCTGTTGACGGGTGAGATCGTGGCGTTTCAGCAGACCGAAGAACTGATGTACATCGGTCATGGCTCGCCACTCTTGATCAACAGTCTGTGCGTCGACAGTGACGGCGGCAGGCACAGAATTGTTGACGGGTTGCAGCACCAGCGGCGGGTTTTCTGCAAAGATGAAACGGGTCAGCAACGCCGCCCATTCCTCAACGAGGGTATTTTGTGTGGTATAGACCTTCAGCAGTGCGTCTCCCTGATGGTCAAAGAACTGAATGCTCTGACGCTCGCCGTGGGCGGTGGTCTCACTGATATGAAAAGCGCTTGCCCACTGATTGAGGAACAGGCGCAGGTCGAGGGCACGCGGATTAAGAACCAGCCCGGCATGGCCGTTCAGGTGCTGATTGGTAAAAGCGCCAACCTGTTCATGCACCGCATATTCGTTGCGGCAAATGCATTTGGTTTCACCTACGGCTTCCAGTGCGCCGAGGATTTCGCGGACTTCGCCACGTAAGCGCCAGGCGTCATGGCCGACGCGCGCAAAGGTCAGTTCGGCTTCACTAATATTCATCAACCCTGCAATGTCGCGTGCGTATTTGCCGGGATTTTCTTTCTTCAGTTCCAGCCAGCGTGTGTAATGATTCATTGTCTCTTCCTTCCAGATTGCGGCCCCGGCGAACCGGGGAAAAGTGATTACCACTGATAACTCACGAAAATTTTGCCATTACGACCATCCTGCGGAATGCCTTGCGGCGACCAGTACTCTTTGTCAAAGGCGTTGCCCAGTACCAGCGTGGTGGTCATGCCTTTCAGTGCTTGTTGGCCCTGATAGCTCACGTAAAAATCGTTTACCGCATAGCCAGGCTGTTTAGTGTAGGTGCTGCTGATATGCGTTGAACGGTCAGCAAATGTCCCGATCCAGCCTACGGAGAAACCGCTGTGCGCAACCGGCACATTCAGTTTGCTGGTGACGGTGTCCGGGTTAATGCTGGAAATGTATTCACCTGTGTCAGTATCTTTGCCGCGTGTGCGGTTATAGGCCATGTCGAGGCTGAACAGGTCGGCGGTATATTTCGCCATCACGTCCCAACCCCAGATTTTGGCATTGGGAACGTTATAGGACATGGTTGTCGCAGCGGCAAAGTCAACGCTGGTGGAGATGTAATCTTTTGCTTTGGTATCGAAATAGCTGGCTTTAAATTCGAGCGCATCGCTCGCCATCAGCAGATCGTCAAAGCGCAGGCCAAATCCGTATTCCTGTGTTTCGTTGGTTTCCGGGCGCAGGTTAGGGTTTGGCACCCAGTAGTTAGTGTAGAAACGACCAATCGAGAAGTGTTTCGCATCGTTATACATCTCGCCCATGGTTGGCGCACGGAAGGCCTGAGCGTATGAACCGAACAGCATCAGCCAGTCGACTGGCGTAACGGTGAGTCCGGCGCGGGACGACCATTTGTCAGCATCAACATCTTCATAGCCGTCGCTGCTGCCGCGATAAGAGTCATAACGGGTACCGCCCAGCAGCGTAACCGGCAGGTCACGCAGGGTGATTTCATCCTGTAGCCAGCCGGAGCTGAAATCGATCTTTGCTTCCGGGAAACCGGTGGTTGAACCACCCGGTTGTTGTTCCTGGCGATAGTATTCACCGCCGTAGGTCAACAGGTGAGATGCAAAAGAGTCGGTAAACAGGCGGCTGCGGTTGTCGATCTTCCCGCCTTTGGTGGTTTGCTTGCGAAATTCGCCAGTGTTATCTGCGTTCTGAGCATTAATGCGCGCTTCGGACCAGTAGATACGGGCATCCGCGTTCAGCCAGTCATTGTCTGCCGGAGCGAGCGAGTAGGTCAGTTGCGCATCACGCTGGATCGTTGAACGGTTGGTCATCGGGTTGCTGGCATCCGCCACACTGGTCTGCGGGTTTTTAGGTTCCCGGGCGTCATTGTTGTAGTAACGCAGCGAGCCGGCCAACGTCTGGGCGCTGTCAATTTTCCAGCTACCTTTCGCCAGCATATTGTTAATTGCTTCATCATTCGGCGCAGTAGTACCGTCACTCTGGCGTAAATCACCGCGATCGCGGCTGGACCAGGCAAGCAGTCCGTCCAGCGTATCGGTGCGCCCAAATGCGCTGGCGCCCATACCGAGGCTGTGATCGCCGGTTGCCGCGGTACCGAACACGCGGTAACCACTGTTTTGTCCGGCTTCCAGCAGATCTTTGGCATCCGCAGTGTCATAGGCGATCACGCCGCCCAGCGCGCCGCTACCGTACAGTAGTGCGGAAGGGCCACGCACGACTTCGATACGTTTGATAAGCGCCGGGTCGAGGAAGGTGCTGTTCAGGTGTCCGGTGTCAGTTCCCTGACGAACGCCGTCAACCAGTACCAGAACGCCACGTCGATCGTAGCCGCGCAGATTCACGTCCTGGCCGTTGGTACGACCCGTTCCATCGAGGGTTAGACCCGGAACCGTCCGCAACAGATCGGCTGCCGAACTGGCGGTCTGGTTTTCCGGGGCGGTGGCATCAATCACGCTGACCATCATCGGCGCTTCAAAGGCACTACGGGCATTGCCGGTGGCGGTGACGGTCATATCTTCGACCGCCGCATAGGCTACGGCGGGCAGGTTACTGACAATCGCCAGCGCCAACAGCGATGGGCGCAGGGAAGCGGTGTGCAGGTAAGGCATAGCAACTCTCCATTAGGAAATCGAAAAGCGCTGGCTGCCTGGGTATGACCTGGGTGGCTGGCGAAATGTGTTGTTTATTTAGTCAGAATGAGTTTTCCGGCTTGCGTCTGGCGCAGCAGGTAGTGCTGACCATCATGTTCTATGATCACGCGTCCTTCGTTACCCAGCAGGGTTTTACTGTCAATTCGTCGCTCGTTTGGCGCGACGGAAGGCGGTGTTGTGTCTTTTGTAGGCGTAGCCGTTGTGTTATCCATACGTGACATAGTGTTTAAAAATAACAATCAATGTAACAATGATAATCATTATCATCAAACTGCAAATTTGCGGCAAGCGTTTTTGTGAAATAATTGTGACGAGAACGTTTTTTGCACAACAATCGGGGAAAAACAAAGGATTAGCACCGGGCAAAGTGATATTGCCCGGTGAAGAGCATTAAAAACGGCTATCAACCGCAGAGGCGAGTTTTTCAACCAACAGTTCAGTATCTTCCCAGTTCAGGCACGGGTCGGTAATGGACTGACCGTAAACCAACGGCTGGCCGCTAACGATTTTTTGAGTACCTTCACGCAAGAAACTCTCCGCCATGATCCCGGCAATTGCCGTCGAGCCGTTACGAATTTGCTGGCACACATCATCACAAACGTCCAACTGACGACGATGCTGCTTCTGGCAATTGCCGTGGCTAAAATCGACCACCAGATGCTCAGGCAGGGAAAATTCGTGCAGGGTATCGCAGGCGGCGGCAATATCTTCAGCATAATAATTCGGCTTTTTACCGCCACGCATGATGATATGCCCGTAAGGGTTACCGCTGGTCTGATAAATGGTCATCTGACCGGTTTTATCCGGCGAGAGGAACATGTGACTGGCGCGGGAGGCGCGAATCGCATCGACGGCGATGCGCGTGTTGCCATCCGTTCCGTTCTTAAAACCGACCGGGCAGGAGAGCGCGGAGGCCATTTCACGATGGATCTGACTTTCGGTGGTGCGCGCGCCAATAGCTCCCCAACTGATTAAATCGGCAATAAACTGGCCGGTCACCATGTCGAGGAATTCAGTCGCCGTGGGGACGCCCAGTTCGTTGACCTGCAACAGCAGTTTTCGCGCCAGTTCAATACCGTGGTTTACACGATAACTGCCGTTCAAATCCGGGTCGGAAATCAGGCCTTTCCAGCCCACGACGGTGCGTGGCTTTTCAAAATAGGTACGCATCACGATTTCCAGACGCGCCTGGTGCTTTGTGCGCAGCGCCTGTAATCGTGTCGCGTATTCCATCGCGGCATCAAGATCGTGAATCGAGCAAGGACCTACGATCACCAGTAAACGGGGGTCTTCACCATTTAAAATTTTTTCTATCCGACGTCGGGAGTCCGTAACATGACGGGCGACGGAGGATGAAACAGGATGCCGTTGCGCAAGCTCTGCTGGAGTGACCAGGTTGTCAATACGCGCAGTACGGAGTTCATCGGTTCTGTTCATTACTTGTCTCAGAAATTTGTTGCTTCAACGGCAGGACTACCGGGAAGTGATGTACATCACAATATCACACTCATCCTGCCTGGTGGCGAGCATAATAACAAAAAATCGAACCAATGCACTAGCATTCTAGTACATGCGGCGATTCAGTCCCATGATATCGAGGATCTTGGTAGCAATCTCTTCTACCGAATAATTGGTACTGTTCAGCCAGGGGATCTGGTTTTTCCGGTACAGCGCTTCTACCTCAGCAACTTCCATTCGGCACTGTCGCAGCGAGGCGTAACGGCTGTTCTCACGGCGCTCTTCGCGGATGGCCGCCAGGCGCTCAGGGTCGATAGTCAGACCGAACAGCTTATGCTGCAACGGCTTCAGAGAGGCGGGCAGCACCAGATTATCCATATCATCGGCAATAAAGGGGTAGTTGGCGGCGCGGATACCAAACTGCATGGCCAGATACAAACTGGTTGGGGTTTTGCCGCAACGAGAAACACCGAGCAGGATCACCTGGGCCTGATCGAGGTTGCGCAACGAAATACCGTCGTCGTGGGCGAGGGTGTAGTCAATGGCGGCAATGCGCGCGTCGTACTTGTTGAGGTTACCGGGATTCAGACCGTGCGTGCGATGGGCGATAGGTGTAGGGTCGAGCTTCATCTCATGCTGCAGCGGAGCAACCAATGCCTGCACGATATCCTGACAAAATCCCTCGCTTTGCAGAATGATTGAGCGAATTTCTGGCAGGACGATGGAGTAAAACACCAAAGGGCGCACGCCAGTTTGTTGGTAGATCGCGTCAATCTGGTCTTTAACCGCGCGCGCACGACTCTCATTTTCCACAAACGGCAGCGTAATGCTGCTGATCGTGACCGGGAATTGCGACATCACCGCGTGACCCAAGACCTCGGCGGTGATGGCCGTACCATCAGAAATATAAAATACGTGACGATCAACAGCATTATCCATTTTGCTCATCCTGGGCAGACATAATTCTCTGAAAGCATAAATTAAAATTCGCCAGAAGCGAATATTGCTGCATCTTTTTTATAAAATGAAACGGTATTTTTATAATTAATGAAAAGTGCATTTCATTTTTCGGAACAAATGTTTATACCGGTAGTTTTTGTGGAGATCCCCTGTGGCTCGCGGGTTTGCGCAAATGTGGAAACAATCTGAAAAAATAAAAAATAAAGTTGCTTGAACGATTCACCGTTTTTTTCGCTGGAGTAAATATGCAAAGATAATTACGCAAAATTGAGTTTCCTAACCTCGTTCAAATATAAGGATTGTTCGATGTCCAACAATGGCTCGTCACCGCTGGTGCTTTGGTATAACCAACTCGGCATGAATGATGTAGACAGAGTTGGGGGCAAAAATGCCTCCCTGGGTGAAATGATTACTAACCTTTCAGGTATGGGTGTTTCCGTACCGAATGGTTTTGCAACGACCGCCGACGCGTTTAACCAGTTTCTGGACCAGAGCGGTGTAAACCAGCGCATTTATGAGCTGCTGGATAAAACGGATATTGACGATGTCACCGAGCTTGCAAAAGCCGGCGCGCAGATCCGCCAGTGGATTATCGACACTCCTTTCCAGCCGGAGCTGGAAAATGCCGTCCGCGATGCCTACGCGCAGCTGTCAGCGGACGATGCCCATGCCTCTTTTGCTGTGCGATCTTCCGCTACCGCAGAAGATATGCCAGATGCGTCATTTGCCGGTCAGCAGGAAACCTTCCTCAACGTCCAGGGATTTGATGCCGTGCTGGTTGCCATCAAACACGTATTTGCCTCGCTGTTTAACGACCGTGCGATCTCTTATCGTGTCCATCAGGGTTATGACCATCGTGGCGTAGCGCTCTCTGCGGGTGTGCAGCGGATGGTGCGTTCTGACCTCGCGTCTTCCGGCGTCATGTTCTCCATCGATACCGAATCCGGTTTCGATCAGGTGGTGTTTATCACGTCTGCATGGGGCCTGGGCGAGATGGTCGTGCAGGGGGCCGTTAACCCGGATGAATTCTACGTGCATAAACCGACGCTGGCGGCTAACCGTCCGGCTATCGTTCGTCGCACCATGGGTTCGAAAAAAATCCGCATGATCTACGCGCCGACTCAGGAACACGGTAAGCAGGTAACGATCGAAGATGTGCCGCAGGAACAACGCGACATTTTCTCCCTGACTAACGAAGAAGTGCAGGAACTGGCCAAGCAGGCGGTGCAGATCGAGAAGCACTACGGTCGTCCGATGGATATCGAATGGGCGAAAGACGGTCATACCGGTAAGCTGTTCATTGTGCAGGCGCGCCCGGAAACCGTGCGTTCTCGTGGCCAGGTGATGGAGCGTTATACGCTGCATGCGCAGGGTAAAATTATTGCTGAAGGTCGTGCCATCGGTCACCGCATTGGTGCGGGTCCGGTCAAAGTCATCCAAGACATCAGCGAAATGAACCGTATCGAACCAGGCGACGTACTGGTTACCGACATGACCGACCCGGACTGGGAACCGATCATGAAGAAAGCAGCGGCGATTGTCACCAACCGTGGCGGTCGTACCTGTCACGCGGCAATCATTGCCCGTGAACTGGGGATCCCTGCCGTGGTGGGCTGTGGCGATGCGACCGAGCGTATGAAAGATGGTGAGAAGGTTACTGTCTCTTGTGCCGAAGGCGACACCGGTTATGTTTACGCTGACATGCTCGACTTTAGCGTGAAGAGTTCCAGCGTGGAGACCATGCCGGATCTGCCGTTGAAGGTGATGATGAACGTCGGTAACCCGGACCGCGCTTTCGACTTCGCCTGCCTGCCAAACGAAGGTGTCGGTCTGGCGCGTCTGGAATTTATCATCAACCGCATGATTGGCGTACACCCGCGTGCACTGCTGGAGTTTGATGACCAGACGCCTGAGCTGCAAAATGAAATCCGCGCCATGATGAAAGGTTTCGATTCTCCGCGTGAATTCTACGTTGGTCGTCTGACGGAAGGGATCGCGACGCTGGGGGCGGCGTTTTATCCTAAACGCGTCATCGTGCGTATGTCTGACTTTAAGTCCAACGAATATGCTAACCTCGTCGGCGGTGAGCGTTATGAGCCGCATGAAGAGAACCCGATGCTGGGCTTCCGTGGGGCGGGCCGTTATGTTGCCGATAGCTTCCGCGACTGCTTCGCGTTGGAATGTGACGCAGTGAAACGTGTCCGTAACGATATGGGCCTGACAAACGTTGAAGTGATGGTACCGTTTGTACGTACCGTTGCCCAGGCGAAAGCGGTGGTGGAAGAGCTGGCACGCCAGGGGCTGAAACGCGGTGAGAACGGACTGAAGATCATCATGATGTGTGAGATCCCGTCTAACGCCTTGCTGGCCGAGCAGTTCCTCGAGTACTTCGACGGCTTCTCCATCGGCTCAAACGACATGACGCAGTTGGCGCTGGGTCTGGATCGTGACTCTGGTGTGGTTTCTGAACTGTTTGATGAGCGTAACGACGCGGTGAAAGCCCTGCTGTCGATGGCGATTCGCGCAGCCAAGAAACAAGGCAAATACGTGGGTATCTGCGGTCAGGGTCCCTCTGACCACGAAGACTTCGCGGCCTGGCTGATGGAAGAGGGGATCGACAGCCTGTCGCTGAACCCGGATACCGTCGTGCAGACCTGGCTGAGCCTGGCTGAACTGAACAAGTAACATCATGCCGGATGGTGGCGTAAGCGCCTTATCCGGCCTACGGTGAGTATCATTCGTGGGCCGGATAAGATGCGGCAGCATCGTCATCCGGTATTTTATCCTTCCACGCTTAAGCCTGATGCAATATTGTCAGTACAGTGCGCAGATCGGTCACTGCGATTTGCCCCGGAGCAGATGCTTTTTTCACTGCACCGAACGTGGCTGCTGAACCAAAAACCTCGCCAGCTAAACGAGAAATCACCCCGTTTTTTGCCATCGACATCGTGATAATTGGACGATCGGCATAGCGTTCATGCATTTCCAGCGTCGCGCTGAGCAGCGTCAGCACATCCGTTTTGCATTGCGGCATCAGCGCAATTTTGGGGATATCGGCGTCCAGTTCCTGCATTTTACGCAGACGCTGAACAATCTCCTCAGCGGCCGGCGTTTTATGAAAATCATGATTCGACATAATAACCAGGACGTTTTTGGCGTGAGCTTGCTCAACGGTTGCTTTAACCTGCGCATCACCAGTGAATAGCTCGAGATCGATCATATCCACCAGGCCACAGTCTATCGCTGCACGGTTTAGTGCGAAATAGTCTTCGGCAGGTAAGGCCTGCTCGCCGCCTTCCTGCGCAGTACGGAAGGTAAAAAGTAACGGCTTGTCAGGCAGAATCTCGCGGATGGCGCGCGCAGCGTCCAGTACTGCGTCAATGGATGCGACATCGGCAAAATGGTCAACGCGCCATTCCAGAATATCGAAATCCGCTTCGCGATAGGTCAGCGCTTCACTTTTTACCATTGCGATGTCTTTAGCCATCAGTGAGACAATGATCTTCGGCGCACTCTTGCCAATTACGACATTTCTTACAGTTACGGTTTTCATTGATTACCCTATAAATATTGGCTGATATCTGTCCGTCAGCCCCCTGAGCCTTCAACAATATCACGGTTTTGTGCTTGATATCGAAACCACTTTTTTAATTGGTACAGACCGTTGAATGGTGGGAAAGTTAAGAAAGGAGAGTATGGCGATTAGAATGGTACGAAGGACAAAAAAAAGCCCATCGTGGGAGATGGGCAAAGACTACACACAGCAATTCGTTGTTTCACTCAGGGGATTTCCATGCTTATAAATCAATGTGTTGATCTAAAGCCATGGGCTAATAGTAGGCATACTGTTTTTTTACGTCGATCAGATTCATCTCAATAGTTTAAAAACTGTAAAGAATTTGCGACACAAATGAGTATTGAAAGAAGGACGGCGTTGGGTCTAATCCCGTAAGAGGGAGGAATTGATTAGTATTGTTAAACAATCAGGCGGCGTTGCCGCCTGATGTTGGATTACTTATTGCGTTCGATTTCAGCAATTTCTTCGAGGATTTCATCCGGATTGGTACCTGGCGCAGGGGCTTCATTTACCCACGCGGAGAACAGACGCCAGGAAACGGCCAGTACTACTGGACCTATAAACAGACCAATCATGCCGAAGGCAATCAATCCGCCGATGACTCCGGAGAGAATCAGGAGCAGTGGCAAATCGGCACCCATGCGAATCAGCATCGGTCGAATCACGTTATCCAGTGTTCCGACCACGCCGCTCCACACCAGCAGCACGGTGCCCCAGGTTGAATCCCCCGTCCAGTATAGCCAGATAATGGCCGGAATCAGTACCGGTAGCGGCCCCAGTTGCACCAGACATGACAGGATCATCAATACCGCCAGCAGTGTGGCATACGGCACACCGGTTACCGCCAGACCAATACCCCCGAGCACTGCCTGTACCAGAGCGGTGACCACAACGCCTAATGCGACGGCGCGAATGGCTTGTGCTGCCAGCAGAATGGCAGCATCTCCACGTTTTGAGGCAAGACGGCAGGCGAAGTGACGAATACCTAATGCGACTTGTTCACCGCGCCAGTACAACAGGGCACTGAACAGCAGCATCAGGCCACAGTGCATCATAAAGCGGCCGATATGCGCGGCCTGACCGACGAACCAGGTGGTGGTGGTGCCGATATAAGGACGAACCTTGGCCATAATCGCCGAACCGCCCATATCCAGTAAGCTGTGCCATGCGCCATACATTTTGGCACCCACCAGTGGAATGCTGTTCAACCATGCCAGATCCGGTAGCGTCATATCACCTGCGGTTACGGCATGGATCAGCGGCCCACTGCCATCGACGATGCTGTTAACCAGCAGCGCGATGGGGATGATGAACAACAGCACCAGCAACAGCGTCATCACCAGTACGGCAAGTGAACGGCGTCCCCAGAGCAATTTTTGTAAGCGTAGCAGGATAGGCCAGGTTGCAATGACAATCGTGCCTGCCCAGGCAAAACCGAGGATAAAGGGCTGAACAATCCAGAGACAGGCCACAATCAGGATGGCTAAAAACAGCACCGATAGCAGCACTTGTGCAATATCCCTGGGCTGACGGAAATTTACCATAAATACTTTTCACCTTTGTCTTTGCGCCAGAACGTTGACGCGACGTGAATACTTAAATGACACCCTGTAATGATGAGCAATTTCAGCGGTTTTGAACAGGCGGATTCTGCCTGTAAATCTGCTGAGCGTATTAGAAAAAAATGTGATACAACAAACAAAGCAACACGCAAACGATTAAATTCACAACACAGACCGCAGGAAAGGGTCACTATAATGATTCCACAAATTTCTCAGGCACCAGGTGTCGTTCAACTGGTGCTCAACTTTTTGCAGGCGCTGGAGCAGCAAGGATTTACGGGCGATACGGCAACGAGCTATGCCGATCGTCTGACAATGTCGACGGATAACAGTATTTATCAGCTGCTACCTGATGCTGTCGTTTTCCCTCGTTCAACCGCAGATGTGGCGCTAATCGCCCGTCTGGCGGCAGAACCGCTTTTCTCGTCGTTGATTTTTACCCCGCGCGGCGGCGGCACCGGGACCAACGGTCAGGCGCTGAATCAGGGCATTATTGTTGATATGTCCCGCTATATGAGCCGCATTATTGAAATCAACCCGCAAGAAGGTTGGGTGCGGGTAGAAGCCGGGGTGATAAAAGATCAGCTCAACCAGTTTCTGAAGCCTTACGGCTATTTCTTTGCCCCGGAATTATCCACCAGTAACCGGGCAACGCTCGGCGGGATGATCAACACCGATGCGTCCGGGCAAGGATCGTTGGTTTACGGTAAAACTTCCGATCATGTGTTGGGCATCCGTGCGGTGCTGATGGGCGGCGATATTCTTGATACTCAGCCAATGCCGATCGAGCTTGCCGAAATGCTGGGGAAAAGCAATACCACCATTGGCCGCATCTATAAGACCGTTTATGAACGTTGTCGCGATAACCGACAACTGATCATGGATAAATTCCCGAAACTTAATCGCTTCCTGACCGGGTACGATCTACGGCACGTCTTTAATGATGAGATGACCGAATTTGATTTAACCCGCATTCTCACCGGCTCTGAAGGTACGCTGGCGTTTATCACCGAAGCCCGTCTGGATATCACGCCGCTGCCAAAAGTCAGACAACTGGTTAACGTCAAGTACGACTCTTTCGACTCGGCGTTGCGTAATGCCCCGGTGATGGTGGAAGCGCGGGCATTGTCGGTAGAAACTGTCGACTCCAAAGTACTTAATCTGGCGCGGGAAGATATCGTCTGGCACTCGGTAAGTGAATTGATTACCGATGTACCTGATCAAGAGATGCTGGGTCTGAACATTGTAGAGTTTGCCGGTGACGACGAAGTATTGATTAATTCGCAGGTCAGCGCACTGTGTGAACGTCTGGATGGCTTAATGGCTCGCCAGGAAGCGGGTGTCATTGGCTGGCAACTGTGTACCGAACTGGCGGGAGTCGAACGAATTTACGCCATGCGCAAAAAGGCAGTCGGTCTGCTGGGCAATGCAAAAGGTTCCGCGAAGCCAATTCCGTTCGCTGAGGATACCTGCGTTCCGCCGGAGCATCTGGCGGACTATATTGCCGAGTTCCGCGCGCTACTCGACAGCCACGCCCTGAGTTACGGCATGTTTGGTCACGTGGATGCTGGCGTGCTTCACGTCAGACCGGCGTTGGATATGTGTGACCCGCAGCAGGAAGTGCTGATGAAACGCATTTCTGATGATGTTGTGGCGCTGACGGCGAAATATGGCGGTTTGCTGTGGGGCGAGCATGGGAAAGGTTTTCGTGCAGAATACAGCCCGGCGTTCTTCGGCGAGGAGCTGTATCGCGAACTGCGCAAAGTGAAATCGGTGTTTGATCCGCAAAACCGGCTGAATCCTGGGAAAATTTGTCCACCGGAAGGCGTAGATGCGCCGATGATGAAAGTGGACGCGGTGAAACGCGGAACGTATGACCGTCAGATCCCTCTGGCCGTACGCCAGGAGTGGCGCGGGGCAATGGAGTGTAACGGCAACGGGTTATGCTTTAATTTCGATGCGAAAAGTCCCATGTGTCCGTCGATGAAAATCAGCCTCAACCGTATTCATTCGCCAAAAGGGCGAGCCACGTTGGTGCGTGAATGGCTGCGTTTGTTAGCGGATCGCGGGATCGACCCAATACAGCTGGAAAAAGAGCTACCGGAAAAACGCGCCAGTTTACGTGCGCTGATTGCCCGTACCCGCAACAGTTGGCATGCGCGCAAGGGTGAATACGATTTCTCGCACGAAGTAAAAGAGGCAATGTCCGGCTGTCTGGCATGTAAAGCATGTTCAACACAGTGTCCAATTAAAATTGATGTACCGGAGTTCCGTTCGCGCTTCCTCCAGCTGTACCACACGCGTTATCTGCGCCCGTTGCGCGATCACATGGTGGCGACCGTTGAGAGCTATGCGCCGTTAATGGCACGAGCGCCCAAAACGTTTAACTTCTTCATCAACCAGCCGCTGGTGCGAAACCTGGCTAAAAAGCACATTGGAATGGTTGATTTACCGCTGTTGTCTGCACCGTCGCTGCAACGCCAACTGGTGGGGCATCGTTCCGCCAATATGACGTTGGAACAGCTCGAATTACTCAGCCTTGAGCAAAAAGCGCGTACGGTGCTGGTGGTGCAGGACCCTTTCACCAGCTATTACGATGCGCAGGTGGTTGCTGACTTTATACGTCTGGTAGAGAAGCTGGGCATGCAGCCGGTACTGCTGCCGTTTTCACCAAACGGCAAGGCGCAGCACATTAAAGGCTTCTTAAACCGTTTTGCCAAAACGGCGAAAAAGACATCCGAGTTTCTTAACCGGGTAGCGAAGCTGAATATTCCGATGGTGGGTGTTGATCCGGCGCTGGTGCTTTGTTATCGCGATGAATACAAGCTGGCGCTGGGCGAACAACGGGGTGATTTCCATGTGTTGCTAGCCAACGAATGGTTATCGAAAGCTGTGGAAGCACAGCAGCCAGTCGCTGTTGGCGGTGAACCGTGGTACTTCTTTGGCCACTGTACCGAAGTGACGGCTTTGCCAGGCGCGCCTGCGCAGTGGGCGGCTATTTTTGCCCGTTTTGGCGCAAAGCTGGAGAACGTCAGCGTGGGATGCTGTGGTATGGCTGGCACCTACGGCCACGAAGTAAAGAATCACCAAAACTCATTGGGGATCTATGAGCTATCATGGCACCAGGCAATGCAACGATTGCCGCGTAACCGTTGTCTGGCTACCGGGTACTCCTGTCGCAGTCAGGTTAAACGCGTTGAAGGTACGGGCGTTCGCCACCCATTACAGGCACTGCTGGAGATTATAGGATGATCTGGAAACGTGAAGTCACACTCGAGGCGCTCAATGCCATGGGTGAAGGAAATATGGTTGGGTTGCTCGATATTCGTTTTGTGCACATTGGTGACGATACGCTGGAAGCTACAATGCCGGTGGACCATCGCACCAAACAACCCTTTGGGTTGCTGCACGGCGGCGCATCCGTGGTGCTGGCGGAAAGTATTGGTTCGGTAGCGGGATACTTGTGTACTCAGGGTGAGCAGAAAGTGGTGGGCCTGGAGATCAACGCCAACCATATCCGTTCTGCGCGGGAAGGGCACGTCAGGGGCGTATGTCGCGCGTTACATACCGGCTCTCGTCACCAGGTTTGGCAAATAGAGATCTTCGATGAGCAGGGACGATTGTGCTGTACGTCGCGTCTGACGACCGCAATTTTGTGATGCATATTGCTTTTGGTCATTATCTGCACAGGGAATGGTGTTATACTGTGCAGGTTTTGAACACAAGCGAGGATGATATGTCTACCCAATTAGACCCTGCCCAACTGGCAATAGAATTTTTACGTCGTGATAAAACCGATCTTTCACCGGCTCAGTACCTGAAAAGGCTGAAACAGCTCGAACTGGAGTTTGCTGATTTACTGGCGCTCTCCTCGATGGAACTGAAAGAAGAGATCTATTTTGCCTGGCGCATGGGCGTTCATTGATTCCGGTATGCTTATCGTAACGAAACCCCGACACGTGTTCGGGGTTATTTTTGCCTTAAATCTTCATTACCACTTCATCTCACCGCTGTTAACCTTCGCACTTAGTTCAAGCGAGCTTGCGTCCGCCAGACCTGGCCATGCTGCCGTCATGGTTTTAATCACATAATCCGATCCTTTCTTCGCCCCTAACGCCTGCTCAAACGACTGCAAATAGTCCTGGGTGAAGCGAATAGCTTTATCGCCAGTAGGGCGTTCGCCAATGTAGTGACCCGGGACCACCTGAGTGGGCTGTAAGCTCTGCATTTCGCTCAGTACGTTACGCCATGCACTACGCTGTTCTTCAGATTGTGTATCCGCCGTCCAGACGTGAATACCTGAAGCCACGCCTGTGCCGCCAATAATGGCCCGATTCGCCGGGATCCAGATATACGCTGCATAATCGTTGGAGTGACGCAGTTCCAGCGGTTCGCCATCAACCGTGAACTGCGTTTGCGTCGTCGCCTGCGGAACGGTGAGCGATGTTGGCGCGCCGTCCTTCATTTGCGGGCCCCAGAACTGCAGCTTGGCCTCTTTGGTGGCGCGGATATGGTCTACCACCTGCGGTGTTGCCAGAACTTTTACCTGTGGGAAAGCGTTGACGATGGGTTGCAGACCGAAATAGAAATCCGGATCGCCGGAAGTGATCACGATAGCCTTCAGCGTTTTACCGCTGGCGCGAATCATCTGCACCAGCTGTTCGCCATCTTTGGTGCTGAACTGGGCGTCAAACAGAATCGCCTCTTTGGGACCAGACACCAGCGTCGAAGAGACCGGGAAAATACCCTTCTCCTGCGGATTATAGACGTCCAGCTGTAGCGGTGCGGCGAAAGCTGAAGACGCAAACAGAGGTAACAGCAGGGCCAGAGATTTAACTTTCATACCAGGTAACCTTATGCAGGGAATTGTCTTTTGATAGTTCCCGTATTTTAAGCATATTCGTATCTGTTAGAATTCCCTCATTAGGACATGCTGAGTTTCATAAAACGATCGGATGGGATGCAATGGACAGAGTGATGGCGGCAACGGTATTTAACCATATCTGTGATTTGGGCAGTCTGAGCGCCGCTGCACGTGCATTGGGGCTTTCCCGTCCGATGGTCAGTCGTTACCTCGACGAGATGGAAAAATGGGCAGGCGCAAGGCTTATCCATCGCTCATCGCGTCGCTTGACGATCACGCCAGCGGGTGAAGAGGCATTACTGAAAACGCGTTCTCTGGCGCAACTTTCGCTGGATATTGGTGCCGCCAGTGGCGCGCAAATTCCCTCCGGCACGCTACGTGTGGCCTGCGCCCATTTTACCGCCATGCATATTCTTGCTCCGGTTCTGCCGGCGTTTATGGAGCAATATCCGCAATTACGTATTGAGGTGGAGATCAATAATCAACCGGTAAGCCTTGTGGGGGAACGCATCGATGTGGCGATCCGCATAACGGATAATCCCGAGCCTGGGACCATCGCCCGCCGGTTGGGCGACTGTAAATCGGTACTTTGCGCGTCCGCAGATTATCTGCATCAACATGGCACGCCTGAGACAGTCGACGATCTCACTCGGCACAATTGCCTGTACTACAGCGGTTTTGCCGGACAATCCTGGCACTTTTTGGATGCCCAGGGGCAGTCTGTCTCGGTTGCAATCAAAGGGAATTTGAGTGCAGGGATCTCTTCGCTGCTCTGCGAGTCGGCGGTGGCAGGAATGGGGATCGCGTTGGTGCCAGAGGTGGAGGCGCAGGAAGGGCTGGCGCAGGGAGCGTTAATTCGATTACTGCCAGAACTTCAACCTAAATGCTTGCCAATTTATGGTTTATACCTTTCTCGGGAGCATCAGCCTGCGGGGCTACGTTTGCTGCTGGATGCGCTTAGTGGGGCGGCGCAATGCTAAAAAGGTAGCTAAACGTGCTCATAAAATAGTCAAACCGCAATTTGTGTTAAAAAAAACTTATCGGTGTATGAGATTCTTCTTATCGCCCCTTCAAGAGCTAAGCCATCGTGAGTGCCGGAGATAAGCGCCGGATGGGGCCGGAACCCTTAAGCCTGCCAGCAAGCAGACTTAAGGGTTTTTTGTTGTCTTTATATGTCGCCGCTGCGGGATTGTACGTACTTGTTGCGCGTCTGCAGAACGGAGTTGTCTAAAAATAGCGGTGGTGACATTTAAGTTTAATGAATCATAACCGCTTTATACTGCACAGAGAATGCAGAATAGATTCCTTGGTAACCGTTACTGTGTGAGCTGTTCTGGAAACCCTGAAACGTTAACAGAGTTTAGCGAATGGTAGAGAATCTTGTTTTCAATTTTAAAAATCAGATCCCGATTCACTATCGGTTCAAACCTGCCTCAAGAGATTGTCGGCATTTGTTGATTGTCATGTCTGGATTTAATATCCCGGATGCTACTATCTATGACTTTACAATGCTTGATCACTGCCATTCTGCAATTCTATGGATTAAAGATGATTTTGCCGGTCTGCCAGCCTATTACTTGTGTAATAATATGAATTTTGATATCGAGCAGGGTGTTAGTCTGCTCATTCAGGGGGTGATTGATTTTGTAAAACCTACGAACACGACGATTCTCGGTGCTTCCAAAGGTGGGTCGATGTCAATGTATTACGGTATTAAGCTTAATATTCGGAACATCATTACAGCAGTACCTCAGTTTTATATCGGTAGTTATGTTGCAAAAGGATATTGGACGCAGGTCGGACAACAGATGATGGGCACTATCTCACCGGAGAATATCTCCAGGCTGGATAATCTGCTTCGTGATGTTATCTATAAGGATAAATGTAAAACTGCGAATATCTATCTTTTCACCTCACCAAATGATAAGCAGTTTCCTGTCGAGATCGTGCCAAATTTAGAACTTCTGCAAGAATATAATTATTTCAATCTTGTGGAAACTAATTCATCTTTTGCAACAGAACACAATCAAATAACACGATATAACTTGAATGTTATTTTATCCATAATCTACCAACTTGAAAATAATATAACACCTGCCTATGGGCGAGTGAAAAATGGAAATGGGTGGTAAGTCAGCAGTTAGCTTTTTATCCTTTTACCTTTCACTGCTCTTCGAAACTCACCCCCTGATAACTCCCTGGTTGGGTTTCGCCTGGTAGAGGTAGTTACCTCTGCTATCACAGAAATAGTCATTTTCTATACATCTTTTGATGTTTGACCTGCCTGAACGATTAGATTTCTATAATCCATTATTAATCAATGTATTGAACAAAAAATTCCATCCCTGTAAACCCTCGCTGCAGGGTCTATGCTTAGTAAAAGCAGTCAAAAAGAGCGGTTAACCCGAATGCCCCTGCTGTTGAGGGGTTGAAGTGATAATCATTATCACTAACATATTGTTATAGCTTAAAAGCTAGTGACTCGAGGTAACCCTATGGAATTGCATTCAGGAACATTTAACCCGGACGATTTTGCCTGGCGTGGACTGACGTTAACGCCAGCAGCGGCGGCGCATATCCGTGAACTGGTGGCAAAGCAACCCGACATGTTGGGCGTACGCCTGGGCGTGAAGCAAACGGGATGCGCGGGATTCGGCTACGTGCTGGATACCGTCCGCGAGGCCCAAAAAGACGATCTGTTGTTTGAAACGGATGGCGCCAGACTGTATGTGCCTTTACAGGCGATGCCGTTCATCGACGGCACAGAAGTCGATTTTGTTCGCGAAGGATTAAATCAGTTATTTAAATTTCATAACCCGAAAGCCCAGAACGAATGCGGCTGTGGCGAAAGTTTTGGGGTATAGGCGGTACTATGTCTCGTAATACTGAAGCAACTGACGATGTCAACACCTGGGCTGGTGGGCACCTTAATTACAAAGAGGGCTTCTTCACCCAACTGCAAACCGATGAGCTGGCGAAAGGGATCAACGAAGAGGTCGTGCGTGCGATTTCGGCAAAACGTAATGAACCCGACTGGATGCTGGAATTCCGCCTGAATGCCTTTCAGGCATGGCTGACCATGGAAGAGCCGCACTGGCTAAAAGCGCACTACGACAAGCTGAATTATCAGGAGTACAGCTACTATTCCGCACCGTCCTGCGGTAACTGCGATGAAACCTGCGCATCTGAGCCGGGAGCGGTGCAGCAAACGGGGGCGAATGCGTTTTTAAGCAAAGAGGTTGAGGATGCCTTTGAACAGCTTGGCGTACCGGTCCGTGAAGGCAAAGAGGTGGCGGTTGATGCTATTTTTGACTCGGTATCGGTGGCGACCACCTATCGCGACAAACTGGCGGAACAGGGCATTATTTTCTGTTCGTTCGGTGAGGCGATTCACGATCATCCTGAGCTGGTAAAACAATATCTGGGCACAGTGGTTCCGGGTAATGACAACTTCTTTGCCGCGCTGAATGCGGCGGTGGCCTCCGACGGCACCTTTATTTATGTACCAAAAGGTGTACGTTGCCCCATGGAACTGTCGACTTATTTCCGTATCAATGCGGAGAAAACCGGGCAGTTTGAACGCACTATTCTGGTCGCGGATGAGGGCAGCTACGTCAGCTATATCGAAGGCTGTTCGGCTCCGGTGCGCGACAGCTACCAGCTGCATGCGGCGGTGGTAGAAGTCATCATCCACAAAGATGCCGAAGTGAAATACTCGACGGTGCAAAACTGGTTCCCCGGGGATGGTAACACCGGCGGCATTTTGAACTTCGTCACCAAGCGTGCTCTGTGCGAAGGTGAAAACAGCAAAATGTCATGGACGCAGTCGGAAACCGGCTCGGCCATTACCTGGAAATACCCAAGCTGCATTTTGCGTGGCGACAACTCTATCGGCGAATTCTACTCCGTGGCCCTGACCAGTGGTCATCAGCAGGCCGATACAGGCACCAAGATGATCCACATCGGTAAAAACACCAAATCAACCATTATCTCGAAAGGGATCTCCGCCGGACACAGCCAGAACAGCTATCGCGGTTTAGTGAAAATTATGCCGACCGCCGCCAATGCCCGCAACTATACCCAATGTGACTCGATGTTGATCGGGGCGGATTGCGGAGCGCACACATTCCCATATGTGGAGTGTCGTAACAACAGCGCCCAGCTTGAGCACGAAGCCACGACGTCGCGCATTGGTGAAGATCAGCTGTTTTACTGCCTGCAGCGCGGTATCAGCGAAGAGGATGCCATTTCGATGATCGTGAATGGTTTCTGTAAAGACGTGTTCTCTGAACTGCCGCTGGAATTTGCCGTGGAAGCGCAAAAACTTCTCGCCATAAGTCTTGAACACAGCGTCGGTTAAAATTTAAGGAAAGCACATGTTAAGCATCAAAGATTTACAGGTCAGTGTGGAAGATAAGGCGATCCTGCGTGGGCTGAGTCTTGAAATTCGCCCCGGAGAAGTGCACGCCATTATGGGGCCAAATGGTTCCGGGAAAAGTACGCTTTCCGCCACCCTGGCCGGACGTGATGACTATGAAGTCACCGGCGGGACGGTAGAATTCAACGGTAAGGATTTACTGGAACTGTCACCGGAAGACCGGGCCGGTGAAGGGATCTTTATGGCATTCCAGTATCCGGTGGAAATCCCCGGCGTCAGTAATCAGTTTTTCCTGCAAACGGCACTGAATGCGGTGCGCACCTACCGTGGCGAAGAGTCACTGGACAGGTTTGACTTCCAGGATCTGATGGAAGAAAAAATTGCGTTGCTGAAGATGCCGGAAGATTTGCTCACGCGTTCGGTCAACGTTGGTTTCTCCGGCGGTGAGAAAAAGCGTAATGACATTTTGCAAATGGCGGTGCTGGAGCCTCAGCTGTGTATTCTGGATGAGTCGGACTCCGGGCTGGATATCGATGCGCTGAAAATCGTCGCCGACGGCGTGAACTCGCTACGCGACGGGCAACGCTCATTCATTATCGTCACCCATTATCAACGCATCCTGGACTATATCAAACCTGATTATGTTCACGTTCTCTACCAGGGGCGAATAGTGAAGTCCGGTGATTTTACGCTGGTCAAACAACTTGAGGAGCAAGGTTATGGCTGGCTTAGCGAACAGCAGTAACGTGCTGCAACAGTGGCACCATCTGTTTGAAACGCAAGGTGAGACGCGCTCGCAACATGCCCAGCAGCATCTGCAGCAGATGCTGCGTCTGGGGCTGCCAACGCGTAAGCATGAGGACTGGAAATACACGCCGCTTGAGGGGTTAACCAATAGCCAGTTTGTCAGTCATGTCGCTGAGATAACGTCAGCCCAGTGTGAAGCGTTAGCACCGGCAATTGATGCCATACAACTGGTATTTGTCGACGGGCAATTCTCTCCAACGCTGAGCGACAGAGCGGAAGGTAGTGGTTTTGACATTACCATTGACGATGCGCGCCAGATGCTGCCAGCGGCTATCCAACCGGAAGTGTTTCTGCACCTGACCGAAAGCCTGTCGCGTAGCGTCACTCACATTCAGGTGAAGCGTAACCAGCGCCCAGCGAAACCGCTGCTGCTGCTGCACATTACCCAGGGGCTGGCGGGCGATGAGGTGAACACGGCGCACTATCGCCACCATCTGGAGCTGGCGGAAGGCGCAGAAGCCACCGTTATTGAACACTATGTCAGTCTCAGCGAGCTTCGCCATTTCACCGGCGCACGTTTAACCATGAATGTCGCGGCGAATGCGCACTTGCGCCACATCAAACTGGCGTTTGAGAACCCGCAGAGCCACCATTTCGCGCATAATGACATTCAATTGGGGGCGGATGCTACGGCTGCCAGCCACAGTTTTTTACTCGGTGATGCGGTGCTGCGTCATAACACCAGCACCCAGCTTAACGGCGAAAACACGACGCTTCGGCTTAACAGCCTGGCAATGCCGGTGAAAAATGAAGTCTGCGATACCCGCACTTGGCTTGAGCATAACAAAGGATATTGCAACAGCCGCCAGCTGCATAAAACGATCGTCAGCGATAAGGGGCGGGCGGTATTCAATGGCCTGATCAACGTCGCTCAGCACGCCATTAAAACCGATGGCCAGATGACCAACAATAATTTGCTGCTCGGTAAACTGGCGGAGGTTGATACCAAGCCGCAGCTTGAAATCTATGCCGACGACGTGAAATGCAGTCACGGGGCGACGGTAGGGCGGATCGACGACGAGCAGATGTTCTATTTGCGTTCGCGCGGGATCGGCCAGCAAGATGCCCAACAAATGATTCTCTATGCGTTTGCCGCTGAGCTAACTGAAGCCCTGAGCGAGGAAACGCTGAAACAACAGGTACTGGCACGGATCGCCCAACGCTTGCCGGGAGGCGTAGCATGACATTTCCCATTGAAAAAGTGCGGGCCGATTTTCCGGTTCTGACGCGTGAAGTGAATGGTTTACCGTTGGCGTATCTGGACAGCGCCGCGAGCGCGCAAAAGCCGAACCAGGTGATTGATGCCGAAGCCGAGTTCTACCGTCACGGCTATGCGGCGGTCCACCGCGGTATCCATACGCTGAGCGCTCAGGCTACGGAAAAAATGGAGAATGTGCGCAAGCTCGCTTCGCTGTTTATTAACGCCCGCTCCGCCGAAGAGCTGGTGTTTGTTCGCGGTACGACGGAGGGCATCAACTTGGTGGCGAACAGCTGGGGCAGCAGCAATGTGCGGGCGGGCGATAACATTATCATCAGCGAAATGGAGCACCATGCCAATATTGTGCCCTGGCAGATGCTGTGTGCCCGCGTAGGTGCAGAACTGCGCGTTATCCCGCTCAATGACGATGGTACGTTGCAGCTGGAAACGCTGCCGACGCTGTTTGACGATCGCACGAAGCTGTTGGCGATTACCCACGTATCTAACGTGCTGGGCACGGAAAACCCGTTGGGTGAGACGATCGCGCTGGCGCATCAATACGGTGCGAAAGTGCTGGTGGATGGCGCGCAGGCGGTGATGCATCATCAGGTGGATGTGCAGGCGCTGGATTGCGATTTTTATGTTTTCTCCGGGCATAAACTTTACGGGCCAACCGGTATTGGCATTCTGTATGCCAGAGAGTCGCTGCTGCAGGAGATGCCGCCGTGGGAAGGCGGTGGTTCAATGATTGCGACGGTGAGTTTGAGTCAGGGAACAACGTGGGCCAAAGCGCCCTGGCGGTTTGAAGCCGGAACGCCAAACACCGGCGGCATTATCGGACTCGGCGCGGCTATTGAATATATTTCAGCGCTGGGGCTGACTGAAATCAGCGAATATGAACAGTTCATGATGCGCTATGCGTTGGAACAGCTGGCGGATGTGCCGGATTTAACAATCTACGGACCGGATAACCGTCTGGGTGTGATTGCGTTTAACCTCGGCAAGCATCACGCCTATGACGTCGGGAGTTTTCTTGATAACTATGGCATCGCCGTGCGGACGGGGCATCACTGCGCAATGCCGCTGATGGCCTATTATAACGTTCCCGCGATGTGCCGGGCGTCGATTGCAATGTATAACACCCATGAAGAAGTGGATCGCCTGGTAACGGGCCTCAAGCGTATTCACCATTTACTGGGCTAACAGGGAGGCGTTATGGCTGCGCTACCGGATAAAGAAAAGTTGTTGCGTAATTTTCTGCGTTGCGCTAATTGGGAAGAGAAATACCTGTACATTATTGAACTGGGTCAGCGTTTGCCGGAACTAAACGACGACTTACGCTGCCCGGAAAATAGCATTCAGGGATGCCAAAGCCAGGTATGGATTGTTATGCGTCAGAATGGCGAAGGGATTATTGAATTACAGGGCGACAGTGATGCGGCAATTGTGAAAGGGCTTATTGCCGTGGTATTCATTTTGTATGATCGCATGACGGCCCAGGATATTGTGAATTTTGATGTGCGCCCGTGGTTTGAAAAAATGGCGCTCGCACAGCATCTCACACCGTCTCGTTCACAAGGGCTGGAGGCGATGATTCGGGCTATTCGCGCCAAAGCCGCAACTCTTAGCTAAACTGATAAAACACGTCAACTTTCAGACCGACTTGAAAGCGTTCGTGTAAGGCAACGCAGTGACTCGTAGGCCGGATCGGGCGCTCGCCGCCGTCCGGCAAGAACGCCAGGGGGGTGAGTGAGTATGAAACGCGCGTCTGTTATTACGTTAATGCTAATCGGCGCCTACAGCGCTATTCAGGCCGCATGGGCGGTCGATTATCCTTTGCCCCAGGCGAACAGCCGCCTTGTTGGGCAAAACCAAACCTACACCGTGCAGGAAGGCGATAAAAACCTACAGGCGATAGCCCGTAAGTTTGATACCGCTGCAATGCTGATCCTTGAAGCCAACAATACTATTGCCCCCGTACCTAAACCCGGAACGCTGATCACTATTCCCTCACAATTACTGCTACCGGATGCACCACGCGAAGGCATTATTGTGAATCTGGCGGAATTGCGTCTGTATTTCTTCCCGCCGGGAGAGAATATTGTTCAGGTATTCCCGATTGGTATCGGTTTGCAGGGGCTGGAAACGCCGGTAATGGAAACCCGGGTTGGGCAGAAAATCCCGAATCCAACCTGGACCCCTACACCAGGCATCCGTAAACGCTCTCTGGAGCGCGGCATCACATTACCGCCTGTTGTGCCTGCCGGACCAAATAACCCGTTAGGACGCTTTGCACTGCGTCTGGCGCATGGAAACGGTGAATATCTGATTCATGGCACCAGCGCGCCGGACAGCGTGGGCCTGCGAGTGAGTTCTGGGTGTATTCGCATGAACGCGCCGGATATCAAAGCGTTGTTTGCTCAGGTCCGCACAGGCACGCCGGTCAGGGTGATTAATGAGCCGATAAAATATTCGATAGAGCCGAACGGCATGAGGTATGTCGAAGTGCATCGACCGCTGTCGCCTGAAGAGGAACAAAACGTCCAGACCATGCCGTATGTGTTACCAGCCGGCTTTACCCAGTTTAAAGACAATAAAGCGGTGGATAACAGTCTGGTGGAAAGGGCGTTGTATCGTCGTGCAGGTTATCCGGTCACCGTCACTGCCGGGCAAGCATCGGTCGCGAGCAATGGGCCAGAAGTGAAGTCTGCGCAAAATGGTGTGCCGGGAGAAGATGCTGAGGTGCGCGCTACGCAATAACAGGGAAGGGGAATTCAGAGCAAAAAAAATGGCGCACAATGTGCGCCATTTTTATTACACAGATACTATTACTTGCGGTATTTAGTAGCTGCGTTGTCCAGACGCTGGTTAGCGCGAGCTGCGTCATCTTTAGCAGCCTGAACGTCGGAACGCATTGCGTTCACGTCGTTGCTCAGCTGGTCAACTTTAGCGTTCAGAGTCTGAACGTCAGAAGACAGCTGATCGATTTTAGCGTTGCTGGAGCAACCTGCCAGCAGAGTAGAACCCAGGATTACCGCGCCCAGTACCAGTTTAGTACGATTCATTATTAATACCCTCTAGATTGAGTTAATCTCCATGTAGCGTTACAAGTATTACACAAAGTTTTTTATGTTGAGAATATTTTTTTGATGGGAATGCACTTATTTTTGATCGTTCGCTCAAAGAAGCATCGAATTGTGCAAAAACGGCTAAAAAACCGAGTGAAAACAGAAAGCTTCCATCGGATTCATCTTAGATAATCACGGATTAGATAGTGAAATCCGATTTGATTTTTTATTAATTGTGGCTATCGATTAAATAAAAAAAGCGCCACCAGGGCGCTTTTTTAAGCAAATTAATTCGCGATGGAATTATTACAGCACGTGAACGGATGCGGTGTTGGTGGTGCCGCTCGGAACCAGTGCACCAGAAACCATAACCACAACGTCACCTTTCTGAGCCAGACCGCTTTCCAGAGCGACTTCTTTACCCAGGCGATAGAAATCATCGGTAGAGCTGATTTCTTTAACCACCTGTGCAACAACGCCTTTGCTCAGCACCAGCTGACGCGCGGTAGTTTCGTTGGTGGTCAGCGCCAGGATGGTAGCATCCGGGAAGTATTTACGTACTGCACGAGCAGATTTACCACCCTGGGTTGCGACGACGATCAGCGGCGCATCCAGTTTTTCAGCAGTTTCAACCGCGCCACGGCAAACGGCTTCGGTGATGCGCAGTTTGCGGCTGTCGTTGTTGAAGTCCAGACGGCTGGTCATCACACGGTCAGTACGCTCACAGATGGTCGCCATGATGGTAACGGCTTCCAGCGGGTATTTACCTTTTGCTGACTCGCCAGACAGCATTACTGCGTCGGTACCGTCGAGGATGGCGTTCGCTACGTCACCGGCTTCTGCACGGGTCGGACGCGGGTTTTTGATCATGGAATCCAGCATCTGGGTCGCAGTGATAACGACTTTACGTGCGCGGATACATTTTTCGATGATCATTTTCTGCGCGAAGATAACTTCTTCAACCGGGATCTCAACGCCCATATCGCCACGCGCAACCATGATGCCGTCAGACGCTTCGAGGATTTCGTCGAAGTTGTTCAGGCCTTCCTGGTTTTCGATTTTGGAGATGATCTGGATGTTTTCGCCGCCGTGCGCTTTCAGGTGCTCACGGATTTCAACGACGTCAGAACGTTTACGGATAAAGGACGCTGCAACGAAGTCAACGCCTTGCTCGCAACCGAAGATCAGGTCTTGTTTGTCTTTTTCAGCCAGTGCTGGCAGTGCGATGGAAACGCCCGGCAGGTTAACACCTTTGTTTTCGCCCAGGTCGCCGTTGTTCAGCACTTTACAGATAACTTTGTTACCTTCGATGGCGGTAACTTCCATGCCGATCAGACCATCGTCAACCAGAACGGTGTTGCCGACGGACAGATCTTTCGTGAAGCCTTCATAAGTAACAGCAACGATTTCGTTGTTGCCTACGACAGATTTGTCGGTGGTGAAGGTGAAGGTCTGGCCTGCTTTCAGGGAAACGTCGTTACCGCCTTCCAGTTTGATGGTACGGATTTCCGGACCTTTGGTGTCGAGCAGGATTGCTGCTTTCTTGCCGGTTTTGTTCATGACGTTGCGCAAATTCTTGATGCGCTGACCGTGTTCTGCATAGTCGCCGTGAGAGAAGTTCAGACGCATGACGTTCATGCCCGCGTCCAGCATTTTGGTTAACATCTCTTCGGATTCGGTTTTCGGACCGATGGTGCAAACAATTTTCGTCTTTTTCATGACAGTCTTAGTCTTTAAGTTGAGAAGGATATGGAAATCTGGCTCCCGCCGCGCACGGACGGGAAGCTAAACCTGAGTTACGAAAGTTGTGATGCCTCGCTCTAAGGATAGGTGACATCGAAAGAGCGTGCAGAGGAATGTGTGCTTGTGTTTCAGCCCAACGGGATGGTGAGTTTTGTAGTCGTTGAGTTTTACAGGTCAATGTGCTGAAACCATTCAAGAGACAATTGGCGCGCATTATACGCTGAAAATTATCAAAAAGGAAAATGGAAACAGCGTTTCAAAACACTTCTGTGCAGTTTTACAAAGAATCAGCATTAAATTGTTTCGGGTTGGTTAACAAAACACCGCCCAACTTCAGACGGTGTTGCGCAACAAGAAAAAAATAACGTATTGCAAACTCAGCATTCAGCCTTAGTCGAGCAGCTTTCGCCCCTCAAGATCGATATGGATGTCCTGCTTATGCGCTTTCCGATACCACAAAACCGCCAGACCGATTACAGACCAGATAACCCCGAGCGTCAGCGCGTGAATGTTCATATTCATACAGACATAACCAATGACGACCATCCCCAGCACAGGAGAAATCACATGAGGGACAAAACGACGATGCTCTTTCATCTTTACGTTGTAGAGCACGAAGACACTCAGGTTCACCATAAAGAATGCGAAAAGCGCACCGAAGTTGACAAGGGTGGATATGGATTCAATTTTCCCGGAAAACAAGTAACTAAGGAATAGTGTCACAGCCCCGGTGAACAGAATTGCATAGTCAGGTGTTTTTCTTTTACTGTGCACATGCGCCAGAAATGTGGGTAACATTTTATCTCGCCCCATAGAGAACAGGACGCGCGATACGGCGGTTTGCGCCGTAATGATATTCCCGACTGCGCAAACGAACGCTACGATGATAGAAAATGCAACTTTAAGCCAGATGCCGCCAACATCGCCTGCAATCGTGAAAAAGGCCTCGTTAGTTTCTGTACCTTCCGCAAAACTGTCGATTTTACCCGTAGCGAATGCGGCAAAGGTCACCACAATAATAAACAGCACGGTGGCCAGGATAAGGGCGAGAAGGGTTGCCTTACTGACTGCTTTCCCGCCGCCTTCGCTTTCTTCACTTAGGGTACTAATGGCATCAAATCCGAGGAAGTTGAGCGCCGCAACAGAGATCGCGGTAGCAATTAAGCCAGGCGTAAACCACTGAGAATCAAAAAAAGGTTTGAAAGAAAATGACACGTGGCTGCTATCAAGCATCAGCAGTCGCAAAATCAGCACCACAAAAATGGCCAGAATACCGAGTTGAATAAAGACCAGCAGTTTGTCGAATTTAGCCGTTTGTTGTATTCCCAAATAATTTATGCCCGTTCCGATAGCCACATAAATTAACGGCCATACCCAAATCGGTATTTGCGGAAGTATTGCATGAACAGCAACACCGCCCAGGACGGCAACCAGCGTAGGGAATAACAGATAATCCAGCAACAAAATCCATCCGGTGAGAAAACCCACAGCGGGGTTGATGCACACGCCTGCATAGGTATAAGCCGACCCGGAGGATGAGATGTGCTTTGATAATGTTGAATAGCTGTGGGCGGTAAAAAACATCGCGATAGCGCCAATAATATACACGAGCGCGACCATGCCATGAGATAAATTATATACGACGCCATATAGAGAAACCGGCGCGATCGGCACCATAAATACCAGCCCGTACAGCACCAAATCTGTGAGAGATAACTTTTTTATTTTACTCATAGTAAACACCTCAATTCGTGTTAATCAAGGCCTCGTAAAAACTCACGGACAGCAGTGAGGCAAGGCTCGGTATTTTCTTCATGTGGGTTATGGCTGCTGTCAGGAATCGTGACACCCCGACAGTGGGTTATATGGGTAATAAGCGGTTGAACGACCTGTGATGTCGCCTGATCATACTCACCATGAAGGACTAATCCTGGGCATCGAATCTTGTGCAATGAACGGGTGATGTCCCACTGCGCCAGCAAGCCATACACCGCAAGTTCATTCGCGCCCCATAGCACATGGTAGGCGGTGGGATCGGCGGCAAATTGCGCATCAGAACGCTGAATATGCAGCGGTTCTTGCGCCAGGGAATAAACATGTTTTTTGTAGTAGGCAATAAGTTGTTCAGGCGGATGCTGATAGATTTTTGCCTGCATAATGGCATCGTCTGACATTGCATCAGCGCCAGTCGTGAGTTCTTTAAACAATCGCAGTACTTCGCTTTGCCAAAGTGGGATGCTGGCGGGAGCGCTGGCATATATCACACCACTCAACCCTTCCGGTTGCGTGCAGGCGTGCTCTGCTGCCAGCATACCTCCCCAGGAATGTCCGAGTAATGAATATCGCTGACCAATATTCAGATGACTGATTAATTGGCGAAGTTGCTGAAGATAACGTTCTATTGTCCAGAATGAGGCATCCGCCAGCGGAAAATGCGTCGAACGACCACAGCCATATTGATCGTAAAATATCACCATGCGTCCATCATCAGACAGCTCATGATAATTTAATAGATAATCAAAACCGCCTGATGGACCGCCGTGTAAGATAATTAATGGCATTAATTGAGATGCCGGGTCGCCATAAATACGATAGCTGGTTAATATGCTATCGCAAAACATTTCACCATATTTGTAGTGACTTTGCATATTTTTAACCGATACGGAGGGAAAAGGGCAGGTGATTCAATAATCACCTGCAGATTGGCGTTTATTTTTTAATTGCTTGCAGAACGTTACACCAGAATGACTTGTAATGTTCCCATTGCATAAATTGCGGACTTCCCCAGTGCGGTGCGCAATCACTGGCAAAACAGCCGACTTTGCCTTTATTGTACTCACCGAGAACTAATAGTGGGTCGTCATTTATTTTGACCAACGTGATGCTGTTTACCTTGGCACGCAATTTGTTATAACCGAGCAAGGGGGGCCACTGTGTCAGGTCTTGCGTAATGACATGCTGTTCCTCCGTGTTGATTGGGCAGCATCCTTCCGGAATTTCAACGCGATCATCATGCTCCAGCATTTCGACAGGCAAAACTTCGGCCAGCAGGGTGTTTTTATAATTTGCTTTCGCTTCAATGCCGGTGAAGGAAAGGTATCCGCCAATCATTAACAGACCGCCGCCATTTGAGACATATTCTTTAATCAGCGCTAACGCATTCGGGATGATATTCATCTGATAAAAAGTTTTGTTTTGCAACAAAAAGGTATTGCTGCCTATATCGCTAATCACGATAGCATCGTATATATCAAGTTCCTCTACCGTTTGCGGGAAGCGGGTTTGTACAATATGCGCTGGCATGTAGTCGATAGTGATATTTTGCTGGCGCAGACAGGATAATAGATAGTCAGCGCCTTCTTCGTATTTACTGGATGTGAAGCTGTCATATCCCTTAGAATGAATCATATGAATATGCCATGACTCACCGATAAATAAAATTTTCATACTAAGATCCTATTATTTGATATTAATAATATCATGCGATTGAGTGCGCATCCGGTGTAGTACCAGCTCATGCTGCGGCATGCTCGATGCACCTTCTTGTTCAACTGCCAGTGAAGCAAAGGCAGAGGCATACTGAATGGCTGATACAAGGTCTGATTTACGGGCAAGTGAGGCGGCCAGTGCGCCATTAAATGCATCACCCGCGCCCGCAGCATCTTTGACGACGGCACTCCAGGCTGGGATAAACAAAGTACGGTGGCGTTCGCACAGTAATGATCCTTGTGCGCCGAGAGTGATAATGACCTTCTCAACGCCTGATTGCAGAATGATATTCCCTGCTTTTTGGGCATCATCAATATTTAAGATTGTAATACCCGATAAAAATGATGCTTCTGTTTCATTAGGTGTTAAAATATCTATTGAAGGTAATAAACGGCTAACATTTTTGGTATAAGGTGCCGGATTCAAAATAATTGTCTTGTTTGCTAATTTACCCAAGCGAACAAATTATTCAATAGCATCGATATTAGTCTCCAGTTGCATTAGCAAAACGTTAGCTTCAGATATATGACCCTGCTGTTCATTAATTTCGTGCCTGGTTAGCATCATATTGGCACCAGGATAGATAGCAATGATATTATCACCATCCTGCTCTGAAACATAAATTAATGCACTTCCGGTGGGTGCATCATCAGTCTGATAAGCACAATATGAATTTATACCAGATTGGATAATATGATTGAGGGCAAAAGAGCTAAACTGATCTTTACCTACTTTAAAAATAAAGTGGACGTCGGTGCCAGCATTATTTGCGGCCAATGCCTGATTAGCACCTTTACCTCCTGGATAAAAACCGAACTGGCTTGCGAGGATTGATTCGCCGCTTTGCGGAAGCCAGGGGACGGTAGCCGATACATCAATATTAAATGAACCTAAAATACAAACTTTTCCCGACATTTTCGTGCCTTCTCTATGTAATCGAAAATCTTTGTTTGCCGGAGTTGAAATTGTGCCGGAGATATCAATTTTATTTTCTGTTATCAACTTGCTTAATGCCTGGCGGTTAACAATACCACCACCGTAACAACGCAAAAGCATACCTGTTTTCTGAAAATAACAAAGATCTGAACGAATAGTCTCCTGGCTAACATTAAAAAGAACGGCGAGTTTGCTCACGCTGACACTATGATCTTTGATGAGCAAGTTAAGAATAGATGTACGCCTTTCTTCTTTAAACATTAAAGCCTCCGTGTATTTTGCTGAATTGTATTTATAGTAATGTTGCCATGTGGTGAAATGAATCACAGATCATGCTGTAAACCGGAAGCAAAACCAAATTATTGAGAATAATAAAAAGTGGATTACACGTTCTTTATTTTTATATGTTTACAATTAATGGACGATATCTTGTGAGCGCAGTCATATATTATTTTTGCAACTTCCTATATCTCATTTAAAAGATGCAGGCTTGCTCGATTCAGTTATAAATTGATATGGGTTGAGATAAAAAAAACAGTGAACAAAAATGTCAGGAGTTTTTCCATCATCGTGGCTGGGATAGAACGGATATTTGTTCAGTGTTCGCGACATATATATCTAAATGTTATATCAAATACTTTTTAATTCATTTTAAAAGACCATTCCGCTGATTACACTTGTTTGGACATCCATACTGCTAAACAGCCAAAAGCGATAGCAGAAGAACAATAAGCAGCAGCGGATACCCAAACGACATGATTGTCCTGAAAAATATTTCGAAAGTGTTTACGCCAGGCAGGCTTGCCATTACCGCTGTCGATGACGTCAACCTGACGGTTGAACAGGGACAGATTTACGGCATTATTGGTTACAGCGGAGCAGGTAAAAGCACCTTAATTCGTTTGCTCAATGGGCTGGAAAAACCGACCTCAGGCAGCGTGATGATTAACGGCCACGATATCTCTGCCGCCCGTGGGGAATCGTTACGCCAGGCACGACTGAAAATCAGCATGGTGTTTCAACACTTCAATTTGCTGTGGTCACGGACCGTTAGCGAAAATATTGCTTTCTCTATGCAAATCGCTGGCGCGTCCAAAACGTCCATCAAACAGCGGGTTGCTGAACTGATTACGCTGGTTGGGCTGAGCGGTCGTGAAAATGCGTATCCGTCCCAGCTCAGCGGCGGGCAAAAACAGCGTGTAGGAATTGCCCGCGCGCTGGCGAACAATCCGGATGTCCTGCTGTGTGACGAAGCCACCTCGGCGCTGGATCCGCAAACTACCGATCAGATCCTCGATTTACTCCTCGATATTAACCGTCGCTTCAAATTGACCATTGTGCTGATCACTCATGAAATGCACGTAGTACGCAAAATCTGCGATCGCGTGGCGGTAATGGAAAATGGCAAAGTTGTTGAGGAAGGCGACGTACTTAGCGTCTTTACCCATCCACAGCAGCCGATCACCCGACAGTTCGTTCGTCAGGTGAGCCAGTACACCGAGGAAGACGAGTTTAATCCGCAGTTGGCAAGCGAGCTTGACGGCGTAGTTATCAAGCTTACGTTTACCGGGCAACGCACGCACCGGCCTGTGGTTGGCGAGTTGACCCTGCGCTATGGGCTGCCATTCAATATCTTGCACGGCAAAATGACGCAAACCGCACACGGTGTGTTTGGTCAACTTTGGGTGCACGTGGTGGCCTCTGAGGAACAATTGAACAATATTTTGGCCGACCTGCGCCAGAGCGACATTGAAGGCGAGGTGATTCAACATGGCTGAAGAACTGTTTCCCCATCTGAAGTGGGAGCAACTGTTAGCGGCAACCCAGGAAACGCTGTATATGACAGCCCTTTCGGGTGCTGCGACCTTTATTCTGGGCATCGCGCTTGGTCTGGCATTGTTCCTGACCGCGCGCGGCGGATTGTTCCCCAACCGAGCGGTATATAGCGCTATTTCGCTGGTGGTGAATATCTTTCGTTCAATCCCATTCATCATTTTGATCGTGCTGCTGATCCCGTTTACCAAAGCGATGGTAGGCACCATTCTCGGCGCCAATGCCGCGTTGCCTGCGCTGATCGTCGGTGCTGCGCCGTTTTATGCACGTCTGGTCGAAATCGCTCTGCGTGAAGTTGATAAAGGCGTTATTGAAGCGACACGTTCGATGGGCGCACGGCTGAGCACGCTTATTTTTCGGGTTTTACTGCCGGAATCCTCTCCTGCTCTGGTGTCCGGGATCACCGTGACGCTAATTGCGCTGGTTAGCTACAGCGCGATGGCAGGGGTAATTGGTGCCGGTGGTTTAGGGAATTTGGCCTATCTGGAAGGATTCCAGCGCAACCACAGCGACGTCACGCTGGTGGCGACGGTGACGATTTTGCTCATTGTCTTCATCATCCAGCTTTGCGGCGATGTGATCACCTCTCTGTTAGATAAACGCTAATAAAATACGGAAACCATCATCATGAAAAAATCACTGACGTTACTCGCCGCAGCGACCTTAAGCGCCCTGAGCTTTGCCTCGTGGGCAGACACTCTGACCGTTGGTGCGTCTAACGTGCCGCACGCGGAGATCCTTGAACAGGCCAAACCGATTCTGGCGAAACAGGGGATCGATCTGGAGATTAAACCGTTCCAGGATTACATTCTGCCGAACACCGCGCTGGCTGGTCGTGAGATTGACGCTAACTACTTCCAGCATATTCCGTACCTGAACAGTGTGATTAAAGATCATGCGGGCGATAAAACGTATGACTTCGTCAGCGCCGGAGCAATTCACATTGAGCCAATTGGTATCTATTCGAAAAAAGTGAAATCGCTTAAAGAACTACCGGAAGGCGGCAAAGTCATCATGCGCGATGCGGTATCTGAGGAAGGCCGTATTCTGTCGATTTTCGAAAAAGAGGGTGTTATTAAGCTGAAGCCGGGCGTGGATAAAGTAACCGCGCGCATTAGCGATATCGTCGAAAACCCGAAAAAGCTGAAGTTCCTGCCAAACGTGGAAGCCGCGCTGTTACCGCAGATGTATAACAACGACGAAGGCGATGCGGTGGTGATTAACGCCAACTACGCCATCGACGCCGGGCTGGATCCGGTGAAAGATCCGATTGCCGTTGAAAGCGGTGAAAACAACCCGTACGCCAACATCATTACCGTGCATCGTGGCGACGAGAAGAAGAAGGATATCGTCGCATTGGTCGATGTCCTGCACTCCAAAGAAATCCAGGACTGGATCCGTACTAAATATAAAGGCGCGGTGATCCCGGTTAATAACTGATCCGCTTTTTGCCGAGTGGCGGCAGTGCCTTATCCGGCCTACGACGTCTTGTAGGCCGGGTAAAACGCGTTCACGCAGAGCTAAACTCGCTCAATTCTCGCTGGCAACCCCTGACGTACCGACGCACCCGACACCCAGTCAAGCCAGGTATTGGCAACCTGCCGGGTAGGATCCGCAAAGCCCAAATCATTGAGATTAATCCCTGACTTTATCTGTGCATCAAATGCCATTGGCTTGCCGTCGAGCGTATGCTGAGCTGCGCCCATCTCTTTATGCCCGTAACCGTGTTCAATGGCGATGACACCCGGCATGACGCCATGCAGCAGACTTATCTGCGCTTGCGCCTGACCGCCAGGGGTGGTGATACGCACGATATCGCCATGTGCTAAACCATACCGCTGACCATCCTGCGGATTGAGCGCCACCAGATTAACCGGTTTCAGATGATGAAGGCGTGGGATAACCGCCGTGGCGCTGGACATGGTATTGGATTTAAAGGAAATCAGTTTCAACGGCCACTCTTGTTCCGGGAACAACTCCTCGACCGCACGTCCATCAGACAGACGTGAAGGATACCAGGCCGGGCAACCGCTGTAGCGCTCGCCGGTAATTGCATGACGGTGCGCGGCGACGTTCGCATTCCAGATTTGGAGCGGTTTTTCCCAGGCATTGCCGACGCGGTTATCAACTCGTCCGCTGATGTCCGGCGCAAAGCGCCCGCCGCGGGAGTAGATAAACGCAACTCGGCTGATTTCATCGGGTTTCAGCGTTTGGGTCATCACAGGCATGATCCGCTGTACTCCGGTCAGCGCTATGTCTTCCGGCTGTGCCTCTGCAACCGGGGCTTTGCCCATAAACGCAATATTGGCGGCGAGGCGCAGGTAGTAATCTTCCGCACGATTCAACGGATAGTGATTACCTTGCGGATCGGTAATCGCATTGTCGCCGAATCCAGGTAGCCCAATGCGCTTTGCCACTGCGATACAGAAAGATTCCATCGAGGCCGATTGACCGTCAGCCGTGAGGCTGGTCGCAGGTCTGACGACAGGCCAACGCGCGGTGGTGGCTTTGCTGGCCACGCCTGCCCACGGAGCGCTAAATCCCCAGCTTTCGAAGTTGTGGGTATCCGGCACGATGTAATCTGCCAGCGCCGTGGTTTCGTTCATAAAGGCGTCAATCGCGATAAACAGCGGCAAACGAGCAGGATCCTTGAGCTTTTCTTCCGCCACGGCGCGCAACCCTGCAATGCCGTAGAACGGATTGGTCATGTTTGAGATCCAGGCTTTCAGCGGATAAGGGTAACCTTCAAGCGCCGAGACGAGGAGTTCGGTAAGCTGACCTGCGACAAACGGATACCACGGGGCCTTAGCCGGGAAGGGGGATTGTCCGGCAGCTACCTTATTGCGGTACTCTTCGGAAGACTCATAAGCGGTTTTACTGCGCGCGATGCTTAACCCTTTCGGTTTTACCTTCCCGGCGAAGCTGTCCATGTTGTAGCGCGGACCGTCGGTGGCACCATTGAATTTGCCGCCACCAACAAACACACCGCCTTCAAGACTGAGGTTGCCAATCAGCGCATTGAGCATCATTACCGACCAGGCGTTATAAAATCCATTGCCTGCCATCATTCCGCCGTGCGTAATTACTGCCGCTTTACGTCCGTGGCGGGTGAATGCGTCGGCCAGAGCGCCAATGTCTGCTTCTGACACCCCACACTGCTGGCTGTACTGCGTTAGCGACAGTTTCTCTGCGGACTCTCGTAGACACTGGAAGCTGCTTTTTACCGTTACCGTCTGCCCGTCAGCCAGCGTCACCTCGCGGGTAACAAACAGTTGCGCACGCGGGCAACTGTTGGCGGCGACAATCTCACCGGCCTCGTTGACGACCACCGGCTCCTGGGCGGCGTTTGTGCTCAGATGGGCGAGGGTCAGGTGTTGTCCGGCAAGTGTTGGAATTTCATCGGTAATCACAAGATGAGTGGCGTTAGTCCAGCTTTTTTCTCCTGCCTGCTGCATGGCCTGCACGCCGGGAATGGCGAGATAATCAGCGTTATAGCGTTGTTTATCGATAATCCAGCTTATCATCCCCATCGCCAGCGCGGAGTCGCTTCCCGGTCGTACGGGCTGCCAGTGGCCGCGATCGTCAGCCAGCACCGTGGTTAATGGCAGGGCGGGCGCTACCACAACATAGCGGAAGTCGTCACGTAAACGGGCGCTGGCCAACTGGCGGGCCTGGCGCTTAAACGGGTTGCCGGATTGCGCCGGAGAGGTGCCCATAAACAGCGCGAATTCGACGTTATCCCAGTCTGGTTTCACGTGGGTATTTTTATCCAGATCGCCCATTAACGCACCGGAACCGGCCCGATAGGCCAGACCGCAGTAAGCGCCATGAGCACCGAAATTTTTACTGCCGAAACTGTTCAGTGCGAAGCGACGTAGAAAGGTATCACGTCCTTCATCGCTGGTATTAGTGACCAGCAGTTGATTGGATTTTGGGCCAAAGCCGGGATGTTTCGCATCAAGCGGTGTAGCGGGATCGTGGATGGCTCTCAGACCATCAACGTGGCCTTCACCAAACAGATCTCCGCCTTCCACCACCTCTTTGATCAGCTGTTCGAAGCTGATGCGCTGCCATTTTCCCTCACCGCGCTTACCGACGCGCTTCATGGGCTCCAGAATACGTAACGGGCTGTACAGACCTTCGAGTAAAGTTGCACCACGGGCGCAGGCGGTGGAACGTGCGTCAAGACCTGACTCCCCGGCCAACTGTTCCATTGCCGTGGTAAAGGGGACGGAGGCGTCTATATGGTGCTCGTGCGACAACGGATGATAAGGGTTGCCCGCAATGCGCAGCACCTTGCCTTGCTCAGTGTCAACGCGAACCCGCACGCCACACTGCGTCCAGCAACCAAAACACTGTGTCATGGAGATCACCTGCTGCGGGTTTTGCTGCCAGTGCGGCCGGGCGTTGGCTTCAGGGATGAGCGCGTTTGCAAAGATGCGGTCACGGGTAATTTTGCCCGAGGTTCCATCCAGCAAACCGTCTATCGCGCGCTTTGCCACATCCCGATAACTCAGGCCAAAAGTCACCATGCCACCTACGGCAAGGCCCACTTTAAGCCACTGACGACGGGTTAAATTAGCCATGTTGCATTCTCCTTGCGATCGCGTTCAGGGCTTCACGAACAATAATAATCAGTGCTATCCACAGGCCGAAGGTACCCACAATGGCCAGCCAGCCATCGGTGCCGCTGGGCAGGGTGTAGGGATTAAACTGCGCGTTAAATTTCGGTACGGTCTGCACCTGGATGAGTAACGTCCAGCGCATTAGCCAGCACAGCGCCATGGCGCTAAAAGCGAGTAATATGCGCAGCGGCAGCGACAAGGGGTAACGTACAACCAACCCACAAAGAACAAGTGAAACAAGCCATAACGCAACCCAACCGATAGCGTAGTGTTGTGCTGAAGAAGCCACATCCAGCCATTGGCGGATAGCCGAACCGGAAAGCGTATTACCGCTCGCCCAGATCAACACCACGATAGCCAGTGTGATCAACGTGACCATTTGCCCCCACGCTAGCTTACGCGGCAGTACGCCTTTGCTATTTGTCGTGGCAATAAGCAGGGCAAGAAACGTTTGCAGCGCGCTGAGGAACATCGCAACCGGAAAGGCGTAACTGAACCAGATGGGCCGCGCCTGCACCACCGACACTTCACGGCCGGTGTAAACCAGCAATCCGATGGCGGACAATGCGCTACCAAGTGCTAACCATTTTGTGACGTTGTAACTTTTTAGCGTTAGCCGTTTAACGTGCTGCGCCAGAAACCACAGACCTAAAAAACCGGTAAACAGCGGTAAGAACAGTGCGCCCCACGGCATCCAGGACCAGGGCGTCGGATACGCATAGAAATGCCAGACGCGGGCGGTTTGGTGTAGATCAGCGGTCAGCGCCAGCGGTGCGGTAATCGCGCAGGTCAGGGCGATTAACAGCGTCAGATTCTCCAGATCTGCCGTTTCTTTTTTGCGCCAGTGGAGAACGCAGGCAAACAGTGCGGCGCAGGCGGCAATGCCGATGAAAAAGAAATATTGTACGGCCCAGGGTAACCAGCTTACGTCCTGGGGATGGGCCAGAACCTCGTCGATAATTAGTGAATGGTTCATTTAAACCTCCTGCCAGAGAGCGGGTTGAGCACGTCCAATCAATGGGGTGACAAATGCCTCATCCAGTCCCAGATAGAACACGTGAGGAGACGTACCGCTTTCCGGCTTCAGGACTTTGATGGTGTCATGGTGTTCATGCAGCATTTGTGAAATGCGGCTGTGTGGATCTTTAATATCACCAATGATGCGCGCGCCGCCGACGCAGGATTCTACACAGGCCGGAAGCAGCCCCGCTTCGAGGCGGTGAACGCAGAAGGTACATTTATCGGCGGTTTGCGTTTCATGGTTGATGAATCGCGCATCATAAGGGCAGGCCTGCACGCAATAGGCGCAGCCAACGCAGCGTGTGTTGTCGACCACTACGATGCCGTCTTCGCGTTGGAAAGTGGCCTGTACCGGGCAAACGGGCACGCAAGGGGGATTATCACAATGGTTGCACAGTCGTGGCAGCAGGACGTTGGTGACACTTTGCTGACCGTCAATCTGTACTTGATACTGGTTGACGAGGGTACGAAATTCGCCCTGTGGCGTCTGGTTTTCAATGGCGCAACTGACGGTACAGGCCTGGCAGCCAATACAGCGTCGCAGGTCAACCAGCATGGCGTAGCGATGCTGTTGTGAGCCTTCATGGCGTTCAGGCGAAAAGGGAAATTTCGCCTGAGCCAGCGGAACCAGTGATGCGCCAGCGGTCAGGACGCCAAGTTGCTGGAGAAACTGCCGTTTACTGCTGTCCATATTTTCTCCCGTCACGATGCAACAACGAAACATTGGTCACGCCGTTGATTTGCGTGTGATGAATAAAGAATCTCAATGATTTACAGTGTAAAAATCGTGACGGGGTATACTCTATTGTGGTTAACCACATACCCGGCTTGTTGTTGATCTAAAACAACATAATTGACAGGGATAATTGAGTGGGACGCAACGTAATAAGATGTCTGACAGTGCTGGCGTCGCTGTGGATGCTAAGCGGCGCGGTCAGGGCGCAGACATGGAACATTGGCGTTTTGGCGATGCGCGGGGAAGTCTCCACACGTAATCATTGGCAGCCGCTGGAAACATTGTTGAATCAGCAAATCCCCGGCGAACAGTTTCATATTCAACCTCTGGATCTGCACCAGATGCAGGAGGCGGTGAATCGTGGAACGGTGCAGTTTGTTGTCACTAATCCGGCGCAGTTTGTTCAGCTAAACAGCCGTTCTGCGCTGCGCTGGCTGGCGTCGCTACGCTCCACCCGTGGTGGGAAAGCCACCAGTAACGTGATCGGCAGCGCGATCCTCGTCAGACGCGACAGCGGGATAACCTCCCCACACGATCTAATCGGCAAAACGGTTGGCGCCATTGATGCTCAGGCGTTTGGCGGCTATTTGCTGGGATATAAAGCGCTCAGTGATGCCGGTCTGCGCCCTGAACGCGATTTACGTCTGACGTTTACCGGATTTCCCGCCGATGCCTTACTCTATTTATTACGTGAAAAAGCCGTGCAGGCGGTGATCGTGCCGGTGTGCCTGCTGGAAAAAATGGATGAAGAAGGCCTCATTCGTAAAACCGATTTTATGACCGTGTTGAACCATCCGACCTCAATTCCCTGTCTGACCAGTACACCGCTCTATCCTGACTGGTCATTTGCCGCACTACCTGCAGTGAGTGACGAGCTGGCCGATCGCGTCACGCGGGTGCTGTTCAATGCACCGCAAAACGCGACATTTCGCTGGGGAGCGCCCGCCTCGACCCGCGAGGTGGAAGCGTTGTTGCGCGATGTCCGCCAGCATCCGCAGCAGCGTCAGCTGTGGCTGGATGTCAAAAGCTGGTTTATTCAACATCGGCTGGCGATGGGAGCTGCGGCCATCGTGCTGTTGTTGCTGACGCTCAACTACATCTGGGTAATGCTGTTGGTTCGCCGACGCGGCAGGCAGCTAGAGCGGAACAACGTGTTGTTGCACAAACAGGAACAGGCGCTGGAGACTGCCCGACAAATGAGCGTGCTGGGGGAGATGACCTCCGGTTTTGCCCATGAGCTCAATCAGCCGTTGTCAGCTATCCGCCATTATGCCCAAGGCTGTCTGATTCGCCTGCGCGGTCAGGATGAACAGCATCCGTTGCTGCCCGCGCTTGAGCACATCGACACCCAGGCACAAAGGGGGGCCGATACGCTGCGCAATCTCCGGCAGTGGGTCAGCCAGGCACAGGGCAATCCGGTACTTCCCGATGACTGGCAAGCCATCAACGTTCACGATGCTATCCATCACGTCTGGCAATTACTGCGCATGCCCCAGCAATTCCCGGCGGTAACGCTGCACACACAGGTCAGCAAGGCGTTAACATTGACGCTGCCAAGCGTTCTTCTTGAGCAGGTGCTGGCCAATCTGGTACTCAATGCCGCCCAGGCAGGGGCTACCACAGTATGGTTTAGCGCCCTGCATAAGGATGGTGGTGTGAGTATTCAGGTGCAGGATAATGCCGGAGGCATTGACGAGGGGCAGTTGTATCAGGCGTTTCAGCCGTTTATGACCACTCGCAAAGAAGGCATGGGACTAGGACTGGTCATTTGTCAGCGACTGGTGCGCTACGCAAACGGAGATATTGAGATCAACAATCAGCAGGCCCCGGACGGAAAAGCGGGGGCGAGAGTGACATTATATTTTAAACCAAATCGGGAAGGAGGCCGTAGTGGCGATAATTCATCTGCTGGATGACGACATTGCCGTCACCCAGGCCTGCGCGTTTTTATTGGAAAGTCTGGGATATGACGTGTCTTGCTGGGAGCAAGGTGAGAAATTCCTCGCTGAGGCAAATCTGCACCAGGTGGGTGTACTGCTGCTGGATATGCGTATGCCGGTACTGGATGGGCACGCTGTGCATGAAATCATGCGTCAGAAAGCAAGCACGCTGGAGGTGGTCTTTCTCACCGGGCATGGCGATGTGCCGATGGCGGTTGAGCAAATGAAACGTGGCGCGGTCGATTTTTTGCAAAAACCGGTGTCAGCCGTGCCGCTTCAGGCAGCATTAGAACATGCCTTGCAGGTCTCGGCAGCGGCGTTCTCGCGACAAGAGATCATCTGCTGCTATCAACAACTTACGCCAAAAGAACGGGAACTGGCGCATCTGGTAGCAAAAGGATTAATGAATCGGGAAATTGCTGATGCCATGAATATTGCCGTGCGTACGGTTGAAGTGCACCGGGCGCGGGTGATGGAAAAAATGCAGGCGGGAAGTCTTGCTGAGCTTGTAAATCGACTTCAGAGAGTTCAGTAGAATGATGACATTTCTTTGATTTTCATTGAATTTTGTCTAAATCCTCAGAGTGATATATGCTGTTGGTTTGAGTTAATGACGAGCGGGCAAAAATGGGAAATCAGACGAAAGACGACGAGTTGTACCGTGAAATGTGCAGAGTAGTCGGTAAAGTAGTGCTGGAAATGCGCGATCTGGGACAAGAGCCTAAGCATATCGTCATTGCGGGAGTACTGAGAACCACCCTTGCGAACCAGCGTGTGAAGCGCAGTGAGTTAGAAAAACAGGCTATTGAGACCGTAATTAAAGCATTGGCCGGATAATCCGCAAAAAGAGGGCGGTAGTTTCTCTCGCCGTCCTCTTATTCTCATTACGTTAATCTATCAATAATTATAATTTAGTGTTGCAATTAACGCCATCCAATTCGTTATATATTTAATTACATGTCGAATGATATATAAAATATATATGAGAGTGGAGTCACAAATATTTGCAAGATATATGAAGTGCTATTTCAATTTATCTTAATGATAATAAATCTCACTCCGCATTAATTATATCCCTTCCGTTTTTTAATTGATGACGATCAAGACTATGTATGCTGAATAACCACATTATTTCTGTGACTAACCCTAAAGGATTAGATTCATTCAGTTTAACCACCGTCATTTATGCGATCAGGTTAGGGCAAAAATTTACGTGTTGTTGGCAACATTAACCGCCCGATATGGCTTGAGCTGCGTTGGTTTAAATTAGCCTGAAGGTGTTGCTACCACAGCATTTGCGAAGAGGATGCGAAATAAATGAACCAGGTTGATCGTCCATTTTTAGATTGTGGTTTAACGCGACTAGAATTTCTGCGGATATCAGGAAAAGGACTGGCGGGATTAACGATTGCTCCCGCGCTGTTATCCCTTTTTGGTTGTAAGCAGGAAGATGTCGATAGTGGGACTGTTGGGCTTATCAATACGCCTAAAGGGGTTCTGGTGACCCAGCGAGCTCGCTGTACGGGCTGTCACCGCTGTGAAATTTCCTGTACCAATTATAACGATGGTGCGGTGGGTACCTTCTTTTCCCGGATAAAAATCCATCGCAATTTCTTCTTTGGCGATGATGGTGTCGGGTCCGGTGGTGGGCTGTATGGCGATTTAAACTATACCGCAGATACTTGCCGTCAATGCAAAGATCCGCAATGTATGAAGGTCTGCCCAATAGGCGCAATTACCTGGAAACAGGAAGACGGTTGTATTGCGGTGGACCACAAACGCTGTATTGGCTGTAGCGCGTGTACCACAGCCTGCCCGTGGATGATGGCGACCGTAAATACCGAAACGAAAAAGTCCTCAAAATGTGTGTTATGCGGGGAATGCGCCAATGCTTGTCCGACTGGGGCATTAAAAATTATCGAGTGGAAAGATATTACTGTTTGATAGATAGCAGGCATACCTGATTCGCGCCATTAATTGCCAAAAATACCGCAGTTTTGGATAAAAAGCTGCCTGAAGAATGGCGGGTATATCTATTAAATCTTCTTGCAAAGGAAAACATGATGGCTAATGGTTGGACAGGTACTATTTTACGGGTCAATCTCACCACGGGGAATATCACCCTTGAAGATTCCAGTAAATTTAAAAAATTTGTCGGTGGGATGGGCTTTGGTTATAAAATTATGTACGACGAAGTCCCGCCAGGCACCATGCCTTTTGATGAAGGGAATAAGCTGGTTTTTGCCACCGGACCATTAACGGGTTCTGGCGCTCCCTGTAGCTCCCGCGTCAATATCACCTCCTTATCAACATTTACCAAAGGCAATTTAGTCGTGGATGCCCATATGGGGGGATTCTTTGCCGCGCAAATGAAATTCGCCGGTTACGATGCGATTATTATTGAAGGCAAGTCCGCATCACCGGTCTGGATCAACATTAAAGACGATAAGGTTAGCATCGAAAAAGCCGATTTCCTGTGGGGTAAGGGGACGCGCGCCACAACTGAAGAAATTTGTCGCATCACCAGCCCGGAAACCTGCGTCGCCGCGATAGGCCAGGCAGGGGAAAATCTGGTGCCGCTCTCCTGCATGATCAACAGTCGCAACCACAGCGGCGGAGCTGGTACCGGCGCAGTAATGGGCTCGAAAAACCTGAAGGCTATTGCGGTAGAAGGGAGCAAAGGCGTCAATATTGCCGATCGCAAAGAGATGAAACGGCTCAATGACTACATGATGACCGAGCTCATCGGCGCTAACAACAACCACGTTGTGCCAAGCACCCCGCAGGCCTGGGCAGAATACTCTTCGCCAAACTCGCGCTGGACGGCGCGTAAAGGGCTGTTCTGGGGCGCAGCAGAAGGCGGACCAATCGAAACCGGGGAAATCCCGCCGGGCAACCAAAATACGGTAGGTTTCCGTACCTATAAATCGGTGTTCGATCTGGGGCCAGCCGCAGAAAAATACACGGTCAAAATGAGCGGCTGTCATTCATGCCCTATTCGTTGTATGTCACAGCTCAATGTTCCGCGGGTGAAAGATTTTGGCGTGCCGAGTACCGGCGGCAACACTTGTGTGGCGAACTTTGTGCACACCACCATTTTCCCCAATGGCCCGAAAGATTTTGACGATAAAGACGATGGGCGCGTGGTGGGAAACCTGATTGGTCTGAACCTGTTTGACGATTACGGTATCTGGTGTAACTACGGCCAGTTGCACCGTGATTTTACTTATTGCTATTCGAAAGGCGTCTTTAAGCGCGTACTGCCGGCTGAAGAGTATGCGGAGATCCGCTGGGATCAGTTGGAAGCGGGTGATCCTAATTTTATTAAAGACTTCTACTATCGGTTGGCGCATCGCGTGGGGGAACTCAGTCACCTTGCGGACGGCTCGTATGCCATTGCTGAACGCTGGGATTTGGGCGAAGAGTACTGGGGTTATGCCAAAAATAAACTGTGGTCGCCGTTCGGTTTTCCTGTTCACCATGCGAACGAGGCTTCAGCGCAGGTGGGGGCGATCACTAACTGTATGTTTAACCGTGACTGCATGGCGCACACCCATATCAACTTCATCGGTTCCGGTTTGCCGTTGAAATTGCAGCGCGAAGTGGCGGGCGAGCTGTTTGGTTCACAGGATGCCTACGATGAAACCAAAAACTACACCCCGATCAATGCAGCCAAGATCAAATATGCCAAATGGACGCTGCTGAAAGTCTGTCTGCATAACGCGGTTACGTTGTGTAACTGGGTTTGGCCGATGACGGTTTCACCACTCAAGAGCCGTAACTATCGCGGAGACTTGGATCTGGAAGCGAAGTTCTTCCAGGCAGTCACCGGTGATGAAACCACGCAGGCGAGTCTGGATCTGGCCGCTGAACGCATCTTTACTTTGCATCGTGCTTATACGGTCAAACTGATGCAAACCCAGGATATGCGCAATGAGCACGATCTCATCTGCTCTTGGGTATTCGATAAAGATCCGAAGATCCCGGTCTTCACTGAAGGAACCGACAAGATGGACAGGGAGGATATGCGTCAGTCATTGACGATGTTCTATCAGGAAATGGGCTGGGATCCAGAGCTGGGTTGCCCAACGCGTGAAACCCTGAACCGACTCGGACTTGAAGACGTGGCAGCTGATTTGGCGGCGCAAGATCTGTTGCCAGCGTAAGGAACGTGAGATGACTAACGTGAGCAACGTTCTGGCACCCGTAGAGGCGCTTCCTGACGAGGTTGATAGTCAAAAGAGACACTGGCTACAGGCCTTTCACTCGCCGGTAGAACAGGTGACTGCGCCGCAGGTTCAGGATCCTGCCAGCCCGGAGTCGATTGTGGCAGATTTTATCCGCCAGCATTCGGCATCCGGGCAATTGGTGGGGCGCAGCGTGTTTCTGCAGCCACCTTATTCGGTCCCTGAAACCGATCTATCCGCGCTGCTGGATGCGCTGTGTCAGGACGCAATTAACGCGGATATCACCCGCGTGCAGGGCGCGGAAGATGTCTATTTCTACTCAACGCAAACCATGACGGCAAACTACGCCGACATGTGTGTGCAGGTGGTGGAAAACGACATCTGCCGTGCGATTGCCGAGGCGGTACGCTTCGACGGCCGCACGTATCCTCGCCCCTATAAGGTCGCCATGTTGACGCAACCGCCGTATAGCTTTGAATCTCAGCAGATTACAGCGGCGCTAACGGCTATGGAAACGCATCCCGATTACGCAGATATACGTACTGTGGAATCGTCAAATGCGGAACCTTATCTGTTTAGCGAACGTTTTATGAGTTACGGCAAAGCGTACGGCCTGTGTGAATGGCTTGAGGTTGAGCAGTATCAGAACCCCTGAATTATTCAGGTTGATGTCATGGAACGTGTGGACGACCACTGTCACAGTTTAGAGGATAACCCGATGTCCTTCACCCGACGAAAATTTGTCATTGGCATGGGGACGGTGATTTTTTTCACCGGCCCAGGTCAAAATCTGTTAGCGAGTACCAGGAGCCCTAAAGCCGTTCGTTACGTCATGATTCACGACGAATCACTGTGTAACGGATGTAATATCTGCGCGCGGGCCTGCAGGAAAACCAACCATGTTCCTGCCCAGGGCAGCCGTTTGTCGATAGCGCATATTCCAGTTTCAGACAACGACAACGAAACGCTGTATCACTACTTTCGTCAATCCTGCCAGCATTGTGATGATGCGCCTTGTATTGAGGTGTGTCCGACTGGTGCCTCCTGGCGGGATGAGAACGGTATTGTGCGAGTAGATACGTCTTCCTGTATCGGCTGCAGTTACTGTATTGGTGCGTGTCCTTATCAGGTTCGTTATCTCAACCCGCATACCAAAGTGGCGGATAAATGCGACTTTTGCGCTGAATCACGCCTGGCGAAAGGTTTTCCACCGATCTGTGTTAACGCTTGCCCGGAACATGCGCTGATTTTTGGCCGTGAAGATAGCCCGGAAATTCAGACCTGGTTGCGAGAAAACAAGTATTACGAATATCAACTTGCAGGCGCCGGGAAACCCCATCTGTATCGTCGGTTCGGTCAACATTTGATTAAAAAGGAAAATGTATGAACGCGTCGCAAAATGCCGAACAGTTTCACGCCCAGCTTGCGCAGTATGTTCCCCTGTTTTCACCGGACTACTGGCCCGTGTGGTTAGTCGTTGCCGGGTTAATGCTGGTGGGAATGTGGCTGGTGCTGGCGCTTCACGCCATGCTGCGCTTTCGGGCGGCACATAAAACGTCGGCAGGGCACGGTGAGAAGGTCTATTTATATTCGAAGGCTGTTCGTTTGTGGCACTGGTCAAATGCGCTGCTGTTTTTGCTACTTCTGGTCAGTGGCCTGGTCAATCACTTCTCTGCCGTCAGCGCACCGGTAATGAAAAGCCTGCTTACCGTTCATGAGGTTTGCGGCTTTTTGCTACTTGCCTGCTGGGTTGGTTTTGTGCTGATCAACCTGATTGGCGGCAACGGACATCACTATATTATTCAACGTCAGGGCTGGATCGCTCGCGCGCAAAGACAAACACGTTTTTACCTGTTTGGCATTATGCAGGGCGAGTCACACCCATTCCCGGCATCACCGCGTTCTAAATTCAATCCGCTACAGCAGGCGGCCTACGTTGGCGTGATGTATGGGTTGCTGCCACTACTGCTGATTTCTGGGTTGTTATCGCTTTACCCGACGGTCGTCGGAGATCTGTTTCCTGGTGTGCGTTACTGGCTGCTTCAGGCGCACTTTGCGCTGGCAATTGTCAGTCTGTTTTTCATTTTTGGGCATCTTTATCTTTGCACTACGGGCCGCACGCCGGGCGAAACCTTCAAGTGTATGGTGGATGGCTACCACCGGCATTAAGCGATGATGATTACACGAAGTGACTTACGGGCCTGGCGTGTTGGGCCCGTCATGTATCGCTGGTTTCTACGCGCGTTTCCCGCAGGAGGAAGCTATGCCGATGTTCATCGCGCGCTCCAGCGGGAAGGGTATACCGATTGGGCAAATAGCCTGGTGGAATATGGCTGGTCGAAATGGCGGGAAGAGGCGAGTTTTGCTCAGCAGGATATTGACGCAATGGGGAATATTTCCTGTGAGCAAGCCGCGGAGGAAACCAGTCGTCCGTTGGCGAGTGCGGAAGATTATGCCCGATTTAGCAGTGCGGGTGACAACGTTAAAATTGCCAGCACCGGGTATGCCGCACAGATCGCCAGTGCCGGTTACAGCGTACGGATTGGCAGTGTAGGCTATAACACGCATATCGGCAGTTCAGGCGATCGTGGGCGAATAGCGATTGCGGGAAATTCGGCGCGTATCAGCAGTGTGGGCGACGGAACGCGTATCGCCAGTACCGGCATGCGCGTACGCATCAGTTCGCTTGGTGACCGAAACCGGATTGCCAGTAGCGGTGATTTAACCCAGGTAGCCTGTTTTGGCGCAGAGACGAAAATCGCTAACTGCGCGGACAATATCCACATTATTGCCAGCGGAAAGAACGCCGTTGTTGCCAGTACCGGTGCTGTAGATTCGATAACGCTCGGTCCCGGCGGATGTGCGGCGCTGGCTTATCACGATGGCGAGAGAATGCGTTTTGCGCTTGCCGTTGAAGGGGAAAAAAACATTCGGGCGGGCGTGAAATATCGGCTCAACGAAGACCATCAGTTTGTGGAATGTTGAGCCGAGAGGTCATTTTAGTGCGAAGCGGCGCTGGGTGATTTTCTCCAGGCTAAAGCACAGCAAGTAATAGACCAGTCCGGTAAAGATAAAAATGGCTGCCGGGTAGATTTGCACCCGGCTGTTAACCTGACCGGCAACCGTTGTGAGTTCCGGTACGTTAACGATAAATGCCAGTGACGTGTCCTTCAGTAGCCCAATGAAAATCCCCGTCAACGACGGCAGTACGTTACGCAGCACCTGCGGCAGCAAGATAAGCCACAGGGCCTGATCCGGGCGAAACCCCTGAACGACTGCCGCTTCATATTGCCCACCAGGCAGTGCGCTAATTCCAGCATACACCGAGTGCATCACCGAAGCGGCGGTGAACCATGCCAGCGCCAGCGTCACGGTAACGGCACCGGGCAGATCGCTTCCGGTCAGCATGGGTAGCAAATACCACATCCAGAAAATCACAAAGATGAGCGGAATGCCGCGAATAAATTCCGCCCAGATAAACAACCCGTTGCGAACCGCGCCTGGAAATCGCCAGGCGCAGCAGGCAAGAACGATCCCGCCAGGCAGCGCCAGCAAAGCCGCACCGCTAGCCATCAGCAAAGTGAGCAGTACACCGCCGGGTTGCCCCTCAGCTACACGTCCCCACAGGAGATAGTCAAGATTGTCGGTAATGACCGAAATATTAGCGATCATGCAGTATGCTCCTGACGCTGAAGATGCGCATTCTTACCTTTGACGATTTACCCGCCGCCGGCCGCGGCCCAAGACGCGTAAGCAACATACCCAGCACGATGCCGGTAAACAGATAGAGTGCGGTGCCAACGGCAAAGGCTTCCAGCGCGTGCGCGTTGTAGCTCTCAATTTGCCGTACCTGGTAGGTGAGCTCAGCAAATCCAATACCACTGGCAAGCGAGGAAAGCTTCATCAGGTTGAGATATTGCCCAACAATGGGTTGCCAGGCGTTTGCCAGTCCCTGAGGCAGCAGAATGTGACGAAATATCGCCCAGGATGAAAACCCCTGCGCCACGGCAGCCTCGCGTTGTCCGGCAGAAACTGCCTGTAAACCTGAGGCGATCTCTTCGACCAAAAATGCTGAGGTAAATACGCCCAGTCCCCATGCTGAACAGATAAACTCCGGCGTTAACCACCAGACATCACCCGGCAGAATTGACCATGGATGATCAGCATTGATGAAGCTAATGACGTCACGGGGAAGCCAGTTCCATGCGGCAAAATACCAGAACATCAGTTGCACCAGTAAAGGGGTATTGCGAAACACCGAGACCCACACCCCGACCATCGTTTTAGCGAGACGATTGCCCATCAGTCGCAGGCTGAGCAGTGAGATGGCAATGAGCGTGGCGAGCACGATACCTGCCAGCGTCACCCAAAGCGTGGTAAGAAAACCAGAAATTATCCATTGCAGGGGTTGCCCGCTCAGCACTCCCTGCCAGTCCATTGCATGCATTATGATGATGACTCCTGGTGTAACGGGTCGAGCACTTTTTTCAGGAAACGCTGGGTTCTCGGGTGCTGTGGTTGGACGAAAAAATCCTCCGGCGGGGCCACTTCAAGAATATCGCCACCATCGATGAAAACCACACGATCGGCAATCTCGCGGGCGAAATGCATTTCGTGGGTCACGACGATCATGGTGATACCGCTGTGGGCGAGATTTTTCATCACCTGCAATACCTCGCCGATCATTTCCGGATCCAGCGCGGAGGTGGGCTCATCAAACAGAATAATTTGCGGTGATGAAGCCAGTGCGCGGGCGATGGCCACGCGCTGCTGTTGTCCACCGGACAACTGTGCGGCATAGGCATTGGCTTTTTCCGCGAGTCCCACCTTTTCCAGCAACTCAAGTGCCCGACGATCCGCTTCCGTCTTATTCCAGCCGTGAACATATTCCAGCGCCAGCGCGATGTTTTGCAGTGCAGTCAGATGCGAATAGAGATTGAATTGCTGAAATACGAAACCGATACGGCTGCGTAGCTGGCGTAATGCCGCCCCGCGCAACTGGCTAATCGGTTTACCATCAATGAAGATTTCGCCATCGCTGAGCGACTCCAACTGGTTGATAAGACGTATAAGAGTGGACTTTCCAGAACCGGAAGGTCCCAGAATGGTCACCACTTCACCGGGCTCAACTGCCAGGTTGACGCCGTTAAGTACAGTTTGAGCGCCATACTCTTTAACCACATTGCGTAGTTCGACGCTCGCCTGACGCAAATGGGTAAAATCCGCAGCCGAAGCTGCGGATCGATGAAAAAGGGCTGAGAGCATATTATTTGGCTTCTATTTTAAAGGCGCGGGCTTGTGGATTTTTGGTTTCAGGACCAAACCAGACATCATAAATTTTGGCCGCCTGCCCGGTAGATTCCAGCTTCAAAAGTTCATCGTTAACGGCTTTTAACAACGCTGGCTCACCTTTTTTCACCCCCACGCCAATCTCTTCTTTGCTCAACAGGTCCGGTAGAATTTTGAAATCTGCTTTATCCGGCGCACCGCCTAATAAACCGGCCAGAATCGTACTGTCCTGGGTGATGGCCTGAACATTGCCGTTGCGCAGTGCGGTTAACGCCAGCGGGATATCGTCATAGGCCAGTACGCGCGACTGCGGGAAGCGCTGATGCAGTGCCTGTTCACCAGTAGTGCCTTTTACCGCGCCGATGCGTGCTTTGCTGTATTGATCGAGCTTATCCGGAGATTTTGCTGGCACAAGGAACTGCTGGCCGGTAACAAAATAGGGGACGGAGAAATCTATTACCTGCGACCGCTCAGGCGTGATCGTGATATCCGCAACGATTAAATCGGCTTTACCAGATTGTAATAACGGAATTCGGTTTGCCGGATTGGTCGCCACCAGTTCCAGTTTTACACCAAGAGATTTAGCCAGCGCTTCGGCAAAATCGACGTCGTAGCCGACAATCTTATGCGTTTTGGCATCGATGGAGCCAAACGGTGGGTTCGCGTCAAATGTTGCGACTTTTACTACGCCTGCGGCTTTGATATCGGCCAGTTGGTCAGCCTGAGCCTGCGAGACGGTAAGTCCAGAGGCCAACAGCACGCCGAATGCCAGCAGTGTTTTTTTAGCGCGGTAAGTTTTCGTAGCCATCATTGTATGAAATCCCTGTAGTTTTTGGTTTGTGCTTTTTACGCTCCCATAACTTACGGTTGGGACAAAATAAGAAAAAATTCTTATCTATATACAAAATGTTATTAGTGAAGGATGTGTTAATAGCGGGTGAAAATAATGCATGAGTGAAAGGTAAAATAGTGCATAAGCCTGATAATAATTTGCATTTTGTTTATGTGTGAGGGCACGCTTGAATAAGATTGAGCTGTGCTAATGTACAGAAGGTTTACTGGAATACCCTCCAGACCTGTACCATATGTCACAACAGGTTTGGATTGGGGATAAGCATGCTGCGTAATAATTTTAACGATCTCTATTATCTCATTATCGTAGCGCGCGAGCGTAGTTTTACCCGGGCAGCGGCAAAACTTGGGGTTTCGCAATCCGCGCTAAGCCATGCGATTCGCGGGCTTGAAGAACGGCTGGATGTACGGCTTCTCACCCGCACCACGCGCAGCGTTGCGCCGACCGAAGCCGGAGAACGGCTTATCCCAGCCGAAAACAGCATACTGCTGCCTTTGCGCAACTGATTGAGGCCTTACGGTATACGGGCTGAAGTGGGGGGTTAACAGGCAATAAAAAACCGGCATTGCACCGGTTTGTAAATCAAATTTTGCAGGCGTCGCCGCAGTCATTATCAGCAATAATTTCCTGCGCTTTCTTGTCTGCATCTTCCAGACGTTCAGCGTTACGCTCTTGCGCTTCTTCCAGTCCATCAAAGACCAGATTATCGAGATCAATTTCCATCATTCACCTGCTCAGGTTCAGCGTTTAACATCACGTTATTATATTGCAAAAATGTTGCTTAACAGCAGCGATTCTTGCTACTTAGCATCGTCCCTAAATCAGTTGCGTATATTTTTCCGGCAGCGTGGCCCACAAATGGCGGTTTGCCGCGCTAAGTATAATATCGCGCATGCATTCACGCGCCGTAACGCCCTGGCGTAGGCGTATTGCTTCCAGTAACAGGCGATGCTGCTCAACAGCGTGTTCTGTTTCCCGCACTGATGACTCCTGCGTCTGTTTAAACGACAGCATCATGGCAGCTGAAAGTGCGTTGCCAATCGACATCAAAAATGCGTTATGACAGGACTTGAGTAGTGCGGTGTGAAAGGCTAGATCGCCTTCCTCAAATAGCGCAATCTGATCCTGCTGCTGTCCGCGTAACATCAGGGTCCAGGCTTCTTCAATGGCAGCTAAATCGCGGGCTGTCGCGTTGGCGGCGGCCAGAAAGGCGGCGTTAGGTTCAAACATCAGGCGCGTGACCACCAGTTGCTCGGCGACATCAGGTGAAATACCCACTTCCTCCATCCAGCCCAGCACGTCCGTATCCAAAAAACTCCAGAGTTCGCGCGGATTGACCGTACTGCGCCGCTTAGCCTGGATAGACAGCAAACCTTTTGCTGACAGGACATGCAGCGCGTTTCGTACAGAGGTCCGAGATGCCGAATATTGCACGGCAAGCTCATTTTCGCCGGGGAGCATCTCCCCATCGCTCAGGGTTCCGCGAATGATTTTCATCGCCAGATCGCGGGTGATCGTTTCAGAGATGGTGGCCAGGGAGGTCGTCATAGTCAGCCTTGAAAATTTGAGAGTTCCTCATTGTACGCACAAAACAAAGCGTTACGAATACAAAACAACAATTCTTGTCCTTTCAGATAGTGAAATAAAACGTTTTGTTTCACTTCACGATCGCGCTCACAGATCGCCCGGGTAAAATTAATTACATTCTTGTCATACAAGATTTGATAATTGAGGCTACAAGATGAAAGGGGAGTGGATCGCAATCGACTGGGGAACGTCGAATTTCCGCGCATGGTTAATGGCAGGAGATGATGTGCTGGAAAAACGCAATGCCAGCTACGGCCTTCTCCATGTCGAGCCGGGGCAGTTTGATGCGACGTTAAAAATGTTACTTGGTGAGTGGATTGCTGAGGGAACGCCAATGGTTGCAATGGCTGGGATGGTGGGTTCGCAGCAGGGCTGGTATCAAGTTGACTATTGTTCGGTACCCGCCAGTGCCGATAGCCTGCTTGCGCACAGTAAAAGTTTCACGACTTCTTGGGGCAGCAAAGCATGGATTATTCCTGGATTGCGTAAATCCCCCCGTGGTGGCATGCCTGATGTAATGCGCGGTGAAGAGGTTCAGCTACTGGGACTGTCTTTACTCGAAGGCATCGATAATTTCCAGGCGATTCTACCCGGCACACACAGTAAACACGCCCGGATGCAGCAGAGACAGATCGTTGATTTTTCGACTTATATGACCGGCGAGCTTTTTCAGGTGATGATTTCGCACTCGCTGCTTGGCCGTGGCCTTCCTGATGCGGCGGCTGATGACAGCGCATTTTTACTCGGGGTGGAAGCATCCCGACGCCACGCGGCGCTAAGCCAACTCCTTTTTTCTACCCGAACGTTGCGTCTATCGGGTGAATTATCTGCTGAATCAGTCAGTGACTATCTCTCCGGTTTGCTGATCGGATTGGAGTTTTCCACTGACAACATCAGTCCTGTCTGGCTGGTGGGTAGTGCGGCATTAACTCGCCGCTATCAGATGGCTGCCAACGCATTTGGTATTCAGACACGCTGCGTCGAGGGCGATCGCTGTTTTATCGCCGGAATGCAGTCTCTTCAACAACGTCTAACAGAGAAACGCTATGGATAGTTTTGACTTTGCCACGATGTGGCAGAAAACGCCGCTTCCGATGATCGCGATTTTACGCGGTCTGAGGCCAGGGGAAGCAGCGGAAATTGGTGATGTATTGCTGGAGGCGGGCTTTACCTGGCTGGAAGTACCGCTAAATTCACCGCGCGCGTTGGATTCAATCTCGCTGCTACGCGAACGCGTCGGCATGCGTGCTATCGTCGGAGCGGGTACGGTACTGACGACAGAGCAGGTTGATAGCGTCGTCGATGCGGGCGGGCAGGTAATTATCTCGCCAAATATGAATCCCTCAGTGATCCGGCGCAGCAGAGATCGAGGGGCTATCAGTTTACCGGGCGTCGCCACGCCGAGCGAAGCGTTTACTGCCCTGGAAGCTGGGGCCAGCGGTCTGAAATTTTATCCTGCGGAAATGATCTCCCCGGACATACTGCAGGCTATGTGCGTGGTATTGCCGACTCACGTAGTTTGCATGCCGGTCGGTGGTGTTTCTGCCGAGGCACAACAACTACAAAGATGGTGCGAGGCGGGAGCGAAAGGTTTTGGTTGTGGCGGCGGTTTATACCGCGCGGGCACAGAGTGCGAACAGGTTCGGCATAACGCGTTGGCCTATGCTCAGGCATGGCAACAGGTTAATAGCAGAGCGCAGCGCCAATAACAACTTAAGAGGCTGAAAGATGAATACGCGTACCCTCGATATTGAAAATAAAAATGCGGTTTATCGTAAAGTGACCCGACGGCTGATCCCGTTTTTAATCCTGTGTTATTTTTTCGCATATCTCGATCGTGTAAACGTAGGCTTCGCCAAACTCCACATGCAGGATGCGCTTAATCTTAGCGATACAGTGTATGGAATTGGCGCAGGTATCTTTTTTATCGGTTACTTTATTTTTGAAGTACCAAGCAACTTGTTGATGCAGCGTTTTGGTCCCCGTTTCTGGATTGCGCGCATCATGGCCAGTTGGGCAGTGTTGTCGGCACTGACGATGTTCGTTACCACGCCAACACAGTTCTACGTTGTGCGTTTTTTACTTGGTGTAGCAGAGGCCGGTTTCTTCCCTGGTATTGTTTACTATTTAACCCTGTGGTTTCCCTCATGGCGTTCGGCGCGCACGCTCGGGCTGTTTATTCTGGTGACGCCGCTATCCACAATTATCGGTAGTCCGCTCTCAGGCCTGATCCTGAAAATGTTTGAAGGTGTCGGCCATCTGCATAACTGGCAGTGGTTATTCCTGGTAGAGGCAATCCCTTCATTCCTGTTGGCCTTCGTGGTGCTGCGTTATCTTGATAACGACGTGAAATCGGCGAAGTGGTTATCTGATGATGAAAAAGCGTTGATTGAGCAAGATCTGCAAAAAGATCAGCTTGATAAAGTCGCCGCTAACGCGGGAATGCCGCAGCATAGTTTGTCCGCCATGTTCCGTAATCGCTTCGTCTGGCTGCTGGCGCTGATTTTCTTCAGTTTCAACATTGGCTATTACGGCATTAATTTCTGGCTTCCGTCGATTATCAAAAGCTCTGGCGTACAGGATGATCTTGCTATCGGTCTGCTGGCAGCGGTGCCCTATATCTTCGGTGCGGTCTGCATGTTGTGGAATAGCCGTCACTCCGATCTGAAACAAGAACGCCGCTGGCACATTGCGATTCCGGCGATAGTCGGGGCCATTGGTCTGACGTTCAGCGCGCTAAATGAAGGCTCCACGTTCTGGATGATGGCATGGATTTGCGTAGCCATGTCCGGCACGTTATCGCTGATTCCCACCTATATTAGCCTGCCAGGTACATTGCTTTCCGGCACGGCAGCGGCGGCAGGTATCGCGTTAGTGAACTCTATTGGCAATCTGGCTGGCTTCTTTGGCCCAACCGTTCTTGGCTGGCTGAAAGACACTACCGGCAGCACCAGCAGCGGACTGTATATTCTGGCGGGATTTCTGGTGCTTTGCGCACCGCTTATTTTCCTCATTCCGGCACGATTGATTAACCCTCGCGATCGTCAAGCCACGAAACCGGCAGAAAACAACGTATTAACGAAAAGAGGTCATATATGAGCAGTTGTGGCAGCGGGTGTGCAGGTTGCGGTGGCGAACACTTCAATCCGATCCTCAGTGGTGATGACGGTGCTTTAAAGCGCGCCTTGTATAAATCGATGGGTCATACGGACGAGCAGTTGCGTCGTCCCGTAATTGCTGTAGTGAATAGCTATACCAATGCGACGGCAGGACACGCCAATTTGAATGAACTGACCGCACATGTGTTAAAAGGCATTGATGAAGCAGGCGGAGTGGGGATGGTGTTTGGCACCATTGCCCCTTGCGATGGCATTGCCGAAGGACACCTGGGTATGCGCTATATTCTGGCGGCGCGCGAAATCATCGCCAGTTCGATCGAAGTAATGATGCGGGCCCACCGCTTCGATGGCATGGTGTTGCTGGGATCGTGCGACAAAATTGTCCCCGCTATGCTGATGGCTGCTGCGCGCCTTGATATTCCTGCTATTTTGGTGAACGGTGGGCCAATGTATCCCGCCGAATACAAAGGTAAACACTGGGACGGCAATATCGTCACCGAAGCAATTGGCTGGAAACGTCGCGGTGAAATTGATGAGGCCGAGTTCCGTCATATTGAAGATATTGCCGAACCGGGGCACGGCTCCTGCACCATGTACGGTACCGCCAATACGATGTGCTGTATTGCGGAAGTGCTGGGTATGAGCTTGCCTGGTAGTAGTATGCTGCCCGCAATTTCACGCGAACGCCGCGAGTGCGCCTTTGCGACAGGAATGACCGCGGTGGATCTGGTAAAGCGCGGTGTGAATGCGCGACAAATTATTACACGCGAATCAATCCGCAATGCGATGGCCTATCTGTTGGCGACAGGCGGCTCCACCAACGCCATTCTCCATCTGCAGGCTATTTATTATGAAGCCGAGCTGGGTCATCTGCCGCTGGCTGAATTTGATGAGCTAAGTCATCAGGTGCCACTGGTTGCTTCGCTCTATCCGGCATCTGAATACGATATGATCGATTTTTGGGAGGCCGGGGGTGTTGCGGCAGTTGAAAAAGAGATCGCTAATTTACTGGATCTCAATTGCCTGACGGTTAACGGACAGAAAAAAGGGGAATGGCTAATGAATGTTCCCTCTACTCGGCGCCCGGAAGTTATCCATACTCTGGCCATTCCGGTACGTAATGAGTCGGGGGTTGCTGTGCTACACGGCAACCTGTCACCGATGGGATGTGTAGTGAAACCCGCTGCTGTTCCGGACCATTTAATGGTCTTTACCGGGCCTGCGGTGGTGTTCAACAGCGAAGATGAGGCCGTTGAGTCCATTCTCTCCGGTGATATTCAGTCGGGTAGTGTATTGGTTCTGCGCTATGAAGGACCAAAGGGCGGACCGGGTATGCCGGAGATGTACAAACCGATGAAATTCCTTGAAGGAATGAATCTCTCTGACTCCTGTGCGTTGATCACCGATGGGCGTTTTTCCGGTTCGAACCGCGGGTTGTTCGTGGGACATATTTCTCCAGAAGCCAGCGACGGCGGGGTACTGGCATTGGTGGAAACGGGTGACTCAATCAGTATTGATATTCCGCAGCGTACATTAACGTTGAATGTAGCGGATGCTGTGCTGGATGAGCGTCAAAAAAGCTGTCATCTGGTGCATAAAGAGGTACCTCGTGGATTCTTGCGACTTTATCGTCGTTGGGCGCTACCGGCGGCGCAAGGCGCGGTACTGGCGGACAGAGAGGATTTGTCATGACAACGGTTACAAAAATTCAGGGCGTTAATCCCATTGTAGCAATGCCGTTTACGCCACAGGGTGAAGTCGATTTTACGAGTTTTCGCCGTCTGCTGGCCCACCTTTCGGACGTGGGTGTTAACGGACTGACGCTGTTTGGTATTGCCAGTGAGTTTCCAAAGCTCGACGACAGCGAACGGTTGCAGTTGGCGGAAATTTTTATTGCTGAATTAGCGAATAAAAGAGTATTTCGTGCGCTGTCGGTCACTGACCACAGCACCGATCTGGCTGTTCGCCGTGCGCGGCGGTATCAGAGTATGGGGGCCGACGCACTGATGCTGCTTCCACCGTTCTTCCTTCAGCCGTCGCTTGCCAGCGTACAGGCGCATATCGCGGCAGTGCTGGAGGCTGTGACCATTCCTGTAATGGTGCAATACGCGCCGGGAGAAACCGGATTTCCGGTCACCGCAGCTCAACTTGCTGAGATGGCTAAACGCTATCCACATGCAGTGTTTAAGATTGAATGCAATCCACCAGTGGATTACACCCGTGAGTTTCTGCAGCAGGCACCAGAGGCCCATGTGCTAAACGGTTATGCCGGTTTGTATATGCTTCAGATGCTTGAGATAGGGGGCAAAGGTGTAATGCCTGGCTGCTCATTTAGCGAAATTTATGTGCGAATTTATCGTTACTGGCTGTCAGGGGAGCATCAACAGGCGGCGCAATTACATGAGGCACTATTACCGTACATTCAGCGCTGGATGCAGCACTGTGAGTATATTATCCAGGTTGAAAAGTCAATATTACAACGACGCGGGATTATCGCTGATGATTATTGCCGAAAGCCGGGTTGGTCATTAACGAATGACGATGTAAACCACATCGATAACTTCATTTCACAGTTCAATTTATCGGCATGAGTAATACGAAATAGAGGTATGAGCAAAACGTTTTAACCATATGCTATGCACCGGATCTAAAATCTTGATCCGGTGCAACTGTACTATGCCTAAAAGCATCATTTCTGTGTCTTCACCACCTCTCACATCAAATCCAATTATTAAATATATGTTTCCTTTTTATCGCAAGCTCCAGATTTTGTAGCAACGTGATGCGCGATCATTTTTAACAAATCTGCGACAAAATCACTATACATATAACTTAATATCTTTTATACATTAATTGTTCAACCCTGCGACTATTCCACAAAAGAGAAAGCTATATGGAACAGACACCTGATAAGAAAAACGATAATTTTCAAAAAGATGGCAAAGAACAGTTCAATAGATCGATCGGTTTAATTTCAAACTTCGCGTTGGGTTTTACCTACCTGTCGCCGCTTACCGCCGTCTATTCGCTGTTTGCGCTGGCCGTAACGCTGGCGGGGCCGCCTGCAGTATGGTGGATTTTAATCGTCGCATGCGGGCAACTTTTGGTGGCGCTGGTGTTTGGTGAGGTCGCTTCCCAGTATCCGATAACCGGCGGACTTTACCCTTGGGCCAGAAGGTTGTGGGGCAAGAAATATGCGTGGATCGCCGCCTGGATCTACCTGTGGGCACTGGTGGTCACTATTACGTCGATCGCGGAATATACATCAACGTTTGTTGAATCACTCTTCCACTATGGTCAGACTCCAGCCACGATGTTGGTGACTTCCGTTCTGCTGCTGCTGTTGATGATGGCGGTTAATATGTCCGGGACTAAAAATCTGGCCCGGGTGGCGAAAATTGGTTTCTGGTGTGAAATTGTCAGCGTGATCGCGCTGGGGATTTATCTGCTGATTTTCCACCGTTCGCAGCCGTTCTCTGTAATTTTTGACTCGATGGGTGTGCTGGCTCATGACGGCAGCTATTCCACCGCATTTATGTCTGCTGCGCTGATGGGACTGTTTATGTTCTTTGGCTTTGAGGCCTGCGGTAACGTTGCGGAAGAGGTGCAGAATCCCAGTAAAAAGATCCCAGTGGCGATGATTTTAAGCATCGTATTCGGCGCGATTTCCGCCATTATTTCTGTTATGGGTTATCTGCTGGCTTCACCGAATCTGGTCAGCATCGTGAATGGCAAAACGTCCGATCCGATCCCGGCAATCCTTAATGAAGCGCTGGGCGAAACCGGCGCGACTGTCTTTATCGTCGTCGCGATTATCGCCATGTTGTCGTGCATTTTGTCTCTCCAGGCTGCGTTAAGCCGTCTTATCTTTTCTTTCTCCCGCGACAGAATGCTGCCGGGAAGTGAATGGATGGCCAAAATCTCTAAAAATGGTGTTCCGGATAATGCCATGGTCGTCAGTTGCCTTCTGCCAGTGATCATCTGTGTTTGGGTTTATTTCCAGCCAGATAACCTGTCACGTATCACCGCGTTTGCTGTTATCGGGATTTACATCTCGTTCCAGATGGTTGTGCTTGCCGCGCTGCGTCAGCGCCTGAAAGGCTGGAAACCGGCGGGGGAGTGGACCATTGGCGGTTGGGGGGTAATCGTGAATGTGCTGGCGTTAGCTTACGGATTGTGCGGGATCTGGTTACTGGCGCAACCGGCAGACAGCAGCGACTTCATTGACCGTTGGACGGTCCTGTTCGGCCTGGCGATTGTCGTTGGCTCGGGACTTATTTATATGTTCCTGACCCGTCCGTTTGGTCGTTCAGCGGCGCCGGAAAACGACGCCATTGCGTACGCCAGTAAGCTCAATATGGGGCAGGATAACTAAAAACTAAGGGCCTTCGGGCCCTTAGTTTTGATAGTGATAAAGGATAAAGTAGTCGCTCTGATACACCACGGTACTATTTGCAGGTGACAGCAATTCACCCACGCGAAAACGTGGCCAACTGGAGAAAATGATCCTGTTTTCCAGATTGGTCAGAATCACATAATCAGGATGAGCGCAGGAGAGCAGTTCGGCTTCTATCTGACTGACCAGCAAATCGACCGCGGCAACACCGAGAAACTGGTCGTTGTAGTAGACCGGGACGGCTGACGTTAGGGTATAGGAGATATTGCAAATATAGTCGACGTAGGGACCGTGGATATAGGCTTTGCCAGCCGGAGGAGAATGCTTAAACCACTCAAAGGTTCTGAAATCCAGTCGTTGTTGTGTGGCCTGATCCAAATCCAGATGCGCCTGGCTCAAACCATTATCTTTCTTATACCACCACTCCAGCAACCAGTACTCTTTTGTGTTTGCGGTGCTCTCAATATGGCTGGCGAATCCCGCCCCTGAACAGTAATGGTTGTCACTGAGCGTGCGCTTGATGTGCTGTTGAACGGTGGATCTTACTGATGGGTCGAGAACGACCTCGGCTGAGGCCTTTTGTACCCCTGAAATCGCCTCATGGATGCTCCTCGCTAGCGCAACGGTAGAATCTACGGTAGAAACAGTAATGTCATCAATTTTACGGATTAATGCGCTTAGGGATGTCGAAGAGCTCATTGTCTGTCCTGCCTTCACTGATTGTCAGTTCGAGTTATATTTCAGCTTTTTTTCAATAAGGTAGTAGGTAAACGTGTCGATGATCCGTGTGGCAAACTGTACTGACTCTGCCTCGTTGTGAGCAGCCAGTGCATCGGCCAGCGCTGAATAAAGCGCGATAATTTCCGCATGAATACTGTCTGTGCGATAAAGTATCGCCACAAGTGATGCCCATTCAGCCTGAACTTGCAGCTCCTGATTGGCCAGTCGCGCTGAATGCGAACTGGCAGCAATCGCCAGCAGACAACGCATATCGGCCTGGGTCATCAGCTCAGGTGAGTTTGCCTTTCTGAGTACCTCGACAAACTCGCGAAATTTGGCGATATCCGCACCGGTCATCCGTCGGGAAGCCAGCCTCGCGCTATGGCTAATAATGGCGCAATGCATTTCACCCAGATCAGACAGATAATCCGTACTGATCGCTTTGAACGGGTGTAGGGCGCTATTTTTGCCATCGATATTTTCGCAGACGAAGCTCCCGCCATTACGACCGCGAACCGTATGGATAAGATTATTAGCCCGAAGCGTGTTTAGCGCTTCTCTGATAGTGATATGTGAGACACCCATCATTTTTGCCAAATCAGTTTCGTTGGGAAGCTGTTCTTTTGGCTCCAGCAACCCCGTGATAATGGCATTTGAAAGGCGCTGGACTATCTGGTCTGAACGACTGACCTGCCCGATAGGCGCAAATATGACCGCGTGAGTAATCATAATCTTTTCTGTACTCAATTCCCTGAAACAACGACCATTTTTAACACATGCCCGTCGGGCAAGGAAGGTAAGAATGGCCGAGTTATTTTACATGCCTGGGCGCAACGTCACTGCACAAGCGGATGTGTGTCCCGATAACCTCATGATGAGCTGAGCATAACGCGTCAGCTGGCAATGAAAAGCCTTACCTTACAAATGTGAAAATTAAGTTAAAAATGCGAGGCTTATCATAGTGTCAATGTTGCGCATTTGAAAAAATTTTACAATATATATATTACATAAGATTCTTTATGTATTAATTGGCAGGAGACAAGCATGAAAACCCTGAAGCATTTTATTAATGGGCACTATGTAGCAGGCAGCAGCGAAGATAGCTTCGAACTGGTGAGTCCGGTTGACGGTGAAACATACGCAATTTCTCCTAACGCTAACGAGGCGGAGGTAGAGCAAGCCTACTCAGCAGCGGAAGCGGCGTTTAGCATCTGGAGAAAATCGACGCCAGCACAGCGGCAAAAGGCGTTATTGCTGCTGGCCGATGAGATTGAACGCAACGTTGAGTGGCTGGTAACCGCGCAAAGTCAGGAAACCGGTCAGCTTCGCCATTTTATTGAGAAAGAGGAGATTGCGGCATCCTGTGATGCCATCCGCTTTTTTGCTGGCGCGGCGCGCTGTCTTGAAGGGAAGGCGGCCGGAGAATATTCCGCCGGGTTTACATCGACCATCCGTCGTGAACCGCTGGGTATCGTTGGGCAAGTTACGCCGTGGAACTACCCGTTCATGATGGCGGTGTGGAAGATTGCACCAGCGCTGGCGGCAGGCAACACGGTCGTGTTAAAGCCAAGCGACACCACACCAGTTAGTACGCTGCTGTTGGCTGAACTGGCAGCACCATTGTTCCCGAGAGGGGCGTTTAACGTCGTGTTGGGCAAAGCCAGCACCGGTTCGCTGGTGGTTTCAAATCCGAAGGCTTCACTGGTTTCGATTACCGGTTCGGTCCGCGCGGGTTTGCAGGTTGCGGCTTCGGCGGCGGCAAACCTGACCAGAGCACACCTGGAATTGGGTGGAAAAGCGCCTGCAGTCGTGTTCGCCGATGCGGATATGGACAAGGCGATAGCGACAATCACTACGGCAGGCTTTTTTAATGCCGGGCAGGATTGCACAGCGGCTACGCGGATCCTGGTAGAGCAATCCATCTATGCTGAGTTTCTGGAAAAACTGATCCAGAAAACAAAAAGTATCAAATTTGGGCCGCCAGAAGATCAGAATGCGCTGTACGGCGCATTGAATAGCCGGAATCAACTGGAGCAGGTGAAAGGTTTTATTGAGCGTTTACCGGCACATGCAAAAATTGAAACCGGTGGGCGCGCCGGGCCAGGTCCGGGCTTCTATTTTGAGCCGACGATTGTCTCCGGATTGCATCAAAATGATGAAGCTATTCAGCATGAAGTATTTGGTCCGGTAATGACCATTCAGTCGTTTTCTACTGACGAAGAGGCACTACACAAAGCGAATGATGTGGAGTATGGTCTTGCCGCCAGCGTCTGGACCCGTAACCATGGTCGCGCGCAGCGCTTCAGCATTGACCTCGATTTTGGCACGGTGTGGATTAACAATCACATTCCTCTGTGTGCCGAAATGCCGCACGGCGGGTTCAAAAAATCGGGTTATGGCAAAGATCTCTCATCCTATTCACTCGAAGAATATACTCGGGTGAAACATATCATGTGTGACATTTCTGAATAGAGAGGATTACGATGAAAACAGTAAAAATTGCGGTGCTTTCATTAGTGATGCTCTCGGGCTATAGCCTTGCAGAAAGTACATCACTGAATACCGTAAAAGAATATATGGCGGCGTGGAATGCGCATGATGCTTCGCGAGCCGCTCAATATCTTGCGGATGATGCGGTTTATTATGATGCCGCCGCGGGTGAACCGGTAAACGGGAGAGAAAAAGCGGAAAAAGAGGTTATCGGCGCTTTTATTAAGGCGGTGCCAGATCTGAACTGGAAAATGGTTGGCAAACCCGTCTACGACGAAGACACCGTGGCATTCCGTTGGGAATTTTCAGGCAAAAATAGTGGTGAATGGGCAGGGAGTCCGCCGACAAATAATTCGATCAAATTTGAAGGCGTAAGCTATATTCATGTTAAAGCAGGAAAAAGCACCTGGCAGGGTGATTATTATGATTCTAAAAAACTGGATGAAGAGTTAAAGCCAGTGAAGTAGTCGGTTGTGCCCCTTTATAACTAAGAAGGGGTATTTCTCTTATTTTTGTCGTATTAAAGGCAGTGTGTAGCAATAAGGAAAAAAGTTAATGGCAATTACCAGACGTGATTTTCTCAACGGCGTCGCGGTGACTATTGCGGCGGGACTTACCCCGCTGGAGTGGGTCAGGGCGACAGGAAAGGGAAACGCATTTATAGATGGAAATTATTATCCTCCTGCGCTGACAGGGCTGCGGGGTAATCATCCTGGATCATTTGAAATGGCGCATGCGCTAGGCCGCGAGCAGAAGCATTTTGAATTAAACGCTCTGCCCGTCGAGGAAGAGTACGATCTGGTGATTGTTGGGGGCGGGATTAGCGGGTTAGCTGCCGGTTGTTTTTGGCGTCAAGTTGCCGGGCAAAATAGCCGGATCCTGATCCTCGATAACCATGACGATTTTGGCGGACACGCCAAACGTAATGAATTTACCAGCTCGGGCAAGAAATTACTCGGTTATGGCGGCAGCGAAGCATTCCAGTCACCCGCGCATAATTTCAGCCCTGAAGTACAAAAACTGATGGAAACCGTGGGCGTCAGCGTCACGCGGTTAAAAGAGAGTTTTGACGTAAACTTCTACCCCGACTGGCAGCTCAGTCGCGGGGTTTTTTTCGACAAGAAGAACTTTGGCGTAACAAAAATCGTCAGCGGCGATCCGGGCCGCGCGGTATCTGATGATATTCCGCCGGACAGGCTCAATGGCCGTAAAATTGAAGACTTTATCAATGATTTTCCGCTAGGTGAGAACGACAGAAAAGCGCTGATCGATCTGCACGTGCGCCCTGGCGATTACCTTCCGGGTATGACGGTCGATGAGAAAATGGAATGGCTTGATACCCACAGCTACAGTGAATTTTTAGCAACAAAAGTGGGTTTGAGCAAAATGGCGCTGCTCTATTTTCAGCAGCGTTCCAATGACTTCTTTGCCATCGGCATTGAAGGCATCTCCTGCAGCGATGCCAGGGCGTGCGCCTTACCCGGCATGGAAGGGATGGGGTTACCGCCGTTGGACGGAGAGTCGCTGGCCGACCTCGAAGAGCCGTATGTTTACCATTTCCCGGACGGTAACGCCGGTCTGGCCCGACTGTTAGTCAGGTATATGCTGCCGGATGCGCTACCGGGTAACACGATGGAAGACTCTGTTCTCGCCAGATTGCATTATGAAAAGCTGGATCTACCAGAAAACACCACGCGCCTGCGCCTGAACAGTACAGTGATTAATGCGGCCAACGTGCAGGATGGCGTTGTGGTGACCTATCTGCGTGACGGTAAAATGCACCGTGTGCGCGGTAAGAACACCATCATGGCAGGCTATAACATGATGATCCCGTATCTGGTGCCTGAGATGCCGGAACAGCAGCAGGCGGATCTCAAACTGAACGTCAAGGCTCCGCTGGTGTACACCAACGTGGTGGTAAAAAACTGGCAGGCGTTCAAACAGCTTGGCGTACATGAATTTTATTCTCCAGCGGCACCTTACAGCCGGGTTAAGCTCGACTATCCGGTCAGTATTGGTGGGTATCAGCATCCGGCCTCCCCGGACGATCCGATGGTCATTCACATGGTCTATGTGCCGACCTATCCGGGCAGTAACCTATCGGCCAGAGAGCAGTTCCGCCTGGGACGAGCCTATTTGCTGGGGACCACTTTTGCGGCGCATGAGGAGATGATTCGCTCCCAGTTGCAGGAGATGTTTGGCTCAACAGGCTTTGATAATCAACGCGATATCTCCGCCATTACCGTTAACCGCTGGGCGCATGGCTATGCGTACTACGCCAATTCACTGTTCGATGATATGGATAAAATGCCAGAAATTATCGAGCGGGCGCGTCAGCCAGTCGGTCGCATTGCCATCGCTAACTCCGATTCTGACTGGAGTGCTTATGCTCACACGGCAATCGATCAGGCATGGCGTGCGGTTAATGAACTCAAGGATATGGGGTGATCTATGCGTAACGTAACCATTCTCGCCGCCTGTTTATTTACCGCTTCGGTAAGCGCTGCTGAATCTAACGGTGAATACATCGCGCGAATTTCAGACTGCGTCGCCTGTCATACCGCTGAAGGTGGTGCGGCGATGGCGGGGGGCAAAAAGTTTCCTACTCCGGTGGGGGATATTTATTCGACCAACATTACCCCGGACAAGGCACAGGGTATTGGTAATTACTCATACGAGGATTTTGAAAAGGCGGTACGCCAGGGAATTGCCAAAGACGGTCACCCGCTCTATCCGGCCATGCCTTATCCCTCTTATGCAAAACTTTCTGACGAGGATGTTCAGGCGCTGTATCGCTATTTTATGCATGATGTCACACCGTCTGCGCAACCCAATAAAGAGAATGCCATTCCGTGGCTACTCTCCGCCCGCTGGCCGCTGCATATCTGGAACTGGCTGTTTACCGACGCGCCAGCGACGACAGTAGATAGCGCGAAACCAGATGACAACGCAGCCCTGGTAAAACGGGGCGCTTATCTGGTGGAAGGTCCTGGACACTGCGGTTCATGCCATACACCGAGAGGTATGGCGATGAATGAAAAAGCCTATACCCATGCAGATGCCGAGTACCTGAGTGGCGCGATGATTGACGGCTGGTATGCGCCTTCGCTGCGGGGCAGCGGAATGTCTGAGCAGGCGTTAAAATCGCTGTTGCTGACCGGTAAGAGCAAGCATGCTGCGGTTTCAGGTTCGATGGCTGAAGTCGTCACGCAGAGTACACAGTATCTGACCGACGAAGATGCCACGGCGATCGCCCAATATCTGCTGAGTCTGAAAAGCGCGAAGCCTGAAACGGTGCGTGCTGCTGCGACTACAGCATCCTGGTCGAATTCACCAGAGGCGGGAAAAGTGACCTATAACCGTTACTGTTCAACTTGTCACGGTCTGGAAGGGAAAGGTACGGATGATAACGCACCTTCTTTGGTCAACAATCCGCTGGTCATGGTTGATGACCCGACGCCGCTGTTCAGAGTGATTGCCCACGGCGCAGAAACACCGACAACGCGTGGCAGCGTCTCCTTTAAGATGCCCGCCTACGGAGGCATGTTAAGTGACAACGAAATGCGCGACGTGATTAATTACGTGCGTAAGACCTGGGGTGAAGGGAATGGCGAAGTAAGCCATGAAGATCTGGCTGGGATTAAAAAAGCGTCACATTAAACAGTATGCCGGATAAGGTGCTTGCACCACCATCCGGCAGTGCTTACACGGTGTTTACCCTGATAATATCCGCGAGTCGGGTAAACGCCGCCGTCATTTCATGCTCTTCAATACTTGCAAACCCCAGCAACAGGCCGCTGCGTTTCTCTTCATTCACGTAATAGCGTGACAACGGGCGCACCAACAACCCTTGCGCATTCGCCTGTTGGGCAATGACCGCGTCATCGCTCCCTGCGGGTAACTGTAAGATCATATGCAGCCCGGCGTTGCTGCTGAAGGAACCAAGATAATGCTCGCCAAGCTGGCGGCTGATAAGCTCTACCAGCATCTGGCGACGACGACTGTATAGTTGGCGCATTTTCCGAATGTGTGCTGCGTAATAACCCTCGCGAATAAACTCCGCCAGCGCGGCCTGAATCAGCAAATGCCCACCACGATAGAGGTCGTTATGAACCTTTTTCAGCGGAGCGGCCAACGATTTAGGTAACACGACATATCCGAGTCGCAGTGCGGGATAGAGAGTCTTACTGAATGTCCCGATGTAAATGACCGGTGTCTCTTCTTCCAGTCCCTGCAAAGAGGGGATCGGCTGGCCGGAAAAGCGGAACTCACTGTCGTAATCATCTTCCACTATCCAGCTTCGCGTTTCACGTGCGCGAAAGATAAGTTGCCGGCGGCGACTGAGGCTCATCACCGAACCGAGAGGGTATTGATGTGACGGTGTCACAAAAATCAGTTTTGGCGGTGTTTCGCCTGCATCCGGTGGGATCATACCTTGTTCATCAACCGGGATAGCCGAAAAATTTACCGCATTGATACGCAGAATATTTTTGATTCCCCAGTAGCCCGGCTCCTCAATCCAGGCGTGATCGCCCGGGTTGCATAACGTTCGGGTCACCAGATCCAGCGCCTGGTGAATACCTTCGGTAATCAGAATTTGCTCCGGCGAACACCGCACGCCGCGAGCGGTGCGCAGATAGTCCGCCAGCGCTTCTTTCAGCTCATTCACACCGCCTGCGGCATCGTAAGTGAGAAACTCCGGGCGCAATCGTCTTGCCAGCCTGTCCTGTATTTTTTTGAGCACCCGGTGCGGGAAATGCTCTACATCAGGTACGCCTGGAATAAACGCGCCCCACTGACGGGGACTGGCGCTGGCATTACCTAACAGCTCAAGGCAGCGGGCAGATAAGCGGGTGTGATCCTCCAGAGCCGCAGCAACAGGTTCTTTATTGGGACGTAGGTTGAGATTGTCCAGCACGCTGTCAGTGACAAATGTGCCGCTACTGGTACGCGCAGAAATATAACCTTCGGCCTGCAACTGCTCGTAAACCCGCAGGACGGTATTGCGCGATAGCGCCAGCTCTCCTGCCAGGTCACGCGACGGAGGCATTCGGGTAGCCGGTTTCAGGCTACCTTCGAGGATGCAACTACAAATGGCGGCATACAGGCGGCGATGTAGTTTTTCGTCAGTCTGCTGACTAAATGCCTGCTTGATCACATCTCCGGCAAGTGAACGCATTTGGATCCTTAAAATAAAACGATTTGGCTCTCGATTAAAGTACCAGACGGCGTCTAAATTGAAAGGGTAATTCAACCGAAATGTATTAATGGACAAGGTGTAGAGAATGAACAATAAAAACCTGCAACAACGTCGTCTGGATGCCACCCCGCGTGGCGTGGGTGTTATGTGTGATTTTTATGCCCAGTCGGCAGAAAACAGCACGATTACCGATATCGAAGGCAATCAGTACATTGATTTTGCCGCCGGGATTGCCGTGCTGAACACCGGACACCGCCATCCTCGCCTGGTGCAGGCAGTCGAAGCGCAACTTCAGGCTTTTACCCATACGGCTTATCAGATTGTCCCGTACGAAAGCTATGTGTCTTTGGCTGAGAAAATCAACAACGTCGCGCCAATCGATGGCAAGCGTAAAACCACATTCTTCACCACCGGGGCTGAAGCGGTAGAAAACGCGGTGAAAATTGCACGCGCACATACCGGGCGTCCTGGCGTTATCGCATTTGGCGGTGGTTTTCATGGTCGTACTTACATGACGATGGCGTTAACCGGCAAGGTGGCACCCTATAAAAAAGGTTTCGGTCCGTTCCCTGGCTCTGTTTACCATGCTCCGTATCCTTCTGAATTACAGGGTATTTCCACGGCGGATTCCCTAAAAGCGATTGAGCGTCTGTTTAAAGCCGATATCGACCCAACCCAGGTTGCGGCGATTATCTTCGAACCCGTCCAGGGCGAAGGGGGCTTCGTGGTGGCACCGCCGGAATTTGTGGCTGCCATCCGCCGTATTTGCGACGAGCATGGCATCGTGATGATTGCCGATGAAGTACAAAGCGGGTTTGCCCGTACGGGCCAGCTGTTTGCGATGGATCATTACGCCGATAAAGCGGACCTGATGACCATGGCGAAAAGCCTCGCGGGCGGCATGCCACTGTCTGGCGTCGTGGGCAAAGCCGAAATCATGGATGCACCTGCGCCGGGTGGTCTGGGTGGAACTTACGCCGGGAACCCGCTGTCGATCGCGGCGGCCCATGCAGTACTGGACATTATCCATGATGAACAGCTGTGCCAGCGTGCGGCGGCCCTCGGCGAACAGCTGCGCGCCGCTCTGACAGATGCGCAAGCAGGGTGTCCTGAACTGGCCGAAGTGCGTGGTTTAGGTTCTATGATTGCTGCTGAATTCTGTGATCCAGCGACAGGGGAACCCAACGCTTCCGCCGCACAACGCGTGCAGAAGAAAGCCCTTGAGCAAGGACTGCTGCTGCTGACCTGCGGTCAGTATGGCAACGTTATTCGTTTCCTTTACCCGCTGACGATTCCGCAGGATCAGTTCGCCAAAGCGCTTCAGATCATCAAAGCGGCAACCAAATAATTCGTTAGTTGTCCTTTACCTAAAGCCGACGGTCGTCATTACCGTCGGCTTTTTTGTTGCAGTAAATTTACCAATCACACCTCGTTATATATTTACATATATATCGATTAGATCTATCCTATTCATCATACAAATATAATAACTGTACTCTTCAAGAGAAGGTGCTTGCGTTAGCAGCCTCCAGTCTTTCTATCTAACGAATTGAATTAACGAATGTTAAATAACAAAATTACCCCAGTGGCCTCTGGGTTGTTGACCTTTGCCTGTCTTTCCACCGCCGTAACGGCTCATGCTGAAGATACCGTCATCGTTTCGGCGCCCGCCACGTCACAATCCTCGTTATCGGAACATGAACCTCCTGCGAGCGAAAAAAAAGCAACGTTAGGTAGCCTCGGCGAGCGAGAGCTGATAGACGTTCCCTGGTCGGTGCAGACGCTGTCGAAAAAAGTGCTGGATCAGCAACAAATCAAAGATGTGAAAGACGCCTATCGCTACCTACCGTCCGTTCAGGGTGACGGCGTCCGCCCGCAAACCCGGGGCATGCAGGGGAGTGTGGTACAAAACCATATGATTGATGGCCTGAACGCCGTCTCCACGACTGAATATTCGACCGAACAGTTCCAGAACATTGAAGTGTTGAGCGGCATCGCCGGGTCGCTGTATGGCCCCGCCAATCCAGCAGGGATGTTTAATCTGGTGTCCAAACGACCCGTCGATACGCCGTTACACCGCGTCACCGTGGGGCAAGGTACAGGGTCGGGTACGCTGACGTCGATGGATTTCAGTGGCCCAATCGATGCGGGAGACCGGGTGAAATATCGTCTCAACTTGCTAAATGATGAGGGCCATAGCTACACCACCGATAGCCATGTCCGTCGACAGTACGCTGGCTTGGGGCTGGACTTTCAACTGACAGATCAAACGGTGCTGGAGAGTAATTTCAGCTATTACCATTATTACGAAAAAGGTATGCCGGGGAGTTTTGCTCTGGCGAAAGGCGTTCACTTCCCCGCGGCATTTGATCCTACGGACAGTAAGTATGGTCAGTCTTATGCGGGTCATGATGACGAAACAACCACCGTCGATATGCATATTAAGCATGATTTTGACGGCAACTGGATGCTGGATCTGGGGGCGCTGCACCAGGTTGCAGACCGAGAATCGACGGCAGTGACCAATACTCTGACGAATAACCAAGGAGATTACACCACCACAACCGCCAATTCGGCGGCCAGTCGCTTTACCATCAACAGCTATTTAGCGAACCTGACTGGTAGCGTTGATACTGGCTGGCTGACGCAGGACATTGCTACCGGAATGCGTGGATTTGTGTGGAAAAACTATAATCCAAGAAACGGTGGCACTTTCACTCTGGGGCATTCTTCTCTCAATCAACATCCCGACTATCCACGACCACCGTATCCAGATTTTAACGATCGCTATCATTCGGCGACCACCACTCAGCATGCATTTTTGCTAAGCGATACGCTGCATTTTTCCCCGCAGTGGAGCTTGCTGCTTTCCGGCAGCGAGAACCTGTTTACCGTCAGTAACTACAACAAAGCTGGGCATGAAAGCAGCCGTCAGAAAGACAATGGCATGAGCGGTTCCACCAGCCTGATGTATAAACCGGTGGAGAACGTCACGCTGTATACCACCTGGGCGGACAGTTTGCAGCAGGGCGATACCGCACCCGCCGGGGCGCGCAATGCCGGGCAGGTGTTAGATCCCTACCGAAGTCGTCAGATCGAAGTGGGCGCAAAATATGCGCCTGTAAAAGACCTGCTGCTTACCGCTGCGCTGTTTGAAGCCAAACGCCCCTTTGCCTATACCAACGACAACGGCGATTTTGCTCAGGACGGTACGCAAAAAAACCGTGGGCTGGAGCTGATGGCTGATGGGCATATTACTCATAATTTACGCGTGTTAGGCGGCGGAGCCTGGCTAGATCCAACGCTTCATAATACCGCGGCCAGCAATGCGGATGGTAAGCAAGTTGTTGGTTTGCCGCGTTTCGCCTCGAATATTCTCGCGATCTACACCATCGAACGGGTTCCGGGACTGGATGTCGACACGAACGTGCATTACGTCGGACGTCGGGCTACCGATAATGCCAATGACAGTTGGGTCGGGAGTTACACCACGGTGGACATCGGCACGCGTTATGCCACCAGACTGTGGAACACGCCAACCACTTTCCGGTTTGATATCACCAATCTCACCGACCGTCACTATTGGACCAATATTGTTCCGGGCGCATTGACCGGCTACACGGGCGCAGGGGCTGCCAGCGCTCAACTTGGTGCACCGCGTCAGGCTCAGGTTTCTGTTCAGGTTGATTTTTAGGGGTTGCTCATGAAAACGTGCCACACATGGCTGCTTTGTGTGTGGCTGGCGTTTCCTGCCCTGGCAACGCGCCAGGTTGTGGATGATGCTGGTCACACAGTTACCGTTCCCACACATGTTGAACGTATTGCGGATGGCTGGTTTGCCCATCATTCGGTGCTGATGACGCTGGGCGCAGGTCGTAACATTGTTGTGACGGTCAACCATGAGGATAACCAGCCATGGATGTTCAAAATCAACCCTTCCCTGAGGCAAGCCTTACAGATACGAGGAACATCATTTAATACTGAGGATTTGTTGGCTCGGCACGTCGATGTGGTGTTCGTGGCAAAAGGAAAAGGGGATGCTCAAAGTTACAGTCAGGCGGGCATCCCGGCCCTTGAAATGGCATTTACTGACTATGCTTCGATGGAAAAATCGGTCACTACAACCGCAGAGGTTCTGGGGACGGGGCAGGCTCGCGCCCGGGCGACGGCTTACAATCAGTATCTCAACCGTGTACTCGCGGATGTGCAGGCTAAAACGGCGAAGTTGTCGGCAGATCAGCGCCCTCGGGTACTTCATATTCAGTCGCTGAATCCGCTTAAAGTCGATGGCAGGAACACGTTGATCGATACCTGGATTACGCTGACGGGGGGACGGAATGCGGCAGATGAAGTGGACGGCAACATGAAGGAGGTGTCGCCCGAAAGGGTGCTCTACTGGCAACCGCAGGTCATTATTCTCGGTGCGGGTTGCGGTGATATCGCCAGTTCGCCATATGCGGCATTGTTCAAAGAACTTGACGCGGTTAAGCAGGGTAATGTCTGGCGCAATCCGGCGGGCGTGTTCCCCTGGGATCGTTACGGCACTGAAAGCGCGCTACAGCTGCAATGGGCTGCATCAAAACTGCATCCTACGCTGTTTAGCGGCCTGGATATGGTCAGCGTGACGCGCGATTTTTATCGCCAGTTCTTCGATTATTCGCTCACTCCAACGCAGGCGATGCGAATTTTAAACGCGTTACCTCCACAGGAGTAACACTTGCGTGTAAAGACAGGCGAGATAAGGATCGCACGCCATTTTTACCCCTCTTAAATGTGGGGTTTGGTGCGTTGCATGATGATAATGGGTTGCCAGTCATCACGTTATATAATTTAATGCATATCGTTTTTACTCCTCTATTCAGATGGTATCCCATGTTAACTTTCCGCTCTTTTGTGCTGGTATGCGCCAGCATGTTGTTTGCGTTTTCTGCTCAGGCCGACCGTACGATCACCGATCAGCTTGGTCGTCAGGTCACGATTCCTGACCATGTGGACAAAGTGGTCGTGCTGCAACACCAGACGTTGAATATTCTGGTCCAGCTCAATGCGCAGCAGGACATTGTTGGCGTGATGTCGAGCTGGAAAAAACAGCTCGGGCCTGAATTTGCGCGCTTTATGCCGACGATTACTACATTGCCGACACCGGGCGATCTCACCAGCGTGAACATCGAAAGCCTGCTGGCAATTCATCCACAGGTGGTGTTTGTCGCCAACTATGCGCCCGCGGAGATGATCCAGCAGATTCAGAACGCCGGTATTCCGGTCGTTGCTATCTCAATGCGCAAAGATGCCGACGGGCAACAGAATAAAATGAACCCAACTATGGCCGATGAAGAGCAGGTCTACAACGAAGGGTTAAAGCAGGGTATTCGCTTGATTGCGGATGTCGTGGGGCGCAAACCGCAGGCTGAAACGTTAATCGACTACGTTTTTGCGGCACGAGCAAAATTTAATGCGCCGGTTGCAAACATCCCGGATGCGCAAAAAGTCCGTATTTATATGGCTAACCCCGACCTGATGACTTACGGCTCCGGGAAGTACACCGGACTGATGATGCAGCACGCGGGGGGATTAAACGTGGCGGCTGCCAGTGTGAAAGGGGCCCGTCAGGTTGCGCTGGAGCAGGTATTAGCGTGGAACCCGCAGGTGATTTTTGTCCAGGATCGCTATCCGCAGGTGGTAACTCAGATCCAAAACGATCCGAACTGGCAGGGGATTGATGCGGTGAAAAATCATCGTGTCTGGTTGATGCCTGAATACGCCAAAGCCTGGGGCTATCCGATGCCGGAGGCGTTGGCGATCGGTGAACTGTGGATGGCCAAAAAACTGTATCCGGATGCCTATAAAGATGTGGATGTTGATGCGCAGGCGCAAGATTACTATCAGCGTTTTTATCGTGTGAACTGGCAGTCTGATGCAGCTAAGTAACCGTTTTTTGCCCCAGCAACCGCTCTTAATCGTTGTGGTCCTGTTGCTGGGCGTCAGTTCGCTATGCCTCGGACAATATCCGCTGTCGTTAAGCGAGGTGTTTTACCACCTGACGCACTATAGCGACGCTGAGGGAATAGCCAGCCAGGTGATCTGGACGGTCAGATTACCGCGTATTCTGATGGCGCTGCTGGCGGGGGGCGCGCTGGGGTTATGCGGGGCGACGTTGCAAGGAGTATTTCATAATCCGCTGGTCGACCCGCATATTATCGGTGTGACGTCGGGGGCGGCCTTTGGCGGAACGCTGGCCATCCTGCTCGGTCTTTCGCCCTTGCTGATGATGGGGTCAACGTTTTTCTTCGGTCTGACGGCATTGATCCTGGTGTATGCCATTGCTGCGTTACAGGGGCTGGAGAATACGCTGGTGTTGATCCTGTCAGGTATCATTTTGAGCGGCTTTTTTGCCGCGCTGGTGAGCCTGATCCAATATCAGGCTGATACTGAAGAGACGTTACCTAATATTGTGTTCTGGCTGCTGGGGAGCTTCGCGACGGCCAACTGGCATAAAGTACTGCTATTGGCGGTTCCAGTCGGTATCGCCGCGACGGTTTTGTTCCAGCTACGCTGGCGGATAAACCTGTTATCGCTCAATGACAAAGATGCCAGAGCACTGGGGGTGGCGGTGGTTCCTCTGCGACGCAGCGTTTTGGTGTGCTGCGCATTTTTGGTCGCCGCTCAGGTGGCGGTCAGCGGCAGTATTGCCTGGGTTGGGTTGGTTATTCCGCATCTGGCGCGTTTGTTGGTGGGCGTTGATCATCGTCGTCTACTGCCGTGTGCCTTCTGGTTGGGGGGCGGTTTTATGATTGTCGTGGATGATATTGCCCGCACCCTGATGCACGCGGAGATACCGCTGGGGATCATAACCGCATTGTTCGGTGCGCCGTTGTTTGCTTTCTTGCTCATTCGTACCAGCCGTCGGGAGAAATCATGATACCTGCCGCACTGCGCGTAAATCAGCTTTCTTATGGGTATCGCGCGCCGCTATTTGAGCCGCTAACGTTCTGTTGCCAGAAAGGTGATATCTGGGCCGTGCTTGGACGTAACGGTCTGGGTAAAAGTACGCTGCTTGATACGCTAACCGGCACGCTGCCTGCTTTAGGCGGGAGTATTGAAAATAACGGTGGGATAGGAATTGTGGCACAGCATAGCCATCTACCGTTTCCTTATACGGTCAGCGACGTGGTATTGATGGGGCGGGCACAGCACGTGAAGCTTTTTGCGCAACCCAGCCAGCAGGATCAACAAAGAGCAATGCAGGCATTAGAGCAGTTGAGTATTGCGCATCTTGCCTCCAGCTCATTTGGCTCACTTTCTGGCGGGCAGCAACAGTTAGTGATGATTGCCCGGGCTCTGGTGACTGAGTGTCAAACGTTGTTACTTGATGAACCGTGTTCCGCGCTGGATCTCGCCAATCAGCAGGTGGTGCTCCAGCTCATCAGCGATTTGGCCCATCAACAGAGATGCAGCATTCTCTTTTCGACCCACGATCCGCTTCACGCGTTGCAGGTTGCTTCCCATACTTTGCTGCTACTCCCTGAAGGTAAATGGCGGGCAGGGCCAACGGACAGCATTGTGACCGAAGAGAATCTGTTTCTGGCCTATGGCTTACCGCTGCGAAAACTTAGCGTGGAGAATCACCCTACGCCGTTTATCGCACCGTTGTTTTCTATTCGGCGTTAAGCGGTAAGAATCCTGCGGCGGTAAGGAACGCCTGACCGCTGCGGGAAAGTATGAATTCAACCAGCGCCATGACTTCTTTGGATGCATCAAGCACCGCCAGTTGGTATTCGCAAAAAATATTGTGCTCGTCCGGAATAGCCACGTAATGTACGTCGGTCATCGCGTGCAGCGCGTGTGCGTAATGCGCGTAACCGATAAACAGATCGGCCAGCCCCTGGCGCAGGATCCAGGCGCTCGCCAGTTCTCCTTGCGGGATTTTAACCGTATCACGGCCACCAACCAGTGGGATAGCGCGCGCCCGAAGTTGCTGCCCGAGTCCTGGTTCCAGTACATCCATATTGTCGAAAAATGCCCAGGTATAGTCTCCGGAAGGGTCGCAGCCGGGCGTTGATGTCCCTGGTCGCAGCGTTGGGTCACGGAGTAAATCCAGCCAGGTTCCGATTCGGTTGCTGACAAGGCTCAGTTTGTTCCAGCAAAAGGTGTGCGTTGAGACGGCTTTATTACGTATCAGCAGGTTTTGCGGATGTTCCCGGTTGGCGGAGGCAAAGAGCGCACACGGTTCACCCGCTTCAATACGCTCGCGCAGTAAACCGGCCGGACCATATTCAATCTTGACGTCTATTCCACTCATGCGCGTGAACTGGCTTACCAGCGGGGTAAATGCTGGGCGTAAACTGCCCGCGGCGAACAGGAGAATGGAAGAGGGCATGGTATCCGGGCTCTGACGAAAGACATTATACGAAGAAGATGAATGATACGCGTTGAGCATGGAATTTAGAATGATTTAACGCATTGCTATTGTAGCAACGTAGGAAATGATAAAACTGAAGATAAACGATAGTTTTGAGGAGAAATAGCACCAAATCGAAGAGATGATTTGGTGCGTCCGAGTGGACTCGAACCACCGACCCCCACCATGTCAAGGTGGTGCTCTAACCAACTGAGCTACGGACGCAAGATGGTGCGTTCAATTGGACTCGAACCAACGACCCCCACCATGTCAAGGTGGTGCTCTAACCAACTGAGCTATGAACGCAACGTTGTAGGTGACAACGGGGACGAATATTAGCGGCACAGACCGAATGAGGCAAGAGGGAAATGGCATTTTTCTTCCTGATCTCACGCGATTGCAGAGTAATTAAGCAAGTTGACTATATTTTGTTGATTTTGCAGCGTGTTTTTTACTCAGGCAGCAGGCAGGGGCATAATGGGAACGGTTTGAATGACATGAGCACTCAGTCTTTTAGCGTTGCAAGGATCGTGGCTTCTATTTTCTCTTGAGTCGTGTAGGGGGCAAAACGCTTAAGCGGCTTACCGTCGCGCCCGATCAGGAATTTAGTGAAGTTCCACTTGATCCACCCAGCACGCCGGGTAATTCATCTTTCAGGAAACGAAACACCGGATGCGTCCCAGCGCCGTTGACGTCCACTTTCTCAAACATCGGGAAGCTCACACCGTAGTCGATGTGACAGGTTTGTGCGATTTCATCGGCTCCACCAGGTTCCTGTTTACCGAACTGGTTGCAGGGGAAACCCAGCACCGCCAGACCCTGTGCGGCGTACTTCTTATAGAGCACTTTGAGGCCTGCTATTGTGGCGTGAATCCACAATGACTGGCGGTATTAACCACCAGCACCAGTTTGCCAGCGTAATCGGCCATCGAGATGGGTTGGCCATTGAGACTGGTGGCAGTAAGTTGATGAAAGGTGGTCATACCGGAATCATCAATTAAGTTCACATTACTCATATTGCCTGCGGGTTATAGGCTTCGCTTAGTGACTTTTTATTATGGTAGCAACCGTAAGATTAATAAAATGACTAAGTTGAGAGGAATTGCTCCGCCATCAAACTCACATTTAATCTGCCGTGGCAGAGTTAAAAAATCCACGCCAGGCGTGGATTTTAAGAGGGCGTGGGAAGCAGGAGTTAGCGCTCGTTTTTTGCCATTAACAGCGCCAGGTCGACGAGCCGATTGGAGAATCCCCATTCGTTATCGTACCAGGCGAGAATTTTGACCATATTGCCACCAATTACCAACGTTGACAGGCCGTCGATAATGGATGAACGCGGGTCACCCTGGTAGTCGCTTGAAACGAGCGGTTCATCGCTATAGCCCAGGATCCCTTTCAGCGGCCCCGTCGCGGCGGCGTTACGAAATGCATTATTGACTTCTTCTTCCGTTACATCCCGCTCAAGCGTGACGGTCAGGTCGACAATTGACACTACCGGAACTGGTACGCGCAGCGAATAACCGGTTAAGCGACCATCCAGCTCAGGGATGACTTTGCCAAGCGCCTTTGCAGCACCGCTTGAGTAGGGCACTATCGACAATGCAGCGGCGCGGGCGCCACGAAGATCTTTTTCCGGTTGGTCGTGCAGCGCCTGGCTGTTGGTGTAGGCATGGGTGGTGTTCATCAGACCATGCTTAATACCGAAATGTTGGTGCAAAACCTGCGCGGCAGGTGCCAGACCGTTGGTGGTGCAGCTACCGTTGCTGACGACAAAGTGTTTATCCGCCGAGTAGAGATGATCGTTAACGCCCATCACGATGGTTAAATCATCGTTTTTACCTGGAGCAGAGATAATTACGCGCTTTGCGCCACCGCTGTGGATATGTACTGCCGCCTTGTCTCGTTCAGTGAAGAAGCCGGTTGCTTCAATGACAATATCGACTTCACGTAGACGCCAGGGGATTTTGGCTGGGTCGCGTTCGCTAAAAACAGTAATGGAATTACCGTTAACGACCAGTTGCCCCTCACTGGCGGCGACGTCGGCATCGAGTTTACCCAGCAGCGAATCGTATTTCAGCAGGTGCGCCAATGTTTTACTGTCAGTCAGATCGTTGATTGCCACAATCTGAATATCCGAGTTACCCAGTGCAGCACGCAGTACGTTACGTCCGATACGGCCAAAACCGTTAATACCGACCTTTACCATGATCAACTCCTTATCTGTTGTCTCTGGCATAAATTTAGGCCGATCACTGCTTGGCGTAAACGACAAAAAAGGATCACTTTAGGCCATTTTACGACAATGAAAACGCTGGCGATATTCGCCCGGGGTCAGGTGAAGCTGTTTTTCGAATAGTCGTCGCAGGTTGATGCTGCTGCCGAATCCCGTTTGTTCGGCAATACGCTCCAGCGTCTCGTTGCTCTGCTCCAGACGCTGCCGGGCGGCGGCCAGACGAGCTTCAGCTACATATCGCGCCGGTGAAGCTCCTGTTTCCCGGGTAAACACGCGGGTGAAGTTACGTGGACTCATGGCGACTTTTTCCGCCAGTTTATCCACGCTGAGGTCGGCGGTGAGGTTCTCAAGCAGCCAGACCAGCAGATCGTTAATCGGGCCCAGAGTACTGGTATGCTGAAGGTTGTAGCGGCTAAACTGCAGCTGGCCCCCAGGACGGCGCAGGTACATGACGAAGTCTTGAGCGACGTCGCGCGCCAGACTGAAACCATAATCCTCTTCAACCAGCGCTAGCGTTAGATCAAAGCCGGAGCTCACGCCACCCGATGTCCAGATGTATTCGTCCTGAATATAAAGCGGACCGCTTTCGACGCGCACCTGAGGGAATTCTGCCTGCATGGTTTCAAGTAGTTTCCAGTGGGTGGTGGCTCGTCTGCCGTCCAGCAGCCCGGTTTGTGCCAGCAGCATCGCACCGCCGCAAATGGATGCAATGCGGCGGGCATGGGGAGCGGCAAGGCGCAGCCAGTCAACCACAGCAATTCCTTCCTGCGGATTTTGACCTCTGCCGGTGATAATGATGGTATCGAGAGGTTCGCGAGGATCTATCTCATGCAGGCGATGATCTGCCAGTAGGTTCAGGCCGGACTGACCATGGATCACCTGATGTGGTTGCGTTGTGGCTAACTGAACCTGATAACAGGTTTCCGTAGCGCTTTTGGGATGCAGGCGGTTGGCCTGCATCATGATGTCGGCAATACCGGCGGATTCAAACAGCATGCCGCCATCGGGAACAATGATGAGTATCTTCTTCATGTCCTGAAAAGTAGTCTTTTTACAAAATAAGTCAACAGACATGTGTTGCGGGATACTATTCTTGTCCCAATATTACAAATAAATCAGGCTGATTGTGGCCTCGCCCTGTAACTCAGTCTCATCCTGTAAGCTCAGGCCATCGGAGGCAATGGCGGCAGAGATCCTGAGGGGGATTGTCAACTGACGAATTGCCACGGGATTATTTTTCGCATCCACCGGAGTCAGTCTCATGATGCCTGAAATCAGTGTTAGTGCTGTCCCGGCTGATTGCCACATGCTCCGTTCTTGTTCCCCCGTCTGATACCCCCATGACGCGATATCGCCTTCCACGGCGCTCTCCCCGGCTAATGCGGTTATCAGGTAACCACCAATCGGTTTTTGACCTGAGGTAACACCCAGTCCAAAGAGGGTGTCAGATGAATGCCGACCAGATGTCTTATCATCGTGAGAGTCAATTATCAGGTTACGGACCCGGGTTTCCGCTTTTTCATCATTGACCATCCATGCCACCTGTCGCAGGCTCTCGCACTGTATATGCAAGCCGATAACACGTGGCGTCAACAGATAGGGAGATGAAGAACGGATCGATGAGAGACTCAGCGTACCGTAATCCACAGTGCCGCCATTATCCAGCGATACCCGGCATGCCGCCGGGATCATTTCAGCTGAAAAGCTCACATCCACCGTATTTTCCGCATACGCCTTCGTAATCAACAGGCAAAATATCCCCCCGGCACAACAAAGCCACCGATGTATCCGTCTATTAATAAGCGAAATCAGGCGCATCTTTCCTGTAACACTTGACTGGTGGTCTATAACACGCTGGAAAATTTCCTTGAACCAAAATGAAATCATCGAGTTATTCTCTCTCTGGTACGGTCATACGTAATGACAATGTTGACGCCTGCTGATCTGAAACCTGAAAGCTGCGGGCCTGTACACGGGGAATAACCGTAAGCAGGAAAGTGGCCGACATCCCGTTCACCGGCTGATGATGTTGCTGGAGCTCAACTGTGTCCCCGTTGAGAACTGCAACAGGGGTCTGCGACCGTAATTCAGACGATTTATTAAGCTCGTGGTGAACAACGAACTGGCTACTCTTATTATCGACAAACGCTTCACTGAACATCACCGTTGCCCGTCCCTCCTCACCGAAACTGAAGTCGAGTCCACGACGGTTATTGTCATCAAACCGGATATGTATGGGTTGAGGAACATCACACCGCACCTGTACCTGTACCTGGCGGGCGGGCAACTGCTGCCATTGGACCTGCCCGGTGGGCTCAGTATCCTGAAACCGGACTTTGCCGTATTCGTGGTGCAACTGGCTGGCAATAATATTGCACTGCGCTTGAACGACCGGACTGACAATAAAACCAATGCCACAACATAATGATATTAAACGAATCATTCGCATACTCCCGTTAACTCTTCATATAAACCATCCTGAGGTGGTGTTGGGGGCAGGGCATACTGTAGCTGGCACATGGGGCTACCGTTGTCATCTCCCACAAAGAACGACTCACCGGGCTGCAGGTTGCTAAAGAAAACCAGGCCGTTTTCCAGAGAATTCGTCACGTACTGCCCATCGCTGTCTACGATCCCTTTTCCTTTAGACAGAAGCTTTCCGTCAGTCCGTCTGACTGTCATGAGTACCCTGCGGGTGTCTGATACCCTGAATTGTGTGAATGCGACGGCTCCTCGCGAAACGGTAAGCTCTGCGGCACCATTGGTTAAGTCGACATGTCTGGGTAACGTTTTAACATCAATATCCAGACGAGAGAGCTGCCACGGTGTTAAGCCGGGAACCAGCGCTTTACCGCGATAATCCGTCCAGACGGGGCCCTGCGGGGTAGATACTTTGATCCCGGAAAGCGGAGAATTTAATGAAAGCGCGCCGTATGATTCCTGAATCGCATAAGGTGAAAAAAGTATCCCTTCCTGATTAACGGAAACCCCGCCGCTGAGCGAACCGCCATACCCCCAATAATTGGCTGTCTGGCTGGCATACCCACTCATCTGGGCGTAATGCAAATTTTGCCCAAAACTGCCGCTGACGGTATTTTGGGCATTTTGCCAGTCCCGTCCTGCCGATAGCGAATATGACATATCGTCCCATTGTCCGCTGGTCTGAACATCGTTATAAGTCCGGGAGCCCTGTCGACGAAGGGACAGATTTACGCGATCGTGTCCCAGAGGCAGCCCAAGTCGGATATAAAAGACATCATCGTCACGTTGCGTACTCGTCCGGGAGCCAGAAACACGTTGCCATGTGGCCGAAAGGTTAATCTGACCATGTCCAGCCCAGCGCCAGTTTTTTGACCATGAGGCATACCATGATTTCGGTGTGGCGGCATGGTCACGCGCGGAGGAGGTCGAGTAACTCAGCGAAAACAGACCTAAATGTTCATGAGCCCAGTTACCTCCCACATTGTAGTAACTGTTCGCTGTGGAAGTCGTATGATTTACAGCGTCGCTGAGCTCACGAAATCCCGCAGATGTTGTGGTCCAGGCCGCCTGAATACTGGCGGAAGGGTTAAGCTGGTAGCGGAGACTGAGGCTTTCCTTGCTGCCCGCATGATGCGTGTACTGTTCCTGTGCCATCGTGGTTTGCAGCGACAGTGACCATGCCGGTATCGGAATAAAACTCAGGGATGCCGCCGCGGATTGATACTGTGCTGAGGCCAGAGCGCTACCGCTTAGCGTTGCCTGTCGGGAAATCCGCATCCCCTGACTTCCGGTAATGAGCCAGGGGGCCGATTCATCGCTGGCAACTGTCTCGCGCACTTTACCGAGTGCCACAGACCCATAAAGGGGAGCGTCGGCCGGAGTTTGTAAGGCCGTGACAGGTACTGAAAACGTTGTTAACTGACCATCCTGTTCCGTCACTTTCACATCCAGCGGAAACTGCGTGCTGAGCATGGAAATGTTATCTAATGAAAACGGTCCTTCAGGAACCTGTGTTGCCTCGATTAACTGTCCGTTTTGATAAACCTCAACACGAGCCTGCGCGGAACGCGCTATTCCCTGAACAGAAACGCCGCTACGAGCAGGACGCAGTGCACTATCAGGAAACAGTTGAAGCCCCGTTAATCCAGGAATGGCGAGTAGCGTCTGACGAGCGTATATCTCTCCTGCCTGAAAGGTCTGTTGTAGCGACTGAAACGTCTTCTGGACATAAGTATATAGTCGCTGAGAACGACGTGTTCCGTCACTGTACGATACCGTATGACGACTGCGAAGCAGCCAGTCATTCAGATTCAGTCCTGATTCAAATAGTCCCAGTTGATAAGTTTCGTGCTTTCCGGACTGAACTGTGGTTGACGACTGCAGATTATAATTAAGCAGCCCCGATGTGCCTCCCTGAATAATATCCTTCCGTAATAAGCTGCTTTCTGGCGTCAGCGCAGATGTCGGAACTGTAATACTAATCTGATTTTTATACGGGTCTGCCGTTAACTGTGCTGCGGGATAAAGCGTCTGATAATCCAGACATCCTTGATTAAACTCATACGCAAGTCCGAGATTTCGGGATATTTCAGGGGTTATACAGGGTTCGCCCTGCGCATTAAATCGCGTCATAAGCTGACGTTTATTGCGCCCGTTAATCACCCAACTAACAGGATATTCGCCTGGTGAAAAACGTGCGGCGTGAGAAAAATAATGACTCAGACCAGCATCCAGTCCACGGTTTTTTAATCTTCCGTCATCAAATAGTAAAGGTTCGGCGGATAACATCATACTGTAACTACCAAGTAGACCGAGAAATAAATAATATGCATACCTGTGAACAGGCAATGTTCTGATTAAATTAAAGGGCATTTATTAACCTTATAGCTATCCTTGCAGGAGCTCGGATATAAATCGTTCTGATGCGAAATAGGTTTTTATAATAAATATTCAGCGTTGAAACCTGACATCCGGTCTGGCGCTAAAGTTTCTTTCAATTTAGCGAAGCAATAAACTCCGACACCTGAACACCGTAACGGCTGACTGGAACAAAACGTACTTCGTTATCAGCCGTAAGCGAGGATGCTGATGATAAGGTTATATGCTGGCCCGGCAGTAAATACGTTCTCCCGAGGTCAAATTGTGTCTTCGACGGTAGTGTGACAAACTGCTGGGCCAGGCGGACGACATAGGGGCTTGGATTAGTAACTTTCAGCTGATTGCCTTCTTTATGCCATGTAAGTAACGTCCAGGGATCTTTTCGTTCCGGTAATCCTTCTGGATGAATAAGTACGGGTAAATTCTGACGTATGGTAATACCAATTTTGTTACTACCGGGAATTTTTGGGGGGATACCTTCGAAAATGACACGTTTAAGATGCTCAGTAATTAGCGGCTTTTCCGTTTTAAGAATAAATCGAACTTGCTGAGTCTTACCTCCTTCAACCCGGACTACCGGCTGAGTCGGCAGGAGTTTAATCGTGTCATCCTCACCGTCAACATTAATGACCTGTGTGTAAAGCAGGGAAGGGATATTGTCTGTATTGGTGACATTCATGCTGCCTCCGCTTTCCTTTTCCTGGATCAGTAAAAGGGAACTGTCAGGCTGCATTCCGGTGGCCATACTAACCTGTGGGACGCATATCAGGAAAAGTGAAAGAATGAAAAGAACTTTCCAGAAGAAAAATGGCTGACGCATTGTAGTTATTCCAGTATATTTACCGGGCCATTAGAACATGGCCCGGTAATAAACAGAGTCGATAAAATTGATTTTATCGTATTAATTTACGGGATATTATTAAAGATAAACCAGAGAAATCGTTGCCTCACCGTCGAGATTCGTTTCATCCGTAATCTTAAGGTCTTCCCCTTTGCGAAGAACTCCTTTAATAGATAATGGAACTTTCAATTCAGAGAAAGCTGCCGGGGTTAATGTATCAGGATTTCCTAAGGTGTGTAACCTGGCCGCAACATCCACGCCGTTTACGGTGCTGCCAGAGGCCGTGCGTGACCAGTCGTCGCTGGTAATTTTTTTACTGATAAACACCAGATTGTCAGTGCTACCCGAATAAGTCATATCAGGGAACCAGTTAATAACAGTATATGCCCCCAGTGTTGTTTCACCGTCGTTCGTAAGCCCCAGACCAAATTGATTGCTGCTTGCGGGTATATCGCTGCCATCAACGGTGGCATTTTTAATCACACCATTATAAAGAGAATCTCTACGTTCATCATGAAGGGTATACGCAACAAGTCGTTCGGAATTGCATTTAATACCCATATTAATACGTTTTTCCGGCAGTTGATTGTCTTCAGTTGCAGACAGGTTCGTCATTAACATTGTTCCGTAGTCAACAATACCGGCGTTATCCAGATTGACGGCGCATGCGCCCGGCACTAATTTTCCGGTGACTTTAAGCGTGGCCGTGTCTCCACCTGCCGCAAGGACTGAACCGGAAATAAAAGTAAGTGATAAAGCAACCAGTAGTTTATTTAATTTCATTTAAGTAACATTCCTAATTATGGATTTAAAAATACAACGCCTGTGCAGCGCCATGTTCACTTTATTCAAGTAAACATGGCGATGCGGAGCATGACTTTCTTCATGTAGCAGGTTTTAGATATTCACACCCGGTAAAAATTAGAGAAATACAAAAGCGATACGTTGTATTTGGTTTCTCTTGAAGAATATTGTCCAGTAAATGCTGCTTTTAAAAATCAAGCTCGTTAATTAATGGTCTTAGTCATTGAATTGTTTTGGATAATGCTTCTGGCCTTGCTAAATACCTGTGTATCCTCATAGAAAACTTCACTGACAAGATGACTCAGTCTTATGTTAAAAACGTTCAGAATTCGCAGAATAAACTCTAACGTAAAAGCGCACTGCCCCCGTTCAAACCGTGATACATGCTGCTGACATATATTTAACTCAACAGCTAACTCTTCTGCGCTCATATTCATTTTTTGTCGGTTGCTACGAACGAATCGACCGATTCTGGCGTTAACGTTAGATATATTGTATTTCAAGTGCATTAGCGACTCCGTTTACTATTTGTTTATGTTGATTTATTTGTTGACATATATTTCGGCCATAAAAGTATTGCAAACATCCTTTACTCTTAAAACAAGTTAATATCGATCGGTCAGTAAATCATCAATAGAATAAAGCTATCAAAACAGGTTAAACGATTGTTTCAATAAATTAAATGAATTTAAGGTTTCATCATATCTTCATGAAATATAAAGATAATATATGATAACGATCTACTTATCTCACAGTCATGAATACACTAATAGTTTCACGTGCAATCATAATTACTATTATTTGGTTACTCTGTGAAATATATAGTTACACGTTACACCAATAAGGAGTAAATTACAGATGTGTTCTATAAATATCAGCGGGTATCTGGTGCTGAAAATTAGAAATAAAGCCTGAAATGGCCATTGTCAGGTCTCAACAATAATATTGATGATTAAAGGGGACTCATAATTTATAGTTCAGAGTAAAAATTGCGGTGATATCTGCCCGTTGCCTGAATTCACTCACACCCACAGCACGATATACTATCCGAACAGCTTTACGGATGTTTTGTAATGACGCTTTGCGGTTCCATGTCCATATCGCGCGATGCGTAAGGATATCCATAGTTGGCTCCAGTGTACCGCGCCTGAGTGGACACAGGACGGGCGGCTTTTCCGCCTCTTTCCGGATCGTGCCGTTGATTTCATCCCCCACAGATCCCCCGCAGTTGGTCGGAGTCCGTGGCCTTTCCGACACAGTATTGCCGGCGACAAAAGCGATGAATGGCTACAACCCACCTGCAATGAGATGAAATGTGTCCTCAAAACAGACGCACTGATGGACGCATTACGAACTTAGCGCGGTATCAGACCTTGGGGCAGTTCAACTTAGCCATCTACACTTGCTTTGTACTAAGATGCTTATCTAATAGATGCTTTAAGAAATCGTCTCAGGATCATGATGGATTTATCACTATGACTAGAACAGAAAGGCTTCTCGAATTACTACAGATATTAAGGGCACAAAGATATCCGATCACTGCATCCACACTCTCAGAAAGATTAGGGATAAGTGTGCGTTCCCTTTACAGAGATATAAAAACGCTGCAGCATCAAGGGGTATGCATTGAAGGTGGTGCTGGAATTGGTTATATCGTTAAATCTGATTTTCATTTGCCACCCTTAAACCTGTCTCATGAAGAAGTCAATGCTATTACGCTTGGATTGAATTGGGTCTCTCATAATACGGACCATGATTTCAAAATTATCGCTAAGAATGCACTTGCCAAAATACATACTGTCATTTCCGGTGAGTTGAAAAATCTTATTGAAAGTCAATCCTATCTGATTGGTCCTTCAGAAAAAAATGAGATGTTTTTTGAAGATATTCGCAATGCTATTAAAAAGCGAAAGAGAATCAAAATAAAGTATTGTGATAAGAAAGACTCTTACTCTTCTCGAGTCATATGGCCCATTGGGTTGGTATACATGGAGTCATGTTGGCTTTTGGTTGCATGGTGTGAGATGAGAAATGATTTTCGCCACTTTAGGACTGACAAAATTAAGGAAATTGAGCAACTGGATTCCTTTTATAGTGAAAGCAGGGCGGTTTTATTGAAAAAATGGAGAGTAAAAGAAGGGATTAGCGAGGAGAAAGAGTACTGACAAAAACTGTCACAGCTCATTTGTATACTAACCCAGATGAAAGGTTCAATTCTACATCTTTGGGGGGAGTATGAATTTCCAAAATAAAATTGCTGTGATAACAGGAAGCACTACAGGAATAGGTGAGGCCGTCGCAAAGCAATTACACATACATGGTGCTAAGGTCATTATTGTCGCCCGTTCGTCAGAGCAGGCTAAACAAAAAGCGAAACAATTATCTTCACAGGGTCAACAAGCGATGGGGATCGGATGTGATGTATCACAGCCCGAACAAGTACGACAAATGATCGATGAGGTTATCGAACGCTTCGGCAGACTTGATTATGCTGTAAATAATGCAGGCTTAACAGGTGATCATGGTAAAAACATAACAGAGCAAACAGTTGAGAACTGGGATAAGGTTATTGCCACCTCATTGAGCGGAGTTTTTTACTGCCTAAAATATGAAATACCTCAGATGATGAAGTTTGGTGGCTCAATAGTGAATTTATCTGCCGTAAATGGCCTGGTTGGCATTCCTGGATTAGCGCCTTACACCGTGGCTAAGCATGGTATAATTGGTTTAACCCAAACCGCAGCGCTAGAATTTGCATGTCAAGGAATTCGAGTAAATGCAGTCGCTCCTGGTTATGTCCAGACCCCGCGAATGAGTGCACTTCCTGAAAATATCGTACATAGCTTCGCCAATAGCCACCCTATGAAAAGGATGGCAAAAATGCAAGAAATAGCAGACTTCATCTTGTTTTTGCTATCAGACAAATCCGCATTCTGTACCGGAGGAGTTTATCCAATTGATGGTGGATATTTAGCCGAGTAAATTTCTCTAACGTTTTAAACTATAAGCATTACCTAACCAAAGCGGTAGGTTCAATAGGAGCGTTATAATATATTTAATGCTCCTATTATAGGGGTAATGATAACAGCATCTCCAGTTTGAACTAATATGAGAATAAATGATCGACTTTCCATTGGTTTAACTCACATTGAAAAACGGGCATCTTTGTCTGTAGATACAGATGAAATGCTTCCTTTTGCCACTCGTTGAGTAGCATAGTCTCTTCGGCGACAATCCATGCCTTTTCTCAGAGGGGCCATCGCCTGAAATGAGGTTTTGATTTCGAAATAAAACATTAGTGCATTTTGCTGATAAAACGTGGGGAAGATTCTGAAAGCTCCCGGCGAAGGTAACTCGTTGGGAGCTGTCTTTATTTATTGGGCCGACTGTAATAGGTCGAGTTCAGAACACCGGCAAACCCAGCCCTTGCTTCACTTCTCTTAATGTCTGCTGCGTGATCTCGTGCGCCTGTTCGCTGCCTTTTTTGAGCATTGCCATCAGCATGCCTTTATCCTGAATGTAGGTTGCCCGCAGCTCGCGCATTGGGGCGATGAGTTCCTGCAAGCACACCTCCAGCTCGTTTTTGCATGTCCGGTCACCCAGTCCACCCCGTTGGTAATGCGCTTTCATTTCCGCCACTTTTGCTTTATCCGGATGAAAAGCGTCGAGGTAAATGAATACCATATTGCCGTCGATTTGCCCCGGGTCGGATACTTTCAGATGATTGGGGTCGGTGTACATTGCACTGACCGCGTGATGAATGGTTTCTTCGCTGGCTGACAGGAGCAATGTGTTACCAAGCGATTTTGACATTTTGGCATTCCCGTCGATCCCTGGTAGGCGGCTGGTTTCACTCAGCAGCGCTTTGCAGTGCGATAAGACGGGGGCCGGTAACAGGCTATTCATCTTGTGCACGATTTCATTAGTCTGCTCAATCATTGGCAACTGATCGTCGCCGACGGGAACCACTTCGGCTTTGAAGGCCGTAATATCTGCCGCCTGACTGATGGGATAAACCAGAAAACCAACCGGTAACGAGCGGGCAAACCCTTTCTGCGCAATTTCGTTTTTAACCGTAGGATTACGCTCTACGCGAGCCACGGTGACGATATTCATATAAAGCGCGGTCAATTCCGCAAGGGCAGGCAGGGCCGATTGCAAACAAATAGTGGTCAGTGAAGGATCTATTCCTGCGGCAAGATAGTCGGCAAGTACCTCGGGAATATTGTCGCGGATCTTTTGCGGTGTGCTGCCGTTATCGGTTAGCCCTTGCAGGTCAGCCACCAATATAAACTGCTGATAATCATGTTGCAGCGCGGCGCGCTGGCGCAATGACCCCACATAATGGCCAAGATGCAGCGGGCCGGTGGGACGATCGCCAGTGAGGATGATGGTTTTATTGTTCATGTAAGACTCCTTAGTCATAAAACCGAAAGGGGTCTCTAAATGCAAATAACCGCCTTTCGGCGGTTATCTAAAAATGGGAAAAACACATTTTGACCGCCTTTAAGAAGGCAGCCACCACAGGTTGTAATTAAAAGCGGTGATATCGTGTTTTGTATTCATTGAATTAACATATCACCGCCTGGCGTTGAGGTAAAGCCATGTTCAACTGGCCTCCAGCATGCCAAAGCTCACGATGCGCGAACGTCCCAGCTCTTTAGCGCGATACAGTGCCACGTCTGCAGCACGCAGCAGGTTGTCGCTCTGGGCGTGCTGCGGATAGCTGGCTACGCCAATAGAAACATCGACGTGACCAATTTCAGAGACGCCAAAGCGCAGCGACAGTTCGCGTACGCCGTTATAAATATCCGTCGCAAGGCGGTTGGCGGCCTGTTCATCCGTATTGGCCAGCAGCACCAGAAACTCCTCACCGCCATAGCGGAAGGCCATGCCGCTGTCGTGAACCACGCGCTGAATGGTGGCGGCGATACTTTTTATCACGCTGTCTCCCGCCTCGTGACCAAAGCGATCGTTAATATTTTTAAAATGGTCAATATCGATCATCAGGCAACTGATCGGCTCCTTGTTGCGTACGGCCTGGCTCATCTGAGTGCGTAAGGTATCTTCCAGATGATGACGGTTGCGTAGACCAGTTAGCGGATCGTAGAGCGCTTTCTCCAGCAGGGCGTCACGCAGACGCTGGTTGGCTAATGCGAGGCCGAGTGCTTCTGCCATTAGCTCCAGATACGCACGAGAGGGGGCGGAATCATCGTTAAGGTTCTGGAATGAGAGCAGACCGATGGCTTCTCCCTGGGCAATCAGTGGAACGCACAGGGTATGCTGCTGGCATGAGTCCGGCAGATGGTAGCAGGCGATATCGGGTTCACCTTGTACCGGAGGGTGGCTCTGGCCGCGGCGCACAGCCCAGCATTCGTCCGGGTGGAACGCATCCGCTTTACCCTGCGGTGAGAGCCATTGTGCAACGCAGCGCATTTGCCAGGGTTCCCGGTCCAGTATGTAAAGCCGCCCGGCAATACCTGGGGCAATATTCGGTGCAAACAGTTCCGCCACATTGATGACATCGGCAAAATTCTCGCAGCCCTGCAGACGCTGCGTCATACGTGCCAGCAGAGCGCGGATTGCCCAGTCGGCATCTCGCTCCTTCTCCAGTCTCTGACGAGCCAGACCGTTCTCGCGGAATATCCGGATCGCCTGTGCCATGTCGCCTATTTCGTCTATCTGGTTAAAGCTGGGCGTCTCAACGGCATAATCCTGCGATGCGAGACGGTTTACGACATCGCTCAAACGCACGACGGGGCGCAGAACACGACGCTTTAAAATGAAACCGAGAACGAATAAAAACAGCAGCGCCGTCAGACCGACCATCACTTCAGAGGCCGTCCGCAGCATGCGGGATGACTGGGTTGCATCTTCAATCGTGTTGCGTACGCGGCTATCGAGTAACTGGCGGAAATGATCTATACGGTCCTGGGCTCGCTCCAGTTCCTGTTCATAGGCTTTTCCGTACAGCAGGGCGATGGCCTGCGACTCTTCTCCACGCGCGACGCTGGCAAGCGCCTCGGCCTGCTCATCCTGCAGAGCATCCACAATCCGCAGCCCTTCATGCAATAGCGCCAGCTCTTCATCCATTGCACCAAGGTCTTTGAGCTTCGACAGACGATGCTCAACGGCTTTCAGCGACGCTTCTTTCTGGCGGTAGGCGTTGAGCACCTCAGGATCTTTTGCAATAACATAGTCGCGCGCCAGGTCGGACAGCGACCAGGCATCGAGTTCGACTTCTTCGGTAAGTTGATCGAACTGATAACGCTGTTCTACCACCTGGCGTTCTGTGTTATCGGCGCTGGATGCCATCAGCATGACAACGCCTGAAGCGATGGTCAGACATACCGTCGCGCTATAGGCCCAGTTGGTGATTGTGGCTATTCGCACTGATTAGTTCCTTCTGCGACGATTAATGAATACGCATGATTGAAATTATAGGAAACGTATGATTTTGCGTGAAAATAAAAAAGGCGGTCCTTAAACCGCCTTCTGTTATCGTCCTGCAATCAAAAATCTGGAGGATTTTTTCCTTCTTCCATAAAGGCTTCGTCGATTCCTTCTACGTTACCTTCATGGTCACGCCCGGAAAACAGGTTCCAGCAGGTAATGAATAGTGCGGCAACCAGGGGGCCAATCACAAAGCCGTTAATACCGTAGATCTCCATGCCGCCGAGAGTGGTAATCAAAATCAGATAGTCCGGCATTTTGGTGTCTTTACCTACCAGCAGCGGGCGCAGGATATTGTCCACCAGCCCAACGATAATCACAAAGAAGCCAACGATAAACAGCCCTTGCCATAGCTGATGGGTGGCGAACAGAAATATTGCTGCAGGTACCCAGACGATCGCTGAACCGACGGCGGGCACGAGGGAGAGAAACGCCATCAACGCGCCCCACAGAACGCTACCGTCGATATCTACAATCGCAAACGCGATGCCGCCAAGAATACCCTGAACCAAAGCGACGACCGCCGTGCCCTTGACGGTTGCCCGCGTCACGCCGACGAATTTTGCAAACAGGTGCTGTTTGGCAAAATCAGAAAGCGGTAATGAGTCCAGAATCTGGCGCACCAGGTACGGTCCGTCCTTCAGTAAGAAGAACAGTAGATACAGCATGATGCCAAAGCTAATAGCAAAGCCGAATGTTCCTTTACCAATCAGGAACGCGCTGCCGGCGAGGTATTGTCCACCCTGCAGCACGACATCGGACAGTTTTTTCTGGATCTGCGCGACATCATCCAGATTGTGTTCTGCCAGAAAACCTCTGGCCCAGTCAGGAAGATACGAAAGAACAGAAGCGACGACCTCCGGGAACTGCGTGTCATTCTGTTGCAGTTTGGTGTACACCACGTTCAGTTCAATGGCCAGCGATGACAGGATTACCATCAGCGGGATAAAGACAATCAGACAGATAATGACGATGGTAATCAACGATGCCAGTCCGTTGCGGTCGCCAAGCGCGCTGCGCAGTCTGTTTTTTACCGGGTTAAAGATAGTCGTTAATATCGCGGCCCACAAAATGGCGGAAAAGTAGGGGGACAGCACATCGAAGAATGCCCAGGTCACGAGGGCAAGTATGAAAATGAAGAAACCTTTAGTCAGTCCGTTAAATCGCATTAGTAAACCCTGTAATGAAAAGCAGTCCAGACTATAGAACCGTTCAGGGGATTTACCAACTTTAGCTGAAGATTGCCGCTTATTTTGGCTAATACGGTGACTTACTGAAGATAAAAACCAATGAATATCCACAGTGTTAATGTGATATTTGAATGACAGCAACCATTAGATTTTTAGTGCATCAAAGATGACGGTATCTATTTTTTCTGGAGTGGTGAAGGGGGCAAAACGCTTAAGCGGTTTTCCGTCGCGTCTGACCAGAAATTTAGTGAAGTTCCACTTGATCCTCCCACCCAGTATGCCGGGTAATTCATCTTTCAGGTAACGAAATACTGGGTGTGTAGCGGCACCGTTAACCTCCACTTTCTCAAACATTGGAAAACTCACGCCGTAGTTGACGTAGCAGGTCTGCGCGATTTCGTCGGCCCCACCGGGTTCCTGCTTACCAAACTGGTTGCAGGGGAAACCAAGCACCACCAGGCCCTGTGTGTTGTATTTCTTATACAGTGCTTCAAGGCCCGCATATTGTGGCGTAAAGCCACAATGGCTGGCGGTATTAACCACCAGTACCAGTTTGCCTGCATAGTCGGCCATTGAAATAAGCTGACCATTCAGGCTTGTGGCGGTAAGTTGATGAAAAGTGCTCATTTTTTAAACCTCAGGTCAGGGTGAGTTTAGCGTCGACATTGCCACTCAGCGCGTTACGGGCAGTTGAAGCCTTATAGAAAATCTTCATGGCATCGTTTTTCTGTTGTTTATTGGCACAACTTGACCATTTCTGATTTCCTCATTGACACAAGGTTGAGGTTTACCAAACAGATATCCTTGGGCGAAATCGCAGCCCAGCGCCTGAAGGCTTTTTAGTTGCTCCTGAGTTTCAACACCTTCAGCAACAGCCTTCATATTGAGTGATTTCGCCATGCCCGTGATCAGTTTGATGATATTAAGCGCATCTTCATGTGTGGATATTGAATGCACAAAAGACTTGTCTATTTTAATTTTATCGAAGGCAAGCTTGCTCAGGCGCGAAAGAGAAGAATATCCGGTACCAAAATCATCGATGGAGATTTTTACGCCCAGGGCTCTGAGTTTATTAAGCGTATTCATCGGTGTCGTACTCTCAGTGAAGAGAGAGGACTCTGTTACTTCCAGTTCAAGACGATCGGCTGGGAGTCCAGTTTCTTTCAGAATAGACAGTACGATACCGACAAAGGCTTTGCTGCTTAGCTGGACAGGAGAGACATTTACTGAAATTTTAGCAGGAACCGCCCAACAAGCAGCTTCCCTGCAGGCAATTTCAAGCACTGCTTTCCCCATCTCATTAATCATTCCGGTTTTTTCAGCAACAGGAATAAAGCTATCCGGCGACAGGAGGCCCTTCAGAGGATGGAGCCAACGAATTAGGGCTTCATAGCTATAAATTTCCTGGCTGAAGGAGTCAACAATCGGCTGGTAATAAACCACGAACTCTTTGTTCACTATTGCCAATGCCATATCATGCTCAAGCGTTCTGCTTTCTTGTAGCTTTTCTAACATTCGTTGTCGGAAGACTTTTATCTTACCTGAGCCTTCACCTTTGGCTTCATAAAGGGCCAGATCGGCAAATTTATAAAGATAGTCGGAACGACGTTCAGTGTCTGAGATAACAATGCCAACACAGGTGGTTATGTTGATAATCGTGTTATAAATAGTGTAGGGCTGGCTGATAAATTCACATATTTTCTGGGCCCGCGAAACGGCGTGGCTTTCTGTCAGGCCACTTGAGAGAAACGCAAATTCATCTCCACCCAGGCGATACAGCGTATCCGAAGTAAGGCTCATTGAAACCAGTCGGTCTGATATCTGGCGTAGCAACATATCACCGGCATCATGACCATACGTATCATTTACCTCTTTGAATCGATCTAAATCAAACAACATCACAGTCACAGAATCGTGATTTTTTTCTGCTATCTCAATTGTTTTATTTAAATCGCTCCAGAATAGTTGACGATTATTCATCTCGGTAAGAGAGTCATGGTAGACGTCATATTCCAGTTTAGCATTCTGGATTTGCAGCTTTTCTTTAGATTTCTGCAGCTCTTCGGCAAGACTCTTGACCTGCAGGTGCGCCCGCAGAATATTTCTGTTTTGATAGAAAATGAGCACTCCCAGAATCGCACTCAGTATTATCAGCAGCACCGAGGTTGCTGAGTAAATATAGTACAGCGTTTGAATTTTTTGGTTGGCGTTATTGATCGAGTTAACATCTTTGTTTAACGCGCCAGATGAAAGACGACCCAGTGGCGCATCCAGAGTATGCATTTTTTTCAGATAAGCCTGGAGTGCTGAACGGTTCATTTTCTCTAGATTAACATCCAGAAAACTAAGGGTGTTTTCAAGTTTTACCGCCAGCTCACGGTGGGCTATATTGCTTTCTATGTAGCGCCCCAGGTCACCTTCTTTTATTAAATCACTCTGGCTGAGCATAATGTCGAGGCGCATGCGTACATCATCGAGATTCATCGTATCATCGATAGTGTAAAGACCCAGCAATGACTCGAATCGGTAATATTGTGATACCAGCTGAGCAGCAGACCAGGAATCGGTGTAGTGAGTCAGTTTCTGTAACTCTTGTTGCCGTTCATGCACGAGGAAAGAGATATATCCGGTAGATATAAAAAGAAAAAAGATGATGCCAGCCAGTATTCTGTTCATGATGTTCCTCTGAACGTTTACTCAATATCCATACTACTGACCTGCCATGCAGACCTTGAATAATAAATCTGATTATTCAGTTCCGGCATGCTGTCATAGGGGTACACAATGAATAAAGGACCTTTATCACGGATGCGCATATATTTTCCGTTGATTTTTAACGCAAGGATGGCATTGTATTTTTTGAAATCACTGAGAGGGATTACGGTGGTGTAGTCATTGAGCGCAGTGACCTTTACAACCGAGCCGCTCGCGCCGACGTAATCCATGAGCTTTTGTAGTGGAATACCCGTAAAGGTAGTGCGTCCATTATACCAGGGGGAGGTGGTCTGGAAACTGACCATGCCCAGCTTCTCAAGGCTGGCGGTATCAAAAACGGCTTTCCCGTCTGCATTTGTATTTTCAATATTACCGGACAGCGTTAAAAGAACTGTACCGGAAGGCTGGGGAAGTTCACCTGCCCAGAGCTGGGTGGTGAGCACAAAGCTTACTAACATTACGATTAACCGCATTCTTACCTCACCAATCAGCCGGATGTAAAAGAATTATAATTTAGATATCACTCTATTTATATATATTGCATAGGTATTATTGATGCAATAAATTCAGCTTTATTTTTATTCATCTAAATCAATGGGTTAGATTTTGTTTGTTTTATTATGATGTTTAATCAATGCTGATGGAGTTATTAGAGGAAAACGTAATCTCACTATGTATGTACAAAAATAAATCATTTATTGACCCAGTGCCAATAAATACCTACGAAAATAAAGGTTTATTTTTTTCCCAGCGGCGGGCGTTGTTTACTGGTTGATGGCTATATCGGATACGAAGCGGGCCAAAGTATAGCGGGAGCGCTTCGTGTCGGTAATCAAGAACAGACTTTTTATACTGCGGCTGGTGCGGTTCAACAGAACCCGTTTATTCACCCGCCTGAACTGACTGGCGGGCATACAGGTAGGCGGTGGCCCTCGATACGCCCAGATGCTGCGCCACCGTATCCATAGATTTGCGTACGTTGAGCAAACCGTCCTGGCGTAATTGTTGAATCAGCAGCTTACGGTCTTGAGGTTTAAGGGCTCGGGCCGTCGTAGCGCGTTTAGCGGCAAAGTCATCAATACGCTGGCGGATGACTTCGTTACTGCCGGGATCGATATGTTCCTTAATGGGGGAGTTTTCGGTTTCAGTAAAACGCGCAAGAGCACTCTGCATACCACGAAACAGTGTCATATCTACATTCAGACAGAGAGCTGCTACGTATCTGCCTTCTTCGTCCTTGATGCCAATTGAGGTACTTTTCACCGGGCGACCATCGGCAAACTGATTACTGTAGTTCGCAATGATGCTGGGAAAGTCAGGCGATGCGATTCTCGCCAGGCCAAGCTCGGTTGCTGGCTGGCCGGGTTGACGTCCGGACAGATTATTATGGATGGATAAAATGGCATGTTCAGGATTTTTGAGGTCATGAACCACCACTTCGCAAAACGGAGAGAAGGTCTCACTCAATCCCCTGGCGATAGTATCAATTTGGCTGAGAAGCGAGTTATTGTCGGTTTTTGGCATGCCAGTCTCCTGCGGTGATGCCTGTTGCCATGATTGCGAGCAGTTTACAGTGACCTGGGATCGTTTTTCCAGACGGCAATGTACAGACAGTAACATTAGGGTATCTGCATGACAGATACCCTGTTTATCATCCGGCCAGAAATTCACTGTAGCGGCTGATATCCACGTTTCCACCGCTGATGATAATGCCGACTTTCTTGCCGCGAAGTTCAGCTTTGCGCGCTCTGGCGGCAGCAAAACCCAGACACCCGGTCGGCTCAACGACGATTTTCATGCGTTCAGCGATAAATTTCATTGAGGTGATTAACTCAGCGTCTGAAACCGTCAGAATATCGTTCACGTTTTGCTGGATAATCTGAAACGTATAGTTCCCGAGATGTTGGGTCTGAGCACCGTCAGCAATGGTTTTGGGCGTATCGATATGAACAATTTTTCCGCTACGAAACGACTGTTGACCATCGTTCCCCGCCTCAGGTTCTACACCATAGACGATGCAGTCAGGAGACAGATGTCTGGCCGCCAGAGCGGATCCTGAGAGCAGGCCGCCACCGCCCAGACAAACGAAAAGGGCGTCTAACTGACCCACTTCTTCAATCAGCTCTTTTGTGGCGGTGCCCTGGCCTGCAATCACGTGCGGATGGTCGTAAGGGGGGATCAGCGTTAACCCCTGTTTCTCTGCCAGGCCCCGACCAATTTTTTCACGATCTTCAGTATAGCGATCGTAAGTTACCACCTTTCCGCCATAGCCTTTTGTTGCTGCAACTTTAGCTACCGGAGCATCATGCGGCATGATAATTGTTGCTGGAATCCCCAATAATTTTGCCGACAGTGCAATGGCCTGCGCATGGTTACCGGAAGAAAACGTCACGACGCCCGCAGCACGTTGTTGTGGTGTGAACTGGCGTAGCGCATTCATAGCGCCGCGAAATTTGAAGGCGCCCATTCTCTGGAAGTTTTCGCACTTAAAGAAGACTTCCGCGCCAAATTCTTCATTAACCGTTCGGGATGTCATCACCGGCGTTTTGTTAGCATAATCTGCGATGCGCTCTGCCGCAGCGGCAACATCGTTATAATCAGGCAGTGTCATTTCAGTCATTGTTGTTCACCTGTATGTTGTTAAATGTCACGCTTGCGGGGCCAACGCCATAGCTTCAACTTCCAGCGCAAAACCATAATGAAGTTCCGCAACACCGGCTACAGCACGGGATGGACGGAAATCACCGATCCACTCCCCATAGATTTTGTTAAACGTCGGCCACTGATTCATATCCGTCACATAGACGCGAACTGACACCAGATGCTGGCGGGAAACTCCAGCACCCGCCAGACAAGCATCAATATTCTGTAGCACCAGCCGGGTTTGATCTTCAAAAGATGCATCCGCTTTTTTCTCGCCGTCGAAAGTGACCGGCAATTGCCCAGAAATGAAGACGAAACCGCCAGCCGTTGTACTGTGCGAGTAATGACCTGCTGGCGGGAAGCTTCCAGCAGATGAGTTCAGTGTAATGTCCGCGGACATAATAAACCTCCTGTAGCTAATGATTCACTTTGTATAAAATAATACAATTTGTATTATTTTATACGCCTATATGCCACTTTCGGCTAGAGATAATTTTCGCGGGTGATGATTTTGTGAACTATTGCAAATGTGGCTAATGTAAATCGCTAACCTGGGTAGGAACGAAGAGGGGAAGGCAGGAGAGTGAAGAAACGCCCCGGGGGGGGCGTCTAAGGCAAAATACTAGCCGATGTGACCGTGGTTAATTTTAGTTAACGGTTCATTGATATCGAAGATTTTGAACGTCACGTCTTCCACACCCAGATGCTTCAGACGGGCGGTATGCTTTTTGATATAGGCCTGAGCGGTGTCTTCGTCCCGGAACAGGTAGATGCCACCCGCTTCGTGATTTGCTTCGTTCTCGGTCCAGATTTTCCAGATGAACCCCGGCTCCTGGTTGATTGATTCGGCCAGTTCAACGAGCTGATTCGACATCTCAGCCCCAAACGGACCATGAAAATCAAAGAGTATCTGCACGAGTTTGTTCGACATAAATCCTCCATGGATTGGTTATTTCGGGTAAGGCTGCTAGCGCAGCAGCACTTTACCGGTCAGATAAGTTATTGCCTGTCCACTGATATAAACACGCGTTCCTGCTAACTGACAGCGTAAATCCCCGCCGCGCTCAGAGACCTGGCGCGCCAGCATCTGTGTTTTATTCAGTTTTGCAGCCCAGTAAGGGATCAGCATGCTATGTGCCGAGCCTGTGACCGGGTCTTCCGCGACGGCTTCACCCGGGCAGAAGAAACGGCTGACAAAATCGTATTCCCCGTCACCCGGCGCGGTGATGCACACCATTTTCCCCAGCGGAAGCATGGCGTGGATGTTTGGGCGAACAGCCTCAACCTGCTGTTGATTTTCCAACACCACCATGTAATCGCGTGCCACGCGCATCTCTTTGTATTCGGTGATGCCTAATGTTTCCAGCAGTAAAGCGGGCGGCACGGCAGATTCGCTTTGCCAGGCAGGAAAATCGAGCGTCAGCCATTCACCGCTGCGCGTGACCGTCAGCGGTCCCACAAAGCGGGTAGCAAAATGGATTTTTGTATCCGGGTAATCCAGATGTTCAAAGATGACATGCGCGGTGGCAAGCGTGGCATGCCCACACAGATTGATTTCACCCTGAGTGGTAAACCAACGCAGCTCAAAACCATTCTCATTGGCGATAAAAAAAGCGGTTTCTGACTGGTTATGCTGCTGTGCCATCTTTAATAATGTTTCATCGGGCAACCAGTCCGTGAGCGGACAGACTGCTGCGGCATTACCGCCAAACGTCGTGGTGGTAAAGGCATCCACCATGTAAAAATCGATTTGTTGCACAGAATAACCCTCTCATCGCACTCAGGATAAATCACACTCTACCATGCCAGCCATTGGGTCAGCGCTCCGATTCGCCACTGCGGTGAAAATTCGTTATCATCCGTCCCCACACCTCATTCTGGCCGCCTGATGTCTACGATCCTCGATACCTTTATTGCCCCGCCTTGTCATGACGAGATAGAGACCCTCTATCGGGACGAGCATCTGGTGCTAATCAATAAACCCAGCGGGTTACTTAGCTTGTCGGGCAAAAATCCGCAGAATCTCGATTCGGTACATCATCGGCTGGTACAGATTTACCCTGGCTGCACGCTGGTACATCGGCTTGATTTCGGCACTTCTGGACTGATGGTGGTCGCCCGTAACAAGGCTATCAACGCTGCACTTTGCCAGCAGTTCAGCCAGCGTACGGTCACTAAGGTGTACAGCGCACTGTTATGCGGGCATCTGGAAAACGACGAAGGAGTTATCGATGCAGCGATTGCCAAAGACCCGGCGCTGTTTCCATTAATGTCAATTTGTGCTCTCAACGGCAAACCCGCACGCTCGCGCTATCAGGTTGTCGAGCGCTTTTATCATCGTCAGGAAAAGGGGGCGTTGCTCCCCTTGACGCGGGTACAACTGATGCCTGAAACCGGGCGGACCCACCAACTGCGGATCCACTGTCAGCTGTTGGGACATCCGATTTTAGGCTGTGATTTGTATGGCGGGCGTCTGCTGCCTGGCACTGAAAGGGTGCCGCGACTGATGCTGCATGCCAGTGAACTGCATTTCAGGCATCCCATTAGTGAAGCGTGGATGAACGCCCAAAACGCCAGTCCGTTCTGAGGATGTAAAAAAAGCCGCCAGACGGCGGCTATTTAGGCATTATCGTGCAGCTCGTTGCAATATAACCGCTGACGGCTGGCGTTGCAGAAAGCGCATCCGCAGCATCATCAGTACCGCCGCAGAGGTCAGGCCGATAATAAAGCCCATCCAGAATCCTGCTGGCCCCATGCGGTCAACTACCAGATCGGTCAGCGCCAGTATATAGCCGCTCGGCAGACCCAGCACCCAGTAGGCTGTAAAGGTTATAAAGAAAATGGAACGCGTATCTTTATAACCACGCAGGATCCCGCTGCCAATAACCTGGATAGAGTCCGATATTTGATACACCGCGGCCAGTAACATGAGCTGCGCGGCCAGGGTGACGACTTCCGGATTATTGTTGTAGAGCAGGGCAATATGCTCGCGGAATGTCACGGTGAAAAGCGCCGTTACGACCGCCATGCAGACACCGACACCCAGACCCGTTCTGGCTGCAGTTTGTGCATCCAGCGTGGAGCCCTGGCCCAGACGATAACCGACACGAATGGTGACGGCAGCAGCCAGAGACATCGGCAGGACGAACATTAACGAACTGAAGTTCAGTGCTATCTGGTGTCCGGCCACGTCGATAATCCCCAGCGGGGATACCAGCAGAGCGACCACCGCAAACAGCGTTACCTCGAAAAATAACGCCAGCGCGATAGGTAAACCCAGTTGCACCAGACGCTTCATTACTGCGGTGTCAGGTTTCTGGAAACCACGCTCATTACGGATATCGCGCATCGAGCGCGCACGTTTGATGTAAGAGAGCATGGCGATAAACATCACCCAGTAAACAGCCGCCGTAGCCACGCCGCAGCCTACGCCACCCAGTTCCGGCATGCCTAAATGTCCATAAATGAAAACGTAGTTAACCGGAATGTTCACCAGCAGGCCGAGAAAGCCCATCACCATCGCAGGTTTAGTTTTGGCTAATCCTTCGCACTGGTTACGGGCTACCTGGAAGAACAAATACCCCGGTGCGCCCCACAGCAAGGCACGCAGGTAGCCAACGGCTTTATCCGCCAGCGCCGGATCAATGTTATGCATGGAGCGAATAATGTACCCTGCGTTCCATAGCACAACCATAATCAGCACGGAGACGCTGCCCGCCAGCCAGAATCCCTGACGTATTTGATGGGCGATACGGTCGCGGCGTCCGGAACCATTGAGTTGCGCAATTACTGGCGTCAAAGCCAGCAGTAGTCCATGACCAAACAGAATGGCAGGTAACCAGATAGACGTACCAATGGCGACTGCCGCCATATCAGTAGCGCTGTATCCGCCCGCCATGACGGTATCAACGAATCCCATTGCGGTTTGAGCAATTTGCGCAAGAATCACCGGTATTGCCAGAGCTAATAACTGACGCGCTTCACTTACATACTTTTGCACGTGTACACCACTATATTGTTGTTATTTGAGAGACTAAAAAAGCCGCCTTATATGGCAGCAAGGAGAAAAAGCAGGGGAAATTTCAGTCTATTGTAGCGAGGAATACGTAATTCTCCAGTGAAAAAACAGGCAGGCGCGGCGCATTGCTGGCAACCTGAATTTCCACCTGCTATTGTGCTGTGCAGAGATGTCATAATTGAGTTCAGGAGTAGGGAGTATGTTTACGGGTATTGTGCAGGGCACCGCAAAATTGGTGTCCATTGATGAAAAACCAAATTTTCGTACGCATGTTGTGGAGTTGCCTGAATATATGCTGGATGCGCTGGAGACCGGCGCATCGGTTGCCCACAATGGGTGCTGCCTGACGGTCACCGAAATTAACGGGAACCAGATAAGCTTTGACCTGATGAAAGAAACGCTGCGTATCACCAATCTGGGCGAACTGAAGGTCGGTGATTTGGTTAACGTTGAGCGTGCGGCAAAATTCAGTGATGAGATTGGCGGACATTTAATGTCGGGCCATATTATGACCACTGCCGAAGTGTCGAAAATTCTGACCTCGGAGAATAACCGCCAGGTGTGGTTTAAAGTCCAGGACCCGTCGCTGATGAAATATATCCTGTACAAAGGATTTATTGGTATTGACGGTATCAGTCTGACGGTCGGTGAAGTGACGCCGACGCGTTTCTGTGTACACTTGATCCCGGAAACGCTGGAGCGTACGACGCTTGGCAAGAAAAAGCTGGGCGCAAGGGTTAATATCGAAATCGATCCCCAAACGCAGGCGGTGGTTGATACTGTTGAGCGTGTGCTGGCGGCGCGTGAAAGCGCCATCAGCAACATAACGGGAGAAGCGGGAGCCTAAGCCTGAGAGTTAAGCCCTCGTTGATACGGGGGCGATAACGATTAACGGGGAACGCGCAGGCCGTGTTCAACGCCGCGAGAAAATACCACCTGCCATAACTGAATATCGCGAGCTCGAAACGCTCCGGCACAGGCGTTCAGATAATAGCTGAACATCCGTTTGAAACGTTCGGTATAGTTATCGGCGATTTCAGGCCAGGAGTTAATGAAACGTTCGTGCCAGGCCATCAGCGTCGTGTCGTAGTCCGCGCCAAAATTATGCCAGTCTTCCATTACAAAATGTGGCTCGCTGGCGTTGGCAATCTGGCGAACTGATGGTAAACAGCCGTTCGGGAAGATATATTTATTGATCCACGGATCAACGTTATTGTCGGTCTTTTTGGAGCCGATGCTATGCAGTAAAAAGAGACCATCCGGTTTTAAATTGCGATCGACCACGTCAAAATAGGTGGCGTAGTTTTTCGGCCCTACATGCTCAAACATGCCGACGGAAACAATACGATCGAATTTGTCATTCAGGTCACGATAATCCTGCAGCAAAATTGTGACATCAAGCCCCGCACACCGTGACTGCGCCATTTTCTGCTGTTCTGCCGAAATGGTTACACCCACCACGCTGACGCCATATTCTGATGCCATAAACTGGGATAAGCCGCCCCAGCCGCAGCCTATATCGAGCACCCGCATCCCTGGCTTCAACTGCAGCTTTTCAGCAATCATTTTTAGCTTCGCCTGCTGGGCAGATTCCAGGGTATCGGCATCTTTCCAGTAGGCGCAGGAATACTGCATATAGGGGTCCAGCATGCGAGTAAAGAGATCGTTGCCTAAATCGTAATGTTCTTTGCCGACAACCCATGCACGCTTTTTGGTCTGCAAATTGAACAAGCGAGCAGCGGCAATTCGTAACGTATCTTTGAAGTGGCGGGGGAGTTGGTTTTCAAGACCGGCGCGTAGGACTTTACTAAAAAACATATCCAGCCGGTCGCATTCCCACCAGCCATCCATATAACTTTCACCTAACCCTAACGATCCTTCCTGCAATACTCGTTTGAAAAAATCGGGGTTCTTTACGCGAATATCCGCCGGTGCCGGGCCATTAATGGTAATGCCTGCACGGCTCAATAATTCATTGGTGATGCGGTACCAGTCATCATCCGGTACGCTGACGTCTTCTATACACGATGAACTCATAGCTTCTCCATCACTGGTCGGTGATCAGAACCTTAAAACAGCGTAGACGCTTTTTTGGGCTTTGTGAGAAATCTCACGGAATTAATCCGTGAATCTATAATCCGACGTAGAACAGAGGAAGGGAGGAACCCTTGCCGAAAAGACCATCCGTGGGAATACGGGAACATTCTTGTTCCCGTTAACACATAAAAATTATCGTTTTTTTAACATCCGGAAATCAGTATAGGCCTGAATTTTTGACGATTCAACTGATAATTCTTAGCGGGCTAATTAATTGCCCGCGACAATTATTAGTGAGACTCTCCGTGGGCAATTTGCGCGCGGTCATCTGTTTGCGGGGCGTCAGTTTTCTGCGATTGCATTTTGTAACCCACAGCAGCCAGCAATACCGTGGTCAGCATAACGCTGGTAGTGGTGAGCAGCGGGGTAGCAATCAACCAGGAAACGACAAGGCTTGCCAGGAAGCATAAACCCAGTTGTAGCGTATTCTGCAATGCGGCAGCGCGTCCAGTGGCCTGTGGGAAAGGGCGTAATGCCTGGGCGACAACGATAGGGTAGATTGCGCCGTTCGCAATCGCCATAACGCAGAATGGGATCAGGATTTCAGCCAATGCGACATGATGAATAAAGCCGGTCGCCCAGGTGCCTACAACGCTGAAGGCATACAGAATGAGTAACCAGGGCAGCAGCTGACGACCCTGCCATTTTTGCAGCGCAGCACGACAGCCGTAACCACCGATTAAAAAGGCGATAGTTTGCGGAACATAGCTCAGACCAATTACCGCTGGGCTATAACCCATTTCGCTAAGGATGAACGGGGAACCCGTCAGCCATGCAAAAAAGCTCGCAGAACAGGCGGCATAAATCAGCACGTTTCCACGGTAAGTTTTCGAGCGCAGCAAGGTGGTGAAAGTCAGTTTATCCTGGCTGTCATCGCGTGCTTTAGCTGTAGGCTTTAAACGCAGCGCCGGAAGCATCAGAATCAGAGTAATGGCGAACAGGGTGGCAAAAATGGCTTGCCAGGAAAAATGTACCAGGATCCAACTACCTAATAACGGGGCGAGGGCAGGTGATAACCCGACCAGCGGCATAATGGTGGCAAAGATGCGGTTTACTTTTTGTGAAGGATAATAGTCGGTAACCAGCGCTTGCCAGATAACCGATGCTGCACAGACGCCAACGGCCTGAACAAATCGCAGTACCAGCAGGCCTGTGGCGTTTTCAACCCATAGCATGCCCAGACTGCCCAGTGCGAAGATAGATAAACCCAGCAGCAAAATAGGCTTGCGACCATAGTGGTCAGAGAGCGGTCCCCACAGCAGTTGTGCGACGGCAAAACCGGCTAAGAACAAGCTCAGGCTAGCGCTGACGGCAGATGCAGGCGTTTGCAGATCGGACTGAATTGCGGCGAAGGCGGGCAGATACATATCTGTTGCCAGAAAGCCGAGCACGCTAAGGCCCGCTAGCCAGACTAAAAACCCTTTCCCAGGTTGCATCATTATTTCTCTTTTTTTAGCAATAGAACAATGCCGCTGAGTGTAGTGAGTGTAATTCTCGCTGTGAAACGCTAATATTTGCTTACTGATTTCAAAATTTTTGCAGGCAGAATATGTGGTCGGAATATTCACTTGAAGTGGTTGATGCGGTTGCGCGTAACGGTAGCTTTAGTTCAGCCGCACAGGAGCTACACCGTGTACCTTCGGCGGTAAGCTACACTGTGCGCCAACTGGAAGAGTGGCTGGCGGTACCACTTTTTGAGCGACGCCATCGGGATGTGGAATTAACGCCTGCCGGGGCATGGTTTTTAAAAGAAGGTCGCTCTGTTATCAAAAAAATGCAGATCACGCGCCAGCAATGCCAGCAAATTGCCAACGGCTGGCGCGGACAGCTGGCGATCGCAGTCGATAACATTGTCCGCCCGGATCGTACCCGACAGATGATCGTGGATTTTTACCGTCACTTTGATGATGTGGAGTTGTTAGTTTTTCAGGAAGTGTTTAACGGCGTATGGGACGCGCTGTCCGATGGACGCGTGGAGCTGGCCATCGGCGCCACACAGGCGATTCCGGTAGGGGGGCGCTATACCTTCCGCGATATGGGAATGCTGAGCTGGAGTTGCGTGGTAGCCAGCCATCATCCACTGGCATCAATGCCCGGACCGCTAAGTGATGATACGTTGCGCAACTGGCCGTCACTGGTGCGCGAAGATACCTCCCGTACGTTGCCAAAGCGTATTACCTGGCTGCTGGATAACCAAAAGCGCGTCGTGGTGCCTGACTGGGAATCATCCGCTACCTGCTTATCAGCAGGGCTGTGTGTTGGCATGGTACCGACGCATTTTGCCAAGCCGTGGATCGATAGCGGCAAGTGGGTTGCGCTGCAACTGGAGAACCCCTTTCCTGATGCCGCATGCTGTCTGACATGGCAGCAGAACGATACGTCACCGGCATTGAGTTGGCTGCTGGACTATTTAGGGGATAGTGAAACGTTGAACAAGGAATGGCTGCGGGAGCCAGATGAGACTCCCGCACAACAGGCTTAACGGCGATAATCGCGGAACGGACCGTCGGCAACGGAGCGACGCTCAACCAGACGTGGATGCACCTCGATAGACTGTGACTCTTCACGTTTATTCACGATACGGTCTAACAGCATGTTGAAGGCCGTTTCACCTAGTGAATCCTTCGGCTGGTGAATGGTCGTTAAGGCCGGCGTGAAGAAGCGGGCGTTGCGCACGTTGTCGTAGCCGATGAGTGAAACATCCTGTGGTACGCGCAGACCCATTTCGTCAGCGGCGCACAGCGCACCCATCGCCATAATATCGCCACCGCAGAAGACAGCGGTCGGACGATGCGATTGCGAAAGAATTTGCTGCATGGCGCGATAGCCGGACTCAGGCTCGAAATCGCCCTGGACAATCCAGTTATCAGGCACTTTAATCAGCGCTTCTTCCATCGCTTTCATAAAGCCCGCCAGACGCCCGGCCCCGGTATTACGTTCCATTGGACCTGGGATCACGCCAATTTCACGATGACCGCGTTCTACCAGATACCGACCCGCCATGTAACCGCCTTCGAAGGCGTTATCAATGACCGTATCGGTAAAGTCGGCTTTAGCTTCGCCCCAGTCCATGACGACCATCGGAATATGGCGATACTCTTCGAGCATCGAAAGCAGCGACTCCGGATACTCAGAACACATCACCAGCAGACCATCAACGCGCTTTTGCGCCATCATCGACAGATAGGCCTGCTGCTTTTCGAGACTGTTCCATGCGTTACCCAGAATCAGCGTATAGCCTTTCTGGAAACAGTTTTTCTCCACGGCTTCGATAATTTCTGCGAAATAGGCCGCTTCGCTGCTGGTCGCCAGCAAGCCAATAGACTTGGTGTGATTCACCTTCAGGCTGCGGGCAACTGCGCTCGGAGAATAGTGCAGTTCTTTGATCGCTGCCCAGACAGCATTACGCGTTTCTTCCGCGACAAAGCGCGTCTTGTTAATTACGTGTGATACGGTTGTAGTGGAAACGTTTGCTCGCTTCGCTACATCTTTAATTGTTGCCATTACATCTCACTCCAGACCATATCCTAAGCTCCTGAGAATACTCCAGGTAAACGTTTGCCTTTACACACCCTTAGCGCAACGTAAGGGTTGCGGCACGCCGGGAAAACGACACGGAACGTCAGGAAGGGGTCAATGGCCGGTACGCTAATCAAGTAAGCGTGGAATTTTGTCTGATCTTAACGAAAAGGGGAAGAGTTAAAAGCAGTTATCAATATAAATCGTGAGAGATTTTTGCTTTCAAGTGTGTAAAAATGCGCAATATCACTTTTTGTGTGGGAATAAAAAGGAGAAAACTTGATGAGCACCGATCTGAAATTTTCGTTAGTGACTACCATTATTGTTCTGGGTTTGATCGTCGCGGGTGGCCTGACCGCAGCGCTGCATTGATTTCCCCGAGGGAGTTAGCTCTCCCTCACTCTTTCCGCTCGTCTATCTCTTCTATTGTTTGCGAATTAGCAAAAGTCTTTTGCAATTTTGTTAACTTTATTAATTTTGCGATCAATGTCATGCTTTGACTCTTATTTTATGTCGCGCCACGGCTCGACGTTACGGAGTCGCAATATGAAACTCAATTATCCTTTACTGGCGCTGGCGATCGGAGCGTTTGGCATTGGCACCACCGAATTTTCGCCAATGGGATTATTGCCCGTCATAGCCAAAGGTGTGGATGTCTCGATTCCGGCGGCCGGCATGCTGATCAGCGCCTATGCGGTAGGTGTGATGGTAGGTGCACCGCTGATGACATTGCTGCTGTCTCATCGCGCGCGACGTAATGCTTTGATATTCCTGATGGCAATTTTCACGCTGGGTAATGTGCTTTCGGCTATCTCGCCGGATTACACCACGCTAATGCTATCGCGTATTTTGACCAGTCTTAACCATGGGGCCTTTTTTGGTCTCGGTTCAGTGGTTGCTGCCAGTGTTGTACCCAAACATAAGCAGGCCAGCGCCGTAGCAACGATGTTTATGGGGTTAACCATCGCCAATATTGGCGGCGTTCCGGCGGCGACATGGCTTGGTGAAACCATCGGTTGGCGCATGTCATTTATGGCCACTGCGGGTCTGGGCGTCATTGCTATGGTCAGCCTGTTCTTCTCCTTACCCAAGGGTGGAGCCGGAGAGCGCCCGGATGTTCGCAGCGAACTGGCGGTACTTATGCGCCCACAGGTGTTGTCGGCGTTACTGACTACCGTACTGGGTGCTGGGGCGATGTTCACGCTTTATACCTACATCTCGCCGGTTCTGCATACTATCACTCATGCCACTCCGGCATTTGTTACCGGGATGCTGGTGTTGATAGGCATTGGTTTCTCGATCGGTAACTACTTTGGTGGCAAGTTTGCTGACCGTTCAGTCAACGGTACGTTGAAAGGCTTTTTACTGCTGCTGATGGTTATTATGCTGGCCATTCCTTTCCTTGCGAGTAATGAGCTGGGGGCGGCGATCAGTATGGTGGTCTGGGGCGCGGCGACGTTCGCGGTCGTTCCACCGTTGCAGATGCGTGTGATGCGCGTTGCCAGTGAAGCACCTGGATTATCATCGTCAGTCAATATTGGCGCGTTTAATCTGGGGAACGCTCTGGGTGCAGCGGCCGGTGGGGCGGTGATATCAGGCGGCCTGGGCTACAGTTTTGTGCCAGTGATGGGGGCGATTGTGGCGGGTCTTGCGCTGCTGCTGGTGTTTATTTCCGCAAGAAGACAGCCAGAAGAGGCTTTCACGACCACGAATTAATGCAAAAACGCAGAAGGAAGCCCTTCTGCGTTATCTTTTTTATGCTGCGAAGTTCTTCGCAACAAATTCCCAGTTCACCAGCGCCCAGAAATGTTCCAGGTAGCCAGGACGGGCATTGCGATAGTCGATGTAGTAGGCGTGTTCCCATACGTCAACGGTCATCAGCGGCGTCGCGTCGGTGGTCAGCGGAGTACCTGCGTTGGAGGTGGAGACGATAGCCAGTTTGCCATCAGTTCCTTTAACCAGCCAGGTCCAGCCAGAACCGAAGTTTTTGATAGCGGCATCGGTGAACTGCGCTTTGAAATCTGCAAAGCTGCCAAAGGAGGCGGCAATTGCATCGGCCAGTTTACCGGTTGGTTCGCCACCTGCGTTTGGTGCCAGGCAGTTCCAGTAGAACGTGTGGTTCCATACTTGTGCTGCGTTATTGAATACACCGCCTTCAGAGCTACGAACGATCTCTTCCAGTGATTTGCCTTCAAACGCCGTGCCTTTAATCAGATTGTTCAGATTGGTCACGTAGGTTTGATGGTGTTTGCCATAGTGATATTCCAGCGTTTCGGCAGAAATGTGCGGTGCCAGAGCATCTTTGGCATACGGTAATGCAGGTAATTCAAACGACATTGCTTCTCTCCTTATTATTTATATTGAGTACACACAATAGCCTCATTGTGAGTAAGGATAGGGTAGCAAATTGAAAGGTTATGCAAAAGAAGAACTTACCCTACAGCATGTTCTGTAGGGTAAGTTTTTAGCGAATTGTTTTTGGCGTCATTACCCGACGAGCGCCCACATAGTGGCGCTGCCAGTAATCTTCGCTCAGAGAGGTGATTTGAATTTCCTGCCCGCTACGCGGTGACTGAATAAACTTACCGTTTCCGACGTAGACGCCGACGTGATCGGCTGTTCCGCGACCCTGGGTACGAAAGAAGACCAGATCGCCATTTTTCAGTTCGCCACGTTCAATCGGTGCTGCATCACGCAGATGATACATTTCGTTCGCGGTACGCGGAATGCGGAACTTCACCAGATCTTTATAGGCGTAATAAACCAGACCGCTGCAGTCAAACCCGGTTCTTGGCGAGGAGCCGCCCCAACGATAAGGTTTACCGATTTGGTTCATCAAGGTGGACATAGCGGTTTTAGTCGCTTTCTGGACTTTCACTTTATGGGCGTCAGCAAGCGTAGTTGGTGCAGTGGTTTTCACCTTCACGCAGCGTGGTTTATGACCTTTGCGCGGTGTGCATTTTTCAGTCCAGGTAACAGCTGCGGTTTGTGCTACGGCAGTTTTACCACGACGATTTGCAGTTTTAGTCGACTTTGCCGGAGTGGCAGTGCGTTTTTTAGAAGAGGAAGCGGTTTTGGTGCTGGTTTTACTGGTGGTTTTTGTCGCCGTTTTCTTGCTGGTCTTTGTTGTTTTTTGGCTGGTTGTTGCGCTTTTCTTTTTATCTACCGTTTTGATGGTGTGAGAATTGGTAGGTGTCGTCCTGGCTTGCTTGGAAGCATGAGCCATAGGCGTAAAGGGCAGTGTAGTAAAAAGTAAAGCACAGAGCGTGATCGAGATTCGGTTTATCCGCGCCACTGAGCAGTCCTCTGGTAAGGCAGGTCTATCGTGCCTGCGTGTGATTTTCAAAACTTGACGATTCTAATCTATAGAAAGAGGGAAAGTTAATAGCTTTTTTTGTTTAAAACTATGTTTCGTAACCGACCGCAAAAAAAAACATCAATTAACGTTGGAGTTGGTGAACAGATAATCAAAACCACATGTTTGAAGGGGATAAATGAGATTATGAATGCAACTTTTAGCGTCAGGGGATAAAATAATAACGCGTAATGAAAATGTTATTTTCCGTTGCCTGTCTGACCCGTTACAATGTCAGACTACTGCCGTAAAAGAAGTTTAAGGAAGCAAGATAATGAGCACCACTATCGAAAAAATCCAGCGCCAGATCGCTGAAAACCCGATTCTCCTGTACATGAAAGGTTCTCCTAAACTGCCAAGCTGCGGTTTCTCCGCTCAGGCTGTGCAGGCGCTGTCAGCCTGTGGTGAACGCTTTGCTTACGTTGATATTCTGCAGAACCCGGATATTCGCGCCGAACTGCCGAAATACGCAAACTGGCCAACTTTCCCACAACTGTGGGTTGATGGTGAGCTGGTTGGCGGTTGTGACATTTTGATCGAAATGTACCAGCGCGGTGAGTTGCAGCAGCTGATTAAAGAAACAGCTGCGAAATACAAAACCGAAGAGCCGGACGCTGAGTAATATCAGCAGAAGTAAAAAAGCGACCTGAAATGGTCGCTTTTTTTATGTCGCCGTTACGCTTCTTCAGGCACGGGAAGAGGCCAACCACCGAGACGTTTCCAGCGGTTAACGATTTCGCAAAACAGCACGGCCGTACGTTCGGTGTCATACAGTGCCGAGTGTGCCTGATTCCCGTCAAACTCCATTCCCGCCGCCAGGCACGCTTTTGACAACACCGTTTGCCCCAATGACAGACCGCTTAATGCCGCTGTATCAAAGGTGACAAATGGATGAAACGGATTCCGTTTCAGCGAGGCGCGTTCTGCTGCTGCCATCATGAAACTGTGGTCGAACGTAGCGTTATGCGCCACCATGATTGCCCGATTGCAGCCGCTGTCTTTAATGCCTTTACGCACCATTTTGAAGATGGCATGCAGGGCGTCATATTCGCTGACCGCGCCGCGTAGCGGATTGTTCGGATCAATACCGTTAAAGGCGAGCGCCTCCGGCTGCAGATTCGCGCCTTCAAACGGCTCTACGTGGAAATGCAACGTCGTGTCCGGCATCAGCCAGCCTTGTTCATCCATTTTCAGTGTGATGGCTGCAATCTCAAGCAGCGCATCGGTTTTGGCATTGAACCCTGCGGTTTCGACATCAATGACGACAGGATAAAAACCACGAAAACGGTCACACAGACCGGAAAGTTGAGCGTTATCGGACATCTGGGTCTCTTAATACGGGAAAATTGCAGCGCGTATTATGGCAAAATGATGAGTATAAAACTACGGGCACAGACGATCTGCGCCCGAGGGGGAAGTTAGTCGCCCAGGCCGCGCCCGGCGTCTTTCTCTTCGATCAGCTCAATTTTATAGCCGTCCGGATCTTCAACGAACGCAATCACTGTGGTGCCGCCTTTTACCGGACCCGCTTCACGCGTTACGTTACCGCCATTCTGGCGAATACGTTCACAGGCTTCAGCCGCGTTGTCTACGCTCAGGGCGATATGGCCATAGGCAGTACCCAGCTCATACTTGTCGACACCCCAGTTATAGGTCAGTTCGATTACGGCTTCACTGGTTTCAGGACCGTAGCCGACAAAAGCCAGAGAGTACTTGTATTCAGGGTTTTCGCTGGTACGCAGCAGCTTCATGCCCAGCACGTTGGTATAAAACTCGATGGAACGCTGCAGGTCACCCACGCGCAGCATGGTATGGAGTAAACGCATCTTTTTCCCCTTCGAAAATGGCTAATACATTCAAAATGTTGTTTTAGTATAGCGGCGTTGTTACGCCGCTATCAATGGCAGAACGGAGATTGTGACGTTAGAGGGTAGGATAGTCGGTGTAACCTTCCGCGCCGCCGCCGTAGAAGCTCTCGGCACGTTGCGGATTCAGTTCCGCTTTGCGTTGCAGACGCGCCACCAGATCCGGGTTAGCAATATAGGCGCGACCAAAAGCAACGGCGTCGATCAGACCTTTCTCGATCAGCGCTTCTGCCTTTTCAGGGGTGTAGGCACCAGCACCAATGATAGGACCGTGGAAGCGCGCGCGAACTTTTTCGCGGAACGCATCGGAATACGGCTCACCACCGGCCCAATCCGGCTCAGACATGTGCAGGTAAGCGATTCCACGCTTGCCCAATTGTTCAATCAGATACAGCGCATCGGCTTCTTCGTTCGGACCGTTGTCAACGTTCTGGAATGAGCCAATCGGGGAGACGCGAATACCAATACGATCGGCACCCCATTCTTTAATACCGGCATCAACCACTTCCAGCACAAGACGTGCACGATTTTCGACGCTACCGCCGTATTGATCGGTACGCTGATTAGAGGTTGGCGACAGGAACTGGTGCAGCAGGTAGCCGTGGGCAGAGTGCAGTTCAACCATGTCGAAACCCGCTTCGCGCGCGTTGGCTATCGCCTGACGGAAGTCATTAACGATGCCCGGAATCTCTTCGGTTTCCAGCGCACGTGGCATTGAGGTATCGGCACGCGTTGCCAGGCCGTTTTCATCGCGCAGCGAGGTGCGGGTTCCAGCACTAATCGCGGAAGGTGCAACTGGAGCTTGACCATTTGGTTGCAGACTGGCGTGAGAGATGCGTCCGGTGTGCCACAACTGGACAGCAATATGACCTTGCTCAGCGTGTACGGCAGCGGTGATTTTCTTCCATGCGGCAATTTGCGCTTCGCTGTGTAAGCCGGGTGCTCCGGCATAGCCTTTCGCCTGTGCGGAAATCTGCGTCGCTTCGCTGATAATAAGACCCGCGCTGGCGCGTTGACGGTAATACTCGGCCATCAGCGGAGTAGGGATGTCGCCAGGCTCAATACTGCGCAGACGCGTCAGTGGCGCCATGAATACGCGGTTTGCTGCCGTAATGGCACCCACTTTCAGTGGGGAAAACAGTTTTTCAGATGACATGTGGCACTCCTGAATAGACCGGTCGTCTAGTAATAAAAGAAATAAAAACGCCTGTTAAACGGCAGGCGTTGTGATGATGTTTTTAACGTGCGCCAGCGCATTTTCCAGCGGAGTAGCGCTACGAGAAATCTTGGCCTGTAGGTTGGCGCCAAGCCACAGCGCATACAGTACTTGCGCCTGCTGTAACGGCTCGCCAACAAAGGACAGACAATGGCTGGCCTGACCTTTCTCCAGTGCCTGCGCTAACAGCACAATAATGTGCCGCGCGCCTTTATCCATCGCTGTGCGCATATCTTCTGACAGATCGCACACTTCGGCAGACAGTTTTACAGTTAAACAGCCGCTAATAATGCCGTGCTGGCTAAACTGGTTCAGGGTTTCCTGATAGTAGGCCAGAATGCGGTCGCGGTAGTTTCCCGCACCCGTATCAAAGTGCGTAGCCAGTCGCTGATGATAGGCCGCATAGTGGCGTTCCAGCATCGCGACACCGAACGCTTCTTTAGAGCGAAAATAATGATAAAACGAACCTTTGGGCACTTCAGCGGTTTTCAGTAGTTCGCTTAAACCCATGCCGGTGAAGCCGCGCTGCATACACAGCAGTTCGCCAGTCGCCAGTAGATGTTCGCGTGTATCGTGTTCAGTGATTTTGTTCATGAACAGGAGTGTAATAGACCAGTCGGTCTAATGCAATAGCGCTTGCGAGAAATTCAGTTAACGTCTTCAATAAGTATATCAATCTTACTAAAGGAGGGGATGTGGCCGAACAGCTGGAGTTTTTCCCCGTCCAGAGCCCATGCCGTGGAATATGTCAGTCTGACGAACGCGGATTTTGCCGTGGCTGTTTTCGCAGTCGGGATGAACGTTTTAACTGGCAAAAGATGAGCGATGCCCAAAAGCAGGAAGTGCTACGGCTTTGTCGTCAGCGCCTGATGCGTAAATTACGAGCGAACAAAGCCAACCCTTCGGAAGAACCGCAACAACCTTCACTCTTTTAAAAACGTAATTGCGTATACTCGAGGCACATTCACTTAAAAGGAAGCTGCTATGGTTCAGCGTATTACTATTGCGCCGCAAGGCCCGGAATTTTCTCGCTTTGTGATGGGGTACTGGCGCCTGATGGACTGGAATATGTCCGCGCGCCAGCTAGTCAGCTTTATTGAAGAGCATCTGGATCTGGGCGTGACCACCGTCGATCACGCCGATATCTACGGTGGATACCAGTGTGAAGCGGCGTTTGGTGAGGCAATGAAACTGGCTCCGCATTTGCGTGAAAAAATGCAGATTGTGACCAAATGCGGGATCGCGACGACGGCGCGCGCGGAAAATGCGCTGGGACATTACATTACCGACAGCGCGCATATTATTGCCAGTGCGGAAGAATCGCTGAAACTGCTGGCGACCGATCATATTGATCTGTTGCTCATCCACCGTCCCGATCCGCTTATGGATGCTGACGACGTCGCCGACGCTTTCAAAAAATTGCACCACAGTGGCAAAGTGCGTCACTTTGGTGTCTCTAATTTCACCCCGGCACAGTTCTCATTGTTGCAATCGCGTCTGCCGTTTACGCTGGCGACCAACCAGGTTGAAATCTCTCCGGTACATCAGCCGCTCCTGCTGGATGGCACTTTAGATCAACTGCAACAGTTGCGTATTCGTCCAATGGCCTGGTCCTGCCTCGGCGGCGGTCGCTTGTTTAATGACGATGCGTTCCAGCCATTACGAAATGAACTTGCCGCGATCGCAGAAGAGTTAAACGCGCAGTCTATTGAGCAGGTGGTGTACGCCTGGATTTTACGTTTGCCGTCTCAGCCGCTGCCGATTATTGGCTCAGGAAAAATAGAGCGCGTACGCGCCGCCATTGAGTCTGAGACGCTGAACATGTCTCGCCAGCAATGGTTCCGCATTCGTAAAGCTGCACTGGGTTACGACGTACCTTAATCGTGTTTTTGGTGCATCACCGTTCAAAATTGTGTCACTGGTTTACACTTAACAATCAGACACCTTTTGGACGGAGGTCTTATGAAGCGTTTGAGTTTGGCCATCATCACTCTACTCGCCTGTGCAGGTGCGCAGGCTGCCATTGAAGAAAAAGTGACGATGAATCTGGTCACGTCGCAAGGCGTTGGCCAGACGATTGGTACGGTCACTATTGCTGAAACCGCAAAGGGGCTGGAGTTTTCGCCCGATCTGAAAGCGTTGCCGCCGGGAGAACATGGTTTCCATGTGCATATGAACGGCAGCTGCCAACCGGCGATTAAAGAAGGGAAAGCCTCAGCCGCGGAATCGGCTGGAGGCCATTATGATCCGCAGCAAACCGGCAAACACGAAGGCCCGGAAGGCGCAGGTCATATGGGTGACCTGCCGCTGCTAGTGGTGAATAACGACGGAAACGCCATAACACCGGTCATTGCGCCGCGCCTCAAAACCCTCGATGAGGTTAAAGGCAAAGCGCTGATGATCCATGTGGGCGGCGATAATATGTCCGATCAACCGAAACCGCTTGGCGGTGGCGGAGCGCGCTACGCCTGTGGTGTTATCAAATAATCAACTACTGAGAGTGCCCGGCGGTGGCGCCTGTTCGAGTTGTGAAAGCGAGCAGTGTAGTCGCCAGACCAATGCCGATAACTCCTGTGCAGCAGGTTGATGATGGTGGGCAAGCGTATCGCAGATGCGTTGTAGCTCACTCAGCGTGGCATTCAGTGGTCGTTGCTGGACGCCACGTTCGCTCATTACATCGCGCAGCAGAGAGATACACACGTCCCTGACGCGAGCCAGCGGATCCGAACGCGCCTCCCAGGTGCGCAGTTGCCACACCACGTGCGAGCAGTTCAGCAATACGACCCCCCAACGTAATAACCAGCGTCGAGCCAGCGCATCCTGACTGCTGCTGAGCTGGCTGACGTGATGATAGGTCAGCGATTCAAATTCGTTTTCACTGAGTGATGGGTGTCGGCTGAGCTGATCGACAAAATCCCGGCGCAGGGCGCGAATATGGCGGCGACTTTTCCGTGCATCCGATCCGGGCCGCAGAATGGCGAAGGCCAGCCATGACAGCGCCACACCAGTTATTTTCGCCATATTGTCATTCAGGAAATCAGCAAAATCATATACCGGCGGATTGGTCACCGCGATAAACGAACCCATAAATACAATCAGTTGCCCCCAAAGACCTGCCAGGGCTGGCATTTGCAGCTTTAACAGTTGCATGGTGGCGAGTAGCGGGAAGAGAAAAAGAATGAATTGCCAGAGGTCGGAAATTTGCACCATCAGGCCAAACTTAACCACAAAGCTAAACAGCGACAGCAGAACCAGTGTGCGCATCAGCAAAGAAAGCGACTTGAACGGCGTGGCAACGGCGGAATACAGCACGCTGCTGATGGCGGCGAGTGTGAGTGCGCCAGAGCCTGATTCCCATTGTGCGCCAATGCTCCATGCGCCGATAAGCATCAAAGTGCAGAACGTACGTAACCCGCTCCAGATAGCTTCCGCATTATCGGTATGACGGGCAAGCCCCGGCGTGCGGACGATATTAATACGCTCGGCGGTAACGCCATTTTCCAGTAAATGCAGATAATGACTGCTGCGCAGGTAGAGCCGACAAAAATAACGCAATCGTTGCCAGAAGGCGACGTGTCGATAGTCGCGTGCATCGACGGGTCGCAGTGGGGCAATAATACGTGCAACGGTGTAGCTATTAGCATTGGATTTTATCAGTTCGCTGAGCAACTGTTCGATAATTTCCCGGGTATTGGACGGGGGATTAGGCCAGTTCAGCAGCATCCTGCGCAGACTGGAAATCACGCTGGTCATCCTTAACTGCTGATGCAACAGCGAATTGAGCAAAGCATTTTGTCGGCGAAAACGGTAGTGGCTCCAGAACGCCTGAATACGCAGCAGGTTCATGGTAAGAATCTGACCGATAACACCTTCATGGGCTGTGCGAATGGCGTCCGTGGTTTCTGGTTGCCAGAGTAGGCTGGCATGTTCCAGTAAACGTGAATGCATGTTTTTCAAAGCAGTCAGTAACGTGATGCCATCGGAGGTGCTGGGCAGGATCATCATCATCACACCGCCACACAAGATACCGACGATGACTTCACACACGCGTGCTTGCGCGATATCCCATAACTGCGTAATTTCCACGGTATTGACCATGGGAAACGCAATGATCGCCGCCGTATAACCTGCCAGTTGAAAGGCGTAGGCAACGTTATTGGTGAAATGCGCACAAGCCCAGGTACAAAAACCGATCCACACCGACATGCTCAGCAAGAACAACCACGGCTCATTAAGGGTATGACCGGCAATAATCAATGCGGCGGTGGCACCCAGTAAGCTACCCGCCACGCGACCCAGACTTTTGCTGATAACCCCGCCAACGGTGGGAAAACTGACTACCGCCGCTGAGGTCATCGCCCAATAGGGTTCGTCCAGATTCAGATAATAAGCAAAAGTTAACGCCAGACACATCGCAATGGTGTTACGCAGCGCATAACGCCACTGTGCCGCCGTGGCTTTAAACCACGGCAAATTGCCAGGTGTCAGGCGAGGTAGTTTCATTTACGCTGGCCGATGGATACGCTGCAGGTTGTACCTGATACCAGCGTGACATCCCGCGGCAGGGCGTCGAATTCGATGCGTACCGGGATACGCTGCGCCAGACGCACCCACGGCACGTTGGGCTTGATATCTGGAATCAGGCCGGAATCACTTTCCACACTTTGATCGTAGATAGCACGACCAATACTGGAAACGTGACCCTGTAACTTTATATCACCGCTGTAGAGCGTGATGAGGGCTGGTGCACCTTCGCGAATGTGACGCAACTTAGTTTCTTCAAAATACCCCATCACATAAAAAGAGTGACTGTCGACGAGAGCAAACAGAGGCTTCCCGGTTGAAGCGTAGTCTCCGGTACGGGTTGAAAGATTGGTGACCCAGCCCGCTACGGGGGCTTTGACCACCGTTTGCGTCAATTGCCACTGTGTCTGGCGCAGACTGGCCTCTGCTGCTTCAACACTCGCCTGCATGGCTTTCACGTTGAGATTTGCGGTATCCAGATCCTCGGCTGAGATGTAATTTTGCGATAAATGACGGCGACGGTTGGCTTCGTTATTGGCTTTCGCCAGGTCAGACTGCGCTTTTGCGAGTTGCGCTTGCGCATTCAGTTCAGCAATGTGAAATGGCGTCTTGTCGATAATAAAAAGGACATCGCCTTTATTCACAAACTGGTTATCTTTTATATAGAGTTCGCTAATGCTACCTGACACCTGTGGCGTAATGCTGACCTGCTCTGCTCGCACTTTGCCATCACGTGTCCAGGGCGATTGCATATAGTAATTCCACATCCACCATCCGGCGAAAACTGCGATTGCAGCGACTATAATAGTGGAGAAGTATTTAACGGTTTTAAGCGACATAATCACCACGCTATCAGCATAACAAAGGCCAGACATACGCAAAGCGTAAAGAGTGACAGATCCATTAACAAGGGATGCCAGATTTCGCCAGAGTAAATCCAGTCGCGCAGTAGGCGATGAACAACCAGCCAGAGAATAAATCCTGCTACAATCGCCTTGAAAACAGGAGGGAAGTAGACAGATGCGCCGATCATTAAATCTTGTAGGGGCAATCCTGTTGCATTAAACATAAACTTCACGGGCAAAATCCTTGGCGGAAGAGAGCATTGCTATAGGTTTAGCAAAAAAGAGACAATGAGTCTCCGTAACGCATAATGTCTGAAAAAATGTCAGCCGGTAAGCAAATTTGGCAATACATTTGTTTTGGGAATACAAATGCTGCACACTATTCTAAAATCAGCACAATAACTTAGCAAGCTAATTATAAGGAGATGAAATTGGAATCGCCATTAGGTTCTGATCTGGCACGGTTGGTGCGCATTTGGCGTGCTCTGATTGACCATCGCCTGAAACCTCTGGAGTTGACGCAGACGCATTGGGTTACGCTGCACAACATTCATCAGTTGCCGCCGGATCAATCGCAGATTCAGTTGGCTAAAGCGATTGGCATCGAGCAGCCTTCGTTGGTACGTACGCTTGACCAGTTAGAGGAAAAGGGACTCATTTCACGACAGACTTGCGCCAGCGATCGTCGGGCAAAGAGAATTAAACTGACAGAAAAAGCAGAGCCGCTGATCGCTGATATGGAAGCGGTTATCAACAAGACGCGTGGAGAAATTTTGGAAGGGATTTCAGCTGAGGAAATTGATCTGCTGATTAAACTGGTCGCCAGGCTGGAACACAATATTATTGAGCTGCAGTCACAGGGCTGAAGCAAAAAAATGACGTGTGGCCAGGGTCTGACCACACGTGAATTAGATTAGCGTGGAGACACGGTAACCTGGCTGCCGTTGTTAGCCATAACAACGCGCTGGCCGGCTGAAAACTTGGTCGCACCCTGTTTCTGAACCACCATGATGGTATTACCATCATCCTTACGGATTTCCAGTTCCACACCCTGGGTTTTATTCATCGCACCTTGTACGCCTTGACCCGCTACGCCACCGGCAACTGCGCCTGCAGCCGTCGCTAATGAACGACCCGTACCGCCGCCGACGGTGTTACCGAGGAACCCGCCGAGTACCGCACCACCAATAGCACCAATCACGTTTGCGTCATCGCCACCCTGGATTTGCACCGGACGAACATGAACAATCGTACCGTAGGTAACGTTCTGAACTTGTTTCGCTTCGGATGCGGTATACACGTCACCTGAAAGGCTATCATTGTTAACGCAACCCGCTAAAGATACGCCCATTAATGAAACAATCAGCACACGTTTAATCATTTACAAATCTCCTTTGTCACCACGAAACGCTAATAAAGCACCCTTCATGGTTAAATTATATGGCATTTGTGAGCCTAAGATCACATGTTCTACTGGAACAATATGAAAATCTTAACCGAAATCGGATCAACCGAGTATAAACGAATCATTCATGTAATTGATGTAATTAAACGATCATTGTAATGATTAGCCACCAAAAATCATTAAGGAAGCATGGCATTAGTCGACACTTTATGGTTGAGTGTCAAGGCTAATTTGCTTAAAAGGATGACCTATGAAATCGGGCCGTTTTATCGGTGTAATGTCTGGAACCAGCCTTGATGGCGTAGATGTTGTGCTGGCGACAATAGATGAAACGATGGTTGCGCAGCAGGCGAGTCTGACCTGGCCCATCCCCATTCATGTTAAACAAGCGATTCTGGATATCTGCCAGGGGCAGCAGCTTACACTTTCTCAGTTTGGTCAGTTGGACGCACAGCTCGGTTATTTATTTGCTGAGGCAGTGAATGCGTTATTGGCGCAAGAAAAATTGAAACCGCAGGATATCGTTGCGATTGGTTGCCACGGGCAAACCGTGTGGCATGAACCGAACGGTGCTGCGCCACACACGCTGCAAATTGGCGATAACAACCAGATTGTTGCGCGTACAGGGATAACCGTAGTCGGCGATTTTCGTCGACGTGATATCGCCCTTGGCGGGCAGGGTGCACCGCTCGTTCCCGCGTTTCATCAGGCACTGCTGGCACATCCAACGGAACGGCGGATGGTGTTAAACATCGGCGGGATTGCCAATCTGTCTCTGCTTATTCCGCAACAACCCGTTCGCGGATACGACACCGGGCCGGGCAATATGCTGATGGATGCCTGGATCTGGCGGCAATGCGGTCAACCTTACGACAAAGATGCACAGTGGGCCATTTCGGGAATGGTTATCCTGCCGTTACTGCAAAATATGCTTAACGACCCTTATTTCTCCGCGCCTGCGCCGAAAAGTACTGGTCGTGAGTATTTCAATTATGGCTGGATAGAACGTCATCTGGTGCAGTTCCCGGGGATTAGTCCGCGGGATGTGCAGGCGACGCTTGCCGAACTGACCGCGGTGACCATTTCAGAGCAGGTCTTGCTAAGCGGCGGTTGTGAACGGCTCATGGTCTGCGGTGGAGGAAGCCGTAATCCGCTGCTGATGATGCGTCTGGCGGCACTATTGCCGGGAACAGAGGTCACCTCAACTGATGAAGCCGGGATCAGCGGCGATGATATGGAAGCGTTAGCCTTTGCCTGGCTGGCGTGGCGGACACTGGCCGGATTACCTGGAAATCTGCCTTCCGTGACTGGCGCATCAGAGCCGAGCGTTTTAGGGGCTATTTATCCTGCTAATCCACGAACTCAGAGTTAACTGAAATTATTCAGCACTGTATGCCGGTAAACTAGGGATATTAGGGAGGGTTCCATTACCCTCCGGGACCAGGAAAGTCTTCAGGATATGGCTATGAAAAAACTATTGTTAGTGTGTCTGCCGGTACTGCTTAGCGGGTGTAGCGTATACAACCAATTTGTTGAGCGTATGCAAACGGATACGCTCGAATACCGCTGCGACGAAAAACCGCTTACCGTCAAGCTGAACAATACCCGCCAGACGGCAAGCTTTGTTTATGATAATCAGCTATTGAACCTCAAACAGGGCGTGTCGGCATCAGGTGCGCGCTATACCGATGGGATCTACGTTTTCTGGTCTAAAGGCGACGAGGCAACGGTCTATAAACGAGACAGAATTGTGCTAAATAACTGTCAGTTACAGAACCCGAAGCGTTGAGATTTTCACCTGGGCGGCGCACAATAGCGTCACCCACTGACAATCCGTAGCCCAACATCATGTCTGATAACGACGAATTGCAGCAAATCGCGCATCTGCGCCGTGAATACACGAAAGGCGGTCTTCGCCGCCGCGATCTTCCCGCCGAACCCCTTGCGCTGTTTGAGCGCTGGCTGGGGCAAGCCTGTGACGCCAAACTGGCCGATCCCACCGCGATGGTCGTTGCGACCGTCGATGAAAATGGCCAGCCGTATCAGCGTATCGTGTTACTCAAACATTATGATGACAAAGGGCTGGTGTTCTATACCAACCTTGGCAGCCGTAAGGCGCATCAGATCGAGAAAAATCCACGCATCAGCCTTTTATTTCCCTGGCATACGCTGGAACGGCAGGTGATGGTGATCGGCAAGGCTGAGCGTCTCTCCACGTTAGAAGTAGTGAAATACTTCCACAGTCGCCCACGCGATAGCCAGATTGGCGCCTGGGTCTCTAAGCAATCCAGCCGGATCTCAGCTCGTGGTATTCTTGAAAGTAAATTTCTCGAGTTGAAGCAGAAGTTTCAGCAAGGAGAAGTTCCGCTGCCCAGTTTCTGGGGCGGCTTTCGCGTGAGTATTGAGCAAATGGAGTTCTGGCAAGGTGGTGAAAACCGCTTACACGATCGTTTTTTATACCAACGCGAAGATAACGCGTGGAAAATTGATCGCCTGGCCCCCTAAAGATGCAAATTTCTTGTTTTAAGCGCTGGTGCTGATCAATCCGGCGCTTTATTCTATGTTTCTTTCGCATCAGGCGAAAAGTCGTGTACCGGCAAAGGTGCAGTCGTTTTATACATGGAGATTTTGATGGCAAGCAGTAACTTGATTAAACAATTGCAAGAGCGGGGGCTGGTGGCCCAGGTGACGGACGAGGAAGCGTTAGCAGAGCGACTGGCGCAAGGCCCGATCGCGCTCTATTGCGGCTTCGATCCTACCGCTGACAGCTTGCATTTGGGGCATCTGGTTCCATTGTTATGCCTGAAACGCTTCCAGCAGGCAGGCCATAAGCCTGTCGCACTGGTAGGTGGCGCAACCGGTCTGATTGGTGACCCGAGCTTTAAAGCCGCCGAGCGTAAACTGAATACCGAAGACACTGTGCAGGAGTGGGTGGATAAAATCCGCAAACAGGTTGCACCGTTCCTCGATTTCGACTGTGGCGACAACTCGGCGATTGCTGCGAACAACTACGACTGGTTTGGCGGTATGAACGTACTGACTTTCCTGCGTGATATCGGCAAACACTTCTCCGTTAACCAGATGATCAACAAAGAAGCGGTTAAGCAGCGTCTGAACCGTGACGATCAGGGGATCTCCTTTACTGAGTTTTCTTACAATCTGCTGCAGGGTTATGACTTTGCCTGCCTGAATAAGCTGCACGGCGTGGCACTGCAGATTGGTGGTTCTGACCAGTGGGGTAACATTACTTCGGGTATCGATTTGACCCGTCGTCTGCACCAGAATCAGGTGTTTGGTCTGACCGTACCACTGATTACTAAAGCTGATGGCACCAAATTCGGTAAGACGGAAGGCGGCGCAGTGTGGCTGGATCCGAAGAAAACCAGTCCGTACAAATTCTACCAGTTCTGGATCAACACCGCCGATGCGGACGTTTATCGCTTCCTGAAATTCTTCACTTTCATGGATATTGAAGAGATCAATGCGCTGGAAGAAGAAGATAAAAACAGCGGTAAAGCGCCGCGTGCCCAGTATGTTCTGGCCGAACAGGTTACGCGTCTGGTTCACGGTGAAGAAGGTCTGGTCGCGGCAAAACGCATTACCGAAAGCTTGTTCAATGGCAATCTCAGCGATTTGAGTGAAGCAGATTTCGAACAGCTGGCGCAGGATGGCGTGCCGATGATCGAGATGGATAAAGGTGCCGATTTGATGCAGGCGCTGGTAGACTCCGAGCTGCAACCTTCTCGCGGTCAGGCCCGTAAGACCATTGCGTCTAACGCGGTGACCATCAACGGTGAGAAGCAGTCCGATCCGGAATATTTCTTCCAGGAGAGTGATATCCTGTTCGGGCGCTATACCTTACTGCGCCGTGGCAAGAAGAACTATTGTCTGATTTGCTGGAAGTAAGATTGAGTTAGCAGGGGCGTGGGAAACTACGCCCCTTTATTTTTTCAGGGTTGTGATAAGTAAAATGAAGAATATCCTCGCCATCCAGTCCCACGTTGTTTTTGGCCATGCGGGCAACAGTGCAGCAGAATTTCCGATGCGTCGTCTTGGCGCAAACGTCTGGCCGTTGAATACCGTCCAGTTTTCAAACCACACGCAGTATGGCAAATGGACCGGTTGCGTTATGCCGCCGAGCCACCTGACTGAAATTGTCCAGGGCATTGCTGATATTGATAAACTCCAGACCTGTGACGCAGTACTGAGCGGCTATCTTGGCTCAGCTGAACAGGGCGAGCATATTCTGGGTATTGTACGTAAAGTAAAAGCGGCCAACCCGCAGGCAAAATACTTTTGCGATCCGGTGATGGGACACCCTGAAAAGGGATGTATCGTAGCTCCGGGTGTGGCGGAATTTCATGTACGTCATGCGCTTCCGGCTAGTGACATTATTGCCCCGAATTTGGTTGAGCTCGAAATTCTGTGCGAGCATGCGGTGAACAATGTCGATGAGGCCGTTGCGGCGGCGCGTGAACTGATCGCTCAGGGACCCGAAATTGTACTGGTGAAGCATCTGGCACGCGCAGGTATTAGCACCGACCGTTTCGAGATGCTGTTGGTCACCGCTGAACAGGCGTGGCATATCAGTCGCCCGCTGGTCGATTTTGGCGCACGTCAACCGGTTGGTGTGGGTGATGTTACCAGTGGCTTATTGCTGGTGAAACTGTTGCAGGGCGCGTCTTTACAGCAGGCGCTTGAGCATGTGACTGCGGCAGTGTACGAAGTGATGATCGCCACTAAAGAGATGCACGAGTATGAGCTGCAGGTGGTGGCCGCGCAGGATCGCATCGCGAAGCCTGAGCACTACTTCAGCGCAACGCAGCTGTAATCAATGCCCGATGGCGTTCACGCTTATCGGGCATATTTTTAGCTGTAGGCCGGGCAAGCGCAAGCACCACCCGGCAACAACAATTAATTTAACCCTTCTGCTTTAAGCGCCGCGGCAACCGCCGGGCGTTCAGCCATACGCGCCATATACGCGTCAATATGGCTTAATCCTGCCATATTCAGCTTAACCGCATAGGCCCAACGCAGTACGGTAAACAGGTAGGCATCGGCGATGCTGAAGCGCGGGCCGCAGATCCATTGGTTATCTTTTAGCGAGTCGTTCACATACTGCATTTTTTTCTCCAGCAGCGCGCGAACGGTTGGCTTGAAGTCTTCCGGCGTATCGGGACGGAACAGTGGCGTAAAGCCTTTATGCAGTTCTGTCGCAATGTAGTTAAGCCATTCGATGGTTTTGTAACGGGAGAGGCTGCTGGTAGGGGCAAGGAGCTGACGGTCTGGCACGCTGTCCGCCAGGTATTGCATGATGGCGACACCTTCGGTAAGTAGCGTACCATCATCCAGCAGCAGTGCGGGAACTTGCCCTTTTGGGTTTACCGCGAAAAAATCATCGCCATTTTCCAGACGTTTCTTCATCAGATCAACACCATCCAGCGTGAAATCTTTACCGCTCTCACGAAGTGTGATGTGGGAAGCAAGAGAACAAGCGCCCGGTTTGTAGAACAGTTTCATCGGTAACTCCTTTTGGCTGAGGTATATCGTATGGTAGTGCTACCTCATGCAAAAAAAAAGCCGCTAACAACAGTTAGCGGCCTGAAAATGAGTTTCCCTGAGAATTACGCTGTCGCGGCCTTAGCGGCTTTCTCATCGGCTTCGTCATCCTGAGTCATACGGTTCAGTTTCGGAGCCGTCAGCAGCATCAGAACAGCGATAACAGCCGTCGCAACACCAATCTGCAGGAACACGCGACCGTAGACTTCAAGGGACATCAGCGGGTCAGTCACGTTCTCTGGTACAGCCATCATGTTAGCGACGTAGCCACCGATGATGTTTGCACCGGCAGTGGTCAGGAACCAGCTACCCATGATGAAGCCCATCAGGCGTTGCGGAACCAGCTGTGCCACCATTGCCAGACCCAGACCGGAGATCATCAGCTCACCGATACTTTGCAGGCCATAGCAGATAATCAGCCAGTTAACGGAAACGATGCCCGCATCGGTAGCGAATTTCGCGCCCAGCGGCAGGATCAGGAATGCACCGGAACACAGCACCATACCAATCGCAAACTTGGTCGGCATCGGCAGGGTATCGCCCATCTTGTTATAGATAGCGGCGAGGATTGGGCTACCAATGATGATCCAGAACGGGTTCAGCGCCTGGTACTGTTCAGGTTCGAAAGCAATGCCAAGAATAGAGTGCTCAACGTTACGAATCGCAAAGAAGTTCAGTGAGGTCGGCATCTGGCTGTACAGCACGAAGAAGATAATCGCTTCCAGCATCAGAATGAAGGCGACGATCATTTTACGACGTGCAGCGCCTTTCATGGTGAAGGCTTCTTTACCGAAGATAAACACGATACCGATAGCAATTACACCCAGAACCATACGTGCGATCTGCTGGTTGTGCAGCAGCCAGGTCGCAATCGCGATCAGAACCACAACGCCAACGATAGTCAGCAGCAGGTTACGGAAGTTGATTGGTTCAAAGTCAGGTTTAGAACCGTATTGTTTAACCCAGCGCTGACAGAATGCGAAGTTAACAACGGTAATCAGCATACCCACGACGCTCAGCGCGAACGCAGTGCTCCAGCCGTAACGCGCAGCTAACCATGGCGTTGCCAGCATAGAGAAGAATGAACCGATGTTGACGGACATGTAGTACATGGTAAATGCACCATCAAGACGCGGGTCATCTTTGGCATAGCAGGTAGAGAGCAGGGAGGATGGGTTTGCTTTAAACAGGCCGTTACCGACCGCGATAGCCGCCATGCCCATATAAACGATACCCGCATCGTGACCGGACCATGCTACCAACGCATAACCGATGGCCAGGACAACGGCACCCAGCATAATGACACGTTTTGTTCCCAGAACTTTATCACCTAACCAGCCGCCAATGGCAACCAGACCGTACACCAGGGCGCTAAAGGACGAGAAAAGGGTGATGGAATCCGCTTCTGACATACCCAGCTGTTTAACCAGGTAGACGGCCATAATCCCTTGCAGGCCGTAATAACCAAAACGTTCCCACAGCTCAATAGAGAAAATGAGATAGAACGCTTTTGGTTGTTTGAAGGCGTTTAAACTTACGCTTTCTGTTGGTTTATTGTTTGCAGTAGACACTTTTACCTCTTTTTTTACATCCCATATCAACGGGGGTGTTCAGGTACGTGATGAGTCAAGTTCATCCGTCCGATTGTTATAGTGGGAGGGGAAACGGCAAGTAATGTTCACTATCTTGACCATTCAGACAAGTGGTTTGTAATAATCTGTTACATATATCATGACTGGTGAAATCGTCGGGGCTGCGAAATGTTATCTAGCGTTAAATTTCTTCATTTGTAAAATGGCAGATTTTTACACTGTTTAATCACCGCTAAAACCGCAATGTGGCGATATGTTCTGCTAATTAAGGTTGAATCCAGTGATATAGGCCATTATCTGAAAAATAGGCAGTGTAATGTTTTGTTTAGAAACTGTGCAGTTAGGTCATCTAATTGTCATCTTAACTAAAAAATAAAAACTTATTAACATTGTGTTAGCTGGATGATCTGGATCACGTATAGATAGAAATTTCTTTTGCTAAAAAAACGATTAACCTGCTCAGGTGTTAATTAACAAGAATATTGCATTAGATTTGAGCAATTGAATGGCATCATTGTCGGGAAAAGAAACATTGGGGAGTGCATAACTAAACGTTATGTATGTATGGGGCAAAGAGGATGCCCCAGCAGCATTAGATATCGACTTTCTCTTTGAATTCGCAGAGATCTTCGATGATACAGGAACCACAACGTGGCTTTCTGGCGATGCAGGTGTAGCGGCCATGAAGAATCAACCAGTGGTGGCAATCGACTTTAAATTCACTGGGTACGACTTTCAGTAGCTTTTCTTCTACCTGCTCGACGTTTTTACCTGGGGCGAATTGTGTCCGGTTACATACCCGGAAAATGTGGGTATCTACGGCAATAGTGGGCCAGCCAAAGGCGGTATTTAACACCACATTAGCCGTCTTGCGCCCAACGCCGGGGAGAGCTTCTAACGCAGCACGGTCTTCAGGCACTTCACCATTATGTTGTTCCAGCAGAATGCGGCAGGTTTTAATTACGTTTTCCGCTTTGCTGTTAAACAAACCGATTGTCTTGATGTAGGACTTAACACCTTCAACTCCGAGCTCCAACATCGCAGCAGGCGTATTGGCGACGGGGTATAGTTTAGCCGTCGCTTTATTGACGCTGACATCGGTGGCCTGAGCGGATAGCAAGACCGAAATCAGCAGTTCAAACGGCGATGTAAAATTAAGCTCGGTTGTCGGATGCGGGTTGTTATCCCGCAGGCGAGTCAGTATTTCCAGACGTTTTGCTTTGTTCATGAGACATTCCCTGTTTCACCAGCCGGACTGTCCGCGACAGCCGCTTCGGCACGACGTTTCTTCATTCTCTCATCAATCAGGTACTTAACTGCCAGCATCAAGCCCAGACCAATAAACGCGCCTGGTGGCAGCATGGCCAGCAGAAACGGCGTATCAGTATGGAAGATCTCAACGCGCAATACTTTGGCCCAGTTACCCAACAAACCGTCTGCGCCATCAAACAGTGTACCGTTTCCAATTATTTCACGCAGCGAGCCCAGAACAAACATGGCGCCGGTCGCCCCCATACCGATGGAAAAACCATCGAGTGCGGATAATGCAGGGCCTTTTTTGGCGGCGAAGGCTTCTGCGCGGCCAACAACAATACAGTTGGTCACAATCAGCGGGATAAAGATGCCCAGAGACTGATACAGGCCAAAGGCATAGGCATTGATCAGCATCTGCACCGCACTCACCACGGAGGCGATGATCATGACATAAATTGGAATACGGATTTCAGGCGGAGTCCAGCGACGAAGGGCCGAAATCGTCAGGTTGGTCAGCGTCAGAACTAGCGTCGTCGCGAGCCCCAGCCCCAGCGCGTTAGTAGCGGTAGAGGTAACGGCCAACAGCGGACACATCCCGAGTAGCTGTACAAGCGCGGAGTTATTTTTCCATAACCCCTGGACAATAACGTCTTTAATTTCGCTCATGGTTTATTCTCCACAGGCGCTAAGTTGAGGAAGCTGCGCGGGTAGCGTCTGCGCATACAAACCGGCGCGTTTTACTGCGTTCACTACCGCCCGCGGCGTAATGGTTGCGCCAGTAAACTGGTCAAAGTCGCCGCCGTCTTTTTTCACAGCCCAGTGGGCATCGTTACCCGTAGCGATCGTTTTGCCGCTAAAGTGGGTGATCCAGTCGGACAGTCGCAGTTCGATTTTATCGCCCAGTCCCGGGGTTTCATGATGCTCGGTTACCCGCGTACCCAACACGGTACCCGTAAAATCGACACCGACCAGCAGTTGAATCGCCCCGGAATACCCATCTGGCGCCGTAGCTTCAAGAATTGCTGCAACGGGACGGTCGTCCTGGCGGGCAATATACACGCGGTGAGTACCTTTGCCCAATGCCTGCGCATTGACCAGATAACAGCTCTCAGACAAGTTATTATTGTAGCGATCGCCAGGTAGCACCTGATCGAACAGTGCTTTTTGCTGCAGCGCTGCCTGTTCATCAATGGTGGACTTGGTTAATTGATTGATTGCCGCGGTTAATCCCGTTGAACCAGCAGCAAACAGTGCCAGCGTAATACCGTGTTTACGAATCGTTTTCAGCATTGGGAGTCCTTAGCGATGTCCGTACACGCGAGGGCGGGTGTAATAATCAATCAGGGGAACCGTGATATTTGCCAGTAATACGGCAAAGGCTACACCGTCAGGATAACCGCCAAAACTGCGAATCAACCATACTAACAACCCCGCAAGTGCGCCAAAAATCAGGCGGCCGCGGTTAGTTGTCGAGGCCGTAACGGGGTCGGTAAGAATAAAAAATGCACCCAGCATGGTTGCGCCGGAAAGCAGGTGTAACTGAGGAGACGCGAGTGACTCAGGTGAGAACAACCATCCCAGAGTGGCGCAAACGGCGAGCGACAGCAGGAAGCTAACCGGGATATGCCAGCGAATCGCCCCCTGCCATAACAGAACGATACCACCCGCCAGCCAGGCAAGATTAACCCACTGCCAGCCCGCGCCTGCCAGCACACCGCTGTAAATCGGGTATTGCATCACCTGTTCAACGGTATGCCCGGCATGCAGTGATGTCTTAAAGGTATCGAGAGGCGTTGCCTGGCTGATACCATCAATGCCCATACGCAGTGTATTCATATCCCCGCCGCTGACGGTATGGCCGCTAAGGATAACGTTCAGCGCGTCAAAGAACCCAGGCACTGTAGCCGCAATTTCGTGCGGCGGCAGCCAACTGGTCATCTGTACTGGAAATGAGATTAGCAGCACGACGTAACCAATCATGGCAGGATTAAACGGGTTCTGACCGAGACCGCCATACAGTTGTTTCGCAATGATAACCGCGAATACCGTGCCCAATACCACCATCCACCAGGGGGCGAGCGGGGGAATACTCACGGCCAGCAGCAACCCGGTGAGTAACGCAGAGTTGTCTTTTAAAATCGGCACAATGGGTTGTTTACGCAGTTTAAGCACGCCCGCTTCGGCTGCGATAGCGCTGATGGCGGCCAGAATTATCTGGAACAACGTACCCCAGCCGAAGAACCACAGCTGTGCGGCGATTCCCGGCAATGCCGCAAGTAACACCAACATCATGATACGTGATGTCTGGCGCTGGTTATGGGTATAAGGGGAGCTTGCTATTCTGAATACCATTTATTCCTCGTTAACAACCTGCTGCTGTGCGGCTTTCTTTGCCTGAGCGCGTGCGATAGCGGCCGCGACGGCGGCTTTGCGTGGATCAACCGGCTCGGCTGTTTCCGGTACCGCCTGCTGTTCGAGCTTGCGGGCCTTGGCGCGGGCGATGGCCGCTTCCACGGCGGCTTTACGCGGATCAACCGGTTCGGCTGTTTCCGGTACCACCTGCTGCTCGAGCTTGCGGGCTTTGGCGCGGGCGATGGCCGCTTCCACGGCGGCTTTGCGTGGATCAACCGGCTCGGCTGTTTCCGGTACCACCTGCTGTTCGAGCTTGCGGGCTTTGGCGCGAGCAATTGCCGCTTCGACGGCAGCTTTACGCGGATCTGTACCCGTGCTGCTGCCTTCACTTTGCGGCGAATTTTCCTTACGGGAAGCACGAGCTTGCGCCTTACGCGCCTCGCGTGCGGCAATCACTGCGCTATTGTCAGGTTTTTCACCTGCCTGAATTACTACCGGCTGCAGCGCCTGAGCCTGTTTTTCTTTTACGCGAGCCAGCGCGGCGGCAATGGCATCATGGTCTTTGGCCGCCGGTTGAGCAGCGGCGCTCTTATGGCGTTCAAGACGCGCTGCTTTTTCACGTTCAAGGCGCGCCTGTCGGGCTTCAAACCGTGCTTTCGCTTCAGCGGCTCGTTTTTCTTCCTGGCTAATGGCGTAAATCTCGGCTTTTTCCTGGCGGAAATACTGCACCAACGGAATATTGCTTGGGCATACCCAGGCGCAGGCACCGCATTCAATGCAGTCGGCGATATTGTGGGCCGTTGCTTTGTCGTGCTGTTGCCCTTTACTGAACCAATAAAGCTGTTGTGGCAGGAGATCCGCCGGACAGGCATCGGCGCATGCGCTACAGCGAATGCAGCCTTTCTCTTCCGGCGTTTCACCCATTTCACTGGCAGAGGGGGCCAGAAGACAGTTGGTAATCTTCACCACCGGGACATCCAGCCATGGCAGCGTAAACCCCATCAGCGGTCCGCCCATAATCACCATCTGGTCGGCGGAAGGGCAAAAGCCCGCGTCGTTGAGCAGATGACGAACCGGCGTGCCCAAACGCGCCCAGACGTTGCCCGGGCGGCTGACGGCTTCACCGGTAAGTGTCACGACACGTTCGGTGATCGGCTCACCGTCAATTACTGCACGTTTAATTGCATAGGCGGTTCCGACGTTTTGCATCAATACGCCGATATCTGAGGAGCGTCCACCGTGGGGAACCTGCTTGCCAGTCAGGATTTGTGTTAACTGTTTAGCCCCGCCGGAAGGGTACTTGGTGGGGATCACGCGCAAACTGATGTCGTGTGAATCAGCCAGCACCGCGCGCAGCATAGATATTGCCTGCGGTTTGTTATCTTCTATGCCGAGGAGGATCTCGCGTGGCTGAAGAATGTGCGCCAGGATGCGGATCCCTTCGACGACCTGCGCCGCACAGTCCTGCATCAGGCGGTCATCTGCTGTAATATACGGCTCGCATTCAGCGGCGTTAATGATCAGCGTTTCAATTTTATCTCCGCCGCCCTGCAGTTTAACGCCGGTGGGAAAACCTGCGCCACCCAGCCCGGCGACGCCGAACTGATGAATACGCGCAATGAGCTCTTCCCGGTTGTGGGAGCGGTAATCGGTCCAGCCGTCTCGCTCAATCCAGCGGTCTTCGCCATCGGCGTCTATGATAACGCTCAACTCAGCCAGTGCCGAAGGATGTGCGGTGGAGTGCGGGGCAATGGCAACCACGGTACCTGATGTTGGCGCATGGACTGGAAGCATTTTGCCACGCCCGCGGGTTAATGCCTGACCACGCAGCACGGTGTCACCCACGTTTACGCACAGTTCACCCTCCGCACCAATATGTTGTTTCAGCGGAATAACAAAACGCGGTGCCAGCGGAACCTGTCGCAACGGTGTTCCGTTTGACTGGGTTTTCATTTCTGGTGGATGAATGCCACCATCAAAGTCCCAGATTTTATTTTTTCTGAATGCAGAGAATAACTTAAACATGTTGTTCCACGGGAATGATGCGCACAGGGATGGTGTTTAAATCCCATTTCCAGCTATCGGGTGTCTCGGCTACCGGGCGTAATTCAATGCATTGCGTCGGGCACGGGTCAACACACAGGTTGCACCCAGTGCAGAGATCGCTCATTACCGTGTGCATGGCGCGGGTCGCGCCCACGATCGCATCGACCGGGCAGGCCTGAATACACTTAGTGCACCCGATACAGTTATTTTCATCAATGACCGCCAGCATACGCACCGGCGTAACGTCTTGTTCATCACCATCAATAGGCTGCGGATCGACGTTCAGCAGGGCGGCAATTTTTAACATCACCGCTTCGCCACCGGGGGCGCAACGGTTAATTTTTTCACCCTGAGAGCCGATCGCTTCAGCGTAAGGATGACAGCCCGGATAGCCGCACTGCCCACACTGGCTTTGCGGGAGAATTTCATCAATTTTCTCCACGACCGGATCATCTTCAACGGCAAAACGTCGTGAGGCGTACCCCAAAATAGCGCCGAACGCCAGACCCAGTACACTCACTGCGGCAACGGCAATCCAGATAGCATTCATTACAACTTCACCAAACCACTAAAGCCCATAAAGGCCAATGACATTAAACCAGCGGTAATCAGCGCAATCGCATTCCCGCGAAACGGCGCTGGGACGTCCGCCACGGCGAGGCGTTCGCGGATCGCGGCGAACAGTACCATCACCAGCGAGAAGCCGACGGCGGCGGAAAAACCGTATAGCGCCGACTGTAAAAAGTTATGGCCGAGGTTGATGTTCAGCAGCGCCACACCTAACACTGCGCAGTTAGTCGTGATCAGCGGTAGGAAGATCCCCAGCAGGCGGTACAGCGCAGGGCTGGTTTTGCGCACAACCATTTCGGTAAACTGCACGACGACGGCGATAACCAGAATAAAAGCCAGTGTGCGCAGATAGATGAGATTGAGCGGGATTAGGATCCAGGTATCAATCAGCCATGCGCAGATGGATGCCAGTGTCATGACAAACGTCGTGGCAAGGCCCATACCCATTGCGGTTTCCAGTTTTTTGGAAACGCCCATAAACGGGCAGAGGCCCAGAAACTTGACCAGTACAAAGTTATTGACCAGTACAGTTCCGACAAACAGCAGCAGGTAATCAGTCATTTTTCGGCCTGAAATAAAAAAGCCGCCTATTATCTGACAATCTACAACAGGCGACAACAGGTTAACTGTAGGGTTATTACGGGTTCACAAACGTCGATTTAACGCGCTGCGATCGCTTGAAGTAGGGCACCAACAGTGCTGCGGCCAATAATGGGAACAGCAGTTGGCGCACGGCAAAAGCGTCTGGGACGGGTGAAAACGCAAACGCTTTAATCGCCAGCAACACGGAGATCAGCAGCCACAGAATGTAATGCTTGGGCACACAGGCTCTGCGTTTGAAAAACGCAATTGTCAGCCACAGTGTGTAATACCACATGGCGATCGCGGTAACAAAGGAGACGCCCCATAACAGCAAATTTGCTGTACTTTGCTCACCCAGCGTTTTGAAGGTTTGCGGTGTTGCCAGCGCAGTGACATAAAGTAATAACGCCAGCGAAGCGCTCAACAACGCGACTAACAGCCAGGCCAGTGGCCCAAGTAGCCAGCCTCCGATACGTTGTGCCGGTGTGGTAGTCATCTCTTCTCCAGTTTTACGCGCGCAATCAATCATGCCATTCATTTTGGGGCAATTATTATAAAGCTTTTAACGTTGAGCGCTACTTTCTTCTCTATTGCACGTAATGCCAGACTGATTTAGGTACCTGACCAACATCAAACAGACGGCCTCCGGATATAAGCTCCGCACGGCGATGGTCTGCGGCACGGTACATATTGATCATGTCGCTATCGTCGGTGAGCGTGTAGTTTAAATGGTCGAAAAGTTTTTCCAGACTTTCGAGTGAGCTGATTTTGCGGAATTTTAATAAGTAATCCTGAACAGTCATAAATGCAGATCCATATTAATAAAATAATACCAACGGAGTAGAAAATATAAAAATAAACAACGTGCACAGGTAAAAGCGCATTTACGTGCAAATGTAAGAAGAGTGTTCATACCTGTGAAAAAGCAGGCGCTATGCGCGTCTTCGACAAGGGTAACGCGCATAGCGATCGCTGGCAATATGCAGCGGAACGGGATGCGGCATAATTCGCTTTTTTTGACAGAAAGCGATCTTTTACCGGCAAACCCTGCAACTACCAATGTTAATTGCCGGGCAATAAAAGGTTGCGGATGCTTATTTCTTCTGCACTGCCGCAACGGGCTCTGGTGGCTGGTAATTGTCAATATGATTGGCAACACCCAGCAGGATCACGGAGACGGCGAGAACAATCCAACCTGTTAATTCAATAAGACGATTCATTACTGATGACATTTGCTTTGATTTATCCATAAACACAGGCTGCAAATGTTACTAATCTCTCATTAATACAGCAAGATGGTTGGGAACGATTTCTCCCTCTTTTTCGCTGCAAGTTAAGCATAAGTGGCATATGTTTGACTTAAGTTAAAAACAACCTTTGTAGCGCGAAGGTTATTAAACTATTGAGACGTTGCAAGGTATGGTGTGAAATAGGTCAGTCCTGAATTGAGAGGCAATAACATGAGTGACAACATCCGCGTTGGGCTAATTGGCTATGGTTATGCCAGTAAAACCTTCCATGCCCCCCTGATTGTGGGCACGCCGGGCCTGGAACTGGCTGCAGTTTCCAGTAGTGATGAAGCAAAAGTGAAGGCAGACTGGCCTACGGTGGCGGTTGTTGCTGAGCCTAAGCATCTTTTTAACGATCCAAATATCGACCTGATTGTGATCCCCACGCCTAATGACACACACTTTCCATTAGCGAAAGCTGCGCTGGAAGCGGGCAAACATGTGGTTGTTGATAAGCCTTTTACTGTGACACTGTCACAAGCTCGTGAGCTGGATACGCTGGCACGCAGCCTCGGGCGCGTGCTGTCTGTGTTCCATAACCGTCGCTGGGACAGTGATTTTCTGACGCTGAAAGCTCTGCTGGCGGATGGTGTTTTGGGAGAGGTGGCGTATTTCGAATCCCATTTCGATCGTTTCCGCCCGCAGGTTCGTGACCGTTGGCGTGAACAGGGCGGTCCGGGAAGCGGTATCTGGTACGATTTAGCACCGCATCTTTTGGATCAGGCGATTAATCTGTTTGGTTTGCCCGTCAGCCTGACGGTAGACCTGGCCCAGTTGCGTCCGGGCGCGCAGGCGACGGATTACTTCCATGCCATCCTGACGTATCCGCAGCGTCGTGTGATCCTGCATGGCACCATGCTCGCTGCCGCAGAATCGGCCCGTTATATTGTGCACGGATCGCGTGGCAGCTATGTGAAGTATGGTCTTGACCCGCAGGAAGAGCGTCTGAAAAATGGCGAGCGACTACCACAGGAAGACTGGGGTTATGATATGCGCGATGGCGTTTTGACGCGAGTAGAAGGCGAAGAGCAGGTTGAAGAAACCTGGCTTACTGTACCAGGCAACTATCCGGCGTACTATGCTGGCATTCGTGATGCGCTAAACGGTAACGGTGAAAACCCGGTACCGGCGAGACAGGCTATCCAAATTATGGAGCTGATTGAGCTGGGTATCGAATCTGCGAAACATCGTTCGACGCTGTGCCTTGCTTGATTGGACTAATGCCGGATGGAGATGCTCAGGCATTTTATCCGGCCTACAATGAAAACCAACGTAGGCCGGATAAGCGTTAGCGCCATTCAGCACTTTACCCGTTACGCTGCGCCGACTTTCTCGCGCAAGGCTCGTTTTTCTTCGTTACTCAGGAATGCCATTTCCAGACCGTTGATTTGCGCCTGGCGGATCTGTTCGCGCGTTAGGCCTGCAGCTGGTGCGGCAATGGTGTACTCGTGAATAATATCCACACCCTGAACAGCCGGGTCGTCCGTATTCAAACTGGCAATAACGCCATGCTCAAGGAACGTTTTCAGCGGATGGTTCGCTAGTGAGGCAACGGTGCTGGTCTGAATGTTTGATGTCAGGCAGGATTCGATGCCGATACGATGCTCGGCGAGGTAATCCATCAACGCACGATCTTCAACGGCTTTAACGCCGTGACCAATACGCTCAGCGCCCAGCTCTTTAATGGCCTGCCAGATGCTTTCTGGTCCCGCGGCTTCGCCCGCATGCACGGTAATATGCCAGCCGGCGTCGCGAGCCTGGTTGAAATGGGACAGGAACAGACTGCCAGGGAATCCCAGTTCGTCACCGGCTAGATCCAGTGCCGTAATATGATCTCGGTGGGCTAACAGCGCATCCAGTTCCTGCAGACAGGCGGCTTCGCCAAAAGTACGGCTCATAATGCCAATTAAGCGTGCTTCGACGCCAAAGGTCTTGCAGCCCTCGCGCACGCCTGCGATGACGGCTTCAACCACACCTGCCACCGGGAGTTGATGCGCCATCGCCATATAGCCTGGTGAAAAACGTAATTCTACATAGTGCAGACCGTTACGTGCTGCATCCTCAATATTTTCAAATGCCACGCGGTGACAGGCATCCAGCGAGGCCAGTACCTTCACGCCCCAGTCGAGCTTGGATAAAAAGCTCACTAAATCTGGCTCAGTGGATGTCACTTGCACATGAGGGATCAGCGTTTCCAACGTTTGTGCCGGGAGCGTTAAATTGAACTGACGACCCAGATCCAGAATCGTTTGGGCACGGATGTTACCATCAAGGTGGCGATGGACGTCGGTTAAGGGGAGGGAAGTATCAATCATGGTCGCACTCGTGTATTTAGGTAAAGTGCGTCGTATTATAAGAAAAAATCGGGATAAAAATCTATGTTGCGCAATGAATAATTTCATTGCGCAAACTTTATTAGCGTACAGAACGTATGCCGTTAATCAACCCCTGAACGCCTTTTTCAAGTTTGGATCGTGGACATCCGGCATTCAGGCGCACAAAACCGCGTCCTTCTTCGCCGTATGTGTATCCGGGCATGATGGCGACTTTCTGCTGGTGGATGAGCGCTTCCTGCAATGCGTGGTCATCAATGTTGAGCGGACGCAGGTCAATCCATGCCAGATAGGTGGATTGCGGAACCTGCCAGTTCAGTTCGGGGAATGCGGCATTAAGCTCGCGGGCGACGTAATGCAAATTGCTGGTAAGGTAATCCCGCAGCGCATCAAGCCAGCTTGCGCCTTGATGATAGGCGGCAATATGTGCGCTCAACGCGAGCACTGCTGGTGAGGAAAGACCATCGCGACCTTTTAATGCGCAGAGATAATCGTTACGGCTTTGAGCGTCTTCAATAATTCCGTAAGCCCCGGTCAGTGCCGGAATATTAAAACTTTTTGAACCGGAAGTGAGCAGCGCCCAGCTGTCACGCGCGACATTACTCCAGGGGATATGTGGGTGATCCCCCCATACCATATCCATATGGATCTCATCGGAAATAACTTTTACACCATGGCGCTGACACAGTTCTGCCATGGTTTCCAGCTCATCACGCGTCCACACTTTGCCCGTCGGATTTTGTGGGCTACAGAGCAGAAGAATTTTGCTCTCTGGACGAGACAGCGCATTCTCCAGCGCGGCCATGTCGCAGTACCAACCGTCAGTGCGTTTTTCCAGTTCGACAGCGCGCACCACGCGCTGATTACCTTCAATTGCTTTGTAAAACGCGTCGTACGCCGGCGTATGAATCACCACCGCATCACCCGCAGAAGACCACTGGCGGATCAGCTCCGATACCATATAGATGACCGAGGGGCCATAAACCAGCGACTGAGGATCGATATGGGTATTATGACGCGATAGAAACCAGTGACTAATCGCCGCAAGAAATTCATCATTTTTCCAGCGACTGTAACCCAACACGCCATGTGACAGGCGCTGAGTCAGCGCCTCCAGAATACAGGGTGCGGTGGCAAAATCCATATCGGAGATGGTGAACGGCAGCAGGTCGGCTGAACCAAAACGGTCGGCAACGTAATCCCACTGAGTACACCAGGTACCATGCCTGTCCACAACCTTTGAAAAATCAAACATATCATTGTCCTTAAGCTTGTACGGTGTTCATCAGAACTGCGATCTCGTCTTTCACTGACTGGACCTGTGGGCCAATAACGACCTGAAGATTATGCTGATTGAGTTGCACTACGCCAATGGCGCGATTGTCCTTCAGTGCCTGTACATTCACAAGAGACATATCCTTCACTGACAAACGCAGACGGGTAATGCAGTTATCCAGGCTGACGATGTTTTCCGCACCGCCAAGCGCCGCCAGAATGGCAGGGACGTTGTAACCGGATTTACCTGGCGCTCCAGCCATTACTTTTTCGATATTGCTGGCAATTTCGACGTCCCGACCCGGTGTCTTCAAATTGAAGCGTGTGATGGCGAAACGGAAGATGACGTAGTACACCGCGAACCAGATCGCCGCTACAACAGGGACCAGATACCACTTGGTAGAGAGTCCATGCAGGATACCGAACACCACGAAGTCAATCAGGTTACCGTCGGTGTTACCGATGGTGACGCCAAGCACTGCCATCACAGTGAAGCCAAGACCGGTCAGCAGGGCGTGGATCACATACAGAACTGGGGCAACGAACAGGAATAAGAACTCAAGGGGCTCGGTGGTACCGCCGATCACACAGGCAATAAGACCGGAAATTAATAACCCTTTAATTTTATGACGATTTTCAGGGCGAGCACAGTGGTACATTGCGAGCGCTGCCCCCGGTAAACCACCGAGGAACGCAGGCATTTTGCCCTGCGACAGGAAGCGGGTTGCGCTTTCAGAGAAACCTTGTGTTGTCGGGCAGCTCAATTGGGCCTGGAAAATAGTCAGTGCGCCGCTCACGCTGTGACCGCAGACTTCTTGCGTGCCGCCAGCCTCGGTGAAGCGAATGAGCGCCACCAGAATATGATGCAGACCAAACGGCAGCAGCAGACGTTCACCGGTACCAAACAGCATTGGGCCAAATTCTCCCGCGCTGTTGATGATGTGGCCGAGCCCGGTAATGCCCATAGCGAAAACCGGCCAGATCAGGGGAATAACCAGCCCGACCAGCCCCATCACCACCGAGGAGATGATAGGCACAAAGCGGGTGCCGCCGAAGAAAGCCAGCGCATCCGGCAGACGAATGTTGTGGAAACGTTCATGCAGCATCCAGACGATGATCCCGGCAATAACAGCACCGAGGATCCCAGTATCGATCGACTGGATCCCCAGGATATTCTGCACGTTGTTGGCCTTCAGGATCGCGGCATCCGTGGTAGGTAGGATACCTTTCGCGGTTAACCAAAAGTTGACGGCAAGGTTCATGACCGCATAGCCAACAAAACCGGCAAATGCCGCTACACCTTTGTTCTCGCGAGCAAGGCCGAGAGGTATGGCAATACAGAACATCACCGGTAAGAAACTAAACGCAAATGAGCCTACTTTGCTCATCCAGGTAAAGATGGCCTGCAGTACCGGATTACCCAATGCCGGGATCAGTGTTAAGACATCATGGCTGCTTAACGAGCTGCCGATCCCCAACATGATCCCGCAAAATGAGAGTAGCGCTACGGGGAGCATAAAGGTTTTGCCCAACTGCTGGAAAAATTCCCATAACGTTATTTTTGGTGTGGTTCTCGTCGTCATCAAACGACTCCTCGTAAAAGCTAGCTGACTAATGATGGCGAGAAGATAAAACGTTTTACCTAATTTTAGTGCGGTATAAATCACATTATCGAACGATAATAGGGCGTATAAATATAAGTGATTGATAAAACGTTTTATCCGTCACGTTATCAGGGAGTTTTCCGTTTTTATGGCTATAGCCAAAAAAATAACCATCCATGATGTTGCGCTGGCCGCAGGCGTTTCGGTCAGTACTGTCTCATTGGTGCTTAGTGGAAAAGGTCGTATTTCATCCGCGACAGGCGAACGCGTGAATGCCGCTATTGAGCAACTCGGGTTTGTGCGTAATCGCCAGGCATCGGCGCTGCGTGGCGGGCAGAGCGGGGTAATTGGTTTGATTGTGCGCGATCTTTCTACGCCGTTTTACGCCGAGTTGACAGCGGGTCTGACGGAAGCATTAGAAGCGCAGGGGCGCATGGTCTTTTTATTACATGGTGGCAAAGATGGCGAACAGCTCGCGCAGCGTTTCGCTATGTTGCTAAATCAAGGGGTTGATGGTGTGGTGATCGCCGGGGCTGCCGGCAGTAGCGACGACCTACAACAACTGGCCGCCGATAAGGGGATACCGGTGGTGTTTGCGTCTCGGGCAAGCTACCTGGATGATGCCGACACCGTCAGACCTGACAACATGCAGGCTTCGCAATTGCTGGTTGAACATCTTATCCGCCACGGGCATCAGAGAATCGCGTGGTTGGGGGGGCAGAGTTCCTCATTGACTCGCGCAGAGCGTGTCGGCGGCTATTGTACGACGTTGCTAAAGTATGGTTTACCGTTTCATAGCGACTGGGTGCTGGAGTGTTCATCCAGCCAGAAGCAGGCCGCAGAGGAGGTAACCGCGCTGTTACGTCGTAACCCAACGATCAGCGCAGTGGTGTGCTACAACGAAACCATTGCCGTTGGCGCCTGGTTTGGCCTGATGAGAGCAGGGCGTCAGAGTGGTGAAATTGGCGTAGATCGCTATTTCGAACAGCAGATCTCCTTAGCGGGATTTGCCGATGTAGCGGAAAATGCACTGGACGATATCCCCATTATTTGGGCCTGTACGCCTGCGCGTGAAATGGGATATACCCTTGCTGAGCGCATGCTGCAGCGCATTGGGCACGATGATGGTCATTCGCGTAACCTGACGCTTTCCGCCCGTCTGGTGGTGGCCAAATAAAAAAGGCCCGATAAACACACGGTTATCGGGCCTGTTGTCACGCGTATTTACTGTTGCGGGATAGCCGGGGCATCCGGTTCGCCAAGAGAAGGCATACCGAACATGCCAACAAACTCATCCAGCGGCATTTTTTGTCCGTTTAACGTAACCTGTCCGTTTGCGTATTGCAGGCTCGAGCCGATGACGTTGTCCTGCATCGTTGTAATACGGAACATCTGACCCATTGCCGCCAGGCCATTCACCTGTTGCTTCGCAAGATCGGTCGCTTGCTCCTGCTGATAGCCTTCAATTTTGGCGATCTGCGTCATGAACTCAGTCGCCATATCGACCGGAATCGTCAGCTTGGCATCCAGTGATTTGACCGAACGATCCACTTCCTGAGCCAGCGTTTGTGGTTCCTCAGTATTTGCTGTCGGATCTTTTAGCAGCAGTGACAGATTAAATGCGGTTTCACCTTTCGCATTTTTCCAGCTCAGCGGGGCAATGGTGATAACCGGCTCGCCTTTCATCAGTATCGGCAGCGCATTGAAGAAAGCTTCGGTGACTTTTTGCTGATAAAGCTCAGGATTTTGTACCACATCGATCTGCGCCATCAGCGCCTTGGTTTGGGCGCTATACTGCTGACTGAACTGATGCAGGGCTTCACCGTCAATCTGGGCAACTTTCAGCGTCAGCTTACCGCTACCCATATCCTGGCCCTGCAATTTAAGGCTGTTCAGCGTGTAATCCAGCTGGCTGTTGACAGTTTTACCGTCGTTAACCAGATCGGATTTGCCATCGATACCCATGCCTTCCAGAACCGCCAACTCTTTACCCTCGACCGAGATCGATAGTTTTTCGAGTGACAATTTCTGGTCGCCGATGCGCTCACCAAAGCTGGCAATACTGCTGGAACCCTCAGTCTTCAGATTATTGAAAGTCATTTGTACTTTCTGGTCATACTCGTTGACCGCATTGACCACGCCGCTTTGCGCATTGCCTGTCAGCGAGACAGCGTTACCTTCTTTGTCTGCTGTAAACTGGAATTCCCCGCCGCTGAAGGCTACTTTTTCGTCGCCTTTCTCGTAGTTCAGTGGTTTAAGGGAAAGATCGGAACGGGTATCGCCGCTGTAGCTGATACGGGAGTTAATGACAAATGGCGACTCACCCTTGGCAATATCAAACAGCGGTTTGGTAACGTCGTTATTCACCAGCGTCGTTTTCACGGAGGCCATAGCCGGAACCAGATTCAGTGACTTCAGTTGGGCCAGTGGGAAGGGACCGTGATCCACCGTTTCATCCAGCACAATACTTTGCCCCGGTTTCAGCCAGGAATCTGCCTGCCCGGCAATTGGTTTCACCACCAATTGCAGTTGGCTATTGAACACCCCGCGCTGGTAGTTTTGATAACTCAGTTCAATACCCGCCTCAGGGGAGAAACGTTTTAACTGATCGTTTGCCTGCGTCACCATCTCGGCGAGATGCGTTTCAAGTTTCTTACCTGTGTACCAGGCACCGCCCGTCCAGACGATACCCAGCGCAACCACCACACCCGCAGCTACCAGCGATTTTTTCATTTCGATATCCATAAAATAAAACCAGGCGTTTTAAGACGCCTGGAGGAGTGACATGTCTTTAACTCACTACAGCTTAGCAAGAGTTGTTAAAAATATCAGTATCTTGCTAAAGCTTGTTATAAACCCGGGCTAAACGACCTGCGCCACTGATGTTAACCGGCGATTCATTCGCGCCAATAAAGGCCGATTCACCCGGTCGCAGAACCAGACGTTGCTCGCCTTTGCTCAGTACAGCTTCACCATCGATGCAGAACAAAATGGCCGCACTTTGCTGGCTGATATCTGCGCCACTGGTAGTAAGCTCATGCAGGGAGAACGCAAAATCGTCAACCGGGATCGAGAAATCCAGTTCGCCATCAGACTTAACCGGCGTGGTCAGTAACTGGTTTGCTGGCTTGGCGACAAACTGCACGTTGGCGACCAGTTCCGGGATATCAATATATTTTGGCGTCAGTCCGGCACGCAGCACGTTGTCCGAGTTAGCCATCACCTCAAGCGCCACACCTTGCAGGTAAGCGTGCGGGGTTTCGGCAAATAAGAACATAGCTTCGCCTGGATTGAGTTTCACCACATTGAGCAGTAGCGGGGAGAAGAGCCCACTGTCGTTCGGGTAGACGTCGGCGATCAGACGGATGGTTTGCCAGGGTTCACCCTGCTGGCTGTTCAGCGCTGATTTCAGGATCGCCAACGCATGGGATTTCTCCTCATCCTGCATATTCAGCAAGCTGGCGAAAAGATAGCTCAGACGTTCTGCACTCGGCTCTTCCAGGAAATGCGCAATAGCCGGATGTGCGGCGGAGACGGGTTGTAACAATGTAACAATGTCAGAGAACTCGCGGAATGCGTTCATCGCCAGGAAAGGCGTCAAAGCAAAAACCAGTTCCGGTTTGTGGTTAGGATCTTTGTAGTTGCGCTCAGCCGCATCCATCGGGATCCCTGCGGCGTTTTCTTTGGCAAATCCAATTTCAGAGTTGTGCTTGTTAGGATGAACCTGAATCGAAAGCGGTTGTGCAGCGCAGAGCACTTTAAACAGGAAGGGCAGCTCACCAAAACGCTGCGCAACGGCATCGCCCAGCAGTGCGGATTTATCGTGCTCGATAACGTCGCGCAGAGCAACCGTCTGTCCGTCAGCGCCCAGAACCTTCGAACTGCTTTTCGGATGCGCACCCATCCACAGCTCAGCCATCGGTTGCTGAGTGGGGTTGGCAATGCCATAGAGTTCCGTTAACGCCGTTTTACTTCCCCAGGCGTAGTTTTGCACTGAGTTGATGAGTTTTTGCATTATCAAGCCCTGTTTCAATGTGGAATTTTCTACGGCTATTAAACCAAGAAACCCTGAGGGAAGTAACCTGCACATGTAAAAAGTCGTACTTGTCTCAGTTTTTGTTAAAAAAATGTGTAGGATATGGAGACTCGCTTTTAATACCCTGAGTGATTCCGGTTGCAGACAGCCCTTCCTTCTACAACCGGATCTGCGGCAGGGAAGCAGGGCAACGGAACATCTGCCCAGAGAATAACCAGACCGAGCAGTAAGTGAGAGCACAATGTCAAACAAACCCTTTCATTATCAGCATCCTTTCCCCCTCAAAAAGGATGATACCGAATACTATCTGCTGACCAGCGACTATGTCTCTGTTGCCGAATTTGAAGGGCAGGAGATTGTTAAAGTCGCGCCACAAGCTTTAACCCTGCTGGCTCGTCAGGCCTTTCATGATGCGTCGTTTATGCTGCGTCCCGCACATCAACAGCAGGTAGCCGATATTCTGCGCGACCCGGAGGCCAGCGAAAACGACAAGTATGTGGCCCTGCAATTTCTGCGTAACTCTGACATCGCGGCAAAAGGCATTTTGCCGACCTGTCAGGACACCGGAACCGCGATTATCGTGGGTAAAAAAGGTCAGCGTGTCTGGACCGGTGGTGGCGATGAGGAGGCGCTGGCTCGAGGCGTCTATAACACCTACATCGAAGACAACCTGCGCTACTCACAAAATGCAGCGCTGGATATGTATAAAGAGGTGAACACCGGCACCAACCTGCCAGCACAGATTGATTTGTATACCGTCGACGGCGATGAATACAAATTCCTGTGTATTGCCAAAGGTGGCGGTTCGGCGAACAAAACCTATCTGTACCAGGAAACCAAAGCGCTGCTCACGCCGGGCAAATTAAAAAATTACCTGGTTGAGAAGATGCGTACGCTGGGTACTGCGGCTTGTCCGCCGTATCACATTGCGTTTGTGATCGGCGGAACGTCAGCGGAAGCTACGCTGAAAACGGTGAAACTGGCTTCGGCTAAATACTACGATGAGCTGCCGACCGAAGGTAACGAGCATGGGCAGGCATTCCGTGATGTGGAGCTGGAAAAAGAGCTGCTGATTGAAGCGCAGAATTTGGGGCTGGGCGCGCAGTTTGGCGGGAAGTACTTCGCGCATGATATCCGCGTAATCCGCCTGCCGCGTCACGGCGCGTCGTGTCCGGTTGGTATGGGCGTCTCTTGCTCAGCTGATCGAAATATCAAAGCCAAGATCAACCGTGAAGGTATCTGGATCGAAAAACTGGAACATAATCCAGGTAAGTACATTCCAGAAGAGTTGCGTCAGGCTGGAGAGGGCGAAGCGGTACGCGTTGACCTCAATCGTCCGATGAAAGAGATCCTGGCCCAGCTGTCGCAGTATCCGGTCTCTACGCGTTTGTCACTCAACGGTACAATCATCGTTGGCCGAGATATTGCGCATGCGAAACTGAAAGAACGTCTGGATAACGGTGAAAGTTTGCCGCAGTATGTTAAAGATCACCCGATCTATTACGCCGGTCCGGCAAAAACACCGGAAGGCTACGCTTCGGGTTCGCTTGGCCCAACCACGGCCGGACGTATGGACTCGTATGTTGACCAGCTTCAGTCTGCAGGCGGGAGCATGATTATGCTGGCGAAAGGCAACCGTAGCCAGCAGGTGACCGATGCTTGCCATAAACATGGCGGCTTCTATTTAGGCAGTATTGGCGGCCCTGCCGCGGTGCTGGCCAAGGGCAGTATCAAGAGTCTGGAGTGCGTGGAATACCCGGAACTCGGGATGGAAGCCATCTGGAAAATTGAAGTGGAAGATTTCCCGGCGTTTATCCTGGTGGATGACAAAGGCAATGATTTCTTCCAGCAAATTCAGACGTCGCAGTGCGCACGCTGCGTTAAGTAACGTCAACCGCCCTTCGGGGCGGTTTTTTTTACCGCACGAACCACCAAACGACAGTTTTATCCTCGTTAATACTCATAAGACCAACGCAAGTGGGCAATGTCGAAACATAACCTAATCAACTGTTAATGTAAGGAGCAGGTAATGGTAACGGTACGCCGCGAGAATGATTCAATGGGGGCGATTGATGTTCCTGCCGATAAGCTTTGGGGCGCGCAAACCCAACGTTCACTGGAACATTTTCGTATCTCTACGGAGAAAATGCCGGTCTCGTTGATCCATGCGCTGGCGCTGACGAAACGCGCCGCAGCAAAGGTTAATCAGGATCTTGGGCTGCTGGTGGAGGATAAAGCCAGGGCTATTATGCAGGCTGCAGATGAGGTGTTGGCAGATAAACACCGCGATGAGTTCCCGCTGGCCATCTGGCAAACTGGGTCCGGCACGCAAAGCAATATGAACATGAACGAGGTGTTGGCAAACCGGGCCAGCGAGTTGCTGGGCGGCGTGCGGGGGATGGAGCGAAAAGTGCACCCCAACGATGATGTCAATAAAAGCCAAAGCTCGAACGATGTCTTCCCGACCGCAATGCACGTTGCCGCACTGCTGGCGCTGCGTAAATCACTGATCCCTCAATTAAATGTGTTGACCAAAACGCTCAGTGATAAGTCCCACGCTTTCGCCGATATCGTTAAAGTTGGTCGTACACATCTGCAAGATGCAACTCCACTTACGCTTGGCCAGGAGATTTCCGGCTGGGTAGCAATGCTAGAACATAACCTCAGACACATTGAAAACAGCTTACCGCACGTGGCGGAGCTGGCGTTGGGGGGAACCGCGGTAGGTACCGGACTGAACACTCATCCCGAATACGCCCGCCGGGTTGCGGATGAACTGCGGGTCATCACCTGTGCGCCGTTCGTTACCGCACCGAATAAATTTGAAGCGCTCGCCACCTGCGATGCCCTGGTTCATGCTCACGGCGCGCTAAAAGGACTGGCAGCGTCGCTGATGAAAATCGCCAACGATGTACGCTGGCTGGCATCCGGTCCCCGGTGTGGTATTGGCGAAATTTCAATTCCGGAAAACGAACCGGGCAGCTCGATCATGCCGGGCAAGGTCAATCCAACCCAGTGTGAAGCGCTGACTATGCTTTGCTGCCAGGTGATGGGCAACGATGTCGCCATCAACATGGGCGGGGCGTCAGGTAACTTTGAGCTCAACGTTTACCGACCGATGGTCATCCACAACTTCCTGCAGTCGGTACGCCTGCTGGCGGACGGTATGGAAAGCTTCAATGAACATTGCGCGACGGGGATTGAGCCTAATCGTGAACGAATCGATCAACTGCTCAACGAGTCGCTAATGCTGGTGACCGCGCTCAATACCCATATCGGTTACGATAAAGCGGCTGAAATTGCCAAAAAAGCCCATAAAGAAGGGCTGACCTTAAAAGCCTCCGCTCTGGCGCTGGGATATCTAACCGAAGCGGAGTTCGACAGTTGGGTACGCCCGGAGCTGATGGTTGGCAGCATGCGGCCAGGCAGTTAATCCGCAACGTACAGGTGCAGCCGGGGAATAATCAATCTCAACGGCTGCGCCTGAGGTTTAAAACGATGCTGAACGTTTTCGGCATCGTAATTAAGTAACTCGCCGATATCCGGTACGGTCATACCGTTGTCGTTATTAAGCAAAGCAATCAGTGGCGTCGGGCAGGCATATTGCACCTGTTTTTGCTCTCCTTTGTACCAGACGCGGGCAATAGGCTGCACTTTTACCGGCCTTTTAATCTTCAGGCGGGCCTGCTGCGGTAAGGCGGCGATATCCTGATATTCGCGTTCAAGCTTCGCCTGCCATTCTTCACGTGTCCAGGGATGTACGCTGCGCGGTGACGTCAGGCTTTTTTCCAGTTGCTGCAGTACTTCATCGCGTTTCAGGTTTTTTATGATGTGCTTATTAGCCCAGCCAAATCGTAGGGTGGCAGGATCGCGGACTACGGTTAGCGTGCGATAGGCATTCAAAGTAATCAGCCCCGGCAGATGACGATGCACCCATTCGAAACGAGCTGCCGGCGCCAGCCCTGATTCCACTGTAACAATGCGCTCGAAGGTGGTTTTCAACTGGTTTATACGCTGGATTTGTTCTTCCAGAGTACATTGCGCTGCGTTATCAACCTGATAGCACAATACACCCGGTAGGCGGACGGCCGCTTTGCTGCTGCGGTTTTCGGACTGCTGCTGAATAAACAGGTGACGGTAATGGAGCAGTGCCAGCGCTTCAGCCTCTTTGCCTAAATGCTGCTTAACATTAATGCTCTGCAGAGGGGCATGCTCTGCCTCTTTAGCCACTTCCGGTAACGAGAATACGCGCGCAATCAGCAGCGTCTGCTGCAACAGGTTTTCGTTCAAAAGTGCCAGTTCTTGTTCCATCTGGCGAAAGGTGCCGTTCAGGCGGTCAACAAGATCGTAACGGGCCATAGGTTTACCATTTTAGTTACAACATACTTTTTTATAGCACAACCTCCACCGCCTGACCACCGAGCAGAAAAGGTCAGGCAGCTGAGATTTCGGGAATGTTATGCCAGACGGGCCAACGGAAAGTAAACCGGGCGCCGCCAAGTTCACTTTCATCACAGACGACCGTCCCCCCCATAGCCAAAGCAATTGAGTGGACGATGGCTAACCCAAGCCCACAACCCCCGGTTGCCCGGTCACGGCTGGGGTCAAGGCGTACAAACGGTTCAAAAACCTGTTCGCGAGCGTCTGGTGCAATACCGGGACCGTCGTCTTCCACTACCAGCGTGGCTTGATTGCCGTTCAGCAGCAGACTGGCTTGCACTGTAGACTGGCAATAGCGCAGGGCATTGTTCAGCAAATTATCCAGGACCCGCTCCATCAGGCGCATATCCAACGCGCCGTAGTCGCCAGTTTCGAGATGACGTAAGTGCACCGTACGGCCAGGATTCACGCTTTGCACATCCTCCAGATGGGTTGTCAACCAAACAGGCAGGTCAGGTACACTGAGCTTCAGTTCATTTTGCGGGCGATCCAGGCGGGCGTAGGTCAGTAACTCTTCGATCAACGCTTCCAGTTGGCCGATATCACGATTAAGCGCCTGAGATTCCTGCCCGGTGAGGTTATCACTCATTTCCAGCCGGTAACGTAAACGTACCAGCGGAGTACGAAGCTCATGGGCAATACCATCGATGAGCTGTTTTTTACTGGCGATCAGCGCATTGATATTGTCGGCCATTTGGTTAAACGCTACGCCCAGGCGCTCAAAGCTGGAACCGTTGTCAAAATGAAGGCGTTCACTCAGATGTCCTTCACCAAAACGTTGTGCGGCGGATTCGAGTCTTAGCATTTCTTGCCAGTGTGGACGCATCCAGATCAGTACCGGGAAGGCCAGTGAGATAGCAATAAACGCCATCAGCGCGATGTCCAGCAGGCGCATTTGATGAAGAAAATAGAGGTAAGGAACCGGGCCGACGGCCAGCACATAATGGCTGCGAGGAATGCGTTGAATAAAGGTGTATTGATCGTCAAGAGCCACAATATCGCCTTCGCGCAAACGCTGCATGGTTGGGGCATCCAGTGTGTACTTATTCAGCGGTTCAACACGCAGGTCAAATGAGAGGTTTAAGTCCATCTCCTTCAGCGTCTTACCCCAATCGCGTGGCGGGATTTCGCGTAGTTCACTGCGCATCAGGTACAACGAGCTTTTCATCAAATCGTCGAGCGACTGTCTGCCTGCGCGTTCTGCGGTGAATTTGTATACCAGGCCGACCAACAGGGTCATCACCAAAAAGCAGACAAACAGCAGGAGGTAAAACTGCACAAACAGTTTCTTCATAAAAATCACCAAACGCTCAATAAGTTAGCGAGTTCTCGTGTCCCTCAGGTGAAAAGGGGCACAGCAGTATCCGCCGATGCGTCGGATCAGAAAGGTTATCTGATCACCATCTGGCGTGTTTATCCAGGCAGAGTACACTGTATAACTCTTTTCTGCATTCTTATGGCCCCTACGGGGGCGAAATGACCTTTCGCTTGATAACGCATTGCTTTGTAAGCGGCAAGTTAATCAAAATCGGGATGGTGTTGTTCTGGCGTATGTTACGACCGCACCTAAAAGGTTGCTTCGTTTCTCAACATAGATTGTGTTGTTATATTCGTAGTTACCTTCGGGATAGCAAATTCTGATGTTAGTCCCGAGATCCGGATCGTCAACATCAGCCCCCGAACAGCTTTTAGAACTTCCTGTAGAGTAGGTGTATGGAGCGGTATAGGATGAGGGGACACCTGGAATGAACCAGGTTATCGCCATAATTGTGATCACTGAAAACAGCACCATGGCAATGCTGATGCTACCAAATAATTTCAGATAAGTTTGGAAGGGACTTTTTTTCATTATCCCATTACCTACCAGAAATAGGGTGATTAAAAATGACACTGCCAGAGAAATAAGCATGAGGTATTTTGATGTGAGCGGGTAGAGAAAAATCGCTCTGTATATCGTTACCTTCCACCAGTAAAAAAGAAAAATTGCGCCGAGAGATAATACTGTGACAAAAAACAAATATGGATATGAGTATTTTCTCATCCCTGCGACTCCAGAACAATTTCTCCATTTGGATTTAATAAATTACCATTTGTTCTGAATAATGAAAATGATTCTCTTGTTTGAATTGTTAGGTACGCCGCAGACCAGAGAATTTCCGCTATTTCTGGGGATATAGGCATAAAAATAAAAGGGGTATTCTCACCCATGGCCGGGATGACTGACCTTGCGTATAATGGGTGACGAAACTTCCTGAAAAGTGCTGTGACTGAAAATATGAATCTCAATCGCTGTTGTTATTCGCTACTCATTTTTGCAGCGATCGGCTGCATTTTCACCGCTCACCCTCTTGTCATATGGTTTCTACTCGCCAACATACTGACGTTGCTGTTATACGGCGTGGACAAAATGGCGGCACGCAAGGACTGGCGTAGAGTGCCGGAATCCACATTGCTGATGTTTGGCGTTGTGGGCGGATGGGGTGGCGCGATAGCGGGTCAACAAATCTTTCGCCATAAAACACAAAAGCAGCCTTTCAAAACCTACTTCATTATCAGTGTGATAGTGAGTATTTCTGTGATGGGCGTGGTTTATCAGTTCTATCCATTTTTACCTTCCTGAGTCTGGTTGGTGAATAAACTGCCGGTTTATCTGAGGCAGGAAATATACTTTTCACCTGAACGCCGCACAATTTCATCGGCATTTTGCGTAATATCTTTTCCTGCAAATGCGCCGTAAAGTTGCTAAAATTTCACTGTACTCAGTCTCTGGGTAATGTTGCTGACCGTTGCAGCTGGCAACGGTAGCATATTAGGGTAGCTCCACATAAAGGAGACGGCATGCGCACCTGGCGTAACCTGGACGATGTCGCCGGAAAGCACCACGCCTTCGTCACGCGCCCAGTGCAGGACGCAGCCTCCAGCAAAGTGTCCGCCGAGACGTATCACCGTGACGTCACGGGTTAACTCAATGGTGTCGCCATCCCAGAATCTAATCCACGGGCTGTCGCGCATTACCCACCTTCTGTCGCTGGCATGAAGGTAAATAGGCGCGTTAAATTCTGCAGCCCAGTCCTGCATGGTGGTGTAGTAATGAGGATGCGATATCGCGATAGCCTTAAGCCCGCCAAGGGACGTTATTAGCGTTTTTGTGGCATCGTCGAGCGAGGCAATGCAGTCCCATAAAATATTGCCTTCAGAGGTACGCAGAATAAACGCGCGCTGATCAATTGCAAAATCAGGAACGGTGCGGATGCTGAGGAGAGTACTGTCGTGTTGCTTCCACTTATTTGTATGCGATGCACACAGGGCGGTAAAATCGACCCATTCCTGTCCGCTCGCAGGGACATACTGGCGTTCATCCTGGCAGATATCGCACTGTTCCGGATGGGCACCAGTTACCTCATAGGATGTTCCACAGGTTTTGCATAACGTGATCATCGTGTCCTCCTTATTTACCGAACACAGTCAGCATGGCACACAGATACACAAGGATGTGCCTGTTAGTGCTCAACCCGTTAAGTCAGTGATGACGGCTATGGGAGGTTGTAGCTCAACCAAAAGAAAACAGGAATAATGCCGACACGGATCCTTTTGGTTACCATCTTCCAGAGAAAAATGAGGATATTGTTTGGAAAATCGCCTGTTCAACACCTGGCTCAACCGTTGGGGACTCACTCCAGATGGTGAACCGGTTGAAACACACACATCACAGCTTTTGCCTGTAGTGGTCATCAGGGACGGTCAGAAAGCCATACTTAAAATCACCGACGATGACAGTGAACGGATCGGCTGTGAACTCATGGTCTGGTGGAACGGAAATGGCGCAGCGAAAGTACTTGCTCATGCAGCAGGGGCGATTCTGCTGGAACGTGCGACAGGGACAGGGTCTTTAGCGGACATGTCCTGGACTGGTAACGATGCGCAGGCTTGTCGCATTATTTGCCATGCTGCCAGTAGACTCCATTTCTCCCGGAATGCGTCTACGCCAGCGTTAACACCTCTGCACCATTGGTTTAGCGATCTGGCTCCTGCCGCGAAAAAGCATGGCGGTATCCTGACGCGTTGTGCAGTGGTGGCAAATGTACTGCTATCTTCACCCCATGATGAAGTCGTATTACACGGTGACCTACACCACGGCAATATTCTTGATTTCGGAACGAGAGGATGGCTGGCTATCGATCCCAAAGGGCTGCTAGGCGAGCGTGGCTTTGATTACGCCAATATTTTTACTAACCCTGATCTTGCCGAACCCACCAGACCTGTTGCCATTGAGCCGGAAACATTCACACAACGAGTCAACATTGTGTCTGAAATCGCAAGAATTGAACGGCAACGTTTGCTGATGTGGATTGTTGCATGGTGTGGGTTGTCGTCCGTCTGGTTTCTGCAAGAGGGGGACAGCGCAACGGTACCTCTGCGTATTGCGGAACTAGCGATGGCGGAACTTGCTTCAGGTGATAATCAACTTTGATCTACGACACTGGGTTAGTAATTCTTAAGAGTTATCATTAGCCTGATAAACGTTGTATTAATTAATCAGTGAGTGGTGGTGTGGTGTGTTGTTTAGCTCAAATTTAATTGGCGGGAAACAATGAACGCATTGTTTTCATTATTTAAAAAACGCCCGAATATTCTTTTGTTGATGGTCTTACTCATCGGGGCAAACATCGTGGCGTGGCTGTGGGCTTTCACCGCGTTTAGCAACAACACGTCATTGCTTGCACTGAGTCTGATTGCGTGGTGCTACGGTTTGCGCCATGCTGTCGATGCCGATCATATCGCCGCGATAGACAGCGCTACACGTAAACTCATGCAGCAGAAAAAACGCGCCCTGACGACGGGAGCCTGGTTTTCATTGGGGCACTCCACCATTGTGGTACTGGCAAGCATAGGCATTGCACTGACCACCAGCGTGTTTAAGCAACATATGGCATGGTTTCAGAATGTCGGCGGTCTGATAGGAACTTCGGTTTCTGCCGCGTTTTTGCTGATTCTGGCTACCATTAATCTCATTATTTTCTGCCAGGTCTGGAAGGCATTCCGCCATCTTAAACGCACCGGTACTTACGATGGCACCACGGAAGACATTACAGTTTCAGGTCCTCTGAACTGGCTTTTCCGCTCAGCGTTTCGGTTGGTAGGCAAAGACTGGCATATGTATTTTGTCGGTTTTCTTTTTGGTCTGGGTTTTGATACCGCCACTGAAATTTCTTTGCTGGGAATTTCTGCTTCAAGCGCGTCCAGTGGCATGTCGGTTTGGTCAATTCTCGTGTTCCCGGCGCTGTTTACCTGCGGTATGGCGTTAATTGATTGTCTCGACAGTATTCTGATGGTTGAGGCCTACGGATGGGCGTTCAATAAGCCGCAACGCAAGCTCTATTACAATATGACCATTACCGGGACTTCCGTGATTGTGGCGCTATTTATTGGCGGACTGGAGGCGCTGGGGCTTCTCTCTGACGCGTTTTCGCTTCAGGGGGGTTTGTGGGATACCGTCAGCAATTTAAGTGACCATATGGGGAATGTCGGTTTTGTGATTATTGGCGTCTTTATCGGCTGCTGGATTATCTCTGCCGTAAATTACCGTTGGAAAAAATACGACGGGCTGATGTTTAGTTGACACAAAAGAAAGCCTTCCAGCAACAGGAAGGCTTTGATCTTTTTAGGACTGACTAATTCGCGTTCACGGGTTGTGGTTTTTCAGCACTCTTTTTCAGGAGCCTGTTAGCCAGCACGCCAGACATCATCGAACCGTTCACGTTTAATGCCGTTCTGGCCATATCGACGACAGGCTCGATAGCAATGAAAATCCCCACCAGCGCGACCGGGAAGTTCAGTGTTGAAAGGACGATCAGCGCAGCAAATGTTCCGCCACCGCCTACACCCGCCACCCCAATAGAACCCAGCGCAATCGCAGGTAGCATGGCGAGCAAAAAATGTACTGATAGCGGATCAATCCCAATTGTTGGAGCAATCATCGCCACCATAATAGCCGGATAGATCCCGGCACAGCCATTTTGACCCATGCTGGAGCCGAATGAAGCCGCAATATTGGCAATGGTGTTTTGCACGCCAAATTTTTCTTGTGCGGAAATAGCCAGTGGAATAGATGCTGCACTGCTGCGTGAAACAAATGCAAAGGTTAAAACTGGCCAGACAGTTTTAAAATAGTGAACGGGATTATTACCGCTCAGAACCAGTATCAGTGCGTGGACGATAAACATCATCAGAATCGCAAGGTAACAGGCAGCAATAAAGCCTAACAGACTGGCAAATTGTTCAAATCGATACGCGGAAAATACGCCTGCCATTAATGCCATCACACCATAAGGGGTGAGAGCAATAACGATACGCACCATTTTCATCACCCAAATCTGGATAGCGTTAATGCCAGCACTTAATTTTTCACCTTCTTGCGGGGCGTCCTGTTTGACCTTTAATAATGCCACGCCGGCAAGTAGGGTGAAAATAACAATGCCAATGACGGAAACGCTTCTGGCCCCTGTTAGATCGAGGAAGATATTCGTTGGGATCAGAGATGTCACCAGTTTAGGCAGTGAAATGGCGGCTGTTTTATTTACATCGTCTGGCGTCAGCGTGGACTGCATATGAACAAACGCACTGGCGTCCAGGCCTAATACATGCGCAGTCAACAGCCCAATAAAACCGGCAATCATTACCAGACAGAGCATGCATCCGACGATGGTTAACGACATTTTCCCAATGCCAGCGCTGTTTTCGAGCTTATTAATGGCTGAGAGAATAGAGATGAAAATCAGCGGTACCGCAACCAGCTTCAGTAAATTCACATAGCCGTTGCCGATAACATTGTACCAGTCGATAACTGTTTTTCTTTCGTCAGCAGCAATGAGATGCAGGGATAAACCGATAACGGCACCCGTAAAAATAGCGATGAAGACGCTTTTTGAAAGAGAGTGACTTTTTTGGTTGATTCTGAAAATTGCCCATGAACAAACCAAAAAGAACGCGATATACGCGAGCGAAACGAACATATTGTAGCCTCTTGCCTCATTCAGCACCTGAAATGCCGGAAAGAGTTTTGCTAGTGCGAAAAAAAATGATGAACCATACGGGTTCAGGACCGCGACGGATTATAGGGAGGGGGGAGGGTAACAGCCACACAAAAAGTGTGGAACGGCGTCGGATGGTGTTTGTATGCCTGTTCTGTAGACGATTTTAAGTGACAGTGTAACGTATTGTGAGTAATCCAGCCGATCAATGAGATCGGCCCGATGGCATTACTTCTGTGGCTCGTCGTCCCAGGCGTGAGGTGCAAAGAGATAACCTTTGTTGCGCACTGTTTTGATTCGATAAGGTTCAGTCGCGTTATCGAGCAGTTTTTTGCGTAACCGGGAAATCGCGACATCTACGCTGCGATCCATGCCGTCATAGCTTACGCCGCGCAGGTTCTTCAGCAACGCATCGCGGTCCATAATCTGCCCGGCATGGGTTGCCAACTCCCACAGTAATTCAAAATCAGCGGTGGAAAGAGAAACTTGCTCGCCGCCGAGCAGCACGGAGCGGTTGGTTGGGTCGATAGTGAGTGTGCCGAAGCGCAGCGTTGTGTGCGGTGTGATGGTCGCCGATTGAATGCCTTTAGACTGGGCAGAGTGCTCATTCTGACGCAGGTGCAGACGCAGGCGAGCCAGCAGCACCGCTGGCGGCGTGGTTTTCAGAATATAGTCACAGGCGCCCATTTCCAGTGCCAGGATATGGTTCATGTCGCTGTCCAGCGAGGTGAGCAGGACAATCGGGCCTTGCCAGCGTCCGCGTAAATCTCGGCAGATAGTCATCCCGTCTTTGCCCGGCAGCATGATATCTAATAACACCAGATCGGGTTGAACGTGCAGGATTTTCTCCTCGGCCAAATCACCACGAGGTTCAAGGATAACCTCAATATCATGCCGGGCCAAATAGGCTGCAATCAGTGAGCCAACTTCGGGATCATCTTCAACAAATACGATGGTGTTCATATCATTAATTTTTGAATATAAAACGCCAACATACACCGCCCTGGTTTTTCCTTCCATTAATCTTTTCTAAACAAGAACGCTTCCGTTATGCTATGGGCTGATGTTATTGATGTGTTAAGGCAGAGTGATGGGACTCGTTATAAAAGCGGCGCTCGGTGCGCTGGTGGTGGTGTTGATTGGCTTGCTGGCGAAAACAAAGAATTACTACATTGCCGGATTAATTCCGTTATTCCCGACGTTTGCGTTGATTGCCCACTATATTGTGGCCAGTGAACGCGGAATCGAGGCGTTACGTACAACCATCATATTCAGCATGTGGTCGATTATTCCCTATTTTGTCTACCTCGTTTCACTGTGGTATTTCACCGGATTTATGCGCTTACCCGTTGCGCTCGGCGGATCAGTGGTGTGCTGGGGCCTGAGCGCGTGGTTGCTGATCTTTTGTTGGATCAAACTGCACTAACGCAGATGACGCCCACCATCAAGGGCAAAACTACGTCCGGTGACAAAACAGCTGGTTAACAGATAGTCAATTAAATCAATGACCTCTTTTTCACCTGGCGCGGTTTTCATCAGTGATTTGTTCAGTGCCTGCTGGCGATACTCTGCATCATCACCCTCGTTAAACAGGATAAGTGAAGGGGCAATCGCGTTCACTTTCACTTCCGGTGCCAGTTTGCGCGCGAACGAGCGGGTCATATTATCCAGCGCCGCTTTGCTGGCAGCATAAGCAATGTGCTTGTCGCTGCCGCGCTCCACAACATAATCAGTAAAATGGATTATATCGCTGGCCGCGTGTCCATGACCGCGTAGTAATCTTTCCAGTGCGTGGTTGAGCAGGTAGGGCGTATTGACATGAATCTGCATCATGGCTGACAGCACATCGGTCAGCGGTGTACCAGGCTTTTCTGCAAGCCAGGCACTGGCATTATGCACAATAGCACGCAAGCCATCTGTCTGAGCTTTGACCTCATCAGCAAAGGACAGCACGCCTTCATCCGTGGAAAAGTCAGCAGGGATACAAATCGCGCCCGCTTCTCGCAGGCCGTCAATGGCAGGATAGTGCGTACGGTAGCTGACGATAACTGGCTGTTTTTGGTTCAGAAAGTGCCATGCGACGGCGAGGCCGATACGACGACCACCTCCGGTGATAAGAATTGGCAAAGGGTTTTTTTTACCCATCGTAATCTCCATATGTCGCGAACGATGGGTATAACGTTACCCCATCAGCATCCAGGTAGCCGGCACAGCAGCAACAAGCAGCAGGCCGATCAGCGCCATCTCCTGGCGTTTTAATACGTTTTCATGCGCGTGCGTTTTACGGGCATAAAGGAAAACCAGCAGTCCTGGCGCATACAGCACTACGGACAGCAGCAGGTGCATCGGACCTGACGCATACAATAACCATATGCCATAAATACTCGCCCCGATACCGACAGCCTTATGAATCGGATGGGTAGCAATTTTTAACAGAAATGCGCCGACCAGCAAATAGGGCACCAGAATCATCTCTGAGGCGATAGTCAATAACGTATTGTAGTCGGAACCAGTAAGCCAGATCAGCACCAGGCAGACCTGTACGCAGATGTTGGTCAGCCATAGCGACGCCGATGGCGCGCCTTGCGCGTTCTGTCGCGCAAAAATGCGCGGAAACGCTTTGTGCGTGGAGGCGAGGAACGGCACTTCCGCCGCCATAATCGTCCAGCTTAGATAGGCACCACACACGGAAACAATCAGACCTGCGGCAATAATAATTTCGCCCCATGGTCCCATCATTTTAACCATCAGACCGGCCATTGATGGGTTACGGATCTCCGCCAGTTCGGGACGTGCGACAACGCCCAGAGACAGTAGGGTGACCAGCAGGTAAACGCCCAGTGCGGCAAGTACCGCCAGCAGCGTGGCGCGTCCGACATCGCGTTTGTTTCTGGCACGGGCAGAAACCACCACCGCGCCTTCCACACCGATGAATACCCACAAGGTGATGAGCATGGTGTTTTTGACCTGCTCCCAGACGGGAACGCCCAATGCTACGCCGGTAAAATCGAGAGTAAAGGTGTCGAGCTTAAACAGCATGAACGCCAGCACGATAAACAGACCCAGCGGTAGTAATTTCGCCAGCGTCGCGACCAGGTTAATACTGGCTGCCGTTTGCACACCGCGCAGCACAAGGAAGTGTACGATCCACAGCAGCATCGATGCGCCCACAATCGACTGCCAGGTATTACCGTCGCCAAACAGACGTAACTCAGGCGTGTCGGTAAAGAAGCTGAGTGCAGAGAAGACAATGACCAGATACGAAACGTTGGCGATAACGGCACACAGCCAGTATCCCCACGCGGAGCAGAAGCCAATCAGCTCGCCAAAACCTTCACGCGCATAGGTAAAAATACCGCCATCCAGTTCAGGACGGATACGCGTCAGGATCAGCATGGCAAAGGCGAGCAAAAGAATACCCGCACCGGTAATCGCCCAACCAATCAGTAATGCAGCCGGGCTGGCTACTGCCGCCATGTTTTGTGGCAGGCTGAAAACGCCAGCGCCGAGCATTGAGCTTAAAACCAGCGCGGTCAGTGCGCTCAGACCCAATTTCTTTTCCATTTGTATCCAGTTACAAAAACGAGAGTGAGAGAATAATTATTTTGGCAAACCGCATAAAAATGGTGAAAGCCACTAAGGCGCGGGATTTTACGGAGAGAAGAGAACGCATGCAATGGGGATAGAGAGATTTGTGACTAATAGTGTGAAAAGTCGTCTTAATACTGCTGTTTTTGTTTTGTCTGGGAGCAGAACTGCGCGAAATTATCAGGTCTACAAGAACTGTAGACCTGATAATACATTGGGTATTACTTATACAGATCGGCGCTGATTGTCACGTTGTTACCACGTTCTGACCACTGGCGGGTGATGTGATAATACTTCGCGCCTTTTTTCGCAGCGCGTTTTGCTACCTGATAAGAAACTTCCGTCATGTTGCCGTAGTTACCGGTGAACTTGATGCTGTCGAACGGTACCATCATGGCGGCGGTCGCTTTGTTCAGTTCTTCAACTTTGGTTCCATCCGGTAGCGTGACAGTGTAACGTCCGCCTTTGGTGGATTGCGTTTCGAAGAAGCGACCGACTTCAGCACTCGGAGAAGCGGTAGTCGCAACGCCTGGGATCTCAACTTTCTTCGCGGCTTCGCCACCTGCTGCTAATGCGGCGCGTCCGGCATCAGAATCTGCTGGGATTGCATCAGGGCTTTGCACGACGCGTTTTTTCGCATCAGCTTTGTAGATGAATGCGGTAATACGCTGGTTGCCGCCCTGGTTGGCATCGACCTGGCGCACGATATAGAAGGAATATGCACCTTTCTCTCTCGCAGCTTTGGTGATTGCATCGTTTACTTCAGGCTGGCTACGGTAGAAACCCTGTACCGTAACGGTATCGTAAGGTTCAATCAGAACGGCCTGATCTTTAGGCAATTCCATAACGCCGTTAATGATACGGTTTTTTGACGCTTCCGCTTTTTCAGCGTCAGCTTTATAGACGTCGGCAACAACGCGCCAGTTACCGCCGCTGCCAAAATCTGAAGTATCAACAACATAAAAGGAGGCTGCACCGTCTTTATCTGCACGGCGTGATACGGCAGCAACTGCATCACCGATAGCATTAAAACGACCGGTGACCACAATGCGGTCATAGGGTTTCAGGGCAGCCGCTTGCTCCGGCGTCAATTCTGTCGCTGCATTGACAGAAAAAGCAGTCGCAGAAATAAGTGCGGACGCCAGGAGAGTGTTCTTAAGCTTCATAAAAATAATCCTTCGCCTTGCGCAAACCAGGTACTGGTATTGTTATTGACTAGAAACGTCGCTGATTATTGCATTTAAATTGCGTCAGTGTCTGCGTCATTTTTCACTCATCGTGCCACCTGGCTTAACAACATCGATAACATTTAGTGATATGCCGAAAAATTCGGCGTTTGGTGACCAAAACTGATAAAGCAGTTGAATTTCATAAGTTAATTTAATGTTAATTAATTGTTTTTGGCAGGTACGTAATCATGTTTTGCCGCTTCGCTTAAGCGAATTATCAGCCTTTGTGGGCTATTTTTAGGGCATTTTATCTGTCTGAGGTTCGATTCATCTCTATTTTGCGAATTTCATAATAAATACTGTTTTTTGGCGCTAGATCACAGGCGTCATTTTCAGTAGGTTATACAGAGTTTGTTACTGTTTTATTTTATTGAGGTAACACTGACCTCTCTCGAGAGTGCGCGCATGCCTCGTGCGAACATTGATAAACCATCATCATAATTACAGATGGAAGGGAACATTATGCGAATTGGCATACCAAGAGAACGGTTAACCAATGAAACCCGCGTTGCAGCCACGCCGAAGACGGTTGAGCAGCTGCTTAAGTTAGGTTTCAGCGTCGCGGTTGAAAGCGGTGCAGGTCAACTGGCGAGTTTTGACGATAAGGCGTTTGTACAAGCAGGCGCAGAAATTGTTGATGGAAATGCAGTCTGGCAGTCAGAGATCATCCTGAAGGTCAATGCGCCGGAGGAGGCGGAAATTCCGTTACTCAATCCGGGCACGACGCTGGTGAGTTTTCTTTGGCCCGCGCAAAACCCTGAACTGTTGCAAAAGCTTGCAGAGCGAAACGTGACAGTTATGGCGATGGACTCCGTGCCGCGTATTTCGCGCGCACAGTCGCTGGATGCTTTGAGCTCAATGGCGAACATCGCCGGGTATCGCGCTATTGTTGAAGCTGCACATGAATTCGGTCGCTTCTTCACCGGCCAGATCACCGCCGCAGGCAAGGTTCCACCTGCCAAGGTCATGGTGATTGGTGCGGGTGTGGCAGGTCTTGCGGCGATCGGTGCGGCAAACAGCCTGGGCGCTATCGTGCGTGCTTTTGATACCCGTCCGGAAGTGAAGGAACAAGTGCAGAGCATGGGCGCCGAGTTCCTTGAACTGGACTTTAAAGAAGAAGCGGGCAGCGGTGATGGTTATGCCAAAGTGATGTCCGAGGCGTTCATCAAAGCCGAAATGGAACTCTTCGCTGCGCAGGCGAAAGACGTCGACATTATCGTTACCACTGCGCTGATCCCGGGCAAACCGGCCCCGAAACTGATCACCCGTGAAATGGTCGATTCGATGAAAGCGGGCAGCGTAATTGTCGATCTTGCCGCGCAAAACGGCGGTAACTGCGAATATACCGTGCCTAATCAGGTGACAACCACCGAGAACGGGGTGAAGGTTATCGGCTATACCGACCTGCCTGGCCGTTTGCCAACACAATCTTCCCAGCTTTACGGCACCAACCTCGTCAACCTGCTCAAACTGTTGTGCAAAGAGAAAGACGGCAATATCACCGTCGATTTTGACGACGTGGTTGTTCGCGGTGTCACGGTGGTTCGTGAGGGTGAAATCACCTGGCCTGCGCCACCTATCCAGGTTTCTGCTCAGCCGCAGGCTGCGCCAAAAGCCGCACCTGCACCGAAAGAAGAGAAAAAACCTGTCTCTCCGTGGCGCAAATATGCACTGATGGCGCTGGTGGTGATTTTGTTTGGCTGGCTCGCCGACGTTGCGCCGAAAGAGTTCCTTGGTCACTTTACGGTGTTCGCGCTTTCCTGCGTGGTGGGTTACTACGTGGTCTGGAATGTGTCACATGCGTTGCATACTCCGTTGATGTCTGTGACTAACGCCATCTCAGGGATTATCGTGGTTGGGGCGTTATTGCAAATTGGCCAGGGTGGCTGGGTGAGTTTCCTGAGCTTTATCGCGGTGCTTATTGCCAGCATTAATATTTTCGGTGGCTTCACCGTGACTCAGCGCATGCTGAAAATGTTCCGGAAAAACTAAGGGGTAACATATGTCTGGAGGATTAGTTACAGCTGCATACATTGTTGCCGCTATCCTGTTTATTTTTAGTCTGGCGGGGCTTTCGAAACACGAAACCTCTCAGCAGGGTAACAACTACGGTATCGCCGGGATGGCGATTGCGCTGATTGCCACGATTTTTGGCCCGGATACCGGCAATGTTGCGTGGATCCTGGTGGCGATGATCATCGGCGGCGCGATTGGTATTCGTCTGGCGAAGAAAGTTGAGATGACCGAGATGCCGGAGCTGGTGGCAATTCTGCACAGCTTCGTTGGTCTGGCAGCGGTACTGGTGGGCTTCAACAGCTACCTGTATCACGACACGGGCCTGGAGCCGATTCTGGTGAACATTCACCTGACGGAAGTGTTCCTGGGTATCTTCATCGGTGCGGTAACCTTTACCGGTTCTGTGGTGGCCTTTGGCAAACTGCGCGGCAAGATCTCCTCTAAACCGCTGATGCTGCCGAATCGTCACAAAATGAATCTGGCGGCGCTGGTTGTTTCTTTCCTGCTGCTGGTGGTGTTTGTCCGTACCGAAAGCGTGGGCCTGCAGGTTCTGGCGCTGCTGGTGATGACCATAATTGCACTGGCTTTTGGCTGGCATCTGGTGGCCTCCATCGGTGGTGCGGATATGCCGGTGGTCGTTTCAATGCTCAACTCCTATTCAGGATGGGCTGCTGCGGCGGCGGGCTTTATGCTGAGCAACGATCTGCTGATCGTTACCGGTGCGCTGGTCGGTTCTTCTGGTGCGATCCTGTCTTACATTATGTGTAAGGCGATGAACCGTTCATTTTTCAGCGTTATTGCAGGTGGCTTTGGTTCTGACGGTTCTTCTACTGGATTAGATGAAGAAGTCGGTGAGCACCGTGAGATTACTGCGGAAGACACAGCAGAAATGCTGAAGAACTCGCACTCCGTGATCATCACCCCGGGCTACGGCATGGCAGTGGCTCAGGCACAGTATCCGGTCGCGGAAATCACCGAGAAACTGCGCGCACGCGGCATCAAAGTGCGCTTCGGTATTCACCCGGTAGCAGGGCGTTTGCCCGGTCATATGAACGTACTGCTGGCGGAAGCCAAAGTCCCTTATGACATCGTGCTGGAAATGGACGAGATCAACGATGATTTCGCCGATACCGATACCGTGCTGGTGATTGGTGCCAACGATACGGTAAACCCGGCGGCGCAGGATGACCCGAACAGCCCGATCGCCGGTATGCCGGTGCTTGAAGTATGGAAAGCGCAGAACGTCATCGTGTTCAAACGTTCGATGAACACGGGCTATGCTGGTGTGCAGAACCCGCTGTTCTTTAAAGAAAACACCCATATGCTGTTTGGCGATGCCAAAGCCAGCGTGGATGCGATTCTGAAAGCGTTGTAATCGTCAGTGAAAACTAAGACGGCCTCTGAGGAGGCCGTTTTGCATTTTACTCTTTGTTGAGATCGCTCAGTAACACCGCAATGCTTTGACCACCGTTGGTTTGCTCTAGCGCGATTTTCACAATGATGGTTAGCGGAACAGAAAGCAGCATCCCAACAGGGCCGAGCAGCCAGCCCCAGAAGATTAACGACAAAAATACCACCAGCGTAGACAGTCCAAGTCCACGCCCCATGATCCGCGGCTCGAGGATATTCCCGAATACCAGGTTGATGACCAGATAGCCTGCCAGAACCACCAGCGCATCGTAAAGGCCGCTAAATACCAGCACCTGAGCAATAGGGGGAATGGCCGCCAATACCGAACCGATATTAGGGATGTAGTTCAGGGCGAAGGCCAGTAATCCCCAGACAAAGGCAAAGCGCACATCCAATGCAGCAAGCATGCCCCAGGCGACCAACCCGGTCACAATGCTGATTGCCGTTTTAAGCACCAGATAGTGAGAGACGCTGTCGATGGCGCGTTGAATCGCCGCCATACCTTCAATGGGGCGACTCATCATTTGTTTTAGTTTGCTGGGCAGTTGCGGTACTTCCAGCAGCATAAAAACTACCGTCAGTAGCAGTAAAAAGATCGATGACATAGCATTCGAAAGCTGCGCCAGCAAATTGGTCACCAGCGTCATTGCCGCGTTTGGATCGATATATTTGACGAGCTCATCCACGGAAACCCCGATCCCTGCGCGTTGTAACCATGGTTCAAGATTTTTTAGTGGAATAACCAGTGAAGAGCGATATTGCGGTAGCGTACGCGCAAGCTCATTTAAGGATGTGCCTAAATACGCTAACAGCAGTACCATTAGCATTACAATAATAACGATGAGCAATGACACCGCAAATACGCGCGGTATGCGAAGCTTGACCATCCGCTGCACCACGGGGTTCAGCACAACGGCTATAAATAACGCCAGAATAAAGGGGACGATGATATCTGCGGCAAAGCGAATGCCGCTCAGGATGATAACCAGCATGCCCAGCATAATGACTATTTTTAGACCGTTAAGCGTGATGATCGGTTTCGCCATATGTATTCCTGCGTTTTTGATTTTTGAATCTGAATAATAGTGTGATTTGCGTCGAGTCGTTATAACAAAAATCAAACGGGGCAGGTAAAGAAGTGAAAAGACTTTGAGTTCGTATTGAAGCTATGATACAAATCATCTGTGTTTAACTACCGAGGACAATTATCATCCGCGATGATGAGAAGCAACACTGCGGATAATTGTAATATTATGGACAATATGTTCAGGATGTTTTTGCGTTTACCTTCACTTCTTCGTACCTCTTCCACTTTCTTGCTTGCGGGTGAGCAACACTGGCGCAACGCGCTTTAGTCCCTTCTTCTGCCTGAGCTGGCGCTGTGCGCTGAGCTAACTAATTTTATTTTTTGGTTTACTGCATGCAGTAGGCCCAAAGGACTATATTCTCAAGCAGGAGAAGCATCATGTTTTACTGGATATTATTAGGTCTGGCCATCGCGGCTGAAATTACTGGTACGCTTTCAATGAAATGGGCAAGCGTCGGCCATGGTAATTCGGGCTTTATTTTAATGCTGGTAATGATCGCCTTATCGTATATTTTTCTCAGTTTTGCCGTTAAAAAAATTGCCCTTGGTGTGGCCTATGCCCTGTGGGAAGGTATCGGTATTTTATTTATTACGCTGTTTAGCGTGCTGTTATTTGACGAAACCTTGTCCACATTGAAGGTGGCAGGACTGGCTTCACTGGTGGTCGGCATTGTGCTGATTAAATCCGGCACCCGAAAGCCTGTTAAACCGGGCAAAGAGGTGACTCATGCAACAGTTTGAATGGGTTCACGGTGCCTGGCTGGGTATGGCCATCGTGCTGGAAATCGTCGCTAACGTCTTTTTGAAATTTTCCGATGGTTTTCGCCGCAAGATTTATGGCGTGCTGTCGTTAGCTGCCGTGTTAGCAGCCTTTAGCGCGCTGTCGCAGGCGGTAAAAGGTATTGACCTTTCTGTTGCCTACGCCTTGTGGGGCGGATTCGGTATTGCCGCGACATTAGCGGCAGGTTGGGTGCTGTTTGGTCAGCGTCTGAATAATAAGGGCTGGATCGGCGTGATACTGCTGCTGGCCGGAATGATAATGATAAAACTTGCCTGATATCCATGCTGCCCGTTAATGCGGGCAGCATGTGTTATTCCTGCGCTAACGCTTCCAGCTTCTCGCGAAAACCGGTCACGGATATGGCGCGATTATCTGCCCGCCAGCGATCTTTGGCTGCTGGAGCGGAGCTTTGCACACCAATCAACTGCCAGCCAGACTCTGTCTGCAACATCAATGGCGAACCGCTGTCGCCCGGGAGCGTGTCGCACTGGTGTGACAAGACGGTATTCTGCGCCCAGCCGGTCACCACACAATCCTGATGTGTGTACAGGTCGTCCAGATGATCTTCCGGATAGCCCGACTGCGTGACTTTACGATCTGCAGTTTTTAGCGCCGCGGTTAACGCGTCCTTGTCGCCATCAAACAGTGGCAGCGGTGTGATGCCAGACGGCGGATTACGCAGCACCACCAGACCAAAATCCCACGGGGCTGCGGCAGGCGGCACTATCCAGCCATCACCATCGGCTTTTAAACGTTTGGCAAGTGAGGGCGCAACCCGGCCTTCAATGTCGTGGATTTCATAGCGCCAGAGACCCTTTTTAGACACGAAGCGCAATGCGACGGCTTTGTCCGGCTTACCTTTCGGGGGGGTGAGTAAACAGTGTCCGGCCGTCAGGGCCAGATGTGGCGAAATGAGCGTGGCGGTACACAGGTTACCGCTGGCGGTTTCCAGTTGCCCGATAGCGTCCCACGGCGATTGTGTAGGGTCAGTCACCTTTATGCGATCGTCATGACCAAAAAACAGCGTTTTTATATTTTCTGCTTCAGCGCTGTCCGTTGCAGGCTTGTCCGCATGCGCAACGACAGGAAGTAAACAAAGTGAACCCAGTAATACAGCAATGGTTTTATGCATATCACGCTCTGGTGGGGAATTATGATTATTAACAGCAAACCCTCAGTTAATACTATAGACGGGACGACGTGAAAGTGGGAGTAAAATCAGATAACTACATTCAGGCAAGATAAAAACGCATGGCGATGATGGCGCAAATTATCAGCGTAATAAGAATTAACTCAAAGCGGTAATGTGACACCATTTTACCCTCCGAAAGGCGGCGCTACATCAGGTCGATCTAGCGCCGTATGCTATGGCGTGGGGGACGCCATAGTGACTACAAATGCGTTATGCTGCAGGTTGAGCTGCTGGTTTAGCAGTGTCGTGTTTTACTGCTTTTTTGGTGTGTTTTTTAGCGGCCTGAGCTTTCTGCTCTGGCGCTTTTTGTTCTGCAGCTGGTTTGGTTGCAGCTTTTTTGGTGTGTTTTTTAGCAGCCTGAGCTTTCTGCTCTGGTGCTTTCTGTTCTACAGCCGGTTTTGTGGTGGATTTTTTAGCGTGTTTCTTGGCAGCCTGTGCTTTCTGCGGCGCTGCTTTGTGCTGTTTTTTATGATGCGTGGTTTTTGCCGGCGCAGCTTTAGTGGTTGCTGCAGCAGCCGGAGCGGTTGTAGCAGTTGTTTCAGCAGCAAATGCAGCAGAAGACAGACCCATAGCAGCGGCAACAACCAGAGCTAATACTTTTTTCATTCTCATACCCTCGATTTGGTTTTTCATTCAACCCCACTGCGGGGCCGTTGAAATAACTATATCGCTGTAATCACAGGGTTTCCGTGAGTCATTGGTATCGGCGTGTAACGATATGTACAATGACTCACGGTATGAGATTACAAATAGCGGGCTTCCAGGTGGGTGCGGAAATAACGGCTGCTAAGCGGCTCTCCGGTGGCCTGGGTAATAAGCTGTTCAGTGGTGAAACGGCTGCCATGCTGCCAGATGTTCTGACGTAACCAGTCAAACAGGGGACCAAACTCACCTTGCGCAATAGACTGATTCAAATCAGGTAATGCGCGGTTAGCGGCACTGAACAACTGCGCCGCATACATAGCGCCCAAGGTATAGGAAGGGAAGTAGCCAAAGCCGCCGTCGGTCCAGTGAATATCCTGCATACAACCGTTACGATAGTTTCCGATCGTTGACAGCCCCAGCCAGGCCTGCATTTTCTCATTCCACAATGCCGGGATATCATCCACTTCAATATCGCCATTAATGAGCGCACGTTCGATTTCATAACGCAGGATCACGTGAGCGGGATAGCTCACCTCGTCGGCATCAACACGGATAAACCCGGGTTTGACCTGCTGGTTCCAGGCGATGAAATTGCTTTCTTCAAAGGCAGCCTGATCGCCAAAGTAGCGCGTTACAGCAGGAATTAACCGTGTCAGAAAGGCTTTACTGCGTCCCAGTTGCATCTCAAAGAACAGACTCTGGGACTCATGAATGGCGGTGGAACGTGCCAGAGCGATAGGTTGCCCTGACCAGTTACGCGGAAGATTTTGCTCATAGCGGGCGTGACCGGTTTCATGGATCACGCCAAACAGCGCACTGAGCAATTCGTTTTCATCATAGCGGGTGGTAATGCGAACATCTTCTGGTACGCCGCCACAGAAGGGATGTGCACTGATATCCAGCCGACCAGCGGTAAAGTCGAAACCTAGCTGTGCCATTGTTTCAAGACCCAACTCTCGCTGTACAGCTGTTGGGAAGGGGCCTACCGGGGCGATGAGCGACTGTTGAGATTGCTTTGCCACTACCTTGTTTAGCAAGTCGGGTAGCCAGCTTTTAACGTCCGCGAAAAGGTTGTCCAACTGCGCGCTGGTCATTCCCGGTTCAAAAATGTCCAGTAACGCGTCATACGGCGAACACCCTTTAGCTTCTGCGCGCAGTCGGGCTTCTTCGCGGCTATACTTCACAACCTCTTTCAGGTTTTCGGAAAATCCTTCCCAGTCATTTGCCGGTCGCTGGCTACGCCAGGCATGCTCGCAGCGGCTTCCCGCAAGTGATTTTGCTTCTACCAACGATTCCGGCAACAAGGATGCCTGGTGATGCAGTCGCGACATTTCGCGCAGGTTCGCCTGTTCTACATCGTTGAGGTCTTCCTGTTGTGCTGCGGAGATCCACCTTGCCACTTTCGGATCGGTTAACAGTTGGTGTTCAAGCACGCTCAACTCGGCCAGCGCTTCGCCGCGGGCTTTGCTTCCTCCTGACGGCATCATGGTAAACATGTCCCAACTGGCGATTGCCGAGAGGTGGGAGAAGCGAGAGAGCCGCTGGAACGTGCGGGTGAGCTGATGGTAATTATCATTGTTACTCATTTTTTGTTCTCGTTCTGTTTAGGTGTGGTTAAGAAGTTTACCGTGATTCACTCACTTTTCATAAACACACCTTTATACCTGGTTTTTCGTAAAAGTTTTTTATAGCGAAAAGCCAACAGAACCACAAAACAGATGGCGTAGATAATAGGGAGCGGTGATAACACTTTTACCGACCACAGGTAATGCAGCGGTAGCAAAATGGCGGCCAGGTAGACGTAGTTGTGCAATGTTTGCCAGCGTTTGCCCATTTTACGCTGCGCGGCTTGCGTGGAGGTCAACGTCAACAGGAATAAGATAATCCAGCCGGTCATGCCCAGGGTTAGCCATGGGCGTGAAACCAGTTCACGACCCAACAATCCCAGATTTTGTATACCCAGTTCCAGCAGAGCATAGCTGGCCATATGCAGTGTGGCCCATGCAAAGCACCATAAACCTAACAACCGCCGGGTACGAAACAACAAAGGCTGCTTTGCATAGCGTGCAAGCGGGGATATCAGCAGAGTAGCAAGCAAAAACTTTAGCGCGGTAATGCCCGTAAAGTGCTGGATATCTTTTCCCGGGTCGGCACCCAACCCGCCATGCTGCGCGGCCCAAAAGAGCCATAGCAGGGGTAAAAAACCGGCGAGATGCAGCAGCACTTTCAGGCCGGTTATCTGTTTTGCGGTCAACCTCACTAAAAATACTCCCGAAGATCCATACCCCGATATAACGATGCCACCTCATCGGCATAACCATTAAAAGGTAACGTGGGCTGTCGCTGTACATCAAGAATGCCACCCGAACCGATAAACCGTTCAGTAGCCTGAGACCAACGAGGGTGATCGACCTGCGGATTTACGTTGGCGTAAAAACCGTATTCATTCGGTGCTGACATATTCCAGGTCGTCGGCGGCTGCTCACGCGTCAGCGTAATACTGACTATCGATTTAATGCCCTTGAAGCCGTACTTCCAGGGTACGGTCAAGCGTATCGGCGCCCCATTTTGCGGCGGCAATGCTTTGCCATATACGCCTACGGTCAGCAGTGTTAGCGGATGCATGGCTTCATCCAAACGCAGACCTTCAACATAGGGATATTTTAACCCACCGCCAATGAAGCGATCTTTCTGGCCGGGCATTTCATCAGGGGCGTAGCGAGTTTCAAAGGCGACGTATTTGGCGTGACTGGTTGGCTCAACCAGCGCCAATAATTTATGCAAAGGAAATCCGATCCACGGCACAACCATCGACCATGCTTCAACGCAACGCATCCGGTAAATACGCTCTTCTAACGGAAAGCGAGTGGTCAGCGCATCATGATCCAAGGTTAAAGGTTTGTTGACCTCTCCGTTGATCGTCAATGTCCAGGGATCGGTTTTCAGACTACCGGCATTGGCGGCAGGATCTGCTTTATCCAGACCAAATTCATAGAAATTGTTGTAGCCCGTCACCTTGTCTTCTGGCGTCAGAGACAGGCTGTTTTGCCAGCGCTCGGGCTTTGTAAATTCGAGCGCTTTGCCTGCGGGTGCTGGTGGACGATCGTTGCCTTTAAACCAATCCAACAAATTAGCCCGTGTAGGGGAAGACAGCGTGGCCGCCGCCGCGCCTATCCCAAGTGCTTTGAGGATTTGTCGTCGTTGCATAAAAAAAACTGATTCGGCTGTAACATCAGCTTCCCGAAGTGGACGTTTTTTCTGCATAACTTTTCCTTTTTATTTTCATGTTAAGGAAAACAAAGCGACGTTTCCCTGTTGATGCCTGGTGTGTCTATAACGACATACTGCGCGTATGCGTATCCCTGGATCCTCACGAAAAGTTAAAAATTTTGTGATAACTTCCGCCCCTTGCCTGAGGTAAGCTTTCAGCACGACGAGAGGGGGATGACACTGATGGCAGGCGCGAAAAAGATATTTTTGGTGGAAGATGACAGCGATATTGCCTCACTTTTGCAGCTTAGCCTGAAGGATGAGGGTTACGAGATAGTTCATGAAGCGGACGGCACGCGAGCGCTTGAACAACTGGAGAAACACGTTTGGGATGCCGTTATCCTCGATTTGATGCTGCCGGGTGTCGACGGGCTGGAGATTTGTCGTCGCATTCGCCAAATGAGTTTTTATTTGCCCGTTATTATTATCAGCGCCCGGACCAGCGAAACGCACCGTGTATTGGGGTTGGAAATGGGGGCCGATGATTATCTGGCCAAGCCTTTCTCGGTGCTGGAGTTGATGGCTCGGGTGAAGGCGTTGTTTCGCCGTCAGGAAGCGATGAGTCAGAACCTGCGTATGGAGGCGGGGATTATCACCGTTCATGGCGTAGAGATTGACCCTTTAGCCCGGGAAGTTCGGCTGCATGGTAAATCCCTCGATTTGACACCGCGAGAATTCGATCTGCTCTATTTTTTCGCCCGTCATCCAGGCGAGGTCTTTTCGCGCCAGGCGCTGTTAGATCAGGTGTGGGGCTACCAGCATGAAGGGTATGAGCATACGGTGAACAGTCATATTAATCGTCTGCGGACCAAAATTGAAAAGGATGCTGCGGAGCCGGAAATTATTCTCACGGTTTGGGGACGAGGCTATAAGCTTGCTGCGGTTAATGCGGAGCATCAGCCATGATTTATCGCCTGTCGCTGAGCCAGCGTCTGACTCTGGTCTTTACCGCCATTATGCTGATTTGTGCGGTTGCCGTCAGTGCTGTCCAGGTTCGCAGTAGCAAACAATATGGCGACGCGATGGTGCAAAGGCTCTCGCTGGAGCTGGCGAGCAAGATTGTCAAAAGTGAGTCGCTTATTGATGCCAGCGGGCAGGTTAATCGCCAGACCTTAAAAGGATTGTTTAATCACCTGATGACGCTCAACCCCAGCGTGGAGCTGTATCTGGTTTCACCATCAGGTGAAATACTCGCTGATGCCGCACCGCCGGGGCATGTCCAGCGGCAGAAAATTAGCGTGCAGCCGATTCAGGATTTCCTTAACTCAGATGCGTTGCCCGTATATGGCAACGATCCGCGCAGCAGCCAGCAAAAGGTATTCAGCGCCGCGCCGGTTTTATATAACGGTGAGCTGCATGGCTATTTGTACATTATTCTGCAGGGCGAAGATCTGAATATGTTGGCGAATACCGCCTGGCAAAAAACGCTCTGGAATACCGTGGCCTGGACGTTAATACTGGTTTTATTAGCCGGCGGAATTGCAGGTTTTCTGGTGTGGCGATGGGTGACGAATCCAGTGAAAAGGTTGACTGGGCAGGTGGTCAAACTGGAACAGGACAGCATTAGCGTCATCAAACAGCTGGCGCAAAAAAATCCCGATCCGGCCCCGGCAAATGAAATTGCGTTGCTGAACAATGCGTTTATCGAGTTAGCGCAGAAAATTGCGCAGCAGTGGGATCTATTAGCGGACAGCGATCGTCAGCGCAGAGAGTTTATAGCCAATATTTCGCACGATTTACGCACGCCGCTGACTTCATTGCTGGGGTATCTGGAAATGCTGTCGCTGAAAGCCGATACGATGACGCCGGAGGAAAACCGGCATTATCTTAGTATCGCGCTGCGCCAGGGACATAAAGTTCGTCATCTGTCACAACAGCTGTTTGAGCTGGCAAGACTGGAGCATGGCGGTATAAAACCGCAGCGTGAACGTTTTGCTATTGGTGAATTGATCCAGGATGTGGCACAGAAATTTGATCTCCCTGTTGCCACGCGTCATTTGCAGTTGCACCTTGACGTAATGGGGCCGTTACCGCTGGTGAATGCCGATTTATCGATGATAGAAAGAGTTGTGACGAATCTGCTGGATAACGCTATCCGTCATACGCCTGACGGAGGTGAAGTGCGGCTAAAAGTCTGGCGTGATGCAGACCGTTTATTAGCCGAAGTGCAGGACAGCGGGCCTGGGGTAGAAGAAGCTGTGCGAGAAGTATTGTTTCAGCGCCCGACCGCGTTAGTTCCCCGTGAGCAGAGGGCTGAGCGCGGCGGCTTGGGCTTACTGATCGTGCGTAGAATGCTCGAGCTGCATGGAGGGGATATCAGCCTGGTTAGCTCAACGGCAGGGGCCTGCTTCCGTTTTTCGTTGCCGCTGGCGGATTCTCCCCTGAGTAGTTGACGGTGAAGTTCCGGAGTAAAGAGAGTTTTGGCATTGCCCCAATGGGCATTGCGTAAAAGTTGGTAGGTTGTCAGTGATAATGAGAATTTTTATCATGTATCAGTAATTCATCAACTTATCTTCGATGAGCGCAAGGAGATTGTATGTCACAGGATGCCGACAACCTGTATATCGCCAGGACCAAAGCAGTAGCTGGCTGCTTTTCAATGTTTTTACTGATGTTTGGCCTCACGTTTACCCCGTTGTTTTTCCCCGCGAGTCAGGACCTGCTTGCCAAAGGGCTACTTTTCCCGCTGTTGTTTGCATTGGAATTTGTTGTGCTGGTTCCGCTGTATTACTTCTTCTTCAGAAAAAGAAAGGGGCTGGGCAAAGGCATTTTCAACGCCAGGTGGTTTACCATTTTGTTCGCGGCGCTGCTGTTTATTCAGCTTATCCTGCCATTGATTTTGGGTCTCAGACAAACCGAAGCGTGGGTGACCAGCCAAATATCCTTAAGTAGTTACGCATTGTGGTTATCTACGTTGACTCTGATATTTATTGCGCCAGTTTATGAAGAAATTGTTTTCAGAGGCTGTTTATTCAACGCGTTCCAGTACTGGTTCAATAATAAAACCTGGCTGTCGTCAGTGGTGGTATCGGTCATTTTTGCCATCATGCATACGCAGTATGTGGATCTACGTACGTTGCTGATGTTGTTTCTTGTGTCGCAGGTTTTGATCATCGCCAGACTGAAAAGCAACGGCCTGTTGATGCCGATCATGCTGCATATAGTGATGAACGGGACGGTTATTGCTCTGCAAATGGGAGCCCAGACGTTACTGCCTGATTCATAAAGGCGATGCCCGGAATCCGGGCATCGGGGATTATACGTGCAGACGATGGTGCAAACGTGCGCCGACCAGCAACGCCAGCACCAGCATCAGGGCGATAAATCCGCCCACGCCGTTCCAGCCGTAGCTGTGCCAGAATACGCCGCCGAGCGTACCGGCAATACTGGATCCCAGATAATAGCTGAACAGATACAGGGAAGAAGCCTGGCCTTTAGCGCGTTTTGCCCGTGGTCCAATCCAGCTGCTTGCTACGGAGTGCGCGGCAAAAAAACCGGCTGAAAAGAGCAGCATCCCGGCGAAGATCAGCCATAGCGATGTGAACAGGGTCATCAACAGTCCAACCAGCATTACGCCAGTTGAAAAGAGCATTACCGGGCCACGGCCATAACGAGTGGTCATAGAACCTGCTTTTGGCGAACTCCAGGTCCCGGTCAGATACGCCACAGATAACAGACCGACAACCGCCTGGCTGAGCTCCCACGGAGAGAGCATCAGGCGGTAGCCGATGTAATTAAACAGCGTGACAAACGATCCCATCAGTAAAAAACCTTCCGCAAACAGCAGCGGCAAGCCTCTGTCGCGCCAGTGCAAGCGGAAGTTGATAAACAACGTTTTCGGGCGCAGCGACGTTGGTCTGAAATGACGAGATTCCGGCAGGATTTTCCAGAACATCAGCGCAGAGGCAAGGGCAAAACAGCCGATCGCCGCCAGCGCGATACGCCAGTTAAAAAAGTCGGTAAACACGCCGCTGATCAAGCGACCACTCATACCGCCAATCGAGTTACCGCTGATATACAAGCCCATTGAGAAGGCGACGAAACTAGGATGAATCTCTTCACTCAGATAGGTCATCCCTACCGCCGCGACCCCGCTCAGTGAAAGTCCTATCAGCGCCCGCATGATTAAAATACCGTGCCAGCTGGTCATCATTGTTGAAAGGAGCGTACAACAAGAGGCGAGCAGCAGTGCGGTAACCATCACCGGCTTGCGGCCAATAGCATCTGAAAGTGGACCGGTAAACAGTAACCCTATCGCCAGCATCGCCGTTGAAATGGAGAGCGAAATACTACTGCTGGCAGGAGAGACTCCAAACTCGTGCGAAAGCACAGGCAGTATGGGTTGTACGCAATAGAGGAGGGCAAAAGTCGCCAGTCCGGCGGAAAACAGCGCCAGCGTGACACGCATAAATGGGGATGTTCCGCGTTTGATAAAACCATCCGGCGGGGTAACTATCTGTTCATCAACATCGCTTGTTGGCGCGGTATCGACAGTTGTTGTACGGCTCACTTGAAATCCTTGCTCATCCAATTACGTCTACAGGACCAGCCTTAAGAGTATGAAAATCACAATATTCTGTCTAATATATTAATAATCTCAAATAATATTTTAAAAATATGAATATCGAACTGCGTCATTTACGTTACTTTGTGGCCGTTGCCGAAGAGTTGCATTTTGGTCGGGCGGCAGCGCGATTAAACATTTCGCAACCGCCGCTAAGCCAGCAGATCCAGATCCTTGAACAGCAGGTTGGCGCCCGGTTACTTGCCCGAACTAACCGTAGCGTGGCGCTGACCTCTGCCGGAAAGCAGTTTCTTGCAGACAGTCGGCAGATCCTCGGGCTGGTTAATGAAGCCGCCGCCAGGGCTGAGCGTTTGCATTTGGGAGAAGCAGGGGAATTGCGTATCGGCTTTACGTCGTCGGCGCCGTTTATCAAAGCCGTTTCAGATACGTTATCTCTGTTTCGCCAAAGCTACCCTGCAGTGCATATGCAAACCCGCGAAATGAACACACGTGAGCAAATTGCCCCGCTCAATGAAGGGACGTTGGATTTGGGACTTCTGCGCAATACGCAGCTTCCGGAAACGCTGGAGCGTGAAATCATTCTGCATGAACCACTGATGGCGATGATCCCTCGCGCGCATCCGTTGGCGCAAAAAACCGTGGTCACGTTGGCCGAGCTGGCGAATGAGCCATTTGTCTTTTTTGATCCCCATGTAGGGACAGGGTTGTATGACGATATTCTTGGCCTGATGCGTCGCTATGGACTAAAACCGACGATTGCGCAGGAGGTCGGCGAAGCGATGACTATCATCGGGCTGGTGGCTGCAGGATTAGGGGTTTCTATACTTCCTGCTTCTTTTAAACGGGTGCAGCTATATGAAATGTGTTGGATCCCGATAGCGGAAGAAGATGCTGTCTCGGAAATGTGGTTAGTGTGGCCAAAGCATCATGAGCAAAGTCACGCCGCGCAACGTTTTCGTGAGCAGCTGCTGGCGGCCGTTCAGGCGATTAATTTAGTTTAAAAATGAGTGAAAATGTGCAGTAAATCACAAGGCTAAGTAAAAAGTTGACGGGAGCCATTGAAGTGCTTCACCATAGCCCGCAGATTATTTCGGAGCGCGAAAATAAAGGGAGTAAGTGGTGGTTGCTGATAGTCAGCCTGGGCATATCGATCAAATTAAGCAGACCAATGCTGGCGCGGTTTATCGCCTGATTGATCAGCTGGGTCCGGTATCGCGTATTGATCTCTCTCGCCTGGCGCAATTGGCGCCTGCCAGTATTACTAAAATTGTCCGCGAAATGCTCGAAGCGCACCTGGTGCAAGAGCTGGAAATCAAGGAAGCGGGCAGCCGTGGGCGTCCGGCAGTTGGGCTGGTTGTTGAAACGGAAGCCTGGCACTATTTATCCATCCGTATCAGTCGCGGCGAGATCTTTCTGGCACTGCGCGATCTGAGCAGCAAACTGGTGGTAGAAGATTGTCTTGAAATGGAGCTGGTCAGTGAAACACCGCTTCTGGAACGTGTTATTACCCAGGTCGACCAGTTTTTCATCCGCCATCAACAAAAGCTGGAACGCTTAACCTCCATCGCCATCACCTTACCCGGCATTATTGATACTGAAAACGGTATCGTGCATCGCATGCCATTTTACGAAGATGTCAAAGAGATGCCGCTGGGCCAGGCGCTTGAGAACCACACTGGCGTACCGGTCTATATTCAGCATGATATTAGCGCCTGGACCATGGCTGAGGCGCTTTTCGGCGCATCGCGTGGTGCGCGCGACGTCATTCAGGTGGTGATCGATCATAACGTGGGTGCCGGGGTGATCACTGACGGTCATTTACTGCATGCAGGCAGCAGTAGCCTGGTGGAAATTGGCCATACGCAGGTGGATCCGTACGGTAAACGCTGCTACTGCGGTAACCATGGTTGTCTGGAAACGATCGCCAGCGTCGACAGCGTGCTCGAACTGGCGCAGGTGCGCTTGAAGCAGTCAATGAGTTCTTCTTTACACGGACAACCGCTGACGGTAGACGCACTGTGTCTGGCGGCAATGCAGGGTGATTTATTGGCGAAAGATATCATTAGCGGCGTCGGGACCCACGTCGGCAGAATTCTTGCCATCATGGTGAATTTGTTCAACCCGCAAAAGATATTGATTGGGTCTCCGCTCAGTAAAGCGGCAGATATCTTGTTCCCTACCATCGCTGACAACATTCGTCAGCAGGCACTTCCGGCTTACAGTCAGCATATAGTCGTCGAAAGTACGCAGTTTACCAATCAGGGGACGATGGCGGGGGCGGCGCTCGTTAAGGACGCGATGTATAACGGTTCTTTGTTGATTCGTCTATTACAGGGTTAACATTTTTTAACTGTTGTACGAAAAATTGCGCTATCTCAAGCTGATCCTGGTCGTCATACCTTAGACTTTCTCCACTGTTTTATTTTCCTGACTTATATTTTCAAAGCATAACGGTGGAGTTAGTGATGCTGAAGCGTTTCTTTATTACAGGTACAGACACTTCTGTTGGGAAGACCGTGGTTTCCCGCGCATTACTACAAGCGTTAGCGTCAGGGGGTAAAAGCGTTGCGGGTTACAAACCTGTAGCCAAAGGCAGCAAAGAGACGCCCGAAGGTCTGCGCAATAAAGATGCGCTGGTGCTGCAAAGCGTGTCCACTATCGAACTGCCTTACGAAGCGGTCAACCCGATTGCGCTCAGCGAAGACGAAAGTAGCGTAGCGCATAGTGGTCCGGTCAATTACACCCTGTTATCCAACGGTCTCGCAAGCCTCAGCGAAAAAGTCGATCACGTTGTCGTGGAAGGCACCGGAGGCTGGCGGAGCTTGATGAACGATCTGCGTCCGTTATCTGAATGGGTGGTGCAGGAACAACTGCCGGTGCTGATGGTGGTGGGTATCCAGGAAGGCTGTATTAATCATGCTATCCTCACCGCACAGGCGATTGCCAGCGACGGACTGCCGCTGATTGGCTGGGTCGCGAACCGAATCAACCCGGGGCTGGCGCATTATGCGGAAATCATTGATGTGCTGGGTAAAAAATTACCTGCCCCGCTTATCGGTGAACTGCCTTATCTGCCTCGTGCAGAGCAGCGTGAGCTGTCGCAGTACATCCGTCTGTCAATGCTCGGCAGCGTGCTGTCGGTAGATAGAGTCGTGGCGTAACGTACGCGACAGCACCGACGCTAGGACACAGGCAATCAGTAATCCGGGGAGCAGGCGATACTCCCCGGTCATTTCACAAACCATCAAGGTCGACATTATTGGTGCATGCGTGGTAGCCGCCAGCAGCGTGGCCATCCCCGTTAAGCCCAGCAAAATAGCAATTTCATCCGAGCCCGGAAGCCATAATCCCCATACCTGACCCAGCAGCATGCCCACCGACAAGCCGACAAACAGCGTTGGCGTAAACACGCCACCTGGCGCACCGGATCCACTGCTGGCAAGCACCGCCAGTAATTTGCAGATAAAAATCCCGCTAACTACGGCCAGCAGCGGTGGCGAAAGTAAATATGACTGCACCACGCTGTAGCCATTACCCCAGACCGCAGGCGTGAGCAATGAAAGCAGGCCAACGATCAACCCGCCAAGCGCCAGTTGCCACGGCGGCGAGAGTTTTAAGCGCAAAAAACCATTATGGCTGGCGGTCATCAGCCACATGAAGAGCGGTCCGCAGATGCCAGCAGCCAGACCGGTGCTGACAATCATAACGTATTCCAGAGTATGTAATTCCCGAGACAGGTGAACGGTATACAGCAGTGCATTGCTGTCGCTAAGCAGATTGGTGGTGAGTAATGCGACTACGGCGGACACCACTACCGGTCCCAGTGATGCGAGGATCAGCGTGCCAAACAACACTTCGGCAATAAATAAACTGCCCGCCAGCGGGGCATGATAGGCTCCGGCCATACCCGCTGCGGCGCCGCAGGCAATCCATAACTTCCATTCTGTACGTGGGGTAAAGCGTTGAGCAAAGCAGGAAGCCGCCAGCGCCGCCAGTAAAATCATGGCACCTTCGCGTCCGATAGCGCTCCCGCTGGCGACAACCAGTAACGAGGCCAGCGATTTCACCAGGCTTGCACTGACGTCAAATTGTCCGTCGGTTTGTAGAGCTTCCATATAATCAGTGGGAGCCTGTTGGCGTAAACGGTTAAATTTTTGCCAGCCCCACAGCAGTAATCCAGCCGCCAGACCGCCGAGTGCAGGTGTCAGCATACGCCTTAAAGGCGAAAGGTTTGTCGCAGCGTTGACCAGACTCCCCGTGTTATTGCTCAGAAACAACCATTCGAGAAGCAGCATGGCATGACGAAATCCTGCGACGGCCAGCGCAGCAAGGACGCCAATCAACGCGGCGATCAGCAGACGGCGGAACATGGCGCGCAGGTCAGGATAAGCATGTAAATGATGCATGTGTGGCCAGAGAGGAAGTTTCAGACGTTTTATTTTGCGGCTATTTGACAACAGAAGCAAAAGCTCAGCGTGCGCAACAGGATGCACCACAGGCAGTATGCATCCTGCCTGTGACGAAATTAACGAAACAAAGGCTTATCGGCTACCGGGATCAGTAACTGTGATTGCCACTGTGCCAGCGTCAGACGCGCCAGCTCACCCAGCGCCTGGTAGAACGGGTGATCGGCTTTTTCGATAAATACATTAAGGAAGCGCGATGACCATGGGAACAGATGCCAGGCCAGCAGCTGTTCGCACTCGGTGTGGCGTTCGTTCTCAGCAAGCCAGGCCGTCAGCAACAGTAGTGAACCAAAGTGATCTTCTGGCTCATTTTGCTGCATAGCAAACTGGATACCGTTGTCCCGCATCCACTGACGCAGAGCCAGCGTGGAGTCGCCAAACAACACGTTTTCACGATCCAGCCAGACGGATCCCCAGGGCGGAGAAGGGAGCGCATAAGGGCCAACAAACAGACGTTGCCAGGCCTGCGGGAGAGACTCATCGGCCTCAGCCTGAAACTGTGCAACTAACGGCGAAAGCGTTGTCTTTTCAAGCGGCCACTGCGCATGCCAACCATCGTTGCTTAACGCACTGACCAGTGCCGAAGCTTCGGCACTGTCTGGGGCATAGTAAAACAGCGCGCCGAGCACACGCGCTGCGGTGGAAAAGTTGTCACGTTGTGAAAAATGGGTCATGCAAACAATCCTGAACAGTGCGGGTTGCCCCGCACCCGAAAATTAACCTGCGACAGCCATTCCGACTGTCATATGTAAACCGTAAAACAAGCCGCGGCCAATGATTTCACCGGCGAGGACGGACACTAAGCCCAGCGCCAGTCCGCCGACGGACGGTTCTTTGCGACGGACAAGCGGGCATATCCAGCAGCCCAGCCCCGCAACCAGCAGGAGGATGCGCCAGATCTGCAGGCTTGCGTAGTCGGGCACCAGCGCGCCGGCGTTTTGTACCGAACTGTGGATTTCGCCGAGCGACAGTCCCTGCAGCACAACAACAGCCACGGTCACCAGTAGGGCCAGCGCGCTGATGCCGGCGAATCTGGCAGGGCTGCAGGAAACACCCGCAGCCCGCAGCAGCAGGGCGGCAAACAGCGGTCCACTGAGCAGCATCGTCATGAAAAACGCCAGTGTAGTATAGCCATTATACCAGGTTGGGACGGTGTCTATCTGGTAGACGTTGGTCATCGCATAGACAAATACCAGGCCCAGCAACATGCTCAACAGCAGCCAGATTTTACCTAATGTTGCGGGCATTTTACCGAGAAACGCCACCAGCCACCACAGGCCACCGACGGCGAAAAACAGCGAACCGCTGGCAATTTCGTTACTCAGCGCCGATGCGCCAATTCTGTTCAGCGAGTTAAATGCGCGCAGCGGCGAACCTAAATGCATGACCGAGGCGAGAAAGGCGATGCCCATCACCAGCCACAGAAAAAACATACTGCGAACGATACGTTGTTTTACCCGCTCGTCTTTAGCGGTCAGCCAGCCGTAACCACTTACGATCAGCGCCCCGGCCACGCACTGGCCGAGCACCGTAAACAGGACCAGCGGCCATTCATGCCATCCATTTCCCATTTTACACCTCCTTTGGATTAGCCAGAAAACCCGTGGTATCCCCGGTCGGGCGGCAATTGGCGTTGGGTTTGATAACAATACTCGGTCTGGTGAAGTGCGCACCCGGCAGCGGGGCGACGGCTGCCAGATCACCATGTTTTTTGCGCAGCTCATCAATGGGACCGAAGTCCAGCGCACGCAGCGGACAGGACTCGACGCAGACAGGCTTTTTGCCGTCTGCCACGCGGTCATGACAGCCATCGCACTTGGTCATATGCCCTTTGGCGGCATTGTACTGCGGTGCGCCGTACGGACAGGCCATGTGGCAGTAACGACAGCCAATACACACATCTTCATCAACGACCACAAAACCATCATCACCTTTATGCATAGCCCCGCTGGGGCAAACCTTGGTACAGGCCGGATCTTCACAGTGGTTGCAGGCAATGGAGAGGTAGTAGGCGAAAACGTTCTGTCGCCAGACGCCGTTGTCTTCCTGCCAGTCACCTCCGGCGTATTCGTAAATCCGGCGGAAACTGACGTCGGGGGTGAGATCCTTGTAGTCTTTGCAGGCCAGTTCGCAGGTTTTGCATCCGGTGCAACGACTGGAATCAATAAAAAATCCATACTGAGTTGTCATGGGTTAGTCCTTAAACCTTCTCGATCTCGACCAGATTAGTGTGCTGCGGGTTGCCTTTTGCCAGCGGTGAAGGGCGCTGTGTTGTCAGCGTATTGACGCAGGCGCCATGATCAATTTTGTCGCCGGTCATATCGGCATCGTGCCATGCACCCTGGCCCATTGCGCTGACGCCAGGCAGGATCCGCGGCGTCACTTTGGCCGCAATACGTACTTCACCGCGGTCGTTAAAGACCCGCACCATATCGCCATTTGCAATACCACGCTTTTGGGCATCGACAGGGTTGATCCACACTTCCTGGCGGCAGGACGTCTGCAGAACATCGATATTGCCGTAGCTGGAGTGCGTACGGGATTTGTAATGGAAGCCAAACAACTGCAGCGGAAATGCGCTGCGTTTCGGATCATCCCACCCTTCAAACGTAGAGGCGTAGACGGGAAGCGGGCTAATTACTTCGTCCTTTTGCAACTCCCAGGTGTTGGCTATTTTCGCCAGTCGACTGGAATAAATTTCAATCTTTCCGGACGGTGTTTTGAGCGGATTGGCCTGCGGATCGTCGCGGAATTTTTTATAAGCGACAAAATGCCCGTTAGGGTCTTTACGTTTATAGATCCCCATTTTTTTCAGCTCGTCATAGGAAGGCAGCGCGGGGTCTTTGGCCAGCATTTTTGCATACAAATACTGGAGCCACTGTTCCTGAGTACGGCCCTCCGTAAAGCGTTGATAGATATCATTGCCAAGGCGTTTGGCGACTTCGCTCATTATCCAGTAGATCGGTTTACGCTCGAACTTCGGTGACGTCGCGGGTTGAATAAAAATGAGGTATCCCATGTTGCCCGCATAGTCGTTAGGAATAATGTCTTCCTGTTCGACGGTCATTAGGTCCGGCAGCAGAATATCGGCATATTTGGCCGAGGATGTCATGAAGTTTTCGATGACCACTATCATTTCGCATTTCGTATCATCCTGAAGGATCTCATGCGTTTTATTGATATCTGAGTGCTGATTAGTAATGGTGTTGCCCGCGTAGTTCCAGATAAATTTAATCGGTACATCGAGCTTATCTTTCCCGCGCACGCCATCGCGGGTTGCGGTCATTTCCGGGCCACGAGCGATGGCGTCGGTCCAGCTAAAGCAGGATATCTGGGTCTTGATGGGATTCTCCGGCAGCGGCATGCGTTCAATCGTGATGGTGTAGGTTGATTCTCGTGCACCGCTATTGCCGCCGTTGATGCCAACGTTGCCGGTCAGGATAGGCAACATCGCGATCGCGCGTGAGGTCAGTTCGCCGTTAGCCTGACGTTGCGGACCCCAACCCTGACAAATATATGCCGGTTTTGTGCTGCCGATTTCCCGAGCCAGTTTGATAATGCGATCGGCGGGGATCCCGGTGACATGCGAGGCCCATTGGGGCGTTTTAGCGATACCGTCATCGCCGTTGCCAAGTATATAGGCCTTGTAATGTCCGTTAGCGGGGGCGTCGGCGGGTAGGGTTTTCTCGTCATAACCAATGCAATATGTGTCGAGGAACACCTGATCGACAAGATTTTCGTTAATCATAACCCAGGCAAGTCCCGCCACGAGTGCGGCATCGGTTCCTGGGCGGATAGGGATCCACTCATCTTCACGACCCGCAGCGGTATCGGTATAGCGCGGATCAATGACGATCATCCGGGCATTAGATCGCTCCCGGGCCTGCTCAAGGAAGTACGTTATTCCGCCGCCGCTCATGCGCGTTTCGGCAGGATTATTGCCAAACATTACTACCAGTTTCGTGTTTTCGATGTCGGATGTGCTGTTGCCGTCATTTGAGCCGTAGGTATAGGGCATTGCTGCCGCGATTTGTGCGGTGCTATAAGTGCCGTAATGACTCAGAAATCCGCCATAGCAGTTCATCAGGCGAGCGACCAGCGAGGCATAAGGAGAGGAGCGCGTAATGTTGCCGCCTACAATGCCTGAGGTGTAATTAATATAAACAGCTTCATTACCGTATTTCTCTACGGTATTTTTTAAACTGCCACTGATGGTATCCAGCGCTTCCTGCCAGGTTATACGTTCGAATTTTCCCTCACCACGTTTGCCTACGCGCTTCATCGGATAATTCAGGCGATCCGGATGATTGATCCGTCGGCGGATTGAACGCCCACGCAGACAGGCACGAACCTGGTGCTGACCATAAATATCGTCTCCGGTCGTATCGGACTCCACCCATACGACTTCGTCATCTTTGACGTGGAGTTGCAGGGCGCATCGACTACCGCAATTCACGGAACACGCGCCCCAAACCACTTTCTCTTCAGCCGGTTGTATCGCCTGTTGTACCGCAGCGGCGGCGGTGCGCATTCCAAAAGGTAATGACAGCCCGCCTGCGGCAAGCGCCAGCGAACCGATAGCCGAGGATTTCACTAACGTCCTGCGGCTGATGCCTCCATATTGCTCAATATCAGACATAACTCACTCCATTATAGTTATCGCTATATATTAATCTCTACAGCGAAATTAATAGCATGCTAATAATGGAGTGAGTTTACCCATTTATGAGTAAGTCATCTTAATGCATATCAAACTGGAGTAACCCTCCGCGCACGGAGGGTGAGATTTATTGCGGTTCGGCGACGTGTCCGTCTTGTGCAGATGTGCTATTGGCGGGGGCGTTGCCGCTGTTGGTCCGGGTATAGAGAATTTTGTGCGTATCATTTGCACAATGTCCGACTACCAGTGAGTCAGGTTGATCGGCCTGATCGTTGGGGACAATATTCAGCGTGAAGCTGGATTCAGCAACACCATTATTGATGATGCGCTGTTCGATATCGCTTTTTACGCGTTCGCATGACGCGGGTGCCGCCAGAACCTGCGGGGAAGCGACTACCAATATGATCGCGGCAATTCCTGGTATGTATTTCATCATCAGCTCCTTTATGATCGACTTAAACTAAGATTAGCATTTCTGGTGTAAATAACTGTATTTGCTAATATGATTGAGAATTATCTTCTTATCCCGGTGAAAAATGTGAAGAAACAGACCCTGTTAGGTTTCCTGTGCGTCGTGCTGGTTGGGTGTGATAACGCCAAAGGGCTGGTTTCCTTTACGCCGGAAATGGCCAGTTTTTCCAATGAATTTGATTTCGACCCGCTGCGTGGGCCGGTGAAAGATTTCAGCCAGACGCTGCTCAATGATAAAGGTGAGGTTACTAAGCGTGTCGTTGGTACGCTGTCACAGGAAGGTTGTTTCGATACGCTTGAACTGCACGATATTGAAAACAATACCGGTATGGCGCTGGTCCTGGATGCAAACTACTACCGGGATGCCGAAACGCTGGAAAAACGGATCCGTTTACAGGGCAAATGCCAACTGGCGGAACTGCCTGCGGCAGGAGTGGTGTGGGATACCGACGATAACGGTTTTGTCGTTTCTGCCACGGGGAAAGAGATGAAGGTGGAATATCGCTATGATGCGGAAGGCTACCCGCTGGGTAAAACAACCGTCAATAAGGACAATACCTTACAGGTTGATGCCAAACCGTCGGTCGACCCGTTGAAGAAGCTGGATTACACCGCGGTGAGCCTGCTCAACAATCATCCGGTAGGCCACGTCAAACAAACGTGCAAATACGATGAATACGCAAATCCGGTCAACTGCCAGCTCGTTATCGTTGACGAGAGCGTGAAGCCGGCAGTTGAACACCATTACTCAATTGAAAACACCATCGCGTACTATTAGTCAGGCTTTATTGAGCTGTAGGTTGCAGCAGGTTTGGACCTGACGTTTTATGTTCTGCCAGATACTGCTGCTGGAAGATACACATACGGATAGTGTTGCGGTATTGGCCGTTGATAAAGAATTCATGAATCAGCTCGCCTTCGACCATAAAGCCAAGTTTACGGTAGATGTGGATAGCTTTTTCGTTCTCTTTATCAACGATCAGATACAGCTTATATAAATTGAGTACGGTAAAGCCGTAATCCATCGCCAGCTTAGCAGCCCGGGAAGCCAGACCTTTGCCCTGATAATCAGGGGAAATAATGATCTGGAATTCCGCCCGTCGGTGCACATGGTTAATTTCAACCAGTTCCACGAGTCCGGCTTTTTCACCGTCGCATTCCACCACAAAGCGACGTTCGCTTTGGTCGTGAATGTGTTTGTCATACAGGTCTGACAGCTCAACAAACGCTTCGTAAGGTTCTTCAAACCAGTAACGCATTACGCTGGCGTTATTATCAAGCTGATGGACGAATCGTAAATCTTCACGCTCCAGCGGGCGCAACTTAACACTGAGGGCGCTAGTCATATCGTATCCTTTCAATATCCTTCAAAGTGCAATGATTATGGGGCAACGGTGCGGCCAGTACGGCGGTCAAGGCAGCGCAATGTGTTAGGTTCCCAGTACGCATTAATATTAGCGCTCTGTTCGCATTTATCACGGCTATCAAAGGCTGTATCGGCTTTGTCCCACTCTTTCTCTGCACGTTTGTTGACTTTCTGGCGAAGCTGACGCGTATCGTTCCATTGTTCCTTTTCCATTGCTGCTTGTTGACGACTTTGCGCACTGTCCCCGGATTCAATGACCAGTTTACTGGTTTCAGCAAATGCGGAAGAGGTGTACACAGCCGCAGCCAGCGTCAGCATAGCCGTCAGGCACAGGCGTTTGGTCAGTGTAATTTTCATGGCGAATTCCTTTTATGGGAAAGGGTAAAAACGATAAAACAGGGTTAAATTCTACACTATTCCGGTTTGCGGGCATACCCACCCGGTGGATATGGATACGCTAACGAGATTCTGTCGTATCATAGTTAAACCGAAGGTAACTGAATAACATCAATGCTTAAGACCACATTTCTTTTTTTCGTCACCGCGTTATGCGAAATCATTGGCTGCTTTTTACCCTGGCTTTGGCTTAAGCGAGGGGCTACAGCCTGGTTGCTGATACCCGCCGGGATGTCACTGGCTTTATTCGTCTGGTTGCTGACACTGCATCCGGCAGCCAGCGGGCGTGTATACGCAGCCTATGGCGGTGTTTACGTGGTGACCGCGCTGCTATGGCTACGCATTGTCGATGGTGTAAAACTCAGTTTGTATGACTGGTCTGGCGCGCTGGTGGCGTTGTGCGGCATGTTGATCATTGTGGCTGGATGGGGGCGCGCATAGCGCCTTTTTTTGTGATCAAGCAGTGCTTTTTTGATCTTTATACTTGTATGGTAGTAGCTCAGTTGAGTAAATTTCCTGCATCACAAGAACAGATGTAGGGAATAAGAAATGAAGATTGTTGGGGCTGATGTTTTTGTTACCTGTCCTGGGCGTAATTTTGTGACGTTGAAAATTACGACAGAAGATGGGATCACCGGGCTGGGAGATGCCACGTTAAATGGACGCGAGCTGTCCGTGGCGTCGTATCTGAAAGATCATGTGTGTCCGCAGCTTATTGGTCGCGATGCGCATCGTATTGAGGATATCTGGCAGTTTTTCTACAAAGGCGCGTACTGGCGTCGTGGGCCGGTCACCATGTCGGCGATTTCCGCAGTGGATATGGCATTGTGGGACATCAAAGCGAAAGCAGCCAATATGCCGTTGTACCAGTTACTCGGCGGTGCTTCTCGTGAAGGGGTTATGGTCTACTGCCACACCACAGGCCATACCGTTGATGACGTACTGGAAGATTATGCGCGTCATAAAGAAATGGGTTTTAAAGCGATTCGCGTGCAGTGTGGCGTACCGGGCATGAAAACCACTTACGGTATGTCTAAAGGCAAAGGACTGGCCTATGAACCTGCCACTAAAGGGCAATGGCCGGAAGAACAGTTATGGTCAACGGAGAAATATCTCGATTTCACGCCAAAACTGTTTGAAGTCGTGCGCGATAAATTCGGTTTCAACGAACATCTCCTGCACGACATGCATCACCGTCTGACGCCAATTGAAGCGGCCCGTTTTGGCAAAAGCATTGAGCAATATCGTCTGTTCTGGATGGAAGACCCAACCCCAGCTGAAAACCAGGAGTGCTTCCGCCTGATCCGCCAGCATACCGTCACGCCGATTGCGGTAGGGGAAGTGTTCAATAGCATCTGGGACTGCAAACAGCTGATCGAAGAACAATTGATCGACTATATCCGCACCACCATCACCCATGCAGGTGGTATCACCGGTATGCGCCGGATTGCTGATTTCGCGTCGCTGTATCAGGTACGTACCGGTTCACATGGACCTTCCGATCTATCGCCTGTGTGCATGGCCGCCGCGCTGCATTTTGATCTGTGGGTGCCGAACTTCGGCGTACAGGAATATATGGGCTATTCCGAGCAGATGCTGGAAGTATTCCCACATAACTGGACCTTTGATAACGGCTATATGCACCCAGGAGACAAACCCGGCCTTGGGATCGAGTTTGACGAAAAACTGGCGGCGAAATATCCGTATGACCCTGCATATCTGCCTGTTGCTCGCCTGGAAGATGGCACGCTGTGGAACTGGTAAGGAGTGATTTGCTATGAAAAGTATCGTGATTGAAAAACCGAATACGCTGATTATCGCCGAACGACCGGTGCCAGAACCCTCAGCAGGTGAGGTCAGGGTAAAAGTGAAACTGGCGGGAATTTGTGGTTCAGACAGCCATATTTACCGCGGTCATAATCCATTTGCACAATACCCGCGCGTGATTGGCCACGAGTTTTATGGTGTGATCGAGGCGGTAGGTGACGGCGTTGACCATTCGCGAATAGGCGAGCGGGTGTCCGTTGATCCGGTCATCAGCTGTGGACATTGTTATCCTTGTTCCATTGGTAAACCTAACGTTTGTACATCGCTGGTGGTGCTGGGCGTACATCGCGATGGCGGTTTCAGCGAGTACGCTGTCGTGCCGGCGAAAAACGCCTGGACGATCCCCGATACTGTGCCGGATGAGCATGCCGTTATGGTCGAACCATTTACCATCGCCGCAAATGTAACCGGGCAAATTAATCCTACAGAAAACGATATTGCGCTGATTTATGGCGCAGGGCCTATGGGACTGACCACTGTACAGGCGCTTAAGCGTGTCTATAAGGTTAAAACCGTAGTGATTGCTGACAGAATCGATGAACGCCTGGCCATGGCGAAGCAGTGTGGTGCAGACTGGGCCATCAATAATAGTCAGCACTCGTTGCAAGAGTTTCTGGTAGAAAACGGGCTAAAACCGACCATCATCGTGGATGCAGCTTGCCATCCATCCATTTTACAGGAGGCTATCACGCTGGCATCGCCAGCCGCGCGAATTGTTCTGATGGGCTTCTCCAGCGATCCTTGTCAGATTATTCAACAAGGTATTACCGGTAAAGAACTGTCCATTTATTCCTCAAGATTAAATGCGAACAAATTCCCGGTTGTGATTGACTGGTTGGTCAATGGACTCATCGATCCTAATCAACTTATTACTCACACTTTTGACTATCACCACGTTACAGACGCAATTGAATTGTTTGAGAAAGATCAGCAGCACTGCTGCAAAGTCTTACTCACATTCACTGAATAATATAAAAACTGCGAGTAAGTGGTACGCATCTTACCTCTTAGAGATAGCCAATATGAATCAAGAAAAACACGAAAGGTCCACGAAAGATCTGGTCAGAGCTGCCGTATCCGGATGGTTGGGTACTGCGCTCGAATTTATGGATTTTCAGTTATATTCTCTGGGTGCCGCACTGGTATTCCATGAAATATTTTTCCCGGAACAGTCTGCCGCCATGGCGCTTATTTTAGCGATGGGTACATACGGTGCAGGATATATTGCTCGTATCGTTGGCGCATTTATATTTGGCAAAATGGGTGACAGCATTGGGCGTAAAAAAGTGCTGTTTATTACCATCACCATGATGGGAATTTGTACGACCTTAATTGGCGTGCTGCCAACATATGCACAAATTGGTATCTTTGCGCCTGTTCTGCTGGTGACGCTGCGTATCGTGCAAGGGCTTGGTGCAGGGGCTGAAATCTCCGGCGCAGGCACGATGCTTGCTGAGTACGCGCCAAAAGGTAAACGTGGCATTATTTCCTCACTTGTTGCCATGGGAACCAACTGTGGAACCCTTAGCGCAACGGCCATCTGGGCAGTGATGTTCTTTGCTCTCGACCGTGAGGAGTTATTAGCCTGGGGTTGGCGTATTCCGTTCCTGGCGAGTGTCGTGGTGATGATCTTTGCCATCTGGTTACGTATGAATCTCAAAGAAAGCCCGGTATTTGAGAAAGTGAATGATGAAGAAAACGCTCCGGCATTAAATAATTCGTCAGAAAACACGCTGGGGGCGATGTTTACCAGTAAATCTTTCTGGTTGGCAACCGGCCTACGTTTTGGACAGGCGGGTAACTCAGGGTTAATCCAAACCTTCCTTGCCGGTTATTTAGTGCAAACGCTGTTATTTGATAAATCTATCCCCACTGATGCCTTAATGATCAGTTCGGTACTGGGCTTTATTACAATACCGTTGCTTGGCTGGTTGTCTGATAAATTTGGTCGTCGTTTGCCTTATATTATCCTGAATATCTCGGCAATTATTTTGGCTTACCCGATGTTGTCAATTGTAGTGGATAAAACGTATAGCCCGGGTATCATTATGACGGCACTGATTGTTATTCATAACTTTGCCGTATTGGGATTATTTGCTCTCGAAAATATTACTATGGCGGAAATGTTCGGTGCCCGTAACCGGTTTACGCGAATGGCGATTTCAAAAGAGGCGGGCGGGTTAGTTGCCGTTGGTTTTGGTCCGGTTCTGGCGGGTATTTTCTGCAACATGACCAATTCCTGGTGGCCAATTCTGGTGATGGTCATCGCCTACTCACTGATCGGTCTGATTTCCGCGTTGCTGATGCCAGAAGTGAAAGATCGCGACCTGAGCGTACTTGAGGATGCTGCCGAGGTGAATAAAGCCGAGAAGGTTCGTTGCTCGGTGACTCAGACAAACTGATACCAGACACTAGCATGGACGGATGTCTCATACGCTGCCCATGCTATTACACAGCTTTATATGATGTCATACCAATCATAAAAAGCTTAATGCAAATCAAAACATACAACCATACAGGCGTTACTCTGGAACAGTCCTGATTTCATTTATAAGTAGGCCATACCATGCAAAACAAGCTCTTAGCGGCAAAGGCTGCACTTCCTGACTACGATCGTACAAAACTGGTTCCGCGTATTGTTCATCTGGGGTTTGGCGCGTTTCACCGCGCACATCAGGGGGTTTACGCTGACATTTTGGCTGCAGACCACGGCAGTGACTGGGGCTACTGCGAAGTGAATCTGATTGGCGGCGAGCAGCAGATTTTCGATCTGAAACATCAAGATAATCTGTATACCGTTGCAGAGATGTCTGCTGATGCCTGGACTGCGAGAGTCGTGGGCGTGGTGAAAAATGCATTGCATGCACAGGTTGATGGTCTGGAAAGCGTACTGGCAGCGATGTGTGAACCACAGGTCGCGATCGTTTCTCTGACCATAACGGAGAAAGGATACTGCCATTCTCCGGCGACCGGTGAACTGATGTTAGACAATCCAATGATTGCCGCCGATCTGCAAAACCCAAAACAGCCAAAAACTGCGCCAGGCGTAGTGGTTGAGGCTTTGGCACGCCGCAAAGCGGCAGGTTTAGCCGCCTTTACTGTGATGTCCTGCGACAACATGCCTGAAAACGGTCATGTAATGCGTAATGTTGTCACCGCGTATGCCAGAGCGGTGGATGAAGAACTGGCTGCGTGGATCGAACAACATGTGACGTTCCCGTCGACTATGGTTGACCGAATTGTCCCGGCAGTTACCCCAGAGACTCTGGACAAAATTGAACACATCACTGGCGTACGCGACCCGGCAGGTGTGGCATGTGAGCCTTTCCGTCAGTGGGTTATCGAAGATAACTTTGTTTCCGGTCGCCCTGAATGGGAGAAGGTAGGAGCGGAGCTGGTGGCAGATGTCATTCCGTTTGAAGAGATGAAACTGCGTATGCTCAACGGCAGCCACTCTTTCCTGGCTTATCTTGGTTATCTGGCCGGTTATCAACACATTAATGATTGTATGGACGATGAAAACTATCGTCTTGCTGCTCGTGCGCTGATGTTGCAGGAACAAGCACCCACGCTGAAAGTAAAAGGTGTTGATCTACAACGTTATGCCGATCTGTTAATTGAGCGTTACAGCAACCCGGCACTGCGTCATCGTACCTGGCAGATTGCTATGGACGGAAGCCAGAAATTGCCGCAGCGTATGCTTGATTCCGTTCGTTGGCACATTGTAAACGGCAGTCACTTTGATTTACTGGCGCTGGGCGTGGCGGGCTGGATGCGCTACGTCGGCGGTGTGGATGAGCAGGGCCAGGCGATTGAAATTAGCGATCCGCTGTTGCCCGTGATCCAGAATGCGGTGCGTAGCAGTAACGAGGGCGAAGAGCGCGTTCGGGCGCTGCTGGCGATCGATGCTATCTTTGGTCGTGAACTGCCGCAGGTTGAATTGTTCAAAAACCAGGTTACACAAGCATATCTTGCTTTACTGGCTGAAGGGGCGAAGGCGACGGTTGCGAAGTATGCAGCAAAACTGAAGTAACGAAGATTATGTTTTATGTCGCCATCTGGCTTTCAACGGGCCAGATGGCGCTGTGTTTTCTGGCATTCACACCAATTAGTTCATGCCTAAACGAATCAGCTCGAGGGGGGCATATTTGCCTTCACACCCTTCGATTTCCACTGTTTTTCCGCGGCGAATCTGCTCAGCGGTCAGGCCATCGGTATCTATCGCTGTAATACGGCCTGTGAGCCCGGTGTCGCTGATCATGACGCGGCTGCCAGTGGTGATTGCGTTACGGTTACGATCGTATGTTTTCATGGTGTTTTCTCCTTTCCAACTTACCGTCAAAGCCCGTGGGCTTTTAGTCCCACGTAACGGGCGCAATATAAATACGCTTCTCGTTAAGGATTTTTTTTGTTTTCGATCAAAATCACAGCTTTTTTTATGCAGTTATGCAGGAGAGGGGAAAACGCAGGAGAAACTCACCCCGGTGTGAGGCGAGCGTAGTATTAATCTTCGCTGAACCAGTCGCTATTTTCCTGACGAATAAGCTGAACGGACTCACCAATTTCCTGGAGATGGAGCATCATTGCGCGCTCGACCGCATCGCCATCATGTTTCTCAAGGGCGGCAAAGATATCGTGATGCTGGCGTAACAGCATTTCAGGCGGGGAAATATGATCCAGGCTCATATAACGAACTCGGTCAATTGTAGCCTTTATATTCTCAACGGTATCCCAGGCGAGTTGGCACTCGGCGATTAAAGCCAGTTTCTGATGAAACTCATCATCAAGCTGGAAGAAATCATTGATCTGTTTTCGGTCAATTGCGATGCGCTGCTGATGCAAATTTTGTTCAAGCTGATAGCACTGTTGGTCGTTGATCAGCGATGCGGCGCGGCGTACCACGGCACATTCAATCGCCTGGCGGACAAAACAACCATTTTGCACCTGCGACAGCGAAATCTTGTTCACATAGCTGCCACGCTGTGGGCGGATCTGAATCAGACCGTTTTCTGCCAGTTTGATGAATGCTTCTCGTACCGGCTGGCGTGACACATTAAAGCGTACGGAAACCTCTTTCTCAGACAGCGGTGTACCGGGTGCTATCAGACAATGCACGATATCACGGCGAAGAATACGGTAAATCTGTTGATTTACTGGCTGTGTAGGGTTGAGCTGCGTTTCTACGGTCATTCATTCTTACTTTTTAGAGAGTTAACCCGGTTATTTTATCACTTCTTTTAGGCTATCTATACCCGGCGCAAGGCCGGGTAGAGAAATTAGCCCCGATGAATACTCAGCCCGGCAAAAGACTGTGTGACAGGCATCATTTCAAGGGTGTTGATATTGACATGAGTCGGTAAAGAAGCCACCCACCATACCGCCTCTGTGACATCTTGCGGGGTCAGCGCCGTGGTATTTTCGTAGGCTTTTTCAGCTTTGGCATCATCACCTTTGAAACGGACATTAGAGAATTCCGTACCGCCAACCAGACCCGGTTCGATGTCGGTAACGCGAATGGCAGTGCCGTGTAAATCAGTACGTAAATTCAGGCTAAACTGGCGAACAAATGCTTTGGTCGCACCGTAGACGTTACCGCCAGCGTATGGCCAACTGCCCGCTGTAGAACCGATATTGATAATATGACCGCGGTTGCGTTCAACCATGCCTGGCAGAACGGCACGGGTCATATAAACCAGCCCCTTGTTGTTGGTGTCGATCATATTTTCCCAGTCTTCAACGCTGGCCTTATGGGCAGGCTCAAGGCCCAGCGCCAGACCTGCGTTGTTGACCAGAACATCAATATTGCGCCATTCAGCAGGGAGGGCGTCCAGCATCTCTTCAATTGATGCACGATTACGTACGTCCAGTTGCGCGGTATAGAGGCGGTCACCCAATTCCTCTTTCAGTTCCTGCAGGCGCTCCTGGCGGCGTCCGGTGGCAATAACTTTATGCCCATTCTCAATAAAACGACGCGTAATGCACTCACCAAAACCTGCGGTTGCTCCGGTTACTAAAACGATCATCTCACTGTTCCTCAACGCTTTTTATGTAGTACTACCATAGCACGTCATTTCCGTTCAGAGCTATTCCTGCGTAACGCGATTGCGGTTGAATCCTGGGAAGTCTACTCTGGTAAACAAATCGTTTTCAGGAGTGAAAGATGTTGTTAACGAATCCTTTTTTAAGTCACAGCACGTTGCCGTATCAGGCCCCGCAGTTTGATCAGATAGAGGTGCAGCACTATCGCCCAGCGTTCGATGAAGGCGTGCGGCAAAAACGTGCAGAGATCGAGGCGATTGTGCAAAACCCGCAAGCCCCTGATTTTGCCAATACGTTGCTGGCGCTTGAGCAAAGCGGCGCTTTGCTGACACGCGTAACCAGCGTTTTCTTCGCGATGACGGCGGCGCACACCAACGATGAACTACAGCACCTTGACGAAGAGTTTTCCGCAGAACTGGCGAGCCTTGCCAATGATATCTATCTCAATGAAGCACTCTTCTCGCGCGTTGACGCTGTCTGGCAACGGAGAGGTTCTCTGAGGCTGGAAAGTGAATCATTACGCTTGCTGGAGGTCATCCACCAGCGTTTTGTACTGGCCGGCGCATGTCTGAATGAGACTGATAAAGCGAACCTTAAAGCGCTCAATACAGAGTCCGCCACGCTGACCAGCCAGTTTAACCAACGGCTGCTGGCAGCGAACAAGTCCGGTGCTCTGGTCGTGGATGATGCACGTTATCTGGAGGGACTCAGCGCTGAGGAAATTGCCGTTGCCGCTGAAGCTGCAAGGGAGAAAGGGCTCGACGCGCGTTGGGTTATCCCGTTATTGAACACGACTCAGCAACCAGCGCTTGCGGCGTTACGCGATCGCCATACCCGTGAAAGTCTGTTCACCCGCGCATGGACGAGAGCAGAAAACAATGACGCTAACGATACTCGGGCTATTATTCAGCGACTGGTCGAGATCCGGATGCAGCAGGCGAAACTACTCGGTTTTGCCAATTACGCTGCATGGAAAATTGCCGACCAGATGGCAAAAACACCGGAAGCTGCACTGACTTTCATGCGGGCGATTGTTCCTGCTGCGCGAGCTCGGGCATTAGATGAACAGGCCGAAATCCAGAATGTTATCAATCACGAAAAGGGGCAATTTAACGTCGAGGCTTGGGACTGGGCATTTTATGCTGAGCAGGTTCGTCGTGAGAAATATGCTCTGGATGAGGCGCAGCTCAAACCTTACTTTGCCCTTGATACGGTGCTGAACGAAGGCGTTTTCTGGACGGCCAATCAACTCTTTGGCATAAAATTTATAGAACGGTTCGACATTCCTGTTTATCACCCGGATGTTAGGGTATGGGAAATATTTGATCACGATGGTGTAGGTCTGGCGTTATTTTACGGCGATTTCTTTGCCCGGGAATCGAAAAGCGGTGGTGCCTGGATGGGCAATTTTGTTGAGCAATCGCAACTCAATGAAACCCGGCCGGTTATTTACAACGTGTGTAATTATCAAAAACCGGCAAAAGGTCAGCCTGCATTGTTATTGTGGGATGATGTTATTACGTTATTTCATGAATTTGGCCACACGTTGCACGGTCTGTTCGCCACTCAGCGTTACGCCACGCTTTCAGGGACCAACACTCCGCGTGATTTTGTTGAATTTCCTTCGCAGATTAACGAACACTGGGCGAGTCATCCGCAGGTCTTTGCCCGTTTTGCTCGTCATGTTGTTACCGGGGAGCAAATGCCGCAGGCGTTGCGAGATAAAATGCAGCAGGCCAGCCTGTTTAACAAAGGTTACGACATGACCGAACTGCTCAGTGCTGCATTGCTGGATATGCGCTGGCACGGTCTGGAAAATAGCGCGTTATCTCTTTCGGTCGATCAATTTGAACAGCAGGCGCTGGCAGCAGAAGGTTTGGATCTCAAGGCCGTGCCACCACGTTATCGCAGCAGCTATTTTGCCCATATCTTCGGCGGCGGTTATGCCGCGGGTTATTACGCCTATCTGTGGACGCAAATGCTGGCCGATGACGGCTATCAGTGGTTTGTAGAGCAGGGCGGATTAACCCGTGAAAACGGGCAGAAATTCCGCGAAGCGATTTTGTCACGCGGAAATAGCACTGATTTAGCTGAACTCTATCGCCAGTGGAGCGGACGCGAACCACGAATGGAGTCGATGCTGGAACATCGTGGTTTGAGCGCGTAAGACATAATTAGCCAGAATGTTGAACCGGGCGTGATGCCCGGTTTTTCCAGAATCACTCTCCAGAATATCGCCAAAAATAAGCGCGAACGGCAAGGGCGTTATGTTTAAATGTCCAAAAAAGCATATAAAAATAAGTGCTATTTTGTTGCTGTCTGTGTTAAATATTAGCCCTTTGATACTGGAGCAGGCTTGGTAAATACTTATTAACTTACTGAAATAAACAATTTTCTTTATTAATTGCGCTGCGCTGACATCTCAATTTATGAAAGATAAAAAAGTCATCAGGATATTTCTGGTAACTCCACAAATAACCACTTATTTACTATTTGAAATAGAGTGGTAGCTAAAGCTATGCGCAATATTAATATATGTTAATGATGCTTTATTAATCATGTTTTGCTTTTCTGTTGCGGCTTGATGAATAAATAATCTTGCTGGGACAATCTTTTCGCTATTTGCTTTACCTTCCGGGTGGGGCGCAATGATGATAATGGGAATACTATGAATAAGGTTTTAATCTCTCTGGCAGTTTTGGCTACCGTGACTACATCGCCAGCGTATGCGATTAGCGCAAGCTACCGCGCGCAGTTGGAGCGTAGCGGGTGCACACAGGAATCTGAGCTGCGTGGCTGTGATGTAACTAAAACTAAAGCGCAGAACTCCGCCCGTGGTTTTAAACTGGAAACCGCGACCCAGGAAGCAACCAGACGCTATGCGCCTTTTGTTGGTAGTTACGGGGTATTTATGCCAAACGGTCAACGCGTTAATCAGTTGGTTGTTAAAAAAGATGGGGCGGTCTTGTTAAATGGCCATAAGGCTAAAGAGCATTTTGTAACTGCGGAAGACCTGAACGTATTTGAGGACGGATTACATATCATCCTGAAGACGGATAAAAAAGGTAGCTGGAGAAACTCAAATACGAATGAAAGTGGTTCAGTTGGCAAATAAGCATTAATCTGGGCATCAGCATCAGTTGCTACCGTGATAAGAAAAATAAGCCCTCTACGGAGGGCTTTGCATAGAGCGTTCTGTCTCTGACGCATTGATAACTATAAAAAAGATTACATAAATTTTCTTTTTGGTCGTTAAAATATCTGCATCAGAAGTGCTCGCACAGGGAGGGAGACTGCAATGATGAGAAATACGAAGGAAATAGATGCAATTTTGATTGAGTTGAACAAGTCCATTGATGCCCACTACAAATGGTTAGTGACAATGTTCCGCTGCGTGGTGTCTTCAGATGTTACTCAGCCGGATATTATGGGTGAACATTCGCATTGTGTTTGTCGATTTGGACAGTGGCTTAATAATCAATCGCGGTACAATGAGGATGATTGTAGTTACGTAAGCAAGATAAATGCCACCCACGAAAAGATGCATTTATTAGGCAAGGAGTTGCTATTGGCTATAGTGGAGAAACGTAGCCATCCATGGCATTTCGACAGTTTCCAGGACGCGCTGCTGGCATTTACCTCATCTGTAATGGACTACAAAATATATTTATTGAATATCCGCAGTAATATCGATGTATTAACAGGTTTGCCCGGCAGAAGAATGCTCGATGAGTCTTTTGATCGGCAGTTGCTCGATGCCGAACCGCTTAATCTCTATATATTGTTGTTAGATATCGATCGTTTTAAATACGTTAACGATACCTATGGCCATTTGGTTGGTGACTTGGTATTACGGGTTCTGGCATCAAATTTATTGTCATGGACGCGATATGATGAGGTGGCGTACCGCTACGGTGGAGAAGAGTTCATTATCATCATCAGAACAAAAACGGACGAGCAGGCATGCCAGGCGGGTTTTCGACTTTGTCGTCTGATTGGGCAGAAAAAAATTCCCTACACTGATGGAGAGATCGGTATCACGGTGACGGCAGGCATAACCCGAGTCCAGCCGGGTGAAACGCTGGACACCGCGCTTGGTCGGGCTGACAGGGCGATGTATCAGGGGAAACAGACCGGCAGGAATCGCTGCATGTTTATGGATGAAAATGAGCGGATCACGTTGGTGGACACCAATGACGGGACCTCGCATCCCATCAGTGAGTGAGTTTTCGAAAAACGGTTTGAGGTAGTTGCGTTTCGTTTAACTTTCATTGGGGTTGTCGATGATAGGTTAGCTGACTATCCGTTATCTTCGCAGGGAATTGCCTGATAGCGTATAAAAGCAAAACACAAATCTATCCATGCAAGCATTTACCGCTGGTTTAACCGGCGGTTTTTTTTATCTGCTAATCAGGGAAAAGGTGTCAGAAGGGCAATGCAGGTAAAAAAATGGCCCCTTGTGCAGTTACGCAACAAGGGGCCGGGTCGGTTCAGGACTATCTCCGTTCATTAATCATCCCATCTGTGGCTAAAATACGCGGCCAGGAAGCCTGAAAATAAAATAATTCCCAGAACAGCCATAAAAATATTCATATTACCCAGCATAGTAAATGCTCCTTTATCTGTGAGTTTCCTCTCTTACCTTAAGTTCACCTCGCTTATGACTATAGTAGCAATTCAATCTTAAACAAAGACTGAACTGTGTGATTATTTCGGCTGAAAAGTAAATTTTTGACATGATCACGTCGAATAAAATAAATAATAGTGACGAGACACATTTATCTGCGCACAAATAACCCCGTTTTTAAAACCTGAGACGCTGTTATGACAGTGTGCTGCTGACACAAATTGTTGCACGTTTATAATGCAGGGTTGTCTCATGGTGGTTCAATTTTTCGTTTGCTTAACCCGTTTGGCGGGAAAATGTAATACTGATTTTTGTGCGCGAGATGCTAATCTGTTGATTTTATATGATGTTTTAATATCTGGCATCGTTTTTGCCTTATCACTTCTGAACACCTTTAATTTGCACCGTTTTGTCTGCCCGGCTGCACCGGAGCTTTCAGCAAGTTTAATTTCAGGAGTGAAACTATGCAGCGTCGTACATTTTTAAAAGCTTTTGCACTTTCTGCCTCTGTTGTAGCAATGGGCGTGAGTTTTAGCGTTCAGGCAGCCGACACCATCAAGGTTGGCATCATGCATTCTTTATCCGGCACGATGGCCATATCCGAAACGCCGCTAAAAGATGTGGCGTTGATGACCATCGATGAAATTAATGCTCAGGGCGGTGTGTTGGGTAAAAAGCTGGAACCGGTGGTGGTTGACCCGGCCTCGAACTGGCCGTTATTTGCTGAAAAAGCAAGGCAGTTGCTGAGTCAGGATAAGGTAGCGGCAGTTTTTGGCTGCTGGACATCGGTTTCGCGTAAATCGGTTCTACCAGTATTTGAAGAATTGAACGGTCTGCTGTTTTACCCAGTGCAATATGAAGGTGAGGAGATGTCGCCTAACGTCTTCTATACCGGCGCAGCCCCCAACCAGCAGGCGATCCCGGCAGTTGAGTATCTGATGAGTGAGGACGGCGGCAGCGCGAAACGCTTCTTCCTGCTGGGCACGGATTATGTTTATCCACGCACGACCAACAAAATTTTACGCGCCTTTTTGCACTCAAAAGGAGTTGCCGATAAAGACATCGAAGAGGTGTACACCCCATTCGGACACAGCGATTACCAGACCATTGTCGCCAGTATTAAAAAATTCGCCGCAGGGGGGAAAACGGCGGTGGTATCAACCATCAACGGCGATTCTAACGTTCCATTCTATAAAGAGTTGGCCAACCAGGGCCTGAAAGCCACCGATGTTCCTGTGGTGGCATTCTCCGTGGGTGAGGAGGAGTTACGCGGTATTGATACCAAACCGCTGGTGGGCAACCTTGCAGCCTGGAACTACTTTGAGTCCGTCGATAACGCTGCCAACAAGAAGTTTGTCGCGGATTACCGGGCGTATGCCAAAGCGCACAAATTACCAAATGCTGAATCGGTGGTGACAAACGACCCCATGGAAGCTACGTATGTTGGCCTCCATATGTGGGCGCAGGCGGTAGAAAAAGCCGGAACGACCGATGTGGATAAAGTTCGCGCTGCAATGGCGGGGCAATCCTTCGCTGCGCCATCAGGCTTTACCCTGACCATGGATGCGACCAACCATCACCTGCATAAACCCGTCATGATTGGCGAGATTGAGGGCAATGGCCAGTTTAACGTGGTATGGCAAACCGATGAGCCGGTCCGCGCCCAGCCATGGAGTCCGTACATCGCTGGTAATGATAAAAAATCTGAACAGCCTGTTAAAACCGCCAGCAACTGATCGTGTGCCCTCCTGCGGGAGGGTAACGCTTTGGAGAATGCTCATGAAAGTTATGCGCTTTATTCGTGGTGTGTTGTTGCTGACGTGGTTTTTGCCGTGGATAGCGCAGGCATCAGATGCCGATACTTTTACAGCCGCAAATCGAACTCAGCAGGCCGCCTTGCTTGAACAATGGGCGGTGAATCCCGATGTTCAGCGCATCCCGCTGCTCAGCGCGTTGCGCGAGGAGAATCTGCTGACTGATAACGCGAAAAATACCTTCATCATGAACGGCTCGCACGCACAGCCGTTAGGAACAGCGACAACCCCAAACGGCGAGCTAAAAAAAATTCGCCTGACTAACCGCCTGCGCAATCTGGTTGCCGGAACGCAGGCCGTTCATCAGCTTTTAAATGACAGTGTCACATTAAGGTTAGAGGCAGCTCGTACATTACAGCGTGAGGCACAGCCGGGTATGCTGCCGTTTTTACAGCAACGACTGGCTCAGGAGTCAAATGGTGATGTGAAATCCGCGCTGGCTATTGCACTGGCAAATCTGCAGCTGAACAGTTCCTCGCCGGAGGTCAGACGTCAGGCAATCGAACTATTAGGGGCGTCAAATGATCCTGAAACTCAGGCGCGCCTGCAACCATTCACCCGGGATGAACATGAACCCGATACCCGCGTGCGTGCTGCCGCTGGCGAAAGCCTGAATTCCATCGCACATCGTATGAAGGTTGGGGACCTTCTTGGACAGGCCTTTATGGGGCTATCGCTGGGTTCTATTTTGCTGCTGGCGGCATTGGGTCTGGCTATAACCTATGGATTACTTGGTGTCATTAATATGGCGCATGGCGAGATGTTAATGCTCGGGGCTTACTGTACCTGGATGGTACAACAACTGATGAGCCAGTTTTTCCCGCAATGGCTAGCCTGGTATCCGGTTATTGCGCTGCCGGTTGCCTTTTTACTTACCGCGGCGGTGGGAATGCTGCTTGAGCGCGGGGTGATCCGCCATTTATACGGGCGTCCTCTCGAAACGCTGCTGGCGACCTGGGGGATCAGCCTGATGCTCATCCAGTTGGTGCGTATGTCCTTCGGCGCGCAAAACCTGGAAGTCGCCAATCCGGCATGGCTTTCAGGGGGGATTCAGGTTTATGCCAATCTGATTTTACCGTGGAACCGAATTGTGGTGCTTGGCTTTGCCATTCTGGTGCTGTTTTTCACCTGGCTGTTGTTGAATAAAACGCGTCTGGGGCTGCGCGTACGTGCCGTGACGCAAAATCGCAATATGGCGGCCTGCTGCGGCGTACCTACCGGACGCGTCGATATGCTGGCCTTTGGCCTTGGTTCAGGCATTGCCGGGCTGGGGGGCGTAGCGCTCTCGCAGTTGGGCAACGTAGGACCCGAATTGGGGCAAAGCTACATTATCGATTCGTTTCTGGTTGTGGTGCTGGGCGGCGTGGGACAACTCGCCGGGAGCGTGGCCGCGGCGTTTGGACTGGGGATCTTCAATAAAATTCTGGAGCCTCAGGTGGGGGCAGTTCTAGGCAAAATCATGATTCTGGTGCTGATTATTCTGTTTATTCAGAAACGTCCGCAGGGGCTGTTCGCACTAAAAGGGAGGGTTATTGACTGATGACGATGCCAATGACATTAACGCTGGCGCGTAAAGCGCCACGCGCGACGCGCATCCTGGGGCTGGGGTTGCTGCTGGCGTTGATTATTCTGCCGTTTCTTGCGCTGTTACCTGCGGACCATCCGCTGGCTATATCAGTGTGGACGCTAACGCTGGCCGGAAAAATTCTCTGTTATGCCATTGTGGCGGTCGCGCTGGATCTGGTGTGGGGCTATGCCGGCATGCTCTCGCTGGGACACGGTATTTTCTTTGCGCTGGGAGGGTATGCGATGGGAATGTACCTGATGCGCCAGGCCTCTGGCGAAGGATTACCGGCCTTCATGTCATTCCTGTCGTGGAGCGAGCTGCCGTGGTTTTGGTGGGGGACGCAACATTTTATCTGGGCGCTACTGCTGGTCGTTCTGGTTCCTGGCCTGCTGGCACTGGTATTTGGTTGGTTTGCCTTTCGGTCAAAAATCAAAGGGGTCTATTTCTCCATCATGACCCAGGCCCTGACTTTCGCAGGAATGCTGCTGTTTTTTCGCAACGAAACGGGTTTTGGGGGAAATAACGGTTTTACCGGCTTTACCACCATTCTGGGATTCCCGGTAACCGCCACCTCAACCCGTATCGCGCTGTTTCTGGCGACGGTCATGCTGCTGGTGCTGGCATTATGGCTGGGACTGGCGCTGGCCCGCAGTAAGTTCGGCCGTATTCTGACTGCCGTGCGCGATGCAGAGAACCGTCTGATGTTCTGTGGTTACGATCCGAAAGGTTTCAAGTTACTGGTGTGGACGCTTTCCGCTGTACTGTGCGGCCTGGCAGGAGCGCTGTATGTTCCGCAGGTGGGGATCATTAACCCCAGCGAAATGTCGCCGACCAACTCGATTGAAGCGGCGATTTGGGTTGCCCTCGGCGGACGTGGAACCCTGATCGGCCCGGTATTCGGCGCCGTGTTGGTGAATGGCGCGAAAAGCCTGTTTACCGTCATCATGCCGGAATACTGGCAACTGTTTCTTGGCCTGATCTTTATTGGCGTTACGCTGTTTTTACCCCGAGGTGTAATTGGTCTGTTTCGCAAGGGAGACAAATAATGCAGCCAGATGAAGGGCTATTTACTCGCCAGATGCCGGGGGATCGGTTTCGCAACCAGACTGATCCGGTGCTACAGCTGGAAAAAATTAACGTTAACTTCGATGGCTTTCAGGCGCTAACCGATCTCACGCTCAATATTGGGGTTGGGGAACTGCGTTGCATCATCGGGCCCAACGGCGCCGGAAAAACGACGTTAATGGATGTCATTACCGGCAAAACCAGGCCGCAAAGTGGTCGTGCGATATACGATCAGTCGACCGACTTAACGACGCTGGATCCCATTGCCATTGCACGTCAGGGGATTGGACGGAAATTTCAAAAGCCCACGGTATTTGAAGCATTAACGCTGGAAGAGAACCTGGAGCTGGCGCTGAAAAATGATAAATCTGTCTGGGGTTCTCTACGGGCACGACTCTCAGGCGAACAACGGGATCGTATTGATGAAGCACTGGCGCTGTTGCGGCTGGGTAATAAGCGGGCCCGCCGCGCCGGTCTGCTTTCGCATGGGCAAAAACAGTTTCTCGAAATTGGCATGCTGCTGGTACAGGAGCCGCATTTACTGCTACTGGATGAACCCGCGGCGGGGATGACGGATGCGGAAACGGAATACACGGCGGAGCTGTTTCGCCAGCTTGCCGGTAAGCACTCTTTGATGGTTGTTGAGCACGATATGGGATTTGTTGAAACCATCGCCGATCGCGTCACGGTATTACACCAGGGGCAAGTATTGGCTCAGGGGAGTCTGCGTGAAGTGCAGGCCAACGAGCAGGTTATTGAAGTTTATCTCGGGCGTTAAGGAGTGCAGATGCTGCAGGTGAAAGAACTGAATCAATATTATGGCGGCAGTCATATTCTGCGCGGGGTGAACTTTGAAGCGCGTATCGGTGAGGTGACATGTCTGCTGGGGCGTAACGGCGTGGGGAAAACAACGCTACTTAAGTGTCTGATGGGGCTTATTCCGGCCCGCAGCGGAAGCGTGCTCTGGCAGGAGAAAAATGTCACTCAATGGAAGCCGCATCAGCGGGTCAGGGCCGGTGTGGCGTATGTCCCGCAGGGGCGTGATATTTTTCCGCGTTTGACGGTAGAAGAGAATCTGCTGCTCGGCCTTTCCCGTTTTTCAGCACCGGAGGCCCGACATGTGCCGGATGATATTTACGCGCTCTTTCCGGTTTTACAGGAAATGAAGCATCGGCGGGGCGGAGATTTGTCCGGCGGGCAGCAGCAGCAACTGGCGATTGGACGAGCACTGGCAAGTCGCCCACAATTATTGATCCTTGATGAGCCTACCGAGGGGATCCAGCCGTCGGTGATTAAAGAGATTGGTCAGGTGATTTCTCAACTGGCGCATCGCGGTGACATGGCCATTTTACTGGTGGAGCAGTTCTATGATTTTGCCGAACAGCTCGCCGACAAATACCTGTTGATGTCGCGGGGCAGCATTATTCAAAGCGGCGACGGTAAAAATATGGAGTCCGAGGGCGTTCGGGGACTGGTTGCTATCTGAGGTATGCGACAGAGCGACTGTGGCTCTGTCGCGAACATAATAACTAGCAGACCGCCGTCTGGCCCCAGGGTTTGGCGCGCATGCCTTTTATCATTAGCGCCCAGGCAAGAACGATCGCCACTATCAGCGCCACAAACAGCGACCATGGTGGCAATGTGGTTAAAATGACGCCGCTGACTAATGGGTTAACCGCTGCGCCAAGCCAGCCTAACGACTGGGCGGAAAAATAGCTGGCTTTCATACCTGCTGGCGCGATGTTGTCGATAAGCATGTATTCACCCGGCGCGTAGATGACTTCGCCGATAGTGAAAAAGGCAGCAGAAATTCCCCATAACAACAGACTGTTGCCGGAGAAAGCGAAACCAACCAGGCCAACGACAAAGAAGACTGTACCCAATGTCATTAACGGGCGGATATTCGTGGCGGTGAGCCTGCGACCAAGTGCGTATTGCAGTGATACTACGATGGCGGCGTTGACGGGCAGGACGACTGCCACCACTTTCTCGGCAAAATCGCCGTTTGCAACCACCATAACGTATTGCGAAATACAGGATGCAAAGGCGCCGCCAACGAATGATGCCAAAAATGCTGACAGCGTAAACCAGAATAATGCTCTGTCGCGCAGCAGTACTGAAGGGGACCAAACAGCGGCATTTACACCTTCTGCGGTTGCCGGTGAACGTTTTACCCACGTCTGGATAAACACCAGAGGTAGCGCAGAACAGGCGGCAGCCAGCCAGAACGGCAGGTTAATGCTTTGCATAACCAGCAGCGTGCCCAGCGGCGGACCAACGGTCCAGCCGATGTTCAGCACGGTATAGTTAAGTGAGAAAATTTTCGTTTTGTTGGTCGCAGACAAGTTATCGGCAAACCAGGCTTTCAGCACCGTGGCGAAGACGGAGTAGGCGCAGTTGATCAGGGCAAAGAGCAAAACCACTATCACGACGTTATGCACCAGCGGAATAGCAATAAAGCCGGAGGCAAAGCCGCAGATAGCCAGCAACATATAGCGTTTTTTATCGAACTTGTCGGCCAGAATACCAAAGCCAAGGCTGAAGACGACGCCTATGGTCAGTGCAACCGTCATCGCATAACCGATCAGGTCGACGCTCAGTTGATACTGTCGACTGAGGTAAATCGTCATAAATGGCAGCGTGGCGCCACGACCAATGGTTAATAACAAAGATGACGCAAGTAACGCGAGAGTGGACCTTCTCAGAGAGATATTCATTTTCCTGCCCGACAATGCATGTTGTTATGTTTTTTTTAGATATCAGAAACAAATAGCATGCTAAAAGTGTGATGTACACCCAATAAGTTGTCCGAAAATGCCCTGTGTGGCCTACCTGAATTAATGATCTGTTACGGTACAACGATTTCCGTTACTTTAACTTGTTTACAAAAATTTAATATTTGCAGGGGCGGTGGTATGTCGCGTAAAGACGGGTTATTGGCGTTACTGGTCGTTGTGGTTTGGGGACTGAACTTTGTTGTCATTAAAGTGGGTTTGCACAATATGCCGCCGTTGATGTTGGCAGGGTTACGCTTTTTGTTGGTGGCGTTCCCGGCGATTTTTTTTGTTGCCCGCCCGAAAATTCCGCTTTCGCTTTTACTCGGCTACGGCCTGACAATTAGTTTTGGACAGTTCGCGTTTCTCTTCAGCGCCATCAAATTCGGTATGCCTGCCGGGTTAGCTTCTCTGGTATTACAGGCTCAGGCGTTTTTCACCATCATTCTGGGGGCATTCGCCTTTGGCGAACGTCTGCAGGGTAAACAGCTGGTAGGAATTGCGCTGGCGGTATTTGGTGTGCTGGTACTGATTGAAGCCAGTCTGAACGGTCAGCATGTTGGCATGCTCGGTTTTATGCTGACGCTGGCGGCGGCGCTAAGCTGGGCCTGCGGCAATATTTTTAACAAAAAAATCATGCAGCATACATCGCGTCCGGCCGTTATGTCGTTGGTGGTATGGAGCGCGTTAATCCCCATTGTTCCGTTCTTCCTGGCCTCATTACTTCTCGATGGTCCAGCGCAAATTACCCAAAGTCTGGTGGCGATAGATTTGACGACCATTCTGTCACTGGTGTATCTGGCGTTTGTGGCGACCATTGTGGGTTATGGCATCTGGGGTTCGTTACTCGGACGCTATGAGACCTGGCGGGTAGCGCCGCTATCGCTGTTGGTGCCGGTTGTCGGTCTGGCGAGTGCGGCCGTACTGCTGGACGAAACGCTTAGCGGATTACAGCTACTTGGCGCGCTACTGATCATGGCTGGGCTGTATATCAATGTGTTTGGTTTTCGGTTGCGTAAAATTGCGTCGGTGAGGGGCTAAAAAAAGCCCCGCGGTTGCGGGGCAATATAATTACAGGTTGCGCAGATTGTAATAAGGCACACCTAATTCGTCGGACTTGTCGCTGCCTGCACCCATATGATTAAAATCGAACGGGGACTGATCGTGCGCAGGGGGCATAATCATCGCGTCGCGACTGTTCTGTGTGGCAGGTTGCGCGGTCTGTTCCGCCATGCTCTGACCCGAAACAACAAACAGCAGGGCCAGTATCGCATAAGACAGAAGTTTCATGATTTCCTCGGTTACGTCGTTAACTGGCGATTAGCAATTACATTGATTGAGTGGAAGCAAATAGCGCGATTCGCCATGCATATTCGTCATACGGTATTTGTGCGGCGGAACATCAAAATAGTTTTTGAATGTCCGGGTCAGCGTCTGCTGAGACTCAAAACCGTAACGCTCTGCCAGATAAAGAATGGGCTCGTTACTCTCTTTTAATTTTTGCGCTATTTCAGTCATTTTACGGCTGCGAATGTATTGACCCAGTGAATGACCGGTTTCTTTTTTAAACATCCGTTGCAGGTGCCATTTGGAGTAACCTGAACGCTCAGACACTTTTTCCAGCGAGAGCGGCGATTCAAGGTTATTTTCGATCCAGTCCAAAATGCTATGAATAGTGATTGTGTCAGTATTGCGTCTGGACATCGTCATACCTCTTTCTGTTTACGGCAGGATTCTCTTAAGCAAGTGCTCAAGTGTGGCTACTTCATCCGCCGTTAAGTTTTTTGTTAGTTCCTGGTGCAGGTCTTGCCCTACTAATTGATGACACTGCTCGCAAATTGCTGCGCCATGCTCGGTGAGTTTCACCAGCACGCCACGCTTATCATGTGGATTCGGAAGCCTTTCTATCCAGCCTTTACAGGCCAGTCTGTCCAGCATCCGCGTCAGGGCGCCAAGGTCGACAGACAGCACTTTTTTCAATTCGACAGGGGTGATGCACACCGCGCAACGGATGGAGCAGAGCACCTTGAACTGCGATGCCGTGATATCCAGCGGTGACAGATAGTCGTTTAGCAAACGATCTTTTTTCTGATTAACCATATAGATCAAACGACCCAGTGGGATGATTTCGTTAAACAGATCACTGGTGTTTTTCACAATGGTTGCCCTGGCAAGTAGTTAGTCACGGCTGATATTATTGCTTAGGCAAATATAAGTCAAACGAATGGATCCGCAAATGCCACGTTTTGCTAAATGATCAGACTCAATACCTGGCAAGTGGAATTTTAACGGTTTGATAATTATGGTTTATACGTGCGGATGAAAAATGAATCCTTACATCACGAAAATGGCTTATCTCGCGGATTTCACCGTATACTTGCCGCTGACGATTAACGCACAGGAAAGATGACATTATGATGGACTTGTTTAAAGCAATAGGACTGGGGCTGGTAGTCCTGTTACCGTTGGCAAACCCGTTAACTACCGTGGCGTTGTTCCTTGGCCTAGCCGGCAATATGAACAGCGCAGAGCGTAACCGTCAGTCACTCATGGCATCTGTCTATGTATTTGCCATTATGATGGTGGCGTACTACGCCGGGCAGGTGGTAATGAATACGTTCGGGATTTCGATTCCCGGGTTACGTATTGCGGGTGGGTTAATCGTTGCGTTTATCGGCTTCCGGATGCTGTTTCCGCAGCAGAAGGCGCATGATTCTCCGGAAGCGAGAAGCAAGTCTGAAGAGCTGGAAGACGAACCGACGGCCAATATCGCTTTTGTACCGCTGGCTATGCCAAGCACTGCCGGTCCGGGGACAATTGCGATGATCATCAGCTCCGCGTCAACCGTGCGTCATGGCTCCGAATTTCCGGACTGGGTGATCATGATCGCGCCGCCGATTATTTTTGCGGTTGTCGGGATTATCCTGTGGGGCTGTTTGCGCAGTTCCGGGGGGATCATGCGGCTGGTCGGTAAAGGTGGTATCGAAGCGATTTCTCGTTTGATGGGCTTCCTGCTGGTGTGTATGGGCGTGCAGTTTATTATTAACGGCGTGCTGGAGATTATCAAAACCTACGCTTAAAACACTATGCCCGGTAATATTTACCGGGCATATTTTTTATGAATGCTGAGGCTGTTCTTCCAGTGATACCGGCCATTTACGAAAGATAATCACCGACCATATCAACGCGGCAACGGCAGGCACTGCGCCGACGTAACCAATCGTAGACATCGACCAGTGCAAACTCACCTGATTACCTACCAGTGCGCCAGCGCCAATACCGATATTAAAGATTCCGGAGAACAGCGCCATTGCGACGTCAGTCGCATCCGGAGCAAGTGCCAGCACTTTCACCTGCATACCCAGGCCTATCAGCATGATGGCGACGCCCCAGAAAATACTCAGGATGGCAAGGTGCATTTCGCTGTCAGCGGCGGGAAGTAACAGTACCAGGCATATCGTCAACAGGGCAATGGCACTGCTAATCAGTACGGACGCATGCAGATTACCCAGCTTACCGAAAATGACGCTACCGACAATTCCCGCACCACCCAGAACCAGCAATAAGACAGTAGCAAAATTTGCGCTCAGGCCCGCGACGGTCTGCACGAACGGCTCGATATAGCTGTAGGCCGTATAATGCGCGGTGACCACAATCACCGTCAGTAGATACAGACTCATCAATGCCGGGCGATGGAATAACACGGGCAGGCTTTTTAAAGAGCCGGAGTGCTCACTGGGTAGTTTGGGCAGGAGCTTAATCAGGCAAAGCAGGGTAACTAACGCCCCCATACCGATGGCGAAGAAGGTCGTGCGCCAGCCAAAATACTGACCGACGATACGCCCGATGGGCAGCCCCAATACCATCGCCAGCGCAGTGCCAGTGGCAATCAGGCTGAGAGCCTGTGCACGTTTCCCGGCAGGAGCCAGGCGAATTGCCAGCGATGCGGTGATCGACCAGAAAATAGCGTGCGCAAAGGCAATACCAATACGGCTAATTACCAACACGGTAAAATTCCATGCCAGGAAAGAGAGCACATGGCTGGCGATAAACACAACAAACAGACAGATCAGAAGTTTTCGGCGCTCCACCTGACTGGTAAGTAACATGAAGGGGAGCGACATCAGGGCAACAACCCAGGCGTAGATCGTCAGCATGATCCCGACCTGAGCGGTCTGCATATTGAAGCTTTGTGCGATGTCGGAAAGCAAACCGACAGGGACAAACTCTGTGGTATTGAAAATAAAACCGGCAATGGCAAGCGTAACTACCCGTAGCCACGCGACCTTGCGGGAAACAGTGTCTGTTGTCATATCAAATAAGAGGATTAGCTGCGAAAAGGTAAGGCCACGATCTTAAAACGTTTGCTGGCGAAAATACAATCATTTTGTGATGCGGATCTCATTTCATTGGCAGGGCGCTACAATTTACTGCCGAACATTCCTCATATTTTTAAGTATTTCAATAATAATGAAATTCTGGGGGGATGACTTCACCCGGATATACAGTTATTCATGTTCTTTGAGGATCGCCAGTTACTCCGGGCTTTGTGATAACTGAGGGTTCAACACCTCAATAAACGCTTCCAGTTGCCGCGTCATTGCACCTCTGCGCCAGACCAGCCATGTATTCAGCCAGCGCCAGTTCTCGCTTAGCGGCCAGGCGTTTACCTGATGATGCCCTGGCATGCTCTCCAGCATCGAACGCGGGATCAGTGCGATACCCGCTCCGGCAATGACGCAGGCCAACATACCGTGATATGACTCCATTTCGTGAATGGTGCCGGGCATGGCGCGATCGGCATGAAACCAGCTTTCAAAATGGCGGCGATAGGAACAGTTGGCGCGAAAGGCGTAAATACTGCAACCGTTGACGTCGCTGGCCCGCTGAATGGGGGGATGACCGTTAGGAGTGACAATCATCATCTCTTCACGGTAGACCGGCATTCCTTCAAGGCCTGGATGGGTAATAGGGCCATCGACAAAGGCAGCGTTCAATGTACCGTCGAGCACGCCGTCCAGCATTGTGCCTGAAGGACCCGTCGCTAACGCGAACTGAATTTTGGGGTAACGCTGGTTATATTCAGCCAGCGTGGCGGGGATGCGTACTGCTGCTGTACTTTCAAGCGAGCCGAGAGAGAAGAGTCCTTGCGGCTCATCCCCGGCGACGACCATCCTGGCTTCCTCAACCAGCGCTAGGATCCGCTGGCTGTAGCGCAAAAAGTTGTGCCCGGATGGGGAAAGCCGCAGACGCTGGTTTTCACGAATAAACAGATCAACGCCCAGGTCGGCTTCAAGCTGACGTATACGGGTGGTGAGATTAGATGGCACGCGATGAACCTTCGCAGCGGCCTGCGTAATACTGCCAGTCTCCGCGACGGCATTAAACATTTCCAGCTGCGTCAGATCCATAATTTTCTCTATTCGTGAATGGTATGGTTAATATTATTCATTTTTCAGAAAGAGTAAATATGCTCATGATATAACCATACCCTGCGATAAAGAGAGGCACTTAATGACTATCACAGCAGCAACACATGCGATTTCCATTGACCCTACCAGCGGTGAAAGACTGACGGCGACGCCGTGGGCCAGCGTGGAAGAGATTGATCATGCGCTGAACCTTGCAGCGAATGGCTATAGCGAATGGAAACACACTTCCGTTGAGCACCGTGCGCAAATGCTGCGCCATATTGGGCAAGCTCTGCGCCATCGTGCGGAAGAGATGGCGCAGTGTATCTCACGTGAAATGGGTAAACCCATTAAGCAGGCGCGTGCTGAAGTCGCTAAGTCAGCTGCGTTGTGTGACTGGTACGCCGAGCATGGACCGGCGATGCTCAGTCCGGAACCCACGCTGGTGGAGAACAACCAGGCGGTGATTGAGTATCGTCCGGTAGGAACTATTCTGGCGATCATGCCGTGGAACTTCCCACTCTGGCAGGTAATGCGAGGTGCCGTCCCGATTCTGTTGGCCGGAAATGGTTACCTGTTAAAGCATGCGCCTAACGTAACCGGCTGTGCTGCAATTATTGCGCAGGTTTTCGCTGATGCGAGTGTACCCGCGGGGGTTTATGGTTGGGTGAATGCCGATAACGCAGGGGTCAGTCAGATGATCAATGACCCGCGTATCACGGCGATAACGGTGACGGGTAGTGTTCGTGCTGGTGCGGCGATTGGCGCCCAGGCGGGGGCCGCGTTGAAAAAATGCGTTCTTGAACTGGGGGGCTCCGATCCGTTTATTGTCCTTAATGATGCAGACCTCGATCTGGCCGTTAAGGCGGCGGTCACCGGGCGTTATCAGAACACCGGGCAGGTTTGTGCGGCAGCCAAACGCTTTATTATCGAAGAAGGGATAGCGGCAGAATTTACTTCACGCTTTGTGGCCGCTGCGAGCGCGCTCAAAATGGGCGATCCGCTGAACGAAGAAAACGATCTGGGGCCGATGGCGCGATTTGATCTGCGTGAAGAGCTGCACCAGCAGGTTGAAGCCACCCTTGCCGAAGGGGCGCGGTTACTTCTCGGCGGGGAAAAAATTGCGGGACATGGTAATTACTATGCCGTGACGGTACTGGGCGATGTTACTCCAGAGATGACGGCGTTCCGCCAGGAGCTGTTTGGTCCGGTTGCGGCAATTACTGTGGCGAAGAATGCGGAACATGCCTTAGCGCTGGCGAATGACAGTGATTTCGGCTTATCTGCCACGGTGTTTACTGCGGATGAAGTGCTGGCGCAGAAGATGGCGTCGCGCCTGGAGTGTGGTGGCGTATTCATCAATGGTTACAGTGCCAGCGATGCCCGCGTTGCCTTTGGCGGTGTGAAGAAAAGTGGTTTTGGCCGAGAGCTTTCGCACTTTGGTCTGCATGAGTTTTGTAACGTGCAGACCGTCTGGAAAAACCGCCTTTGATGGTGTAGGTGTCTCCGCTGGAGGCACCTGTCTTATTTCTGCAATTTTTCTGTCATTTACTCTCCGTACACTCGCGTCTAACGCTTTGATACAGAAGAGTAATATGAACATAACGCAAATTTTCCGTCGTCTTATTCCCCGTCAGTTTGGTCTGTTAACCGGCATTTTTTGCATTATTGCGCTGTTCTCTGTTTTGCAGGTCGCGTCCTCCTTAATGCTTTCGGCCTCAGTCAGCGGCGCACAGCATAATGAAGGACGTAATCAACTCGCGCTTATACAGCAGGCGAAGGTTGATGAAGCGCGGGTGGCGTTATTATCTGCCAGCGATTTACTTAACCGTGCGGGAGTTTATTTTATGCAGGATGCCGCCACCGGTTCGGACGGGAGTTGGCGTCCGTTAATGGAAGAGGCGTACCGGGCGCTGGCGCAGTCAAAAAGTGCATGGGATGCCTGGCGGGATATGAAACCGCAGCCGGATCCGGATCTAACGGAGAGCTATCAGCGTTTTTATAGCGGTATTCAGGAGCAGGCGGATGGGCTGATGCAGTCAGGTTCCATTGATGCTTTTTTTGCCGTACCCGTGCAGGCCTTTCAGACGGACTTTAACGCTAATTACGCGCGCTTTCAGCAGAACAGTGGGCGACATGCGGAAGCTGGGCGTCAGCAGCTGTTGACCAGTCTTGAGCGTTTACAGAATCTATTTTTGTTTATTCCTCTCGTGCTGGTGGTTATCGCCTTTCTGGTCTGGCGTAGTATGTCCCGTTGGGTGATTATGCCACTGCGACGGCTGATCGATCATATCGATATTTTAGCAGCGGGTGACCTGTCTCGCCCGGCCCCGCAGGTGAGTCAGTTTAATCGGGAAGTGACGCAATTAAGTTCGCGTATTGCTGCAATGCAGCAAGGTCTCTGCGCGCTGGTGCAGCAGGTAAACGACGCCACCACTGCAATGGTAGGAAATATCAACGAACTTGCGCAGAACAATAAACAGCTATATCAGCAGTCGGCGAAACAAAGTGAAGAGTTAAGCAGCGTGACATCGCATATTTCGTTGCTGGAAATGCATGTTGAGGATAACAGTGGCTTTGCTGAACTGGCGAATCAACGCGCTGTGCAGGCGCGAGATGTTGCGGCAGGCGGGGACCGAATGATGGCGACGGTAAATACGTCAATGCAGGCGATTGTGACACGTTCGTCTGAAATGCGAGGTATTACCACGCTTATCGATAATATTGCATTTCAGACAAATATCCTGGCTCTTAACGCGGCAATCGAGGCAGCACATGCCGGGGAGCAAGGGCGCGGGTTTGCCGTGGTTGCGAAAGAAGTTGGGCTGCTGGCGCGAAAAAGCGGTCAGTCTACGCAAAACATTCAGACACTGATTAAACACTCGTTACAGGGCATTGAAGAGGGCTTTCACGCGGTTAACGGGCTGGATAAGAATTTGCAGCAGGTTATCGCACTGGTTGAGAATCTTGGTGCGTTGCTGAACGACATTTCGACTGCAACGTTAAATCAAGGGAACAATATTCACCAGTTGACTCGAAAGCTGCATGTCCTGAACGGCGAAGCCCGGCAAACCAGCGAACTGGTGAATGCTGCATCTGACTCTTCCTTGCAGCTACACCATGAATCCCGCCAGCTTATGCAGGCCGTGGCCAGATTCCGCCTTCCGGCCTGACGCTGCGTATTCAGCTCTGTTATACTCGCAGGCCTTTCATACCTGCGAGCAAGGAGCATGTTGTGGCCAGGGCCATGGACAATTCAATTTTAGAGACCATTGTGCAGCAGGTTCGTCCGCTGATTGGTCAGGGTAAAGTCGCTGATTATATTCCGGCATTAGCCTCTGTCGACGGTTCAAAACTGGGTATTGCTATCTGTACCGTTGATGGACAGCACTATCAGGCGGGAGATGCGCAAGAACGTTTTTCTATTCAGTCGATTTCAAAGGTGCTCAGCCTGGTCGTAGCAATGCGTCACTATCAGGAAGAGGAGATTTGGCAGCGTGTCGGCAAAGATCCTTCTGGCCATCCTTTTAACTCCCTGGTGCAGTTGGAAATGGAGCAGGGTATCCCTCGCAATCCCTTTATTAACGCCGGGGCGCTGGTGGTTTGCGATATGTTGCAAGGGCGTCTAAGCGCACCGCGTCAACGGATGCTGGAAGTGGTACGGGCGTTAAGCGGTGTTTCGGATATCGCTTATGATGCGACGGTCGCGCGATCAGAGTTTGAGCACTCGGCGCGTAATGCCGCTATTGCCTGGCTGATGAAATCCTTCGGCAATTTTCACCATGACGTGACCACCGTTTTGCAAAATTACTTTCACTACTGCGCGCTGAAAATGAGCTGTGTGGAGTTGGCGCGAACCTTTGTCTTTTTGGCAAATCAAGGACATGCCTTTCATCTTGCGGAACCCGTGGTGACGCCGATGCAGGCCAGGCAGATCAATGCGCTAATGGCGACCAGCGGCATGTATCAGAACGCAGGGGAGTTTGCCTGGCGGGTCGGGCTTCCGGCGAAATCTGGTGTGGGTGGCGGCATCGTGGCGATCGTGCCTCACGAGATGGCGATTGCTGTCTGGAGTCCGGAACTGGACCCGGCGGGAAATTCACTGGCCGGTATCGCCGTGCTGGAGCAATTAACACAACAGCTGGGGCGTTCGGTTTACTGATGAATACGCTCGATCCTCTTTTTGCCCGGCTGGCGAAATCAACGTTTCGCTCGCGGTTTCGTCTTGGTCAGAAAGAAAGGCAGTATTGTCTGGATAAAGGGGCGCCGGTTATCGAACAACATGCTGCGGATTTTATTGCTAAACGACTGGCACCTGCGTTTCCCGCCAATGATGGTAAACAGACTCCCATGCGTGGTCACCCGGTATTTATCGCTCAACATGCTACGGCAACGTGCTGTCGAGGGTGTCTGGCGAAATGGCATGATATACCTCAGGGCGTAGCGCTAAACGATGAACAAAAACGTTACGTTGTCACGGTTATTTATCACTGGTTAGTACTTCAGATGAACAAGCCATAGATAACATTATCCTATGATATGACCCCTTGTGTTGTGTAATTGTTAAAAGCAGTATGAAGGGGTCAATCTAAGGAGAAACCATGGCTTCCGGCAAACACTGCTTTGTGCTGAGCGCTGCACAGATTCTGTCGCGAATCGACGAGCTCAGCGATGTTCTTGAACGGTGCGTCAATGACGGCGCCTCCATCAGTTTTATGCTGCCCTTTAATCGCGAAAAATCAGAGCCTTTCTGGATGAACGTCGCGCAAAGTGTTTCTCGCGGAGAACGGATCGTTCTTGGTACGCAGAACGCGCAGGGGACGCTTGTCGGTACCGTCCAACTCATTATCGAACAACCTGAAAATCAACCTCATCGTGCTGATGTTGCCAAACTGCTGGTTCACCCCTCAGCGCGACGCGGTGGCCTGGCTCGTGAATTGATGAACGAACTGGAAAGTTGCGCGCGTCAACAAGGTAAAACGCTGCTGGTGCTTGATACGGCGACGGGCAGTGGCGCGGAGTTGTTCTACCACAATTGCGGGTGGAAAAAGGTCGGGGTGATACCTGACTATGCCCAAATGCCCGATGGGACACTGACCGGGACCACACTTTTCTATAAAACGCTCTAATTTGTCGCCGGGGATTGATCAAAACAGGGTTTCAATGTATTAAAGTTTGCTAACCTATTGGACCAATTCAATCAGGTTGTATGACTAATCATAAAGGGAACCCATTGTGCAAACACTAAATCGTCGCGATTTCCCCGGTGCTCAGTATCCTGAACGCATTATTCAGTTTGGTGAAGGAAACTTCCTGCGCGCCTTTGTAGACTGGCAGGTTGATCTGCTGAACGAACATACCGATCTGAACGCTGGTGTGGTCATTGTTCGTCCTATCGAAAGTACCTTCCCGCCATCGCTGAGTACGCAGGATGGCCTCTATACTACTATCATTCGTGGTTTGAATGAGAAGGGCGAGGCTGTCAGCGATGCTCGTCTAATTCGTTCAGTTAACCGTGAAATCAGCGTCTATAGCGAATACGATGAGTTCCTGAAGCTGGCACATAATCCTGATATGCGTTTTGTGTTCTCTAACACCACGGAAGCAGGTATCAGTTACCACGCGGGCGATAAGTTTGACGACGCGCCAGCGGTAAGTTATCCGGCTAAACTGACGCGTCTGCTGTTCGAACGCTTCAGCTATTTTAACGGCGCATTGGATAAAGGCTGGATTATCATCCCTTGCGAACTGATTGATTATAACGGTGATGCGCTGCGTGAACTGGTTCTGCGCTACGCTCAGGAATGGACGCTGCCGGAAGCGTTTATTCAGTGGCTGGATCAGGCCAATGCATTTTGCTCTACGCTGGTGGACCGTATTGTTACCGGCTATCCGCGTGATGAGGTAGCTAAGCTCGAAGCTGAACTGGGCTATCATGATGCGTTCCTCGACACGGCAGAACATTTCTATCTGTTTGTCATTCAGGGGCCGAAGTCATTAGCCGCAGAACTACGTCTGGATAAGTATCCGCTGAATGTCCTGATTGTGGATGACATCAAACCGTACAAAGAGCGCAAAGTGGCGATTCTCAACGGTGCTCACACTGCGCTGGTTCCTGTTGCCTGGCAGGCAGGGTTGGACACCGTGGGCGAGGCGATGAATGACGCAGAAATTTGCGCCTTCGTTGAAAAAGCTATTTATGAAGAGATCATTCCGGTATTGGATTTACCTCGTGATGAGCTGGCGTCTTTTGCCAGCGCGGTAACCGGTCGATTCTGCAACCCCTATATAAAACATCAGCTGTTGTCTATTGCCCTGAATGGCATGACCAAATTCCGCACCCGTATATTGCCGCAACTGCTGGCAGGGCAACAGGCCAGCGGTAAACTGCCAGCGCGTTTGACGTTTGCGCTTGCCGCATTGATTGCTTTCTATCGTGGAGAGCGTCACGGTGAGTCTTATCCGGTTCAGGATGATGCGCACTGGATAGAACGTTTTCAACAGCTGTGGTCCCAGCATCGCGATCGCCAGATAAGCACCGAAGCGTTGGTCAAATCTGTACTGGGTGTTAAAGAACACTGGGAGCAAGACCTGACACAAGTTTCTGGACTGGTGGAACAGGTTTCTACCGATCTGGATACCATTCTGGCAAAAGGTATGCGGGAAGCCGTTAAGCCACTGTGCTAAGACGACTACCGACAACCCGGCTCAGGCCGGGTTTTTTCTGGATATAAGTTAGTTACAACATACTGTGTTATTTATGTCATAAACCCAGTCTGTGACTTCCGTGCGGCTTCGTTTTAAGCAGGGCAAAAGTTGTTTGGATAATGTTGCGATTAACTTGCAACATTGATCGCTATCGCGTCTAATGTGACGGATTTCACATTTTCTCGAAGATAACCATGATCGTTCGTCCCCAACAACACTGGATGCGCCTGATATTCGTCTGGCACGGTTCCGTATTATCCAAGATTTTTTCACGTCTGCTGCTGAACTTCCTGCTTTCCATCGCCGTTATTATCATGTTGCCCTGGTATACGATGCTGGGCATTAAGTTTACCCTTGCGCCGTTCAGCATTCTCGGCGTGGCGATAGCGATCTTTTTAGGTTTTCGCAATAACGCCTGCTACTCACGTTACGTTGAAGCCCGACACCTGTGGGGGCAGTTGATGATTTCTTCCCGATCGCTTCTGCGTGAGGTAAAAACCACGTTACCTGACGATGCAGAACTGGGACAGTTTGTGCGTCTGCAAATTGCATTTGCTCACTGTTTACGCATGACGTTACGTCGAAACCCACAGGCGAAGCCGTTAGCGAAATATCTTAGCGAGAAAGATTTGCAAACGGTATTTGCCGCACAATCCCCGGCAAACCGTATTTTGTTGCTGATGGGGGAGTGGTTGGCCGTGCGCAGACGTGATGGGCAGCTGTCCGATATATTATTTCATAGTTTAAACAACAGATTAAATGATATGTCGGCAGTATTGGCAGGTTGCGAGCGGATTGCGAATACTCCGGTCCCGTTTGCTTATACTTTGATCCTTCATCGCACGGTGTACCTGTTCTGTATCATGCTGCCATTCGCCCTGGTGGTGGATCTGCACTACATGACACCGTTTATTTCAGTGCTTATTTCCTATACTTTTATCTCGCTCGATACGCTTGCGGAAGAACTTGAAGATCCGTTTGGTACTGAGAACAATGACCTGCCGCTGGATGCGATTTGCAATGCAATCGAAATCGATTTACTGCAAATGAATGATGAAACAAATGTGCCAGCAAAACATATGCCGGATAAGCACTATCAACTCACTTAGCGACGTTCGTTTTGCCACCACGCGGGCTGCATATCGGAAAACGAATGAAACTCCGGTGCAAGGTCTTCATCGTTAGGATCGTCAAAAGCACCGGCTAAAAGCGCAATGACCGGGGCGTCATCGATAGCGCCCACGGAGCTGCCGCACTGAGGACAAAAGGCCCGACTGGTCGTTTCTGATGAGCGCCAGGTTGTCGGTTTTCCGGCTTTTCCCGTCCATTCTACATTTTCTGCATCAAACTCAATCCAGACGACGGTAGGGGCGCCCGTATGTTTCCGGCATATATCGCAGGAGCAGGTATGGGAATTATTAGGACTGCTGGCTGTGAAACGGATCGAGCCACACAGACACCCACCAATGTAGACTTTAGACATAACAACCCCCCGTCAGAAACATGTTGCAAGACACTAGCAGAAGCCAGACATAGCCACTAGATCCTAATGATAAAAAGGCGAGGGTACGCATGGCTGATAGTTTATTCCTGTGATCTGCCAGATGATAAACGCTTAACTATTGCGTCTGGCAACAATAAATAATCGTGGAAATGCCAATAAAATTTTGCCGTTCTCCTGCAACGGATATTGTTCCTGGAGCAGTTCATGGTAGCGCGCCAGGTAATGACGTTGCTCGCTTTCGCTCAAATCCTGCAACCAGGGGCGCAGGCCCGTTGAGCTTACCCAGTCGATAATTGCCTGATGCGAATCCATAATGTGATAATACGTTGTACGCCAGATATCTACATCACAACCTGCTTCGGTCAAAATATCATAGTAGGCGTGAACGCCAGGAAGCGGAGCACGGCCACGGTCTGGGTAATCTTGTTCATAAGCCACTTCGCGCATCAGCACATGCGTGGGCTCCAGCCAGTTATCCGGCATTTGCACGGCCAGAACGCCATCGTGACTCAGTTGTGAGACCAGGTACGGGAATAATTCATAGTGATCGGGTACCCACTGTAACGACGCATTTGCATAAAGCAGATCCACGGGATGCTCGGGGTGAAACAGGCTAATATCCGCTTCGATAAAATGACAGTCAGGTAACGTGTTGCGCGCTTCATTCAGCATAGCAGGAGAGGAATCGACTCCTGTTGTCTTTGCCGTGGGCCAGCGCTGATGCAGCAATGCCGTACTGTTTCCAGGGCCACAACCAAGATCAACAACTGAGCGGACATTTTCTAACGCCACACGGCTGAGTAATTCCGCTGCGGGTCTTGAACGTTCAGTTTCATATTGCAGATAAAGCGAAGGGTTCCAGTCGGCCATGTATAAATCTCCAGTATGAGAGGAAAAGTCGGAAAAGGACGATATAAACCCTTGCCGATGATCCACTTATTTTAGAAGATTATACGAAAATGAATGATAAGGGCAGGAATATGCTGGAAACACCAAGGTTGATATTACGACAGTGGGAAGCTAAAGACCGAGCCCCTTTTGCTGCACTCAATGCCGATTCTGACGTGATGCGCTTTTTCCCGACACCGCTACAGAAGGCTGAAAGCGATAACCTGGTCGATAGGTTTAGTGAAGGTATTGCAGCGCGCGGCTGGGGATTTTGGGCCGTAGAGTTAAAAGAAACACACCAGTTTGTGGGCTGTGTGGGGTTGCATCCACAACCTGATAAATTTCATTTTTCACCCTGTACTGAAATAGGCTGGCGTCTTGCTAAAGCATACTGGCACCAGGGAGTAGCATTGGAAGCCGCCGAAGCATGCCTGACGTTTGCTTTCGAAGAGCTGGCGTTAAGTGAGGTGGTTTCATTCACTTCAGTGCTGAACACACCGTCAGAGAAACTGATGATACGACTTGGTATGAATAAAGCAGAAGAGTTTGTTCATCCCGCGCTGCCGTCAGATCATCGGTTAGCACAACATGTCCTGTATCGTCTTTGTCGATAATTAACCAGATTATTAGTGCAGATACCTGTTAGTCTTTAAAAGCATGTGTGTTGATCGATGTATTTACCCACCTCAATGACGGTATTCGTTTTAGGATCGATATTAAGCACCACAAAACGCATTTGCGGGCAAAACATCTCTGCGCTCTTCTTGCTGCACTCAGTTTGCAGCCATCGATGTTCACCATCGTCAGTTACAACCGTATTCAGGTTGCTATATTCGCTGCATTCAAAACCTTTTTCGGTTGCTCTTTTTCTTGCGGCATCCAGACTCAGACCAACAACATTCAAACTGTCGACCTCTTTGGCATGTGCGCTGTCGGAAACGCGTGTCAATATGCAACCCGTTAGCGTACAGGTAAAGAGTAGTAAGCACACAAAGCGCAGGATGATCTTGTCGTTTTTGTTAGGCATTGTCTGATGATTTAAATTGTGCGTTCTGAAGCATAGCATCATTCAGCACAAGTTAGTGTTAATCAGGCCACTGCGGCCACTATGTCATCGATATTCGTGCCTTTATTGCGTAAGTGAAAGGCTGGTCTATGCTAAAACGATGCTCCGTCTTGCTTTGGCTTTTTGAATAATAACGAGAATTCTCATATTTCCGGTGGTGAATATGAACAGGATTACGCTCGCTTTTTTAACGTGTTTTCTCTTATCTTTGGTTTTTAACGCAAATGCAGCGGAACCTCGTCAGGAGCCGAACGAGAAAGAACGTGCCCGCACGGTCTATATATTCCACCAACCGATTGTCATGTTACAGGCAAAATTTGGCCTTACTACACCGGAAGAGCGGGTGCTACGCATCCGCAATACATTACGCAATTTCACCGAAGCCGATGTGCGTGAGCCTCTACAAATCGAGTCAGTCACCCGCTATAACCAGTCGGGAAGGCTTATCGTAATGAATCACAAGCCGGTGCTGTTGCTGACTGCAGGCGATCTTGATGAGGGTGATGATCTGACACTCGATCAGGCAGCGCAGCGCGTGTTGGCACGCATGGAACAGCAGCGTTCGGCATTGAATGAGCAGTATAACAGTGCCTGGCTGGCGCTTTCGGTGGTGAAAACAGTAGCAGGACTGACGGGACTGATACTGTTTTGGTACGGTTCATACCGTTCCTGGCGCTGGGTAAAACGTGTTTATCGCCGGCGTATTTTTGAGAATCGAAGCTGGATCCCTCCGCGGTGGCGTAGGCTTGTCGGTGCTATCGAAACACGCCTGTTTGCAGCATTGATGATCCTCTTGGGTATCGTCTCACTGTATGTCTGGCTCAGCTGGACCTTTAGTCTGTTTCCCTGGACGCGCGTTTGGGGAGAGTCATTGGGTGATTGGTTTGTTCGCGTGGTGCGCGATATAGCATTGTCGATTGTCTCGGCTCTTCCTGGGTTAATGATCGTGCTAATCATTTTCGTTATCACCGTAGTAATATTGAAACTACTTAAAGCTGTGCTCAACCAGGTAGAAGCGGGGCGTTTACAATTGCCGGGGATCCATCCAGATACAGTCGGCGCGACCCGTAAGCTGATTTCGGTGGTAGTTTGGCTCTTTGCGTTATCAGCTGCCTATCCGTTTTTACCTGGGGCCAATTCACTTGCGTTTAAAGGCATTAGTGTTTTCTTTGGTCTGATGCTCACGCTTGGTTCGGCCGGGGTGATGAATCATGCGATGAGCGGGTTGGTTTTGATCTACTCACGAGCGCTACGTAAAGGAGATATGATTCGGGTGGCCGATAACGAAGGTTTGGTCAGTGAAATTGGCATGCTTGCGACTAAAATCATCACCCGTGAAAACTATGTAGTCACGGTGCCAAATGCAGTTGTCGTCAGCGGGAAAATTACTAATCTAAGTGCGCAAAGCGCAAACGGCGGCGTCAACCTGACAATTGGCGTCACCATTGGCTATGACACACCGTGGCGGCAAGTGCACGCAATGTTGGAGTTAGCGGCCAAACGGGCGAAAGGAATCGATCTTTCTCAGCCGCCGTTGGTGCGTCAGTTGAGTCTGATGGACTGGTACATTGCATATGAACTGCAGGTATGTTTACTGCCGGAGGTGCCGCTGGCTGATGCGCGTAACGAACTGCACAGTAATATTCAGGACGTCTTCAATGAGTTCAATGTACAGATCATGTCTCCAAACTTTGTGCTGCAACCTGAGAGCAGCGTGATGGTGGCCAAAGAGGACTGGTACACAGCACCTGCAGCGCCGCCTGAAAGCGGGAAGTAATTAAAATTAATGATCCTATTACTTCAACACCATATGTAACCAGCACAAGAATAAGGATGACCAAAGAATCTTAGATTCTGCCTCATTCCACGTTAGTGCGCATAATGTATATTATGTTAAATTGAATTTGAACTGTATCAGGCTTCTAATCCCATGGACCAGTTCAGTCTTCACCCCTTCTGCTTTCTCTGTCGAATAACCAATCATGAAGGTCTGAGCAACAAAGTTCGCTTCTGCAGTTGAAATGCTTTGAGCACAAGCACTCTGTATGCAAACGCTATACAGAGTGCAATCTCAACGGTTTAACGCTGACAAAACACCGACGGCGAACGGCTGGTATAGAACTGCCATGTACTGCTATTGAGTCGCAATATGCTGAAATAAAATGGTTCTTTGGGTTTAAGGAAAAAATCTGGCAACGTTCTCGCTAACAATGGATGAATGTTAGTGCCACCGGAACTTGAAGCGACATTTCCGGACTCCATAAAGTAATCATCATCCTTGCGGGTAAAGGTAAACCAGACATTTTGATTTACCGCCAGCTTTTCACCGTTATTATCAGTGATTTTTCCGCGTAAAATAGCCACCCCATTGCTGCCATTAAAAACGTACCTGACTGAAATATCACCACGAATATCTGGATACTCCATTACTAATTCTCCGGAGCAATCAAAATGTGACCGCTGCCAGTTTTGTAACGTCATCGTGACAGCAATTGTTAACGCTACTGCTAAGATGATGCCAACACACCATTTTATATTACGTCCCCACATGTCTGGACTCCGCGAAATAATAATGGGTCACACAATCATTATCCTGCCAGCGGCTATATTGCTTTCGACAAGTTAATGCGGAGATCCGCGGGAAATTAGGATACAGCGTGAGATAAACCCAGGGATAGCTTTGACAATCCAGCGTACTTGTTTTGATAAACTGCTGGTGCTGATCAAATTTAAGCACATCCTGATTGGCGTACCAGTGGCATCCCTCCCCTACGCCTAAAGACACATAACGACTGAGTCTGGGATCAAACTGTGCCTCCCAGGTCACTATTGCGGCTATAACGCAGCACACAACACCCGCCAGAATCCAGCACAGTGAGCGCATACGCAGTGATTTTGTCACTGTATTTACCGACGTTACCGATGGCGTGACAGAGAGCTCGCTAAGCGGTTCTTCAATCTTCTGTTCCAGCACTTCCAGTTGTGGCTCCAGGCGGATCCCGACTTTCGGTACGGTTACGATAAGTTCTTCATTCAGGCTAAGTTCTTTAAACGCGCGACGAAGCAAGGAAATATTCTGATAGAACGTATTATTGGTGACCTGCGCACCGTTAATATACCAGACATGCTCAAAGAAATAATCACGTTCAATAACCTGCCCCTGTTGTTGAATTAATAAAAGTAAACAACGGGTTGCCGGATTGCTTAATGTTATACGTTTGGTCTCATCCGATTTCGCGTAGAGTACGTTCCGCTCTGGCCAGAATACAACGGTACTGTTAAGCAAAAACACGTGTGCCATTATGTTCCCTGAATATGGATTTTTGTCAATTTAGCTAGAGCGAGCACTGCCAGCGTTAATTTACGACAGTTGAAAATCCCCAACGATTTCCTTCATCGTTAATCACAGTAAAGTTTATCTTATTATTCAGCATTTCAGGAGGTGCTGACTTAAAAATTACCTGCCGGGAACGCGGTGAAACCACTATTCCAGTTATGGAATAGTCTCCTGAAGCTACATTAGCCAGAGATATGTTCCAGGAACTCTGATTAACAGCGTAAATCCCCCCGTTTTCATGGTGAAAACTCAGAAGATTGATGCTTTTTTCAGTCAACACACCTGTGTTTTTCGGTCTCCATAGGACTTTTAGCTGATTTCTTAACGTTAAGCGCACTTTTTCACCAGTTGAGCTATTTTTCAACTCCGCTGGAACCTGGTACACGTTGAGCCAGAATAACGACTCATAATCGTTGGCAAGCCCCGCCCCAGTCGTCATCACCTTTATCTCGCGTTGTTCACCGGGGAGAATTTTTAGCACCGGGGGAAGCACGATAAAAGGCGAACTGGCCTGTGATGGCCCTTTCTCTGGCGTGCCGTCATCTACCCAACTTTGAACCACCACGGGATAATTACCATCGTTGACTAACATCACCGAGCGTTGAGTCTCTCCGTGGTTGAAAATGACCCGAGTAGTACTGATGTTAACCGCCGCATGTAGGCCAAATGCCAGCATCCAGAGGCTACTGAATACGCAATAAAACTTGTACATGTGACTGGTAGCCCCCCGCCGTTAACGTATCTGCACCAAAACTTGCCAGACGAGCTTCGAAGCTTTCGCTGTAGTAATTGATGCCATCCTGGCTGCCATTTTGCTGCGTATTGCTGCCAATGACTGGCATCCAGCCGCCTTCGCTACCGCTGCCGACAGTTGATACCGCCATAAAATTCACCGGATTACCCGCACGGTAAACACGCACGCCAACGCCGCGAGCCCGCCCGGGAGCGCCATATTGCGTATCTAATAGCCAGGTTACGGTTTTACCAGTAATCAAATTAAAACCCCAGGCGCTGTTGACGCTGCTTTCCGGTGCAAGCAGCCCCATTGCGACATTGCTCTTCCCGGTCGCAACACCGGAAACCACCGTTGATTCGCAGGCAAATCCTATCTGGAAGGGCGCTGATGAATACTCCCCCTGCTTGAGCTGGGCCACGGAAATTGGCGGCAGATGCACAACGGGCGTAAAATCGGTAACCTGACACATTGCTGCACGTTTGACGAAGATCCCGTTATTGTACAGGCTAATCACTGACGGCCAGTCATTCGCCCAGCCAGCCCAGTTTCCTCCACGGTGCGGCTGACCTATCTTGATACCCCACGAAGTTGTACCGGGCCCACGAAAAACCACGTAAGCATTGGGATTCACATAACTATTGTAAGTAGCAGACTGCGCCTGGTTGGCGTAGTAGCGTGTATCCAGTGTTTTAATCAACTCGGCACTTATCGTCGAGAAGTTCTTGGCCTTAATCAGGAAGTTGCCATTGGTGTCAAGATCCAGGTTTTCCAGTGGGCGTTGCTGCCAGCTGTCGGTAAAGACGCTGCCTGTCGCATCGTGCGTCAAGCGTAATGCGACGTTTTTCATGATGGTCAGATACGCGCCAGGTACATCCGTTGCTTCATACCAGCCAGCCACGGTGTCATCGCCGTTAGTTGACCAGGCTTCATAGAGTTGCCCGGCGGTGTCCGGTGTACAACGGAAAAATACCTGCTCAGGATCGTAACCGCCGCCTTTATGAGCATAAGTGGTAAAAGGGATCCCGCCGCTGGAGGTCAGGATCGTCCCTGCCGGCTGAAAACTGCTATTACTGGTGATATCGACAGACTTACTCAATCCCGGCAATAGCCCGTTCCAGGCATCGTTGCCGCCGCCGGAGCGCCAGTCATTGGCAATGCCGTCCGTACTTGCACTAAGCCTGTGCGTACCTTGTGCGCCACTACTTCCTGATTTATATGGATAAATAATGTATTCACAGGCGGCCTGTATCTGACAAGAAAACAGCGCCAGAACCAGAAAAAATAGTCTCATGAGCGCCCTTTTGTTACGCAAGCTACCGTTAATGCAATTAACGGTTCTGTACGTTGTTGTTGGTTAAGTTTCCACGGCAACGAACAATCACTGCTTTCCAGCATCAATAGTCCCTCTTCTTCTTCAACGCGGGCATATACCTGGTTCGCCTGGGCAACCATCCCGACTACACGACCTCGACCGTCGGTCACTGCCGCTCCCATCGGTAACGTCACGTCACTCTTCACAGTGATGAGTAACGGATAGCCAGAGAGCGTTGCAAAACGCAGTTTTACTGCGGCCCCCGCCATTGGCGCAATGCGCCGTTGACTCTCCTGAAGCTCTGCGTTGGTGTTCATTCCGCTACCGTCGAGAGTCACATTGTTAAAGCGATAAGGTGTCAATGAGGGGACCAGCGCATAACCCCCACTGTTCACAGTTGCACCCTGGCCACCCCCGACTCTGGCTCCCGCAGCGCCAGGCGCTTCCACCAGGGCAAATGTGTCGCCAACCCACGGGCCGGCAACAATGCCATGGCGATGTACAACAAGCGCCCCGCGTACCCCTGCAGACCATTGCTGATAGTTTTGTGACTGTGAGACGCTGCCGTTTAGCGTGCCGAAAGCCGTATTTTTTTGCAGTGAACCACCCCAGTCGGTCACGCTGTTTGACTCACCTTGCCCCTGTTGCCAGCCAGTGGACAGCGCGTAATTAAGGGTTTCATCCTGATCAAGCGCACCAGACAATGCCAACTGCGCATTGCGCCCAGCCTGTTGAGCCTGACTCGCCGACAGCGCCAGCGTATGCTCACGTTCGCCTATACCCAAAGGCATTGAGACGGTAAGCGTTGCCATGTTTTCTTTTTGCACTTGTGAACGGTCGCCGTTACGCCACCAGGTGTCCTGTCGGCTGAATGACATACCTAACGTCATTCGTCCAAAGGTGGTGTTATACCCAGCCTGCAACTGAGTGCTGCTGCCACGGTCACTGTAGTAATCCATCATTGATCCCGACAGCCATAGGTTTCCGTAGCTGCTCAACGTTTGGTTCACCGTAACGGTAAACTGGTTTTTTTGACGCAGCGTATCCGAGCGCCATTGCGCATTGCTTCCGCTGACGCTTCGCTCACCCAGAACGTCACCGTAGTCACGATACCCTTCTGTGGAATAGCGATAACCCGCCAGCGCGACGTGAGTTCCTATCGGAGTGAACGTTTTGCTCCAGTTGGTTTGCAGCCGCCAGCCACTCATGGTTTGAGAAGCAATCCGGGCCCGCGAACCGGTAACATCGACACCAAAAGCGCCCATCGACGTTGCCAGAACGCCTCCCATCAGGAGTGCCTGATAGTCGTCGCCGATCCGCAAAGCGCCATTAGCGGTCAGGAGATTCGTCATCCCGCGCTCAAGCGTGAAATCGGTAAACAGACCATCGGCGGCGCTGTAATCCCGGGTCTTACCTGCCACCAGACCGTAGCGCCAGACGCCGGGACGCAGTGATAAAGGTACGCTGGCATATGGCACGGTATAGCTACTCTTTTTGTTATCGGCGCCGGTGATTTCAACTTGTAAATCACCGTCCCAGGCTGTATTCGGCAAATCATCAAGTACAAAAGGGCCTTGTGGTACGCTGGTTTCGTAAAGCGTTCGACCATTCTGCTTGACCACAACGCGTGAAGGTGTAGATGCCGTACCACGAATTTCTGGGGCGTAGCCGCGTCGCGACTGTGGCCACATTCGTTGATCGGTTTCCAGTTTGACACCTGTAAACGCCATACTGCCAAGCAGATTTCCCGAGGTGTAGCTTTCGCCTACCGTCAGTAAACTTTCCAGAGATGCGACAGGGTGTTGAAGCCAGGTTTGCAGCGCATCCCAGCGTTGGCTTTCTCGATCGCCATCGCGCCGCCAGTTGGCAGACGACTGTTGGCGAAATTGCCAACTCCCCATGTTGAAGCCGCTGCTCAGTCCCAGCCAACCGTAATCACTTTGCTGACCGTTATTTTTATTGTGATAGGCGTGCAGATTGTAGTTACTGAACAACACGCTCTCGCCGCTTTGCCACTGCGACGGCGGTACATAATCCATGGGGGGACGTTTTAATGCTGCCTGAGGAACGCTAAGATTCAGACGCAATAAGCTCTGGTCAAAATCCCAGCGTCCACCGCTGATCCGAGCTTCAGGGGCGAAGCAATCCTGCGCTTGTTCCGACGCTGCTGTTACGCCCTGTTCATCCCAGAATTTCGCCGGAAGACAGGGTTCGGTACGCCCTGCTGTATTCTGGCGAAACAACACATCATCCCGCCCTACATACCGTCCATTGAGCCAGATATCCACGCTATAACGTCCCGCGACCACCGCATCCGGATCGTTGAGCATTGCCAGGCTTTTTTCGTAACCACTCCCAAGCAACAATGTTTCGTCAAAGGTGTAATCGCTGGCAAAAACAGGCATCGCAGCGGGCAAAAAAAGCCACCACCAGCGTGGATTAGTTTCGGACATTGTCCTGTTTCTCCAATGCCACGCGCCCGCTTAATGAGGCTCCCTGATCGTTAATCCAGCGCATATGCGCGTCGTTCAATTGCGGAATTTTTGCAGGCCACGACATTGTCGCCCACGGTGCGATCGTTTCGCTCTGAATGCGCTGTTTTTTTCCCGCACCGCTGACGTCAAGTGACGAGAGCGCAAGATAGAAACCACTGTTATTGCGTAAATGCAGCTTGCCATTCTGCAGCCAGACCCGGCTGGTGTTCGCCATCTCCAGCGGCGAACCCACCAGCCCTGTGGGTCTGACCAATACTTTTACGCGACTACGTACCAGCACCAGAAGCTGGTTATCGTTTTGCGCATCCTTACTTATGGGCGGGATCTGAATGAAGTTAAACCACCATAGCGATTCCCTGTCCTGTGCAACGGGTTTGCCGATGTAACGCAGCCGCACAGTTTGCCCCGCGTGGGCCGCCATCCGAAAGACCGGTGGCGTGGTGACAAAAGGAGCGGCCGCAGTTTGTGGTACTGATTGTGCATCGCCATCATCAAGCCAAACCTGAACGACACCAGGGACGTCGCCGCGATTAGTTAATTGCACACTGACTTCCCGGCTGTCTGCCGGATAGATTATCCGGTTGCCAGTCATCACTATGCTTGCCTGCACGCAGAAGCACATCATCATTCCAGCTAAACCAATAGCCAATCCTTTCATCACGCAGATCTCGCTTACAAATAGGAAATGGCGTATTGCACAGTGCCGACAACTGTCCCGGCGGTTGCCCCACCGTTCGGGCTAAAATACTGCACGGCAAAGTCGTGCTCACCGGACGTATTTCCGGCCGCAACGGTGATTCCTGCAACTGGAGTTCCAGTACGCAAATCAATCGGCGTAGTGCCCGCGCTATCGGTCAGCAGTTGTAATTCAACATTTTGCGCTGTACCCGTATTAGCCAGGTTTCCACGCTCGGTCATATTATTTGCAACGAAGACGGTTTTAATATCCAACGCATTAGAATCAACAGTACAACCAGTAACGCCGAGGGTGAATGTTGTCAGGCCTGCTGAAGATGCTGCTGCCGCGAGATCGCTTTTCGCAACAGAAGGCAGTAATACTACCGGTCGTGCATTTACACCGTTAACTGTGACTTCGCAAGTTTGTTCGGTCACTTCGCCTTTAAAGGTGATGGTATTTGCTGAATCAGCATACGCTATCTGCGCAAACAATAACGCAAGGCCACCAGCTGCAAATATGTAACTGGTATGAGGATTATTGATTTTCATATTGTCTGTCCTTAATTAATAAATACATCGGTATCGTAATAAATAATTCAATAGTCCCTCTCCGCTGAGAGCGGAGTATTTATTGAGGGATACAGCGACGCCAGTAATGTCTTATGACTCCGTAGGATTAACCCTACGATGATTGCTAGTTTAAGAATAATCCCAGAGATTAAAACCTTTGTTTTCTCAAATCATATCAAGTCAATCTTAAGTAAGAAAAACAAACCATAAAATCTTTATATCTTATTGTTTTTATTGAGTTAATGCGATTGTGGTGTGATTGAGAAAATTTTTCTTAAATGCGTGAAAGCAGATGAATTCACAGATTTTCCTCTTCCCCTACGCACCTAAAGCAACATTTCTGGCTTGACTGAAGAATTTTTTGTCCCTTCTCTCTAATGATTTTGTCGTGGCAGGTATCTATGATTACATCATCACTAACGAAACATTTCAGGACCTAACATGAAAATTAACACCGATGATTTCCCGCGCGTCAGAATGGATTATTCAATAGAGTCAGATGCGTCCTCAAATGACATTCTGATTGCAATTTCAAAACTTTTACAAAAAAAAGCAGCCCTTTGTTTTTATCTGTAGCGGATTACCGACTGAAAGCAATAAAGAAAATGATGATGTTAATGAACGCCGCAAGATTACTACCTGGATGAAGGACAATAAAGCTGCTATTGGCCAACTGATTAAAGGCCATATTCATATCATTCCAGAGACTACTAAGCGCACAGAACTGGAAAGCTTTTCAGTAACCTTCGAAAGATTCTGGGGGTATCCTATGTTTATTGTTGCCACTGAAAACGAGGCCAGAGAGAAAGCTAACGCCCTTCTCTGCTAAGGAATACTGATGTTTATATTTAAGGTTGAGCCAACGTACGTGGAAGAGTTAGTGCAGCCAGTCGTGGTAATTGGTCTCGGTATGGTGACGGAACAATGGGAATTGCCGTTTCACAGTCATAACAAAGCTGAACTTTTATTTGCTGATACCGGGCTTATCACCTTAGAAACTGAACATGATTTGTGGATCGTCCCGCCTCAGGGGGCCGTATGGATACCTGGCGGACTCAGGCATCGGGCAAAATGTAGCGGAAACCCTCGTGGATTTGTGGTGTTCATAGAGCCAGGTACGGTGGAGAATTTACCTGAAACATGCTGCACAATGTCGGTGTCCCCCTTTCTGCGCGCCTTGCTTGAGCGAACTGCCGCGCTGCCGCAAAATTATTCGCATGAGAGCGCGGCATCGCGTCTGATAGCCGTTCTGTTAGATGAGATCATTGCAGCGCCGTTGGAATGGCTTCATCTTCCTATGCCAACTGACACACGCTTGCTGGCGCTGGCAAATACTATGCTGTCATTACCCTCTGAGCGGATAACGCTTGCGCAATGGGCTTGTCGGTTGAATATGAGCGAAAGGAACTTATCCCGGCTTTTTGCCAAAGAAACGGGATTTAGTATAAATCGCTGGCGCCGTCAGATGCACATTGTGAAAGCATTGCCATTACTGGCGCAAGGGCTATCGATACAGGTGATCGCGGATCAACTGGGTTATGAAAGCTCCGGAGCTTTTGTCACAATGTTTCGTAAAGCAACCGGCACACCTCCTCGTCGATTTATGGCTGAAAGGATGGCTGATATTCATTCACCTTTAAATATTCCTGCAGGTGGTTTTTACGAATACTAACGATGATTATCTGTATTTATACATGATAACCACTCCCTTCATTTTACATTGCTGAATATAAACCCAGCACACATATTATCTATTGCAATAAAAACTCTTCGTTTTAAGTAATGTGAGTTTTTATTGTTATGGTTATTTTTATAAGTCAGGAGGAAAAATGGAGTTGCACAAGAAAGTTATTCGTGGTGGTATTTATATTACAATGGATGCGAATATTGGTGATATTAAGAATGGAGCTGTATTGCTTGAGGGGAATATCATCAAAGAAATTAGCCACTCTGAACATGCTTTTGATCATCATCAGGATGCTGAGTTTATAGACGCACATGGCGCTATCGTTATGCCGGGCATGGTAGATGCACATCGACATAACTGGATGTCGCTTTTCCGTGGTGTTTCTACAGAAGAGTCATTACCTGCCTTTTTAATCAATACATTCTACGCGTTTGGAGGGGTATTTACAGCCTCAAATATGTATGCGGCAGTATTATCAGGAAATATCAATGCTATTAACGCAGGTACCACAACAGTCTATGAAATTAACGATTGTGTGAATACGCCTGATCATGCTTTTAATGCTATTCAGGGGATGAAGGACAGCGGAATTCGTGGCATCTATGCCTATGGTATGCAGGTCTATAACTTTGAACCGTCCGGTTTTAAATCTCAGGAGGATCGTCTCGACATGGCCAGGCACCTATCCTGTACACAATTCAACAGACAGGATCGTCTTGGCATGGGGATGTTGATTTCCGACCTCGGCACAGTCCCGTTTGCTCATTCGGCCCAACAAATCAGGCTCACTGATGAGTTGGGAATCAAATGTGTTTCTCATACTGGCGCAGCCAAAACCTCAATTCTGTTACGCGGTTTGAGAGAGTTGGATGATCATGGTTTATTACGCCCCGGCCATCTGCACGCTCACAGTAATGGTTTAACAGGCGAGGACTGGAAACTGATTGCCCAAACCGGCGGATACGTGGTCAGTACGCCATCAAGCGAACTGCAAATGGGCATGGGTTTTTTACCATACCGGGCATGCGTTGAACATGATATCCCCTTCGGTCTTGGCACGGATCTCACGGGCGTTACAACTGATGATCTGTTTACACAAATGAATATTGCACTCCAAATTGAACGTGCTCTGGCGAATGACCAAATTCACCAGCGTGACAGTATGCCTTTTGAGATCACCCCGACCGTTCGTGATGCGCTTTACTGGGCAACGATGGGGGGCGCAAAAGTGATGGGGCTTGCTGATGAGATTGGCTCGCTGAGCGTCGGTAAGAAGGCAGATCTAATTATCATTCGCCATAGGGAAGGTTTTGTTCCGATGATGAATTATGCTGGCGGTGTCGTACAAATGACCCACAGCAACGATGTTGATACTGTCATTGCCGATGGCGTTATTCGTAAACGTCACGGAAAACTATGTGGTTACGACCTGGCAAAAGTTGAAACGCTTGCACAAAGCGCATTTGATAGCCTTGCCAAAAAATCGAAATCTTTTAATACGCTGGCGGCCAGTGATATTGAGAAATTTTTCCGACTAGCTGAGCGTAAAGCATCGTATCATTTCGCACAGGCTTATAGTAAAGAGTATTTTGATCGTACATTGAATTAATAATTCACCCTGCTTTCACGCCATTCGTGTATTCGGATGGCGTTATTTTATATCTATTGATGACTTTCTGAATAAATGTGAAAACAATGAAATTAAGAAGACCAGAAAAAGAAGTGCACTCACCAGTACTGATGTTGAGTACCCTGATGCTTGGCGTATTTACAGGATTATTCAGTGAAACAGCGCTAAACATGGCATTAACCCAATTGATGCATGAATTTTCCGTGGTTGCAGGCGTTGCGCAATGGTTGGTTACAGGGTATTTATTGACGCTGGCCGTATTCATGCCGGCATCAATCATATTGATGAAGTGGTTCAGTACCCGGTCATTAATCATCATTGCGATTTCACTCTCTTTTCTGGGGTGCCTGATTTCAGGTGTCTCAGAAAACATGATGATGTTAATGACCGGGCGTATTGTTCAGGCTATTGGCACCGCGATACTGCTACCCGTGCTGATGAGCGCGGCCTTACTTATTTTTCCGTTGCATCAATGTGGAAAAATAATGGGAGTAGTCGGTGTTTCTATTACTCTGGCGCCAGCGCTAGGACCAACAATATCAGGATTAATTATTACCGTGCTGAACTGGCGGGCGATATTTTTTATATGTGCTTCAATGTATATCGCAGCATTACTACTGGCCATTGTTGCAGCAGAAAATGTTGGGGATATTACTCATCCGCGCATTGATGTGATATCGCTATTATTATCATCCATCGGGTTTGGCGGCATCATCTGCGGGTTGGCTGCGTTGTCTGAAAATCCTGCGTCATCAGTCCACTTCTGGGGCGTTTTCCTGATGGGAATTCTGTGCCTTATCGCATTGTTCTGGCGACAAACCAGAATTCGTTATCCATTGATCAACACAAAAATATTCTCATGCCCGATATTTACAGTCGGCTCGCTTATCATGATGATGAGCATAATGAGCGTACTTGCAACCGCGATTATATTGCCCATCTATTTTATTGATGTCCTGGTAATGCAACCTGCTATGGCCGGTCTGATTTTACTGCCGGGTAACATCGTGAATGTTCTCTTTTCCCCGCTGATTGGTGCCCTCTATAACCGCTATGCGATGAGACCTTTTATTGTCCTTGGTTCTCTGTGCCTCGCATTGAGTGCAACGATATTCCTTATAATTACTCATGGATTCGCAGAGCAATGGAGGATTGCCGCCGCGTTTATGTTGTTAAGCTTTGGTGTAACGTGCATTATCATGCCGGTACAAACAGCGGCTTTGAGTTCTTTGCCTAAATCTTTATATTCTGATGGTACATCTGTCTGGAATACGTTGTATCAAATCTCCGGTGCCGCCGGAGCCTCGATCGCAATCAGCCTGATGTCATCTTTTACCGCAAGAGCGATGAATGGGAAAGCCAGTACACCTGAGATTTTCGCCTTATCATCAGGAATTCATTCGGTATTTTATTTTATTTTATTCCTGGGGCTCGCTTCATTAGTTGTATCATTCTGGTTACGAGAGCCACAACAAGAAACCTCACCCGATACATTAATCAACTGATATTGTTACTGTTTTTATTAAAACAAAATGACATCTTTTGAAATGTAAAGAAATGAAAATACAATCTTATTCATAGAAAAGTATGAGTGAAGTCGGCAAAGGAAAAACCATAGTTATGATCATAACAAAAATGTAATACGAGGTTAAAAAAACGACGCCTGTGACCTTGAGAAGACTCAGTCTTCTCAAAACCGCGTGCCCTTAATATGTACGCGGTCCCACTCCGGGTCGCAAAATCGAATAAATAAGGTCTGACTCTTATTTTCACTAAGTAATACTCTGGAGAACAACGCTAACCCGGTTGTGGATATCTTCAATATTTTAAAACATGGAGTCAAAACATGTAATAACCATCAGGTATCTTATACGACTCATTCTTCTGTCAGCTTTTGTAAGCAGAAGAAAAGAGTGGTGATAGCCAATACAAGTAAAGATAGGGGTAATGACTTATGGCCTCACAATATGACTTTACTGTCACCCTCCACGATCTTGCTTTTATTCTTAAGCAGATCAAAATATCCGAAGCGGCAACTAACCCAGACGGGAGCGTTAATGCTGAAATGCTTCGGGAATTAGTCTCCAGCCCACTCTTGCCCTATGGACTTCGCACGGTAGATGGTTCATGGAATAACCTTTTACCAGGTCAGGAATTATACGGCTCTGCCGATCAGACAATGCCGAGATTAACCGCATTAAACTGGCAGGATGCGGATCAAATGACCAGCTATATCCAGATTGGCGGTACGGTCATTGATGCCGACCCACGAATAATTAGCAATTTAATTTCAGACCAGACGGCCTCAAACCCGGCTGCGCTTGAGGCTTTTAACGCATTAAAAGATGCGCCCGGCGGCGGGACTGTTACTGGGGATGGCAGCTTATCCATCCCCAATCAGTCTCCCGATATTGGGCTCTCCCCTGCGTTTAACGGCTGGATGACCTTCTTTGGCCAGTTTTTCGACCATGGTCTGGATCTGATTCCGAAAGGAGGAAACGGTATCGTTTTCATTCCGCTCCAGCCCGATGACCCTTTATATGTTGAAGGGTCGTCGACAAACTTTATGCTATTAACCCGGGCAACGGTGGATGAAAACCGAGAGACAGTAAACCTGACGACCCCCTTCATCGACCAAAACCAAACCTACACCTCCCATCCTTCACATCAAATTTTCATCCGCGAATACGTCATTATTGATGGGAAACCTGAGCCTACCGGGAATTTATTGGGTGGTGCAAACGGTGGACTGGCGACCTGGGCTGACGTTAAAAACCAGGCTGAAACCCTGCTTGGCATTAAACTCACCGATCAGGACGTGTTTAATGTTCCCCTGCTGGCAACGGATCGCTACGGTAATTTGATTTTAAGTGAAAACGGAAAGGTACAGATTGTTACCACCGGGGGGCTGGTTGAAGCCAACGGAGGCCTGTTACCCGCGGAGACGTTCCGCACCGGTCATGCGTTTCTGGATGACATCGCTCATACTGCCGTGCCAAAAGCTGGTCTGCTGGCAGATGATGACAGCGCCATCGGCGGAGAAGGACCGCAACCGGCAGGAACCTATGATAACGAACTGCTCGATCGCCACTTTATCACCGGTGACGGGCGCGGGAACGAAAATATAGGTTTAACCGCGGTGCACGCCGTTTTTCACAGCGAGCATAACCGCCTGGTTGAGCAGTATAAAACCACTCTGCTGGAAACCGGCGATATCGACCTCATTAACCAGTGGTTGATGCCCAACCACCAAATCACGGAATTACCTGCCGATACCAATACTCTGGTATGGAACGGTGAGTACTTATTCCAGGCAGGCCGCTTCTCCACGGAAATGCAATATCAGCACCTCGTATTCGAGGAGTTTGCCCGTACCGTACAACCTGCCGTCGATCCGTTTGTCTTCTCCAACACGGCGGATATCAACCCGCTGATCTTTGCAGAGTTTGCGCATGTTGTTTACCGTTTTGGGCATTCAATGCTGACAGAAACCGTGGCGCGTACCGACATTGATATGCAAAGCGGTGATATTGACCTGATTTCAGCATTCCTGAATCCGGTAGCATTTAATCAAATCAACGGGGCCACCGTTACGGACGATCAGGCTATTGGCGCAATCGTGCGTGGTATGACGCGTCAGGTGGGTAATGAAATTGATGAATTTATTACCGATGCTCTGCGTAATAATCTCATCGGCCTGCCCCTGGATTTAGGCGCGCTTAATATAGCCCGCGGTCGTGACACCGCAATGCCGACGCTGAACCAGGCCCGCGAGCAGTTTTTTGCTTTAAGCGGCGATAGCCAACTGAAGCCTTATACCAGTTGGGCTGACTTCACTACCTACCTGAAAAATCCCGCTTCAATCATTAACTTTATGGCCGCCTATGGCCAGCACGAACTGATCCTCAACGCTACCAGCCTTGAAGGTAAGCGCGCAGCGGTTAACTTCCTGTTGTTTGGTGATGCTAACAATTCCCCGCCTGCGGATGCGATGGATTTCTTTAACAGTACCGGAGCGTGGGCAACCAAAGAGACCGGTCTGAATATGGTCGATTTCTGGATTGGCGGGCTGGCTGAGCGCAAAAATGAATTTGGCGGCATGCTCGGCTCAACCTTCAACTTCGTCTTTGAAACACAAATGGAAATGCTTCAGGACGGTGATCGTTTCTACTATCTGAGCCGCGTTCAGGGGCTGAACTTACTCAATGAACTGGAGGCCAATTCGTTTTCCGCGCTGGTAATGCGTAACAGCGATCTTGGTGATGAGGGTTCCTCCCACCTGCCCGCTAATCTGTTCCAGACACCGGACCATATTTTTGAAGTGAACCGCGTGCTGCAAACGGAAATCGACCCAAAATGGGGTAATCCACTGAAGGATCTGCTCTCGCCGTTGTTGGTGCGTCGCGACCCAGGGGTGGATGTTGACGGCGATAGTTTTGCCGATGGTGGGTATCTGAAATATACCGGCGATGGGCATGTGGTGCTTGGTGGGACGGCAGGCAACGATACGTTAATCGGCGGTAAAGGGATTGACAGCCTGTGGGGTGATGGCGGAGATGACCGACTGGACGGCGGTGACGAAGCCGATGTGGTCCATGGCGGTGACGGTGATGACATTATTACCGATACCGGAACGCCTGTTGGTGATGCGGACTTCCTGCATGGCGATGCCGGACATGACGTTATCTTCTCCGGTAACGGAAACGATCTGGTCTTTGGTGGCAGCGGCAGCGACTTCGTGGTGGTCGGCGAAGATGCGCAGGAGGTCTTCTCGGGCCAGGATAACGACTTTGCGCTTGGCGGCTCGGGTGGTGATTTCCTGATGGGCAACGAAGGCGATGACTGGCTGGAAGGCGGCGACGGGTTTGACACGCTGGCGGGTGACAACTCTGAGTTGTTCTTCAACAGTACCATTATCGGTCACGATGTCCTCAACGGTCAGGGTAACGACACCGACTACGATGGCGAAGCCGGTGACGACATCATGGTTCAGGGCGCGGGGATCCAGCGCAATAATGGCATGGCCGGTTTCGACTGGGCTATCCATAAAGGCGACCCAAATGGCGCTAACTCTGATCTTGGGATCCCTATTTTCGTCAACCAGCAGGAGTTTATTCTACGCGACCGTTTTGATCTTGTTGAAGGGCTGTCGGGCTGGAAACACGACGATATCCTGACCGGAACAGAACAGCCGATAGGTACTGCGCCTGTTCAGGGCGTTCCCCTCTCTAACAACCTGACCCAGGAAGGCGCGGACCGGATCAACGGTCTACAGGCTATTCTCGGTGTAGAGCGTTCTACAAATCCGGACGCGGTGCTACTGAATCCTGATGATGGTAGCGATATTTTACTCGGCGGTGGTGGTAGCGACCGCATCATGGGTAAAGCTGGTAACGATATCATTGATGGTGATGCGTGGCTCAACGTCCGTATTGCCGTTACGGGTATGGCGGGACTCACCAGCGCCGAAGGTATGGCCGAACTGAAATCGTACATGCTGGCCGGCACGCTGAAACCGAATCAATTGTCGATTGTGCGCGAAATTCTGCATGAAGGTAACGGCACGGAAACTGACGTCGCGGTGTACCGTGATGTCAGCAGCAACTATGTCTTTACCCGTATGGCGGACGGTAGCCTGCGCGTCGATCACGCTACGCCGGATGCCGCGCTGAACCTGAATGATGGCATCGATCGTCTGTTGAACATCGAAAAACTGGAGTTTGGCGATGGGAAGCAGCTGTGGGTGACGGGGCAACAAGCGACGGGCGATCTGACCATCAGCAATCCCAACCCTTCGGTGGGTGACCTGCTGCGCGTCAACGTGGCGAACTTGCTGGATGGTAACGGGCTGGCGGCGGATGTGGCCATCACTATGACCTGGCAGGCATTCGTCAACGGCCAATGGCGAGATCAGGCAACAGGCGTTGAGTTCAGAGTGCCTGGCGCTATTCAGGGCGCACCGTTGCGTGTGGTCGCCAGTTTTAACGACCGCATGGGTGACGCTGAAACCCTGGTGTCGGCACAAACTCAGGCAATCCTCCCGCGCAATCAGGCCACGACCGGTGTGCCAGTAATTAACGACCTCACCCCAACTGAAAGCCTGACGCTGACAGCGGTGGTTTCAGGCATTTCTGACGCTGATGGTCTGAGCGGCGGTAATTTCACTTATCAATGGAGAATGAGTTCGCCAACCGGATTCGTCAACATTAACGGTGCGACATCCGCTACCTATACGCCGGGCCAGGCTATGGTCGGCAGAACGTTGCAGGTGGTCGTTACCGTCGTCGACGATGAAGGCAACCCCCCTGTTGTCCTGACGTCGACCACCACCCAGCCTGTAGGCGATCTGATTGTTGGTACCAACGGGGCTAACACCCTCGTCGGTACTGCCTGGAGCGATATCCTGCGCGGTGAAGGCGGTAATGACACCTTACTTGGCGGTGCAGGTGACGATCTGCTCATCGGCGGTGCTGGAAACGACAATCTCTCTGGTCAGGCGGGACAAGATATTCTGCAAGGTGATGCCGGTAACGACACGCTTGATGGCGGGCTTGGTGCCGACAGTATGACCGGCGGCGCGGGCGATGATACCTACATCGTTGATGATTTCGGTGATGTGGTTATCGAAGGTGTAAATGGCGGCACGGACGTTGTCCGAACCAGCCTCAGCAGCTACGACCTCACCGATAACGTGGAAGAACTGGTATTTACCGGCAACGGCAGTTTCATCGGTACCGGTAATGCCATTGCAAATACCATTACGGGCGGTTCTGGTAATGACTATCTGTTTGGTATGGGCGGTAACGACCAGTTGTTTGGTGGTATCGGGAATGACTTCCTCGATGGTGGAGATGGCGCTGATAACCTGCAAGGTGGTGTTGGCAACGACGTCATGATTGGCGGTGCGGGCGCTGATACCCTCTCCGGCGGTAGCGGGGACGATATTCTCAATGGTCAGGAAGGTAACGACATTCTGGACGGTGGTACCGGGAGCGACATCTTCGCCTTTGGGGCCAACTTTGGGCAGGACCGAATTACCGGTTTTGACAGTAACCCCAACGGCGGGCAGGACTTCCTTGATCTCGTCTTGTTAGGTATCAATGCGGGTAATTTTGCCAGCAACGTGTCTATCACCGGAAACAATGGCAACACCATTGTGACTATCGGTACAGACACCATCACATTGGTGGGCGTCAATTCGACCACCGTGAATATTGGTGACTTTTATCTGGAAATGCCCACTACCCTTGCCAGCAACAATGGCAATAGTTCATTGATCGTATAAGGAGAAGACTATGTCGCGCCAGCATACGCCAACAGAACTGAATGATGCATTAAAGGGAACGAAACCCACTTTTCTGATGCTGCTGTTTTTTAGTTGTGTGATTAATATGCTTATGCTGGCGCCGGCAATTTATATGCTACAGGTTTACGATCGTGTGCTGGTCAGTAAAAATACCACCACGTTGTTAATGTTAACCTTATTGATTGTCGGCTTGTACATCGTTATTGCCATGATTGAATCTGCCCGCGCGCAGGTTATGGTCAGGCTTGGCAACAGGCTGGATATAAAGCTAAGTCAGTTGGTCTTTAACGCAGCCTTTAAAAGAAAGATGGTTACCGGTGATAACAACCCGGCGCAATCTTTAGCCGAACTGGATCAGATCCGTCAGTTTCTTTCCGGGAATAGTCTGTTCGCTTTACTGGATATTCCCTGGACGCCGATATATCTGTTCATCGCCTTTTTGGTCCATCCCCTACTGGGATATCTTTCTCTCGGTGGAATAACATTATTATTTATTCTGACGCTGGTATCTGAAATCTCCACCAAGCGCCCGATTCAGCAAGCGCACGCCTTAACCATTAACAATGCCAGCAAACTGAATAAACAGCTGCAAAACGCCGATGCCATTGAAGCGATGGGGATGCTTTCGACCCTGAAGTCCAACTGGCAGGAGCAACATAACAAAGTGCTGGCGCTACAAACACAGATTGCCGACAAAACGGCCGGGTTAAGCAGTCTCAGCCGCTTTGTGCGGGTATTGCTGCAGTCGATTGCGCTGGGCGCCGGGGCTTTACTGGTGATCGGCGGCCATATTACCCCGGGCTTGATGATTGCCGCCTCGATCATTCTTGGCCGCGTCCTCAACCCGGTAGAGCAAGTCATTGGCAGCTGGAAGCAGTTCGTGCAGTTTCGTAGCGCGTGGCATCAGCTCTCAACCTTGCTGAAGGAGTATCCGGCGCCGAAAGAGGTACTGACCCTGCCGCGTCCGAATGGCAACATCAGCGTCGAAAGCGTCTTCGCTGCAGCCCCCGGCCAGCCTTCCCCGCTACTGCGTAATATCTCATTCCAGCTGGAGCAAGGTGAAGTGCTGGGGATTATCGGCCCTTCAGCCTCAGGAAAAACCTCGCTGGCAAAGGTTCTGGTTGGTGTCTGGAAACCGTTATCAGGGAAAGTCAGATTAGATGGCGCAGATATATGCCAGTGGGATAAAGCGCTGCTGGGCCCGTCTATTGGCTATCTGCCGCAGGATGTGGAACTGTTTGACGGTACCATCGCACAAAACATTGCCCGCTTCGCGCAGAATGACAGTGAACTTATCGTTGCCGCCGCATTACTGGCAGGCGTTCATGAGATGATCCTGCGCTTGCCGCAAGGTTATGACACACTGCTGGGCGCAGGTGGATACCAGCTCTCCGGTGGGCAGCGACAACGCATCGGGCTGGCGCGCGCCGTGTATAACAATCCTGCGTTTATCGTGCTTGATGAACCGAATGCCAATCTTGACGACGCGGGCGAATTTGCACTCGTTAAAGCCATCAATACCCTGCGTACCCAGGGACAAACCACAGTCATTATCTCACACCGCCCGACGCTGCTCGGCGTGGTCAATAAGGTTTTGCTGCTTAACGATGGCGCTATACAGGAGTTTGGTACCCGCGATCAGGTTTTTGCCCATTTGCGTCAGGCCAACGTATTGAAACCGGTGGCTACGCCTTCTCCATCCACGACTGAACAGCAACGTGAGGCTTGATGATGAAAAAGAATCCCCACAACACGGCCTCTGCTGGCGTAGATACCAATATCTGGTCACCGATTATCCGGGGCGTGATCGTCATTGTGCTTGGTGTCGGTAGTTTTATCCTCTGGGCAGTGCAAGCTCCGTTAGATGCGGGCGTGGTCGCCGATGGTACGGTAACCGTATCGAGTAACCGCAAAACCATTCAGCATCTGAGCGGCGGTCGGGTAACCGATATCTTTATCAAAGAAGGCGACTTCGTGAAGAAAAATCAGGTCCTCGTCCGGTTGGATAAAATGCAGCTTGAAATGCGTTTCAGCGCGTTGAATGCCCAGTATATTTCTGCAAAAAGTATCGAAGATCGTCTGTTAGCAGAACGCGATGACCTGGATGTGATCCGCTTTAATACTACGCTGACGCAGCAATTCTCTGGCAATAAACGGCTATCAGAAGTCAGAAATCTGCAGGCTAAACTTTTCGATACCCGTCGCAAAACGATTCAGGATGAACTGTCGATGATTCAGGAGACGCTTGATGGTCTGGTTGGACAGACGGATAATCTCAATAAAATAAAAGGCTATCGCGACCACCAGTTTTCTCTGATTAACCGGGAGTTAGGGGCTATTCGGGCGCTGAGCGAAAAAAACTACTACCCCAAAGCACAATTACTGGTGCTGGAGCGCGAGGCAGCAGAAATATCTGGCAGCGTTTCAGAAGATATTCTCAACATTGCCAAACTGAAATCGCAGCAGAACGAATTAAAAATTAAAGCCTACCAGGTGCGTCATCAATATTTACGTGAAGTTGAGTCTGAACTGACGGAAAACCAAAAAGAAGTGGCAATGCTGGAGGATGAATTGGTATCAACGCGTCATGAGCTGGATAACACCGAGATCCGCTCACCGATTAACGGTATTGTGCTGGATGTTAAAGTCAGTACCGTGGGCGGCGTCATTCAGCCTGGAGAACATTTGATGGATATCGTCGCCGCCGGACAACCGATGCAAATTGATGCCAAAATACCCGTACATGCCATTGATAAACTGGTCCCCGGTTTAACCGTTGATGTGCTGTTCCCTGCCCTTAACCATGCGCTGTTACCGTCGGTTCCGGCCCAGGTTCTGACTATCTCTGCGGACCGCTTAATTGATGAAGCCACTCAGCAGCCTTACTACCTTGCGGAAGTACAGGTTTCAGCAGAAGGCGCGCGTTTGCTGGGCGATTACAAAATTAAAGCGGGAATGCCCGCCAGCGTGACGATCAAGACCGGTGAACGAACCCTGATGAGTTATCTGTTTAAACCGTTGATTGCCCGTCTGGAACTGGCTTTTAAAGAGTATTGATCCATCCATTGCCGGTATGACGTACGGCTTGTCGCGCCATACCGCTTTCTGCCGTTGCTGGCAGCTTTGCTTTCTTGTAACCTTCTTCCCGTCTCACTACTGACAAAATCTGGAACCACTGAACTGGACTTCATATGAATGCTCATAATTCTAAAGACCCTTTACATGGCGTGACGCTAGAAATGCAGGTCAATGCCCTGGTTGAACGTTATGGTTGGGCTGAGCTGGCGCAACGCATTAATATCAACTGCTTTAAAAATGAACCGAGCGTTAAATCCAGTCTGAAGTTTCTGCGCCGTACGCCGTGGGCACGGGCAGAAGTAGAAGCGCTGTACCTGGACTCTCTACATGACCAGGTCTCAAATCACACTCCCGAACCGGCCTTCGATCCCTGGGCTAACAGCCGCAATAAGAAGAAATAAGAGCAAAATCAGATGGCAGCATCCGGTTTCTTTTCAGGAAATTATCAGAAAAAACTGGCGAAGATTCTCGCCCGTTCTCGTGCCAGACTACCGCTGACCAACATGAAATGGTTTGCTGTACTTGTGGGCAGTATGTTGTTACTTGGCAGCTGCTCTTCACAACCGCCCGGCCCCAAAACCACTTCGCAACCTCCGGTGAGCAAACCCCAGCAGAGCAAGGAACCAGTGCGTGGGATCTGGCTGGCGACGGTTTCACGTCTTGACTGGCCGCCGATCTCATCCGTGAACATCAGTTCACCTGCTGTACGCATCAGCCAGCAGCAAAAAGCGCTGACGGATAAGCTGGACAACCTGAAACGGCTGGGTATTAACACCGTTTTTTTCCAGGTTAAGCCCGATGGGACCGCATTGTGGAAGTCAAAGATTCTACCGTGGTCAGATACCCTGACCGGCACGATTGGCCAGGATCCGGGTTACGATCCGCTGCAGTTTATGCTCGATGAAGCACATAAGCGCGGAATGAAAGTTCATGCCTGGCTTAACCCCTATCGCGTGTCTGTAAACACCAAACCTTCAACGGTCACTGAATTAAACAGCACGCTGTCACAAACACCGTCCAGCGTATACGTCCTGCATCGGGACTGGATCCGCACCGCGGGCGAGCGTTTTGTGTTAGACCCCGGTATTCCCGAAGTGCGCGACTGGATCACCAGCATCGTGGCGGAAGTGGTTGAGAATTACCCGGTTGACGGTGTGCAGTTTGATGATTACTTCTATACCGAGTCTCCTGGCTCTGCGCTCAATGACAGCCAGACGTTCAGAAGATACGGCCAGGGATTCGCTTCCAAAGCTGACTGGCGCCGCGATAACACGCAAAGGTTAATTGCCCAGGTATCGCAGACCATCAAGAAACTCAAGCCTGAAGTCGAGTTTGGCGTTAGCCCTGCGGGCGTATGGCGCAACCGTTCGCACGATCCAGCGGGCTCAGACACGCGCGGGGCGGCAGCGTATGATGAGTCTTATGCCGACACCCGCCGTTGGGTGCAACAAGGCTTGCTGGATTACATCGCACCGCAACTCTACTGGCCTTTTGCCCGCGACGCTGCGCGCTACGATGTACTGGCAAAATGGTGGGCAGATGTCGTGAAATCAACCAACACTCGCCTCTACATTGGTGTCGCGCTGTATAAAGTCGGCGAGCCGTCGCGAAAAGAGCCAGACTGGACGGTCAAAGGCGGTGTGCCGGAACTGAAAAAGCAGCTCGATCTAAACGAGACCGAACCGTACATTAACGGCACGATCCTGTTTCGCGAAGATTATCTTAATCAACCGCAAACGCAGGAAGCTGTGACCTATATTCGCAATCGTTGGGGACGTTAATGGTTGTTCTGAGCGGGAAGCCTGAGCCAGACGCTCACGTAGCGGGTAAATTTCCCCACAAAAATTCCGGCGAACATGCCGCCAGTAATGATAGCCAGGGCGCTCATTGCGGGTTGACGTAAAACGTCGGGGGAAATGGCGTTAAGTACGCCAAGTACGTACTTAACGCCGAATGCCAGCAGCATAAATGGCAATGCGGAATAATCTGCCGGACGGTGAATACTCCGTGGTGCGCTACTGCGGCTCAAACGGCCGGGGTTAATTAATATGTAGCCAATGATTGCGCCGCTGATGATACCTATCGCCCACTGAATATACGTAATGAGGGTCGGGTCGCGATAAGTGATTAAATCGTAGATATCCCAGACTAAAAAAATAGCGGGGATCAGCGCCAGCTTTTCCAGCGTGACAGTGGCGGGTGTTCTGGCTCTAATCCCTCGATACAGTAGAAAGGCAAACAGCAGATACACCCAAACTGGCGTGTTTTTCAGCATATTCACGACAAATTCAGCCATAACGTTGCCTCGCTCAGATTTAATTCTTCGCTAAGTGTAGCGGCTGTATCTGCGTTACTGGGACATTAAACGGCGGACATTATCATTAATCTGTTTCTGTATCGTATTCAGCGTAGTTTGTGTTATCTGATCGGCGTATTTGTCTTTGGCTGTAACGCTTAGCGCTGTTGCATGGTGGCAGATCTTGTCGATTATAGCGTTCACATGCTCAGCTGATAGCTCAGCTTCCTGTACGCCAAGCTGCTGCAGGTGCTTTCTTTCGATATCCAGCGCTTCTCCCAGCACGTCCATTTGGTGATACCCGCCGGGTCCTTCGCACCAGGTCACGTCGTAAGCCGGAGCCAAAGTCCAGTTTCCTGCGGCTGACATTAAATAGGCAAAGTTTTTGGGATGGTCATCGCGGTTGTTAAATGCCACGTTGAAAACCACGCGTTCGAACGCTTTCGCTTTTTCTCTGACATCATTGGTACAAATCTGTGTGGCGCGCAGAAAATCCCGGTAATCTAAAGCACCGGGTATCTGGTAATTTGCACCGGTAAATGCCGCCAGGCTCTGCATAGGAATACGGACCGATTGGTCACGGTCGAAACGGCGGGTAGCAAATGCCGCCTGCCCGTCAGGCAGATTAAAATACGCGGTATCAGGCGTAGTGATCCCACATTGCCGCAAACATTCAGCATACACCGCTTCGATGGCACATACCTCAGCATGCTCATGCCTGGCAGGAAATTTAATCAACCAGCTTTCGCTCCCCGGGAGAGGCGCAGTGGTGAACTTTGACGTGACACTGTCACGATAAAGTAACGCTTTTGGCCTGGCCCCTTGCGGTGAACCGCCCATCTGGAGCAGTTTTTGCAAGAATTCCCCGCCTTCGCCGCTCAGGACTTCCTGAACCTCAGATGCCAGTTGTTCGAGAGGAACATCCTCTTTTGAAAGCGTCTCGGCATCTGACTGAACGGGCCGGAACGTCATGGCGCCCATTGCGTTATTGCCGACCCAGGTTAATCTCTCCAGAGGTCCTATGCGCGCTGCGTTGAGTCCACGGCGTTTAAATAAACGATCCATCAACAGCATACCCCAACCATCAGGTAGCGAATCGTACACGGGTCCTGGTAATCCCAACTGATGAGCCGGGAAATCCCTGCGTAAACGAGGACCGTTCAGTGGTAACCTTAGCCGGGACAGCTCCAGCCCCTTACGTATAGCGTCTTCACTGTATTCAAAGGCGATCAACGGGCGTCCGGTCAGGGCTGAGGAAGACACCAGTTTTCCCCACAACCATTTTTCACCCCAGCCTTCATAAAAGATATCGACTTGCTCAGGCATCAGTATTTTTCCTTTTCACCCGCTGACGTGCCGCGCTCTTCTCGTAACGCAAAATATCATCCAGACTGTCGATCCTGGGTTTGAATAAGCCCTCGAGCGCGTCACCATAGCCTAACACCATCGCGACTTTGACCAGATTCTCAAATCCTACATTTTTACCTGCTTCCAGATTCGAAACGGTATTCACACCGACACCTGAACGCGCGGCAACATCTGCCTGCGTCATTTGCTGCGCGAGCCGTTCCTTACGCAATCTGTCGCAAAGTAGTTTGACGATATCGGCTGCTGTATTGAGCATTAAATCCATAATATTGGCTCTTATTGGAATAAAAACGACTTTACACCCAATATTATAGAGTTAAGTGGAGAATGATTCAAAGTTTTGTAAGGCACAATAAAGAGGAGTTAAATCGATAAATCGTGGTTAAGCGCCATTATACTGGAGTTATCCGGGCACAATGTTTGCACCCGGATATCGTGTCGTTATCAGGCCACTGAAGGCTCAGGCAATCTGAATGACGAGACCAGCAACGCCAACTGCTCCGCCTCCTCTTTCAATGCCTGTGTACGTGCGGCGGCATCATCAATTAATGATGCGTTTTGCTGAACGGTGCTGTCCATTTCGGTAACGGCGAGCGTAACTTCGGAAACACCTTTACGCTGTTCTTCACCAGCAACGCGTATTTCCCCCATCAACTGGCGTACCTGACGCACATTGCTGACCAGTTCTCCCAGACGTTCGCCGGCAGTGTGAATTTGCTGACTTCCGCTACCAACATGAGAAACGGATTCATCAATCAACGCTTTAATTTCCTGGGCAGCGGTGGCACTGCGCTGAGCCAGCGTGCGCACTTCGGAGGCCACGACGGCAAACCCTCTGCCAGCATCACCCGCTCTGGCGGCTTCAACCGCGGCATTCAGGGCGAGAATATTGGTCTGGAACGCAATGCTGTCGATGACAGCGACAATTTCCACCATTCTGCCGGATGAGGCGCTGACGTTATCCATCGTAGAGATAACGCCTTGCATCACATCACCGCAACGGTTAGCCGTTTGCGCTGTGTTATCGGATAGCTCATCCGCCAACTGTGTATTACTGGCGTTTTGATGAACGGTCGCATTTAACTGCTCCATAGCCGCTGAACTCTCTTCCAGCGCAGCGGCCTGCTGCGTTACGCGAGATGAAAGCTCCATATTACTATCAGCCAGGCTAACGGCGTTATTCGCCACCACTGTGCTACTGCTTCTGACGGTGATCAGGATGGCCGAGATTTTATCGACGAACAGGTTAAACGCCTCGGCGATAGCCGAAATCTCATCTTTGCCGCGAACATCCAGACGACGGGTAAGATCGCCTTCTCCCTGCGCGATGTCATCAAGTGCCTGACGGGTATCATCGAGACGTGAAATTAGTCGACGAACCACCAGCCATGATCCCACCAGCAACAGCGTCATGATAGGGATCAATACCTCCAGAACGTCCTGCATCATCACTTTGGCAAGACCGACAATACGTGATTCTGGTGTCACAAGCCCTACGACCCAGCCGGTATCTGGCATCGGGAACAGCATGACCTGTGACGCTGTATTCAGGACGAGATCATTTTCCAGCGTTATGGTCTTCACCCCATCTGTCGGGCGCAAAGATTTCAGACCGTTTTGCACCGGGATAAGCCACTGCGCGCTTTGCGCCAGATCGTTAATGGTTTTATGTTTGGCCAGGTCGGCCTGCGGGAAATAGAGAATTTGTCCCTGCTTGTCTACCACAAACGCGTAACCGCCAGTACTGTTGCCTTGCTGCTGCATGAAAGTAGCGACGTTATCCAGACGGATATCGGTGGTAGCGACACCGGCAAACTTGCCCGCCTGCTGATAAGGCACACTGCATGTCACCATGTTGACGCCTGAACTAGCATCCTGGTAAACATCAGACCATAGGCAGTTGTTTTGTGATTGCCCTTTGGCGTGCTGATACCAGCTTTCATTGTGGTATCCGCTTGATCCTTCGACGTTATAATCGTTGGAATAGACAAGCTTTCCTTCGGCATTACGCGCCCAGAAAAAGCTTCTTTTCTCCACACCTGCGGTGAAGGCGTCTGGTTCTGGCCAGATGCCGCCGCCGGTAATAATCGAGTCTTTACCTTCACCAATCAGATGCGGAACAACGCTTTGATACAGAGATTCATCGTTAGGCAACACTTCAGCCAGTCGCGACAGGCTGACTGTCTCACCTTCAATTCGGGACAATACGGTACTCAACTGACGGGTTAAACCTTGCCCTGTTTCTTCGATCAGGGCGGTGTTGATTTCAACGACGCGCGGCTGACCACGCCAGAGCATAATCACCACGATAACAATCGTCGTTACTGCAAGCAGCAGAATGCCGCCGATGGTTAAACGCGTTGAAATACGAGTAGGATACCAGGCCATACAAACTCCTTCTGCAAAAGGCTAACTTTTATCCAGTATCGGCACAGGCGTTTATATCTTTATAAAGTTTTCTTAAGTATTGCAAAACAAATAAGTGACAACGTCACAAATAACAAAACCCAGCACTTTGGCTGGGTTTTAATAACGACTTAAATTTATTTAGATAATTCTTTTTTGATTTCGTCTTTTATTTTACTTAATTCGCTCTGCGGATGTTTCTTACAAAGTTCAACGGTCAGAGGAACTGCAGTCGTAACGGTTTCGTTATAGTCTACGTAATCGCCACCTTTGAAGTCTTCGTCTTCATTGAGCACCCAGAAGGCCACCGGAGCCATAGTTTGTGGGTTCAAATCAATAAACTCCTGACAGTTCATGCCTTTCGGAGTCACTTCAGTTTTAGCGTTATCTGTTGCTGCATTGACGCTGACACTGGTTAACAGCGCTGCGACCAGAATACCTGCTGTAGAAAGGGAGAATTTATTCATTGTAGTACTCCATGTATAATATAAATAATATCTACACTTGCGCTTAACACCGTTAATGTAGCTCGCGAAAAATAATACCTCTATCGTCATAAGAATAAAGATTGGTGTTATTGATATGGCTGAAATTTATATTTTCAATTACTGATTCTTATGTCTTAGGGATAAATGTTGCCCACAATGTGATCGCTCCGACGAAATCAACAGATTCATACCCCGCTTCCTCTGCCGTTGCACCAAAACTGAACTACGCTGCACAAATGTTGATCATTAGTTAACGAATTTGAGCTGAATTTTAACAAAAACAGCCAGCATGCTGCTGTTACTGACATGGCACGCGTCGTGCATTGTTAATTCGCTAACAGAGATACGGAATCTGACAGACAACTAACAGCGAGAAGGTAATGACAGCCAAACCAGAGTTATTTACCCGCATAGAGCAAACCTTTAGCCAGCTGACGCCCAGCGAAAAGCGCGTGGCTGGGTGGCTGTTAGCCCATGCTGTGCAGATCCCATTTGAAACCGCGGATGGCATCGCGAAAGCAACCGGAACCAGCGGCATTACCGTCGGACGTTATCTGCGTAAACTGGGCTTTCGTAACCTGGAGGATGCAAAAGCCAGTCTGCGTGAGCTGCCTGTAGTTCCGTATCAGCCCTGGGGAATGAATGAACGACTGGATTCCTGGCACCAGCAACAAAGCCTGCCAGATCGGGCGCACCAGTCGCTGTTACTGGAAATCGACGCCATTACCCACGTCTACCAACTTGCTCAGGGTGAGACGTTTCTACGCATTGCACAGCAGTTGGCGCATGCGGAAGCCGTGTACATCCTCGGGATCCAGTCCACACGCGGGATCGCTAACGCCTTTTTTAGTCACCTGGAATATCTGCGACCTAAAGTCAGCTACTCCGAAGGCCTTTCCGGCAGTTGGGTAGAGTCGCTGAACTCGGGATTCAGCCAGCCTTACGTGGTTATTACCGATATGCGCGCCTACTCCGCTATTTCGCGACAATATTGCCGTGTCGCCACTGAACGCTGCATTCCGCTGGCGCTAATTACCGATGTGTGGTGCCCATGGGCCAGGGATTATTCCATTGATTTGCTTCAGGTAAAAACCGACACCGGACATTTCTGGGACTCACTGGCACCGGTGAGCTGTCTGTTCAACTTATTACTTTCTGCGGTGGTGGCGCAACTGGGTGACGCCCTCGCAGGACGCCTGCAAACTAATCGCCAGTTACAACAACAATTTGGTCAATTCGAACAATAAACAGGAAACGTGCTATGTCAGAACTCCCAGAACTGGTCGATCTGTCGGTGATATTTCCGTCGCTGCATATCGATCTTAAATACGCTACTGCCGACAACATTACCGGCGCACCTATCTACAGGGAAGCGCGTTGCCTGTTGCACACCGAGGCGGTAACCGCGCTGGCAAAAAGCATCAGCATTGCGCAACTGGCGGGCTTGTCGCTGGTGGTGTACGACGCGTATCGCCCCCAGCAGGCGCAGGCGATACTGTGGAATGCCTGTCCCGACCCGCAATATGTTGTCGATGTCGCGATTGGTTCCAATCACAGTCGGGGTACGGCCATTGATGTCACGTTGATGGACGATCGTGGCCATCTCCTTGATATGGGGGCCGGTTTTGATGAAATGCACGACCGTTCCCATGCCTGGCATCCGTCTGTTCCTCCGGCAGCGCAGCGTAACCGCCTGCTGCTCAATGCCATTATGTTTGGTGGTGGTTTTGTCGGTATTAACAGCGAATGGTGGCATTTTGAATTACCTGATGCCGCCCGTTACCCGCTGCTTGACGATCAAATTGATTGTTACACTGTCACGTCTATAACAACACAACATCCCCTTTAATTCTGGAGCCTGGTTATGAAGACTACACCTGCGTTAAACGCTTTTTTCCGCCCCGCTCTGATAGCCGTTGCGTTAGCGGTTGCCCTGCCCGCCGCGCAGGCTGCCGTTCCCAAAGATATGTTAGTGATTGGTAAAGCCGCCGATCCGCAGACGCTCGATCCCGCTGTGACCATAGATAACAATGACTGGACGGTCACCTATCCCTCTTACCAGCGGTTGGTTCAGTACAAAACCGATGGTGGTAAAGGTTCCACGGAAGTTGAAGGCGATTTAGCCAGCGGCTGGAAAGCCTCGGACGACCAGAAAGAGTGGACGTTTACCCTGAAAAACGATGCCAAATTCGCCGACGGAACACCGGTGACGGCTGATGCGGTAAAGCAATCCTTCGAACGTTTGCTCAAGATTGGTCAGGGACCTGCGGAGGCTTTCCCGAAAGATCTGAAGGTTGAGGCTATTGATAACACCACGGTGAAGTTTACCCTCAGCCAGCCGTTTGCTCCGTTTCTGTATACGCTGGCAAATGACGGTGCCTCAATCATTAACCCGGCCATCTTAAAAGAGCATGCCGCAGACGACGCCCGCGGATTCCTGGCGCAGAACACGGCAGGATCTGGTCCCTTCATGCTGAAGAGTTGGCAAAAGGGGCAACAACTGGTGCTGGTGCCTAACCCGCATTATGCCGGTACAAAACCGACGTTTAAGCGCGTCTCAGTCAAAATCATTGGTGAAAGCGCCTCCCGTCGCCTGCAACTATCGCGTGGCGATATCGACATTGCCGATGCGCTTCCTGTTGACCAGCTTGCTGCTTTAAAACAGGAAGGCAAAGTGAACGTGGCGGATTATCCCTCATTGCGCGTGACTTATCTGTATCTCAACAACAGTAAGGCCCCGCTCAATCAGGTGGATTTACGCCGCGCTATCTCGTGGGCCACCGATTATAAAGGGATGGTCAACGGGATCCTGAGCGGCAATGGAAAGCAAATGCGTGGCCCAATCCCCGAAGGCATGTGGGGTTTTGACGATAAGGCCATGCAGTACAGCTTCGATGAAGCCAAAGCCAAAGCCGCGTGGGACAAAGTTGCCACCAAACCTGAAAGCCTGAGCTTCCTGTACTCAGATAATGATCCTAACTGGGAACCTATCGCGCTCGCTACCCAGGCAAGCCTTGGCAAACTGGGCATTAAGGTGAAGCTGGAAAAACTGGCGAACGCCACCATGCGTGACCGCGTGGGCAAAGGCGATTACGACATTGCCATTGGCAACTGGAGTCCGGATTTTGCCGACCCGTACATGTTTATGAACTACTGGTTTGAGTCAGATAAGAAAGGCTTGCCGGGTAACCGTTCGTTCTATGAAAACAGTGAGGTCGATAAGCTGCTGCGTAGCGCGCTGGCCACGACCGATCAGGTGGCCAGAACCAATGACTACCAGCAGGCGCAAACCATCGTGATTGATGAAGCGGCCTACGTCTATTTATTCCAGAAAAACTATCAGTTGGCGATGAACAAAGACGTCAAAGGATTTGTATTCAACCCCATGCTGGAACAGGTCTTCAATATCTCCACCATGAGTAAATAAGCCACGTTTACGCGGAGCCGCTCTGGCTCCGCAAGGGGAAGCTAATGACGTTCTGGAGTATTTTGCGCCAGCGATGCTGGGGACTTATTCTGGTGGTTATCGGTGTTTGCGTAATCACCTTTATTATTTCACATCTGATACCTGGCGACCCCGCACGGCTGCTGGCGGGCGACCGCGCCAGCGATGAAATTGTCGAAAATATTCGCCAACAGCTGGGGCTGAATCAACCGCTGTATGTCCAGTTTTTTCGCTATGTCAGCGACATTTTTCACGGCGATTTAGGCACCTCCATTCGCACCGGGCGTCCGGTACTGGATGAACTGCGCATTTTCTTCCCCGCTACCCTTGAGCTGGCTTTCTGCTCTTTGTTGCTGGCGCTGGTGATAGGTATCCCGCTGGGTATTTTATCTGCGGTCTGGCGTAACCGCTGGCTTGATCACCTTGTTCGGCTAATGGCAATTACCGGTATCTCCACGCCTGCATTCTGGCTGGGGCTGGGGGTTATCGTGCTGTTTTACGGTCATCTGCAAATTTTACCCGGCGGTGGACGTTTAGACGACTGGCTGGATCCACCTGCTCACGTCACCGGGTTCTACCTGATTGATGCACTGCTGGAAGGCAACGGCGAAGTCTTTTTCAATGCGCTTCAGCACCTGATTTTACCGTCGTTGACACTGGCTTTTGTACATCTTGGGATCGTTGCCCGCCAGATTCGTTCCGCCATGCTGGAGCAACTGAGTGAAGATTACATTCGTACCGCCCGCGCCAGCGGGTTACGGGGCTGGTACATCGTGCTGTGCTATGCATTGCCTAACGCACTCATCCCATCAATCACCGTCCTCGGCCTGGCGCTGGGCGATCTGCTCTACGGTGCGGTATTGACCGAAACGGTCTTTGCCTGGCCAGGCATGGGCGCTTGGGTGGTGACCTCAATTCAGGCGCTCGATTTCCCGGCGGTAATGGGATTTGCCGTGGTGGTCTCGTTCGCCTATGTGCTGGTCAACCTGGTGGTGGATTTGCTCTATTTGTGGGTAGATCCTCGAATTGGACGTGGAGGTGCTGAATGATGCTCACACAAGAAACGCCGACCGCCCCTCAGACAGCACGCCGCCGCACGGACTGGGCCAAACTGTTCTGGATGATGAAAAGTAGCCCGCTGACGCTGGTTGGCGGGGTCATCATCGTATTGATACTGCTGCTGATGGTGCTGTCGCCGTGGATAACGCCACACGATCCTAATGCCATCAATTTGAGTGCGCGCCTGCTGCCCCCGTCAGCCGCTCACTGGTTTGGTACCGATGAAGTCGGTCGCGATCTGTTCAGCCGCGTTCTGGTAGGAAGTCAGCAGTCGGTCGTTGCGGGTCTGGTGGTGGTGGGTATCGCCGGGGGATTGGGATCACTGCTGGGCTGCTTGTCGGGTGTTATGGGCGGGCGCGCCGACGCGATAATTATGCGGATGATGGACATTATGCTGTCCATTCCTTCGCTGGTGCTGACGATGGCGTTGGCCGCCGCGCTGGGCCCCAGCCTGTTTAACGCTATGCTGGCGATTGCCATCGTCCGTATCCCTTTCTATGTGCGCCTCGCCCGCGGTCAGACGTTAGTGGTGCGCCAGTTTAGCTATGTACAGGCTGCCCGGACCTACGGCGCTTCACGCTGGCATCTGATTAGCTGGCACATTTTACGCAATTCTCTGCCGCCACTCATTGTGCAGGCCTCGCTGGATATCGGCAGTGCGATCCTGATGGCTGCCACGCTCGGGTTTATCGGTCTGGGCGCGCAGCAACCCAGCGCTGAGTGGGGCGCGATGGTCGCAATTGGCCGCAATTACGTGCTTGATCAGTGGTGGTATTGTGCTTTTCCCGGCGCCGCCATTCTGATTACCGCCGTGGGCTTTAATCTCTTTGGCGATGGTATTCGCGATCTGCTTGATCCGAAAGCCGGAGGAAAACAGTCATGACACAACCCGTACTGGAAATCGAAGATTTACATCTGAGTTTCCCCGGCTATAAAGCTGATGTGCATGCGCTGAACCATGTATCACTGCACATCAACCGTGGAGAAATCGTTGGTGTGGTGGGTGAATCCGGTTCCGGTAAGTCCGTGACCGCCATGCTCACCATGCGTCTGCTTCCGGAGGGAAGCTATCGTATTCACCAGGGACGCGTTTCACTGCTGGGTGAAGATGTGCTCAACGCCAGTGAGAAACAAATGCGCCAATGGCGCGGCGCACGCGTCGCGATGATCTTTCAGGAGCCCATGACGGCACTGAATCCGACCCGGCGTATCGGCCAGCAAATGGTGGAGGTAATCCGCCATCACCAGGCGTTAAGCCGCACGGATGCCCGTCATAAAGCCGTCGCTCTACTCGAAGAGATGCAAATCCCGGACGCGCCGGAGGTCATGAAACGATTTCCGTTTGAGCTTTCCGGCGGGATGCGCCAACGCGTGATGATTGCGCTGGCCTTTTCGTGCGAGCCAGAGCTTATTATTGCCGATGAACCGACCACCGCGCTGGACGTCACGGTGCAACTGCAGGTGCTGCGTTTGCTGAAGTTAAAAGCACGGGCCAGCGGAACAGCCGTGCTATTTATCAGTCATGATATGGCGGTGGTTTCACAGTTATGCGACCGGTTGTACGTCATGTATGCCGGGAGCGTGATTGAGAGTGGCCCGACGCAAACCGTTATTCAACGTCCGACGCATCCCTATTCCATCGGCTTGCTGAAATGCGCGCCGGAACACGGCGAGCCGCGCGCATTGTTACCTGCGATCCCCGGCACCGTGCCGAACCTAACCTGCTTACCTGCCGGATGCGCATTTCGTGAGCGCTGCTTTGCCGCTGGTCCTCGTTGTGAAGAAACGCCTGCGTTAAGTAGTCAGGGAGGCGTAGATCAACAATCTGCCTGCTGGTATCCACAACTGGAGACAACACATGTCTGATTTTTTACTGGCGCTGCAGGATGTTCATGTCAACTTTCCTGCGCGTAAAAACTGGCTTGGCAAGGTTACGGAACGGGTGCATGCGCTCAACGGCCTGGATTTACAGATTCGCCAGGGTGAAACGCTGGGGATTGTTGGCGAATCCGGTTGTGGAAAAAGTACGCTGGCGCAACTGCTGATGGGCATGCTGAAACCCAGCCAGGGAAGCTATTCTCGCCGTGGTAATAAACAACATAACGGTATGCAAATGGTCTTTCAGGACCCTCTTTCATCGCTGGATCCTCGCTTACCGGTGTGGCGCACGATCACTGAGCCGGTATGGATCCAAAAACGAAGTCCGGAACGTGAGCGCCGCATGCTTGCTGAAGATTTGGCCCAACAGGTAGGCATCCGCGAGGAATATCTCGACCGTCTGCCGCATGCGTTTTCCGGTGGACAACGCCAGCGTATCGCCATCGCCCGGGCACTATCGTCAGAACCGGATGTTATCGTCCTCGATGAGCCCACTTCAGCACTGGATATCTCTGTGCAGGCGCAAATTCTCAATCTTCTGGTGTCACTACAGGCGCGCAGAAATCTGACCTACGTATTGATATCGCATAACGTGTCGGTGGTCCGCCATATGAGCGACCGTGTGGCGGTGATGTACTTAGGGCAAATTGTTGAGCTGGGCGATGCTCAACACGTTCTCACTCACCCCGCCCATCCGTACACACGGTTATTGCTGGACTCTGTCCCTAAAACGGGCGCGCCACTGACGGAAGATTTGGTGTTACGTAAAACCGAGCTACCGGGAAACCGAACGTTGCCCCAGGGATGCTTTTTCCGTGACAGATGTCCATTGGCAACCCACGGTTGTGAGAAAAAACAGGCATTACTGAAAAGTGATGCCGGATGTGATGTTCGATGCTGGCGGGCGGTTACATGACTTGAGCCGTTGAGAAAAGTCAGGTGCGATACGCCTTTTTCAGTGAATCCACCAGCACCTCGGAAGCAGTAGATAATTTATGATGTGCTGAACGCAAAACCCCGATCCGACGCTGGATCACCGGCGTATCCAGATCGATACAGGTTGCGCCTAACTCTGTCATTTGCGTGCGGCATAGTGCAGGTACGGCGCTACCGCCCAGACCGTTAGCCACCAGACGGCCAACGGTTACTAATTGATGGCTCTCCAGCGCCACTTCCAGCGTATGTCCGCTTTGCACAAGTTGTTCTTCCAGCATCAGCCGCACGGCTGACGGACGTTGCAAGGTGATGAAATCCAGCGTCAGTAGTTCGCGCCATGCAATACGATCCCTGTCTGCCAGCCGACAGGTTGGCGGCACAATCGCGATAAAACGATCCACACCGAGCGGCGTGAAATGCAGATGTCCCGAATAGTCCGGCTCGAAGGCTATACCCATCTCGACCCGCCCTTCACTGACCATTTCAATCACGTGTTCATTGATCACATCATGAACCGTTACGTTGATACCGGAATAAGAATCACGAAACGTTTTCAGTACCGATGGCAGGACGTTAGCGGCAAATGAGGGCATGGCGGCGATCGAGATTTTACCACGCTGCAGCGTAAAGCGTTGGCGCATGGCTTCTTCCGTATTCTCCCAGTCCGCCAGCAACTGTCTCCCCATATTCAGCAGCGTTTCTCCCTCCTGCGTCAGAGTCACTTTGCGGGTGGTTCTCAACAGTAACGCCCCGCCCAGCGAATCTTCCAGTCCTTTAATCGCCAGGCTTAATGCGGGTTGCGACATGTTCAGTCTTTCACTGGCATGAGCAAAATTCAGAGTGTGAGCTACCGCTAAAAACGCGCGTAACTGTTTGATGCTCATTCCCATTTCGCATTCCTTTAACTTGTTGAATACCTTTAATTAACATTAAATTGATAAAAAAACCCAATGAGTGAGTCACAAATTTAAAATTAACAAATCATTTTTCACCCCCAATGATGTCGGCAAGGACAACTGGGGAGGCAAGTGTATGGCTGGACTGGATAAACGTGTTGCCACTTATCAAGAGGCGCTGGAAGGACTGACCGACAACATGACGCTGCTGGCGGGCGGTTTTGGTTTATGTGGGATCCCTGAAAACCTGATTACCGAAGTACGCCGTCGAGAAGTACAGGGACTTACCGTTGTATCAAACAACTGTGGCGTGGATGGCTTTGGCCTTGGCGTACTGCTGGAAACGCGCCAGGTGCGCAAAGTGGTCGCGTCCTATGTAGGGGAAAACGCCCTGTTTGAGAAGCAGGTGCTTAGCGGCGAACTGGAAGCCATCCTGACGCCACAGGGTACGCTGGCAGAGCAGTTGCGCGCGGGCGGCGCGGGGATCCCGGCATTTTTTACCGCGACCGGATATGGAACCCCCGTAGCGGAAGGGAAAGAGGTTCGCGAGTTTGCCGGACGCCCTTACATCCTTGAACAGGCGATAACCGGTGATTTTGCATTGGTTAAAGGCTGGAAAGCCGACTGGTACGGCAACGTCATCTATCGCCACACCGCACAGAACTTTAATCCGCTGATGGCTGCCGCCGGGCGCATTACCGTCGTGGAAGTCGAAGAGATTGTCCCTCCCGGAGAACTGGACCCTGCAGCGATTCACACTCCCGGAATTTTCGTTAACCGCATTATTCAGGGGCAGTTTGAAAAACGTATTGAACAACGCACCCTGCGCCAGAAAGGAGCCTGACCATGTTAACGCGTGAACAAATGGCGATGCGCGTCGCCCGAGAGCTGCGCGACGGTTATTACGTCAACCTTGGGATCGGCATTCCCACTCTGGTGGCAAATTATATCCCTGATGGCATGGACGTGATGCTGCAATCAGAGAACGGTTTGCTGGGTATGGGGCCGTTTCCCACAGAAGACGAAATTGATGCCGACATGATTAACGCCGGGAAACAGACCGTGACGGCGCGCAAAGGCGCGGCGATTTTCGACTCTGCGCAATCCTTCGCCATGATCCGCGGCGGCCACGTTGATCTGACGGTGCTCGGTGCGTTTGAAGTCGATGTTAACGGCAATATCGCCTCATGGATGATCCCCGGAAAAATGGTGAAAGGCATGGGCGGCGCGATGGACCTGGTTGCCGGAGCCGACAACATCATCGTGGTAATGACCCATGCTTCCAAAAGCGGTGAGTCCAAACTGCTTCCCGCCTGCACCCTACCGTTGACCGGCGTGGCCTGCATCAAACGCGTGCTTACCGACCTGGCTCTGCTGGAAATTGCCGACGGGGCGTTCATTCTGCGTGAACGCGCCCCGGGTATCAGTGTGGATGAAATCGTCGCCAGAACCGCCGGCAAGCTGATCGTGCCCGAAACTGTCCCCGAAATGCAATTTAACTGAGGAGCTGACCATGCAGGATGTTGTAATTGTCGCGGCAACGCGCACCCCGATTGGCAGTTTTCATGGTGCGCTGGCACCACTTTCCGCCGTGGAGTTAGGTACAGCGGTTGTCCGTTCGCTGCTGGAAAAAACGGCTGTGGCGCCTGAACAAATTGATGAAGTGATTTTAGGTCAGGTTCTGACGACAGGCTGTGGCCAGAATCCGGCCAGACAAACGGCGTTACGCGCAGGACTGCCGTCAACCACACCGGCGTTAACCATTAATCTGGTGTGCGGTTCTGGCCTGAAGGCGGTGCATCAGGCGGTACAGGCAATTCGCTGTGGCGATGCGCAAATCGTGATTGCCGGAGGCCAGGAGAGCATGAGCAATGCGCCCTATTTTCTCGACGGCGCGCGGGCCGGCCTGCGTTTGGGTCATGCCAGTATGAAAGACAGCGTGGTCCATGACGGCCTGTGGGATGCGTTCAACGACTATCACATGGGTATTACTGCCGAAAATCTGGCGGATAAGTTCGTAATCAGTCGTGAGCAGCAGGACGCTTTTGCCCTGCGCTCCCAGCAAAAAGCCGCCGCTGCCATTGAAGCGGGTCGTTTTAGCGCGGAAATCACGCCGGTTAGCGTCCCACAAGGCAAAAAGCCGCCACGTGTGGTGGACCGTGACGAACAGCCTCGCCCGGATACTCAGGCCGACAAGCTGGCGCAACTTAAACCAGCATTTCGGTCAGGAAACGGCACGGTGACCGCCGGAAATGCATCATCCATCAATGATGGTGCCGCCGCGGTGATGTTGATGAGCGCCGGCAAAGCCGCAGAACTCAATTTGCCAGTGCTTGCCCGGGTAACAGGCTACGCGGTTTCTGGTGTCGATCCCGCCATTATGGGCCTTGGGCCGGTAGAAGCGTCACTCCAGTGCCTGAAGCGAGCGGGCTGGACGTTGAATGATGTCGATCTCATTGAGGCCAACGAAGCCTTTGCCGCACAAGCGCTGGCGGTTGGCGAATCCCTGAACTGGGACAGCGACCGGGTGAACGTAAATGGCGGCGCGATTGCGCTGGGCCATCCCATCGGCGCATCTGGTTGCCGAATCCTGGTGACACTGTTGCACGAAATGGCCCGCAGTAACGCGACCAAAGGGCTGGCTACGCTGTGCGTAGGCGGCGGTCAGGGCGTAGCGCTGGCGGTAGAGCGTTTGCAGGAGGTCTCTCATGCAAAGTAAGCCTGTCTGCGTTCTGGGAGCGGGGTTAATGGGGGTCGGTATTGCCACCCACTTCGCCCGTTATGGTCACGATGTCTGGCTGTATGACACCGATAGCAGCCGAATTGCAGAAATTAGCGCCGTTGCCAGCGGTATTCTGGATGAGCTGATTACCGCCGAACAGTTTGCCGTAGACGAAAAAGACCAGGTTGTGAGTCGTCTGCACGGTACGACTTCGCTACCGGAGATTGCTGCGTGCGGGTTACTGATTGAAGCGATCCCGGAGCGGCTCGAGCTCAAGCACGCGTTGTATGCGCAACTGGAAGATCTGATCGCGCCTGAGGCCGTCATTGCCAGTAATACCAGCGGCCTGCCGCCGGATGCGCTGGCAGAAAAGCTCGTCCATCCTGAGCGGCTGCTCATCGCCCATTTCTGGCACCCGCCACATTTTATTCCGCTGGTCGAAATTGTCCCCGGCACCGCCACCAAAGCGGAATACCTGCGTGAGCTGCAACAGTTGCTGCTCTCGATGCAACTGGAAGCCGTCGTGCTCGATCGCGCCGCACCAGGGTTTGTCGGCAATCGACTGCAGTTTGCTTTGCTTCGTGAAGCGCTTCATATCGTTAAAAGCGGCATCGCCAGCGCAGAGGTGGTGGATCAGGTCATGCGCGCCTCGCTCGGACGTCGCTATGCGATGGTTGGTCCGCTGGAAGCGGCAGATATGACCGGACTCTCTACGGTGCAGGATATTTGTCGGCATCTGCTCCCGGAACTGGCAACCGGCAGCGAGATGATGTCGTTGGTCGCTGACAAGGTAGCCAACGGTGATACCGGTTTACGCAGCGGTCAGGGATTTTATCGCTGGGATGATTCGCGCAAGGAGTACATCCAGCAACGCAGAGAGCATCAACTGCGTTTTGCCCTGAAACCATAACGTCTCTTTCTGTACCCCAATATAATAATAAGGAGTCATGATGAGTGTATTAATCGCCCTGGCAGCGCTGGGCCTGCTGATGCTTGCAGCCTATCGCGGATACAGCGTCATTCTGTTTGCCCCCATCGCGGCATTAGGTGCTGTATTACTCACTGAACCCAGCGCCGTCGGCCCTGCTTTCACCGGCCTGTTTATGGAAAAAATGGTCGGTTTTGTGAAGCTTTACTTCCCGGTGTTCTTGCTGGGTGCAGTGTTTGGCAAGTTAATCGAGTTATCTGGATTCTCACGTTCCATTGTTGCCGCCGCTATCAACATCCTCGGCCGTCGTCACGCTATTCCGGTGATCGTGCTGGTGTGCGCGCTGTTAACCTACGGCGGGGTTTCGCTGTTCGTCGTGGCGTTTGCGGTGTATCCATTTGCGGCGGAGCTGTTCCGCCAGAGTAATATTCCTAAGCGCCTGATCCCGGCCACCGTTGCGCTGGGCGCGTTCTCCTTCACGATGGACGCTCTGCCAGGCACGCCGCAGATCCAGAACATTATTCCGACCAGCTTCTTTGGGACTAACGCCTGGGCCGCGCCGTGGCTGGGGCTGATAGGCTCGCTGTTTATTATTTTCGTCGGTCTGGTTTATCTCGAACGTCAGCGTCGTAAAGCGCAGGCAAAGAATGAAGGCTATGGCACTGAACTGTTAAACGAGCCGGAAACGCCGGATAACATTAATCTGCCGAACCCGATCATCGCGATCTCTCCGCTGATCCTGGTTGGGGTATTTAACCTGTTGTTTACCCGCTGGATCCCACAGTGGTACGGCGCCACGCATCAACTTGAACTTCCGGGTCTTGCCAAACCGATTACCACCGAAGTCGGTAAAATCACCGCTATCTGGGCAGTGGAAGCAGCACTGATTTCTGGGATCCTGCTGGTGGTGCTCTTCGGCTACCGCAACATTAAAGGTCGCCTGGCGGAAGGCAGCAGAACGGCAGTTGGCGGCGCGATCCTCGCGGCGATGAACACCGCGTCAGAGTATGGTTTTGGCGCAGTAATCGCCGCCCTGCCGGGCTTCCTCGTGCTGTCAAAAGCGCTGGCGGCTATTCCTGACCCGCTGCTCAATGAGGCTATCAGCATTACCACGCTTGCCGGGATCACCGGTTCGGCGTCTGGCGGGATGAGTATTGCGCTTGCCGCCATGTCTGACACTTTCATCGCTGCCGCACATGCCGCCAATATCCCACTTGAAGTCTTCCACCGCGTGGCATCTATGGCCAGCGGCGGTATGGACACCCTACCGCATAACGGCGCGGTCATTACCTTATTGGCTATCACCGGCCTTAGCCATCGCCAGGCGTATGGCGGAATTTTCGCTATTACCATCATTAAAAGTCTGGCCGTACTGTTTGTCATCGGCGTCTTCTACACCACCGGAATTGTTTAAGGAGAATCATCATGAACTTAACGGGAAAAACCGCCCTGGTTACCGGCTCGACCAGCGGTATCGGATTAGGTATCGCACAGGTGCTGGCGCAAGCTGGCGCCACCCTGATCCTCAACGGGTTTGGTGATGTTGATGCCGCCAAAGACGCTGTTGCGCAGTATGGCAAAACGCCAGGCTATCATGGCGCGGATCTGAGCGATGAAGCGCAAATTGCCGACATGATGCGCTATGCAGAGAGCGAATTCGGCGGTGTGGATATTCTTATCAATAACGCTGGGATCCAGCATGTTTCACCGATAGAAACCTTCCCGGTTGATAAATGGAACGCGATTATCGCGATTAACCTCTCCTCCGTTTTTCACACCACGCGTCTGGCGCTTCCCGGTATGCGCGCGCGAAACTGGGGGCGCATCATTAATATCGCTTCTGTTCACGGCCTGGTGGCTTCAAAAGAGAAATCTGCGTACGTAGCAGCGAAGCACGGTGTGGTGGGATTAACCAAGACCATCGCGCTGGAAACCGCGCAGACGGAAATCACCTGCAATGCGCTGTGTCCCGGCTGGGTGCTAACGCCGCTGGTCCAGCAGCAGATCGATAAGCGTATTGCCGAAGGCGCAGAGCCTGAGGCTGCCCGTGACGCCCTGCTGGCTGAAAAGCAGCCGTCGCGCGAATTCGTTACTCCAGAGCAGTTAGGGAATCTCGCGTTATTCTTATGTTCAGACGGTGCGGCGCAAGTGCGTGGCGTAGCGTGGAATATGGATGGCGGTTGGGTAGCGCAATAACATCATCAGGTGCCGGATAAGAACTGGTCACATCCGGCACGACTTTATTAAGACTTCAGTTTGTAATCCAGCGTTATTTCCGCTTTCAGAACCTGAGATACCGGGCATCCGGCTTTTGCTTTCTGGATGATGCCGTCAAACGTGGCGGCGTCTATCCCCGGCACGCTCACCTGGCTATGCAACGCGACTTTAGTGATCGCAAACCCGGCATCTACCTTATCCAGAGAAACATCGGCAGTGGTATCAATGGCATCTGGGGTAAACCCTGCTTCACCCAGCATCAGTGAAAGCGCCATCGAGAAGCAGGCTGCATGGGCCGCGCCAATCAACTCTTCAGGATTGGTACCTTTCTCACCTTCAAATCGTGTATTAAACCCATACGGTTGCTGATTCAACACGCCACTTTCGGTCGACACAGTGCCTTTGCCGCGCTTAATGTCGCCTTCCCAGTGTGCCTGACCTTTCTTATGGATAGTCATTACCGCTCTCCTGTGTTGTCGTCGGAGTTACTAGTATAGGACGCCCGGGAAAAAGCATGTTACATACGGGATAGTTCTCATTTGCCGCTTAAGCATTGACCTTTCAGATAAAATGACCGACCATCCAGAAAGTCGTTATGTTGAACATCGGCTTTATATCAGGTTGTATTTCGTCCGTTCTCATACGGGCTCGCCCTTGAAACCAGTAACAGGATTAAGGAGTTAGAATGAAATCGAACCGTCAGGCCCGTCATATTCTCGGACTGGACCACAAAATCTCAAATCAACGTAAAATCGTGACCGAAGGTGACAAAACCAACGTGGTCAACAATCCTACTGGAAGAAAGCGCCGCGCTGACGGCAAGTAGCCTTTCGCACGTCTGACTGAGTAACGAGATAAACACCATTGCAACCGCAGTGGTGTTTTTGCTTATAAAACCCCTTAACCCATTCACAATGCTTTATACTTCGCCCGTTTCCCTGGCGGACAGGCCACATACGATCATAAAGAGCGCCAGGGACGGTTATTCAAAAAAGAGTGAGTGACATGGAAAACGAAACTAAAAAACTGCGTTCCCTTTACATCCCTTACGCTGGCCCGGTACTGCTGGAATTCCCTTTACTGAATAAAGGGAGCGCCTTCAGTGTGGAAGAACGCCGTAACTTCAACCTGCTGGGGTTACTGCCGGAAGTCGTCGAAACGATTGAAGAACAGGCTGAACGCGCCTGGATCCAATATCAGGGCTTCAAAACCGAAATCGACAAGCATATTTACCTGCGCAACATCCAGGACACTAACGAAACCCTGTTTTACCGACTGGTGCATAATCACCTGGATGAGATGATGCCAGTTATCTATACCCCAACGGTCGGCGCAGCCTGTGAGCGTTTCTCTGAGATTTATCGTCGTGCGCGCGGCGTGTTTATCTCTTATCAGAACCGCCACAATATGGACGATATCCTGCAAAACGTCCCTAACCACAATATCAAGGTCATCGTTGTCACCGATGGCGAACGTATTTTAGGTCTTGGCGATCAGGGGATCGGCGGGATGGGCATTCCAATCGGTAAACTGTCGCTGTATACCGCATGTGGCGGAATTAGCCCGGCCTATACACTTCCGGTGGTACTGGACGTGGGGACCAACAACCAGCAACTGCTGAACGATCCGCTGTATATGGGCTGGCGCAATCCGCGTATCACTGATGATGAATACTACGAATTCGTTGATGAATTCATCCAGGCCGTGAAGCATCGCTGGCCGGACGTGCTGTTGCAGTTTGAAGATTTCGCCCAGAAAAACGCTATGCCACTGCTGACCCGTTATCGCGATGAAATTTGCTCATTTAACGACGATATTCAGGGCACCGCGGCGGTTACCGTCGGTACGCTGATTGCGGCTAGCCGCGCGGCCGGAAGCCAGCTGAGCGAACAAAACATCGTCTTCCTCGGCGCGGGTTCCGCAGGATGCGGGATCGCCGAGCAGATCATTGCGCAAATCCAGCGAGAAGGTTTAAGCGAAGAAGCGGCGCGTCAACGCGTATTCATGGTCGATCGCTTTGGCCTGTTAACCGACAAAATGCCGAACCTGCTCTCCTTCCAGACCAAACTGGTGCAAAAACGCGAAAATCTGCAGCACTGGGATACACAAGAAGATGTCCTGTCGTTGCTCGATGTGGTTCGCAACGTTAAACCTGACATCCTGATCGGGGTTTCCGGACAGGTTGGTCTGTTTACCGAAGAGATCATCCGCGAAATGCATAAGCATTGTCCGCGTCCGATTGTCATGCCGCTGTCTAACCCGACTTCTCGCGTAGAAGCCACGCCGCAGGATATCATCGCCTGGACCGAAGGTAACGCGCTGGTTGCGACCGGTAGCCCGTTTGCACCGGTACTGTGGAAAGAGAAAACTTACCCGATCGCCCAGTGTAATAATGCGTACATCTTCCCGGGTATTGGCCTTGGCGTGATTGCTTCTGGCGCGTCGCGCATCACTGATGAAATGCTGATGTCGGCCAGTGAAACGCTGGCACAGTATTCACCGCTGGTGCTCAACGGTGAAGGACTGGTGCTACCGGAACTGAAAGATATTCAGACGGTTTCTCGTGCCATTGCCTTTGCCGTCGGTAAAATGGCCCAGCAGCAAGGTGTGGCGGTGAAAACCTCCGCCGAAGCGTTGCAACAGGCTATTGACGATAATTTCTGGCAGGCGGAATATCGCGACTACCGTCGTACGTCTATCTGACGGTTTGCCCGGCGGCACACTGCTGCCGGGCGTGCAAAGTTTGCGCGAAAGTATAACTTGCGATTACACTTTCACTACCGATCAACACTCTGAAAAATAAAAGGAGGATACTTATGCTGTACTGTGAACGTTTTATCGTTTCACATGCTTTTGGCGATCGCCAGTGCTCAAGCGTTATCGGTATCGTGCTGCGATAACTTCTGCTTGAGCGAAGCTAACTTCTAAATCCCCTTCTCTCGGGCTTACCGGGTTATCGTCAGCGATGTTTGACGAGGCGTTCTCGCGCCTGTAACTCTTGAGTAAGCAACAATGAGCACATTACTAACCGCACAATCCTTACACGTTGATACGGCATTCGGCACGCTATTCGACGATCTATCCTTTACCCTGAAAAAAGGCGATCGCATCGGGCTTATCGGTTACAACGGCTGCGGCAAAAGCACGCTGTTAAAACTGCTCGATGGCACGATTTCGCCCACCAGTGGAGCAATCGCGCAAGCGAATCACTGCCATCTCGCGCGTGTAGAACAACATCTACCTGACGATATATTGCCTCTTACACTGCAGGAAGCCGTTCTCGCTCAACTTCCTGAGCATGAGCGTGCGGCTCAACAATGGCGAGTTGAAGCGCTGCTTGCCGAAATGGGTTTCACACCAGAGAATTTATCTCTGACAGCGCAAACGTTGAGCGGTGGCCAGCACACACGCTTACTATTAGCGCGGGCGTTGATGCGTAATCCTGACCTGCTGCTGCTGGATGAACCGGGTAACCATCTGGATTTGCCAACATTACTGTGGCTGGAGCAGTTCTTACAGAACTGGTCTGGCAGTTTTGTAGTGGTTTCCCACGACCCGCAGTTGCTGGACGCAGTCACTCACGGAACGTGGATCCTACGCGATCGCACTCTCCATGCCTTTGATCTGCCCTGTAGCGCCGCACGTCAGGCGCTGGCAGAAAGAGACGTCAGCGATGCTCTGCGCCACAAGGCTGAGCAAAAAGAGATAGACCGGGTTACCGCCAGCGGCAAACGGCTGGCAACCTGGGGGCGGGTCTACGACAACGAAGATCTCTCCCGCAAGGCCAAGCAGATGGAAAAACAGGTGCAGCGCCTGAAAGAGGTGCAGACAGAAGTGACGGCAGGAAGTCAGTGGACACTAACATTGCAGGGTGATTCCCTTCGTGCAGATCGTTTGCTGGAGATGACCAATCTGTCTGTAGCCCCTGCTCCCGACGCAGATACACTGTTTTCCATTGCCGGTATCCGGTTAAAAAGCGGCGATCGCGTGGCAATTGTCGGGCGTAATGGTTGCGGTAAATCATCGCTGTTAAGGCTTATCTGGCAACAGTTTCAATCACAGCTGGCATCGCCTTCACTGGTGTTGCACCCGCGCGTTACGCTGGGCTATTACGATCAGACGCTGCATCAGCTTGCCGATAACGATTCATTGTTTGACGCGCTGGAAGCGTTTGCCCCGCAGCCAGAGATTCGCAAGATGGCGCTGATTAGCGCGGGTTTTCCGTGGATTCGTCATACGCAGAGGGTCAGTACATTAAGCGGCGGTGAGCGCTCCCGGCTGCTGTTTGTGGGGCTGACGCTTGCGCGCTACAGTCTGCTGATGCTCGATGAACCGACCAACCATCTGGATATGGAAGGTAAAGAGGCGCTGGCAGAAACGCTACAAAGCTATAACGGCGGCGTGTTGCTGGTCAGTCACGACCGGCAGCTTATCAGCCAAAGCTGTAACCGGTTCTGGTTAATCGACAATGGCGAACTCAGTGAATGGCACGATCTGGAGGCGGTTAATGCACGTATTAGGGAAACGTCCGCGGAGATAACCGTTCCCAAAACGGTGGTCGAAGCGAAAGTTGAAATAAGCTGTGACAGCGATGGATTGCTGGAACAACTCCTCGATCTGGAACAGCGTCTGGCCGACGATCTCGCCCGCAAGCCGAAACATCAAAAACCGCTGTTACAGGCGCAATGGCGTAAAGAGATTGAGCGTCTGAACTCACAACTGAAGTAATCTTTATTGCCGGATGGCGCAAGCTTATCCGGCCTACACCAGCAAAATGCGCGTGTAGGCCTGCCATCCGGCATACCATTTATTGCTGCGGTTTTTTCTCTTTCCAGGCATCCCAGGCCTGTTTGATCTCTTGCTTTGCCGTAGCGGCGTCGTTGAAACCGTTTAATTCGACCTTCTTGCGCCCTTCCGGCAGATCTTTGTACACGCGGAAGAAAGATTCCAGACGTTGAACTTCAATCTTGGGCAGATCGCTCAATTCTTTGATGTTGTCATAAGTGGGGTCAATTTTACTGGCCGGCACGGCGACAATTTTGTCGTCCTTTTCACCGCCGTCGATCATCTTCAGGACGCCTATTGCGCGCAGCTTAATTAACGTCCCTGGAGCCAGCGGCGCACGAGTATAAAAGATAACATCCAGCGGGTCGCCGTCACCGGCTAAAGACTGGGTTAGTGAACCGTAGTTGGCGGGATAGGCAACAGGCATTGACTGGAAGCGATCGGCAACAATAAACCCGGTTTTGGCGTCGGTTTCATATTTAATCATTCCACCTGCCGGGATTTCGGTTACGGCATAAAACTCTTCCGGGTTATTTTCCGGCTGAGGAAATTCGAGGATGTTCTGCGCCTGAGCTGAAGCACAAAGAAACACGCTGACCGCGAGTAGTTTTTTCACCAGATGCATTGTCTTTTAACTCTTCTATTATTGGAAAGACAACACCTTACGTTCAGCAGATGACAGAAACATGACGTTTTTTTGGCAAAAAAATGGCGCTACCGATGTAGCGCCATTGCGTAGAGGGAACATCAGGGATTAGTTAACCCCTTCCTCGCTCTCTTTTTTCGCTTCTTGTCTTTCAACTTCGCGATACCAACGTGGGTGATGTTTCTTCGCCCAGCGACGGCTCACCTTCCCTTCAACCATGCCTTTAATCGAACCTTTCACCCAGAATGCCATATACATATGGATGAGGATGGCGTGCATCAGGATAATCCCCGCCGCCGCATGGATCAGCAGGCTATAGCGCACGACCTGCATTGGGAAGAACTGTGCAAAGTATGGACGCCAGATAATAATACCGGTAATCAGCAGCACGAAAATCATGCTCATGATCGACCAGAACATCATTTTCTGCCCGGCGTTGTACTTGCCCACATCCGCCACTTTGTGTTCATTGCCTTTCAGCACTTCCACAATGTTTTTCAGCCACGGAATATCTTTTTTATCCGGGATGTTGTGGTGCACAAAGCGCACAAACATGAACATTAGCGCGACGAAGATCAGTATGCCGAAGAACGGGTGCAAAATGCGTCCCATCTGCGGCGTACCGAAGGTTTGCGTCAGCCATTGCAGAGTCGGGAAGAAGAACGAAATCCCCGACAGCGCCACCAGGAAGAAGCAGATCACCACCGTCCAGTGACAGGCGCGGTCGATAAACTTCGTGCGCACAATCATTTTCGACTTACTCATGATGATCCTCCTCCTCGTCGTCCACTTCCTTATTCGGACCGATACCAATGTAGTGGTAAATCAGCCCGGCGAAGGTGGCGATAAATCCGGCAGCGGCCAGCGGTTTCAGCGCCCCTTTCCACAGATTGATAGAGGTATCGATCTGCGGATCTTTCGGCAGGCCGTGATACAGCTCCGGCTGGTTGGCATGATGCAGAACGTACATAACGTGCGTACCACCCACACCTTCCGGGTTGTAGAGACCGGCGTGTTCGAAACCGCGTGCTTTCAGTTTTGCCACACGCTGTTCGCCCATTTCCAGCATTTCCTGCTTGGTACCGAAATGTATTGCCCCGGTCGGACAGGTCTTCACGCAGGCAGGTTCCTGCCCGACGCTGATCCGGTCGACACACAGCGTACATTTATACACGCGGTTATCCTCTTTATTGAGGCGCGGAATATTAAATGGACACCCGGCAATACAGTAGCCGCAGCCAATACAGTGTTCTGACTGGAAATCGACAATCCCGTTGGCGTACTGGATGATTGCCCCGGCAGACGGGCATGCCTTCAGGCAGCCCGGATCTTCACAGTGCATACAGCCATCTTTACGAATCAACCACTCCAGCTTGCCGTTCTGTTCGGTTTCGGTAAACCGCATCACCGTCCAGGACTTGGCGCTGAGATCGGCGGGGTTGTCATACACCCCGACGCAGTGGCCAACTTCATCGCGGATATCGTTCCACTCTGAGCATGCCACCTGACAGGCCTTACAGCCTATACAGGTGGAAACGTCGATCAGCTTCGCGACCTCGGCTTTGTAATCACGGGCCTGAGGCGGCGGCGTGATGGAGTTTGTTGCGGACCGTTTGATGATGTCCTGCGTTTCCATAGACATATGTTCGCCTCCCTTACGCCTTCTCGATGTTAACTAAAAACGCTTTGTATTCCGGCGTTTGCGAGTTTGCATCACCGACATTCGGCGTCAGGGTGTTGGCGATAAAGCCTTTACGCGCGACTCCTTCAAAGCCCCAGTGGATTGGGATCCCAACCGTTTCAACCTGTTGACCGTTGACGTTCAGGGTACGCAGACGACGGGTCACCACGGCAACTGCACGAATAAATCCACGTTTGCTGCTAACTTTCACGTGATCGCCGTTGTTGATCCCTTTCGCTGCCGCCAGCGTTTCGCTGATTTCCACAAACTGCTCTGGCTGGGCAATCGCATTCAGCAATGCGTGCTTGGTCCAGGTATGGAAATGTTCGGTCAGACGATAGGTCGTCCCGACGTACGGGAAGTCCTGTTTTGTACCCATACGGAGTTTATCCGCCTCGTACAGACGCGCTGCCGGGTTGGAGATCACATTCGGGTGCAGCGGGTTAGTACCCAGCGGCGTTTCCATCGGCTCGTAGTGTTCCGGGAACGGACCTTCCGCCATCTTATCGATAGCAAACAGACGCCCCAGCCCTTCCGGCTGCATGATAAATGGATTGGTGCCACTGCCCGGTGCCGCGGTATTGAAGTCCGGGATATCGTTACCCGTCCACTTCGTACCGTTCCACTGGATAAGCATGCGTTTTGGATCCCACGGTTTACCCTGTGGATCCGCCGAAGCGCGGTTATACAGCACGCGACGGTTCAGCGGCCATGCCCAGGCCCAGCCCAGCGTATTACCCAGACCTGACGGATCGGCGTTATCACGATTGGCCATCTGGTTGCCCTGCTCGGTCCAGCTACCGGTATAAATCCAGCAGGATGATGACGTAGAACCATCATCGCGCAGCAACGCAAAGCTGTTGAGCAACTGACCTTTCTTCGCAACCAGTACACCGTTGGCATCATAGAGATCTTCCAGCGCATAGCCGTTGTTCTCTTTCGCCACTTCCTCTGAGTGCGGTTCGTCCGGCTGCTTATAGTTCCAGCTCATTTTCAGAACGGGTTCTACAGCTTTACCGCCTTCAGTGCGATACATGTCTCGCAGACGGTGGTAAATACCGGCCAGAATTTCGCCGTCGTTGCGGGCTTCGCCCGGTGCGTCCTGACCTTTCCAGTGCCACTGCAGCCAACGGCCGGAGTTTGCGATGGAGCCGTCCTCTTCCGCAAAGCAGGTAGAAGGCAAACGGAAGACTTCGGTCTGAATCGACGCAGGATCAACGTCGTTTGACTCACCGTGGTTCTGCCAGAACGTTGAGGTCTCGGTCACCAGCGGATCGATAACCACCAGATACTTCAGTTTGCTGAGGCTCTGCACCACTTTGTTTTTGTCCGGGAAGGACGCAACCGGGTTAAAGCCCTGACAGATGTAGCCGGTGACTTTTCCGCTATCCATCATGTTGAAGTATTTGATGACGTCATAGGACTGATCCCACTTCGGCAGCCACTCAAAACCCCAGTCGTTTTCTTTCTGTGCAGCATTGCCGTAGAAAGATTTCATCAAGCTGACGAAGAACTTCGGATAGTTGCCCCAGTAGTTAACCTGATCGGCCAATGTCGCTTTTGGCGTGTTCGCGGCCAGATAGGTTTGCAGGTCTGTCTGTTTCTCTGACGGCAGCATCAGGTAGCCCGGCAGGCTGGTAGAGAGCAGACCTAAGTCGGTTAACCCTTGAATGTTGGAGTGACCGCGCAAGGCGTTGACACCGCCACCTGCCATCCCCATGTTGCCGAGCAGCAACTGGATCATCGCCATGGTGCGGATGTTCTGTGCCCCGACGGTATGCTGAGTCCAACCCAACGCATACAGGAACGTGGTGGTGCGATCGGCTGCGCTGGTGGAAGCCAGCACTTCGCAGACTTTCAGGAAGTCTTCTTTCGGCGTACCACAAATGTTTTCCACCACATCCGGCGTGTAGCGGGAAACGTGCTGTTTTAGCAGGTTCCAGACACAGCGAGGATGGCTTAACGTTTCATCGCGTTTCGCGTAGCCATTTTCATCGAACTGGTAGTTCCAGGACGATTTATCATATTGGCGTGTGTTTGCGTCATAACCGCTGAACAGACCGTCTTCGAAAGCAAAGTCATCCCGCACCAGCAGGCTGGCGTTGGTGTAATGCTTAACGTATTCAGCGTTGATTTTGTTGTTTTCAATCAGGTACAGCAAGACGCCGGACAGGAACGTAATGTCCGTGCCGGAACGAATTGGCGCATAGATATCCGCCACCGAAGCTGTACGTGTAAAACGAGGGTCAACAACAATCAGCGTGGCATCATTGTTGTTTTTTGCTTCCATCGCCCAGCGGAATCCCACCGGATGTGCTTCAGCGGCGTTACCGCCCATCACCATCACGACGTTAGCATTTTTAATATCAACCCAGTGGTTGGTCATCGCACCGCGACCAAATGTTGGAGCAAGACTTGCTACCGTTGGTCCGTGTCAGACGCGCGCCTGGTTGTCTACTGCCAGCATGCCGAGTGAGCGCACAAATTTTTGCGTCAGCATACCGGTTTCATTACTTGCCGCAGATGCACACAGCATCCCGGTTGAAAGCCAGCGGTTTACCGTTACGCCCTGCTCATTCTTCTCGATAAAGTTGGCGTCACGGTCAGTTTTCATCAGCTTCGCGATACGGGTGAATGCTTCATCCCAGCTGATACGCTGCCATTTGTCGGAACCAGGGGCGCGATATTCCGGGTAACGCAGACGGTTTTCACTGTGCACGTAATCCAGTAATCCTGCGCCCTTAGGACATAATGCCCCGCGGCTCACCGGATGATCCGGATCCCCTTCAATATGGTAAATCGACTCTTTGGCGTTTTTTGCTCCATCTCCCAGGCTATACATTAATAGCCCGCAACCTACGGAACAGTATGTGCAGGTGTTTCGGATCTCTTTGGCGCGTAACAGCTTATAGTTTCGCGCCTGAGCCAGTGCCATTTTGGGTGCAAAACCCAAAGCGGCCACTGTTGTTCCCGCCATACCGCCCGCGCAGATTTTAAAAAATTGTCTGCGGCTGACGTCCATTGCTTTCCTCTTTTTTGCAGGGGTTCGTACAGGAAATCTCTCAAATTGCGCCAGCGCGGCAGTCTGAAAGATGCCATGTACAACTTCGCGACGAAACTATCAGCTATATCCATATTTTTTTTGCGTCAAATCAATAACGAAACGGTTCCGCTACTAAATAGTGCGCTTTGTTTAACTCTTGTACCCATAAGGGAGTATTGGAAAGGCAATTAATTAGCGCGCTACGGTATAAAAGTGCTATAAATTTCAGCTTAAATTTTTGCCAGTACCATGGACAGACAATCAGAATGACAAAACAAAAGGCAACGTTAATTGGGCTCATTGCCATCGTGCTCTGGAGCACGATGGTCGGACTCATGCGTGGGGTAAGTGAAGGACTGGGTCCTGCAGGCGGCGCAGCAATGATTTTTTCGTTAAGTGGTCTGTTGCTGATTTTTACCGTCGGCTTTCCGAATATCAGAAAAATTCCTGTGCGCTATTTAATCGCTGGTAGCGTGCTTTTTGTTACTTATGAAATATGTTTAGCGCTGGCTCTCGGTTATGCGGCTACTCGTCACCAGGCTATTGAAGTCGGTATGGTCAATTATCTCTGGCCGAGTTTGACGATATTGTTTGCTATTTTATTTAATGGTCAAAAAACAACCTGGCTGGTGATCCCTGGATTAATTATCGCATTGACCGGGGTTTGTTGGGTATTGGGTGGTGAAAACGGTCTTAACCTTGATGAAATTATCAGCAATGTTGCCAGCAGTCCGCTGAGCTATTTTCTCGCCTTTCTCGGCGCTTTTATCTGGGCAACGTATTGCACGGTGACCAATAAATATGCAAAAGGCTTTAACGGCATCACCGTGTTCGTTTTACTAACAGCCGCAAGTTTGTGGATTTACTATTTTATGACTCCGCAACCAGAAATGATTTTCAGCACTTCGGTGACTATTAAAATGTTCTCAGCGGCATTAACGTTAGGATTTGCCTATGCGGCGTGGAATATTGGCATTTTGCATGGCAACGTGACCATCATGGCCGTAGGATCCTATTTTACCCCTGTGCTCTCTTCTGCACTGGCTGCTGTGTTACTCAGTGCACCGCTTTCGCTATCTTTCTGGCAGGGCGCACTGATGGTCTGCGCGGGTTCGCTACTTTGTTGGCTGGCAACGCGCCGCGCCTGAAAAAAAAGCCGGGTTTTATCACAAACAAATAAAACCCGGCTATACTTTAGACAAATTGATGAATAATAATTGTTCATTCCACTTGCGATTTATGTTTGTATTTGTTTAATTAAATGTTAAATATATGGTAATTAGTTAACACACGAAAATATTATGCGGTTATCTATATCCCTTCATATGCATATATTACACATGCGGAACTAACGCCATTTAAATCATAGTCCTGACAATAGTCCCCTACGTAAATATACCCATTCATATTTGTCACATATAAAGATTAATACAATCAGCTATATTATGTAGATCTGGATCACACAACTTCAAATATTTCGCAATATTATGAAACTTATTATTGAACTTATGCCACTGCGTCATTTAAAAATAGTTTGCCATTGACGAACCCCTTCGTTTAGCAATGGTTTAGGAAACACACCAAGAAAAAATTATAAGGATTATTTAGAATGAAACTTAAATTAGTTGCAGTGGCAGTGACTAGCCTGTTGGCGGCAGGTGCGGTAAACGCAGCTGAGGTATATAACAAAGACGCAAACAAACTGGATATCTACGGAAAAGTTCACGCTCAGCACTACTTCTCTGACGACAACGGCAGCGATGGCGACAAAACCTACGCGCGTCTGGGCTTCAAAGGTGAAACTCAGATCAATGACCAGCTGGTTGGTTTTGGTCAGTGGGAATATGAATTCAAAGGCAACCGTTCTGAATCCCAGGGCTCTGAAGCAGACAAAACTCGTCTGGCATTCGCTGGTCTGAAATTCGCTGAATACGGTTCTTTCGACTACGGTCGTAACTACGGCGTGGCCTACGACATCGGCGCATGGACCGACGTCCTGCCTGAGTTCGGTGGTGATACCTGGACCCAGACTGACGTATTCATGACTGGCCGTACTACTGGCGTTGCAACCTACCGTAACACCGATTTCTTCGGTCTGGTTGAAGGTCTGAACTTTGCTGCTCAGTACCAGGGCAAAAACGACCGTGACAACCTGAAAGAAGCTAACGGTGACGGCTTCGGTCTGTCTACCACTTATGAGTATGAAGGCTTTGGCGTAGGTGCTACCTATGCGAAATCTGACCGTACCGACAAACAGTCTGTCGGTAACGGCGGTTTCATGGCTTCCGGTAAAAACGCTGAAGTATGGGCCGCTGGTCTGAAATATGATGCGAACAACATCTACCTGGCAACCACCTACTCTGAAACCCGCAACATGACCACCTATGGTGGCTCCGGTGTTACTGGTATTGCAGATAAAGCACAGAACTTTGAAGTAGTTGCTCAGTACCAGTTCGACTTCGGTCTGCGTCCGTCCGTTGCTTACCTGAAATCCAAAGGTAAAGACATCAACGGTTACGGCGACCAGGATCTGGTTGAATACGTAGACCTGGGTGCTACTTACTACTTCAACAAAAACATGTCCACCTTCGTTGATTACAAAATCAACCTGCTGGATGACAACAACTTCACCAATGCAGCGAAAGTGTCAACTGACAACATCGTGGCTGTCGGTCTGAACTACCAGTTCTAATTTTGTTGTAGTCTGAATATAAAGCCAGTCCTTCAAGGGCTGGCTTTTTCTCTTGATGTAGACTCGGTCATAAGGAGTATGCCGTGCAGACATTCACTGGTCGTTGTCTTTGCGGACAGAGTCATTTTACCGTCGACGTCGAAATGCTGGATGTCTATGCCTGCCATTGTACGCTGTGTCAGAAATGGTCTGGCGGCATCGCCATGTATCTGGAAGCCAGCGCTCACCCGCTGATGTCACCAGAATCGGTAGAACCTTCGCACTTTCCTTCCTCAAATCGTGGTGAACGGTTCTTCTGTTCCGGTTGCGGATGCCCACTGTGGTTTACGTTGACGGACAGCGATCGCTACTTTATTCCATGGACACTTCTGGAACTTAATGAGGTAGATCGCCGCCGCCTGATATTAGCGGCAGAAATCTATACGGAAACACAGCCTGCGTTCTGGAGATTGACGGGGCAATACGCTCGACTGAGTGGGAAAGAAGTCGAAGAGATGGATTACCCCTGTCATTTAGCTCACTAGTTATTAACGTTGTACCTTTGCCAGACTGAACCACATTCCTATCGCTAATACGATAAGCATGCTGCCGGCGCTGCTTAAGGCCACGCTATGTGACCAGGTGAACGCTTCTCTGGCAGCCGTCAGCAATGCCTCACTCAGTGACGACGGGAGCGAGTGCGCCAGTTGTACCGCCTCCCCCATTGACGATGAGGCACGTTCCATTTCCTGCGCATTAAGTCCGGCTGGCGGCAGAATCGATGCAGAAAAGCTACGGCTCAACAGCAAACCAAAGATAGCGATCCCAAGTCCGGCTCCCAGTTCATAAGCCATTGTCTCGATGGCACCCGCGGCCGCGGCTTTTTCCGCAGGTGCTGCTGCCATGATAGCCGCTGTTGAAGCCAGAAGCGCACTGGCGGCGCTGAAGCCGAGCAAAGCCATCAACATCCAGGCTTGTACCTGTTGGCTACTGAAATCCGTCATCGCCAGGCCGTAAAAGCTAACAGCGCTCAGCGCCATACCCGCCGTCGCCACACAACGTAATCCCAGACGTGAAACCAACATACCGGCAATCGGTCCGCTGAAACCACTTGCCAGCATCACCGGTAGCATGAACAACCCTGCCTGATACGGTGTTAAGCCGTGGACAAACTGTAGCTCCTGAGCCATCAGTAACTCGAAACCCACCAGCGTTATCATCGCGGTCATCGCCATCACTACGCCACTTAAGATTATGCGATGTGTGAACAACCGCATATCAATCATCGGGCGGGCTGCCGCAAGCTGGATGCGGACAAACTGCCACAGCAGCAAAGCGCCGGTTAACAGCGTCAGGGCGATGGCAACGGTCGCCGTATGCCCTTTCAGCGCGGTTTTGGCGCTGTAAACCAGCAGCAGAATGGCGACAATCAGCATTATCGCATGACCAAAATTTAACGATTGATCGCGACGTCCAGCCTGACGCGGCACTAAGCGTGCGGTTAAGGCCATTACCACCAGGACAATCGGTACATTAATTAAGAATACGGATCCCCAGTAGAAGTGCTCCAGTAGCATCCCGCCAACCAGTGGGCCAAACGCCGCACCGCCGGAACCAACCGCGGCCCAGACACCGAGCGCCATATTACGATGCCGTTGCTCAGCGAACGTGGCGCGAATCCCCGCAAGCGTTGCCGGCACAATCATCGCCGCGCCAATAGCCAACACGGCCCGGGTGACAATCAGCCAACTGGCGCTATGAGCAAAAGCGGCCGCCAGTGATGCCAGACCAAACAAGCCTCCACCTAACAGCAGCAGGCGTTTAAAGCCGATGCGATCGCCCAGCGCGCCCATTGGCAATACCATACCGGCCATTACCAGGGAATAAATATCAATGATCCACAGCAGCTCGTTGCCACTGGCGCCCAGCGTCATACTCAGCGTGGGCGCGGCAACGTGCAGCACCGTTGCATCAATCGCAACAGGGATGTAGACCAGCACAATAATCACTAACGTTAACCACTGACGAAACATAAAACTCCCTTCAAAACTGAAACTGGACACACGTCCAGGTTCGGCGATCCTACGGAAATTTGAACGTATGTCCAACTTTTTGTTAGACTGCGTGCTAAACGGATATGGGAGGAACGATGAGCTATCTAAATCGGGATGAACGTCGGGAAGTGATTCTGCAGGCGGCAATGCGCGTCGCGCTTGAGGAAGGATTTACCGCCATGACGGTGCGGCGTATTGCCACGGAAGCTCAGGTGTCAACCGGCCAGGTGCATCATCACTTTACGTCTGCCGGCGAGTTAAAATCCCTCGCTTTTGTGCAACTGATCCGTACTCTTCTGGATGCCGAACTGGTCAGCGCAAACGCCAGCTTCCGTGAACGGCTGCATGCCATGCTGGGCAGCGAAGATGGCGGGTTCGAACCCTATATAAAACTATGGCGTGAAGCGCAGGTTCTGGCGGATAAAGATCCGGAAATCAAAAGCGCTTACCTGCTGACCATGCGGATGTGGCACGAAGAAACCGCCGCTATCATCTCTCAGGGACAGAAAGCCGGTGAGTTTTCTCCAGGCCCGGATGCTGCCGATGTGGCGTGGCGTTTAATTGCGTTGGTATGCGGTCTGGATGGCATCTATGTATTAGGCATTGAGGAAATGGCCGATCCTGCATTCGAACGCCACCTGGATCGTATGATTACGTTAGAGTTAGTTAATTGATGTTATAGATGAATTAATAATACATCTTTTATATTTACAATTGGTAACACTTAAGCAACGTGTAATTCCCTCATCACGCCGCGTTATTGCGCTTTTTTATCTATTCTTTCAGTCAATATTCCCAAAACTTTTCAATAGTTTCTAAAAGAACTCGCGCGGCGCTGTATGCGTTTATTTCTTTTTCATGAACGGCATGTGCATGGAGAATAATATGTCAGCATCAAATGAGAAAAATAATCGTTATCTTTTAACTGACTGGAAACCCGAAAATCCTGCCTTTTGGGAAAACAAAGGTAAGCACATTGCCCGAAGAAACCTCTGGATATCAGTGAGTTGCTTGCTGCTTGCGTTTTGCGTCTGGATGTTGTTCAGCGCTGTTGCTGTCAATCTGAATAAAATTGGTTTTAATTTTACCACCGATCAACTGTTTTTATTAACGGCATTACCTTCTCTTTCTGGTGCAATATTGCGCGTTCCCTACTCCTTTATGGTACCTATATTTGGGGGGCGTCGCTGGACCATTTTTAGCACCGTCATTCTGGTTATTCCCTGCGTCTGGCTCGGTTTTGCCGTGCAAAATACCGCTACTCCGTTTGGCGTATTTATTATCATTGCGCTGATGTGTGGGTTTGCTGGCGCTAACTTTGCCTCCAGCATGGGCAATATCAGTTTTTTCTTCCCCAAAGCGAAGCAAGGCAGCGCACTAGGCATTAACGGTGGCCTCGGCAACCTCGGTGTCAGCGTGATGCAGTTGATCGCGCCGCTGGTGATCTTTCTCCCCATTTTTACCTTCCTGGGCGTGCAGGGCGTACCACAAGCTGACGGATCGTTACTGTCACTGGCCAATGCCGCATGGATTTGGGTGCCGCTACTGCTGATAGCGACCGTGGCAGCGGGCATAGGAATGAACGACATTGCCAGTTCGAAGGCCTCAATTGCCTCCCAACTACCGGTCCTCAAGCGTTTTCATTTGTGGTTATTAAGTCTGCTGTATCTCGCCACCTTCGGTTCGTTTATCGGTTTTTCAGCAGGCTTTGCCATGCTGGCGAAAACACAGTTCCCTGACGTGAATATTCTGCAACTGGCGTTCTTTGGGCCCTTCATCGGTGCGCTTGCGCGATCGGCGGGCGGCGTTATCTCTGACAAGTTTGGTGGTGTGCGTGTCACCTTAATTAACTTCATCTTTATGGCACTGTTCAGCGCCCTGCTGTTTCTCACTTTGCCCGGCTCGGGCGAAGGAAGCTTTATCGCGTTTTACCTGGTGTTTATGGGCTTGTTCCTGACCGCGGGTCTGGGAAGCGGTTCGACCTTCCAGATGATTGCGGTGATCTTTCGCAAAATCACCATTTACCGGGTGAAGCTGCACGGTGGTACTGAAGAACAGGCCCAGCGTGAGGCGGTAACCGATACCGCCGCCGCCCTGGGATTTATCTCCGCAATTGGCGCTGTCGGGGGCTTCTTCATCCCGAAAGCGTTTGGTTCATCGCTGGCGCTGACCGGATCTCCGGTAGGCGCCATGAAAATATTCCTTGTGTTCTACATCGTCTGCGTGCTGGTGACCTGGCTGGTTTACGGCCGTAAATCACAAAAAAAATAGTCATCTTTTGGCCTGTGTAGGCAACGTTATTCGAAGCAGGAGTTATGTCATGAGTAAACTGTTAGACCGCTTTCGCTACTTTAAACAAAAGGGCGATACGTTTGCCGAGGGGCATGGGCAAGTAATGCACACCAACCGGGACTGGGAAGACAGCTATCGTCAGCGCTGGCAGTTCGATAAAATTGTGCGATCTACCCACGGCGTTAACTGTACCGGCTCATGCAGCTGGAAAATCTACGTCAAAAACGGGCTGGTAACCTGGGAAACTCAGCAAACCGACTACCCGCGTACCCGCCCTGACCTGCCAAATCATGAGCCCCGTGGCTGCCCACGCGGCGCAAGTTACTCGTGGTATCTCTACAGCGCTAACCGCCTGAAATATCCACTGGTGCGTAAACGCTTAATCGAATTGTGGCGCGACGCCCTGTCCCGCCAGCCCGATCCGGTGCTGGCCTGGGAATCCATTATGAACGACCCGCAAAAATGCCAGAGCTACAAGCAGGTACGCGGGCGCGGTGGGTTTATCCGTTCCAACTGGAAAGAACTTAATCAACTGATTGCTGCTGCCAACGTCTGGACGGTGAAAACTTACGGCCCTGATCGTGTGGCCGGATTCTCTCCCATCCCCGCAATGTCGATGGTCTCCTATGCCGCAGGTACGCGCTATCTCTCGCTACTGGGCGGAACCTGTCTGAGCTTCTATGACTGGTACTGCGACTTACCGCCCGCGTCACCGATGACCTGGGGCGAGCAGACCGACGTTCCTGAATCCGCCGACTGGTATAACTCCAGCTATATCATCGCCTGGGGCTCTAACGTGCCGCAGACCCGTACCCCGGACGCGCACTTTTTTACTGAAGTTCGCTACAAAGGCACCAAGACAATTGCCATTACGCCAGATTACTCGGAAGTCGCCAAACTGTGCGACCAGTGGCTGGCACCGAAACAAGGGACAGACAGCGCGCTGGCAATGGCGATGGGCCACGTCATCCTGAAAGAGTTCCATCTCGACAATCCCAGCGATTATTTCCTCAATTACTGTCGTCGCTATACCGATATGCCGATGCTGGTGCTGCTGGATGCCCGCGAAGATGGCAGCTACGTGCCTGGGCGCATGATGCGCGCCTCAGACCTTGTCGATGGTCTGGGTGAAAGCAACAATCCAGAGTGGAAAACGGTGGCTTTCAACCGCGAAGGCGAACTGGTTGTCCCGAACGGATCTATCGGTTTTCGCTGGGGCGAGAAAGGCAAATGGAACCTGGAACCCCTGGCGGCTGGCGCTGAAACTGAACTTTCCCTCTCGCTGCTTGGTCAGCATGATGACGTGACCGGCGTGGCATTCCCCTATTTTGGCGGCAACGAAAACCCACATTTTCGCAGTGTAAAACAAGAACCGGTGCTGGTCCGTCAACTACCGGTGAAATATCTTACCCTCGCTGACGGTAGCCGTTGCCCGGTGGTGAGCGTCTATGATCTAGTGCTGGCGAATTACGGCCTCGACCGTGGTCTGGATGATGTTCATAGCGCACAAGATTACAGCGAAGTAAAAGCCTACACCCCGGCCTGGGGTGAGCAAATTACCGGCGTGCCACGCCGTCATATCGAACAAATCGCCCGTGAGTTTGCCGATACCGCGCACAAAACGCATGGCCGTTCGATGATCATCCTCGGGGCTGGCGTGAACCACTGGTATCACATGGACATGAACTACCGCGGGATGATTAACATCCTGGTGTTCTGTGGTTGCGTGGGACAAAGCGGCGGCGGCTGGGCGCACTATGTGGGTCAGGAGAAACTGCGTCCGCAAACCGGTTGGTTGCCGCTGGCCTTTGCCCTGGACTGGAACCGCCCACCGCGTCAGATGAACAGCACTTCGTTTTTCTACAATCACTCCAGTCAGTGGCGTTATGAAAAACTCACCGCTCAAGAACTCCTCTCTCCGCTGGCCGATGCGTCGAAGTTTAGCGGACATTTGATTGACTTTAACGTACGTGCTGAACGAATGGGCTGGCTGCCCTCTGCGCCGCAGCTTAACCTTAACCCATTGACCGTCAAAGCGAAGGCAGAACAAGCTGGGTTATCTCCTGCGCAATACACTGCCCAAGCGCTGAAGTCGGGTGATATTCGTTTTGCCTGTGAGCAGCCGGATAGCGGCAAAAACCACCCACGCAACCTCTTCGTCTGGCGCTCTAACCTGCTCGGTTCCTCCGGTAAAGGGCATGAATACATGCTCAAGTATTTACTGGGTACCGAAAGCGGGATCCAGGGGGAAGCGCTCGGTTCAAGTGAGGGTATTAAACCTGAAGAGGTTGAATGGCAATCCGCGGCGATAGAGGGCAAGCTCGATCTGCTGGTCACGCTCGATTTCCGTATGTCCAGCACCTGTTTGTTCTCCGATATCGTTTTGCCAACCGCTACCTGGTATGAAAAAGACGATATGAACACTTCGGATATGCATCCGTTTATTCACCCGTTGTCCGCGGCGGTCGACCCGGCATGGGAATCGAAGAGTGACTGGGAAATTTATAAAGGCATCGCCAAAATGTTCTCCGAGGTATGTGTGGGACACCTTGGACAAGAAACGGATGTGGTGTTGCAACCACTGCAACACGACTCTCCGGCAGAGCTGGCGCAGCCGTTTGACATTCTGGACTGGCGCAAAGGCGAATGCGATCTCCTCCCGGGGAAAACGGCACCAAATATCGCCGTTGTGGAACGTGACTACCCCGCTACCTACGAACGCTTTACTTCACTCGGTCCGCTTATGGACAAGCTTGGTAACGGTGGGAAAGGCATTGCGTGGAATACCCAGGCGGAGGTCGATTTCCTCGGCAAGCTGAACTACACCAAACGCGAAGGCCCGGCAAAAGGCCGACCGCTGATTGACACCGCGCTGGATGCCTCTGAGGTGATCCTCGCACTGGCGCCGGAAACCAACGGTCAGGTGGCGGTAAAAGCCTGGGAAGCGCTGGGGGCGATGACCGGACGCGACCATACGCATCTGGCGTTGAACAAAGAAGACGAAAAGATTCGTTTTCGCGATATCCAGGCGCAGCCGCGCAAAATCATCTCCAGTCCTACCTGGTCCGGCCTTGAAAGCGAACATGTCTCCTATAACGCAGGCTATACCAACGTTCATGAGTTGATCCCATGGCGTACCCTGTCCGGTCGCCAGCAGCTGTACCAGGATCACGCGTGGATGCGAGCGTTCGGTGAAAGTCTGGTGGCGTATCGTCCGCCTATCGATACCCGCAGCGTCAGTGAAATGCGCGAAGTTCCGCCTAACGGCTTCCCGGAAAAAGCCCTCAACTTCCTGACGCCGCACCAGAAATGGGGGATCCACTCTACCTACAGTGAAAACCTGCTGATGCTGACGCTTTCGCGCGGCGGCCCCATTGTCTGGATCAGCGAGACCGATGCCAAAGAGCTGGGCATTGAGGATAACGACTGGATTGAAGCCTTCAACGCCAACGGTGCGCTCACCGCGCGTGCAGTGGTGAGTCAACGCGTGCCGCCGGGAATGACCATGATGTATCACGCTCAGGAGCGAATCATGAATATCCCAGGCTCGGAAGTCACCGGGATGCGTGGCGGGATCCATAACTCGGTCACCCGCGTCTGCCCGAAACCCACGCACATGATCGGCGGCTATGCGCAACTGGCATACAGCTTCAACTATTACGGGACGGTCGGCTCTAACCGCGATGAGTTCATCATGATTAGAAAAATGAAAAACATTAACTGGCTGGATGATGAAGGTCGCGATCAGGTACAGGAGGCGAAAAAATGAAAATACGCTCACAGGTAGGCATGGTTCTTAATCTGGATAAGTGCATCGGCTGCCACACCTGCTCCGTCACCTGTAAAAACGTCTGGACCGGGCGTGAAGGGATGGAATATGCGTGGTTTAACAACGTCGAGACTAAACCGGGGATTGGTTATCCGAAAAACTGGGAAGATCAGGAAGAGTGGCAAGGCGGCTGGGTTCGCGATGTTAACGGCAAGATAAGACCGCGTCTGGGCGGTAAGATGGGCGTAATCACCAAAATTTTCGCCAACCCGGTGATCCCGCAAATCGATGATTACTATGAACCGTTTACCTACGATTATCAGCATCTGCATAGCGCGCCGGAGAGCAAGAATCAGCCCACCGCGCGTCCGCGTTCGCTGATAGATGGTAAACGGATGGACAAGATTATCTGGGGTCCAAACTGGGAAGAACTGCTTGGCGGCGAATTTTCAAAACGTGCCCGCGACCGTAACTTCGAGAAGATGCAAAAGGAGATGTACGGTCAGTTCGAAAACACCTTCATGATGTATTTACCGCGCCTGTGCGAGCACTGTCTGAACCCAAGCTGTGTCGCCACCTGCCCGAGCGGTGCTATCTATAAGCGTGAAGAAGACGGCATTGTGCTGATCGACCAGGACAAATGTCGCGGTTGGCGCTTGTGCATCAGCGGCTGTCCGTACAAAAAAATCTACTTTAACTGGAAGAGCGGTAAGTCAGAGAAGTGCATTTTCTGCTACCCGCGTATTGAGTCCGGCCAGCCGACGGTGTGTTCAGAAACCTGCGTTGGGCGTATCCGTTATCTCGGGGTATTGCTGTACGACGCCGACCGTATCGAGGAAGCAGCGAGCACCGAGCATGAAACCGATCTCTACGAGCGTCAGTGCGATGTGTTCCTCAACCCGAACGATCCAGCGGTGATTGAAGAGGCGCTAAAACAAGGTATTCCACATAACGTCATCGAAGCAGCCCAGCGCTCGCCGGTTTACAAAATGGCGATGGACTGGAAGCTGGCGCTACCGCTGCACCCGGAGTATCGCACCCTGCCGATGGTCTGGTATGTGCCGCCATTGTCACCGATACAGTCGGTCGCCGACGCGGGCGGACTGCCGCACAATGGCAACATTTTGCCTGCGGTTGAGTCGCTGCGAATTCCGGTTCAGTACCTCGCCAATATGCTCAGTGCGGGTGATACCGGTCCGGTGCTGAGGGCGCTCAAACGGATGATGGCCATGCGCCACTATATGCGTGCGCAAACCGTAGAAGGCGTCACGGACACCCGCGCGATTGAGGAAGTGGGTCTGAGCGTTGAGCAGGTCGAGGAGATGTATCGTTATCTGGCCATCGCCAACTATGAAGACCGTTTCGTGATCCCGACCAGTCACCGCGAAATGGCGCGTGATGCCTTCCCGGAGAAAAACGGCTGCGGCTTTACCTTCGGCGACGGTTGTCATGGTTCCGACACCAAATTCAACCTGTTCAACAGCAGCCGTATTGATGCCATCGACATCACCGAAGTGCGCGATAAAGCGGAGGGTGAATAATGCAAATCCTGAAGGTTATCGGCCTGCTGATGGAGTATCCCGACGAGCTGCTATGGGAGTGTAAAGACGACGCGCTGGCGCTTGTGGCCAGCGATGCCCCCACCCTGAGTGATTTTAGCCAGGAGCTGCTCAATGCGCCGTTACTGGATAAACAAGCCGAATGGTGCGAAATCTTTGACCGGGGTCGAGCCACCTCACTGCTGCTGTTTGAGCATGTGCACGCCGAGTCCCGTGACCGGGGCCAGGCGATGGTTGATTTGTTGGCGCAGTATGAAAAGGTCGGGCTGCAGCTAAACTGTCGCGAACTGCCGGATCACCTGCCTTTATATCTTGAGTACTTAAGCGTGTTACCGGAAGCGGAGGCCAAAGAAGGACTGCAGAACGTCGCACCGATTCTGGCGTTGCTTGGCGGGCGCTTAAAACAGCGCGATACGCCGTGGTATCAACTGTTTGATGCCCTGTTGCAGCTTGCCGGAAGTCCTCTTTCGAGTGACAGTGTCACTAAGCAGGTTGGCGCGGAAACGCGCGATGATACCCGACAGGCGCTGGATGCAGTCTGGGAAGAGGAACAGGTGAAGTTTATCGAAGATAATGCCACCGCCTGTGACAGTTCACCGTTACAAAACTATCAACGACGCTTTAGCCAGGACGTGGCACCTCAGTATGTCGACGTCAGCGCGGGAGGCCCGAAATGATACAGTACCTGAACGTCTTTTTTTACGATATCTATCCGTACCTGTGCGGTACGGTGTTTATCCTCGGCAGTTGGCTACGCTACGACTACGGACAATACACCTGGCGCGCGTCTTCCAGCCAGATGCTGGACAAACGCGGCATGGTGTTGTGGTCAAACCTGTTCCACATCGGCATTCTGGGGATCTTTTTCGGGCACCTGTTTGGCATGTTAACGCCGCACTGGATGTATGCCTGGTTCCTGCCGATTGCGGTAAAACAGCAGATGGCGATGATTGCTGGCGGACTTTGTGGTGTGCTCACACTGGTGGGTGGCGCTGGCCTGCTGGTGCGCCGGTTGACTAACCCGCGCATTCGCGCAACCTCCTCGACCGCCGATATTCTGATCCTCTGCGTTCTGCTGATTCAATGCATCCTCGGTTTAACCACTATCCCGTTCTCTGCACAGCATCCTGACGGCAGTGAAATGCTAAAACTGGTCGGTTGGGCGCAGTCGGTGGTGACCTTCCAGGGCGGTGCGTCTGCGCATCTGGATGGCGTGGCGTGGATTTTCCGTGTGCATCTGGTTCTGGGGATGACCATTTTCCTGCTGTTCCCGTTCACCCGACTGGTCCACGTGTGGAGTGCGCCATTTGAGTACTTTACCCGCCGTTATCAGATAGTGCGTTCGCGCCGCTAATTTTCTCTGCTGCCCGGTAGCGCTAGCGCTTACCGGGCCTGGATCGCTATCCCGCTTTTTGTACGTTATGATGCTTCTCCATCCCAGGGAGAACGCTAATGAAACCACAGGTTTATCACGTCGATGCCTTTACTTCAGTAGCCTTTCGCGGCAATTCAGCGGGAGTGGTGTTGCATGCTGACGGATTGAGCGAAGCACAGATGCAACTTATTGCTCGCGAGCTGCGTCATTCGGAAACCGCATTCCTGCTGACCAGTGACGACAGCGATGTTCGCATTCGTTATTTCACGCCGACGGTCGAAGTTCCTATCTGTGGGCATGCTACCGTCGCCGCACATTACGTGCGGGCCAAGGTGCTGGGTCTGGGCAACAGCACCGTCTGGCAAACCTCGCTTGCAGGTCGTCATCGGGTCGATATTGAAGTGAGCGACAATGACTATCGTATCAGTCTTGAACAAGGTGAGCCCGGATTCGAAGCTCCGCTGGAAGGTGCTGTACGTGCCGCGATAATCGATGCACTGCACCTGAGCGAAGACGATATGCTGCCCGGATTACCCATTCAGGTAGCCACCACCGGACACTCTAAAGTAATGATTGCGCTGAAGCCTGAGGTGGACCTCGACGCCCTTTCCCCGGATTTTCCTGCCCTGACCGCTATCAGCCAGCAAATTGGCTGTAACGGTTTCTTCCCTTTTCAAATTCGCAAGGGCGAAAACGCCACCGATGGCCGCATGTTCTCGCCTGCTATTGGTATTGTGGAAGATCCGGTTACCGGCAATGCCAACGGTCCAATGGGCGCGTGGCTGGTTCAACATGGGTTGATGCCGCATGACGGAAAAACGCTACGTGTTCAGGGGCATCAGGGCCGCGCGCTCGGGCGTGACGGTATTGTTGATGTGACGGTGGCTATCCGTGAAAACCTGCCGGAAAAAGTGACTATTACCGGTTCGGCAGTGATCCTGTTTCACGCCGAATGGGCGATAGATTTTTAATTGTTCCCGTAGGCCGGATAAGGCGATAACGCCGCATCCGGCATGACTTCCGATGCCCCTATTTCCCCGCCTCCGGATGCGTATCAAACGCCGCCATGACCGTCGCCAGCTCATCTTCGGTAAACCCATGCTTCACGTCATCCACGCCCAGTCCAAACTGTTCCTGCAGCAAGGCATACAGGCTGGCGACATCGGGCAGATTAATCTGCTCTACCGCACGACCATCCTGATAACGGGTGAAATGAAAATTGGTCAACGTCAGCTTGCCGCCGTCCGGAAGATGACGACACATCAGCAAATGATGACGAAAATGCGATTGTGGCCAGTGCGCGGACCAGAAATTGCCCATCAGATAATCGCTCTGGTGCTGCACGACCAGGTCAAAACGGTACATTGATTGCCAGTGATCGTGATGGCGGAACTGCAGGATCCAATCGTCCCCCTCCTGAACCAGACGATATTCGCCGTGTGGCGTTTGCTGCTCAATGTCGGCCTGCAGACGAATCGGCGCCGTCAGCGTTTGCCCGCCGAAGCCAACGTCGGCGATCCACTGCTCTCCCTGTGATTCAACCAGCAACAGACGATGCGTGCGCGGCGGCAGACTTGACGGATTTGCCAGTACCACACGACCGAGAAGGCTGCGTACGTTAAAACCGATTTCGCGTAACGCGCGCTCAAACACTCCATTCTGTTCAAAGCAATAACCGCCACGATGCGCCGTCACCAGCTTCTCTTCCAGCGACAAATCGTCAAGCTGCATCTCTCTTGGCAGTAATACATCCAGGTTTTCAAACGGAATCGCGCCGTTGTGCAGTAAATGCAGCGCTTTTAAAGTTTCAATGTCGACGCTGGCCGAATCTGACCAGCCAATACGGGCAAAATAAACGGTTAAAAAAGGCGTCATAGGGAGTTCCTGTTCGATTAATGCAGTACTTATAACGCATTTTTAATTTTACGCCGTCGATTTTGTGCGTTGTTCCTCCAGACGAGGCGACAAAATCGCTAATACCGTTAATATCTATATCTATTGTGGTGTGTTATCTCTCAGCCCAGGAGCATCCATGAGCCATTTCCGTTCAATCGAATTAAAACATGCCAGTCGGCTGCTTAACCACGGCCCTACGATACTGATCACCAGCCGGGATGAGCATACCGAGCGGCGCAATGTGATGGCGGCGGCATGGTCAATGCCGGTGGAATTTGAACCGCCGCGGATTGCAATTGTTGTTGATAAGACTGCCTGGTCGCGTGAACTGATTGAGCGTAGCGGCAAGTTCGGTATTGTTATTCCGGGCGTGGCCGCTACCAACTGGACTTACGCGGTGGGCAGCGTTTCCGGTCGCGTGGAAGATAAATTTAACTGCTACGGTATTCCGGTGGTAAAAGGTCCGGTGCTGGGATTACCGTTAATAGAAGCGAAATGTCTGGCCTGGATGGAGTGTCGTCTGCTGCCTGCAACGGCAGCACAGGAAAAATATGACACCCTGTTTGGGGAAGTGGTCTCGGCTGCCGCTGATGAGCGAGCTTTCGTGGAAGGACGCTGGCAGTTTGATGATGGCCAACTCAATACCCTGCATCATCTTGGTGCCGGAACGTTTGTCACCAGCGGGAAACGCATAACAGCGGCTGAATAATACGGGCGCAATAATCGCCCGTTCTCTTTCACATGCTGTAGCCGGGTTTTTTAATCAGCCTCGTCATCTGTGGCGCAATTTCCGCATCCCATACCGCCTGCCAGGCATCCGGCTCAATTTCATTCAGCGCCACGCTCACTGAACTCTCTTTGCTTTGTAAATGACGAATAATGACTTCGGTAATATCCGCCGCCAACGCGGCCCTCTCTTCTTCGTTCAAATCGCGAGGAAAACATTTGATATCAACGTGCGGCATGACAGGTTCCTTATTGTTTTGGGATGCAGGTAACTTATGCGGACTCTCTTCAACCAGGTGAAATCCGACATCAATAATATCGTCTTCACGTGGAATTTGTTCGATACGATCGGCAAACAGAGAGGCGACGCGTTGTCCAATGGCCCGTCGGAGTTCGCCCGCTGTTCCGGGATTTGCACTCCTGCGGAACAGCGTTTTTTTATTCAAATAATCTTATTGTTTTTCAGTACAGTACGCAGCCTCGGATGCTGACAAACTGCATCAGCGATAGCGCTAATATTCGGCGTGTTGTCCTGAAACCAGTCATGCCCTGGTCCCCAGGTGCGCATAACAGCAATATATACGTCCAGTAGTGTTAGCTGATCCCCGAATGCGTACGGCTCGGCGTTTAGCTGATCGTTCAGCCACATATAGAGGGATTTACGGTACTCAATGCAGTTCTTTTTCAACTGCGCCGGGGAGTCCGGTACCCAGCGTTCTGGATAGTCGGCATAGGTAAACGTGGGATAGACATTTGCCACCAGCCATATCAACAGACGCTGAAACTGCTGGCGTTCGGCGTGTCCAACGGGTGGTGAAAGTTCAGGGCGACGATCGAGGATCATCAGCGCGATCGCCGCCGTTTCCGTCATCACACTGCCATTTTCCAGTACCAGCGTGGGCACCTGGCATAGTGGATTCATCGTCTTAAGCAACTCCCGCTGAGGGCCGTCACTGTCAAAACCGTCGACATTAATAAAATGATAAGGGATCTCCGCCAGTGTGAGCATCACTTCACTGATGGCCGATCCCCAGCCCGGTACCCCATAGACCTTAATCATGCTGCAATCCCCAAAGTTAAAACCCTAAGTGTAGAGCAGCATTCGGCAACCTATGCAGACGTGATTATTACTTTCATAATAACAATGGTCGAATACCGGGGGAGAATAAGCAATGCGTTCCAGTATGTTTGAATATATGAACATTTTTGTACAGGTTGTTGAGCAAGGTGGATTTGCCAGAGCAGCAGACGTGTTACACCTGCACCGCCCTGCAGTGACCAAAGCTATCCAACATCTTGAAGACGATCTGGGAGTAAAGTTGCTTAACCGCACGACTCGTAAAGTGAGTCTGACAGAAGAAGGTGACGCTTTTTACCAACGCACAAAAATCCTGCTCAGTGACGTTGATGACATCATGGCTTCTTTCTCACCCACTCGCCCTCCGCGCGGAAAACTCAGGGTGAATGCCCCCCTGTCGCTGGCTCACTCGGTATTAGTCCCGGCCCTGAACGATTTCCAGTCGCGCTACCCGGATATTGAGATTGTCCTCACCTCCACCGACCGCAGAATCGATCTGCTTGCCGAAGGTATCGACTGCATGATTCGCATTGGCGAGTTACAAGACTCTTCTCTGATTTCACGGCGGCTTGGCGAGGTAAAAATGGTGACATGCGCGTCACCGGATTATCTGCAACAACATGGCGTACCGCAGACACCAGAGGATTTATCCCGACATCAGGCAATTAACTTTTTCAGTGAACGTCATCGTGAAGCACTGGAATGGTCCTTCGTCCGCGAGGGTGAAACCGTGTCGTTTATCCCCGCAGGTCACATCAGCGTTGATAACTCCGACATCCTTTTGACAGGCTGTTTATCCGGACTCGGTATCATCCACGGTGTGCACGCGGTACTGGCCCCCTGGATCCAGTCGGGCCAGCTCGTTGAGGTGCTGGCTGATTATGCTGGGGAATCAAAACCCGTTTCCGTGCTCTACCCGGACAGGCGCCATCTTGCCCCCCGCGTTCGGGTGTTTATTGACTGGCTGTGTGCGCTTTTTACCGAGCAAAAATCGCGCCTACAGGGATTATTATAATCTAAGTAATAGTGAAGTTCCGCAACGGCGGTTTTTCACCCTCATCTGAGCCGTTAAATTGTGCAGACCCAATACAGAACAATTTACAGAGGTTTGCTATGTCTAAGGTCGTGGTTTTTAATCAACCAGGCGACGCTGACGTCCTGACAATCCAGGATATGCCAGTTTCTGCTCCTCGCGCGGATGAAGTTCAGATACGCGTACGCGCAATCGGCATTAACCGTGCGGAAATTATGTATCGTACCGGCCAGTATATTTACCAACCCAAATTTCCGGCTCGTCTGGGCTATGAGGCTTCTGGCGTTGTTGAATCCGTGGGAGACAACGTGCGTGAGTTTGCACCTGGCGATTACGTTAGCGTCATCCCGGCTTTCAGCTTCCATGAGTATGGTATGTACGGTGAAGTCGTCAATGCTCCAGCCCATGCTGTCGTAAAACATCCTGAGAATCTTAGCTTCGAGGAAGCAGCGGCGAGCTGGATGATGTATGTGACCGCTTTCGGTGCGCTGGTTGAATATGCGGATATTAAGCCAGGTGATAACGTGCTGATCAATGCTGCTTCCAGCAGCGTCGGACTGGCGGCAATTCAGATTGCTAACATGCGGGGAGCAAAACCGATTGCGATGACGCGCACCAGTGAGAAACGTGCCCAGCTTCTGCAACTTGGTGCGGCAGAGGTTATCGCCAGCCAGGAGCAGGATCTGGTGGCGGAGATTAACCGGATCACTGACGGCAAAGGTACCCGCGTGGTCTTCGATCCGATCGGTGGCCCTGGCGTGGCAAAAATTGCCCAAGTGATGCCTGCCGGCGGACTCTTTTTCCAGTATGGCTCTCTTGATGCGCGTGATTTGTCGATTCCGGTAATTGAGATACTCGGTCGCCATCTGACCTTCCGCGGCTATGAGATTTTCGAAATCACCACGAACCCGGAAAAACTGTCACGTGCAAAACGGTTTATCTTTGAAGGACTGCAATCCGGTAAGCTCAAGCCGCTGATTGATAAAACCTTTGCCTTTGATGATATCGTTGAAGCACATCAATACATGGAAGCCAACGGTCAGGTGGGCAAAATCGTCGTCACCCTGTAACCCCCGTGCGGCACAGCCTTGTGCCGCAATGTAACTCAAAGCACTTTCGACAAAAACTGCTGGGTGCGTGTATGACGCGGATGATTCAACACCTGTTCGCTGCTGCCCTGCTCGACGATTTTGCCATCGACCATAAACACCACCTGATCCGCCACTTCCCGAGCGAAGCCAATCTCGTGCGTCACCACCACCAGAGTGGTTCCCGACTTCGCCAGCGCTTTGATGACATCCAGGACTTCGCCCACCAGCTCAGGATCCAGTGCAGATGTAGGCTCATCAAACAGCATGACGCGCGGATTTAGCGCCAGCGCACGGGCAATAGCGATACGCTGCTGCTGACCGCCAGATAAGTGACGCGACCAGGCATCGGCTTTATTCCGCAATCCTACCGCATCAAGCAGCGTTAATGCCCGCTCGGTGGCGGCTTTACGCGTTGCCAGTCCGTGCGCGATGGGCGCTTCAATCAGGTTCTCCAGCACCGTTAAGTGCGGGAACAAATTAAAGTTCTGGAACACATAGCCGACGTTAACGCGCTGGCGCAAAATTTCCGCCTCTTTCAGCTCATACAGCTTGTCTCCCTGCCGACGATAGCCAATGTAATCGCCATCGATTTGAATAAACCCCTCATCGACGCGTTCCAGATGGTTGATAGTCCGCAGTAGTGTTGATTTTCCTGAACCGGACGGTCCGAGAATGACCGTTACCGTTCCGGGAGGGATCTCCAGCGACACATTATCCAATGCTTTGTGGCGGCCGAAGTATTTGCTGACGCCGGTAATAGAAATATGGCCTTCAGGCGAGTGGGACATGGACGGCCTCCTGCTGTGGACGTTGACGACTACGTTTTTCTGCACGACTCACCCGGACTGTGTTGATCGCTGAACGTCGTTCGCTGCGTGCCAGCGCACGTTCGACCAGGTGCTGAATTAGCGCTAAGACGCTGGTGATCACCAGATACCACACCGCGCCGACCATCAGCAGCGGGATCACCTCCTGCGTGCGGTTGTAGATCATCTGGATGGTGTAGAACAGCTCCGGCATTGCCAGCACGTATACCATCGCTGTCCCTTTCGCCAGACTGATAATTTCATTGAAGCCAGCAGGCAAAATGGTGCGCAGCGCCTGCGGCAGAATAATCCGCAGCGTACGTCGCCCTGCCGGTAAGCCCAGTGCTGCCGCTGCCTCGTACTGACCGTGATCGACCCCTAAAAATCCACCACGTATAATCTCAGCGGTATAGGCGCTTTGCACCAGCGTCAGGCCAACCACCGCAGTGGAAAACTGACCGAGTACATTGATGGTCTCAAAACTCCCCCACTGAATGGGAGTGAACGGAATACCAATCGTCAGCGTGTCGTACAGATAGGAGAAGTTGTACAGAACGATTAGCACCACAATCAGCGGTAACGAACGAAACAGCCAGATGTATCCCCATGCCAGTCCATTCAACAGCCAGGAAGATGAAAGCCGCGCCAGCGCCAGCAGACCGCCGATGAGAATACTCAACAGCGTCCCGATAAGTGTCAGTAACAGCGTTTGTCCAAGACCAGACAAAATCACCGGATCGAAGAACCAGCGGGCAAACACGCTCCATTCCCAGCGCGGATTAAACGCCACGGACTGGAGAATCACTGCCAGGGCAAACAAAGCAATGACCGCACCAACGGTGCGCATGGGGTAACGCGCCGGTACGACTTTAATGCTATCTGTCGTTTTCATCTTCTCTCCTCAGGCGATTCTGGCCTGACCGGCAATAGTCAGCAGTTTGGTAAAGCGCAGCCGTCCATCAAACGGTGGCTGGCTGTACTCTTCGGGGTTGCGCGTCGTATCAAATTGCGGATCGTAGCCCTGGCTTAAATAAAGTCTGACCGCCTCCGGCTGGCGAAATCCTGTGGTCAGATATATCCGGCTGTAGCCCGCGAGTAGCGCCCGACGTTCCAGTTCCTGCACTACACGCGCCGCCAGTCCCTGCTGACGCAGGCTGCTTTTTGTCCAGATACGCTTAATCTCGGCAGTGTCCTTGTCGTAAGGTTTGTAAGCCCCGGTGGCGATAATTTCTCCGCCACGCTCCAGGACCACAAAAAGTCCCTGAGGTGCCAGATACCATTCGGTCAGTTCCACTTCAGCGTCGCGAGAAAAATAATCGCCATAGCGGGCAGCATACTCACCGAACAGACCGTTCAAAATGGGCTGTAGCTCGCTGGCTTCAGGTGAGACCACGCGAAATTGATCGCTCACGATAACCTCCTTAGTCGCCTAAACCGGCCGGGTTGATTTCAGATTGCGGAATGCGTTCCACCCCTTCTCCCCAGCGACTCAGCACCTTGTCATAGGCGCCGTTGCCAATTACGCCGTTGAGGGCGGTTTGTACCGGCAGAACCAGACCGCTGTCCTTTTTCAGCGTCACAGCGATGTGTGCCGCTTTTGGCCAACCGCCATCAACACTACCCACCAATTGCGTTTTACCGTTGAGTGCAGCTTTCCATGCGCCGATTACATTAGGACCGAAGTAGGCATCGGCGCGACCTGACTGTAGGGCCAGGGTTTGCGCGGCATCATCTTTGGTATACACCGGCGTAAACGGCTGTAACCCTTTCTTCACGTTCTCATCGTTCCAGGCCAGCAGGATGGCTTCCTGGTTCGTCCCTGAACCGACGATAATGCGCAGTCCAGCGATATCTTCCGCCTGCTCGATTTTCTTCAGCTTGCTACCGGTTTTGACATAAAAGCCAAGAGAGTCTTTCCGATACGTCGCGAAATCGAATTTTTCTTTGCGTGCTTTGGTGACGGTAATATTGCTGATCGCGGCATCGTATTTGCCGGAAGTGACGCCCAGCGGCCAGTCTTCCCATGACGTAGGTACGACGTTGAGTTCCAGCCCCAAACTGTCAGCCACCAGACGCGCGATGTCCGCCTCGCTGCCGATCAGCGTCTTATTGTCATCGGCAAAGACGGTTAGCGGCGGTTGACTGAGCCCGGCAATCGCCACGGTGAATTTGCCAGGTACGGCCAGGTGCAGGTTTGCGGGCAATTGCGCAATCGCCTGCGGATTCTTTGCCGTATTGATCGGCGTTTTATTGGCTTCCAGACTTACGCCCGTGCCGTTAATCGTCACATCATTTGCCCAGACAGTCGCGCTGAAAGCCAGCGACAGCGCGAGGAATACTGATTTTTTCTGCATAGCGTTTTTCTCTTATTGTGCGAATTGATTTGCAGGTGTCGTTAATCCCAGGCTTGCGCGCAGGGTCGTACCGGGATATTCATGGCGGAACAGGCCCCGCGCCTGAAGCACAGGGACAACCTGTTCGACAAAACGCGGGAAGGTATCCGGCGTTCCGCCCTGGATAATAAAACCGTCTGCGGCTTTCTCGTCGAACCACTGCTGCAGGCCGTCGGCGACCTGTTCCGGCGTGCCGCTGAAACGCGGACGTGGGCTGGCCGCTTCCAGAGCAACCTGACGGAGTGTTAAGCCACGCTCGCGCGCGTTGCGTTTGATCTCATCAGTCGTACTGCGAAAGCTGTTTTGTCCGAGAGAGCCAAGATCCGGGAACGGTGCGTCCAGCGGATATTGGGCAAAATCATGATGTTCAAAGTAGCGGCCAAGATAGTTCAGCGCGTCGGTAACGGAGACCAGCGCAGCGGTAGTCTGATACTGCTGCTCAACGTCCTCTGCGCTGTCGCCAACAATAATACTGACGCCCTGGAATATATGCAGTTGATCGGGATGTCGTCCGGCGATTTCCAGCTGACTTTTTACATCCTGATAGAACGCCTTAGCCTCTGCCAGAGACTCCTGATGGGTAAAAATGGCATCAGCATGCTGCGCCGCTAATTTCTTGCCATCTGCTGAAGCTCCCGCCTGAAATATAATCGGACGACCTTGTGGCGTACGCCCAATATTTAACGGCCCGGCGACCTGAAAATAATCTCCATGATGGTTTAGCGTGTGCAGTTTATGCGGATTAAAAAATTCCCCGCTTGTTTTATTACGGGTAAAAGCATCGTCTTCCCAGGAATCCCACAGTCCTTTCACTACCTGTAAATATTCATCGGCAATACGATAACGCTGAGCATGCTCCGGATGCTCAGCGCGAGAATAGTTTTTTGCCGATCCTTCCAGAGGCGACGTAACCACGTTCCAGCCTGCACGCCCGTTGCTGAGATGGTCCAGGCTGGCGAACTGTCGTGCGGTCGTAAACGGCTCGCTGTATGATGTAGACACTGTGCCAACCAGTCCCAGATTCTGGGTGATGCTGGCCAAAGCGGATAATACTGTCAGCGGCTCAAAACGATTTAAAAAGTGCGGGATTGATTTTTCATTAATATACAGACCATCGGCGACAAAAATAAAATCCAGCTTCCCTTTTTCCGCAATAAGCGCCGTCTCTTTGACAAAATCAAAATTAATACTGGCATCGGCCTGAGCCGCCGGGTGGCGCCATGCGGACATATTTCCCGATGCGCCATGCAGAATAGTTCCAAGCCGTAGTTGCCGATTTCCAGCCATAATAACCCCTACCCAACAGGTAAACTTAAAGGTGTGCGAATGCCGTTTTTGCTAACTGCGCAAAGTAATGTGCGGCAGGTTCAATTAAACGCTCGTCCGGATTAAATCCCGGGTGATGTAATCCGTATTCACTGGCGCTACCAATACTGAGAAATGCGCCTGGTGTATTTTGCAGGTAGACGGCAAAATCCTCCCCGCCCATATGCAGGTCGGCATGGTGAGTGGTGTAGCCTGACTGTTTCGCCACCGTGGTGGCGATATCGGCCCAACGCGCATCGTTCACCAACGCGGTCGGCCCCGCATGCCAGATAACGTCTATTTGTGCGCCAAAGGCATGGGCAAATCCGGCAGCGATGTCATTAACCCGTGCTTTAACCTGCTGCTGTACCTGAGTCCGGTGCGTTCTGAGCGTCCCTTCCAGTTCAACGGACTCTGGCAGTACGTTCCATGTATTTCCTCCCTGAATACGGGTCACGCTGAGTACCACCGAATCCAGCGTGTTAACGTCGCGACTGGCAACGCTTTGCAACACGGTTACCAACTGGCTGGCAAGCAGGATGGCATCTTTGCCTTCATGCGGACGCGCCGCATGTGCGCCCTTGCCATTTATGCGCAGCACGAAGCGATCGACATTGGCATAGAACGCACCGCCGCGTGTGGCAAATTCGCCCACCGGCAAACCGGGCTCATTGTGCATACCAAAAATAGCCGCTACGTTTTGCAGCGCACCGGCGCGGATCAACGTTTTTGCGCCGCCGAAACTCTCTTCAGCTGGTTGAAACAAAATACGTACTCGCCCCGGTAAGGTTGTTTCCTGTTGTTTAAGCAGCAGTGCTGCTCCAAGCATCACGCTGGTATGGACGTCATGCCCGCAGGCATGCATCACGCCCGGTGTGAGGGAGCGAAACGGAACGTCGGCGCTTTCTTCTATCGGTAGCGCATCGATATCCGCTCGCAGCGCGATGACATCTTCTCCCTGGCCGATTTCCGCGACCAGACCGGTTTTCAGCTCGAACGGCAGAATGTCGACATCCGCAGCGTGCAACCAGGCCTGAATGCGCCTGGTGGTTGCTTCCTCCTGCAGGGAAAGCTCCGGGTGCTGATGTAATTCACGACGCCAGTTGATAAGCGTTGAGCTGAGGGTCATCAGAGCACCTCCACGGCATTATGGACTTGTGCCAACAAACGCAGCGATGTCAGACGCGCGTGGCCCTCCGCCACTGGCGTGTCGATAATGAACTCATCAATACCAAATTGCGTATGCAGAGCATTCAGCTTTACCATCACCTCTTGAGCGGTGCCGTGTAACAACGCCAGTTCACGACGCGCGATTTTGCGTGGCGAACTACCCGCCTGTACGGCGAATGCCAGGGCTTGCTCTTCGCTGGCGACTGTAACGCGTTGACCATTTTCCAGCTCAACGCCCCAGATTTGCACGTTTTCCGCCAGTTGCGCAGCGGTATCGTGACTGTCAGCCACAATCACCTGAACGGCGACTATTGTCGGGCGGTCGCTGTGGGTCTGCCAGAAGGACAAAACCTCACGTAATAACGTTTTGTCACCGTTGAGGTGCGCAGCGAAGATAAAATTCAAGTCGGATTGCGCTGCTAACTGTGCGCTTTGCACACTGGCTCCGAGTACAAATCCTTCTGGCGGTATTGGTGGGATTGGCGTCGGGAATACCGTTTCCCCGCTTTCCGTTCCGTTCAGCGCCAGCCAGCCGTTAAGCTGAGAAAGCTGATCGGCAAAGCTGCCTTTTTCTTCCTGATGCAGTCCATGCTGTAACGCCTGAGTCGACAGCGGTAAGCCGCCAGGGGCTTTCCCTACGCCGAGATCGACACGTCCAGGAGCCAGCGATGCCAGAAGATTGAAGTTTTCCGCCACTTTGTACGGGCTGTAATGTTGCAGCATCACGCCGCCGGAACCAACGCGGATACGCTGGGTTTGCCCGAGGATCCAGGCGATCACCAGCTCCGGCGATGGACTGGCCAGCTGTGGCGTATTATGGTGTTCCGCGATCCAGAAACGATGGTACCCCCACTCTTCTGCCAGTTGCGCCAAACGCAACGTCCGGGAAAGCGCGGTCGCGGCAGTTTCACCTTCCCCGATGGGGCTTTTATCCAGAACACTCAGGCGATATGACATGTTACGAGCCTATGTTTGTTAACATGTCTTTATTATTAATTTATCAAATAGCCATACTGAAACATTTAATTCACATTTACTCAGCTAAAAAGTAGATAACAAACCCTACCGCAGCCAGGGTTAAAATTTGGAGCGTCCTGTACCGCTAAACTGAAAAACACCCGCAATTAATAGCCTACAAAATATAATAGGGTCGTTGATATCACGGTAATAACATCAAAATCTTTTCATGCCAGTTTTCTTTTTTCGAAATGGTTTTTTAGCGCAATTTACGTTAAGTCAGTTTAAACGACTTGTAACGTTATGCGCTTGTATTAATTGTTTCACTTTTATGACGCGGGATGAATGATTTACATGGAAATTTTTATTTTAACTACTTCCACAGAAATGATGATTAGTAGAGAATGCAACGTTTCTTATTAAAACGGTTTAAAACAGATTTCTAATATCCCCCGATTTCATTGCGGGGATTTTTGTATGGATTATACATAGCATCATGGGACCTCTATGAAAAGTAACATGCCCGTTACACAAATTGAGCACGCACTTAACGATAAAACGACGCTGCTTTCTACGACGGATAAAGAAAGTCATATTACCTACGCCAACTCCGCATTTATTGATGCCAGCGGATTTAACGAACAGCAAATAATGGGCGAACCGCATAATATTATTCGCCATCCTGATATGCCTCCCGCGGCGTTCGCCGATATGTGGTACACGCTACAGCAGGGAGACAGCTGGACGGGAATGGTGAAAAACCGTCGGCAGAATGGCGACCATTACTGGGTTCGCGCCAACGTTACACCGGTCTGGCACAATGAAAAGCTCACTGGCTACATTTCAGTGCGTACCGTTCCTTCGCGCGATGAAATAACTCAAAGCGAAAGTTTATATCAAAAAATTAATAACCAGCAGTTTAAAGGGTTTCGACTTTTTAAAGGCATTATCATTCGCCGCGGCATATTGTCATGGGCATCAATGTTTAAATGGCTGAGCATTGGCCAGCGCGTCAATTATTCTTTAGGGGTAATCGCCCTGCTCGCTGTGCTATTTCTTTTTGCTCCTGTTAATCCATTTATTCAGGCGGGAGGGTTGCTGTTCTTATTTCTGATGCTTGCTATTTACCTTAAGTATCAAATTTGTCAGCCAGTTAATACGCTACTGACGCAAATGAAGAAAGTGGTATCCGGGAGAAAACCTGATAACTGTCATTTAAATCGGGTGGATGAGATCGGAATGTTGATGCGCCTGGTTAATCAGTCCGGGCTTAATCTGAATTCACTGGTCGATGATGTCAGTACGCAAATATCCGGTATTCGCGCTATCAGTCAGCGAGTATCAAAAGAAGGTACGGCGCTGCATAAGCGTTCCGAAGAAACCTCCGCCGACCTGCAACAAACCGCTGCCGCCATTGAAGAAATTGGTAGCGCGGTACAGCAAACTGCTGAGACTGCGGCACATACTATGACCATGGCCGATAAAACCAGCGCCAATGCGGCAGAAGGCGGCGATATCATGAAACAAACTATCGCCATGATGCAGGCGATATCGCGTGACAACGGGCAGATCGTCGACATCATCGGCGTCATTGATAGTATCGCCTTTCAGACCAATATTCTGGCGCTCAATGCCGCGGTCGAGGCCGCGCGAGCCGGAGAGTCAGGACGCGGTTTCGCCGTTGTGGCGGCAGAGGTCCGTAATCTGGCACAGCACTCAGCGTCTGCAGCAAAAGAGATCAAACAGTTGATTGAGAAGAACGTCGCCAACGTGAATAGCGGCGTCAAAATGGTAGAACAAACGGAGACGCATCTTACCGGGATGATTGGCGATGTCCTGCAGATGTCGATGATGATCAAAGATATTAGTCTGGCGACGCGTGAGCAAACCCTGGCGCTGGATCTGATTAACGATTCGATTTCACGCGTTGGCACCATGACACACAATAATGCCGAGATGGTGGAACGTGTCACCGATGCTACCGCCGATCTGACTCAACGTTCATCGCGCTTACAGCAGGCCGTTCAGGTCTTTGGCGTATCAGCATAACCTTACGGCGCTTATCGGGTGAATGTCTCGATAAGCGCACTCCTCTCCAGGTATTTACGCCCTTTTCTTTTATTGGCTGAATCGAGGCCACACCGCGCCAGTGCAGGCTGTACAAAAATGCTGAATTCTTGTTATCGGGGCTTTGCGGAACCGAACAATTGAATGTAGGATGCTCGGCCGGCAGTTTTCCCCCGTAACACAATGAAGGGTAAGGCTGTTTTCGCCGCAGCAGGTGCGGCAAAAAGGATTTGTATTTTTGTCAGGTCAACAGGAAAAGTAATGAACACAAACAACACGCAAGCCGCGGAACAACATGCGGCGAAACGACGCTGGTTGAATGCCCACGAAGAGGGGTATCACAAAGCGATGGGAAATCGACAGGTACAGATGATCGCCATTGGCGGCGCAATTGGTACCGGGTTGTTTTTAGGGGCTGGCGCACGCTTGCAGATGGCTGGTCCTGCTTTGGCGCTGGTTTATTTGGTATGCGGTATTTTTTCGTTCTTTATACTGCGCGCGCTTGGCGAACTGGTTTTACATCGCCCTTCCAGCGGCAGCTTTGTCTCCTATGCCCGTGAATTTTTAGGTGAGAAAGCCGCCTATGTGGCTGGCTGGATGTACTTTATCAACTGGGCGATGACCGGCATTGTCGATATCACCGCGGTGGCGTTGTATATGCATTACTGGGGCGCATTTGGTGATGTACCGCAGTGGGTATTCGCCCTCGGCGCGCTGGCCATTGTCGGCACCATGAACATGATCGGCGTGAAGTGGTTCGCGGAGATGGAGTTTTGGTTTGCACTGGTCAAAGTGTTGGCGATTGTGATTTTCCTGGTGGTGGGTACCGTCTTTTTAGGCACTGGAAAGCCATTGGATGGTAACGCCACGGGTTTTCACCTGATCACCGACAACGGTGGATTCTTCCCACATGGCTTGCTGCCGGCGCTGGTACTGGTTCAGGGGGTGGTTTTCGCGTTTGCCTCCATTGAACTGGTGGGCACCGCTGCTGGAGAATGCAAAGATCCACAAACCATGGTGCCGAAAGCGATCAATAGCGTTATCTGGCGTATTGGTCTGTTCTATGTGGGTTCTGTCGTGCTGCTGGTTCTGTTACTGCCGTGGAATGCCTATCAGGCAGGGCAAAGCCCGTTTGTTACCTTCTTCTCCAAACTGGGCGTGCCGTATATCGGCAGTATCATGAATATCGTGGTGCTCACCGCGGCGCTTTCCAGCCTTAACTCTGGGCTGTACTGTACCGGACGTATTTTACGTTCCATGTCGATGGGCGGATCGGCGCCGAAATTCATGGCTAAAATGAGCCGCCAACAGGTACCCTGGGCGGGGATCCTCGCCACGCTGGTCGTCTATGTCGTCGGGGTATTTCTTAACTATCTGGTGCCGTCGCAGGTGTTTGAGATCGTGTTGAACTTCGCGTCGTTGGGCATTATTGCGTCGTGGGGCTTTATCATGGTCTGTCAGATGCGTCTGCGCCGGGCCATAAAAGAAGGTAAAACGGCAGACGTTAGCTTTAAACTGCCGGGCGCTCCGTTTACCTCGTGGCTAACCCTGGTGTTCCTGTTGAGCGTGCTGGTGTTGATGGCGTTTGACTATCCAAACGGCACCTACACTATCGCGTCATTACCGTTGATTGCCATCCTGCTGGTGGCAGGCTGGTTCGGCGTGCGTAAGCGCGTCGCGGAAATCCACCGCACCGCGCCGTAATGGCTGAAGGCCTGACAGGTTAACCCTTCAGGCCTTCTTTTTTAGTTCGCTTCAATCAACTGCGCTACATCGTTGCTGTTAATTTCCCGCGCGTTTCCATCCTGATCGGTATAGCTCGTCATTCCCGTATCTTTATCCAGTTTTGGCTTACCCTGGGTGGTAATGGTTTGTCCGCTTTTGGTCGTCATGACGTAATCAGTGGTGCATCCTGCCAGAGTAAACAGCATTACGCCTGCACAAAGACAGATAAATGGCTTTTTCATGGTATTCCCGTGTTATTCAGTTAGCCGTTGAGGGCGTAGTGTAAGTCCCTGAAGTGGGTCGGGCTACTGGCGGGGTGTAACGAGGCGTATCGTGGGGTTTAGAGAAATGACAGGAGGGGTTTCCCCCTCCTGATTTTTTACAGCGCAATACGAATAACATCGTCCGGCTGGGTAGCTTCCTGCTCGCGGGTAGATTTCTGTTTCACGCTGACGTACAGGGTTTTACCATCGGCAGAGAGCGCCAGGCTATTCGGGAATGTTGGGGTCTCGAATGTTTTGACGACTTTATAGCTTTTCGCGTCGATCACACTCACTTTACCGGCCTGGCGATGAGTCACGTAGGCTTCATTACGCGTCGGGTTGAACAGCACGGCAAGGGATTCCGGCGCGGCGACTTTTGCCAGTACGTTGCCATTACGGGTGTCGATTACCAGCACTTCCGCCGCTTTAGAGTCGGTGACAAATGCACGGTTGCCCGCTGTGTCCAGGCTCAGGTTGATAAAGAAATGCTCTTTCCCATCATCCAGCAGTTTTTTGCGGCTGATAATTTTGTTGGTGGTGGTATCGATGGTAATGAATTCACCGTCCGCATTGGCGGTGTACAGGCGCTTAGCCTTGCTGTCGACAGCCAGAGCGGTGCTCATTTTGCCGGTATTTTGGATGGTGTCCTTCAGTTTAATGGCGTCGCCGTCCACCACCCAAATCACGCTCTCTTTACCAATACCGCTAATGTATACCGTGTTAGTGGCGTCATCTGCGGCCAGCTCACGCGGCTGCAGCGGGCGAACATCTTCAGAACGCTTACGCGCATCCAGCACCAGACGTCCTTTCACCGCGCCCGTTTTAGCATCCATCGCCGTTACCGCGCTATTTACCGTGTTGCCGAACCACAGCGTTTGCGTGGCGTTATTGATGGTGGCACCAAACGGTTTGAGATCGTTATGAATCACCTGAGTCACTTCGAGGGTGACCGGGTCAAGGCGGTAAACCACCCCGCCGGTATCCAGTTTGCGGCTCTGTGAGGTCGCCAGCCACAGCGCGTTCTCTTGTTGGCTGTATGCCATTTCATAAGCGCCTTTACCGACGGCTTTGCGCAGCAGTTCTTCTGCAGCCTGCGTAGTAAAAGATGATGCAACGAGCAGTGAACCTAACAGTAAAGAACCACGCAGACGCGGTGAAAACAGATGACGTAAAGACATGACGACTCCCTTTGATAAATTCGTTTGTTACTGCTTCACATAGCTTCAATGAGCAAAATCATGGTTTTGCCTTTTTAAGAATGAGAATAGTAATCATTATTTATCTCAATGTGGAGTATTTATTCGCTTTCGGGTTGTAACCTTCTCATTTTCTCCATGAATAATCGCTTTTCATCCAGATAACGTCATTGGCATTTTACTAGGCCTACATTTCGTACGAAGCAGGCCTGGTTACAGACATTCACAGTCTTCCGCTCTTACGCATCAATCCTCAGCAAGACGAATAACTACCTTGCCGAAGTTTTTGCCGGTCAGCAGACCGATAAAGATTTGTGGCGCATTTTCCAGACCGTCGGTCACCTGCTCGCGGTAGTGGATTTTGTCCTCTTTAAGCCAGCGCCCCATCTCCCGCTGAAACTCCTGAATGCGGTGACCATAATCCTGACCAATGATAAAACCCTGCATCCGGATACGCTTTTTCAGCAGCGTTGCCATTAACAGCGGTAATCTGTCAGGTCCGGCCGGAAGCGACGTTGCGTTATAACCACTGACCAGGCCACAAAGCGGAATCCGCGCTGAAGTATTGAGCAATGGCAGAACGGCATCAAATACTTTTCCGCCGACGTTTTCATAATAAATATCAATTCCTTGCGGGCAGGCTTTTGCCAGTTGTTGCGCAAAATCTTGTGCGTGGTGATCGAGGCAAACATCAAAGCCCAGCACCTCTGTGGCATGTCGGCATTTCTCTGCCCCACCAGCCACACCGATTACCCGACAGCCTTTAAGCTTACCGATCTGCCCAACCGTTGCGCCAACCGGCCCGGTTGCGGCGGCTACCACCAGCGTTTCTCCCGCTTTCGGCTGACCGATATCCAGCAGGCCCATATAAGCGGTAAACCCCGGCATACCCATAACACCCAGCGCCCAGGAGGGATGTTCGGGATGAGCGCCAAGCTTCACCAGTCCGTTACCGTCGGAGATGTCATAGTCCTGCCAACCGCTGTAGCTCAATACCCATTCGCCTGGCTGGTAGTCCGGATGGCGGGATGACACCACGCGACTTACGGTACCACCCACCATAACACCGCCAATCTCTACTGGTGGTGAGTAAGATGGCTCATCGCTCATGCGGCCACGCATGTAGGGATCGAGGGAAAGATAAACAGTGCGCAGCAAAACCTGGCCTTCGCCCGGGGATGCCACCTCATCTTCTTCAAGACGGAAGTTCTCTGGGACTGGCGCGCCATGTGGACGGGAAGCCAGTACCCAGCGACGGTTACGATTAGTCTGTTGACCCATGATGTGCTCCTCTGCTTTTGGCATGAATCCATCAATAGTAGCAGTCTGCGCCTGCTATTTAGCTGACGACGTGGTTTAACCGCACAACCAGGTAAACGCAGGGTTTCGCGGTTTCATTGATAAACCGACAGTCATTCGGCGGGCCAAGTTCCAGGCAATCACCTGCCTGCATTTCATGGCGTATGTCCCCTTCCACAAAGACTAATTCCCCCTGCTGTAACCAGATAAGTTGTCTGGCCTGCACATAGGAAGAAGCTGGCATCGGGATATCACTTCCGGCGGGTAATTCAATCTGCACCAGATCGATAGGTAGATCGCTGCGCGGTGAAACATGGCGGCGCAGATAGTGGCTTTGCGGATCGTGCCAGACGGGCTGGTCAGCGAAGCGCAGCAGCTTGCCCTCCTGCATTTCAGCCCGCGCAATCAGGGTAGACATGCTGATGCCAAACGCACCGGAAAGTCTACCCAGCAGCGTAGCCGTTGGACTACTCTCGCCGCGTTCTATTTTATGGATCATCGCCCGCGACACGCCCGCGCGCTCGGCAAGTTCCGTGAGTGACCAACCGCGAGATTCCCGCTCAATGCGAATTCTTGCACTGATCCGTTGATTTATACTGTCTTCAATAGTATTCATATTGTAATACTATAGTGAACAAGCCCTGAGGTTCAACATGTCAATTCGATTTGCCAGCAAAGAAGACTGCGCCGCCATTGCAGAAATCTACAACCATGCGGTACTGCATACGGCGGCTATCTGGAATGATCAAACGGTCGATGCCGAAAACCGTATTTCCTGGTATGAATCCCGACAATTGATGGGGTATCCGGTACTGGTGAGTGAAGAGAATGGCGTGGTTACGGGATACGCCTCCTTTGGCGACTGGCGTAACTTTGATGGCTTCCGTCATACCGTTGAACATTCGGTGTATGTCCATCCAGAACATCAGGGAAAAGGACTCGGACGAGCACTACTCAGCAGACTGATAGACGAAGCCCGCGCATGCGGCAAGCATGTCATGGTGGCAGGTATTGAGTCTCAGAATCAGGCATCACTGCATCTGCACAGCTTGCTGGGCTTTAAAACCACCGCGCAAATGCCACAGGTTGGAACCAAATTTGGGCGGTGGCTGGATCTGACCTTCATGCAGTTGCAGTTAGACGATCGTCGTGAACCGGATACCCTTAGATGAACCAGACGCTGACCCTCTCCTTTCTGATTGCGGCGGGTATTGGTCTGGTGGTGCAAAATACCTTGATGGTGCGCATTACGCAGACGTCCTCGACGATCCTTATCGCCATGTTACTTAACTCGCTGGTCGGGATCGTGCTGTTTGTCAGCATATTGTGGTTTAAGCAAGGTTTAGCAGGGTTTGGTGAATTGGTTTCCAGCATACGCTGGTGGACACTCATCCCCGGCTTGTTGGGATCGTTCTTTGTTTTCGCCAGCATTAGTGGATATCAAAATGTAGGCGCTGCCACGACGATTGCGGTACTGGTTGCCAGCCAGCTTATCGGGGGACTGATACTGGATATTCTGCGCAGTCACGGCGTGCCGCTACGGGCGCTAGTGGGCCCAATTTGTGGCGCGGTAATGTTGGTGATCGGGGCATGGCTGGTGGCGAGACGTTCGTTTTAATTGCGCTTATCCGACCTACAGAACGCGCCTGTAGGCCGGATAAGATCCGGCGAGGAAATATCAAAGAATAGTGCCGCCTTTGGTCAACTGTTCGCGACGGGCTTCCATATCTTCTTTATGCTGACGGCCATGATGGGCGATAGCCGTACGCAAACGCTGTTGCTGGGTATAGCGGTCTTCCCGGCTCAACGCGACATCATCGCTGAGCTCAATCAGCAATTCATTCATATGCGTAATGACGCTCTCCTCAATGGCGGCATCAACACGTGCGCTGACCTCATCCAGATGCGACATAACCTCTCCTTAACTCATTAATTTAATTTTGCTTTTGAAAAATCACTGCCCATCAGGCTAACGCTGTATCCGCTGACGTTGCTACGCGTAGCGTAGAACGTTTTACCGTTTGCCAGGGCTATCCAAGGAGCCTGCTGATAGAAAATCTCTTGTGACTGCTGGTAAAGCGCGGCGCGCTCTTCCGGTTTGCTCACCAGTTTCGCCTTTTCAACCAGCGAATTATACTCTTTATCGCACCAGCGCGCGGCGTTAGATCCGGTTTTTATGCTGTCGCAGCCCAGCAGCACATCGGCGAAGTTATCCGGATCGCCGTTGTCTGACATCCAACCAAACAACGCGGTGTCGTGCTCACCTTTACGCATTCCGGAGAGATATTCACCCCACTCGTACGATACAATTTTCGCCTTCACGCCCACCTTTGCCCAGTCGCTCTGGATCATCTCGGCAATCCGTCGGGAGTTCGGGTTGTATGGGCGCTGGACCGGCATTGACCACAGCGTCGCTTCAAAGCCATTTTCCAGTCCAGCCTGCTTCAGCAGGTCTTTCGCTTTTTGCGGGTCGTAAGCGTAATCCTGCAGATCTTTATTGAACCCCATCATATTCGGTGGAATCGGCGATTTTGCCACCGTACCGGAACCTAAGAAGACGGCGTTAATAATGGCCTTTTTATCGGTCGCGTAGTTTAGCGCCTGACGCACCAGTACGTTATCAAACGGTTTTTTCTCGGTATTAAATGCCAGATACCCGACGTTCAGCGCGTCAACCGAATGCAGCGTCAAATCCTTATTCTTTTTAATCTCGTCAAACTGTACGGGCGCAGGTGCTGGGATTATCTGGCATTCATTGGTTTGCAGTTTTGCCAGCCGCGTCTGGACGTTTGGCGTGATTGAGAAGATCAGGTGTTTCGTTGGAACGGCGCCATCCCAGTAGTTAGGGTTGGCAAGATAGCGGATTTGCGAGTCCTGCTTGTACTGCTGCAGCACGTAAGGCCCGGTGCCAATCGGCCAGTTGTCGACGTTTTCCGGTGTACCTTTTTTCAGCATCGCGTCGGCATATTCCGCAGAGAGAATCGAGGCAAAATCCATTCCCCAGTCGGCAAGAAACGCAGCGTTAGGTTCATTCAGGACAAACTGAACGTGATAATCATCGAGCTTCTTCACTTCTTTAATCAGTTTATCCAGACCGACATCGTTAAAGTATTCATAGCTTCCCTGAGAAACCTTGTGATACGGATGATCGGCATCCTTCTGCCGTAATACCGAGAAAATCACGTCGTCAGCGTTGAAGTCGCGGGTCGGTTTAAAGAATTTATTACTGTTGAATTTCACGCCTTGACGCAGGGTAAAGGTATAAGTCTTACCGTCAGGAGAAATCGTCCAGTCCGTTGCCAGAGATGGTACCGGGGTATTCTTTACCGGATCAAAGTTGATGAGTCGGTTGTAGAGCACTTGTGAACTGGCCACAAATGAGGGACCGGAACTGGCAATTTGCGGGTTAAATGACTCCGGCGATGCTTCCGAGCAATAGATGATGGTGTCAGTATTGGCCGCGAACGCAACGCCTGACGGTATGACGGTGCTGAGAGCCAGCGCGAGTAACGTTTTCCTTGCAATCATGGTTATAAGCCTTCTTATTTTATTATTAACCGAGATATCAGAGCATAGCTGACAAAAACTGACCAATAACAAATCACTATCAGGTTATTCTAATCAGGTGTATTTCGCTGAATAATTCATCACCCTAAGCGAATTAATTTCCCTTAAGTCTTTTTCAAAACGTCAAGATTTTTCCCGGCACTCTATGCCATGAAAATTAGCCCCTTTTTGCCTCTCTTTCTCCGTTTGCTCGTTTTTATAAAACGTAAAGTAGATACGTGAAGAAGTCTAAGGGGTAACAACGTGGCAAAAACTCTCTTGCGCAGCGGCAATTTGGATGACTATCAGGCCGTGGGCGGCGGTGGTCAGGCCGTGTTTGATTCAGCATTGCAAATACGTGAAACGCTTCGTCTGCGTAAACAGCAGGCGATGGTGGATTGTTTGGCGATCCCACAAATTAACGACAACGGCGATCGGGTTGACTGGTATTCCCCGATAGAAGGGAAAGCCGTGGCGTGGAAAGCCGCTGATGAAGAAGCACGTTTTCGTGCGCTGCGCTATCTGGGGAGCACGCTGGAAAATGCGGCGGCTCTGAGCCGTAAAAGCCTGCAGTCGGGAAAAACCTCCCTACAGCTGTTTGGCTCTCTGCTCGAAAAAGCCATCCAGTTTCCCGGTGAAAACCACGTGTTTCTGGTTGATGGCAAACCCGTTATTACGTTCTGGGGCTTCGTCAATCTGAATGAAAATCCCCGCGACGATGTGCTCGATTGCCTGCGACTTGCCGATATTCCTCCTGTCGTTACCGTAGCAGAGCCGGAACAGGAAGAAGAAATCCCCCCGGAAATCACCTTCGCCGAGGCTGATGCGCCTTTATTGACGCCAGTCGTCGAGCTGGCTAAACCGGCTGAACCCGAACCACAGCCACCGGTTATAGTTAACGAACCGGAGGTTACACCGCCGCTGGCACAAGAGAAACCTGCGCGCCGCCTGCCTCTGTGGAGCCTGCCCGTTGCCGCAGTCATCATTGCCGCCATCGTTGGGCCGCTGCTGCGGGTACAGACCACCCAGCCCGTACCCGCAGCCGCCGCTGTTGAAGTCGCTAAGATTGATATGGCACCGCTGCCAGCACTGGCATCTGCACTGCCCCTGCATCGTGCTGAAGTGACTCCAGCTGCGAAGAAAGAGAAACCTGTAGAAGGACCGGTGGTGATCGCCGCGATTCCAAAAGATGCGCTGGTGATGGATGCCAATCAGATGAAGGCAGGAACGACGCGTTTCCTCAATGGTAACTGGCGCGTCCTGGTCGATGTTAAAGATCCGGTGAGCGGCAAAGCGCCGTCGCTGCGCTATCAGATCCAGGCTAATAAAGGCACTGCTCGCGTGGTTCATGGTGACAATATTGTTTGTCGTGCCGAGATTTTCTCCGGTTTGCACCAGTCGGGTGAATTAATGATTAAGAGTCGCGGCAATGCCCGTTGTACAGACGGGTCACGTTATCCGATGCCTGAAATTACCTGCAAAGCGGGAACCAACGACGTCGCCGCCTGTACCGCGCGTTATGACGATCACGCGGAAATCCCTCTGACAATCAAAAAGATAGGTGCCTGATTCTATGTTGGTGAATCTGTGTGATTACAAGCAGAGCGTGACGCTCATCGCCAATAGCGGTGTTCAATTCCTGGATTTTGGCCTGACGCCGCAGGAATCTGCGCACCATGGCCGCTTTGTGCGCAAAACGGCAAACGGTCCCCTGCTACGGCTGGATTTCGATCTGGCAACGGGTCGCTATACCTTGCCTGGCAGCACTGGCGGTCAGCCCGAAGTGGTGAAACCGGAAAGTACCCAGACGCTGCATTATTCTCTGGATGTCCTCGACGGTGTCTGGCTGCCGCTGCCGTTTCTGCGCTTTAACCCACCGCGCACGTTTGTTGAAGGCCCGGATAACTGGGCGCGCGTGCAGGTACGAAAACTGGCGCAACCCGACAGCGCGGGCAACACCCACCGCGTTACCGTGGCGCTGGATAGCCAGCTCACTGAAAATGCCCCTGCAGCGTTAACGCCCAATGAAAACGACCTGCTCAACGGGACACGATTCGCGCTGGCCTGGCATGACAGCGAAATTGCTGATTTCCTTGACCAGACCTGGATTGACGGCTGGTTGCGCGAATCTTTTATGCACCATGTCACCCAACATGAGAATCGCTCAGAACAAGAGATCCAGCTGGCGCTGCGTAACTTTGAATACCAGGCGCACTGGCTGAATGTGCTGACCCTGTTAGGCGAGCAGCTTTCTGTCCCGGAAGTGAAACTGGTTACACATACCCTTAGCACACCCGCTATTCCCGTCGATCTTATTTTAGATATCGGTAATACCCATACCTGTGGCGTCCTGATTGAAGATCACGGGGATGCCAATGACGGGCTGCGTCAGACCGCTGAATTGCAGGTCCGTTCGTTAAGCGAGCCGCAGTTCCTCAACGATCCGCTGTTCACCAGTCGGCTGGAGTTTTCCGAAGCTCGCTTTGGTAAGCAGCATTTTTCCGTTGAGAGCGGACGTGATGACGCCTTTATCTGGCCGTCGATTGTGCGTGTGGGTGATGAAGCCCGTAAGCTGGCAATGCAGCGTATGGGCACCGAGGGCAATAGTGGGATCTCCAGCCCGCGCCGTTATCTGTGGGATGAAACGCCGGTGTTACATGACTGGCGCTTTAGCCAGATGAATGGAAAAACCCAGCGCGAACCGCTGGCTACCGCCTTCCCACTGATGAACCTGATGAACGATGACGGGCAACCGCTGTTCAGCCTGCCGCAGGACGATCGTCTGCCGGTATTCTCACCGCAATACAGCCGCAGTACGCTGATGACGCATATGTTATGCGAAATACTGGCCCAGGCGCTGGGGCAAATTAACAGCGTAGCGACGCGTTTGCGCCTCGGATTCCCGGCATCTCCTCGTCAGTTACGGACGCTGATCCTGACCCTACCGTCGGCGATGCCCAAACAGGAACGCGAGATTTTCCGCCTGCGCATGTTTGAAGCTATTGCCCTGGTCTGGAAAGCAATGGGCTGGCACCCGCAGGATGAAGACTTCACTACCCGTAAACAGCAGGAAAAGAGTGTGGTTCCCGTACCTGAAATTCAGATGGAATGGGATGAAGCCAGTTGCGGGCAACTGGTGTGGCTGTATAACGAGGCTATCTCTCACTACGATGGCCACACCGAATCATTCTTTAACGCCCTTGCCCGCCCGGACCGTTTGCCGGAACCCGGTGAGACTAAAGGTCGGGCGCTGCGCGTGGCATCGATCGACATTGGCGGCGGGACAACGGATATGGCCGTCGTCCATTATCAGCTTGATGACGGCGTCGGCGCGAACGTTAAAATTACCCCGCATTTGCTGTTCCGTGAGGGTTTTAAGGTGGCAGGCGATGACATGCTTCTGGACGTGATTCAGCGTTGCGTGTTGCCTGCGCTGCAAACCCGCTTACAACAAGCTGGCGTGACCGATGCCGCTGCATTACTGGCCACGCTGTTTGGCGATTCCGGTCGCATCGATACCCAGGCGATTTTGCGTCAACAAACGGCATTGCAGCTCTTTATGCCGCTCGGTCATGCGGTACTCAGTGCCTGGGAACAAAGCGATATTAACGATCCGGTCGCTGGTCTGCATGCCACATTCGGAGAACTCCTGAGCCAACGACCAACGCGCAACGTGATGAACTACATCCAGCAGGCTATCGACCATGCGTTGCCAGCAGGTTCGCCAGCGTTTGATGTTCTGAGCGTGCCGTTGCAGGTACAGTTCAGGCAGTTACAAGAAGCTCTGTTAGCGGGGCAATTTACCCTGACTTCCCCGCTGCACGCGGTTTGTGAGGCTATTTCACATTATCGCTGCGATATTTTATTAGTGACCGGCAGGCCCGCCTGTTTACCGGGCGTGCAGGCGTTGATCCGCCATCTGCAACCTGTTCCGGTTAACCGTATGATCTGGATGGATAACTACCGCGTGCATGAGTGGTATCCGTTCAGCCAACAAGGGCGGATTGGTAATCCCAAATCCACCGCGGCAGTCGGCGCCATGCTGTGTAGCCTGGCGCTAGATTTGCGTTTGCCGCGTTTTAACTTTAAAGCTGCCGATATCGGCGCTTACTCGACCGTACGTTATCTTGGCGTACTGGATAACACGGTCAATACCCTGCGCGATGAGAACATCTGGTATCACGATATTGATCTGGATAAACCCGGTGCGAAGCTGGATGCCCGGTTGCACTTCCCGTTACGTGGCAACGTGACGTTAGGATTCCGGCAACTGGCAAACAGCCGCTGGCCTGCCACGCCGCTGTATACGCTCAGCATAAATTCCGCCGAACTGGCAAAAACCATCGCCGGAGATGGCGTGTTGAATGTACGGCTGCAGCTACGCGGCGGCAGCAAAGAGAGTGGCCCAGAATTCTTCGTCCTAAGCGATGCCTGGTTACAGGATGGCACCCCCGTTGCCGCCAATGCCTTAACGTTAAAACTGAATACGCTGGCAGACCGTCGCCATAGCGGAAGCCATTACTGGATCGATAGCGGGAGCGTGTACCTGAAATGAGTAAGATGTTAAATACCGCGCAGGCCGCCATCGAGTGGGTGGTAGATACCCGTCAACGTGCGGCGCGTCTTGATGATGAAGCGGATGCCCTGCTGGCACAGCTTACGCTAGCCGCAGTGAGTGAATCTGCGCTGGAGACAACCTTTTCATCGCAAGGATGTATAGGGTTATACGGACATTCACAATCGGCAAAAGCACATCTGCTTGCGGCATTGTGCAGCAATGCCACTGGCAAAGTGAATATTGTTACTCCGGATCGCAGCTTTGATTATTTCTCGCATATTAATCCTGGCCATGCGCCAACCAATATGGTGATCCGCTTTACGCGCGATGAAAATCAGCATGATAGCGAATGGCCGTTGCGTCTGCGGTTACTCAGTGAAGCGGAACTGGTACAGCTATTTATCACCCAGTTCAGCGCGCTCCCGGATAACCGGCAGGTCGAGAAATCGATTATTGAGGCGCGCCTGGAAAAATGGCAAACGCTGCGTCAGCGTCACCCTGTGCCGGGCATTACCGCACATGATGTTGCGGCAATCGGTCGTTTCTGGCGCTCCTGCGTACCGGCAAACCAGCAGCAAATTGACGATGCGCTATGGCACCAGTTTGCCACGTTGCTGCCCGCACTGGATCTGACTACCCGGGCAAACGCCTGGGCACTACTGTGGGGAGAACAACCAGAATTGACGCAGCAGTGGCTGACTCTGGCGCACACGTTGCAACAAACCGGACACGCGCAAGAATTAGCGGCCCCGCTGAGTCTGCTGGTTGATCATTTTGGTTTACCTGCCGAAAGTTTCCTGACCCAGGTGGCATTGACCGGCAATAATGAGGCGCAAAGCGATTTGGTGGTTCATCCGATTGAAAATCATCAGTTGCTCAATGCAGTCAGCCTTTCTTTGTCGTCACTGGCGCTGCTCACGCGCGAACTGGTCCTGACGGTTGAAGACGCGGTGCTGGAGAATGTCGATCTGCTCGATATTCCCCTCGCCCCGGATACTCACCCGCATCCACTGTGGCAGGCAAAATTAGGCTGGATGCTGGAACATTACCGCCAACACCTGCAACCGGATGTGCTCTTAATCTGCAACGCTGTCTCTACCCGCGCCCAGACGCCCACCATCACCCGCAAGCTATTGGGCTGGGTTAACGATACTCAACCCGTCCACGACGCCGCATTGCCAGGCGTGGTCTGGGCCATTACCCCGCAGGATGCGCGTTTTAGTACCCAGCAAAATCTTGACGAATCCGTGCAGCAATTAATGGGCAAACCCGGACTGCACTGGGGCACGCTGCAGGCGCTGGATAAACACAGCTTACAACGCCTCGTCGAATGGTTGACTCAGGCAACCTCACCACAGCAGCGCCAGGCCAGGCTGACCTCCCTGCGTGAACAGCACCAGCAGCGCGTACGCGAAACCCTAATCGGCTGGATTAATCCCGTTGAGACCGAATCAGCAAGCAATGAGTCAGTGATCCGCCAGCTACAGGCTCAGGCGGCAAAGCATGGCGAACTGCTGGATGGTTTGCTCCCGCCGATGCGCATTTTTGAATCGCTGCTGCGTATTCAGCAACCGCGCGAGGAGCAGGTAAGTGGTTTATTTAATGAAGAGATTGACCTGTTTGCCGAGGTGCGTGACACAATGCACTCACCGGAAAGCCAGGAGACCGGATATCAGGCTCACAAAATGTGGATTAACCACGTGCGCCAGTGGTGTCGCGATGAAAATAATGCCCGCCGTTTACGACTCGATCCCCGTACGTTAAGACAGGTTGCCGACATCCTCGTCACCACCAGCTATCGCCTGGAGATGCCGCAACGCTTACAGCGCATTATGCAGCGCGAAAACGTCTGTGCCGCGCAGGTATACGCCGATATCGGTGATTTTATTACCTGGCTTGGATTTGCCGACGTTGCTGAGGAGCAGCGGCCTGCCAGCAGGATCCTGAAAGGATCGGCTATTTTTAGCGCGCCGAAGCAACAGCCGATGTTACGCCTGACGAAGCTGGATGAACAACCTTCGCACGGCGCAAGCCGCTACGTATACGACTGGCTGGTCGCTTTGTATACCCGTGCGAATGAGAACGTGGGGTATCAGCATCCACAGGATGTCAGCGAAGTCGACAAAAAGCGATTAGATGCCCTGCTTTCCGCCTGAAGCGGTGTTTACGCCGTCATCAGAAGAGAGAGAACATTAACGCGACGGGAAAACTCATCGGCCAGGTCGCACCGACTAATACCGCGCTGAGAAAGCGAATTCGCTTTTTATCGCGGGAAAGAAACCAGGTGATGATTGCCGTGATAACGGCCATCACCGCATAAAAAACCAACATTTTTTGGTACAAAGACATGTAAGGCATCCGGGCCGAAAGGTGAAATCGCGCGCAATATGCTCTTTTTTATGACTTACATCAAGTTTTATTAATTAATTTAAGAAAAGCGGCTGTAAAACAACCCATTTTCATTATGTTCAGAATTCGTACTATTGCGGATAGTTATAACCCGTACTATACCCATATGGGTTAAAACGAAAGGTGGCACAAATGAATGTTTCCAGTAAAACGGTGGTGCTGATAAATATATTTGCTGCTGTAGGACTTTTCAGTCTGATTTCCGCAAGGTTCGGCTGGTTTGCTTGATGTAACTCTTCTTGATTAATTGCAGCGTCCGCTGGCAGAGAGGTTCATCTCTCTGCCATCAGTAAACGATCTTCCCACTCTGCCATCACCAGGTAAATTATCCTTAATATGTAATACCCCTAATCCTTCTGCGGCATTATATTGCCTGAATAACGGCCTGGCGTTGTGCCGGTATGCTGATGGAAGAAAGCAATAAAAGCACTGTCGCTGACAAACTCCAGATATTGCGCGACCTGGCTGATATGGCATCCGTCAGCCAACATCTCCATGGCTTTTAACAGCCTAAATTGCTGCCGCCAGTCCTGATAATTCATCCCGGTATCCCGGGTAAATATTCGACCTATTGTCCTTTCACATGCCCCAACCTGTCGGGACAATTGATTCAGTCGTGGTGGCAGTTCGCCCATGCGTAATCCTTCAAGCCACACGTTAAGTCGCGGATCTGAGGGATACTGCAATGTCCAGTTTTCACTGTGGGCGGCACGCATTTCCTCACAAAATACGGTTATGAGACTGGTCTGCTGCGCGGCAGGCATCTCCCATGACCAGAAAGACATACGTTCTATCACCTCAAAAAAGAGAGGGTTAACGTCGACTATCTGCAGCGGTAAATCAGATAACGGCAACGTGGTTGAGAAGTACAAAGAACGATAAGCCATCACGCCGCGCATTATGGCGCGATGTACCGTACCGGCTGGGATCCAGACCGCACGACGTGGCGGTAGCAGACACAACGCCTGTTCCAGCTCAATCGTTATGCTTCCCGCTGCCGAATAAAGTAGCTGATGACGAAGATGGCTGTGCCGTCCTGAATCGTGTACGCCCATCTCGGAAGCAATCCCGATTACCGGTTTATCAAAGCTGTCCGCATCAAAAGCATCATCCGGGGCAATTTTCATCTTCTGTCCGATATTTGACATTTAAAGTCTTGATAATGGTAATGCGACATTTTCCTTTCAGCAATAATGCCCGCCTGTTTTCTGTTTCTCTGGATATTGCTATGAACACACTTCATCGACCGCCGCTGTGGCTTCTCACACTCCTGATTATGTTTCCACAACTGGTGGAAACCATTTACAGCCCGGCATTGCCAGGTATTGCGACGTCTTATCACGTCAGCAGTGAGCGCGCGGCTCAAACACTCTCCGTTTATTTTGTTGCCTTCGCCGTCGGCGTGGCGATGTGGGGATGGCTGAGCGACTGCATCGGACGACGCCGGGCGATGATGGCTGGACTCCTGTGCTACGCCACGGGTTCCCTCATGGCCGTTGTTGCCACTGATTTCAGCGTTCTGCTGCTGGCACGGATGGTCTCGGCCATTGGAGCGGCTGCCGGATCTGTAGTGGTACAGACCATGCTAAGGGACAGCTATGAATCAACTGCGCTATCCCGCGTCTTTTCTGTGATGGGCGCCGCGTTGGCATTGAGTCCGGTTTTCGGTCTGCTAAGCGGAGGATGGTTGGTCAGTTTGTATGGTCATACCGGGGTATTTGTTGCCCTTGTGCTGCTGGCGCTACTACTGCTGATGCTGACCATAACCATGCTGCCAGAAACCCGGCCCGAACATACGCTCAGACCAAGGCTTGCTGCGCTACTCTCCCGCATGGCGCGTGACTATGAGCTGTGGAAAAACGCCATGCTGGTTGCTCTACTGAACACCATGCTGTTTAGCTATTACAGCCTGGCGCCGTTTCTTTTTGGGCAACTGGGATGGAGTTCCAGAGCTTTTGGCTTGACGGGGTTGCTACTTGCGTTTGCTTCTCTGTCGGGTAGCCTGCTGAACCAAAGACTGTTAACGACAGGTCTGACGCCGGAGCAACTGGTACGTTATGCCTGTGCGCTGGCAGCGTTGTCAGGTCTCGTAGCGTGGTGCTTACAGCACTCTGCGTGGATCCTGATTCCGGTATTCGGCGTGGTGATTGCCTATGGTATCGCCATTCCCAATGTGCTGAGTCAGGCGCTGCGTCATTATCGTGAACAGGCCGGAGCCGCGGGGGCATTGTTTGGATTAAGCTATTACCTGTTGCTGGGAATGATGCTGGGATTTGCAGGCATGGTGCAACAACTGGGGCTAGTACTGAGCGTCTGTGCCCTACTCGCCTGGCTTTGCAGCCTGGGCCGCTGATAAACCCGATGGCGCTCCTGAAAGCACAAAGCCCCGGCAATATGCTGGGGCTTTATTTTATCAATTAGCCTGACCTCGCGGATATTTCCAACTTACCGCCGTCCGATGGCGACGAGGCCAGTGGCGCGAATAGTATAGGCACACGTTTGCCGAGATTTAGCTATCCGTGCCCCATTTACCGCTCGCGCTTAAAAGATTACTCATGCTTGATCATGACATGGCGAACAATCGTGTAATCTTCCAGCCCATAAACCGACATATCCTTGCCATACCCAGACTGTTTTTGCCCACCGTGCGGCATCTCGCTAACCAGCGTGAAATGGGTATTGACCCAGGTGCAACCATATTGCAGGCGAGCGCTAAAGCGATGCGCACGCCCAACATCCCGGGTCCAGACGGAAGATGCCAGTCCGTATTTCGAATCATTTGCCCACGCCAGCACCTGGTCTTCATCATCAAATACGGTCACACTGACCACCGGGCCGAAAACTTCCCGCTGCACGATGGCATCTTCTTGCTTCGCCCCGGCCAGCAGCGTTGGGGCAAAGTAGTAGCCTGCGTCATCCACTTTCTTGCCGCCGGTGATAACTTTGATATGCCCCAGGGCTTTGGCCTCATCGACCGCTTTAGTCACGCGATCAAGATGTGCCTGCGAACTTACCGGTCCCAGTTCCGTCGATTCGTCGTTCGGCGCACCAATTTTCAGGCTGGCAACCGCGGCGCCGAGTTTCTCAACCAACGCGTCATAAATGCCTTTTTGGGCATAGATTCGACAAGCGGCGGTACAGTCTTGCCCGGCATTGTAATAACCAAAGGTCCGCACGCCGCTCACTACCGCATCCAGATTGGCATCATCAAAAATGATCACCGGGGCTTTGCCGCCCAGTTCCATATGTGTGCGCTTAATTGACGGCGCGGTGTGCTGAATAATGTGTTCACCGGTTGCAATGGAGCCAGTCAGAGAAACCATGCGGACTTTTTCATGGCCGGTCAGCGGATCGCCCACCGTTTTACCGCGACCAAACAGGACGTTGATAACGCCAGCCGGGTAAATATCTTTGGCAAATTCGGCCAATTTAAGCGCCGTCAGCGGGGTAATTTCTGATGGTTTAATCACCACACAGTTTCCCGCTGCCAACGCTGGAGCCAGCTTCCACGCCGCCATCATCAACGGATAGTTCCACGGAGCAATAGAGGCCACCACGCCGAGCGGATCACGGCGAATCATCGACGTATGTCCTTCCAGATACTCTCCGGCCGCCTGTCCTTGCAGAGTTCGAGCCGCCCCGGCAAAGAAGCGAAAAACGTCGACAATAGCTGGAATTTCATCGTTGAGGACACAGTGCAGTGGCTTACCGCAGTTAAGTGATTCCAGCTCAGCGAAGGTTTGCGCGTTATCGGCAATAGCGTCCGCCAGTTTCAGCAGCAGTTCAGAGCGGACTTTCGGCGTGGTTTGCCCCCAGGTGGCAAACGCGGTGTCTGCCGCACGCACCGCGGCATCAACCTGCATGGCTGACGCCTCAGCAATCTCCAGAATGAGTTCACCAGTGGCAGGGTTATAGACTGGCTGCTTTTCACCTTCACCGTTGACCAGCTCGCCATTAATCAGTAATTGATGTTGCATAGCAATTTCCCATATCGTCGTTTATTTACCGTTTCCGGCGAGAGTGTCGCCTTCACGCGTTAGCCACCAGGCCCCTAAAATTGGCAGTGTTGTCACCAGCATTACCAGCAATGCCACAACGTTGGTGACCGGCACATCCCGTGGACGGCCCAATTGATTGAGCAGCCACAGAGGAAGTGTTCTTTCATGTCCGGCGGTGAACGTTGTCACGATGATTTCATCAAACGACAAGGCAAACGCCAGCATCCCGCCCGCCAGTAGTGCCGATGCCAGATTGGGCAGCACGACGTAACGAAAGGTTTGCCAGCCGTTGGCGCCAAGATCCATAGACGCTTCAACCAGACTCCATGAGGTACGGCGAAAACGCGCCACAACGTTGTTAAACACCACCACCACGCAAAACGTCGCATGGCCCACTACGATCGTGAGAAAACCCGGTTCCAGGTTGATGGTTTTAAACGCCGTCAACAGCGCAAGGCCGGTAATAATGCCCGGCAGCGCGATCGGCAACAGTAGCAACAGCGATATTGCACTTTTGCCAAAAAAGTCCCTTCGCCACAGCGCGGCCGCGGCCAGCGTCCCCAGAACAAGGGCAATAGCGGTCGACAACGCAGCGATCTTAAGTGACAACGTCACAGACTCCAGGATATCGCTACGCTGCGCCGCAACGCTAAACCACTTCAGCGTTAATCCCTGCGGTGGAAAACTAAAAGCAGCCTCCTCAGTATTAAAAGCATAGGTGGCGATGATGAGGATGGGAAAGTGCAGGAAAATAACCCCACCCCATGCCGCCAGTTTGAGTAACCAGGGCGCGCGTTCAGAGTGCATCAAAAGCTCCCAGACGCTTCACGAACGCCAGATACAGTGCGATTAACACAATCGGCACCAGAGTAAATGCCGCCGCCATCGGCATATTGCCGATCGCCCCTTGTTGCGAATACACCATGTTGCCGATGAAATAGCCTGGTGGTCCCACCAGCTGTGGCACGATAAAGTCGCCCAACGTCAGAGAGAAGGTAAAGATAGATCCCGCAGCGATACCGGGTATTGCCAGCGGAAGGACCACATAGCGGAAGGTTTGACGCGGACGCGCGCCCAAATCAGCGGAGGCCTGTAACAGTGACGGCGGAAGTCTCTCCAGCGCGGCCTGTACCGGCAGGATCATAAACGGCAGCCAGATGTAGACGAACACCAGAAAGCGCCCTAAGCCTGAAGTCGACAACGTATTGCCGCCTACCGCAGGCAGCGTCAGGAACGAAAGCAGTAGCGGCTCCAGCCCAAGATGGGTTAAAAACCACTGCGCCACACCGTCTTTAGCTAACAGCAGCGTCCACGCATAGGCTTTAACGATGTAACTGGCCCACATTGGCAACATTACGGCAATGTAAAAAAAGGCTTTCATTTTGCCGCTGGTATAGCGCGCCATATACCACGCCATCGGAAACGCCAGAATCGCGCTGGCAATGGTGACCGCCACCGCCATCGTAAGGGTACGCAAAATGATGTCGTAGTTAGCAGGATTAAACAGCGCCTGCAAATTCGCCAGCGTCAGGTCCGGCGTGACCGACATAGTGAAATCGTCGAAGGTATAAAAACCTTGCCACAACAGCGTCAGTAATGAGCCGAAGTAGACAATGCCAAACCACATCAGTGGTCCAAGGAGCAGCAAAAACAGCCCCATCCCCGGATTACGCCAGAAGTAACCTGAGATCCGGTTCAGGCTTGTCGACTGTGGAGGCGAATGTAAGACGTTCATAGCCATTCACCTCTCCTCAACCAGCGGTACCATCACGTCGCGGGACCACGATGCCATCACCTGCTGACCCGGCGACAACGTTGACGGTAGCATTTCTCCCGTCAGGTTCGCCTGGCTAACCAGCAGTTTTTCCCCTCCGGCGAGTTTCAGCTCAAACCGCGTCGCCGCCCCCTGATACTGCACCGCCTGAATAACACCCCGGGCCTGGACTTCTCCTCCGGCATCATTCAAGCGAATGTGTTCGGGACGTAGGGAGAACATACCCTGTAGCCCACAAACGTTCGCCGACATCGTCGCATCAAAGACATTTGACGTTCCGACGAAACTTGCCACAAACGGCGTCCGCGGACGCATGTAAAGTTCACGCGGAGAATCCACCTGTTCGATGCGACCGTTATTAAACACCGCCACCCGATCGGACATCGACAGGGCTTCACCCTGATCGTGGGTGACAAAGATGAAGGTGATGCCAAGGGATTGCTGTAATTTTTTCAGCTCCAGCTGCATCTGCTCACGCAGTTTGAGATCCAATGCCCCGAGCGGTTCATCCAACAGCAGGACGCGCGGTTCATTGACCAGCGCCCGGGCAATAGCCACACGCTGACGTTGCCCACCGGAAAGCTGCGACGGTTTACGTTCATAAACAAAACCGAGTGCGACCTTATCCAGTGCTTCACGTGCTTTCGCGTGGCGTTGTTTTTTATCAATACCTTTAACCATCAGCCCATAGGCTACGTTGTCGAGGATCGACATGTGCGGGAATAACGCGTAATCCTGAAATACCGTATTGACGTCCCGTTCCCAGGGCGGCAATTCGCTGGCCTGTTTACCAAAAATAGTGATTGCGCCGCCTGACAGTTGCTCAAACCCGGCAATCAGGCGCAGACAGGTGGTCTTGCCGGAGCCGGATGGCCCCAGCATAGAGAAAAACTCACCGTCGTTAATCGCAATACTCACCCCATCCACTGCACGAACATCCCCATACAAACGCGAGACGTTATGAAACTCCACTGCGTACGTCATAAAACCCCCAGCGGAATTAACGACCACCCATAATGGCGATGTAATCCTGCGTCCAGCGACTGTAAGGAACGAATTTTCCACCTTCGGCAATTGGCGTTTTCCAGAAGGCAATTTTGTCGAAATAGCTATAGCCGTTGGTTTCACAGCCTTTTTCACCCAGTAACGGGCTGGCTTTACAACCTTCAGGCACCACTGGCAGAGAACCAAACCAGGCGGCTACGTCGCCCTGTACTTTCGGGGTTAATGACCAGTTCATCCATTTGTAAGCGCAAACCGGGTGTTTCGCTTCACTGTGCAGCATGGTGGTATCAGCCCATCCGGTAACCCCCTCTTTTGGGAAGACCGTGGCAATTGGCTGACCTTCGCCTTTCAAGGCGTTAGCCTGATAAGGCCAGGCGCTTGACGCCACTACGCCTTCGTTTTTGAAATCGCTCATTTGCACGGTGGTATCGTGCCAATAGCGATGGATCAACGCGTGCTGATCGCTCAGGACTTTGATCACCGCCTGATACTGTTTTTCAGTGAGCTGATAGGGGTCGGTAATACCCAACTGCGGCTGGGTGGCTTTAACGAATAATGCGGCGTCGGCAATATAGATCGGGCCATCGTAAGCCTGAACGCGACCTTTATTGCTTTTCCCATCAGGCAGATTTTGTTCAACGAATACCACGTTCCAGCTGTCCGGCGGCGTTGGGAAGGTTTTGGTGTTATACATCAGCAGGTTTGGTCCCCACTGGTATGGCGTACCGTAAACTTTACCGCCAACGTTAAACCACTCCCCTTTTACCACTCGCGGATCAAGGGTTTTCCAGTTAGGGATAAGCGCAGTATTAATCGGCTGAACGCGTTTTCCCATTATCAGGCGCAGTGAGGCATCACCAGAAGCGGTTACCAGGTCGTAACCGCCTTTAGCCATCAGGCTGACCATCTCATCAGAGGTGGCCGCCGTTTTTACATTGACCGCACAGCCGGTATCTTTCTCAAACTGCGAGACCCAGTCATATTGTTTATCGGTTTGCCCACGTTCGATATAACCCGGCCAGGCAATAATATCCAGGCGGCCTTCCGGTTTATCTAATGATGTGGGGGGTTCGGCTGCCTGCGCAGTCATCAGCGTCATGCTGAAGGCACACAGGCTACTGAGGGCAAGTTGCTTGCTCATAACGTCTTACTCCTGTCGAAAAAATATTGAGCGGCAGCCTTGCCGTAAATATATGTCCTTTTCTAAAAATAGTCGGGGTGTGGTAAGCGTTCCTGCTGGTGCAAGGAAATTTAATCAGGTTGTGAGCTAACGCTCATTACGCTACAGACTCTGACCAAGGGGGTAATCTTCTGGAGTATAGACAAGGAGTTAGACGCAGAGGTGGCAATAGTATTAACTATTGATATTTTGTATGGCCGCACCCGATATAAATAATACCGTGGTTCAGCATTCACTATTTCGAAAATAAGAATGCGCTATTCATTTATATTGAATAGCGCGTTATGGTTTATTTCATCATTTCACGAATTAATTTGCCAAGCTGTTTTACGGCCTGCTCTTCGCGCTCTCCCCAGTGCCATGCAGTATTAAAACGAAAAAAACGTGTCCAGCTTCCCGAGGTCGAGAACATTTTCCCCGGCGCAATGCTGATATGGTGTGCCAGCGCATGGGTACTGAGCACACCAGCATCAAGCGGTTCCGGCAGCTCCAGCCACAGAAAATAACCACTGTCGTTGTGGTGAATTTTGACTTCCGCCGGAAGATGACGCAGCAGCGTTTGCCAGGCCTGTTGTTTACGTTCAGCCAGTTGCCGACGCAAGCGTCGCAAATGCGCGTCATAGCGCCGGGTTGAAAGATAATCAACAAGTGCAAGCTGCATGGGCGAACTGGTAGATAAGGTGCTCATTAGCTGGAGTCGCTGAATACGCCGGGCATGTTTCCCTGCTGCCACCCAGCCAATACGAAATCCTGGCACCAGACACTTCGAGAAAGACGAACAATGCAGAACGCTGTCTGCACGATCCCAGGCTTTGGCTGGTAGCGGTTTTTCGCGGCCAAAGTACAGCTCGCTGTAAACATCATCTTCAATCAGCATTACGTGGTATTTTTCCAACAAGGCAACCAGACGCGCCTTTTTCTCTGCGCTGAGCGTAAAACCCAGCGGATTTTGGCTGTTGGTCATTAGCCAGCAGGCTTTTACCGGGTACTCCTGTAACGCCTGCTCCAACGCGGCAAGATCGATCCCCTCGTTAACGTCGGTGGCTACCGACAGCGCCTTCAGACGTAATCGCTCCAGGGCCTGCAACGCCCCATAAAAACAGGGGTTTTCGACAATCACCCAGTCACCCGGTTCAGTGACTGCTTGCAGGCTCAGGTTGAGGGCTTCCAGCGCGCCGGTGGTGATGACGATTTCGTCCGGTGAAATCGTCATCCCCTGTTGAGCATAGCGACGGGCAATGGCATGACGCAGCTCAGCATTCCCCGGCGGCAGGTTTTCAATCACACTCATGGCGGTGGCGGTTTTACTCACCTGTGCCAACGAGCGGTTCAACTGTTGAAGTGGAAACAGACGCGGGTCGGGGAATGCGGAGGCAAAGGGCATCACTGACGCATCCCGGCTGGCCTGCAACATATCAAAAATATAGGTATTGATATCCACCGCTTCGTCGCGCGTGACCTGCACCTGCGGCGCTGCCAGTTCACGTTCGGGGCGCGCGGCGACATAATAACCAGACTGCGGCCGGGCGATAATCCGCCCCTGGCTTTCCAGCAACTGGTATGCGTGTCCGACGGTCATAAAACTCATTCCGCTGCTGACCACTTGCTCACGCAAGGAAGGCAAGCGATCGCCTGGCTGCCATACGCCAGACGCAATTTGATCACGAATTTGCTCTGCCAGTCGCTGGTACTTTTTCATTTTTGATCCCGATTACCGGTGTCGGTGACAATCACTGTGTATATCAGTTTACATAATCAGGGTGTTTTTTATAACTGTTATAGTTAACAGTTTTACAACATCGTTAACGCCAGCTCTTTGCCTAAGGCGCGCGCAGCAATCTGCACGGCATCAATTTTCGTCGTGTGCTTTAAATCAAATAAACGGGTGATCTCCTGCTTAGGTCTGCCGATCCTGTTCGCCAGCTCCTGCTGGGTGATTTTTGATTCAAGGAAGGCATTCAGCAGAAGAACCTTAGACGCAACGCTCAGCGGTATTTCTACGTAGTCATCTTCAGCGCTAACCGCCGAAGGGAGTGGAATCGCCTCGTTGTCGTCGAAATAGAATTCAAAAGCGGTAATCAATGCCGCCTGCGCGGCCTGCAAAGCGTCATGGCGAGTATTTCCCTGAGTTAATGCTTCCGGAATATCCGGGAAAGAAACCACAAACCCACCTTCCACTGCCGGTGTTAGAGTAACAGGATAACGCATAGGATTTTCAAAATCTCTCATATAATCAACCTTGTAGTGATGATGATTACTGTAAGTCAAGCTGCTTAATAATCGCTTTTCGCAAGGCTTCTTTTATTTCATCACCTGGATGTCTGGGCATAACGCTACGCCTTCCCTGATATCTCAGTTTCAGATGATTTGAGCCGTTTGTAACAGCAACTCCCTGAGATTCAAGCCAGCGTCTAAACTCACTTTGCTTCACTGCGCCTCCCTGTCGTCTATTATACACACAAAGTAAACATTTATGATTACCTTTTAATTACCTTGCTATTAATATCGCAAAATCACTAACGTGGGGAGGACGCTATTTAATAACAGGAATCCAGCTTCCAGATTTCATATCAGCGTGTACAACCTATAACAGCACTGCAACTGTTATGGTTAAAAAGAACTGTTCTGTTTCTGCCCCGCATTGCTTCTCAGGCTTAGAATTGCGCCAAATCAATTTTGCCTGCGGAGTTAAGCATGTTCGGTCTTGACGCGTTTCACCTGGCGAGGATCCAGTTCGCGTTTACGGTATCCTTTCACATCATCTTTCCGGCCATTACCATCGGCCTCGCCAGTTATCTGGCAGTACTTGAGGGGTTATGGCTAAAGACGAAAAATCCCACCTGGCGTTCGCTATACCATTTCTGGTCGAAAATATTCGCCGTAAACTTTGGTATGGGTGTAGTTTCCGGGCTGGTGATGGCTTATCAGTTCGGTACCAACTGGAGTGGTTTTTCCGAGTTCGCCGGTAGCATCACCGGGCCGCTTCTGACCTATGAAGTGCTCACTGCCTTCTTCCTTGAAGCCGGTTTTCTCGGGGTAATGCTGTTTGGCTGGAACCGGGTTGGCCCAGGGCTTCACTTCTTTGCCACTTGCATGGTCGCACTGGGTACCATTATTTCAACCTTCTGGATCCTCGCCTCTAACAGCTGGATGCAGACACCGCAAGGCTATGAAATAGTTAACGGCCAGGTCGTTCCCGTTGACTGGTTCGCCGTTATTTTCAATCCTTCATTCCCTTATCGTTTACTGCATATGTCCGTTGCCGCTTTCCTCAGCAGCGCGTTGTTTGTCGCAGCGTCAGGTGCATGGCATTTATTGCGCGGGAATAACACCCCGGCTATTCGCGCGATGTTCTCAATGGCGCTATGGATGACGTTAATCGTCGCCCCGCTGCAGGCTTTGATTGGCGATATGCACGGTTTGAATACGCTAAAGCATCAGCCGGCAAAAATTGCTGCGATTGAAGGGCACTGGGAAAATCCGCCCGGCGAACCGACCCCGCTACTACTCTTCGGCTGGCCGGATATGGAGCAGGAACGCACCCGCTATGGGCTGGAAATCCCGGCGCTGGGCAGTCTGATCCTGACCCATAGCCTGGACAAACAGGTCCCGGCACTAAAAGAGTTTCCTAAAGAAGACAGGCCTAACTCAACTATGGTGTTCTGGTCGTTTCGCATAATGGCCGGGCTAGGCATGCTGATGATCCTGCTGGGCGCTTTTGCCCTGTGGCTGCGCTATAAGCAGCGTTTATACACCTCGCGCCCTTTCCTGCGCTTTGCCTTGTGGATGGGCCCCTCAGGTCTGATTGCCATCCTTGCCGGTTGGGTGACCACTGAAGTTGGCCGTCAACCGTGGGTGGTTTACGGTCTGCAACGTACGGCGGATGCGGTTTCCGCACATGGTGATTTACATATGAGCATCAGCCTGCTGTCCTTCTTTGTGGTGTACAGCTCAGTGTTTGGTGTGGGTTACAGCTACATGATACGCCTGATCCGCAAGGGGCCACATGAAGATGACCCAACAATTCCGCCAACCGGCACGCCTGCCCGGCCGCTTTCGGCTGCCGTCCTTGATTCTCAACCGGAGGCTCATCGCTAATGGGTATCGATTTATCAGTTATCTGGTTTGTGATTATCGTATTCGCCACGCTGATGTATATCGTGATGGACGGTTTTGATCTCGGGATTGGCATTTTATTCCCCGCGATTCAGGACGCTGATGACCGCGATGTGATGGTTAACAGCGTCGCTCCCGTATGGGATGGGAATGAAACCTGGCTGGTGTTGGGCGGGGCCGGGTTATTTGGCGCGTTCCCGCTGGCCTATGCGGTGATTGTCGATGCGCTGACGATCCCGTTGACCCTGATGCTAATCGGCCTGATTTTTCGCGGCGTCGCGTTTGAGTTTCGCTTCAAGGCCACGCCGGCGCATCGACCATTCTGGGATAAAGCCTTTCTCAGCGGTTCAATCCTGGCGACATTCACCCAGGGCGTGGTGGTGGGTGCCGTACTCAACGGATTTTCCGTTACCGGACGCAGCTACAGCGGCGGTCCTTTCGACTGGTTGACCCCGTTCACGTTGTTCTGCGGCGTTGGCCTGGTTGTAGCCTATGCCCTGCTGGGGGCGACATGGCTGGTGATGAAAAGTGAAAATCCGTTGCAGGATAAAATGCGTCGCGTGGCCAAAAAACTGCTGCTGGCAATGTTGATTGTGATTGCCATTATCAGCCTGTGGACACCACTGGCGCATAGCGCGATTGCCGAGCGTTGGTTTAGTCTGCCCAACCTGTGGTTCCTGATGCCGGTTCCGCTGCTGGTTGCGCTTATCAGTATCTGGCTGTGGCGTTCACTGGGGCAACATAACTGCCATACGCTGCCTTTTGTATTGACACTGGGGCTGATTTTCCTCGGGTTTAGCGGACTGGGGATCAGTATCTGGCCACACATCATTCCGCCGTCCATTACGCTCTGGCAAGCGGCGGCTCCGGCACAAAGTCAGGGCTTTATGTTGGTTGGCGCACTGCTGATTATCCCGATAATCCTGGTGTACACCTTCTGGAGCTACTACGTTTTCCGCGGCAAAGTTCAACATGGTGAGGGGTATCATTGATGCAACAAACAATCTGGAAACGCCTGATGTGGCTGGTGATCCTCTGGGGCGGCAGCGTGCTGGCCCTCGCCGCTGTTGGCATGTTCTTTCGTCTCCTGATGACGGCCGCCGGATTTAAGTCCTGAATCTCTCCGTGATAACACCCGGGCAGCGCTGCACTGCCCGGGTGTTACAAAACCCAACATCGACTAAACAAAAATGTAAAAAACATCGAAATGACAAAACAGAGATTGTCATTATCCCGATTAAAATATTGAATAGTCACCAGGCGAAATTATCGCCAATTCCGCAGCTAACGTACCAGAGGGTGCATGATGTTTAAGAAAGGGTTAACAGTGTTATTGCTGGCCAGCGCGCTTTTTTCCGGTCAACTTTTCGCTACTAATCAGGGACATGAATATCTTCAGGTGCAAGATGCCGATCATTTACTACGACACACGGCCGACAGTGATGAGCTGCGAGTGACGGCGGAAGAATCCGCCGCCGATCTTCGTGAACACCATCACTGGCAAAAATCACGCAAACCCGATACGCATCTGAGCTAACGATTAACCTTTACGCTTCGGCAGTGTCTTCATCAGTTCTTCCGGACTGACCGAAGCCACGACGCTACCCGGCAACGGCATCTTCAGAATGTGATGTTTCATCTTGCCGATCACGTGCATTTCGCACGGTCGGCAATCAAATTTCAGCGTCAGGACTTCATCGCCGTTAACCAGTTGCATTGGTGTCGCTTTCCAGCTCTTGATATTCCCTTTCGCCTGTTTCGGACACAGGTTAAAGGCGAAGCGCAGGCAATGTTTGGTGATCATCACCGGTACTTCGCCCTTTTCTTCATGCGCTTCATAAGCTGCATCAATCAACTGAACGCCATAACGGTGATAAAACTCACGCGCTTTTTGGTTGTAGACGTTAGCCAGGAAACTCAAGTGCGTTTGCGGATAAACCGGCGCTGGCTGGGATACTGGTTTGCGGCTGCCGCGCTTATAGCTTTGCAGGCGCGCTGTATCCAGCATATCAACGGCTTCACGTCGTAACTGATTTAGTTGACCGTTTGGCACGAACAGCGCGCCCGGCAGATTCACCTGAATATTGCGGGCGTAGTACATCGTCTGCCCAAGTTTTGCCAGTCCGTCCTGTAGGTTACTCAACGCTTTTTCCGCATTGTTCGCTTCCTCAAACTGGCCATCCAGCGTATGGGTGATGCTCACGCCCTCTTCACTGGTGAGCGTCAGAATCAACTGCTCCTGCCAGCCGCCGAGCTCAATATCGATCGCAACACGGCGTTCACTGGAGGTTTTGGTTAACGCTTGCTGCCAGTTATGATCGAGGTTGCGATTCAGCGGATGATGTGGACGCACTTTGTGCAGATCGGCAGGCATTTCATTCGGCCATACCCGATAACGATTGTTCCCCGTTTTTTCCACGGTGTTGGCGCGGAATCCAACAACCTCACGTTTGATTAGCACGTTCAGGCCATCCCCGTTAGCCAGCGGTTCTGTTACCTCAACATCGAGATGATCTTTCGCCACCTTCAGGACTTCGCCGACCGGCAAACCGATAAACTTTGGTGAGTCGAATGCGCCGATATCCCCTTTACGGGCATTCACAAAATAATCGGTGCTGCCACGATGGAAGGTTTTCTCCGTGGATGGGGTAAAGAAATGTTCGGTACGTCCCGCTGATGAACGGGCCAGGTCGCCGCGCTCTTCAATGATGGCATCGAGCATCTGGCGATAATGCGCGGTAATATTCTTTACATAACTCATGTCCTTATAGCGCCCTTCAATTTTGAAGGAACGCACACCTGCGTCAATCAATGCGCCGAGGTTGGCGGTCTGATCGTTGTCTTTCATCGACAGCAGGTGTTTTTCATAGGACACCACGCGTCCCTGATCGTCTTTCAGGGTATACGGCAGACGGCAAGCCTGGGAACAGTCGCCACGGTTAGCACTGCGTCCGGTTTGCGCATGTGAAATATAACACTGACCTGAATAGGCAACGCACAGCGCGCCGTGAATGAAAAACTCAATGGTCGCATCGGTAGCCTGATGGATGGCGTTAATTTGCTCAAGGCTCAGTTCGCGCGCAAGGACAATCTGGGTGAATCCGACATCAGCAAGAAATTTCGCCTTCTCAACGCTGCGAATATCACATTGGGTGCTGGCATGCAGTTCAATCGGGGGAATATCCAGTTCCAGAATCCCCATATCCTGTACGATCAGAGCATCAACACCGGTCTGATACAAATCGGTAATTAACCGCTGCGCGGGTTCCAGTTCATCATCGTGCAAGATAGTATTTAGCGTCACAAAGATTTTCGCCCCATAGCGATGGGCGAAAGGCACCAGTTCGGCGATATCTTTCAGGCTATTACTGGCGTTATGGCGCGCGCCAAAACCCGGTCCACCAATGTAAACGGCGTCTGCGCCGTGCAAAATGGCTTCGCGCGCAATGGCGGTATCCCGAGCCGGGCTTAACAATTCAAGGTGATGAGGCTGCTGGCGCATACAGTTGTTACCATCCACAAGCGGTAAAAATGGCGGCTATTGTAGTCACAAGCGCAGCTTTTCGGAATAGTTTTCCCGATTAACTGCGCGGGTAATGGATCAGCGAATGAAAGTGCACCGTTTGTTCGCTGCTGTTACGGTAACTGTGTGCCATATCTCCGGCGAAACGGACACCCTCACCAGATTTAAGGGTGCGCCACTGCCCCTCAATACACATATCCAGCAGACCATTAATCACCACCACGTGCTCTATTACGCCGGTCTCATGCGGAGTAGATTCACTGAGCGCGCCGGGCGCCAATAGTATCGAAAAATGATCGAAGCACAGTTGAGGATCCCACGGGAACAACGGCGTGACGACCATTGCCTGCTGCTGGGGATCGAATGTTAGCGTGCCGTCTGACTCTGGTGGTGAAATAAACGTTGAAAACGGGACGTTCAGCCCAGTGGCGATTTTCCACAATGTCGCCACCGTTGGACTGGATTCATTACGTTCAATCTGCCCCAGCATCGCTTTTGAGACGCCAGTTTCCTCCGCCAGACGCGAAAGACTCCATTCCCGCTGGTGACGTAATGTCCTGAGCGTTGTGGCCAGATAGTGGGTTAAGTTGTCCATTTTCTCCTTCGTCGCTCTCCTTACTCGGGGCTACAGTTTAGCACTTGTACGCTATAACGCACAGTGCTACAGTGATTGACCGTTATAACGCACACGGAGTGAATATGCGTGCATTCTCCATCCCCCTGCCCACTGTATTATCGGGTTTTGTGGCGGTCCTGGTTGGCTATGCCAGTTCGGCGGCCATTATCTGGCAAGCGGCACTCGCCGCAGGTGCGACTACCGGGCAAATTGCAGGTTGGATGACCGCACTGGGGTTAGCAATGGGGGTCAGTACGCTGGTGCTGACATTGTGGTATCGCGCTCCTGTACTTACCGCATGGTCAACGCCCGGTGCCGCGCTGCTGGTGACGGGCCTGCACGGGGTATCTATTCAGGATGCCATCGGCGTTTTTATCGTGGCTAACGCGCTGATTGTGCTGTGCGGCGTAACCGGACTGTTTGCCCGCCTGATGAAAATCATTCCCCACTCGCTGGCATCAGCCATGTTGGCTGGGATCTTACTGCGTTTTGGTTTGCAGGCATTTAATAGCCTGAACAGTGAGCTTATTTTGTGCGGTAGTATGCTGGTGGCATGGCTGGTGCTAAAAGTTATTGCCCCAAGATATGCCGTTATCGCTGCGATGTTAGTGGGTATTGCCATCGCCTTGATGAAAGGTGACATTGTCACTAATGATGTTAATCTGTCACCGGTTATCCCAGCGTTTGTTACCCCGCACTTTTCATTAGCCCACAGTATCAGCATTGCACTACCGTTATTTCTGGTCACTATGGCTTCGCAAAATGCCCCCGGTATTGCGACCATGAAAGCATCAGGATATTCGTTACCCGTTTCCCCTCTGATAGTTTTTACGGGTCTACTGGCGCTGCTATTTTCACCTTTTGGCGTCTATTCCATTTGCATCGCCGCCATAACCGCCGCAATTTGCCAAAGTCCTGAAGCGCATCCGGATGCAAATCGGCGCTGGCTCGCCGCAGCGGCAGCAGGCGTCTTCTATCTTCTGGCTGGGGTGTTTGGCGGTTCGGTTACAGGACTGATGGCAGCCCTGCCCGTAAGCTGGATCCAGATGCTTGCTGGTCTTGCATTACTCGGCACGATTAGCGGTAGTTTATATCAAGCCTTACATAATGAAGCTGAACGCGATGCGGCCATCGTGACTTTTCTGGTTACGGCCAGTGGTCTGACGGTATTTGGCATTGGGTCTGCATTCTGGGGGCTGGTTGTAGGCGGTATTTGCTACGCAGTGTTGACGTTATTTCGCCGCGCGTAGCTGCGTTGGTGTTTTACCTGTCACTTGTTTAAACCGGTTACTGAAATGACTCGCCGAGCTAAATCCGCAGGCCATTGCAATATCCGACAGGCTGCGTGATGAATAACAGACCAGTTGCTGCGCCAGTGCCATACGGCGTTGCATGACGTACTGATGCGGCGCCATATTCATCGACTGGCGAAACATTCTGGCAAAATGGAATTCGCTTAGCGCTGCCTCACCAGCCAGATCGCTCAACGTTATGGGATACGCCAGATGTGCTTCAATATAGGCCAGCACGTTGCGCAAGGTGGCAGGTGCAAGCCCTCCGGTAACAACGGGAAGTCGCCATTGAACGTTGCTGTAATGCTGGATCAGATGCGTTAACAGTAGTGAAGATGCCGCGCTAAGCGTGAGGTGATTAGCGGGTTGCAGCCAGTCGTTACCAAGCAAAAACTGACGGTAAACCGCCGTGATCCCCGGGTCGCTGCCAAAAGTATGCTCGTCCAGCGTGAAGCTATAGGGGCTTTTGTCCCAGACTTTTTCACCCACTTCGCGCAGGTGAGCGTCAGTACAATAGAGATGAACAAAGGAAAGATCGTCGCGAATATCCCAACTGGATTCGCTCTCTTTTGGCATCAGGCAAAAACGATCCGGTCCGCCGCCATTCTTCCAGCCTCCCGCCGTTTTGTGATAACTCTCGTAGCCATCCGCGATGTATAAACTGAGCGTGTGGTGATCGCAATACTGGGTAATGGTGTCGCGCTTGTTTGACCAGGCAGCCAGTTGGATCCCCGAATGTAACGCAACTGATTCATGCAGCACGGCATTGTGTTTGCGTAAGTTTTCAAAGGCACCGTAGGGCTGAGACATACCATCACATTCAAAATAAGTTAGCAGGCTTTCAGTCTATATCAGCTACATATCGTTAACAGCTTCCTTTTCACCTTTACACTAAAAAAAGCGCAAGATTTTGCAAGTCCACCGCAAGCCGATGAAAGCCCCCTGCTACCCGACGTGGCACAGTGTGCGCCTGAAGACCAAAAAGAGAGAGTTGTATGAACGGACTGTTGTACTGCCTGGTGGTGGTGATTTGGGGAACGACATGGATTGCGATTTACCTGCAACAAGGCCCGGTTGCGGCGCCGGTTTCCATCTTCTGGCGCTTTGCCATCGCCAGCACCGTGATGATAGCCATCCTGCTGATCAGCGGGAAATTGCGTAAGCTTTCCGGACGCGACCATCTGTTTTGTCTGTTACAAGGTGGATGCGTTTTTTGCTTTAACTTCTGGTGTTTTTACACTGCCGCTGCGTGGATCAATACTGGTCTCGAATCCGTCATTTTCTCGATGGCGGTCCTGTTCAATGCGGTTAATAGCTACCTGTTTTTTGGTCAAAAACCACCAGGACGCTTTTATATTGCCGCCGGGCTGGGGCTGACAGGTATCGTCACCTTGTTCTGGCAGGATTTGGTCAACAGCGGGTTGAATCACTCGCTGCTGCTGGGGATTGGTTTAAGCGCCCTCGGCACTTTTGGTTTCTCACTGGGCAATATGATAAGTCTGCGTCATCAGAAAAAAGGTCTCGAGGTGATGACCACCAACAGTTGGGCGATGCTGTACGGCACCGTGTTGATTGCTACCATTGCGCTGGTGCGCGGCGACAGCTTCACGCCACAGTGGACCTTCAGTTATCTCAGTGCGCTGTTGTATCTGGCTATTTTTGGTTCGGTAATCGCCTTCGGCGCCTATTTCACGCTGGTCGGACGCATTGGTCCCAGTAAAGCGGCATACAGTACACTTCTTTTTCCACTGGTGGCGCTAACGCTGTCTACGTTGTATGAAGGGTATGTCTGGCAGGTTAATGCGATTGTGGGATTAGTATTGATTTTGCTGGGGAATCTGGTGATGTTTGCCCGACCAGAAACGCTGATGGGTAAACTCGTATATCGTCGCCGGGCGGCATAAAAAAACGCACCATCCAGGGATGGTGCGTTCTTCGTTATTATTGTTTTTTATTTACGTCAAACATGGAAGCATCAGTCGCCATGTCATCAACAACTTTCTTCAACGTTTCGAACGCCATCGGCGTACTTTCGTTGTTCAGGTCTTTACCTTCACCCTGACGTACAACTTTAATGACAGGTTTATTGGTTGCCGCATCAATCAACTCACCTTCGAAAAAGAGGTGCGTGTCCATGGTACGGTGCCCCGTCGCCATTTGCGTACCCGCAACGAGCAGTGCAACCGGGACCACTTCATAGAACTGCAGCCCTTCTTTGCTGGTAGCAACACCGGTGATTGCCCCGCGGAAAATCAGACTGCGCGAGCCTGGCGTCGTAACCAGCGGTTTACGTTTTGCCAGGGCAGTTTTCATTTGGGTATTGGTATAGCTCAACAGCTTATCAAGAACCTGCTGACCGACCTGGGTGGTTGGTTTAGGAACCGGATAATACGTGATCGGGTTATAAACGATGTTATCGTATTTAGACTCATTAAAGTTGGGATCAACCCAACGCAGCACCGGCTGTCCGGTTGCAGATTTTGTTTCCTTCAGGCCGGAGTAATCTTTTAAAAAACCTGAATATTTATCAGGCTGCGTAATTTTTGAAGCACAGCCTGATAACGCCAGTAAACCCGTAAGCACTGCAACTTTAAATAAAGTTTGAGCACGCATGGAACGATCCCTTAGTATTTGCAGATATGCATCTGAAATAATAGCAAAAGGAAATCATTTTGGATGAACTAAAAATGGTAAGGCCCGCACAATTTTATCTTAACGTTTTCTTAATATTCAGCACGAAAAAAATGCTGAACGTAGAAAGAGTTATCACAAATGGGCAGGTCAGACCGTTTTACGCGCCAGCATTGTTGCAAAGCGTAGTTTAATTCGGTTGCCGTGCTCATCCGTACGATGAAGTTCACCTACGTCTTCGTTATATTTCAGCAGATCCCAACCTGTGTAGTAGCGGCGTAACTCCCCTGTTTTAAACGCAAACGGGAACCCAACGGTGCACGGAAAATCATCGGTATCCATTGCCGCGACGATCAGGTTATACCCACCTGGGTTGGTGCAGCGCTGCATATTTTCAATCAGGCCCGGGATGGTTTTCGCGTCCAGGAACATCATCACCACGGTAGAAAGAATAAAATCGTATTCACCGTCAAAGTTTAGCGCATTGAGATCCGCCACCTCAGCGTGCAGATTAGTCAGCCCTTCCGCGTTTTTAATGCGTTCCAGATTGGCGATGCTCATCGGATTCTTGTCCCATGCGGTAACGTCATAACCGTTGGCCGCCAGGTACAGACTGTTACGGCCATTCCCGCAGCCCAGATCTAACGTTTTGCCCGGGGCAACAATTTTTGCCGCGTCGACGACATCGGAATGCGTGCGGGTCAAATCATATTTCTCAGTAAAGTAGTTTTCGTCACAACGGATCATTATTTATCCTCAGATTTCAGTAATGCAGCACGTTCGGTGCGAATAAGCAGTTTTCCCTGCATCAGCAATGCAAACGTACGTATCAGTAATAGCGCAATGATAAAATTGGTAAAAATAAACAGCGGGATCGCCAGCGTATGAAAAAAACCTGACTCGCTGCCGTGCCCTAAATGCAGCCCCGTAGTCGCCAGTGCCGATACGCCGAACGAGAAGCTCCAGAAAGACGCATTAAACGGCTGTGACAAATACCACGGCATCAGGCGTAGCATAAACAGAAGTTGCAGCAGACCATAGCCGAACAGCATTTTGGCTAACGTATCTCCCTCGCCACCGTTCACACTAAGCCACGCGCTACAGGCGACCAGCGCAGGCGCCAGTTGTATACCAAGTGAAGTCCGTAAAACCGTTGGCAGCTCGCCGCAGCTTCGTAAACGCTGCAGAATAACCGGCTCGAGGCTGAGCCAGGAAAATACCCCTGCGCCCAAAAACACCAACCCGGCATCGTTGAAGCCAAGCGCACCACAGGCCATGGCGCTGATAAAGTTATTGGCAACGGTTGGCAGATACAGGCCCGGTGTGGTGGCCTCTTCCGGGTGCTCGCCACGCCATAATCCAGCCGTTTGCCAGGCTGCATACGCCAGCTGTATCACCACGCCGATGCTGAACAACACAATTGCCAGCGGTCGATACCACGGGACAAAACCAATCGCGACCAGCATCGTTGTAGCCGGAAACAGACTGACAAAACTGCTCATCACCGGATGACGAATTTCCGCCAGTACGCTATGAGGAAAACGCAGTAAACGACTAATAAAGGCCAGCGTCAACAATCCCCAGATGACCATCGCAAGGATCACTAAACCGTCGCCAATCCAGTGGCTTACAGGCCATACCTGGCTGGCATATCGCCACGCGAACCCCATCCCGATGATGCCCAGTACCATGCCAAAATAACCGGCCGGAAGATTGAGGACTCGCTCACTTTGCTTGCTCTTACTCATTTTGTTTATTTTTTAAAGTATATTTGAAATGCATTTTATGGAATTTCCACGAATTTAGCCAGTACGGAAAACTTTGCTACGTTTAACTAAGGTGCGCAACATGGAAATGAGCTATGACCAAATATCGTCTGGGCGATGAACCTCGCGCCTTTAGTTACCAGGATAATGGCAATAAAAAGAGCGTATTACTACGCCAGATAATTGCGCTCATTGATTTTAATGATGTTAAAGCCGGTACGCTCGGTGGCTGGATTGATGATGAAAGCGTGCTTTCGCAAAGTGGTGATTGCTGGATTTACGATGAGAATGCGCTCGCGTTTTCCGGCGCGACGATATCCGGAAATGCCCGTATTACACAGGCAAGCGTGGTCAGAGATGGCGCGCAGATTGGTGATGCCGCCTGGATTGACCGAGCAGAAATCAGCGATAACGCGCAAATACGTGACAACGTCACCATTCGGGATTCTGTTGTTCGCGGAGAGTGCCTTCTCTGCGGTGATGCGCGCGTTGTGTGTGACTCTGAAATTATCGCCGCCAAAGGACTAACTCGTGAAAACGACCAGCTCCTGCAAATTTACGATCGGGCGACAGTCAGCAATTCACGCGTGGTGCATCAGGTGCAGATCTATGGTGATGCGATGATTAACTATGCCTTTATAGAACATCGGGCTGAAGTTTTTGATTTTGCACGGGTAGAAGGTAACGAAGAGAATAATGTCTGGATCTGCGATTGCGCTAAAGTCTATGGACATGCGCGTGTCATCGCCGGAACTGATGAAGACGCCATTCCTACCCTGCGCTATAGCTCGCAGGTGGCGGAACACGCGGAGGTTGAAGGTAATTGTGTGCTGAAACACCATGTGCTGGTCGGGGGGCATGCAAAATTACGCGGCGGCCCAATTCTGCTGGATGGGCACATCCTGATTGAAGGCCACGCCTGTATTCTGGGTGAAGTGCTGATCGAGCATCATATTGAGATAACCGGTCAGGCCCAAGTTGAAGCCTTTGATGGCGATGCGATCCATCTGCGCGGGCCAAAAGTGATCAACGGCGAACAACGTATTACGCGCACCCCTATCGCCGGTTTATTCTGAAGAGTCATCAATGATGCGGGCATAGAGATTCACATCATAGTAATCGCCATTGAGGAACTCCGCTTGTCGTAAGCATCCTTCCAGTTGAAAGCCATTACGCAACGCCACCTGGTTGCTCTTGACGTTATCTACACGACATTTAATCACGAAGCGGCGAATCTCCTGGCGCTGCGCATAATGCTGAATCAATGCCTGTAGCGCCTGAGACAGAATACCTTTGCCCTGGTGATCTTCGTCCAGCCAATAACCAATATAAGCGGCTCTGTTCAGCGGTTCTATCTGGTTAAACGAGATAACGCCAGCCACCTCCCCTTGTTCGAAAATAAGGAACATTTTGGCGTAGCCGCGCTGGTGCAACATCATATTGCCCTGCACATTCTTGCGGGTGTCCTCCACAGAAGTCACAAACTGCGGCCAGTTCAGCGACTGCTGGAGCCAGACTTTATTTTTAAGCACCAATTGATGCAGAGGGGTGACGTGTTGTTCTTCGACGGCACGCAGTTCCAGCGCGTCACTAACGATTATTATTTCTGACATGTTTATCTCCTTCGCAATCGTAAACGGGGCATTTCTGACTGGCAGTAGCCGATATTACTCTGTTTAGAGTCGGGGAAGTCTTATTTTTATGCTGTAACAGCAATCACTTAGAAAGAATCTCTGGCGTGGAACCCGTTACTCTGGTGATCCGGGTATCCCTTCATGGATAGACCGTAATGATGACAATAACACTTTCACTTTATTGCTAAGGAGCAAGCATGGCAGCACCTTTGGGTCGTTTAGCACTTATTCCGCTTTTACTGATTACCGCCTGTCACCAACCCGTTTCCTCCACTCAAGCAGGCCCCGTTCCCTTTGCAGTCAATCAGCAACAGGTCGTGGATAATACCACGCTGGAAATTTCCCGTAGCGCACTGGAATATAACATTCATAAAGTTCAGCAACTGCTGGCAGATAAAACCCGGATGTGCGCCATTCTTAAAGGAGACGCGTATGGCCACGATCTCTCACTGGTAACACCGGTGATGATGCAAAACGGCGTGCAATGTATTGGCATCGCCAGCAATGAGGAGATTAGAACCGTTCGCCGGTCAGGCTATACATCACAGCTCATGCGCGTTCGCAACGCGACGGAAAAAGAGATGCGCCAGGCAGCGGACTTCGATACCGAAGAGCTGATCGGTAATCTGGATATGGCTAAGCGTCTGAGTGCCATTGCTCAGGAGAAAGGTAAAACTATTCGTATTCATCTGGCACTGAACTCTGGCGGTATGTCGCGTAACGGTCTGGAAGTCAGTACCGCTGCAGGTCTGGAAGAAGCCCGCGCCATTTCCGCATTACCCGGCCTGAAAATTGTTGGCATCATGTCGCATTTCCCGGAAGAAGATGCTGCGGTGGTTAGACGCGATCTGGCCCGTTTCAATACACAATCGGCCCAGGTACTGAAAATTACCGGGCTTAAACGCGAAGATGTCACCTTGCATGTCGCGAATACGTTCGCCACCCTGACCGTTCCTGAATCCTGGCTCGACATGGTCCGTGTTGGCGGTATTTTTTATGGCGATACCATCGCCAGCACCGAATACAAACGCGTCATGACATTTAAATCCGCCATCGCGTCGGTAAACCATTACCCCAAAGGAAACACCGTCGGATATGACAGAACCTATACCCTTAAACGTGATTCCGTTCTGGCCAATATCCCGACAGGTTATGCCGATGGTTATCGCCGTGTATTCAGTAACGCGGGACACGTGCTGATCCGCGGCCAGCGGGTTCCGGTCCTGGGTAAAACATCCATGAATACCGTGATCGTCGATGTGACCGATTTACCGCAGGTTGCATCTGGAGATGAAGTGGTACTGTTCGGTAAACAGGGAAATGCGCAGGTTAGCGCAGAAGAAGTCGAAGAAATTAGCGGCGCGCTGTTCACTGAAATGTCGATCCTCTGGGGGGCGACGAACAAACGCGTGATGGTCGATTAACACCTAAAACAGGAAGGGCTTCCTTTTCTCGCTGGAAGCCCTTTTACACAGCAAGCGCCATTCTACTTAGCTCTCACTGACACTCTCTCTTTGCAAAATTTTGAGCAAATCTTCCTTCAGGTGGAGTTTCTGTTTCTTAAGACGAACAATGTCCAAGCTATACCCCCGACCATCCGAACCTTCCAGTCTGGAGATCTCATGATCAAGGCTGTTGTGTTTTTCGAATAAGGACAGAAAGCGAGGGTTCTCGGATTTCAGTCGGGAAATAAGGTCTCTGTATTCTGGAAACATACTTTCTCCCTGTTAGTGGACAAGAACGTGTATAAGAAATACACACTCACAGAGTACCCATTTGCCATACAGAAAAATGCGAACAGGATCGAGTAAATAGTGTACAGAATCGTTATGAGGATGAATGCAGATACGGCTCCCCATCAGGAGAGCCGTAAAGAGAGTGATTAACGCATCTCGCGGTCGTCAACGTACTGACGTTTATCCGGCGCTGGTGGGAAGTACTGATACAGCCAGGTTTCGCTGATGGCGTCACCCTGACAACGCAGGAACATACGCATATCTACCGGATCGGTTGAGTCAGAGGTCGGATACCAGTCAAACTGAATGCGATAACCGTCGATTGGTTCCACGTAGAGGATCTCAATCTGTTTCGCTTCACCGCTTGAGAGCGTAATCACCGGTTCAATGCCTTTCGGCGCAGCAGCTTTTAGATCGCCACCAACAAAATCAACGGCAAAACGGCGCGCCCATTTTTCCGGGTAGTGCTCGCCCGGCGCCCATCCTTCCGGAAAACCGCCCATGCCTGTCCGGGTCGCCATCACGCGAGCCAGCGGTGAACGCACCGGCGGCTGAGCACTCCAGTACAGGCGATATTTGAATTCCAGCTCATCGCCGGCTTTGATCTTCTTCTCAGGCTGCCAGAAGCAGACAACGTTATCCAGCGTTTCGCCGGTCGTCGGGATCTCCATCAGGCCGATGGTCCCCTTGCCCCACTGGTTGCGCGGTTCGACCCACAGGCTTGGACGCTTGTTATACCAGCCCATGATGTCCTGGTAATGGGAGAAGTCGCGATCGAGTTGCAGCAAGCCAAACCCTTTCGGGTTGTTATCGGTATAGGCGTTGAACTGCAGCTTTTGCGGGTTATTCAGCGGGCGGCAGATCCACTCGCCATTGCCCCGCCACATCGCCAGACGATCGGAGTCATGAATTTGCGGGTGAATAGTGTCGCACATCCGACGCTCATTGTTGCCGCAGCTGAACATGCTGGTCATCGGCGCAATGCCGAGCTGTTTGATGTCTTTGCGCGCATAGATGTGGTTTTGTACATCCATAATCACCTGCGTTTTCTCGCAGTGGATCACGAACTTGAATGCACCGGTTACGCTTGGGCTGTCGAGAAGTGCATACACGGTAAAGGAGGTTGTGCCCGGTTTAACCGTCTCGAACCAGAAAGAGGTGAAATCAGGAAACTCTTCTTTGCTGTCGGTGTAGGTATCTACCGCCAGACCGCGGGCCGATAAACCGTACTGATAGGTGTCATCCACGGCGCGGAAATAGCTGGCCCCCAGGAAAGAAACGACATCGCGGCGGGCCAGTTCTGGCGCTTTAAAAACACGGAACCCGGCGAATCCGAGGTCAGTCTGCCCTTCCAGCTGTTTGGTATCCACGCCCGCATCGTTATATTTAAACAGTTCCGGACGGAAGTGAATTTCACGCGCCATATGCGTACTGCCATCAACCGAGAACATACGTACACGGCGACGAAAACCCATTCCCACGTGGAAGAACTGCGCATCAAGCTGACGATTTTCAACGTTGTTCCACAGAGACTGCTCTGCGTCATATTGAATGCTGTTGTAGGCCTGCGGCGTCAGTTTCGCCAGCGTGTCCGGTAACGCGCGCGGTGCGCCGCCCCAGGGTTTCTGTGCTAAGTCATGGGCCATCGATTGCAGAACGGAAAAATCAAAACGTACGGTTTTTCCGTCTGCAATGTCAGACTCTGCCGCAAAGGCGGCGCGGGAAAAGAGTGATGCAATACCACTGGTTCCGCACACGGCGGCCATTGCCATTGAACCTTTAATAAATCGTCTGCGATTCATGCCTGAAAGTGAGTCCTTCTGGTCGTGTAAATGGTCCCGCGCCGGTCAAAATCAGCGGCAAGAGAGTGCACATTTCTGACCGCTCACTCTAGACAAAATTCATTAATAATCCAATTGTTGGTCGCCGATTATCTGTACAAAATCGAAAATATTTTATGTCGATGGGAACAGACCGAATCCCATGTAAATTCCATTAAAGTAAACCACACCGACGTTTACTTCGCTCTTGCGCCTCCTGATACAGCGCAAACTCATCATAAACCGCGCAACCCAGCGCCTGTTCAAACGCGTCGCGGCTGGAATTCCCGTGGCTGCGAGCCTGCGTTTCATTCCCCAGATTGGACTGGAAAATCCCTGCGGCGCTCACCGGTAAAAAATCTTCGTAAGTGATGGGTTGCGCAACCAGCCACCCTCGCTCAATGAGCGGTTGCGGGTCGTCATCCGGACGGATTGCCTGGCGATGCGCTTCGCCTGATGGCGTCAGTCGATAACGAAACCAGGCGAGTCCCTGCTGGCGCAGCAGAAACTCACTGTCCGGGAACGCCTTGAACACCTCCTGAAGATGTAACTGGTGCGTCAGATTGTCTTTCCCCGTTCCCGCTTTATTCAGCAATTCGTCGTATAACGCTCTGCCTTTCGGCGTCAGGGCCACACCGCGCTGTTCGATTTCACCGAAACGTGCCGTGTGAGTGCCGCGCATTTCACCGGCAAACAACACCGGTTCTTCCAGCGCTTTGAAACTCGTCTGACGTAATAAAATGGGCACCTCGCGGCGTGGCGGCCCTTCAATCAGTATTTTCGGTTCAATGCCGCATTCCGGCATCATCGACTGCACCCGGTCGATATCCAGCGTACGCGGCGTCAGGTGGTTGATATGGCAACCGGGGAAACACACTACATCAGCAATCAGCCGGTGTTCGTTATGCAATGCGTGATAGGTCTCTTCATCGACCGTGGCGTGCTGATGCCAGCGGAATGTTTCCAGCGCTTCATGCACAAACTCTTGCGCCTGTTCAGATGTAAAACTGCCCTGCGCATCAAATTCATCCAGCAGCTCGTGACAACGGCGAGTGAAAATATCGCGTTTCGCGAGGATCTCAGCGGCTTTTTGCCGCAGCGCGGCGTTTTCGATTAGTTCGAGCCGTAATAACGAGGTGAATACCCGAAACGGGTTGCGCGATAGCGAGGCATCGTCGATGGGACGAAAGGCTGTGGAATGTACGGGGACGCCTGCCTGGGAGAGATCGTAATAACTCACCGGATACATGCCCATAACGGCAAACATTCGGCGCAGCGTAGAAAGCTCCTGCGCGGTACCCACTCGAATAGCGCCATGGCGCTCAACGTTTAGCCGGGCCAGTTCATCCGCATTCGCCAGTTTTTCATGCAGCGTCGGATTATTTTCCAGTACCGCCAGATTCACATCAGCGACAAGTTCCAGCAACGTGCCGTATTGCGGGACTTCCTGCTGGTACATTGCTGACATTGCCTGCGAAAATTGTTCCCGAATCTCATCTGTCGTGATGGTGTTCGCCATAATGTCATGCCTCCAGTGAATATTACCTGGAGTGTAGAAAACACCGCTGACTCCGGTGGGAAGAATTTACAAAGTGTGACCCCGCGTAAACTTCCCACCCATATAAACGATGAACAGTACCTACTGACGGGGTTTCAAATGACTTTCCAGCCAGGGGAGCATCTGTTTTTTACGGCTAAGCATACCTTCTACCTTGCAGGGTTGCGGGATGTCTGAAAGTTCTGCTCCAGCAAACCACAGGCTGGTGTCACCCAGATTGATGTCGGTGAGCATCAGCACGACCAACGCAGCATTCTTTTCCTCTGCATAGCGCCCCATTTCCTGACGGAGATCGTCCAGCACCGCATCCACCTGTTGCAGCGCATACAGTTCAAGCTGCGCTACACAGACTGAATGTCCATGGATGGTGAAGGTTTTAATGTCTTTCTGCAAAAGTTCGCGGGCGCTCATCCCTTCCACGCTTGTTTTGGCTGACAGCAGGTCGCGACTGAAAGCGTCAAGATCCACTCCGGTTTTTTGGGCCAGCGCATCAACCGCCAGGCGATCGTCAGTGGTGGTCGTTGGTGAACGAAGCGTGACAGTGTCACTCAATACGGCACCGAGCAGTAAAATAGCCTCAGCGGAAGATAACTGGTTGCGTTCATCTTCCGTCATCAGTTGCCACAGCAGGGTTGCGCTACTGCCGACGGGCTTCACCCACACTTCCGGTGGCAGACGGGTGACTAACCCACCAAGTCGGTGATGATCGATAATTCCCACCACGTTACTTTCTGTCAACGATTCCGGCCCCTGGGCAGGCTCGGTGAAATCGACCAGCCAGACATCACGATCGGTCAGTTCAAACGTCAACCGTTCAGGCATCGTCAGCCCCGCATGCTCAAAGATAAACTGCGTTTCGCGGTTAGGCTCGCCCAAACGCCATGCCGTCGCCTGCTGGCCACGTAAACTAAGCCAACGAGCCGTCATTGCGGCGGTGCAGATGGCATCGCTATCGGGATTAAGGTGCCCTATTACATGTATCATTCATCAGTGCCTTGTGAAGAGAAATCGTTCAAAAGTAAACAATAACCAAAGTATAACGACTGAACATACTCCCTTCCATGATCCCACCACCCAGCAACGCTGTACAAAACATAAGCAAAATAAATCAGTTGTAAGTAAAACATGATAAATGTTAATAATATTTTGCTATCAGGTTATCAAAAACAAACAACTTTACTTGTCACCGATACGGCTCTGTTTTTAACATCGCTTATGGAAAAAAATGTTCTGTTCAATCAGCGCATTCGCTTGCGCCATCTTCATACTTTTGTCGCCGTTGCACAGCAGGGAACGTTGGGGCGCGCGGCTGAGACCCTTAACCTGAGTCAACCGGCTCTCTCCAAAACGCTAAATGAACTGGAGCAACTGACCGGGACCCGGCTCTTTGAGCGTGGCCGCCTTGGCGCACAGTTAACGCTGCCAGGAGAGCAGTTTCTTACCCACGCGGTAAGAGTGCTGGATGCGCTCAACACTGCCGGGCAAGCGTTAAATCAGCGCGAAGAATCGCAGACTGATGTCGTACGGATTGGGGCCTTACCCACCGCGGCACTGGGCATTCTGCCTGCGGTAATTGGTCCTTTCCACAAGCAGCAAATGGAGACCACGCTACAAGTCGCCACCATGAGCAATCCGATGATTCTGGCAGGTTTAAAATCCGGGGAAATCGACCTTGGCATTGGTCGCATGGCCGATCCGGAATTGATGGTCGGTCTGAATTATGAATTGTTGTTTCTGGAATCACTTAAACTGGTCGTGCGCCCTAACCACCCGTTGTTGCAGGAAACCATCACATTAAGCCGGGTAATGGAGTGGCCGGTGGTGGTTTCGCCAAAAGGAACCGCGCCTCGCCAGCACGCAGAAGCATTGTTGCAAAGTCAGGGTTGTAAAATGCCGCCAGGCTGCATTGAAACACTTTCAGCATCGCTCTCCCGCCAACTGACGGTTGATTACGACTATGTATGGTTTGTCCCTTCAGGTGCGGTTAGAGAGGATTTACGCCAGGCGACGCTGGTATCGTTGCCGATACCTACCCACGGGGCGGGTGAACCCATCGGGATTCTTACTCGTGTCGATGTGCAACTCTCTCAGGCCGCGCAGATCCTTATCGCCGCAATACGCAAAACCGTACCATTTTGATGCCAAAAATAAAGGGACCAGATGGTCCCTTTATTGATGATTAAAACGTTTCCCAATTATCGCCGCTGGCCGTTGCCGCCTGCGGACGTGAATGACCCGGCGTAGTAGTTACCGGAACGCGTTTTATTGCGCTTGTCCCGGTTAAACGGAATGTGCCGACGGCTTCCGTTAAGCGTGCGGCCTGCTCTTCAAGAGAGGCCGCAGCAGCCGATGCTTCTTCAACCAATGAGGCGTTTTGCTGCGTGACCTTATCCATCTCTGAAATCGCCTGGCTTACCTGGACGATGCCCCGGCTTTGTTCATCAGAGGCCGCCGCAATTTCCAGCATAATGTCGGTCACGCGTTTTACCGCATCGACAATATCCGTCATCGTATTGCCCGCCGCGACGACTTCTCCGGAACCCTGGTCAATCAGTCGGACTGATTCGCTGATCAATCCTTCTATCTCTTTTGCCGCCTGAGCGCTGCGGCTTGCCAGCGTACGGACCTCACTAGCCACCACTGCAAACCCACGCCCCTGCTCTCCTGCCCGCGCCGCCTCAACCGCCGCGTTCAGCGCCAGGATATTGGTCTGGAAGGCAATGCTGTTAATAACGGCGGTAATTTCAGAGATTTTCTTCGAGCTCGTTGAGATATTGCCCATGGTTTTCACCACACCAGAGACCATCTGACCGCCCCGGCTGGCCTTGCCGGATGCATCTTCCGCCAGCGTACTCGCATGATGCGCGTTGTCGGCGTTTTGCTTCACCGTAGCCGTCAGCTCTTCCATGCTGGCCGCCGTTTGTTCAATCGCCGCGGCCTGTTGTTCGGTACGTGAAGACAGATCGGTATTACCCGCCGAAATCTCACTGGTACCGCGGTAGATTTCTTCCGCGCCCTGACGTACCGTGCCCACTGTTTTCGCCAGCGACCGTTGCATTGTCTGCAGATGACGGCTCAGGCGCCCAATTTCGCTGCGCCCGGTGGGTTCCTCTGGCATTGTCAGGTCCCCTTCTGAAATTTGCTCAATGCGCTGGGCCGCACGTAACAGAGGATGAATAACGGTACGGCGCAGAACAATAAACGTCATCACGGTCAGTGCCAGCGCAAGAACGAATGCCCCCAGCATAAAGGCCATGCCAAGCTGTGTACGTTGGTGCGCCTGTTCGCTTAACTGATTCGCCCTGGCGGTACGAATATCGATCGCCTTTAACAATACCTTGTTGTAAGCAGAGTCCAGCGGTCTGGCCTGTTCATTTTCATGGTTGATGATCGCCTCGAACATGCCGTTTTTAGCGTACTTGAGCATAGGCTGTAAGCCATCGATATAGGCTTTGAAATTGGCGCTCAGTTCAGCGTCTAACGCCTCTCCGGCAGTAGTTTTCACCGCACGAGCCATATAAGTATTGAAACCGTCCTGCGATTGCTTAATACGTTTTTCTGCCTCGGCAATATTGGCCTTCATGTCATCCATTTCAGCAATACGGCTCGCCGCACCAGCATGGATCATGTTGATACGCGCGGTGCGTAAGTGGTTAGAGCTGTTAGATAACCCCATCCGGACCTGAATCTCATCGGTTACATCGCGCTGATCGCGATCGGCCTGCATAAGAAAATAACCTGCCAGCCCGGAACTTAAGGCGAATAGCAGAAGGATGCCACCGAGAATGGAGGAAAACAGCGGAACCAGTCGGATTTGATGCAGAAAGCCCAGTTTATGCAGGGCTTGCATCGATGTAGTGTTGTCCATGACCGTCGACTCTCTTGTAGGGTTTATGCGTGAAAACACGCCCGTTAGATAGTCATCGGCAATCCGGGAAGTTTACTTACCGTGAAAAGCGCCGGATTCGTCACACTTTCACAACATAATTCTAAAAAATTCAGGAAAGTGCCAGCGGTGAAATCCGCTGGCCAATGAATCAGTTATCACCAAAATGGATAACGGTACGGATGGATTTACCCTGATGCATTAAATCGAACGCTTCGTTAATCTGCTCCAGAGGCAGGCGATGCGTAATAAACGGATCTAACTGAATTTTTCCGCTCATTGCTTCTTCGACCATACCCGGCAACTGAGTGCGCCCTTTTACGCCGCCAAACGCGGAACCACGCCACACGCGACCGGTTACTAACTGGAACGGACGTGTTTTGATCTCCTGACCGGCACCCGCCACGCCAATGATGATGCTTTCGCCCCACCCTTTATGGCAACACTCCAGCGCCGCACGCATCACGTTAACGTTGCCGATACACTCAAAGCTAAAGTCCACGCCACCGTCGGTGAGCTCAACAATCACGTCCTGTACCGGCTTATCGTAATCGTTCGGGTTGATGAAATCGGTCGCGCCCATTTCACCAGCCAATTTGAATTTCTCCGGATTGGTATCAACAGCCAGAATACGCCCGGCTTTTGCCTGCACCGCGCCCTGAATCACCGCCAGGCCAATACCGCCCAGACCAAATACGGCTACGGTATCGCCTTCCTTCACTTTCGCGGTGTTATGGACCGCTCCGATACCGGTGGTCACGCCACATCCCAGCAGACACACTTTATCCAGCGGAGCCTGCGGGTTAACCTTCGCCAGCGAGATCTCTGCGCAAACGGTATATTCGCTGAAGGTACTGGTACCCATATAGTGATAAATCGGCTCGCCGTTATACGAGAAGCGCGTTGTGCCATCAGGCATCAGACCTTTGCCCTGTGTCGCCCGCACGGCCTGACACAAGTTAGTTTTACCCGATTTACAGAACTTGCACTCGCCGCACTCTGCGGTGTACAGCGGGATCACATGATCGCCCGGTTTCAGGCTGGTGACGCCTTCCCCCACTTCAACCACAATGCCGCCGCCTTCATGGCCCAGTACCGCCGGGAACACGCCTTCCGGATCGTCGCCTGAGAGCGTAAAAGCGTCAGTATGGCACACGCCGGTGTGGGTAATTTTAACCAGCACTTCACCTTTCTTTGGTGGTGCGACGTCGATTTCAACAATTTTTAACGGTTGGCCGGGGCCAAATGCAACTGCTGCACGTGATTTCATTTGTCTCTTCCCATTATTGCAAGGTGATGGTGTTATTTTAGATAAGCACGCAGAAGATGGCCGATCTCAGCCATGCGCACAGCTCGCTGGTCTGGTGTTGTCTCCCCACTGACCAGTTCATCTTTCAGGTGGATCTCAACCATTTCGCCCATCAGACCATTGGATGCGCCGCGTACGGCGGCAATTTGTTGCAGGATCGCCAGGCATGGTTCGCCAGATTCCAGTGCGCGCTCAAGCGCATCAACCTGACCGCGAATACGGCGTACACGGGTGAGAATGCGTTTTTTATCTTCGGGTGAATGCGGCATACGCCCTCCATATACTATAGGGGGGTATACTATCAGAATTTTTATGTAATTGTAAAAAACTAACATCTATTTAATGAGGGGGTGACGACCAGGCCTCGTCAGATGAACCCTGGTCGCCAGGTCACTGAATGGCTTTCTGAACTAATTTTTCCAGATTTTTTAAGGGTTGAATTGCCGCAGTATCTGGTCCATAAGTCTGTAATATCTCAACCGGGTGATATCCAACGACTACACGTCCATCCGACTCTTCCCGAATCAATACTCTAAAGGGAAGGTCGAGCGCCATATCAGGATATGCCTGCATTAATAGTGTGCCACCTTTAGGATTGCCAAAAATAATGACGGTTGTGGGTAACATGGTTAGTCCAGCATTTTTAGCCTCTTTCGCATGATCAAATTCGCCAAAAAAAACAAGATTATGACTCTCAATGGCAGCAATGAGATGCTCTCTGGTCTGCTGGTAATTATAAGTACTATACGTTTTGATCATGGTATTCCCGGTGTTGGCAGCATGACTGGTTACCGTCATAAGCAGATACAGTGCAGCTGTAATAAATATATTTTTTAGAGACCGAAGCATCACAACATCCTTAATTTAACGATAGTCTGGAAAGCTATCTAAGACCAGCGGATACTTTGCCGGTATAATCTCTCTCGTGCTGATTCTGTGCAAGGATACATTTGGCAGAATGCACCATCGCAATAAGACCCGCAGCCATCATTATCGTGTCTTTTAAGACCAGTCGCCCGGCGCCAGAAAGATAGGGAAACCCGGTGTGAGAATCCTGGCCACTTACCCATGTTTCTGGTGTAAATATCAGGAATGTCAGAGTGACAAAAGGAGTTAAGAAGGCAAGTGTTGCCCCCCAAAAACCGATTTTTGGTGATACATAATGAGCAAGAATCAATAATGAAAAAATGACTTCAACAACACCAAGTCCGGTAGAGTACCCATAAGTATTATTCGCATGATGCCATGCGCGGTTAGCCTCTATTAATTCGCCTTCATGGTTCATGAACTGAGTATAATTACTCGGATCGTTATAAAAGAAAGACATAAATGGGCTATTAGCTACAAAAGGAACGATGCTATCTGCTTCATAGGGAATGAACTTCAACAATCCTATCCACATAAATACAATGGCAATAGAAATGCGACAAAGATTTATTCCCACGTTTTCTTTCGTTGAAACATATTGGTATAGTTTATCCATCATATCCAGAGGTCCTGTGTTGTAGAAATCACGACCTTTATAACCTTGTTATTTATATGCCTATATGTTCAGGAATCTATAATTTTTGTTTGATCGTCTGTAAAGGTCAAAATATAGACTATGGATAAGTTCGGTTGAGTGGAATGAACTCCTTGTTTTCGTTTTGGCTATCAAACTACTCGTAGCAAATCGTTGTATAACGTGGTGAAAGCATGTCTCTCTTCATCGCCCACGGTTGCTGTATCCCTTGTCCGGCAAAGTAGAGCGTTCCTTTACCCTTTTCCCAGATACCTCCATCAGTTTATCGCTGTTACCCCGCGGCGTTAGGTTGTCGTCAAAAAGATTCAGTTCGCCGTACGTATCGGCAACCAACCTGACATGATCAATTTTTACCAATCCATAACCCAGGCTTACAGCATTAATATTCTCTCACGTCAATAACCACTAAAAGTTAATGGTTTATAAAACAATTTAACCTTACAATAACCATACTTTTTCATGTCTTAAGTTTAAGCTGGAGAAAAAAATGGAGCTCAGCCGGAGGCAGTTCTTTCGAATCTGCGCGGGCGGTATGGCAGGAACAACTGTTGCATCTCTCGGATTCTTATCATCTTTTTCCGTTCACGCGGAAACCCGTCAATACAAACTCTTAAAAGCAAAAGAGACACGTAATAACTGTACGTACTGCTCAGTAGGCTGCGGCATGCTGATGTACAGCCTTGGCGATACAGCCAAAAACGTCAAAGAAAGTATCTACCATATTGAGGGCGATCCGGATCATCCGGTGAGCCGTGGATCGTTGTGCCCTAAAGGCGCTGGCGTGCTGGATTATATTCATAGTGAAACCCGTCTGCAGTATCCCGAATATCGTGCACCGGGTTCGGATAAATGGCAGCGTATTAGCTGGGATGATGCGATTAATCGTATTGCCCGACTTATGAAAGATGACCGCGATGCCAACTTTATTGAGAAAAATGCCCAGGGCGTTACCGTCAACCGATGGTCCACCACGGGCATGCTATGCTCCTCAGCGGCAAGTAATGAAACCGGGATCCTCGACGGTAAATTTGCTCGCGGACTAGGTATGGTCGCTATCGACTGTCAGGCACGGTTATGTCATGGCCCCACCGTTGCTGCTCTTGCACCAACGTTTGGACGTGGTGCGATGACCAACAACTGGGTCGATATTAAAAATGCCAACGTAGTGCTTATTATGGGCGGTAATGCCGCTGAGGCACATCCGGTAGGCTTTAAATGGGTAGTCGAAGCGCAAACTAAAAACGACGCCACCGTGGTGGTAGTCGACCCGCGTTTTAACCGTAGCGCCGCCGTCGCCGATCTGTATGCGCCAATACGCGCTGGTTCCGACACCGCATTCCTGCTCGGTGTAATCCGTTATCTGCTGGAAAATAACCAGGTGCAGCACGACTATGTGCGCCATTACACCAACGCCAGCCTGATTATCCGTGATGACTATCAGTTCGACGACGGCTTGTTCAGTGGCTATGACGACAAAAAACGCCAGTACGATAAATCGAGCTGGTTCTATCAGCTTGACGAACAGGGTAATGCCCTGCGTGATGAAACATTGTCTCACCCACGCTGCGTGTGGAATTTGCTGAAAGCCCACGTCGACCGCTATACGCCAGAAATGGTTAACCGGTTGTGTGGGACCTCAGTGGCAGATTTCAATCGTATCTGCGAAATTCTCGCCAGCACCAGCGTGCCTGACCGCACCGCTACTATTCTGTATGCGCTGGGTTGGACACACCACTCCGCCGGGGCACAGATTATCCGCGCCGCCGCTATGCTCCAGTTGCTACTGGGCAATATAGGCATGGCGGGCGGTGGCGTTAACGCCTTACGTGGCCACTCCAATATTCAGGGCTATACCGATCTTGGCTTGTTGTCGACGAACCTGCCGGGCTATATGCCGCTGCCGTCGGAAAAACAGACAGACTACCAGACCTATATTTCGCAAATCACGCCGCCTGCGCTAGGCGTGAATGAGGTCAATTACTGGCAAAATACGCCGAAGTTCTTTGTTAGCATGATGAAAAGTTTCTGGGGCGACAATGCAACAGTGGAAAATAACTGGGGCTACGACTGGCTACCTAAATGGGATCGCCTGTATGACGTAATGACCCAGGCTGAATTGATGCTCGAAGGGAAGATTAATGGTTACATCGTTCAGGGCTTCAATCCGCTGGCGGCGTTTCCGGATAAAAACAAATCAACTCGCGCGCTTTCAAAACTGAAATATATGGTGGTTATCGATCCGCTGGTCACTGAGTCGTCCAATTTTTGGCAAAATCATGGCGAGATGAACGATGTAAACCCGGCAGATATTCAGACCGAAGTTTTCCGTCTGCCCTCTTCCTGCTTTGCTGAAGAAAATGGTTCAATCGCTAACTCCGGGCGTTGGTTGCAATGGCACTGGGCTGCGGCAGAACCACCAGGTGAAGCCTTACATGACGGGAAGATCCTCGGTCGCCTGTTTATGCGGCTGCGCGAGTTGTATCAACAGGAAGGTGGAGCGAATCCGCAACCCTTGTTGAATATTGCCTGGAATTATAAAGATCCATACGACCCACACCCAGAAGAGATTGCGCGTGAAGCAAATGGCCAGGCGCTTGAAGACCTTTATGATGACAAAGGCCAGCTTATAGCCAAAAAAGGCCAGCAGCTCAGCAGCTTTGCACAGTTGCGCGATGACGGCTCGACCAGCAGTTTCTGCTGGGTCTACTGCGGAAGCTGGACAGAACAAGGCAACCAGATGGCCAATCGCGACAACAGCGATCCGTATGGTCTGGGCTGCACACCGGGCTGGGCGTGGTCATGGCCTGCCAACCGCCGTATTCTCTACAATCGCGCTTCGGCCGATCCATCAGGAAAACCGTGGGATCCCAAACGAACCCTGCTGCATTGGAATGGCAAAAAGTGGGCCGGTATGGACGTAGCCGACTACGGCCAGGCCGCACCGGGCAGCAACGTTGGTCCGTTTATCATGAATCCGGAAGGCGTAGCGCGTCTGTTCTCCATCGACAAAATGAACGACGGGCCATTCCCGGAACATTACGAACCCATTGAGTCGCCTATTGGTACCAACCCGCTGCACCCGAATGTTGTATCCAGCCCGGTTGCGCGTATCTACCATGACGATATCGCCAATATTGGTAAAGCGGATGCCTTCCCGTACGTCGCCACAACTTACTCCATTACCGAACTGTTCCGCCACTGGACCAAACATGCGCTGCTCAACGCCATTGCTCAACCCGATCAATTCATCGAAATCGGTGAGGCGCTGGCGAGCAAAAAAGGCATTGCGGCAGGTGATACGGTGAAAGTGATGTCGAAACGCGGCTTTATCAAAGCGAAGGCGGTGGTCACCAAACGTCTGCAAACGCTGACGATCGATGGTAAGCCGGTCGATACTATCGGTATCCCTTGTCACTGGGGCTTTGAAGGCGCCACACGCAAAGGGTTCCTCGCCAATACGTTAACGCCATCGGTGGGTGACGCGAACTCGCAAACACCGGAGTATAAAGCGTTTCTGGTCAACATCGAGCGAGCGTAAGGAAGGGAACTCATGGCTATGCAATCACAAGATATTATTAAACGCTCGGCGACGAACAGCATCACGCCACCGCCCCAGGCGCGGGATTACCGTGCAGAAGTGGCAAAATTAATTGATGTCACTACCTGTATTGGCTGTAAAGGCTGTCAGGTCGCCTGCTCAGAGTGGAACGATATTCGCGATGAAGTGGGCTACTGCAACGGCGTCTACGACAACCCGACCGATCTCAGCGCTAAGTCCTGGACGGTGATGCGCTTTAGCGAAACCACCCAGAACGACAAGCTGGAATGGCTGATCCGCAAAGACGGCTGCATGCACTGCGCCGATCCCGGCTGTTTGAAAGCCTGTCCATCCGCTGGAGCAATCATTCAGTATGCCAACGGGATTGTCGACTTTCAGTCCGAGCACTGTATTGGCTGTGGCTACTGCATTGCTGGCTGCCCGTTCAATATTCCGCGACTTAATCCCGAAGATAACCGGGTCTACAAATGTACGCTGTGCGTTGACCGGGTCAGCGTGGGCCAGGAACCGGCCTGCGTGAAAACTTGTCCGACCGGCGCTATCCAGTTTGGCACCAAAAAAGAGATGCTCAATGTAGCGGAAACTCGCGTGGCGCAGTTGAAAAAACGCGGCTATGCCAATGCGGGCATCTACAACCCGCAAGGGGTCGGCGGTACCCACGTGATGTATGTACTTCATCACGCGGATCAACCATCGCTGTACCACAATCTGCCGGATGAGCCAAAAATCGCCGCACCAGTGAACTTCTGGAAGGGGATTTTAAAACCACTCTCCGCCGCCGGATTTATCGCCACCTTTGCCGGGCTGATTTACCACTACGTGGGAGTCGGCCCAAACAAAGAGACGGATGATGATGAAGAGGAGAACGGTCATGAGTAAAAGCAAAATGATTCTGCGCACCAAATTCATCGACCGTGCTTGTCACTGGACGGTGGTAATAAGCTTCTTCCTGGTGTCGCTTTCCGGTATTGCGCTGTTCTTCCCGACGTTGCAATGGCTCACCGAAACTTTCGGTACACCGCAAATGGGGCGAATTCTACATCCGTTTTTCGGGGTGATGATTTTCATCGTGCTGATGTTTATGTTCGTCCGTTTTGTACACCACAACATTCCCGATAAACAGGACCTTCCCTGGATTAAAGGGATCGTTGAGGTACTTAAAGGCAATGAGCATAAAGTCGCTGATGTGGGGAAATACAACGCAGGGCAGAAAATGATGTTCTGGAGCATCATGAGTCTAATTCTGGTATTACTGATTACCGGCGTTATTATCTGGAGGCCCTACTTTGCCCATTATTTCTCAATTAACATTGTTCGTTGGAGTTTGTTAATCCACGCGACAGCAGCCATTGTGCTGATCCACGCCATTCTGATCCATATGTACATGGCGTTTTGGGTAAAAGGTTCAATTAAAGGGATGATCGAAGGGAAAGTGAGTCGACGCTGGGCGAAGAAACACCATCCTCGCTGGTATCGTGAGGTTGAACTTACTGAAGAAAAAGCACCGGAATTAGAGTCTAAATAAAAGCAATAAGGCCGCTGTTATTCAGCGGTCTTATTCTCTCAATGGCCCAGTGATATGCTGCGGCGCTGCGAGACCTGATTATCAGGCGAATAAAAGGCCCTCCATTCAATGATGAACAAACCCTACCCAACCCGCAGCAAATCACTGTATCTCGTGGTATAACGCGGTGAGAGTATATCTCGCTTCATCGCCCACGGTTGTTGTATACCTTGTCCGGCAAAATAGAGCGTTCCTTTACCCTTTTCAGCATTGAGCGTATCCAGAACGGCCATCAGCTTATCGCTGTTATGCCGTGGAGCGTTGTCATCAAAAAGATTCAACTGTGCAACACCTGAGCTAAAAAAATCGCCCAGCATGACCCCTGCTTTTTGATAACGTAGCCCCTCTCGCCATATTGCGTCCAGGCTACATGTGGCCGCCCTTATAATTTCCCGACTATCCTGGGTTGGTGTCAGCAGTTTTATCGATGCGCTGTTACCGTAATACGGTTCATTCAGGGAAAATGGGCTGGTTTTGATAAACGTAGAGATAAACCGGCAGAACTGGTGCTCTCTGCGCAGCTTTTCCGCAGCACGTGAAGCATAGGTACAAATTGCCTCTCGCATCGCGTTGTAATCCGTGAGTTTTTCACCAAACGATCTTGAGCAGATAATTTCCTGCTTAACTGGCGCAAACTCCTCCAGCTCCAGGCAAGGTTCACCGCGCAATTCCCGCACAGTGCGCTCAAGCACAACGTTGAAATGTTTGCGGATAAAGCGAATATCGGTATCTGCTAGGTCGCAGACCGTTTTAATGCCCATAGCGTCAAGTTTTTTACTGATACGGCGTCCAACACCCCAGACTTCATCAACCGGGAGCGCAGTCATCAGCTTACGCTGGCGCTCAATATTCGAGAGATCCACCACCCCGCCAGTCTGTTCCTGCCACTTTTTGGCAGCATGGTTAGCCAGCTTGGCCAGGGTTTTGGTCTGAGCGATACCGACCCCAACCTTGAGGCGTGTTTTTTGTAAAATGGTTGCTCTGATTTCCCGACCAAAATCCGTCAGATCCCGGCAGTTTCGCACGCCCGTTAAATCGCAAAAGGCTTCATCAATACTGTACATCTCCACGCGCGGCGACAGCTCCTCCAGAATCGACATCACCCTGCTGCTCATATCCGCATACAATTCGTAGTTCGAACTAAAACAGAACACGCCATAGCGCCTGAACAGATCTTTCTGTTTGAAATATGGTGCGCCCATATTAACGCCAAGCGCTTTTGCCTCCGCGCTACTGGCAATGACACAGCCATCGTTATTTGAAAGAACGACAACGGGTTTACCCTTCAGATCGGGCCGGAATGCCGACTCACAGCTGGCATAAAATGAATTAACATCCACCAGCGCAAACATAATCAGCCCGCAGATTTAATGATGAATGTCACTACGCCAAATATATCCAGCGTGTCCTCGCTGCCGATCATGATCGGCGCGTAGGCGCTGTTCTCTGGCTTCAACATCACCACCGGATGCAATTGCAGGCGCTTAACGGTGAATTCGCCTTCAATAGCAGCAACCACAATGTCTCCGTGGGCCGCTTTTCTGGCACTGTCGACTACCAGCAAGTCGCCAGCACCGATCCCTGCCCCCATCATGGAGTCGCCAGACGATTTAACAAAATAGGTTGCACTGGGATGCTGCACCAACAGATCGTTGAGATCGATACGTTTCTCAACGTAATCCTGCGCAGGAGAGGGAAAACCGCAGGGCACGAGATCGCTAAATAGCGGGAAGTGTTTGATTTCGCGGTGTTCAACTGGCTGGAAAAACAACATAATAATCTGCCTCTCATATAACTGTATTTATATACAGTAGTTTTAATGAAGACAGTGATCAAGTGACAAGTGTGGCGAATTGAGCGTTGTTTAACCATCTTGTCGATAAGCTTTTATGATGTCTGGAAAAATAATCGGCTAAAAAAATGCCCCACATTTGCGGGGCATTACCTCAGGAGCGTTTTCGCGGCATCATGCGCAACAACGTATTGTCCTTCCAGAAATAGTGATGCATCAGGGCAGCAGCAGCATGCAGAGCAATAACAAAATAACCCAGGTTTGCCAGCGTCACGTGCCAGGACTTCAGCATATCCACTAAATCAAAGTTGGCCTCTGCCGCATGCGGCATAACGATGCCGAATGCAATCCACGGGTTACCCCGGTTGTACATCATCACCAGCCCAATAATCGGCAGGACAATAAACAACAGATAGATAACCAGATGCCCCAGATGCGCCATTCCGGTCATCATCGGCTTCGGTTTTGGCACAATCGGCGGAGCCGGGTATTTCAGCCTGACCAGCAGACGCGCCACCATCAGCGTTAAAATAGTGATACCGCAGGATACGTGCACCATGTTGAACAAGGGGCGATAGCTGCGCGGGAAAAATCCGCGAAACTCCATGGCGCTGTACGCCACAATAACCAACAAAAAGACCAGCCAGTGAATACCGATTTGCAGGCCAGAATACTTATTCCCCATAACACTTCCTGAATAAAAACAATAATGCGTCAACATAACGGGCTTTTGTTAAAAATTCATTAACTTTTGTTCACCCATTTTCAGTCGCTTACGCTTAACCGCAAGAACCGCTATTGCCGAGGATGCCTGTCTGGACTAAGCCTGGTAGGGAAAATATGTCGTACCGCCTCATTCTGACAGGAGAAAACCATGAGTAAAATTGGCATTAACGGTTTTGGTCGTATCGGTCGTCTGGTATTGCGTCGACTACTGGAAGTCAAAAGCAACGTGGAGGTTGTGGCCATTAATGACCTCACCTCGCCCAAAATTCTCGCCTATCTGTTAAAGCACGATTCAAACTACGGCCCGTTTCCCTGGAGCATCGACTTTACCGAAGACGCGCTGATTGTCGACGGTAAAAAAATCGCGGTTTACGCAGAAAAAGAGGCCAAAAATATTCCGTGGAAAACGACTGGCGCTGAGATAATCATCGAATGCACCGGTTTTTATACCTCGACAGAAAAAGCCAACGCGCACCTGGATGCAGGGGCCAAAAAAGTGCTGATATCCGCCCCGGCTGGCGATATGAAAACCATCGTCTTTAACGTCAACGACGATACAATGGATGCGAACGATCGGATTATCTCGGTCGCATCGTGCACCACTAACTGCCTCGCACCGATGGCGAAAGCCCTGCACGACAGCTTCGGTATTCAGCTTGGCACCATGACCACCATCCACGCCTACACGGGAACGCAGTCGCTGGTTGATGGACCTCGCGGGAAAGATCTGCGCGCCTCACGGGCAGCAGCGGAGAATATCATTCCCCATACCACCGGAGCCGCCAAAGCCATTGGTCTGGTCATTCCGGCATTGAGCGGAAAATTAAAAGGCCACGCCCAGCGTGTTCCGGTGAAAACAGGATCCGTCACGGAACTGGTATCGGTATTGGGGAAAAAAGTCACTGCTGAAGAGGTCAACAACGCGCTGAAAAAAGCCACGCAAGACAATGAGTCATTTGGTTATACCGATGAGGAAATCGTCTCGTCAGATGTCATTGGCTCGCATTTCGGTTCGGTATTTGATGCGACACAAACCGAAATTACCGAAGTGGGCGATCTGCAACTGGTAAAAACAGTCGCCTGGTACGATAACGAATACGGTTTTGTCACCCAACTTATTCGTACACTGGATAAATTTATCAAGCTCTAATGTTCTGGCGGAGGCTCGCCTCCGCCCTCTTTCATTTCCCGCGAATTCAATACGTTGTGAGTCTCTCCCCGTTTTCGATTCACTGACTGTGCTATAGCTAACCTTTGCCACTGAGGGAGCATAGTAATGGAAGCACTGAGTCGTGAAACGTTAGAAAACATGATGGAGCAAGCCGTTGCTAAGGCCACCACCGTCTCATTCTGGCCGCAGGGTGAAGCCCCCGGAGCAAAAAACAGCGATGCGGTGTTTACGCCTGAACCCCGACATACAGGAACATCTCAGTATGATCGTGCGGTCACCGGTATTCGCGCCCCGGAAATTACCGTTTATGCCCCCGCAAAACCTAACGGCATAGGGATCCTTGTCACGCCAGGCGGCTCTTATCGTCGCGTGGTGATGGATAAAGAAGGCAGCGTACTGGCACCGTTCTTTAACGCTCGCGGTTATACCCTGTTTGTGATGACCTACCGCATGCCGGGTGATGGCCATGAGGAAGGCGCAAACGCGCCGCTGGCCGATGCCCAGCGCGCCATGCGCTACATTCGCGCCAACGCCCATGAATGGAAAATTAACCCTGATCGTATCGGTGTGTTGGGCTTCTCTTCCGGTGGTCACGTGGCCGCCAGTCTGGGAACCCGGTTTGCCGAAACGGTTTATACGCCGATAGATAACGTAGACGAGCAACCTGCGCGCCCTGCGTTTATGGCACTGGTGTACCCGGTTGTCACTCTGCGCGAAGACATCGGTCACCCGGGATCTCGTCTTGAGCTGGTTGGCGCTAAGCCAGAAAAGGAAGATCTGCGCCACTATTCTCTGGAAGAACGCGTGGATAGCACAACGCCGCCGACATTCCTGCTACACGCCATTGACGATCCGGCGGTGAAGGTAGAAAACAGCCTGGTCTTCTTTAATGCGCTACGTGAGCAGGGCGTTCCGGTCGAAATGCATCTGTTTGAACGCGGTAAGCACGGATTTGGTATTCGTGATGCGCAAGGGTTACCGCTGGCAATCTGGCCGGAAATGATGATGAACTGGGTAGCCACTAAAGTGTGAAGATTGCGCCGGGTGGCGTACAGACTCACCCGGCGAAAAACTTAGGACTGCAGATACACCACTTGCGTTTGCAGGTATTCGTTCAGACCATGTTTACCATCAGCCCCGCCAATCCCGGACTTACGCCAGCCAGCGTGGAAGCCCTGCATCGCCTCGAAGTTTTCACGATTAATATAGGTTTCGCCAAACTTCAGCCCCTTAATCGCCTTCATTGCCGTATTCAGATTCTGCGTATAGATCGATGAGGTCAGACCGTAGTCGCTGTCATTGGCCATTGTCAACGCCTGTTCCAGCGTATCAAACGCTACCACTGGCAGCACCGGACCAAACGTCTCCTCGTGCATAATCGCCATCTCCTGGCGCACGTCTAACAGTAACGTCGGCGGGTAGTAATAACCTTTGCCGACAACAGCCTTACCGCCCAGCACCACTCTGGCCCCTTCCTGCACCGCTCGTGCGACTTTCTGCTCCACACGATCCAGCGCAGCGGCGTTAATCAGCGGCCCCATCGCAATGTCATTGCGTTCGGCCGGATTGCCAAACTGCACGGCTTTCATCGCCTCACCCAAACGATTAACGAACTGGTCATAGATACCTTTCTGAACGTATACGCGCTCAGCACAGTTGCATACCTGTCCGGTATTGATCACCCGCGAGTCAACAATGGCCTTCACCGCCAGCTCAAGGTCAGCATCGTCCATCACGATAGCCGGAGCTTTACCACCCAACTCAAGACAAACTTTAGTGATGTTTTTGGCCGCTGCGGCCATAATTTTTTCGCCCGCGCCGACGCTGCCGGTCATACTCACCATCGCCACCTTCGGGTTTCCGGCCAGCTCCTGACCGACCGTTTCACCGCGTCCCAGCACCAGATTAAAGACCCCGCGCGGTAAACCAATGTCATCAACAATTTTGGCAAAGGCGATGGCGTTATTCGGTGTGAATTCACTCGGCTTAATGACAATGGTATTCCCCGTCAGCAAGGCGGGAGCCAGTTTGCGGGCAATCAGGAAAAACGGGAAGTTCCACGGCAGAATACCCGTCGTCACGCCCAGTGCACGCTTAAACAGCAGGATATTCTCACCCGGGCGATCACTTTGCAGGATCTCGCCTTCATAGCGACGCGCCCACTCAGCCATGTAATCGATATAGTAGGCAGTAAACGCGACTTCAACGTCAGCCAGTTGTTGAATTTTTCCACCTTCCGCCACAATCAACGCGCTGATTTCATCGGCTCGCTGGCGGATACCCGCAGAAATTTTGCGTAACCAGTTTGCCCGTTCAATAGCAGGCAACGCTTCCCATTGCGGCTGAGCGCGATCCGCGGCATCGATCGCTTTACGCGCGTCTTCGGCACGCCCATCGGGAATACGCGAGATAATCTCTTCCGTGGCCGGATTGACGACATCAATCCAGGCGTCATCGTGCCAGGTCACAAACTGCCCATCGATATACATAGGATGTTGTACGGGTACTGACATGCGGCTCTCCTGTGATTGATTTGTTTTTAACAAGTAAAACTATTGTTAATTAATATCAATCATGCATGGCGCATTATCGCTGGAGTGGCGGTTCTGTGAACTGCTTCATAAAAGCGTCTGGAAAAGTGATGATGAAGAGAAAAAACGGGTGGGCTTTCTGCCCGTTTGCCGTAAAACGCCGACAAACGGGCAGAAGGGATTACAGCGAACGGCTCTCAAGTAAGTCGGTCAGCGCGGTATCATTTTTTAGCTGCTGCCAGGCTTGCTCAACCTCCTGAGGAATATCAACATGGGCGATAAAATCGCGGCCACGGGGCCCATAACCGGTTGCATCATCACGCAGGCGCGGAAGCTCACCGGTAATGAGAGACAGGTAACGATCCACCGACCACAGACCTTCGGCGGTCGGGGCAAAATCCACGCCGTCGCCCTGCTCAGCCAACTCGGGGACAAAACCGGGGAAACTGATCCAGCGTGGGGCCTGCGGGTCGTCACGCGTGACGCGTTCAAATGTCGCCATGGTGCGGCGCTGCATAGTAGGGTCCTGCACTACAATGACGGTCTCCATGGTTTGGGCCGCCTGACGCAGTAACGCACAACTGAACCGGGCGTTTTCCCCACTGTTGGTGGACTGATCCTCCACCCAAATTTTCTCACCGGGAATGTGCCAGAACTGGTGCGCGATATCGGCAAGGATCGCCGCTTCCGCGCGACCGGTGGTACGAATCGTGTGGTAGCGTGGATGCTCTGCGATGGCAGCATACAGAAAGGTCGTTGAGTGACCGATACCACCGCTAATCAGTAAGGGAACCTGTTGCTCTTTCGCTACCCGACAGGCTGCATCGATGGTCGGGATCACTGCGTTCCCGGCCAGAATCACGCAATCTGTCCACACCGTGATATTTTCAGCGAAATCATTTTGCGCCAGCCATTGCCCCACGGTGTTAATCGCCGCAAGGGTGGTGGCGGAAAGTGGCGGAAACTGTCTCATGTTCATGACTCCTGGAGTTTGTTCTTTACCGGATACAGATGCCGGATGGCGGCTACGCCTTATCCGGTCTACGGTCCAGCACTTCGTTAACCCGTAATCTGATCCATTGCCTGCAGGATACGCTTATCCGAAATCGGATACGGCGTGCCAAGCTGCTGGGCAAAGTAGCTGACGCGTAGCTCTTCTATCATCCAGCGGATCTCTTTGACATCGTCATCTTCGCGGCGCGCGGGCGGCAGTTTATTGAACCACTGCTGCCAGGACTGCTGCACGCTGTCCACTTTCAGCATCTGCGCGCGATCGCGGTGCGGATCGATGGCCAGTTTCTCCAGCCGTTTTTCAATCGCCTGCAAATAACGCAACGTATCGCCCAGACGTTTGAAACCGTTGCCGGTAACAAATCCGCGATACACCAGTCCGCCCATTTGCGCTTTGATATCCGCAAGCCCCAGCGCCATGGTCATATCCACGCGCCCTTTCAGACGTTTGTTGATATTAAACACTGCGGTCAGGATCTGTTCGACCTGCTTCGCAATCTCCACCACCGTATCGTTCAGTTCAGCCCGCACTTTTTCATGCAACGCCGCAAAGCCTTCTTCGGTCCACACCGGACCACCGTTGGCGTCAATTAACTGATCCACACCGCAGGAGATACAGTCGTCTATCAAATCCAGAACTTTACCGTACGGGTTAAAGTACAGTCCCAGCTTGGCTTTATTGGGCAGCTTCTCGTGCAAATATTTGATTGGCGAAGGAATATTCAGCAGCAACAGGCGGCGTAAACCGCACCACATCGCCTGCTGTTGTTCCAGCGGATTATCAAACAGTTTGATGGCAACGCTGTCACGCTCATCGACCAGCGCCGGCCACGCTTTCACCTTATAGTTACCGCGTTTTTGTTCGTAACTTTCCGGAAGTCGGCCGAAGCTCCAGATGTGCAATCCACTCTGTTCGATACCGTCATCGGCCACCGCAGACAATGTTTCCTGAACTTTGCCCTTCAGCGCATCTTTCAAATCCTGTAGCGAACGCCCTTCCTGCAGCTTCTTGTTCTTATCATCCACCACCCGGAAGGTGATTTTTAGGTGATCGGGCACCTGATCCCAGTGCCAGTCTTCACGGTCAACGGTGACGCCAGTCATGCGGCGCAGTTCACGCTCCAGCGAGTCCAGCAGCGGCAGTTCCAGCGGCGTGACGCGGCCTAAAAACGCTTCCGCATAGTTCGGTGCGGGTACAAAGTTGCGTCGTACCGGTTTTGGTAACGACTTAATCAGGGCGATCACCAGTTCGCGGCGCAGCCCTGGAATTTGCCATTCAAAACCGCTCTCGTCGATCTGGTTGAGCAGCGGGAGTGGAATATGTACGGTCACACCGTCCGCATCGGCTCCGGGTTCGAACTGGTAGCTCAGGCGCAGCTTAAGATTACCCTGATGCCAGAAGTTCGGATAATCCAGCTTACTGATTTTCTCCGCGCCCTCTTTGATGAGCATGCTCTTTTCAAAGTTGAGCAGATCCGGTGTTTCACGGCTGACCTTTTTCCACCAGCTATCAAAGTGACGAGCAGAAACCACCTCATGGCTGATACGTTGGTCGTAGAACTCAAACATCGTTTCGTCATCGACGAGAATGTCACGGCGGCGTGATTTGTGCTCTAACTCTTCCACCTCCGCTCGTAGTTTCAGGTTATCGCGGAAAAACGCATGGCGCGTTTGCCAGTCACCTTCCACCAGCGCATGACGAATGAACAGTTCACGCGATAACGCAGGGTCAATCTGGCTGTAATTCACCTTACGGGCCGCAACAATCGGTAAGCCGTAGACAGTGACTTTTTCTGTCGCCATCACAGCACCCTGCGCGCGTTCCCAGTGCGGCTCACTGTATGAACGTTTGATCAGATGCTGGGCTACCGGCTCCACCCATTCAGGATCGATACGCGCGGCAATGCGTCCCCACAAGCGGCTGGTTTCCACCAACTCCGCTACCATCGTCCACTTCGGCGGTTTTTTGAATAAACCTGACCCCGGGAAGATCGAGAAGCGAGCGTTACGCGCCCCGGTAAACTCCTGTTTATCGGTATCTTTCATCCCGATATGAGACAGTAAACCGGTCAGCAACGCGACGTGGATCTCCCGATATTCAGCAGGTTCGCTGTTAACCGGAATACCCAACTCTTTCACCACCTGGCGCAGTTGCGTGTAGATATCCTGCCACTCTCGCACGCGCAGATAGTTCAGAAAGTCGACTTTGCACTGGCGACGAAACTGGTTTGACGACAACGCTTTTTGCTGCTCGCCGAGATAGTTCCACAGGTTCACAAACGCGAGGAAATCAGACTCTTTATCGTGGAAACGGCGGTGCTTCTCGTCGGAAGCCTGCTGCTTGTCCATTGGACGCTCGCGCGGATCTTGAATGGACAATGCCGAGGTAATGATCATCGCCTCACGTACGCAGCCATGTTTTTGCGCTTCCAGCACCATGCGCGCCAGACGCGGATCCACCGGCAGTTGCGACAGTTGACGGCCCAACGGCGTTAACTTGTAAGCGGTTGCCTGTTCGTCGGTGGTTATCGCCCCCAGCTCTTCGAGCAGGCGTACACCGTCCTGAATATTGCGCTTATCCGGCGCTTCAACAAACGGGAACGCCGCGATATCGCCCAGCCCCAACGCGGTCATCTGCAAAATAACGGATGCCAGGTTGGTACGCAGGATCTCCGGGTCGGTAAACTCCGGACGCGACAGGAAATCGTCTTCGGAATACAGACGAATACAGATCCCTTCCGACACACGACCGCAGCGGCCTTTACGCTGGTTGGCAGAAGCCTGCGACACCGGTTCAATCGGCAAGCGCTGAACTTTGGTGCGGTAACTGTAGCGACTGATACGCGCGGTGCCCGGATCAATGACGTATTTGATTCCCGGAACGGTCAGCGACGTTTCTGCCACGTTGGTCGCCAGCACGATACGGCGACCACTGTGCGACTGGAATACACGGTTCTGCTCACTGTTTGAAAGACGCGCATACAGCGGCAACACTTCGGTGTGGCGTAAATCCAGTTTATTCAGGGCATCGGCGGTATCACGGATTTCACGTTCGCCGCTCATGAAGATCAGAATGTCGCCCTGACTTTCACGGCCTAACTCATCTACGGCATCAAAAATCGCCTGCAGTTGGTCACGCTCGGTGTCATCTGCATCTTCAACAATCGGGCGATAGCGCACTTCCACCGGATACGTTCGGCCGGAGACTTCGATAATCGGCGCGTTATTGAAATGCTTTGAAAAGCGTTCAGGATCGATGGTCGCCGAAGTGATGATAATTTTTAGATCCGGGCGACGCGGCAGAAGTTCTTTCAGATAGCCGAGCAGAAAGTCGATATTCAGACTGCGTTCATGCGCTTCATCGATGATGATAGTGTCGTACTGCATTAGCAGCCGATCCTGTTGGATTTCCGCCAGCAGGATACCATCCGTCATCAGCTTGACCATGGTGTTATCACTGACATGATCGCTGAAACGAACTTTATAACCAATACAGCCGCCCGGCTCGGTCTGCAGCTCTTCCGCAATACGGTTCGCCACGGTGCGCGCCGCCAGACGACGCGGCTGGGTATGGCCGATCAGCCCTTTTACCCCGCGCCCCAGTTCCATACAGATTTTGGGTAACTGGGTGGTTTTCCCCGAGCCGGTCTCGCCAGCAACAATCACCACCTGATGATCGCGAATTGCGTCCAGAATATCCTGTTTTTTCTGGCTGACGGGCAGGTTTTCCGGATAGCTGATTTCCGGACGCGCCGCTTCACGCAGCACAACTTTACCGGCTGCCTGCTCAATCTCTTTCGCCATCTCCTGGTAAATGGCCTGTTGTGCATCAGGATTTTTAACCTTCTTCACACCGTGCAGGCGGCGGGCAAAACGCTGTCTGTCACGCAGCATCAATGAATCCAGCTGTTGCTGCAACATGGTGAAGGTTAATTTTTGTTGTTCTGTCATAGCGTTAAAAGGCAGTGCTCTGCCGGGTTAAATCTCTTTTAGATGATGGGTATAGAGTACCACATCGGCGCTTTTCATGTGTTGTTCAATAATTTCGAACATAGGATTCGATATATTGCGCTATCACTGCGACAGGATTGTGAATAAAGTGTCAACAAGCAACGGGGCTCTCCCCCTTCAAACACATAAAAGGAAACACCCATGAGCAAGGTATTAGTTCTTAAATCCAGTATTCTGGCAGGGTACTCTCAGTCTGGTCAGTTGTCTGATTATTTTGTTGAACAGTGGCGTGAAAAGCACTCTGCTGATGAAATCACTGTCCGTGACCTGGCTGCAAATCCTGTACCGGTACTGGATGGCGAACTGGTGGGTGCGATGCGCCCGAGCGATACACCGCTGACGCCGCGTCAGCAGGAAGCGCTGGCGCTGTCCGATGAGCTGATTGCTGAGCTGAAAGCGCATGATGTGATTGTTATCGCCGCGCCGATGTACAACTTCAACATCCCAACGCAGTTGAAAAACTACTTTGACCTGATTGCCCGCGCTGGTGTGACTTTCCGTTATACCGAGAAAGGCCCGGAAGGTCTGGTGACGGGTAAACGCGCTGTGGTGCTGACCAGCCGTGGTGGTATCCATAAAGATACACCAACCGACCTGATCACGCCGTACCTGAACGTATTCCTGGGCTTTATCGGCATCACCGACGTGAATGTCGTCTTTGCTGAAGGTATTGCTTACGGCCCGGAAGTGGCGTCTAAAGCACAATCCGACGCGAAAGCCGCTATCGACAGCGTAGTCGCTGCCTGATAATTCCCCCTCTCACCGTCCGGTGAGAGGGTTTCTCCGGCACTTACTTCTTTACCTGTACCCGTATCTGTTTGCCGTGAATGCGATTAATATCACGCCAAATGGTTGCATAATCCCTGCATTTCGCCAGATTCTCTTCCCAGCAATGAAGCAAAAATTGTTCAGGCTCCGCGACATCCCGGCTTAACAGTTTGAATACCCAACGATTCCAGACATACCACTTGAGAAGCCACATGATTTCACCCCACAACGCGACCGGTGTTGGACTATATCAGCATCCATTTTATGCCGTGTGGCAACTATTGCGATGTCGATGAGTAAGTCAGCGTCGTGACCGGGGGTTGTGTACAAAGAGATTTATTCTTTCCGCAACCACTTACCATTTATACCCTGGACATATTCACCCGGTTTAGCGCGAGCAACCAGCTTTTGCCCGGCCATTTTTGCTACTTCATCTGGCGGAATATTATTGCTCTCTGCCAGTTGCTGATAGCTGGCGTTGCGCGCTTTATTAATCTCACTCACCAGTGCCTGCGTTTCGGCATCGGTTTGCAATGCAACCAGATAGCCATTGAGCGTTTCTCCTACTCGACCCTGAGCTCTGGCTTCATTCAGGGTCAATGCCCACGCATTGCTACTGAGTAAACTCAGGACGACCAGCGCCACTGCAAACTGTTTTCTCATCATGACCTCAGAACAAATCGCTGCGCGATTTCAATAAGCTTTCGACGTCTTTATCAACTTTGATATGGATCTCATGCTCGATTTTGACGTTCATATTAATAGTGATGGGCTCTTTTGGCGCAGCCACTTCGATTCTGGGAGTGCACCCTACCAGCAGAGATGAAGCCAGCAGACCCAGCATGGCAGCTATCGTTTTCATTGTTGTTCCTCACATTCCTTGCCTTCCGGGCAATGGGTTTCCGGCAGCGCTGCATTTTGTTCAAGCCATGCCTGTAAATTGTCGCCAAAACGCAAGCTGCGCCATAGCGTAAAGACGTTTTCCTCGTGGGTATAATTCAAATTAACTGTACCTACTTTGCCATCCACCCGACTATTGCCAGTCACGGTTGACTGCATGGTTAAGACACCGAGGTTATCCAGATTTATTTTCGTCCACGAATGGCTTATTTCCATATAACGCAGCCAGTTAATGGCCGCCCCCGCCGCCATGTTATCTTTGACGACCGCATCCGCGGTGTCCTTATCAATACGCAACGTCATCGGCCCCGGATTAGTCAACCAGCCGTCTTTGATTATCCATTTTTCGTTATCCAGCCATAATGGCAACGCGCCACTGACCGGGCCAGACATGGCGAACTGTTTGGGGTTAACCGCACTGATAAGCTCGCTGGAAGAGATATTCTGCACTCGCAATAAGGCCGGATCGTGCTGCGGCATCCGCAGTTGCTGCATGATGATTTTACCCCCCAGCAGATCAGCGCTGACATCGCTCAACAATAACGGGTTGTTTTCACTCCAGGGGTACGCCCCCTGCAGATCGGCGGCGATATTTTTCACCGTCACCTGATTCACCACTTCCGCAATACGCAGTGAAATAGGTCCACGCGTACCCAGTTGCCATGCACCTTCACTAAACCGGAAAGGCAATACAAAATCGACACCGTTGATTTGGTTATCGGGCATCCAGGCGCTACCGCCTTTTAACACTCCATGACCGCCCGCTTCAAAGCCCTGCTCCGGGGCTGCCGAAAACGCGACCTGCGCATACAGCTCACCTTCTCGTAGCTTCATTTTCCAGTCAGGTGGGATCAGAGGTTGGAATACGGTGAGCGATTGTTTTGGCCACCAGGCCTGTCCGCGCAGGCGGATACCGTCCCAACGACCATTCAACTGTACGGGCCCAATCGCCCCAGCGTGAAGCTGGCCTTTGAACTGGAAGATTGTCGGATCGCTACCATCGACGCTAAACTTCAGCGTCGATGGTGGTAACACGCTTCCCCCGGTGAAGGTGGTGTTACCTGCGTCCAGCGATAGCGCGCCGCTAAATGTCGGTTTGGTTGCATCCCGCACCCAGACTATCGGTTCGTCCATCACCAGACGTGGGTTTTCCACCTTCATCGTGCCGTATTGCAGATGATCAAATCCGGTGGAAAGATCAAATAGCTTCAGGGTATTGTCATGCCATTCCCCCTTACCCGCTACGTCCCAACGGGCATGCATTGGCGTAAAGCTGCCTTCACCCCAATATCGCCACTGCCAACGACCAGCATCAGGAAGAAAATCATTTGCCAGGCCATCCAGATGCAGTTCAAAGCCCCCCATCTGGTTTTCATGCGCACGTAAAATAGCCTGCAGACGCCCATCGACACCGCGTTGCGTGACTTTTACCCCTGCCAGCGGCCAGCGAATCTCGTCAATATCCAGCGAATCAATCACCCGCCCACGTGAGCGCAGCAGCGCCCCTGGCTCGAAAGCCAATTGCGGATCGTTCAGACTTCCGGTGAGTCTCGCGGGTAATTTCGCGTAGAAGATCAGATCGCCCTGTTTCGCTTCACCGGTCAACTGTAGCGGCATCTCGCTACTATCCATGCCAAGCTTACCCGGCCCCAGCGTTAATACGGCATTTCCTTTACCGGCGTCGCCATGCGTCAGAACGTTCAGACGCCCACTCACCACCGCGTTTTCCAGTCCTCCCTGCCAGTTTTCAACTTTCATGCCCAGCCGGCCACTTAACGGGAATCCCTGATAAGGCCAGTTCCAGCGTCCGTCGCTGATGGTCAGTTGCTGGCGTGTTATTTCCCACGGAAGGTCAAGCAGAGGATCGGCATTATCCCGCGCCATGACGATCAGTTGTCCGCTGTTTTGTTGCCACTCCAGTTCGGCGTCCACAAGCGTAGGTTCTTGCGGCATACTTAACGTCGCAACCGCATGACCGCTTACCGGCAGTCCATCGGGCACCAGTGGCATAGTAAATTCACCGACCAGTCTTACCGGCGGCTGGCCTTCAAATGCCGCAACATCCAGCTCAGTTACTGTGAGGTTTTGCCCGTGCAAACGCCCCTGGAATTTAACTTTTTCCCCCTGGTAACGCAGCTGTTGAGTGGAGGGAGTGAGCGAGAGTGACAGTTTTCCCTGCCATTCCTGCCATGGAGAGAGAATAAGTTTGTCGATGTTAATCCAGGTATTAGGCAGCATTGACTGCCATTCAGCCAGCGTTTTGGGCGCTACTGGCGACGGCTCGGTCTGCGGCAATTTGGCCAGGCAAGCTGAGTCCAGCTCGATGGTCCCGACATTCAGCAACCAGCGGCTGGGGTGAGACAGATCCGCCTGAGTAATGCGCGCTAGCGGACAATCTTCAACCAGATAGCGGAGTTCAGGTATATGTAACCCATGCCGTGTCAGCCGCGGGCTCTCGTCCAGCGCGATGCGTGTTCCAACGGGTAACCAGATACCCACCAACGTAGGCACCCACAGGCCAAGCGTCATCACTAGCGTCAGCGGCACGAGAATCAATAATAAGAGGAGTGCCAGAACGGCTTTATATTTACCCTTCATGGGTAGTTAATATCCTGATTTAGCAAAAATTTAAGCCGGTTTAGGCCCGTATTGTGGCATGTTTAACTGGATATGCCCACATTAAGGATAGATAACCGTTTTATAGGCACGCTGTTACACGTGCCGTCGGGGATATTAAGATTCAGACTCAATGGGGCCTCAGTTGTCCATCGCTATGTTTAGGTCCTATACGACCTGCTTCTATCAGAATTTCTTCAATGAGTTCTTCGAGGCACTCCCTACCATGATGATCGCAGACCAGATGTACCTGCCGGGAAATCTCATCAGGTTTCATACCATCGCATAATGCCGCCTTCAGCATTAAGGTGGCCCATCGTTTTGCTTCAGAGTGAGTTAACATGACTCCTCCCGATATTTGCTACCTGTATAAGCGTAGCTGTCAGGATGTGATTCGGCTGGCTTTTTAACCACGTTGTCTTTACCGGCATGAGCTGAATGAAAATTATCCAGTTGTTGAAAACGCGTAATCTGCCCACACTAACCAGATATACGTTGGAATTATTCATTACGTCCATGACTATCAATAACTTTTTATATTTTGTAAAATAATTTGAATTGGATTAATGTGACGTCAAAATCACTGGAGAAAGTCTTATGAAACTCGCCATCTATAGTACAAAACAGTACGACAAGAAGTATCTGCAGCAGGTTAACGAGGCTTTTGGTTTTGAACTTGAATTCTTTGACTTTCTGTTGACGGAAAAAACAGCCAAAACCGCCCATGGCTGCGAAGCCGTGTGCATTTTCGTCAACGACGATGGTAGCCGCCCTGTTCTGGAAGAGCTGAAAAAGCATGGCGTGAAATATATCGCGCTACGTTGTGCCGGGTTCAACAACGTCGATCTCGACGCTGCAAAAGAGCTGGGTATGCAGGTCGTACGTGTGCCAGCCTATTCACCGGAAGCCGTCGCTGAGCATGCGATTGGCATGATGATGACGCTGAATCGCCGCATTCACCGCGCTTATCAGCGTACCCGTGATGCCAACTTCTCTCTTGAAGGGCTGACCGGCTTTACCATGTATGGCAAAACGGCTGGGGTGATCGGTACCGGTAAAATCGGTATTGCGGCCCTGCGGATCCTGAAAGGTTTTGGTATGCGCCTGCTGGCGTTTGATCCCTACCCAAGCGCTGCTGCGCTGGAGTTAGGTGTTGAATATGTCGATCTTAAAACGCTATTTGCCGAGTCCGATGTCATCTCTCTGCACTGCCCGTTAACACCGGAGAATTATCATCTGCTCAATCACGAAGCCTTTGAGCAAATGAAAAACGGCGTGATGGTGATTAACACCAGCCGCGGGGCGTTGATCGATTCGCAAGCCGCTATCGATGCGCTGAAAAACCAGAAAATTGGTTCTCTGGGTATGGACGTGTATGAAAACGAACGCGATCTGTTCTTTGAAGATAAATCCAATGACGTGATTCAGGATGATGTGTTCCGTCGCCTGTCGGCCTGTCATAACGTGCTGTTTACCGGGCATCAGGCGTTCCTGACCGCCGAAGCGTTAACCAGCATTTCTGAGACTACGCTACAGAATCTGGCACAAATCTCCAAAGGCGAAACCTGTCCAAACGCCCTCTTCTGATTTCCGTGCTCCCCTGGATTCAGGGGAGCATTTTCAGACAATCACCGATGATAAAACACTCAGTATCATTATTATATTGAATGTATTCCCGTCACAAACCCAGAGAAATAGAATGAAGAAAGTTGTCACGTTGATTGCGCTCAGCATGCTGATGGCTGGCTGTGTGAGCAATGGAAAAGTGTCCGTCAATCGCGAACAGTTGCAGCATCACCGCTTCGTTTTGCAGAGCGTCAATGGCAAGCCGGTAACCGTCGCCAATAACCCACCTGAATTAAGTTTCGGTGAAAATATGACAGTGTCGGGAAAAATGTGTAATCAGTTCCATGGTCAGGGCAAGCTGTCCGACGGTGAATTAAAAGTGAAAGACATGGCAATGACGCGCATGATGTGCGCCGATCCACAGCTTAACGCGCTCGACGGCATCGTCAGCGAGATGTTTAAGCAAGGCGCACAGGTTGATCTGACTGCTGACCAGTTAACACTGGCTACGGCAGAACAAACGTTGACGTTTAAACTGGCAGATTTAATGTAGTAAAAGCAGTGGCTCAATAATTCCCACAGCTTCCGGCGGCAAGCGACTGCTCACTACAGCGTTTGCCGTTAGGTAATGCACACATGCCGATGGCAGAACCATCCAGTTGGCGTGCCACGGAGAGCGAACCTCCAATCATGGCGCAATTTGCCTCTCCAGAACTGGACATTGCGGCCTTCATCCCCGGTGCGACATGAGCGGCGGTTGCCTGCTGAACAGGTTCACTGCTGCACGCCGATAATAATAACGCGGCACACCCTACCCAAAACGCTGCGCGCATCTTACTCCCCTCTGAAAATTAACCAAACGACACAGCCATAAATAATAGGCAGCGGAAACATTGCCGTCGAGAGGCAAAATGCGCATTTATGCGTGCTGTTTACATTTTCTGGCAATTTTTTGGCTACTCCTTTGATCAAACCATTCATTCTGATTATTCCCAGGACACAAAAGCGAAAATCTGTCTTTAGCGCTTTTGCTAAAATAGAAAGATAACTACAGGATCCGCCGCGGTTACGCGGGTCCCTCTTTTTGCGCAATGTAAGGGTGTCAGTATGATCACAATTGACGGTAATGGTGCGGTTGCTTCAGTCGCATTTCGTACCAGCGAAGTTATCGCCATCTACCCGATTACGCCCAGTTCGACGATGGCTGAACAGGCAGATGCCTGGGCTGGAAACGGGCTTAAAAACGTCTGGGGAGATACCCCTCGCGTCGTAGAAATGCAGTCAGAAGGCGGCGCAATCGCGACCGTTCACGGTGCATTGCAGACCGGTGCGCTCTCTACGTCGTTTACCTCATCGCAGGGTCTGTTGCTGATGATCCCAACGCTGTACAAACTGGCCGGTCAGTTGACGCCATTTGTGCTGCACGTTGCCGCGCGTACCATTGCTACTCATGCGCTGTCTATCTTCGGTGACCATTCCGACGTAATGGCAGTGCGCCAGACAGGGTGCGCGATGCTGTGTGCCAGCAGCGTGCAGGAAGCACAGGACTTTGCGCTCATTTCACAAATGGCCACTCTGAAAAGTCGGGTTCCGTTTATTCATTTCTTTGATGGTTTCCGCACATCGCATGAAATCAATAAAATTGTGCCGCTGGCCGATGACACGATCCTCAGCCTGATGCCGCAAGCTGAAATTGATGCGCATCGTGCCCGCGCGCTGAACCCTGAACATCCCGTTATTCGCGGGACATCTGCGAACCCGGATACCTACTTCCAGTCGCGTGAAGCGACAAACCCCTGGTACAACGCGGTTTACGAAAACGTCGAACAGGCGATGAACGACTTCGCCGCGGCGACGGGCCGCCAGTATCAACCCTTTGAGTATTACGGTCATCCACAGGCGGAACGTGTCATTATCTTGATGGGTTCTGCAATTGGTACCTGCGAAGAAGTCGTCGAAGAGTTGCTTGCTCGTGGAGAGAAAGTTGGCGTCCTGAAAGTTCGGCTGTTCCGCCCATTCTCTGCCAAACATTTACTGCGCGCCCTGCCGGAAACCGTACGCAGCATCGCCGTTCTGGATCGCACTAAAGAGCCGGGTGCCCAGGCAGAACCGCTGTATCTGGATGTAATGACCGCGCTGGCGGAAGCCTTTAACTGCGGAGAGCGGGAAACCCTACCACGCGTAATTGGCGGGCGTTATGGCCTTTCTTCCAAAGAGTTTGGCCCGGACTGCGTCATGGCGGTCTTTACTGAGCTGAGTAGCGCGAAGCCGAAACCTCGCTTTACGGTTGGTATCTATGATGATGTCACCAACCTGTCACTACCGCTACCGGAAAACACCCTGCCCGGTACCGCGAAGCTCGAAGCGCTGTTCTACGGTCTGGGCAGTGACGGCAGCGTGTCGGCCACCAAAAATAATATCAAGATTATCGGTAACTCGACGCCGTGGTATGCGCAGGGTTATTTCGTGTATGACTCGAAAAAAGCAGGCGGTCTGACGGTTTCTCATCTGCGCGTCAGCGAGCAGCCTATTCGATCAGCGTATCTGGTTTCACAAGCCGATTTTGTTGGCTGTCACCAACTGCAATTTATCGATAAGTATCAGATGGCCGAGCGCCTGAAACCAGGCGGGATCTTCCTGCTTAATACGCCTTACAACGTGGATGAAGTCTGGGCGCGTTTGCCGCAGGAAGTTCAGGCAGTACTGAATCAGAAGAAGGCCCGTTTCTACGTGATTAATGCGGCCAAAATCGCTCGCGAATGCGGTCTGGCAGCGCGTATTAACACCGTTATGCAAATGGCATTCTTCCATTTGACGCAAATCTTACCCGGCGACAGCGCGTTGGTTGAATTGCAGGGTGCGATTGCGAAAAGCTATAGCAGTAAAGGTCAGGATCTGGTTGAACGTAACTGGCAGGCGTTGGCTCTGGCGCGTGAATCCGTCGCCGAAGTGGCACTCCAGCCAGTTGACCCGCACAGCGCTAACCGCCCACCGGTGGTTTCTGATGCCGCGCCGGATTTCGTGAAAACCGTTACCGCGGCAATGCTCGCCGGTCTGGGTGATGCTCTTCCCGTATCCGCGCTGCCGCCAGACGGCACCTGGCCAATGGGCACCACGCGTTGGGAAAAACGCAATATCGCCGAAGAGATCCCCATCTGGAAGGAAGAGCTGTGTACCCAGTGTAACCACTGCGTTGCCGCTTGCCCGCACTCGGCAATCCGCGCCAAAGTGGTTTCACCAGAAGCGATGGAAAACGCCCCTGCCAGCCTGCATTCTCTGGATGTGAAATCACGCGATATGCGCGGTCAGAAATATGTCCTGCAGGTTGCGCCTGAGGATTGCACCGGTTGTAATCTGTGCGTCGAAGTGTGTCCGGCGAAAGACAGGCAGAACCCGGAGATCAAGGCCATCAATATGATGTCGCGCCTTGAGCATGTTGAAGAAGAAAAAGTTAACTATGACTTCTTCCTCAATCTGCCGGAAATAGACCGCACTAAACTGGAACGCATTGATATTCGTACCTCGCAGTTGATAACGCCGCTGTTTGAATATTCCGGCGCCTGCTCGGGCTGTGGTGAAACGCCGTATATCAAACTGCTTACGCAGCTGTACGGCGACCGCATGCTGATCGCCAATGCGACTGGCTGTTCATCGATTTATGGCGGTAACCTGCCCTCAACACCGTATACCACCGACGCCAACGGTCGTGGGCCAGCGTGGGCAAACTCACTGTTTGAGGATAACGCCGAGTTCGGTCTGGGCTTCCGTCTGACGGTAGATCAGCACCGTGTGCGCGTTATGCGTTTATTGGAACAGTTTGCCGATAACATTCCGGCTGAACTGAATGACGCCCTGCACGCTGAAGCGACGCCAGAAGTACGCCGTGAACAAGTTGCCGCGTTGCGCCAGCACCTGAAAGATGTCGAAGGCGCACAGCAGCTGTTAACCGATGCCGACGCGCTGGTCGAGAAATCCATCTGGCTGATTGGCGGCGATGGCTGGGCTTACGATATTGGCTTTGGCGGCCTGGATCACGTCCTGAGTCTGACCGAGAACGTCAATATTCTGGTGCTGGATACTCAATGTTACTCCAACACGGGTGGACAAGCGTCGAAAGCCACGCCGCTCGGGGCTGTCACCAAATTTGGCGAACACGGCAAGCGCAAGGCGCGTAAAGATCTTGGCGTCAGTATGATGATGTACGGGCATGTTTATGTCGCGCAGATCTCTCTGGGCGCACAGTTGAACCAGACGGTGAAAGCGATTCAGGAAGCAGAAGCCTATCCGGGTCCGTCGCTGATTATCGCCTATAGCCCATGTGAGGAGCACGGTTACGATCTCGCGCTAAGCCACGATCAGATGCGCCAGCTGACGGCGACCGGATTCTGGCCGCTGTACCGCTTTGATCCGCGTCGTGCAGATGAAGGTAAATTGCCGCTGGCGCTGGACTCTCGCCCACCGTCAGACGCGCTGGCCGAAACATTGCTTAACGAGCAGCGCTTCCGCCGCCTGAATGCCCAACAGCCAGAAGTTGCTGAGCAGCTGTGGAAAGACGCCGCCGCCGATCTGCAAAAACGCTACGACTTCCTGGCCCAACTGGCAGGTAAAGCAGAAAAGAGCGGTGCCGAGTAATACATTTATCTCAGTATTTGCCTGGAACCAAAAAAAAAGCCCGAACAGTTGTTCGGGCTTGTCAATTTATTCGCTGGCTAATTAATAATTACCATCAATATACCAACGAAAAATAAAACGTGACAATAAAGGCATATAACACGCGCAGAATAGCCCAACAAAATTCAATTGTATAATTTTTATTTTATATATTTTCACGCAACACATTCATCGCAATTATCATCATTTCCGTAGAATTATTTATTTAAGGTTTTACTTAAGGCGTAACAATTCATATTTATCTCTTTACGGAACTTCTCCTTTAGCATGCTTTTACTCCCTACATGGGTAGTCACAGGTTAATAAAAAAACTAAAGGATTATTTCAATGAACAGAAAAGTACTGGCTCTCGTAATTCCTGCCCTGCTGGCTGCAGGCGCTGCTCACGCTGCTGAAGTTTATAATAAAGACGGCAACAAATTAGATCTCTACGGTAAAGTAGACGGCCTGCGTTATTTCTCTGATGATGCCAACAAAGATGGCGATCAGACTTATGTTCGTGGCGGCTTCAAAGGCGAAACTCAGATCAACGATATGCTCACCGGTTACGGTCAGTGGGAATATCAGGTCAATGCCAACACCACTGAAGGCAACCGCAACAATAATTTCACTCGTCTGGCCTTTGCCGGTCTGAAATTCGGCGACTACGGCTCATTCGACTACGGCCGTAACTACGGCGTACTGTACGACGTAGAAGGCTGGACAGATATGCTGCCTGAGTTCGGCGGTGACTCCTACACCTATGCTGATAACTTTATGACCGGCCGTGCTAACGGCGTAGCGACCTACCGTAACACTGACTTCTTCGGTCTGGTGAACGGTCTGAACTTTGCACTGCAGTATCAGGGCGCGAACGAGCAAGCGGGTGATGAGCAGGAAGGTACCGGTAACGGCAGCGATCGTAACGTGCAGAACTCTAACGGCGACGGTTTCGGTATCTCCTCTACCTACGATCTGGGTATGGGTGTAAGCTTCGGTGCGGCTTACTCGACTTCTGACCGTACTAACGATCAGGTTAACGCTGGTAAAGCTGGCGGCAACGTTGCCGGCGGTGATACAGCTGACGCATGGACTACCGGCCTGAAATACGATGCAAACAACATCTACCTGGCAACCATGTACTCCGAAACCCGTAACATGACTCCGTACGGCGACAGCGGCGTGGCGAACAAAACTCAGAACTTCGAAGTCACTGCACAGTACCAGTTCGATTTCGGTCTGCGTCCGGCTGTGTCTTTCCTGATGTCTAAAGGTAAAGATCTGAACGCTACCGACGGTGACAAAGACCTGGTTAAATATGCTGATATCGGCGCTACCTACTACTTCAACAAAAACATGTCCACCTATGTTGATTACAAAATCAACCTGCTGGACGAAGACGACAGCTTCTACACTCGTAACAACATCTCTACTGATGACGTAGTTGCATTAGGTCTGGTTTACCAGTTCTAATCCGTCAGCCCGCTGGCAACAGCGGGCTATTCTTTCTTTGATAACCAATCTGTTTTATCCAGATCGAAATATTATATCTATTGTATTAAAACACGCCTTTGATAGATGATATCTTGCATTAAGACCTGTAGTAGAGGATACCTGCAATGAATCATCATCCTGTAAAATCATCCCGTATTGCATCCGTCGGCTATGACGAATCCTCTCACACGCTGGAAATTCGCTTTCACCAATTGGCTACCCTGCAATATCAGCCTGTCCCTGCCCGTATTTTTCGTGATTTCCTGAGCGTGGTCTCGAAAGGTCGATTTTACGACGGCGTAATAAAAGGCAAGTTTCCTGAAATCAAAATAAAGTGATGCCAAAATGTGATCTTTGTCATTGTACATAAAGTGCCATTACGCGGTAAGCTTTAGGTGGATACTTAAACAGGAGGTTTTATGAACAGAACGATTCTTGTACCCATCGATATTTCAGACTCAGAATTAACTCAACGCGTTATTGCCCATGTTGAAGCAGAGGCCAAAATTGACGATGCGCAGGTCCATTTTCTGACCGTAATTCCGTCACTGCCCTATTACGCTTCTCTGGGACTGGCCTACTCGGCAGAGTTACCGGCCATGGACGATCTGAAAGCCGAAGCAAAATCTCAACTGGAAGAGATTATCAAGAAGTTCAATATCCCAACGGACAGAGTGCACATTCATGTCGCAGAAGGTGCGCCGAAAGATAAGATTCTGGAGATCGCCAAAAAATTACCGGCTGATATGGTCATTATTGCCTCACACCGACCTGACATCACCACCTACCTGCTGGGCTCTAACGCCGCAGCAGTAGTGCGTCATGCGGAGTGTTCGGTACTGGTAGTCCGCTAAGCTTTCAGGCCCGCACATCGCTGCGGGCTTTTTGTTTCTACCACTTATACCCCACGATTCCTGTCCTAAATGTGCTGACATTTTTCCCGCTTATCCGTACCATACACGCCACAGTTTTTATATCAGACTTCTTTTGCCGGACTATCCGGCGTGATGCATACTCTTCTGATGCCACACTATGAATTGAGCCTCTATTAAATGTCGCAAAATCAAGATATTAGCAAGAAAGAACAATACAACCTGAACAAATTGCAAAAACGTCTGCGTCGTAACGTGGGCGAAGCCATTGCCGACTTCAATATGATCGAAGACGGCGATCGCATTATGGTGTGTCTTTCCGGCGGGAAAGACAGCTATACCATGCTGGAGATCCTGCGTAATTTGCAGCAAAGCGCCCCGATCAGTTTTTCCTTGGTTGCGGTTAACCTCGATCAAAAACAACCCGGCTTCCCAGAACACATTCTGCCGGAGTATCTGGAACAGCTGGGCGTTGAGTACAAGATTGTCGAAGAAAACACTTACGGGATCGTCAAAGACAAAATCCCTGAAGGCAAAACGACCTGCTCGCTCTGCTCTCGCTTGCGTCGCGGTATTCTGTACCGTACGGCAACCGAGTTAGGTGCCACCAAGATTGCGCTCGGCCACCATCGCGACGACATCCTGCAAACGCTGTTTTTAAACATGTTCTACGGCGGAAAAATGAAAGGTATGCCGCCGAAGCTGATGAGTGATGACGGTAAGCACATCGTGATCCGCCCGCTGGCTTACTGCCGTGAGAAAGATATCGAGCGCTTCTCCGAAGCGAAAGGTTTCCCGATTATTCCGTGCAATCTGTGCGGCTCACAGCCTAACCTGCAGCGTCAGGTCATTGCTGACATGCTGCGTGACTGGGACAAACGCTATCCAGGTCGGATTGAAACCATGTTCAGTGCGATGCAGAACGTTGTGCCTTCACATCTGAGCGATATCAATCTGTTCGATTTTAAAGGCATTAAGCACGGTTCAGAGGTTGTGGACGGCGGTGATTTAGCGTTCGATCGTGAAGAGATCCCGCTACAGCCTGCGGGCTGGCAGCCAGAAGAAGATGATGCTCAACTGGATGAGTTACGCCTGAACGTGGTGGAAGTGAAGTAAGTCGATTATGTAAACGCCCTATCAGGCCTACAACGAGCATATACCCGTTGTAGGCCTGATAAGCGGAGCGCCATCAGGCACTCCAATGGGTATTTATTTCAATAAACGAACTCGGCAAGTCTTGCCTTTAATCTTACCGTTTTGCAATTGTTTCCACGCCTTGTGCGCTATGTTCTGGCGAACGGCGACATAGACGTGTGCTGGATGAACGGCAATTTTGCCGATATCGGCGCCATCCAGGCCAATATCACCGGTCAGAGCCCCCAGAACATCACCAGGACGCATTTTAGCCTTTTTGCCACCATCAATGCATAATGTCGCCATCTCTGCTTCCAGCGGCAGGATTGACACGTTAGCTGGCGCTGGCAGCCAGTTCAGCTTCAATTGCAGCATTTCAGAAAGAATATTGGCACGCTGTGCTTCTTCCGGCGCACAGAAACTAATCGCCAGACCGCTGTTACCGGCTCGCGCGGTACGTCCGATACGATGGACATGAACCTCCGGATCCCACGCCAGTTCGAAGTTAACTACCAGTTCGAGTGATTTAATATCCAGGCCACGTGCGGCCACATCGGTGGCAACCAGAACGCGTGCGCTGCCGTTGGCAAAACGCACCAGCGTCTGGTCGCGATCGCGCTGTTCAAGATCGCCATGCAGTGAAAGTGCGCTTTGCCCCGCCGCATTCAATGCGTCACACACGGCCTGACAGTCTTTTTTGGTGTTGCAAAAAACGACGCATGAAGCAGGCTGATGCTGGCTGAGCAATTTTTGCAGCAGCGGAATTTTTCCGTGGCTGGAGGTTTCGAAAAACTGCTGTTCAATCGCCGGTAACGCATCGACCGTATCAATTTCAATGGTTAATGGATTTTGTTGCACCCGGCCACTGATAGCGGCAATGGCTTCCGGCCAGGTCGCAGAAAACAGCAAGGTCTGGCGAGAAGCTGGTGCAAAGCGAATGACATCATCAATTGCATCGCTAAAGCCCATATCCAGCATGCGGTCGGCTTCATCCATAACCAGCGTATTCAGGGCTTCCAGAGAAACGGTGCCTTTTTGCAGGTGGTCGAGTAAACGCCCCGGCGTGGCGACAATAATATGAGGCGCATGCTGCAGAGAGTCACGCTGTGCGCCAAAGGGCTGCCCACCGCACAGCGTTAAGATCTTGGTGTTTGGCAGAAAGCGCGCTAAACGACGCAGTTCACCCGCCACCTGGTCGGCAAGCTCTCGGGTTGGGCACAGCACCAGAGACTGCGTCTGAAACAGCGCGGCATCAATATGCTGTAATAGCCCAAGACCAAAAGCAGCCGTTTTGCCACTGCCGGTTTTAGCCTGCACGCGAACATCTTTACCCGCCAGGATTGCCGGTAATGCAGCAGCCTGAACAGGCGTCATTTCAAGATAACCCAGCTCGTTAAGGTTCTCGAGTTGAGCAGCAGGTAAAACATTCAGGGTTGAAAAAGCGGTCACAATTTAATCTCGCGGTAAAAACTCACATTCAGCAGGCGCGTATCCTCGCAGATCTACGCCCACGATGCGACAATTTAATAGGTTCTTCATCCGGCGGCGGATCCGGCATTGGCTGCGGGCGAGGAATGGGAACCGGGTCAGTCGGGAGCGAATCCGTGTGCGCAGTTGCAATCAGACAGGTCATATACTCCTCCAGTCATTCAGGTTGACTCTTTTAGGGTAGACGCTGATTTCCTGCAGGCAAAAAAAAGCCGACTAATCTAAGTCGGCGTCGTACGAATCAATTGTGCTATGCAGTAATTCAAAAAAGGAAGTAAGACAATATGGAGCGCAACGCCCATCGCTTGACGTTGCATTCACCTGCGAGAGAGATATTGCCCCGAATAGGTAGATGGTTTATTGACCTCGCTCAAAATTCAGGACGTTTTCATGCGCAAAAGTCACTAAAAAACGTTGTTGTTACAACCATTTACTACGATGCAACCATAAAGTAACACCACCAATCAGGACCACTAACAGAATACAAAAAAGTGAGAAACCGAACTGCCAACCACCGCCAGGGATACCGCCGAGGTTAACGCCGAAAAGCCCGGTTAAGAATGTGCTGGGAAGAAAAACCATTGCCATCAATGACATTGTATACGTTCGGCGAGCCAGAGACTCCTGCATCACCTGCGCAATTTCATCCGCCATGATACCGGTCCTGGCAATACAGGCATCGATTTCATCCAGTCCTCTCCCCAACCTGTCAGCGATATCCTGCATCCGTCGCCGATGGTCGTCAGTCATCCAGGACAACCGTTCGCTCGCCAGGCGGGCATAGACATCACGCTGTGGCGCCATATAACGGCGCATCACAATTAACTGCTTACGCAGTAATGCCAGGAAGCCACGCGGCGGGATCTGCTGATCGAGCAGGTTATCTTCCAGATCGATAATTTTGTCGTGCAACTGTTCGATAAATTCGCTGGCATGATCGGTCAGCGCATCACAAACATCCACCAGCCAACCGCCACAATCAACCGGCCCTGTACCTTCCTGGAGGTCGCTGACCACGTCATCCAGTGCCAGCACTTTGCGCTGACGCGTTGAGACAATCAGACGTTCATCCATATATAAACGCATCGCTACCAGTTGGTCAGGCCGCTCGTCGGTGCTGCCGTTGATACAGCGCAGCGTAATTAACGTACCTTCTCCTACCCTGCTGACACGCGGGCGCGTGCTTTCACCCGCCAGCGCATCACGCACGTTATTGGGAAGTAAGGGCGTTGTCGCCAGCCATTGCGCACTTTCAGGATGAGTATAATTAAGATGCAGCCAGCAGGGATGCTGAGTGTCGATAACATCGTTATCTTCCAGTGGTTTCACCCCACCACGCCCATCCAACAGCCAGGCAAACACGGCATCCGGCACATTAACATCCGTTCCCTTAATGGCTTCCACAGCGCCTCCACAAACATTCAGCTTTTTTCGTTAGTCTAGCCGTCAGAATATGTTAAGCAATATCTCATTGTCCCATTGTGCTGAAATGACTCATAAAAGTATCTGATAACAAAAAAGCGCCGACAAATGTGGCGCTTGTTACGAGGCACCCTGTTAAGCCCGCTGGCGTCTCTCAGATTCAAAAGCGTGACTTAAACGAAACTTGTGCGTTCGCGACTGGAGGTCAGTCACTTGATTTTTCAGAATATCCGAAGAGTCAGACAGCTCATCCACCATAATGGCGTTACTCTGGGTAACGTTTTCCAGTTCCGCGAGCGCATGAGTAATACTGATGATCCCTTTCTCCTGCTCCTGCGTAGTGGTTAATATCTCGCCCATCAGTTGGTTTAATTGCCCGGCGCCACCAACAATATCCTGCATATTTTTTTCAGCTTCACGCACAATAGCCGCGCCTTGCTGAACGTTTTCATGAGTTTGGGCAATCAGATGTTTAATATTCTTAGCGGCATCTGCGCTACGGTGCGCGAGCATTCGTACCTCTCCGGCCACCACGGAAAAACCTTTGCCATGTTCTCCCGCTCTCGCCGCTTCTACGGCGGCATTCAATGCCAGAATATTTGTCTGGAATGCTATACCATCTATCAGGGTAATAATTTCTGTCATCTGCTGGGCGCACTCGGTGATCGACTGCATATTGGTTGCGACCTGCACCATTAAATCACCGCCCTGCCGGGCAGATAGTGTTGCAATATTGGCCTTAGCACTCGCCATTTGCGTATTCTCTGCATTGTTACGCGTGCTGACCGCTATTTCATCCATGTTGGCAGCCGTTTGCATTAATGCTCCGGATTGCTGCTCTGTTTTTACTGATAACTCAGCGCTGCGTTCCGCGAGCTGTTCAGAGAGCGCCATCGCCGTTTGTGAAGATGTTCTGATCTCATTAACGAGTGTTGAAATATTACTTGATAAACTATTAATGCCCGGTATTAATCTTCCCGCACAGTTATTGCCAAACTCTGGAATACTAATCGCCAGATTCCCGGAGGTTACCTCCTCAATGCTTCTTTTAACCGTATTAATTGGCACGACTAAATATTTCGTCATGTACCACCACAAACATAATATAGAAGTAAAACTGACCAAATTAGTTCCAATGATAATTACCGGGGGAGCGGAAAATATTATTTCAAAAACATTGAGAGCGACCGCCGTAATGAGCAGAAATAAAATAATAAAGGTTCTGACGCTAATATCATTTAACATTTTAGTCCTGTGCGCTAAGAAATAACGTGGATATTATTTTTTATAGCATCTGCAATGCAGATTTCCATAACGCGGAGACGAAAGACGAACTTTCAATGAGAGTCTGCAATCCTTTCACTTAAGACAGGCAATCACACTATTAATTTACATTAACCAGGTGCTTTATCCTGCAAAGGATGATGCTGGCGCTTGTCGTTAGATTATTGTGATGGCAAGCACGTCGTGTACATAAAATGCACAGAATTATAAATTTGATGAATATTTGTATAAGTAAAGGTCTATCATTTTCGATGTTTGCCCCTTCCCCCTAATAGTCATTGTAAAAACACAAGAACATCCCAGGTTTTATCAGGTTAACTGGACAAAACCTGCTAAATTTATCATCACGTCTTTTTTTTGATAGGTAGTAAGATGTTGCACGTGTCGTGGGACCCTGTATTGATTGGGATTTCCTTTATTGTCGCGTTTATTGCCTCCTTTATTGCTCTCGACAGCGCGGGCAAAGTGGCAATTTCCAGCAGACGTGAATCTACCTTCTGGCGACTCTCTGGCGGCGCTACGCTGGGTATGGGGATCTGGTCGATGCATTTTATCGGTATGCTGGCCATGAAAATGAGTATGCCAATAAATTACCATTTATCCCTCACCGCGTTTTCGTTCTTTATTGCGCTCATTTCTGCGACAGTCGCCATCAATATCGCCATTTCTGGTAATACGCTATCAACAAAACGCCTGCTCATTGCTACCAGCATATTAAGTGCCGGTGTTGTTACAATGCACTACGTTGGTATGTATGCCGTTATCGAACATGTGGCTATTACCTGGGATCGCTCGCTGATCCTGCTCTCCGTGATTATTGCCGTCGCTGCGTCTGGCGTGGGTTTGTGGCTGGCCTTTCACTTACGCCAAAATAGCCGTCGAGCGCTAATAAATCGGCTTATTGCTGCCTTTATTATGGCGCTGGCAATAGCCTCTATGCATTACACCGGTATGGGAGCAGCTACGTTCACCCATTTTGGACACACTGCGCACGATGGTCTCAGCACGCTGGAACTTTCTATCTGGGTCTGCGCCGTCACGCTTGTTATTTTGGGGATCATGCTGGTGGTTTCGATGGTGGATTCGCAACTCCGTACCTCCCGACTGGCTGACAATCTGCATCAGTTGAACTGCCAGCTTAAGCATCAGGTTCACTTCGACGCGCTGACCGGTCTCGCTAATCGTACGCAAATAGACACCTGCTTACTGGCCTGCCTGCGGCATTCTAAACTGCATCAGCAGCATTTCGCGTTGGTATTTATCGACCTCGATCGTTTTAAAGTCGTTAACGATACCTGGGGACATCACATTGGCGATCAGCTACTGATAGCCAGTACACAGCGAATCTTCACTTGCCTTGATGACTCAATGACGCTGGCAAGACTGGGGGGCGATGAATTTATCCTACTGGTTCCAGACTGCAACCAGCAGGATATCTCCGCCCTGCTGACGCGGATTGCCGATGTGATCGGTGAACCCTTTACCTTGTTCGGACATACCATTCGGGTTTCGTTAAGTGCGGGGAGCAGTATTTACCCTGAGCATGGCTCAACGTTACATGAGCTAAAAGTGAAGGCCGATATGGCGATGTATCATGTCAAACAGGCGGGCAGAAACGGCTGGGCTATTTATCATCCGGAAATGGAAGCTATCGCGGATACACCGCCGACATTTTTACAAGAATTGTCGCAAGCGCTTGAACGCAACCAGTTTGAGCTATGGTATCAGCCTAAATATACCGCTGGAGATCATTCCCTGACCGGTTTTGAAGCGTTATTACGCTGGCATCATCCGGAACGCGGCATGCTGCTGCCAGCCGAATTTCTTTCTGCGTTGGAAGATACGGGCCTGATTATTCCCGTTGGGAAATGGGTTATCCAGCAGGCATGCCTGCAGTTGCATCAATGGAAATTACAGGGAAATACAGAATGGACGCTCGCCGTTAACCTCTCACCCGCCCAGTTTGAACAGCATGATATTATTGATGTTGTTTGTAATGCCCTGGCGCAGTATCAACTGTCACCTGCCTGCCTCACGCTGGAACTCACTGAAAGCACCGCCCTTAAAAATTTGAAACGCAGTGTGGAAGTCCTGAATGCTTTTTCTGCTTTGGGGATCACCGTATCTATTGATGATTTCGGTACAGGTTATTCAAATATATTGATGCTGAAGTCTCTTCCGGCGCGCGAATTAAAAATTGACAGGATATTTGTCAAAGATATCAGCGAGAACAGCAAAAACACAAAAATTGTGTCTACCATTATTGACATAGCTCACTCCATGAATATGCGTGTGGTGGCAGAAGGAATAGAAACCCAGGAACAGGAAATACTCCTTACTCAGATGGGGTGTAGCATGCTGCAAGGTTTCTTGTTTGCAAAACCGCTGCCAGCACATAAGATTCATGAACTGATACAACAAGAAAACAGCATCAAGCAAAAGCCAGTTGTACCCCCCTTGTCTCACCGACAATCAATAACATTGTGAGACGTAATATCTAAAAATATTCGCCATTTAACAGGCAACACAGCAGATAAAAATAACGGGATTATCGATGAGCACAACCGAGCTGCATTCACTGGATTTATTAACCATTCCGGTGTGGATTGTTTTGCCACATACCGAAGAGCTGGTGTTCGCTAATAACGTTGCACGGGAGCTAATGCAGGGTCTCTGTTTTTCCCCGCTCCGCAAGGGAACATTTTCAACGCATGCTCAAAATGATTTAACTATGTATCTCAGCGACTTGAGAAATCATCACCATGTAGTGGAAATTCTCACGGTTTACCGCGAAGGTGAAGAGATTGCGATGGCAAGTCGCCTTTCCATTAAACCCCTACCAGGCATGGGTGAAGTCATCCTTTTCGAAGGCATTGAGACGCCTACTGCACAGGGTCTGAAAGCGAGCCGTTCAGCAACCTATCAGCGGAAAAAGCAGGGATTTTATGCACGCTTCTTCCAGACTAATTCCGCGCCAATGTTACTTATTGATCCGTCACGCGATGGGTTGATCGTGGATGCAAACCTCAGTGCGCTCAATTTTTATGGATACACTCATGATGTGATGTGTCAGAAACATACATGGGAAATCAATATGCTGGGCCGCCATATACTTCCGGTGATGCATGAAATCGCCCATCTGCCCGGCGGCCATAAACCTTTGCATTTTGTCCATAAACTGGCTGATGGGACTTCCCGTCATGTGCAAACCTACGCCGGACCGATCGAAATTTACGGTAATAAACTGATGTTGTGCATTATTCATGACATTACCGAACAAAAGCGGCTGGAACAGGAGCTGGAGCGTGCGGCCCTGCGAGATGTTTTAACGGGATTACTTAACCGCCGACATTTTTATCAGGTAACCGAACCGGAACAGACGCATGCGATATCATTGACGCAGGACTACAGCCTGTTGTTGATCGATACGGATCGTTTTAAAAGCATTAACGATCTGTTTGGCCATTTAAAAGGCGACGAAGTGCTGTGTGCTCTGGCACGTACCCTGGAATCCTGTGCGCGAAAAGACGATCTTATTTTTCGCTGGGGTGGTGAAGAATTTGTGCTGCTCCTGCCACGAACGTCGCTGGATGTCGCTCTCAATCTCGCAGAAGTGATCCGTGCGACAGTGGCAAAGGTGACTCTCCCTGGCCTTCCCCGCTTTACCGTCAGCATTGGTGTAGCACGGCACGAAACAAATGAAAGTATTGATGAGTTATTCAAACGTGTTGACGACGCGTTGTACAAAGCCAAGAACGAAGGCAGGAACAGAGTGCTGGCCGCCTGATGTTTACGTCGTTCAGCGACTACGTTTAGCGTGACGCTCCCAGTTATCCTGTTTTGCCTGCGCGGTTTTACGCAATGCCACATAGCATGCCCCGCTGCCGCCGTGATGCGGCAGTGCGGCGCAGTATGCTTGCACGTCGTCAAATTCCGTCAACCAGCGCGCTACGTAGCTGCGAATAATATTGGCATGAGAATTATCGTCACGTCCCTTGCCGTGTATCACCAGCACGTTACGCAACCCTTCTTGCTGCGCCTGCATAATAAAGCTAAAGAGCATCTGACGACATGTTTCAACAGGTTGGCGAATAAGATTAAGACTCGCCTGCTGCGGGTATTTTCCGTTTCGCAGTTTGTCAGTCACACCGTTCTGTAAACCTTCGCGACGAAACTCGAGCGGCACACTTAACGGGACAATATCGAGAAATCCTGTCGAGAGAAAATTATCCAGTTGAAGCGTATCGATACGCGCCGGAGTGCGAAGATTGCGCATGGGCTGCCAGTGTACATCGGTATGGCTTTTCAGCGGTTGAACATCCCCCATAGCGTCAAGAAACAACGATGCATCATCAAGGTTCATGTTTCATCCTCCAGCGTATTGCGACAGGCATTATCATAACCGCGCACTATTATACCGACAACTATACCGGTAACGGTTTACGGTTATTTCCAATAATTAACCGGATCCGTCGCGCTGAACCGATCTACTCACGACAAGTTGATATCCATTTTTAGAGGTATAGCTGCGACGGTCACTGGCGTGATAATGTGTAGCCTCGCCTGAATGCTGTAATGAGAGAAACGGATGCTTAACTTACTGGAAGACACCATCGACACGCCGCTGGGCCCGCTGTGGGTTATTTGTGATGAGCAATTTCGCCTGCGCGCAGTGGAATGGGATCAGCACAGCGATCGCATGGAACAATTGCTGGATATTCATTACCGCACAGAAGGTTATCAGCGCATTACCGCCAAAAACCCAGGTGGATTAAGCGACAAACTCGCTGAGTATTTTGCCGGAAACCTCAGCATCATTGACACGCTGGAAACGGCAACCGCTGGGACGCCTTTCCAGCGTGAAGTCTGGCAAGCGTTACGCACTATCCCCTGCGGGCAGGTCATGCATTATGGTCAACTGGCCGAACAGTTGGGACGCCCCGGTGCTGCAAGAGCCGTCGGCGCAGCTAATGGCTCCAATCCAGTAAGCATTGTGGTCCCCTGTCATCGCGTCATTGGACGTAACGGCACCATGACCGGATATGCCGGTGGCGTACAACGAAAAGAGTGGTTATTGCGTCACGAAGGTTATTTGCTACTCTAGATTCCAGGCAATTAATGCCTTATCCATCACACTTCCGCATAATGTGACCACAAATTAATTGTGGTTAATCAAGCAGATACAAACATTCACTCCAGTTATGCCTGAATTATTCTCTATTGGGAGTAGCTCAGGCTTACGTGCTCACCAAAAAGATGTTAAAATTGACAAATATCAATTACGGCTTGAGCAGACCTATGATCCCGGAAAAGCGAATTATACGGCGCATTCAGTCTGGCGGTTGTGCTATCCATTGCCAGGATTGCAGCATCAGCCAGCTTTGCATCCCGTTCACACTTAACGAGCATGAGCTTGACCAGCTCGATAACATCATCGAGCGCAAAAAGCCTATCCAAAAGGGGCAGACGCTCTTTAAAGCAGGTGATGAGCTTAAATCACTCTATGCTATCCGCTCAGGAACGATTAAAAGCTATACCATTACCGAACAAGGCGATGAGCAGATTACTGGCTTCCATCTGGCGGGCGATCTGGTCGGTTTTGACGCGATTGGCAGCGGACATCACCCGAGCTTTGCTCAGGCGCTGGAAACCTCAATGGTATGCGAAATTCCTTTTGAAACGCTGGATGACCTGTCCGGCAAGATGCCGAACCTGCGTCAGCAGATGATGCGTCTGATGAGCGGTGAAATCAAAGGCGACCAGGATATGATCCTGTTGTTGTCGAAGAAAAACGCTGAAGAGCGCCTGGCGGCCTTTATCTATAATCTGTCTCGTCGCTTCGCCCAGCGTGGATTCTCGCCTCGTGAATTTCGCCTGACCATGACCCGTGGCGACATCGGTAACTACCTCGGTCTGACGGTTGAAACCATCAGCCGCCTGCTGGGTCGTTTCCAGAAAAGCGGCATGCTGGCGGTGAAAGGCAAGTACATCACTATTGAGAACAGCGACGCGCTGGCGGTTCTTGCCGGCCACACGCGTAACGTTGCGTAATCTTTCCGCAAGCCTCTCTGTTATCCTTCTGTCAAATCGCTAAATTATCCCGATTTATTGATCTGGCAGGAGGTTATTCCCTGTTTCAAACCACATTATTGGGTTACTCTTTTAGTTACAAACTGCGATGACAGTTGTAAGGAGACCCTGTATGGCTATGTATAAAAATATGCTGGTCGTCATCGACCCGAACCAGGACGATCAACCAGCATTACGGCGAGCTGTTTATTTGCATCAACGGATTGGTGGCAAAATTAAAGCCTTTTTGCCGATCTATGACTTTTCCTATGAGATGACTACCCTGCTGTCGCCCGATGAGCGTACGGCAATGCGTCAGGGGGTTATCAGCCAGCGAACTGCATGGATACGTGAACAAGCGAAATACTATATCGAAGCAGGGATCCCTCTGGAGATTAAAGTGGTCTGGCATAACCGACCCTTTGAAGCCATCATCCAGGAAGTCATCAGCGCCAAGCATGACCTGGTCCTCAAGATGGCGCACCAACACGACCGCCTCGAAGCCGTAATATTTACACCAACCGACTGGCATTTATTGCGTAAATGTCCAAGTCCGGTATGGATGGTGAAAGACCAGCCATGGCCTGAAGGGGGTAAAGCACTGGTTGCAGTAAACCTCGCCAGTGAAGAGGCTTATCACAACGCGCTCAATGAAAAACTGGTCAAAGAGACGCTACAGCTTGCAGAACAGGTTAACCATACCGAAGTGCATCTGGTAGGCGCCTACCCTGTTACGCCAATCAACATCGCGATTGAACTGCCTGAATTTGATCCCAGCGTTTATAACGACGCAATCCGTGGACAGCATCTGCTGGCCATGAAGGCGCTACGCCAGAAATTCAGTATTGATGAGAAAGTGACGCACGTTGAAAAAGGCTTACCTGAAGAGGTCATTCCTGATTTAGCTGAGCACTTACAGGCAGGTATTGTGGTATTGGGGACCGTCGGACGTACCGGTATTTCTGCCGCGTTCCTTGGTAATACCGCGGAACAGGTTATCGATCATCTACGCTGTGACCTGCTGGTCATCAAGCCAGATGAATATCAGACGCCAGTTGAACTGGACGACGAAGAAGACGATTAACCACATAATAAAATGCCGGATGGCGATATCATCCGGCATTTTAAACGCCTAGTGTTGCTCCTCGCCGCCGAGGAAATAGATACCAAGCGGGATAGCCAACAGAATCGTAAACACCATGCTGTAGACACAAATCATTGCAGATTGAATGGCATACATTGAAGCGGTCCAGTCGGATAGCGGAATGTCATACTGTTCAATAACGCCGCCGATCGTCGCGCGCGTCACGACCGACGCTGCGATAATAAACACTCCAAGCAGGCACAACAGAAACTTCCGTCCCTTCGCTGTTTTCAGCTTAGCCATGATCATAGTACTGTCCTTTTGCAGATGAAAACCTTGTTACTTTGCGCTAACAATACCATGACATCAACTGACTGTCTGCTACATAAACCGCATACAGGGTTGACGTCAGCATTATTTCGCTGAAAATAACGCTGATTGCATTATTTATCTCTCCTTTTGATTAATGATCTGACCGCCCTAACTGAGTAAAATATCTGGGGATTAAGATGTCAGATGATATTTAGATAACATGGAGTTGCCAGGAAGAATCATGATCGCTGAACTGTTTATGAATAATGCGTTTAATTTGACGGTAATTCTCAGCAGCTGTGCCGCGCTGGTCCTGATGAGCGTCTGGTATCATCGTGGAGAGCGTCGCTGCAAAGGATTCATATTTCATGCCGCACAATTTTTTGTCTATGCCATTATCATTGGGACGTTTGGCAGCATTGCTAATAACGTTATCGAAAGTTACAGCCTGAAATTTATCTCCCCCAGCGTGGTCGACTTTATCTGCACCTCATTGATTGCGTTAATCCTGACGATCAAGCTTTTTCTGGTGATTAATCAGTTTGAAAAGACGCAGATTAATAAAGGCAGAGATATCACCAGCGCGAGGATCCTGTCGCGTATCATCAAGATTACTATCGTGGTTGCCATCATTTTACTGTATGGCGAACACTTCGGTATGAGCTTATCCGGCCTGTTAACCTTTGGCGGCATTGGCGGTATCGCTGTGGGTATGGCGGGGAAAGATATTCTGAGCAACTTCTTCTCAGGCATTATGCTCTATTTCGACAGACCGTTTAGCATCGGCGACTGGATCCGCTCCCCGGACCGCAATATTGAAGGCACTGTGGCCGAAATTGGCTGGCGAATGACTAAAATAAACACCTTCGACCATCGTCCGTTGTATGTGCCAAACTCGATTTTCTCCTCCATCAGCGTAGAAAATCCAGGGCGCATGACCAACCGGCGTATTAAAACGGTGATCGGGTTACGATATGAGGATGCCGATAAAGTCGGTGCTGTTGTCGAGTCGGTCAGAGAAATGCTGCAAAACCACCCAGGAATAGACCAGAAACAAACTCTGTTGGTCTATTTTAATGAATTTGCCGATTCATCGTTGAATATCATGGTGTATTGCTTCACGAAAACCACCGTCTGGAAGGAATGGCTCGCGGTACAGCAAGACGTTTATTTAAAGATTATCACGATAGTCCAGGCAAATGGCGCCGACTTTGCGTTCCCCAGCCAGACGCTGTATATGGATAATCCTGAAGCATCGCCGTCGACACACTAACAAAAAAGACGCGGAAGTCCGCGTCTTTTTTGTACTTATTTCAATGAGGCAATATCAATTACAAAGCGGTATTTCGCATCGCTTTTCAACATCCGCTGCCAGGCATGATTAATATCCTGAATATTGATCACTTCGACATCGGCGGTAATACCATGCTGACCGCAAAAATCGAGCATCTCTTGCGTTTCGGCAATACCGCCAATAACTGAACCCGCCACAGACCTACGTCCAAGGATCAGGGGAACCGTATTCAGAAACGGATCCAACGCACCGAGATAACCAACCAGCACCAGCGTACCGCTTAGTGCCATGGTTGGGATATACGGGTTCAGGTCATGAACGTAGGGCACAGTATCGATAATCAGATCAAACTGATTCGCTGTCGCTTTCATCTGCTCACTGTCAGTGGAAAGCACAACATGACTGGCACCCAAACGTCTGGCATCAGCTTCTTTGCCCGGTGAACGCGTAAACAGCGTAACTTCCGCGCCCAGAGCATTTGCAAGTTTGATTGCCATATGCCCAAGTCCCCCCAGACCAACAACCGCGACTTTACTGCCCTCGCCTACCTGCCAGTGGCGCAGAGGCGACCATGTCGTGATCCCGGCGCAGAGCAGCGGTGCCGCACCGCGTAAATCGATCCCTTCAGGAACCTTCACCACAAACTTTTCAGTAACGACAATTTTGTCAGAATAGCCGCCGAAAGTGGGCAGACCGTCATGACGGTCGATATCGTTATACGTTAGCGTGTTGCCTTCTTCGCAATATTGTTCCAGCCCTTGTTCACAGGCGCTACAGTGTTGACATGAATCAACCATGCAGCCTACCCCTGCGAGATCGCCCACGTTGAATTTCGTTACCGATTTACCAACATGCACCACGCGGCCAATGATTTCATGCCCTGGTACCATCGGATATTTAGCACCACCCCAATCGTTGTAGGCGTTGTGGATATCCGAGTGGCAAACACCGCTGTATAAAATATCGATAACCACATCATCTTCACGCGGGTCACGACGAACAAAACTATGGGGGACTAAATCTTCTTTCACTGCCAGAGCAGCATAACCCTTCACGTTCATGACCATTGAGATCTCCTCAGGGATTAGGTGTTACCAGAACCAGCATAGTTCAGGGCAGCAGGTTGTACTCAGCGTCGCTAACCGGTTCCAGCCATTCGTTCGACGCGCCAGGGGCCGGGATTTCCACGGCGATATGGGCAAACCAACTATCACGCGCAGCGCCATGCCAATGTTTCATTCCCGCGGGAATATGCACGACATCACCGGTTTCCAGCTCGCGCGCCGGTTGATTCCATTCCTGATACCAGCCTCTGCCCCCGGTCACCAGCAATATTTGTCCGCCCTCATGATGAACATGCCAGAAGTTACGACAACCCGGTTCAAATGCGACATTGCCAATTACCACACCTTCCATGGAGAGCATGGGCAGATAGCTATCACCAGTGAAATACTTCGCAAAAGCTTCATTTTTCTCGCCTCGCGGAAAGACGCTGTTACCATCAAATTGTTGATTCATAATCTCCGCGCTGGCGCTGGGCGCGGTATTCAGTTGATTTTGCATTTCGATTCTCCAAAACGGTGGCGGCATGCGCCACCGGATGCTGAAAACTATAAAAATTATAGAGACTCGACAGGCTGGTGATTAGAGGTGGAAAGAAGGACAAACTTATGAATCATGTTCATTAATAATAAGCGTACGATTTATCCCATGGCGCTTGCTTTAAGCCCTACGCCACAATTTCAATCAGGTTACCGTCCGGATCGCGTATCACCGCTTCGTAATAACCATCGCCCGTAGTGCGCGGACCTGAGACTAATATCCCCTGTTCCTGCGCTTGCATTGCAACGGCATCAACATTTTCATTGCCGCCAACAGAAATGGCGAGGTGTACCCATCCGCAACGATTATTGTCAGGTTGCTGCCCGACAAGACCCGGTTTGGTCATTAACTCAATTGCAATATCCTCGCCAATTTTGACAAAATAAGATTCAAACCCAGGGTTGGTTTTACTGCAGTATTTCTCGTTGATCTTACCGTCAAAAAATGAAACCCAGAAGCGAGCTTGCTGCTCGAGATTCTGTGTCCATAACGCCATATGCGCAATCTTCATAGCGAACCTCTTCCCGTTGTATCCAGAATAGTACGATCCCTGTAAGGGATGTTGACATCGTTAATCATAATGCACGATCATGCACTTTATTGCTCGATGTTTATTTTACCTGGAGTATCTATGCTCGATTACGCCGCATTCCCGGAACAGCGCCAGGCGCTTATCTATCAGATCCTGCAAGAAAACGGCAGAGTCATTTGTTCTGAACTCGCGAACCGATTAGGCGTTTCTGAACATACAATTCGTCGTGACTTGCATGAATTGAGCAAAGATGGCGTATGCAAGAAGGTCTATGGTGGCGCGGTAATTGCACTCCCTGAATCCGAAGACATTGCCGTGCGCAAGGGTATTAATGTGGCCAAAAAGAGCAACATCGCGCAGCGATGTGCCAGACTGGTCAAATCCGGAAGCTGTATTTTTATCGACACGGGTAGCACCAATCTGGCGATGGCAGAAGCTCTGCCCGCCGAACTGGCGTTAACCGTGGTGACAAATTCACCGGAGATTGCCGCCGTTTTGCTAAAAAAACCGCTGTTTGAGGTCATTATGCTGGGCGGCGCGGTACAGAGATCTTCAGGCGGGTGTGTGGGAGCTTCCGCCATCGCACAAGTGCAGGACATTTTATTCGATCAGGGATTTATTGGCGGCTGTGCGATGTCGCCTGAATCCGGCTTAACGGGGTTTGATTACGCGGATTGTGAGTTCAAAAAAGCGGTGATCAAACAATGTAATGAAACTATCGTCGCGCTAACCGCTGAAAAAATCCCAGCCATCGCCCGATATGTCGTTACCGAAAGCAGCAATATTGATGTAATTGTTGTAGAGGACAACATCAGCAAAGAGTACGCCACGGCATTCCAGGCGCACGACATTCGGATTTATACCGTCTAACCGCGGCAGGCTCTCTGAAAACTTACTGTGCTAAACGTCGCTCCTGGCGTCAGCGCGGTGATAGCTGACAGACAATCCAGACGGATTTTTTGCTGATTTTCAGATTGCCCCACTACCAGAAATTCTTCTTTTTCCACGGTGGTACACGTCGTCAACGCTTTAGCATCAAAACATGTGCCATCCGTTAGTTCAATGCGCAACCAATAGTGGTACATGCAGGCGATTTCCAGATAATCATGAAAATCGCAATCTATCGGGTGATACTCTTCGGTCGTGTTCATCGCGTTACCTTCCCCAACGTCTTGTATATTCGGGAAATCGCCAACGCAACTTCCCGAACTATCCAGCTATTTCAACGCTTCGATGGGAGCGCCAAAATTAATATGCAGCACATTGCCGTCAATCACCAGCGCCGGAACAGATTTCACGCCAGCCACTTCAGCCTCGGCAACCCGATCAGGATGCTCTCCCAGATGAACCACATCGATTTCAACATCCGCAGACAAGTGCTGGAGAAGAGTTTGTTCTGCGGAAACACAAACCGGGCAACCTGCATGATAGAAACGAGCTTTAGTCATGATACATCTCCTATAAATTATAGTATCGATTCGATACTATAATTTATAGTACGTTGCTTTTATTCTTTGTCAATATAGTTTTTAATCGATACTATATGCCGAGGAGGATTTGTTATGCCCGACATGTCACTTTTCGACGTACTTGACCGGCTTTCCAGCCTGACACGGATGTGGTTTCGCCAGCATCCTTTACTGGTGGATCTTCAGCCAGTACAACTTAGTGCGTTAATGTATCTGGCCCGTTGTAATCGTTATTCCAATACGCCGCTTGGCGTGACAGACTACCTTGGTCTCACCAAAGGTACCGTGTCGCAATCGCTGAAGCTGTTGGAAAACAAAGGGTTGATTGTTCGCAAGCCGGATGACCGTGATAAACGTAGCGTCCATCTCCACTTAAGTGAGTCTGCCAATACCTTACTGGAAGCCCTGCTGCCCCCCACGTTTTTAGTGGAGGGTGAATCGGCAATGGGTGAACGGGCGAGCGTACTCAGAGAGCTGCTGTTAGAACTGTTACGCGGGATCCAGAAGACCAACAATGTGCCTGGCTTTGGTCTTTGCCATAGCTGTCGGTTCCACCAAAAAATTGATGGTCAGGGATTTTGTAATCTGATGAAAGAGGGATTAACTGAAGAAGATTCGTTGCTGATTTGCCGTGAGCATCAACCGCCGGAAACGTAGAATGGCTGATGCAAAATCACACCAGCCATTATCTCTGTCAGTGCTTAACGATATACATTGTGCGGCTATAGGCCACATCTTCAGGGTTAGTAATCGGATACCCTTTCAGCCATGGTTTAATTAAACGCCCATTAGTGTACTGATAGATCGGCGCAATAGGTGCCTGTTCCATCAGAATCTTCTCCGCAGCGTTATAATCAGCATTCCGCGCTTTTTCTGTATTCTCCAGAGTAGCCTGGGTCAACACTTTATCGTATGCCGGATTATTAAAGCGGGAGATATTGCCCGTATGGGTCGATGTTAATAATGACAGGAACGTAGAAGGCTCATTGTAGTCGCCCACCCAGGAGGCACGGATCACATCAAAATTACCGGTATTACGGCTGTCGATATACGTTTTCCATTCCTGGTTCTGCAGTCTCACGTCAACACCGAGGTTTTTCTTCCACATAGAAGCCACTGCGATAGCAATCTTCTGATGATTTTCTGAGGTGTTGTACAGCAGCGTCAGTTTAAGCGGTTTCTGTGGACCATAGCCCGCCGCACGCAGCAGCGTTTTCGCCTGCGCGTTCAATTCTTCCTGACTCATTTGCTCAAACGGTGAAGGTTCCGGCACAAATCCTGCCGTTACATCCGGCGTAAAATGCCATGCAGGCTTCTCACCGGTACCCAACACCTTCTCCGCCATCAGGCGACGATCGATAGTCATGCTGAGCGCCAGACGCACGCGTGAATCGGCAGTCGGTCCCTTCTGGGTATTAAAGGCATAATAATAAGTACCAAGCTGCGGCGGAGTGTAAACCTGACCCGGGATATCCTTCAACAGTTTCTGGTACAGATTTTTCGGGAAGGATTCCGTGATATCAATATCACCAGCAAGATAGCGCTTGGTCGCTGCCGATTCCTGGTTAATTGGCAGGAATGTGACTTTTTGCAGCACTGTTTTGGCGTTGTCCCAATAATGCGTGTTCGGGACAACTTCCAGTTTTTCGTTCACGACGCGATTTTTTAGCACATAGGCGCCGTTACCAATCAGGTTGCCCGGTTTGGTCCACTCTTTGCCGCTCTCAACGTTGGCTTTTTGTACCGGATAAAATGCAAAACTCGCCGTCAGATTGGCAAACCAGGGCAGCGGTTTATCCAGTTGAACTTTCAATGTCCGTGCATCGACAGCACTAACGCCAAGTTTATCAGGCGTGGCTTTGCCATCGATAATAGCCTGAGCATTATTAATGCCCGCCAGCGCAGCAAACCAGGCAAACGGCGACAGCGTTTTTGGATCAACCAGACGCTGCCAGCTGTAGACAAAATCCTGCGCCGTTACGGGCGTACCATCCGCCCATTGCGCATTGTCGCGCAGCGTAAACGTCCAGATGCGGTTATCGTTACTCTTCCACTGGGTAGCGACGCCAGGTACGATCTCACCCTTCTCATTCTGGTTGACCAGCCCTTCAAATAAATCACGAATTACCTGAATCTCAGGGAGCCCGACGGCCTTTGCCGGATCAAGCGACGCCGGTTCGTCTTTTATATGACGCACCAGTTCTTGTTTCTCTGCCAGTACCGTTCCGCTGGGAACATCAGCAGCCCAGGATAAAGAAATGCTGCTAACCAACAACGCACAACAGGTTACTGAAACAGAATGCTGCATAAGATACCCTCGATTCCGGCTACTAAGTGAATGTGTAATTATTTGTATCGCCAGCAGGAAATGCAATTAACTTCCGACAAGAAAGTGATATTACACCTGAAAAGATAAGTGTGTGAAAACGATTTGATTATCCATACATTTTGCACAACACTGCGAGTAACAATCCAAGCATTCAGAGATGACTATGACCGTTACCCGTCCCCGTGCCGAGCGCGGCGCATTCCCACCTGGAACCGAACATTACGGACGTTCATTGTTAGGCGCACCGCTAATCTGGTTTCCTGCACTGGCAGCCGATCGTGAAAGCGGCCTGATACTGGCGGGAACTCACGGCGACGAAAACTCCTCAGTCGTTACCCTTTCCTGCGCATTGCGTACGCTTAACCCTTCCCTGCGTCGCCATCATGTGGTGCTAGCCGTAAACCCTGACGGTTGCCAGCTTGGGCTGCGCGCAAATGCGAACGGCATCGATCTTAATCGTAACTTTCCCGCCGCAAACTGGAAAGCAGGCGAAACGGTGTATCGCTGGAACAGTAGCGCAGAAGAGCGTGATGTAGTGTTGTTGACCGGCGATCATCCGGGCTCGGAACCAGAAACCCAGGCATTGTGTCAGCTTATTCACCGAATTCATCCCGCCTGGGTAGTCTCTTTTCACGATCCACTGGCCTGTATTGAAGATCCCAGAAGCAGCGAGCTGGGCGCGTGGCTGGCACAATCGTTTGAATTGCCTCTAGTCACCAGTGTGGGTTATGAAACGCCCGGCTCTTTTGGTAGCTGGTGCGCAGACCTAAACTTACACTGTATAACAGCCGAATTTCCGCCCATTTCATCGGATGAAGCGAGCGAAAAATACCTGCTAGCCATGTCCAATCTCCTGCGCTGGCACCCTAGAGATGGAGCTGCCCGGTCGTAAAATGCAGGGCTGGCGCCGCATCGGTGGCAAGCCACGTTGGGCCATCAAGATCCGCAAAGCTAACCAGTGGCGTAAGGGGTAACGCCGCGCCGATCGCCCGGGAGGTACACAGCATGCAGCCCAGCATCAGCGCAAATCCCTGCTCGCGTGCTTCGGTTGCCAGCGCGAGCGCTTCCGTCAGGCCGCCTGTTTTGTCCAGTTTGATATTAACCATTTCATAGCGTCCGTGCAGTGCTTTCAGACTGCTACGGGTGTGGCAGCTTTCATCTGCGCAGATGGGCAGCGGATGTACAAAATTCTCAAGCGCGGCATCATCCTGCGCCGGCAGCGGCTGCTCCAGCATCGCAACCCCTAAATCAGCCAGCAGCTGACAGCGTGCCGCAAGGCCTTCTGCCCGCCAGGATTCGTTGGCGTCGACAATAATCGTGGCGTCAGGAACAGCCGCACGAATGGCAACCATTCGCTCACTAATCAAGCGAGCATCCAGTTTAACTTTCAGCAATTTCGCGCCATTTTCCCACAGCGCAGCCGCGCTCGCAGCCATTTGTTCCGGCGAGCCAATCACTACGGTTTGCGCCGTAGTCACCACTTCCGCCAGTTCACTTCCCACTAATTCCGCCAGCGACTGCTGCTGTTGACGCGCGCTTAGATCCCACAACGCGCAATCCACGGCATTACGCGCTGCCCCCGCTGGCAGCTGCTTTTGCAGCTCTTCACGCGTCATTCCGTTTTCCAGTTGTGGCGCAATGCTCATAATTTGCGCCAGCACTGAGGCATCGCTTTCACCGTAGCGCGGGTACGGTGTGCACTCGCCTATACCTGTGACGCCGTTTTCTTCCACTTCGACAACCACCACATGCGCTTCGGTCCGGCTCCCACGGGCAATGACAAAGGGAGTGTGCAGCGGCCAGGCTTCCTCATATACCTTAACTGTTCTCATTTGTTTTCCTTAATGCAGTCCCTGAAGCGGATATCCGCAAATAGCGTTTGCCGTGTTAACTGCTGATGGCATAAACTAGCCTCGACGTTAACTATATGTAAACAGGAAGATAACCATGTCACAAACCGTTCATTTCCAGGGCAACCCGGTTGCAGTTGCCGGCTCTATTCCTCAAGCTGGAAGCAAAGCTCAGGCTTTTACCCTTGTGGCTAAAGACCTGTCTGACGTTACGCTGGGCCAGTTCGCAGGCAAGCGCAAAGTGCTGAATATTTTCCCAAGCATCGATACCGGCGTTTGCGCGGCATCGGTACGTAAGTTTAACCAACTGGCGACAGAAATCGACAATACCGTCGTACTGTGCATCTCAGCCGACCTGCCATTCGCCCACTCTCGTTTTTGCGGCGCGGAAGGTCTGAGCAACGTTATCACGCTGTCCACCCTGCGCAACGCAGAATTCCTGAAAAACTACGGTGTTGAAATCGCTGAAGGCCCGCTGAAAGGCCTGGCCGCACGTGCCGTGGTCGTTATTGACGAAAATGATAACGTTGTTTTCAGCCAGCTGGTCAATGAAATCACCAACGAACCAGACTACACTGCTGCGCTGGACGTACTGAAAGCGTAAGCTGCGTCTGCATACAAAAATGCCTCCGCATGGAGGCATTTTCATTTACGGCATTACTCTTCGCTTTTTTTCTGCTGGCTCAGTCCATACTCACGCAATTTGTTAGCAATCGCAGTATGCGAAACGCCGAGGCGCTTGGCCAGCTTGCGCGTGCTGGGATAATTCATATACAGCTGCGTCAACACGGAGCGTTCAAAGCGGCTGGTGATTTCATCCAGCGACCCTTCCATCACCTCTTCTCCGACAGCAACCGTTGTCGCATCGTAATCCGGCAGCAAAATATCCTGTGGTCGTAGCTCATAGCCTTCTAGCTGGGTCAGCGCCCGGTAGATCGCATTTTTAAGCTGACGCACGTTGCCCGGCCAACCATAACGAGTTAGTACCGTGCTGAGATCTGCAGACAGTTTCGGACGCGGCACGCCCTGCTCGTCGGCAAAACGCGCCACAAACAGTTCAGTAAGCGGCATAATATCTTGTGGGCAATCGCGCAGCGGCGGCAGGTTTAGCGTTAGTACATTAAGACGATAATAGAGGTCTTCACGGAAAAGTCCTTTCTGCACCAGTTCCACAAGGTTCTTTTGCGTTGCGCAAATCACGCGAACATCAACATGAACTTCGTGATCTTCTCCCACGCGACGGAATGTGCCGTCATTGAGAAAACGCAGCAATTTGGTCTGCATACGTGGCGACATTTCGCCAATTTCATCTAACAGAACCGAACCGCCATTCGCCTGCTCAAAGAAGCCTTTTTTACCTTCCGGCGCATGGCCAAACAGCTCGCTTTCAACCGCATCTTCAGGAATTGACGCGCAGTTCAGCGCCAGATACGGTTTTGACGCACGCGGACTTGCCAGGTGGCAGGCATGAGCAAAGAGATCTTTGCCGGTGCCGGTATTACCGGTAATCAGCAGCGGCGCGCTCAACGTCGCCAGCTTGCGCGCCTGTTCCACCACGTGTTTCATTTTGGCGCTGACGGCAATAATCTGGCTAAACGCGCTGAGATCCTGCGTAGTCATATTTTGCAGCTGGCGTCCCATTCGGATAGTGGAGCGCAACATCACCACCGCACCGGTCAGCATCTGCTCCTGATTTTCGCCCTGCAAATGGACAGGCGTAATTTCCATCAGGAAATTCTGTCCGTTAATTACGACATGTTCGCTCTGGGAATCCTGCGGATTGCTTTCCAGCCAGCGCTGGAAGTTAAACCCATTGATTAGCTGGGCGGCGGTATGATTGCGCATCCGATCCTGAGTATGCGCGAAAAGCTGACAGCTCGCAGGGTTCGCCATCTCGACTTTGCTTTTCATATCCAGAGAAAGGACCGGTTCTGGCAACGCTTCAAGCAGCGCACTAAGCGCCAGATGTTCACGTTCGGAAGGCATCCAGGGTACGGTACGCACATCCGTAACCCCTGAAATACGGCGGATTTCAGCCATCAGACTGCTGAAGTTGGTGAACTCCAGCTCCGCAAAATTAAGGTAAATTCGCCCGATGGGGTCAATCTCGATACCGCGTAAATCAATGCTTCTCAGCACCAGTAAATCGAGCAGTTCGCGGGTCAGACCAAGACGGTCTTCACAAAAGACTTCCAAACGCATAGGAACCTTCACCTGGACAAGGGATTATGTGTTAAATGATAAGCCAGTATTTGGTTTGCAGGAAGAACTCTGTCAACAAATATTGACAGCGAGCTGGAAAATTGGGCGCCGGGGCGTAAAGTTAAACGATCGGCGCCTGTTTATAGCTAACTTTCGCGCGGAGATTTATTCTTTTGTAAGGTCTCTTTCACCTGACCAATCAGTTGGCGGCGGAAATCACCCAGCCGAGGCTTATCATCATCAATCCACGGTAGCGGTCGGCATAGTTCCATGGCTTTGATCCCCAGACGCGCCGTTAATAACCCCGCGCCAATGCCCTGAGCTGCACGTGTCGATAAGCGGGCGGCTAAATCCTGCGACATCCAGTCCATCCCTACTTCCCGCACCAGTTCACTGGCCCCGGCAAAAGCGATATTCAACAGCACCAGACGGAACAAACGCAGGCGGCTGTAATAACCCAGCTCAATGCCATACAGCGAAGCAATACGATTAATCAGCCGCAGATTGCGCCATGCGATAAACGCCATATCCACCAGCGCCAGCGGGCTGACGGCAATCATCAGCGTGGACTCTGCCGCTGAACGACTAATCTCACGTCGGGCCTGCGCATCCAGTACCGGCTGCACCAGATGAGCATACAGGCTAACCACTTCACGATCGTTCTGCGTTTCATGAATTGAGGCATACCAGCGCTGCAATGCCGGATGAGACTGATCGATGCCCGCCTGCTGCGCCAGCTTTTCACAAAATGCACGACCTTTTCCGGTTCCATGGCTGTGGAGCAGATCTCGCGCTTCATCGCGCTCGTGCGCGCGCTGACGCAATCGCCATAGCCGGCGCCATTCGGTCGCCACCGATCCAACCCCTGCACCGATAATCAATGCGCCTGCGGCACATCCTCCCAGCGCGACCCAGTCCTGAGTCTGCCAGGCATTCATAGTCCACTGCACACCCTGAGCGACAACGCTCACGCCAAACAGCGCCAGGCCACCCATCACCATCTTACGCCACAGACTGCGTTTAGGGCGAAGGGCCGCATCAATAACGGCTTCTGCCTGACCTTCGTCTTCCAGTGGTTCATCCACTGTCGCCGGAGAAAAAGTCTGCGCCTCCGTTTCGTTAAACATCTGCTGCGCTTTAAACGCCGCATTTTGTTCCACATCCAGCGGACCTGAGAAATCGATACGCGGTTTTAACGGCTCGCTCATCGCAATTTATCTCCTATCAAAAACTCCAGCGCGGCATCAAGACGGATATGCGGTAAGGGCTTATCGACATCCATCACCTGCGGGCGAAACGCCTCAAACTGAAAGCCCTGGTTGTCCCAAAATGCCTGTCCAGGTAAACGCGCGGGCACTTCCCCCGGATAAACGGTTAGCGGTTCGCCATCGCTCAGACGATTACCACGCAGCGCGGGGATCTTTTCACCTTTCACATCGATCAGGCCGCTGGTGGTTGCCTGCACCGATGCCAGCCCCAGACAATCCATGCTGATACCTTCGAACGCAGCGTTTTGCCAGGCATCCTGAATTAACTGCTGCAATAGCGACACCATATTGGCGTGCTGATCGACGGTGACGTGGTCGGCTTTGGTGGCGGCAAACAGCAGTTTGTCGATCACCGGAGAAAACAGCCGACGAAACAGCGTGCGCTGTCCATAATGGAAACTTTGCATCAGTTGGGTCAGCGCCAGACGCATGTCGTTAAACGCCTGTGGCCCGCTGTTGAGCGGTTGCAGGCAATCGACCAGCACAATCTGACGATCAAAGCGCAGGAAGTGATTCTTATAAAATCCCTTCACGACTTTTTCACAGTAGTAATTAAACCTGTCGCGCAGCATGCCCGCATTGGTGTGTTTATCTGCCTGCGCCAGCTTCGATTCTCCCCAGGCATCAACGTCCGGCCACGGGAAGAATTGCAACGCAGGCGCGCCCGCCATATCTCCTGGCAGAACAAAACGGCCCGGCTGAATAAAGTGCAGTCCCTGTTGCTTGCATTGATGCAGATACTCCGTCCAGGCAGCAGCGATTTCCGCCAGACGGTTTTCGTCAGCAGGTGCCAGTGGATCCAGCCCGTGGCTTAACTGCCGCCATTTTGCAGACCATTCGCCACGCTGACCCTGTAATAATCCGGTCATTTGCCGCGACCAGCTCAAATAATCCTGGGCCAGCATCGGTAAATCGAGCAGCCACTCCCCCGGATAATCGACGATTTCCAGGTACAGCGTGGAGGTGTCTTTAAAGTGGCGCAGTAAAGAGTCATTGGACTTGTAACGCAGCGCCAGACGAATTTCACTCACACCGCGCGTTGGTGTCGGCCAGGTCGGCGGAGAGCCATACAGCTGCGCCAGTCCTTCATCATAGGTAAAGCGCGGAATACCAAAATCGCGTTGTGGAACCCGTTTCACGCCAAGCAGACGCTCTTCGCGCACGCAACTGAGCAACGGCAAACGCGCCCCGGCATGAATATTGAGTAACTGATTTACCATTGCGGTGATAAACGCCGTCTTACCGCTCCGGCTAAGTCCGGTGACAGCCAGGCGTAAATGCCGGTCTACGCCACGATTAACCAGCGAATTGAATTCATTTTTAAGTCGCTTCATCGCCATCCCGTTTTGCTGAAGGAACCGAAGAAATTATAACAAACAGGAAGTAAAGATAGGGGTCAATTCTTACTTATCAACTACCTGAGCTGTATCAGGCGGTATAATTCTTACCGCCTGTAGCAGAAGGAATGCGAGCGGTTTATTTATTCTCTACTTTAGGAAGCGCTATCTGATTGATGCCACCTTCGTTGGTCACCTGCGTGTAGCCCATTTCAGTCAGCATATCTTTCGCCTGCCCTGATTGACGCCCGGAGTTGCAATAGAGTTTCACGGTATCGTTCTTATCTGGAACTTCAGTTACGATACGCGCCTTGATCTCTTTTAACGGGATGTTGACAGCCCCCTGAATATGCTGTTGTTGGTACTGTTCAGGAACGCGAACATCAATCCAGTGCTCGGCAGCATAAACCGGCATGCCAATAACCAGTGCCAACGCTAATACGCTTTTCTTCAACATAATATCTTCCTGACTGATAGTTGGATTTAACCCCTACACTATACGCCAGTTCTTAAGAAAATATTGCGACCGCATTATCATCGTCCGCACCCGTGGATGATTGTTCCTCAGCACGCACATAGTGCGGTTAGCCTTTTGATTTTTCTACTCGCATTCCGAGATTGTTGTCATTCGCCACTTAACTCCATAATATGTCCGCCATTGACTCTCGGACGGAGCTTGGGATCTATGTCTCCTACCATTTATGATATTGCACGAGCCGCTGGTGTATCAAAATCCACGGTATCGCGCGTGCTTAATAAGCAAACCAACATCTCGCCGGAGGCGCTTGAAAAGGTGCTGCGCGCAATTGATGAGTTACAGTATCAGCCTAATAAACTTGCTCGCGCGCTTACCTCTTCCGGGTTTGATGCAATAATGGTGATATCTACCCGTTCTGCAAAAACAACTGCCGGTAATCCGTTTTTCTCTGAAGTATTGCATGCAATTACTGCCAAGGCTGAAGAAGTCGGTTTTGATGTCATATTGCAGACGTCGCGAAGCACCGAAGATGATTTACAAAAATGTGAGAGCAAAATTAAGCAGAAGTTGATCAAAGGGATCATTATGCTGAGCTCTCCTGCCGATGAATCATTTTTTGCTCGGTTGGATAAATACAACGTCCCGGTTGTGGTTATCGGGAAGGTTGAAGGTGACTACACTAATGTCTATTCTGTAGACACCGATAATTATCGCGACAGTATTACGCTGACAAATGCGCTGATTGAGAGTGGCCACCGTAATATAGCCTGTTTGCATGCACCGCTTGACGTTCATGTTTCTATCGATCGCGTTAACGGTTATAAAGCCAGCCTTCAGGCACATAACATTAAAATGCGCGATGAGTGGGTTATTGACGGGGGGTATACTCATGAAACCGCCCTACTTGCTTCTCGAAAATTACTTAGTCAGCAACCGTTACCCGATGCCGTATTTGCGACAGACAGCTTGAAGTTAATGAGTTTATATCGCGTAGCGGCCGAGAAAAACATTTCCATTCCAAAGCAACTTGCCGTTGTAGGCTATAGTAATGAGCTACTTTCTTTTATGCTCACACCAGTTCCTGGTGGAATTGATGTACCTACTCAGCAGTTGGGTGAACAAAGTTGTAATTTATTATTTAATCTGATTGCAGGTGAAAAAGGATTACAGAATATCACGGTGAGCACGCAAATATCGTTGGCCGATTCACTGGTGTAAAAACAGGGGCATAATAATGCCCCTGTTCATTTTTAGAATGCGTAGTTCACGCCTATACCAGCATAATGGAACCTGTCGCTTTCACCTTCGTCATGATTTTCCCACTCATAAGCATACTCCAGAGACATTGATAAACCGTTCTGGAAATCATACGCATACAGTAAACCGAGGCGATTGAAATCATGGCCTTCGCGTTCAGGATCATCCTGCCAGTCCCAGTTTGACCAGCGATCAAGCCCGATACGGGTATACGGCGTCAGGGTTGTATTGCCGAAGGACAGAGGCAGATAAGCACGAATTTCCTGGGTTGAGAACTCACCATTATTACGCGAATCTGCCAGATTAAAGCCGCGTTCAAGGTAATAGTTGACCGTTAACCCTACTGTTTCGTTAAACGTATAATTCAACCCGCTCTCACTTTCGACGCGGCTATCAGAGTAGCCGGTGGTGCTCAAATCATTAACGAATTGATACATCGCAAACCAGCCGCTAAAGCGCAGATCATCGGTAAGTTTAACATCCCAATCTGGCTGCACTTTCCAGCGCTGCATATTAGCTGTATCTTTTCCGGGTTCATTGACATAGTGATAACCGTAATTACGAAAGCCACCGGTCAGACCGAAATTAACATTCTCGCTTTCAAGGAATTGATAGCGGACTTCCAGTTCAGGGCGGTCAAACCACGTACCGCGCTTACCCTCGCTGTAATCAACCGGTCCTTCCTGGTAATAGGCCAGCGATATTTTCCACGGCCCATTGGACGCATTAAAATAGATGGACGGTTCAGCCAGTCCATCCATATCTTCGCCCTGACCTTCAACGTTTTCTATTTCGTACATAGCACCGATATTAAAGTGCCAGTCATTCTTTTCAGCAGCCTGCGCGCAGGCCATTCCCGCGCTCATAATCAGCGCAGTCGCGGACAGTAGGGTTTTCATTATTATTCCTTGTTAAAATACTCGCAAAAATGCCCCAAGGCGCGGGGGATTATTATCCCCCGGAATTTTATTGAATAGCCACTTCAGTTTCAGTATCAAAGAAATGGCATTTCGCCATATCAAAATGAATAGTGATGTTTTCTCCTGCGTGATAATCATTCACTGCCCCAGCACGGACCACTAACTCATGCCCCCCAACAATGGTATAAAGCATAAATTCAGCGCCAGTTAATTCTGCAACGCTAATTTTTGCCGGTACACTATTTTCATTATTAAGCTGCGGAAGTATATCTTCAGGGCGAATTCCCAGCGTGACCGCCTGATGTTCATAACCCTGTGCTTTTAATTGTGCTAATTTATTCTCTGGAATCGTTAATTTTAGTGTTTCAGTAACAAACTTATCACCGTCAATCGCGCCACGAATAAAGTTCATGGCCGGTGAGCCAATAAATCCTGCGACAAACATATTTGCTGGGTGGTTATAAACTGTTTTCGGCGCACCAACCTGCTGAACAATACCATCCTTCATAATCACAATACGCGTCGCCATCGTCATGGCTTCTGTTTGATCGTGGGTAACATATATCATGGTGGTATTGAGTTTCTGATGCAGCTTGCTGATTTCTGCCCGCATCTGTACGCGAAGTTTGGCATCGAGATTCGATAAGGGTTCATCCATCAGGAAGACCCCTGCCTCACGAACAATCGCACGCCCCAGTGCCACACGTTGACGCTGACCACCGGATAACGCACCCGGTTTACGTTGCAGATAATCGCGCAGGCCAAGGATTTGCGCCGCCCAGTTGACACGTTCCTCAATCACGGCAGGGGCAATTTTCTGCATTTTCAGGCCAAACGCCATGTTGTCATAGACTGTCATGTGCGGGTACAACGCGTAGTTCTGAAAGACCATCGCAATGTTGCGCGATTTCGCCGGCACATCGTTCATCCGTTTACCGTCAATCAGCAGATCGCCACCGCTGATCTCCTCCAGACCGGCGATCATGCGCAACGTCGTTGATTTCCCACAGCCTGAAGGGCCAACAAAAACAATAAACTCTTTGTCTTCAATTTCCAGATTGAAGTCTTTAACGACGTGTACCTGGTTGTCGTAAATTTTTTGAATGTGTTGCAACGAAAGCTGTGCCATGTTGAATCCTTTACTTGTCGTGTTGCCAAAGAGCCGATAAGCACGGCCACGTCAGAAATTCGGTTGAAGGAAGTTGCAAGCTTGCTCCGTTCAGCCCCGTACCAATGCCAACAGAGAGCATGCCGCAGGCGTTGATCGCATCAATACCCGCCTGAGCATCTTCTATGCCAATACACTGCCGCGGGTCAGCGCCAAGGCCCGCACAGGCTGCCAGAAAAATCTCCGGATCCGGTTTCGAGCGAGAAATTAGCGCGGCATCCGCACAGAAATCAAAATAAGATTTAAGATCAAGCGCTTGTAAAATCGCAGAGGCATTGAGCGACACAGAGGCCAGCCCCACCGGAATCCGCTCTTCCCGCAACGTCATCAGCAGCTCACGTATTCCCGGCAATACCGAGTTCACCGTCAACTGGCGCAAAGAATGGACATACAGTCTGTTTTTTCTCTCGGCCAATTGTGCGCAAACCTCAGGTGTAAACTCCCCCGCTTTCCCGCCATATTGCAAAATACGCTGTAGCGATTCGCCGCGACTAATCCCTTTCAGGCTGTCATTAAATGCCTCGTCAATCGCAATCCCTATTTCACCGGCTACCTGCCGCCAGGCGAGAAAATGCAAATGTGCAGTGTCGGTAATCACGCCATCTAAATCAAAAATGATGGCCTGTGGTTTGAGGATCATTCATCGCCCCCTTTCATGGTAGCGGTCCCATAAGTGGGCGAAATAATGGCGTCATTGCAGATAACTATCTCCCCCTGAACAGAGATCTTTTCCCCTTTTACCCAAAGAGTAATCTGCTCGGCGCTGTTAATGCGGATTTCAGTTGCATTGATGGTTACCTGCAAATCGATACCCTGCCAGCGCAGTGGGAAAGACAGTTTTTGCCAATGTTCCGGTAATGCAGGGGCAAGATGTAACTCCCCATGGCGAACATTCACTCCGGCAAATCCCTGGATAGCGCCCAACCAGATTGCGCCCGTTGCCGCCGCATGAATACCATCATCGCAGCTGTGCGGGTCATCCCCGAGATCGATTAGCGAACCTTCGCGCCAAAACCGATATCCCTGAGCCGAATCACCACAACGCGCAGCCACAATCCCGTGAATCGCCTTACTCAAAGAGGAGTCGTGAATCGTACGTGGCTCGTAATAACGCAGGTTAGCCAGACAGGTTTGCGGGCTAAATTGCTCCGGCAACATGTAGGTCAGCATCACGACATCAGCCTGTTTAAGAATTTGCATCTCATTGACTTCTGCACGGGAGTAATCGAGCAAAATGGTCTGCTTGCCCGCTTTGGCTTTGTACTGCGACAGATCGATAACCGGTTTGTTCAGGAAGGTATCATCCTGAGGAAGCACGCCATCGGGCTGCACTTCCGGTCGCCAGAGATACTGTAAAAAATGCTCTGCGCGATGAATAAACGTGCCATCGCCACAGCCCAACCGACGGGCAAAACCCAGCGCCTGCTCTACGTTGTACCAGGCCATGTAGTTGGTGAACGCATTGTTGTTCACATGCTCAGTGTATTCATCCGGGCCAATCACATCGTGGATCTCTAAACGATCGTTGACCATGACAGCCCTGCTAATCCAGAACTTCGCCGTTTCCAGCAGCAGCGTCATGCCCTCTCGGGTCATGAAGTTTAGATCCCCTGTGACATGCCAGTAATTGATTACCGCCCAGGCAACATCCGCCACGAGGTGATGTTCAGCCTGTGCGGAGGCCACTTTTTGCCGCAGCCCGGTACGGATGTTGATCGCCGCGAATTCAGGCGTTTCCTCATCACCGCTGCGAGCGCTTTCCCACGGGAACAGCGCGCCTTGCCAACCGTTACGGCGGGCTTTCTCACGCGCGCCCGGCAAATTATGCCAGCGGTAACGCAATAGACCTCTCGCGGTTTTCGGTTCGGTAAACAAGTGAAACGGTAACAAAAAGACCTCAGTATCCCAGAAGATGTGGCCTTTATACCCTTCACCCGTCAGACCTTTGGCCGCAATACTGCTGCGCTCATCATGGTCTGGGGTCATCACACGCAGATGATAGAGGGCATAGTCCAGCGCGCGCTGATCGCTAATATCAGAGCTGGTAACCTGAACGCGACGAGTTTGCCACCAGGCATGCCAGTTGGCGCTCGACTCAGCCAACAGAGCGTCATATCCCTGTTTCGCGCATGCTTCAATGTTACGCAGCGACTGGCGTCCCCAGGTCTCAAGCGACAGATTGCGTTCGCTCGTCCAGTCAACCCAACTCATTTTCGTCAGCGTGACGCGCTGCCCGGCTTGCGCCTTCACGGTGTTGTGTTGTAACAACCGACGTTCTTTCGCGGTGAAGCAGCGCTGCGCTGCGCCGTCGACGTCACAATATGAGGTGATCGCGATATCGTTGCGATTGTCCTGGGTTGTGTAAATGCCCTGCAGAAGATGCTGACCAAATACTCTAATCTGTGTTTCATCCAGATGCTGACGACCATGATTGGTGATCGTGGCATCAATACCGGTTGAGATACCAATGCTGGCATCGGCATCCAGTGGCGTTACGACCACTTCCATAGCAAACAGCGGCAGCTTCTGTGCCGAGACAAACCGCCGACTCTCAATAGCGAAACGCGCCCCGCCAGGTGCATGCCAGATAAACGCACGGCGCAATTCCCCGCTGGCAAAATCCAGTTCGCGATGCCAGCTTCCAATCACGCCGCTGGTTAGCGAGAAAATCTCGCCATTAAGCGTGATCTCCACTCCGACTACATCGGGTAGATTAACCAGTTCATTAATTTCGCCTTTACCCGCACGGTGATACAACCCAGCCAGATACATGCCGCGAGTCTGTAAGGTGTAAGCTTCCTCGTGGCTGGCGCGAATTCCCATATACCCGTTACCGGTCGTCATGAGTGACGCATATTTATTCAGGCTATGTGGGCAAAAAGCCGGTTCAGTTAGCATTACTGGCTTCTTCATAAGTCTACGTAGGTCCCTGTTTCAGCCGATTGGTACAGTGCGGCAACCAGTTGTTGAATAACGACGCCCTGCTCTGCGTCAGCAATAGTGACAGGCTCGCCCCGGACATGGTTAACGAAGGCTTCCATGCTACGATAATGACGGTTGTCATCAGCCATCTCGCGCGCAAGCAGCACGTCAAGCGTACCATCACGGTCGGTGTAAACCTGGGCCGGGAATAACGTCGCCCCCGCCAAATCGCCGCAGAAATTAACGTTCATAATCGATTGTTCAGGAATATTCAGCGCGAAAGAGGTTTCCAGGCGCAGGATACCGCCGTTATGAAATTCAATCGTGCCGAACAAAGAATCCTCCACGGTATATGTAGTGGGATCCCATTTCCCAAACTGACCGCTGTTTTTAAGCGTGCCAATGCGTTGATAGCTGTGCGCGTTAACACGCTTTACCGCCGGGAACCCCAGCACATACATGGCGGCATCAAGCATATGAATACCGAGATCAATCAGCGGCCCGCCGCCCTGCAGTTCTTTGTTGGTAAACACTCCCCAGCCGGGCACGCCGCAGCGGCGCAAAGCGCGGACATTGGTGACATAGATTTCACCCAGAATACCGGCCATCACCTGCTCACGAAGCAGTTGCGTATCCAGCGCAAAACGATGATGAAAATCATAAGCCAGTACTTTTCCCACCCGACGCGCTGTTTTGCACATCTCCAGCGCCTCGTCTGGCGTCATTGCCGGAGGTTTCTCGCACATCACATGGCATCCGGCGTTCAATGCCAACATGGTGTGTTCATAATGAAAGCGATTGGGCGAGCAGATGCTGACGATATCTGGCTTAGCTTCGCGTAGCATCGTTTGCGGATCGTCCCAAACCTGCGGATTACCGTATTTTTCTGCAAACAGCCGCGCCTGTGACAGGCGGCTGTCGCAGACAGCCACCAGTTCCAGATCGTTGCGGGTGCAGTAGTACGAAGCATGAACTTTATCCGCCACCTGCCCGGCGCCAATAATGGCGACACGTAACGGAGCGCTTGTCAGTGCACTTTTCACGGAAATCCTCTTAGCAAGTACGCAGCCAGGTCAGTGACTGACGATACGCTTCCGGCAGGTTCTCTGCCCGTACGCGTCCTTCGTACACAACGTAACCCTGATAATTATCTTCACGCAGTTGATCAAACAGCGCCGTGAAATCCAGCGTACCGCTCCCCGGCTGATAACGATGGTTATCTGCAATATGGACGTGACCCAGCAGATCGCGATTGTCATGCAGCGCCTGTGCCATATCGTCTTCTTCGATATTCATATGGTAAAAATCACCAATGATTTGCACATGCTTCAGGTTGTTTTCCACGATATAGCGGCGGGCATCCGCCAGGGTGTTGATCATATGATCCTGATAGCGATTGAGCGGTTCCAGATACACCACCGTCCCCGTACGCTCGGCAACTTTATCAAGATAACTCAATGAATCACTGACAGCTTTACGATCGCCTTCCAGGCTACGCGGAGAAGCCATCGGCGGTAAGCGGAAGGTAAACATGCCCCATGCAGCCGGTACAATGATGCCTTGCCCACCGACTTCGGCCAGCGCTTCGAGAATGCGGGTAATCTGCTGCAACCCGTTTAAACGACGCTCTTCGATAAAATCACCGATCCAACCGTCATAGCCGCCGCAGACAGTAGTAACGGGCAGGCCCGTTACTGCGATCGCCGCTTTTACTTCCGCAAGATTGTTGACCAGCAATTTGCCGTCAATTTCAAAACCGTCGAATCCCATCTCTTTGATATAACGGAATTTCTCGAGAATATTTTCCGGGAAAAAAGCCTGATTCTGTGTTCCAATTTTCATCTTCTGCATTCCTTAATTAAAACGTCACGCCCATTTTGATGCTCTTTTCCGGATGGCGATCGACATACTGCATATAGCTCTCCGGGCTGTTGGCGAAAGTCACTACCGGGTCAATGAGTTCTTCACAGTCCAGGTAACCGTTCATCAACAGTTCCCAACAGGTTTCCTCGATGCGCTTGCGGCTCCAGCGCGGATAATCTGGATTCGGTTCACTGCAGGCGCGAGAGAAGACAATTTTGGCGTTGTTGAAGTGCGCTTCACGCCCCAGGTTGAAACCTTCAGCAAAAGGTTTCGCGAAAGCGACATAGGAAATGGTTCCACCATAGGCCAGACCGCGTAACGCCGACTGCAGCGCATCTGCATAGCCGCTGGTTTCGATGATCACATCTGAGCCCTGCTTACCGGTCAGCTTCTTAATTTCCATGCCTACATCGGTGTCAATCGGATTCAGACAGAAATCCGCGCCATGGCGACGCGCGATATCGCAGCGATGGGCAATAGGATCGACGCCGATGACCACTGAGGCTCCCGCTTTCTTAGCCAGTTGCACGGCAATCTGGCCAATTGCGCCTAAGCCCACGACGACCACAAAGTCACCGACGCGCACATTGGCGTCGCGCACACCGCTCATGGCGAACTGTGCCGGGTCATAGCACACGGCATTTTTCCACGAACTGCCTTCAGGCATTTTGCGTAGTTTGTAGTTGTTCACCGCATTAAAAATAACCGTTTCTGCCAGAGGACCGTATCCGCAAACTGAATCGCCAACGGCGTATTCGGTCACATCGCTGCCACACTCAATAACATCGCCCACCACCATATTGCCAAGCTGGAATTTACCGAATTCGATTCCGCGTGGAGCCCCTTCCGGACGCGGCATAAACATTTGCCATTCACCGTTAAAATCTTCGTCAATAAACGGGCTGGCAGCACGAAAATCGACCACTTCTGTGCCATGTTTCGGCGCGCCAAATTTAACGCGAACTTTAACTTCATTGGCGGATACCGCTCTGTCTTCATATTCCACCAGCGCTGCAACGCGCGGTTCTGTGGCAACTAACTTCTTCATTTACAACTCCTTAATTAAACTGGCCGCTTAGCCTTTCACGCCGCCAGCGGTCAAACCACTTTTAATAAAACGTTCGGAAAGCGCATACATAATGACCACCGGTAATGCGGTGACTAACGATGCGGCCATCATGCGTCCCCAGATATAGTCAGGTGTACTGAACAGCGCGTTCAGACCGACCGGTAAGGTAAAATTGCTGGCGCTGGAAAGGAAAATCGAAGCAAACAGATAGTCATTCCACGCCACCATAAAGCAGTACACAAAGACCGAAACCAGACCAGACATTGCCAACGGCACGGTAATACGAAAGATGATCTGCAGACGGTTCAACCCATCCATCATCGCGGCTTCTTCGATCTCATCCGGGATGGTGTCGAAATAGCTTTTCAACATGAACACTGCGGTCGGCAGCGTCTGGGTGACCATAGTGATAATCAACGCCATTTCGGTGTCGTAGATGCCGAGTGCCGTAATGATCTTGAATAACGGCACCACCAGCAGGATCCCCGAAAACATATACACCGTGTAAAAACTGGCATTGATGGTCATTCGTCCCTTAAAACGCAGGCGGGAAAGCGCATACGCCCCGAGCACGCCCAGAAATACCGCCACCACCGAAGAAGTCACCGATACCACCAGGCTATTACGGAAGTAGTCAACAAACGGGAAAATCATCGGGTTGAAGATGTCGATGTAATGTTCCAGCGTCCATTGCTGCGGTAACAGCGTCGGATGCAGTGAAATCGCCTCTTTTGCGCTTTTAAATGAGGTCATCAGCATCACAAAAAATGGAAATAGCGTGATGCCCAGGAAGACAATTAATCCACAGTAAAAGCCAATACGGCCAAGCGTGCGCTTATTTGTTGCCATTGAGGTTCACCCGTTTTCTGGTCAGCAGGATAACAGCGAAAATGATGACGAAGAGGACGACAGAGATCGCGGCTGCTTTGCCTAAGTCATTAAATGCAAAGGCTGTTTTATAGAGATAGACCCCGAGAATATCGACTTTAGTGGTCAGCAGATAAACATCGGCGAACATATAAAACATCCAGATCGTACGCAGTGTGACTACGGTCGCCAGTACCGGCATGATCGCTGGCAGCGTGACGATGCGAAACCGTTGCCAGGCGTTCGCGCCGTCCATTTCTGCAGCCTCATACAACGATTTATCAATAGTCTGTAAAATCGCCAGAAACGAGATAAAGGCATAGGGGAAGTAGCGCCAGATGGCGAACAACACGACCAGCGCGAAGCTGCTACCGGGATTGTCGAACCACAGCGGAGCCTGATCGTAGAGATGCAACAGATCCACGCCGAGGTAGTTCACAATGCCGTAGCCGTTGTTGAACATGTATTTCCAGGCAAACACCAGCGAAATTGATGGCGTTACGTAAGAGAGGATGACCAGCGAGCGCGCCGTTTTCCGCAGACGAAACTCACGGTTAAAAAACATCGCCACTCCCAGCCCCAGCACCGTGCTCCCTGCCACAACCAGCGCGGTATACCAGACCGTCATCCACAGCGAATGCCAGAATCCGGGATCGGATAAGATACGGAAATAGTTGCTCAGCCCGACAAACGTAGACTTAATTTGCGGATTAAGCGGCAAACGCATAAAGCTGATTTCGATGTTAGATATCATCGGCCACGCCACTAAACCGCCCAATAACAGCAAGCTGGGCGCCAGCAGCAGCATGGCAAATGGCATATCAGATCGACCTGAAAAGAACTTATTCATCACGGCTTTCCATTTCCCCATTAGCGCTGTTCAACGAGGTCATCCAGTTTTGTCTGGCTTGCCTTGATGGTCGATGAAAGGTCAGCTTTTCCTACCGTGACGTTGTGCACCATGGTACTCACGATGCCGGAGCCGGTTACGTCGCCCATGCGGGTAAAGTTCTTATCACCGACGGCGCCAAAGACCTGAATATTTGGCAGTTCGGCAATCAGTTGATCGGGTAATTCATCCAGCGCTTTGATAACAGCGTTATCTTTCCACGTCGAAGTATTCACCACCGCTTTGTTGACCGGCAGCGCCGCCCCTGGCGACATCATGACCCAGTCCGCAATGTTGTCTGCCTGCTCCATAAAGGTGACAAATTTCTCTGCCGCTTCTGTTTCTTCGGTTTTTTGACCTGCGGTAATGGTCAGCGACGTCAGCATGCCGTAAACAGCGGAATTTTTTTCCGTCGGCACCATAAAGCCAACATTTTTAGGATCGCCCTCTTTGATCACCGCCGGGAGGATATAGGTGGAATAAATCGCCATTGGCGCCGTGCCGTTCATGAAAGCATCTTTGACTTCCATGATGTCGTTCGAGCCAGGCATAGTGTTCATGGCAAGTTGGCGGTAATACTGCAACGCCTGCGCCATTTCAGGTGTGTCGAGCGTAATCTTTCCCTGCGCATTAAAAACGTTGGCCTGGTTAGAGAGCGCAAACTGGGAGAATGACTGTTCGGTCAAAACGCTTTCTGCCGTAGGCAGCGCAATGCCGTATTTCTTACTGCCAGGATTGTTGAGCTTCTGCGCCACGTTTAGCAATTGCTGCCAGTCTTTTGGCTCTTCCAGTCCGGCTTTTGCCAGCACATCTTTGCGGTACCAGATCCCGCCAATCCAGGCGCTGACCGGAACCCCGGTCCATGCACTACCGTCTTCAGTGCGTACAATACGCAGGACGCCATCATAAAAAGTACCCTCACCTACGCCGTTGATGACCTGCGCTACCGCTTTACGGTCGATGAGGGATTCTTTATCCATAACTTTCGCGTAGTCATGGCTGGTTTCGATGACTTCAGGTAGTGAAGCGCTGCGCGCCAGAGTGATGACCTTGGTGTTGTAAGCATCTTCTTCCACAGGAACCTGTTTGACGCTGATGCCCGGGTTTTCTTTTTCAAAACGCTCAATCAGTTTTGCAATGACCGCCTGCCGCTCCTGCTCAACAGAAGAGTGCATAAATTCAATCGCGACAGAGGACTTTTTATCATCCTTACACCCGGAAACCAGGGCGCAGGAAACCAGTGCTGAAATCAGCACAATTTTAGCTTTAAGCATGAAATGTTCCTTTTTATTACTTAACCCACATGACCTGCCAGGCGTACAACGTTAATTCCTTACCGGAAATAGTTTTACCGTCAATCAAATCAACTCCATTTTCAATATCAATACGAATGGTTTGAGTATGACCGCTGACATTAAATAACCCGGTAATTTTCTCACCTGTTTCCGCCGTACGTTTAATTTGCATTACGGCCGGTGTAATACTGCTAATTTGAAAATCACTATCAGGATGAAATGCTTTATTATTACGACGTATTACAATTAGTCGGGATAACTCATGATAAATAGCGTGACGCAAACTGGTTTCATCTGCCAGCTCCGCTTCTATTTGTCTCACCTGATATTTTTTGCGGTTGATCGCGCGGTTATAACCGAACGTCTCAACACCTTTATAATCATTGCGTGAGCCAAGTATGCTTTGAATGTAAACCGCCGGCACGCCTGGAAAACTCAGCAAAATGGCATGTGCGAGAATAAAGCGAGAAAACCGTTCGGCATCGCTACAATTATCAGGGGTTAGCGCATCCATATATGTCACGTTAATTTCATACGGACTGCGACTGCCATCAGGGTTATTTTTCCAGTTAACCAGCGCACCTTCCTGTTGTAGTTCTGTCACCAGCCGCATGATCTCGTCTTCAGGCAACAAACCGCGTAATGGATTGAGACCAATGCCATCATGCGATGCGAGAAAATTAAACCAGGTCGTCTCACCAGACGGCAGCTCCAGTGATTGCGCCCACTGGCACAATATCGACGTGTCCTGGCGTTGTACCGCATGCAGCACCAGCGGCGGCAGCGAGAACTGGTACACCATATGCGCTTCATCATGGCCATTACCGTAGTAGGACACGTTATCCTTATGCGGGACGTTGGTTTCGGTAATAATCGCCGTACCAGGCGCCGCGCAGTCCGCAATAGCGCGGAATAGTTTGATAAGCTGATGCGTTTTTTCCAGATGAATACAGCTCGTTCCAGGTTCTTTCCACATAAAGCCAACCGCATCCAGGCGAACATAATCTGCGCCCTGCTCAAGATAGCTCAGCAGCACATCGACCATCGCCAGTAACACCACCGGGTTGGCATAGTTGAGATCGATCTGGTCATCGCTGAACGTCGTCCATAAATGGCGCACGGTGTTATCTTTAAGCGTAAATGGAGTCAGTAGCGGTAATGCGCGTGGACGTGTGACGTTGCTCAGGTCCGTATCAGGATCCATTGTAATAAAGAAATTTTCATAACCGTCAAGCTGTTGCAGATAATTATTAAACCACTCGCTTTTAGCTGACATATGGTTACAAACAAAATCAAACATCAGTCGACTGGACTCACCTAATTCCTTAATATCATTCCAGTCACCGGTTTCTTCGGCAACCTGATGGTAATTAATCACGGAAAAACCATCATCCGATGACCACGGATAAAATGGCAGAAGATGCACATGAGAAAATGTCGACTTAAGCCATTCATTATAAAACTGATTAAACGTCGGCAACGGTTTTTTACCAACCCCGTGGAATTGATCGGCGTAGGTAATAAGCACCACATCGCCCTCATCCCAATGCGCTTTACGGATTTTTTTAATTAATCTCTGTGATTTCTCTAAACGTGCAAACAGCGCTTCATAGTGGCATGAAGTAAATGTATGACCATAAACTTCTGTCAGGCATTTTTGGATTTTTTGGTTCACCTTCGATTCTCGTGGTAGCGGTCCCATGAACCAAGAGACTACTCTGCGTAAAATAAGCTGTCAATTAGCTGAGGTGGTCTGAAGGGGGGTAAAAAAAGAATTTTGGCAGCCAAAAAATCGTATTTGTGAGCTGCCGCAAATTAACTGAGGGAATGTTGATTAATTGTTGCTTGCTTTTACTGATTCAAATATCAGGTTCGATTACCGGAATATCGTTTCGACAATTTTGCCGCAGCCCGACTCAACACAGGTTCCAGAACCAACGCCAGCAGCATTTTTAGCGGGCGTCGGGCGACGGATTTCACCGCCCACCCTGCTACCCCCGCCGGGCCGTAGCGAAGCGCCGTTAAAAGCACCAGCTTACCTGCTATTTTAAAGCCCGGCTTAACCCTTTGCCCGGCACGTTGCCAGCGATTGTTCATTTCTAACCTCACAATTGGCGGAAACGACTACGTAAGGAAAAAGTATCGGACGTCACATAACGTTCCATTTCACGCAAACGCTTTTCACTAGCCGCCAGCTCGCGATCGACGGCATCCAACAGCTCACCGCTTGATGGCTGCTGCTCGCCGGAAACCACATTATCCGGCATCGGATCCAATACAAACGTCAGCACGATGTAAGCGACGAAGGTGAAAAAGGCCAGACCAAAAAAGACTGACAGCACCACCAGGATCCGTACCAGCTTCACAGGCACATCGAGATAATGCGCAATACCCGCACAAACCCCCTTCACCATGCCCTGCTGCGGAATACGCCACAGTTTTTTGTTCAGATTAACGCCTCCCATTAGCGGTCCCTCCAGTTTGGATGTTCAGCATCAAGGATGTCTTCCAGCGCCTGAATGCGCTCACGCATCCGCTGTGCGTCATCGTTGAGTTCGACCAGACGTTGCTGTTCACTTTGCGACAGTTCGCCACGACTGGAACGGTTGCTGTAATGCAGCCAGAGCCAAATCGGTAAAACAAACAGCACAAAGATGGTTAACGGGATAGCCAGAAATAGCGCGCTCATGAGTACTCCTTACAGGTGATGAGCGGCGGCGCGATCGGGCACCGCCAGATGTTATTATTGCTTGTCTTGCTGCATTTTGGCTTTAAGTTGCGCCAGCTGCTCGCTGATTTCATCATCTGCTTTCAGGTCAGCAAATTGCTGATCCAGGGACTTCTGTTTACCGAAATTATGGCTTTCAGCCTCAGCTTCCATCTGATCGATACGACGCTCGAAAGATTCAAAGCGCGCCATCGCTTCATCAAGTTTACCGCTGTCCAGTTGACGACGAACATCACGTGAAGAACTCGCTGCCTGATGACGTAGTATCAGCGCCTGCTGACGAGCACGGGTTTCACTGAGTTTATTTTCCAGCTCACCAATCTCTTTTTTCATACGCGCCAGCGTATCGTCAACCAGCGTGACTTCATGCTCCAGAGAAGCAATCAGGTCAGTCAATTTCTGTTTTTCGATTAACGCAGAACGCGCCAAATCTTCTTTCTCTTTGCGCAGCGCCAGCTCAGCTTTTTCTTGCCACTCTGCCTGTTGCGCGCTGGCCTGTTCGATACGACGAGATAATTGTTTCTTTTCTGCCAGAGCGCGTGCGGAGTTTGAACGCACCTCAACCAGCGTATCTTCCATTTCCTGGATCATTAACCGCACCAGCTTCTGCGGATCTTCAGCCTTTTCCAGCAACGCATTAATGTTGGCGTTCACGATGTCGGCAAAACGAGAAAAAATACCCATAATGTAATCCTCACTTACTGTTCTGATATCGGGCTATGCCCTGCTGATTTCGTAATGCACTTGGCGTGCCAACTTTTTATCTAATTGATTTTAATAATTATATCTAATTTTACCTGGCGAGAGAATTAGGGTAAATTGGTGAATAACACTAACAAATGGTGAATTTCATCATGGCAGGATACAAAGACAATCTTCTGGGTGAAGCAAACAGCTTTATTGAAGTGCTGGAGCAGGTTTCTCATCTGGCACCGCTGGATAAGCCTGTCCTGGTTATCGGTGAGCGAGGTACTGGGAAAGAGCTTATTGCCAACCGCCTGCACTATCTGTCCACCCGTTGGCAAGGCCCGTTTATTTCGCTTAACTGCGCAGCGCTCAACGAGAATTTGCTTGATTCCGAACTGTTTGGTCACGAAGCAGGTGCCTTTACCGGCGCTCAAAAACGCCATCCTGGACGTTTCGAACGCGCCGACGGCGGTACGCTGTTTCTCGATGAACTGGCAACCGCCCCGATGTTGGTGCAGGAAAAATTGCTGCGCGTTATTGAATATGGAGAGCTGGAACGTGTTGGCGGCAGCCAGCCGTTGCAGGTTAACGTACGACTTGTTTGTGCAACCAATGCCGACTTACCTCGCATGGTCAACGAAGGTACTTTTCGCGCGGACCTGCTGGATCGTCTGGCCTTTGACGTAGTGCAACTCCCACCGTTACGCGAACGCCAAAGCGACATAATGTTAATGGCCGAGCATTTTGCTATTCAGATGTGCCGCGAGATCGGGTTACCACTGTTTCCAGGGTTTAGTGCCGAAGCCAGAGAAACGCTCCTCCACTACCGTTGGCCGGGCAATATTCGTGAACTGAAAAACGTCGTGGAGCGATCCGTTTATCGACATGGGACCAGTGATTACCCGCTGGATGAGATAATCATTGACCCCTTCCGCCGCCATGTCGTGGAATCTCAGGTGCAGGAAGCAAAACCAGCATCTGTAGCATTACCGCTGGATCTGCGTGAATTCCAACAACAACAAGAGAAAGACTTTCTACAAACCAGCTTACAGCAGGCAAAATTTAATCAGAAAAAAGCCGCTGAATTACTGGGTCTGACTTATCATCAGCTACGAGCCTTGCTGAAGAAACACCAGATTTAATGCACATTTGTCGACGTGATATTGGATGGTTTGACGTATAACGTTAAAACAGCTTAACATCCCAGTAATACTGTATAAAAAAACAGGCACATTATTATGGCTCTGGCATTAATTGGTGAAAAAATTGACAGAAACCGCTTCACCGGTGAAAAAGTTGAAAATAGCACTTTTTTTAACTGTGATTTTTCGGGTGCCGACCTTAGCGGTACTGAATTTATCGGCTGTCAGTTCTATGATCGAGAAAGCCAGAAAGGGTGCAATTTCAGTCGCGCAATACTGAAAGATGCCATTTTTAAAAGCTGTGATTTATCCATGGCGGATTTTCGCAACGTCAGTGCGTTGGGCATAGAAATTCGCCACTGCCGCGCACAGGGTGCAGATTTTCGCGGCGCAAGTTTCATGAATATGATCACCACGCGCACCTGGTTTTGCAGCGCATATATCACTAATACCAATCTAAGCTACGCCAACTTTTCGAAGGCCGTGCTTGAAAAGTGCGAATTGTGGGAAAATCGCTGGATGGGAACTCAGGTGCTGGGTGCGACGTTGAGTGGTTCCGATCTCTCCGGTGGCGAGTTTTCGTCGTTCGACTGGCGGACGGCAAATTTCACGCACTGTGATTTGACCAATTCAGAACTGGGTGATTTAGATATTCGGGGCGTCGATTTACAAGGTGTCAAATTGGACAGCTATCAGGCCGTATTGCTCATGGAACGTCTTGGCATCGCTGTCATTGGCTAACCGCTTACGCATTTTATCATCGCGTCGAAACCATAACCGATTACACCAAGGCTCACATCCTGCGCCTCGTTTATTGCGGGTCAGATGGGTCATGAAAATGCTAAGATAGTTAATAGAGTATATTCAAAGTGGATGGCGGGTATGAATTTTGACCATACCGCGATGTTGAAATCGTGGTTATCACCCCTGCTGCTCCCTAAAACAAACGGTAATGGCAAATGTCATTAAGTATTAGTAAGATAGCCTCTTTATATAATCCATTAAAATTATGCGCCTGGTTTTATCATCTCTGATCGTGATGGCTGGATTTCTGAGTGGTCAGGCTGCTGCTGCGCCTGAGCAAGCTTCGCACGCTGATATCCGTGACAGTGGGTTTGTCTATTGCGTCAGCGGGCAGGTCAATACGTTCAACCCGCAAAAAACGAGCAGTGGTCTCATTGTCGACACGTTAGCGGCCCAATTGTATGACCGACTGCTTGATGTAGATCCCTACACCTATCGACTGGTGCCTGAGCTGGCTGAAAGCTGGGAGGTGCTGGATAACGGCGCAACCTACCGCTTCCATCTGCGTCGTGACGTACAGTTTCAAAAGACCGCCTGGTTCACTCCCACCCGCAAACTGAATGCAGACGATGTGGTGTTTACCTTCGAGCGCATCTTTGATCGCCACCATCCGTGGCACAATGTGAACGGCAGCAATTTCCCCTACTTCGACAGCCTGCAGTTCGCCGATAACGTCCAAAGTGTGCGCAAACTGGACAACAACACCGTTGAATTCCGCTTAACTCAACCTGATGCCTCTTTTATGTGGCATCTTGCCACACACTATGCCTCCGTAATGTCGGCGGAATATGCGGCTAACCTGGCAAAACAGGATCGTCAGGAACTGCTCGACAGACAACCTGTCGGCACAGGACCGTACCAACTTTCGGAGAATCGTGCCGGCCAATATATTCGGTTGCAGCGGCATGAAAAATTCTGGCGTGGCACTCCTCTGATGCCGCAGGTGGTAGTGGACCTCGGTTCTGGCGGAACCGGACGGTTATCAAAGTTACTGACCGGCGAATGTGACGTTTTAGCCTGGCCTGCCGCCAGCCAGCTCAGCATATTGCGTGATGACCCTCGCCTGCGTCTGACGCTGCGCCCGGGGATGAACATTGCCTATCTGGCGTTCAACACCAATAAACCGCCGTTGAATAACCCTGCCGTGCGGCATGCGCTGGCGCTAGCGATCAACAACCAACGGTTAATGCAGTCTATCTACTACGGGACGGCAGAAACCGCGGCATCTATTTTGCCTCGCGCCTCGTGGGCTTATGATAACGAAGCTAAAATTACAGAGTACAACCCGGCAAAATCGCGCGAGCAGTTAAAAGCACTGGGGCTGGAGAATCTGACGTTACAACTTTGGGTCCCTACCAGCTCTCAGGCCTGGAACCCCAGTCCGCTGAAAACCGCAGAGCTGATTCAGGCAGATATGGCTCAGGTGGGTGTGAAAGTGAAGATCATCCCGGTAGAAGGCCGTTTTCAGGAGGCAAGATTAATGGATATGAACCATGATCTGACGTTATCCGGCTGGGCGACGGACAGTAACGATCCTGACAGTTTTTTCCGGCCGTTGCTCAGCTGTGCCGCCATCAATTCACAGACCAACTTTGCCCACTGGTGTAATCCGCAGTTTGACAGCATTCTGCGCAAAGCCCTCTCTTCGCAGCAGCTTTCATCGCGAATTGATGCCTATGACGAAGCGCAAAATATTCTTGCGCAAGAGTTACCGATCCTGCCGCTGGCCTCTTCACTGCGTCTACAGGCTTACCGCTACGACATCAAAGGGCTGGTGCTCAGTCCGTTCGGCAATTCCTCTTTTGCCGGGGTATCCCGGGAAAAGAAAGATGAGGTGAAAAAACCATGATTATCTTCACCCTGCGTCGATTTTTGTTGCTGCTGGTCACCCTGTTCTTTCTGACCTTTATTGGATTCAGCCTGAGCTACTTCACACCTCATGCGCCTTTACAGGGCGCATCGTTGTGGAACGCCTGGGTATTCTGGTTCAATGGTCTCATTCACTGGGATTTCGGCGTATCCAGTATCAACGGTCAGTTGATCTCAGAACAGCTGAAAGAGGTGTTCCCGGCCACAATGGAACTGTGCATTCTTGCCTTTGGTTTTGCACTAATGGTCGGGATCCCCGTTGGTATGCTGGCAGGCATCACGCGCAACAAATGGCAGGATCGTTGCATCAGCGCATTGGCTCTGATGGGGTTTTCTATCCCCGTTTTTTGGCTGGCTCTGCTGCTGACATTGCTCTTCTCACTGACCCTCGGCTGGTTACCCGTTTCCGGGCGTTTTGATCTTCTCTACGAGGTGAAACCCGTTACCGGTTTTGCCATTATTGATGCGTGGATCTCCGATTCACCCTGGCGCGATGAAATGCTGGTCAGCGCTATCCGTCATATGGTGCTCCCGGTGCTAACGCTCTCCGTTGCGCCCACCACCGAAGTCATTCGCCTGATGCGTATCAGCACCATTGAGGTCTTTGATCAGAACTACGTCAAAGCGGCGGCCACACGCGGTTTGTCACGCTTAACGATTCTGCGCCGTCACGTTCTGCACAACGCCCTCCCGCCGGTGATCCCACGCCTGGGCTTACAGTTTTCCACCATGCTGACGCTGGCGATGATCACCGAGATGGTCTTTAGCTGGCCTGGTCTTGGCCGTTGGTTGATTAACGCGATTCGCCAGCAGGATTACGCGGCGATTTCAGCGGGCGTTATGGTGATTGGCTCACTGGTTATCATCGTCAACGTTATCTCTGATATTTTGGGTGCTATGGCTAACCCTCTGAAACATAAGGAATGGTATGCCTTACGATAGCGTCTATAGCGAAAAACGCCCGCCAGGTACGTTGCGCACCGCATGGCGCAATTTCTATGGTGATGCAACTGCGATGATCGGCCTGTACGGCTGCGCGGGATTGGCTGTTTTGTGTATTTTTGGTGGTTGGTTTGCCCCTTACGGCATCGATCAGCAATTTCTCGGCTATCAGCTTTTACCGCCGTCATGGTCACGCTATGGCGAAGTCTCTTTCTTCCTCGGAACTGACGATCTGGGACGGGACGTTTTAAGTCGTCTGCTGAGCGGCGCGGCCCCGACCGTTGGAGGCGCGTTTGTCGTCACTCTTGCCGCCACACTGTGTGGCCTTGTATTGGGCGTAGTTGCCGGTGCGACGCACGGCTTGCGCTCCGCAGTGCTGAACCACATTCTGGACACCCTGCTGTCGATCCCTTCTCTGCTGCTGGCGATTATTGTGGTGGCCTTTGCCGGACCGCATCTGACACACGCCATGTTTGCGGTCTGGCTGGCGTTGCTGCCGCGCATGGTGCGCTCCGTTTACAGCATGGTGCATGACGAGCTGGAGAAAGAATACGTCATTGCCGCTCGCCTGGATGGTGCAACCACACTGAATATTCTGTGGTTTGCCGTTCTGCCGAATATTACCGCCGGTCTGATTACTGAAATCACCCGCGCACTGTCGATGGCGATTCTGGATATCGCCGCGCTGGGTTTTCTCGACCTTGGCGCACAGCTGCCATCCCCGGAATGGGGGGCCATGCTCGGTGACGCGCTGGAGCTGATTTATGTCGCACCGTGGACGGTCATGCTGCCAGGCGCAGCAATTATGATAAGCGTGCTGCTGGTTAACCTACTGGGTGACGGCGTGCGCCGCGCAATTATTGCGGGGGTGGAATAATGCCATTACTGGATATCCGCAACCTGACGATTGAATTCAGAACCGGTGACGACTGGGTTAAGGCAGTCGATCGCGTCAGCATGACCCTCAACGAGGGTGAAATCCGCGGGCTGGTCGGCGAGTCGGGTTCCGGCAAAAGTCTGATCGCTAAGGCCATTTGCGGCGTCGCTAAAGATAACTGGCGCGTAACCGCAGACCGTATGCGTTTTGATGATATCGATCTGCTACGCCTTTCCGCGCGTGAACGACGCAAACTGGTCGGTCATAACGTCTCCATGATCTTTCAGGAGCCACAGTCATGTCTCGATCCGTCTGAGCGGATCGGACGGCAGCTAATGCAAAATATTCCAGCCTGGACTTACAAGGGCCGCTGGTGGCAGCGCATCGGCTGGCGCAAACGCCGTGCGATTGAACTCTTACACCGCGTCGGGATAAAAGACCATAAAGATGCCATGCGCAGCTTCCCGTATGAGCTAACCGACGGCGAATGCCAGAAGGTCATGATCGCTATCGCATTGGCGAATCAGCCGCGTTTGCTGATTGCCGATGAACCGACGAACGCGATGGAGCCAACCACCCAGGCGCAAATTTTCCGTCTGCTAACCCGTCTGAATCAAAACAGCAATACCACCATTTTGTTGATAAGCCATGACCTGCAAATGCTCAGCCAGTGGGCTGACAAAATCAACGTGATGTACTGCGGACAAACGGTGGAAACCGCGCCAAGTAAAGATTTGGTGACCATTCCGCATCATCCTTATACTCAAGCGTTGATTCGCGCTATTCCTGATTTTGGTAGCGCAATGCCGCACAAAAGCCGCCTGAATACCATGCCAGGAGCAATTCCATTGCTGGAACAATTACCCATCGGCTGTCGTCTGGGGCCGCGCTGCCCTTATGCACAACGCGAATGTATTGAAACCCCAAGACTGACCGGAGCAAAGAATCATCTCTACGCCTGTCATTTCCCGCTGAACATGGAGAGAGAGTGAGATGGTAGAAACCCTGCTCGAAGTTCGTAATCTGAGCAAAACCTTTCGCTACCGGACAGGTTTATTTCGCCGCCAGACCGTTGAGGCCGTCAAGCCTCTGAGTTTCACCCTGCGCGAACGTCAGACTCTCGCCGTCATTGGTGAAAACGGTTCAGGGAAATCTACGCTGGCAAAAATGTTGGCGGGTATGATTGAACCTACCAGCGGTGAGCTGCTGATTGACGATCATCCGTTAAAATATGGTGATTATTCATTTCGTAGTCAGCGGATCCGTATGATTTTCCAGGATCCGTCAACATCGCTTAATCCTCGGCAACGTATCTCGCAGATCCTCGATTTTCCGCTACGACTGAATACCGACCTCGAGCCTGAGCAGCGTCGTAAACAGATCGTGGAGACCATGCGCATGGTCGGACTGCTGCCCGATCACGTAAGCTATTACCCGCATATGTTAGCGCCGGGGCAAAAACAGCGTCTGGGCCTTGCCCGTGCGCTCATTTTACGACCCAAAGTCATTATCGCCGACGAAGCCCTGGCTTCTCTGGACATGTCGATGCGTTCGCAGCTCATCAATCTGATGCTGGAATTACAGGAAAAACAAGGGATTTCATATATCTATGTGACTCAGCATATTGGCATGATGAAGCACATCAGCGACCAGGTATTAGTCATGCATCAGGGCGAAGTTGTTGAGCGCGGCAGTACAGCGGACGTTCTGGCCTCCCCGTTGCATGAACTTACCCGTCGCCTGATTGCAGGTCATTTCGGCGAAGCGCTTACCGCCGACGCCTGGCGGAAAGATCGCTAACAAACGACTGCCCCCTCAACCGGGGGGCATTCTGCCATCAGTGACACAACGTAGGTAAGAGCAGCGTATCAACTTCGGTAAACGTGACTGACGGATAAAGGGCACCCTGCATTGCCCAGACACCTGCAGCACTGGCCTCGTCGACAAGTTGTGCTGTTTCGACTCCCTTCACTACAACACGGTCGCAATATTCCCTGATATTTTTGATCAGCACCGGGAACATCGGTTTTTCTACCTGTTCCAGGAAAAAACCGCGATCCAGTTTAACAACGTCAAAATGACCGCAAACCAGCGGGCTGGCCCCTACGCTGCCGGAGCCAAGATCGCCTAACCACAATGCGTTTGGGCCGTCGCGAAGTGAATTAATCAACAGACTATTCAGGCACACGGTATTCGTCAGAAAACGTTCTGAAAGTTCCAGTGCAATAAATGGTAGTGACTGTAAGGCCGACTTGATGGCTGGATCACCAATCGCCAGCAGCGCCATTTCGTCAATGAGTTTCAGGGTACAAATAAGGCTGTTGCGCTCAAACCAGTCACGCTTTTCGGCAATTAATCGAATTTGCTCGAGCATGAAATTACGCTTTTGTTCGCTATCCCACGCTGAAATGATGAAATCTGGATGCAACGGTTGAACCGTATCTGAAGTAAACCGGGCGTTCATCTCTACGCCCAGTAATTTATCTGTTGTGTCTCTCATCGTTTCCGCGATGAAATGATAGTGCATAAGACCACTCCAATTGATCATAACATCCTGATAATGCACTTCTAATCACAATCAATCAATAATATCGATCAATGTATCGATATTGATCGATAAAAACAATATATCATAACAAGCTGAATATTGTCATATTTTTTGTTTTAAGAAAGTTCCTACCTTGCTATGTTTATTAACATCAGCTAGCAATGAAATAATACCATTTCAATGCCTTTGAAACCTTGCATTTTCTCTGCTTCACCGACGTTAAATGCCTGAACGAAGCATAACCGGAGGGGGATGATATACTCCCCACATGCAATGAAGTGACAGGTCACGTGAGGTTGATAACAATTCCTCAGGGAAAAGGCGTGGGATATAATTTCAGACCAATTTCGAGTGAGCTTAACGCGTCAATCATAATTCATTGATTGGTAAAAGATAAGTGTTAACAAAAAGGATTAAAGCCATGGGTTTTTTATCAGGTAAGCGTATTCTGGTGACAGGCCTTGCCAGTAAATTGTCTATCGCATGGGGAATCGCTCAGGCGATGCATCGCGAAGGTGCTGAACTGGCGTTCACCTACCAGAACGACAAGCTGAAAGGTCGTGTGGAAGAATTTGCAGCGCAATTAGGCTCCAACATTGTTTTGCAGTGTGATGTGGCTGAAGATGCCAGCATTGACGCCATGTTTGCTGAACTGAGCAAAACCTGGCCGAAATTCGACGGTTTCGTACACTCAATCGGCTTCGCACCTGCTGACCAACTGGATGGCGATTATGTGAACGCAGTTACCCGCGAAGGATTTAAAATTGCGCATGACATTAGCGCTTACAGCTTTGTTGCGATGGCAAAAGCATGTCGTTCCATGCTAAACCCTGGCTCTGCGCTACTGACGTTGTCCTATCTGGGCGCAGAACGTGCAATCCCTAACTATAACGTCATGGGCCTGGCGAAAGCCTCCCTGGAAGCGAACGTCCGTTATATGGCTAATGCGATGGGGCCTGAAGGCGTGCGTGTGAATGCCATTTCCGCAGGTCCAATCCGTACACTCGCCGCTTCTGGCATTAAAGATTTCCGTAAAATGCTGTCGCACTGTGAAGCAGTTACACCGATTCGCCGCACCGTTACCATTGAAGATGTGGGTAACTCCGCAGCATTTCTGTGCTCCGATCTCTCTGCCGGTATCTCTGGTGAAGTCGTACACGTTGACGGTGGCTTCAGCATCGCCGCAATGAACGAGCTGGAACTTAAATAATCCTAAGACCTCGATGGGCGGTCTTGCGCCGCCCATGACACTCCTCTCAGCCACCACATATGCCTTTCTGATATTTATTATCACGTAACAATCTTTCATCCCCTCATCTGCTTACGTCAGGATATTGCAGCGCAAACGATCCGGCGTAGTAGTATGACGACGAGTCCGGGTCGCCACTTTTAGACCAAGGAACGCCCATGGAACAACGCCGAATTGAAGGCAAAAGCCACTGGTATCATGAGACGCAATCCAGCACGTATCCGCAAGATGTTCTGCCGCTGGTCCCGGAAGCCGCTCATGTCGACGACAGTTTTTTACTGGATCTGGCATTACCTGATGACGCTCTTTCGCCCTTTCAATCCTGGTTAACCCCTGCCCGTAAACTTGCCCAGACGCTCTTCCCGGCTCATGTAAACCTGAATCAGATGCATACGTTCAGTGCCTATGAACGAATGAGTACAGCCCTGACCGTCGCTCAGGTGTATGGTGTGCAGCGATTATGTAATCACTATGCCGCGCGTTTAACACCGCTTCCCGGTCCGGACTCCTCGCGGGAAAGTAACCATCGACTGGCACAAATCACCCAATATGCTCGCCAACTTGCCAGCTCTCCTGCCGTGATAGGCGAACGCGACCGTCAGCATCTGGAGGCGGTCGGACTGACCACCAGCGATAATATTCTGATGAATCAAATCATCGGCTTCGTCGGATTTCAGGCCCGAACCGTGGCCCTGTTTCAGGCCTGGTCTGGTCATCCGGTACGCCGAATACCGGGGCTGGATATTCAGCAATTTGCTCACGCTTCGTTATTTAACGCCACAAAGACAACCTGGCATGCTGCACCATTCCCGATCGAAAAATATCCCCCCCATGATGAGAACGCTGCCAGAGGATATCCCGATGAACTGCAAGCGTTGGTGCCATTATTGATACATTCACCTGTCATTTTAGATTTACTCACGACGCTGATTTCCAGTGCCCGGCGCAGCGCTGTATCAGTACAGGCATTTTCACTGGCAGCGCTGATGACGTCACGAATTAACGGCAGCGTGGCCTGCTTTAACGAGCAGGCGTATACAGCAAATGAATTAGTCGACGTTATCGCCCTGCTTCGCCTGGATGAACGTGAATTACAACGTTGGGAACAACGACATCCGGTTGAGCGCGTCACCCTACAGGCGGTACAATGGCTGACCCGGGCGCCCGACCGCTTTAGCACCGCACTGTTAACGTCTTTGTTCGATCAGGGAATCTCTTCAGAGCAGGCCATTAACCTGCTAGCCTGGAGTGGATTGTGCGGATGGTTGAATCGCTTGAAAATCGCGCTGGGCGACACTGATTAACCGATCCACTTACTGAAAGAGCGCTTGCTGCCACTGGCAGAATCGCGTAAAACTGTCAGCCGCTCTTTTAGCCACGAAAATAGACAATTATGCTTCAGGACAACCCGCTGCTAGCGCAGCTTAAACAGCAACTACATTCCCAGACGCCACGTGCTGAAGGGGTGGTAAAAGCCACGGAAAAAGGCTTTGGCTTCCTGGAAGTCGATGCACAAAAAAGCTATTTCATTCCACCGCCGCAGATGAAAAAAGTGATGCATGGCGACCGCATTGTTGCGGTTATCCATACAGAAAAAGATCGTGAGTCTGCAGAGCCGGAAGAACTGATCGAACCCTTCCTGACGCGCTTCGTGGGTAAAGTTCAGGGCAAAAATGATCGTCTGTCCATCGTGCCGGATCATCCGTTACTGAAAGATGCTATTCCATGTCGTGCCACCCGCGGCGTTGAACATGAATTTAAAGAAGGCGACTGGGCGGTTGCAGAAATGCGCCGTCATCCGCTGAAAGGCGATCGCACCTTCTACGCCGAGTTAACCCAATTTATCACTTTTGCTGATGACCACTTTGTCCCGTGGTGGGTCACACTGGCACGCCATAATCTGGAAAAAGAAGCACCGGACGGCGTAGCAACCGAAATGCTGGACGAAGGCCTGGTTCGTGAAGATTTAACCGCCCTCAATTTCGTCACCATCGACAGCGCCAGCACCGAAGATATGGACGATGCGCTGTATGCTGAAGAACAAGCTGACGGCACGCTACAATTAACCGTCGCCATTGCAGACCCAACAGCCTGGATTGCAGAAGGCAGTAAGCTGGATAAAACGGCAAAAATTCGCGCGTTCACCAATTATTTACCGGGGTTCAATATCCCGATGTTGCCACGTGAATTGTCTGACGATCTCTGCTCTCTGCGCGCGAACGAAGTGCGCCCGGTTTTAGCTTGTCGTATGAGCATTACCGCCGATGGCACGATTGAAGACAACATCACCTTCTTCGCTGCGACAATTGAGTCAAAAGCGAAGCTGGCCTATGACAATGTTTCCGACTGGCTGGAAGGTACGGGCGATTGGCAACCAGAAAACGACGCGATTGCGGAACAAATCCGTCTACTGCATCGTATTTGCCTGAGCCGAGGAGAGTGGCGTCATAACCACGCGCTGGTCTTTAAAGATCGCCCGGATTACCGTTTCGTTCTCGGTGAAAAAGGTGAAGTACTGGACATCGTCGCTGAGCCACGCCGCATCGCAAACCGTATCGTGGAAGAATCCATGATTGCGGCAAATATTTGCGCCGCTCGTGTGCTTCGCGACAAGCTGGGTTTCGGTATTTATAACGTCCATATGGGATTCGACCCGGCCAACGCCGACGCTCTGGCCGCGCTGCTGAAAACCCACGGTATGCACGTCGATGCCGAAGAAGTCCTGACTCTGGAAGGTTTCTGCAAACTGCGCCGCGAACTGGATGCTCAGCCATCCGGCTTCCTCGACAGCCGAATTCGCCGCTTCCAGTCTTACGCTGAAATAAGTATTGAGCCAGGTCCACACTTTGGGCTGGGTCTGGAGGCATATGCCACCTGGACTTCCCCAATCCGTAAGTATGGCGATATGATCAACCACCGTCTGCTTAAGGCCGTCATCAAAGGCGAAACCATCGCCCGACCTCAGGATGATACCACCGTGCAAATGGCAGAACGTCGTCGCCTAAACCGGATGGCTGAGCGTGACGTGGGTGACTGGCTATACGCCCGTTTCCTGAGTGATAAAGCCGGTACCGACACCCGCTTTGCGGCCGAGATCATTGACGTCAGCCGCGGTGGCATGCGCGTGCGCTTAGTTGATAATGGCGCTGTTGCATTTATTCCAGCACCGTTCCTGCACGCCGTTCGTGATGAACTGGTATGCAGCCAGGAAAGCGGCACCGTGCAAATTAAAGGTGAAGTTGTTTACAAAGTCACGGATGTGATTGACGTAACTATCGCTGAAGTACGGATGGAAACCCGCAGCGTTATCGCGCGTCCAGCCGCGTAACACGCATAAATCAAGCGACCTTTCTCATTTTTGAAAGGTCGTTTTCTTTTTACCTCCCAAATTTCAACCGCGCACTACACTTCTTTCATCCAGTCAAAAAATTTATTTACCATTTTTCAGTTCCGTTGGCTTTGCTTTTTACGGATTCTGGATTACACATAAATATATAAAAAAAACAATACGTTCAGCCATAATCACCCTGAATGAATCATGGCTACCCATACTTTTGAGGCTCTATGCGCTTTAAACGGGATAGTACACATCATGAAAGACGTCCGGGAGCTGATTACGTTGTATAGCTATGTGGGCACTAATAACCCTTACTGGCGTTTGTCAGAGGATTGCAACATCCTGCATTTCTCTGTCGAAGAAACGTCAGAGGCCGATCAGACCATCGAATTATCCCCGGAACAAGCCGATCGCATTCGCGAGATGACAGTAATTACGTCAAGTTTATTAATGACGTTACCGATTGAAGATGACAACATTCCCGTGCATCTGGTCGGCCGAAAAATCAATAAGCGTGAATGGGCCGGTAGCGCATCCGCCTGGGATGACACCCCTTCCGTCGCCCGTGACCTGGCTCACGGCCTCTCTTTTGCCGAACAGGTGGTTTCTGAAGCCAATTCAGTTATTGTCATTCTTGATCGCATGGGCAACATTCAGCGGTTTAATCGACTGTGCGAAGAGTATACCGGACTCAAAGAACGTGAAGTCATTGGCCAAAGTGTATTTACATTATTTATGAGTCGACGTGAAGCTGCCGCGTCACGACGCAATATCGAGGTCTTTTTTCGCGAAGGTAACTCATATGAAGTTGAACGCTGGGTGAAGACCTGCAAAGGACAGCGTCTGTTTTTATTTCGTAATAAATTTGTGCATAACGGTAGCGGCAAGAACGAAATATTTCTGATCTGTTCCGGGACCGATATCACTGAAGAACGCCGCGCCCAGGAGCGTTTGCGGGTGTTGGCGAATACCGACTCTATCACTGGATTACCCAATCGCAACGCTATTCATGATCTGATCAGCAATGCGATTGAGAACGCGGGCGATACTCAGGTCGGGATTGTGTACCTCGATCTGGATAACTTCAAAAAGGTAAACGATGCCTACGGGCATATGTTTGGCGATCAGCTTTTGCAAAGCGTATCGCTGGCAATACTCAGTTGCCTTAGCGAAAACCAGTTACTGGCACGGTTTGGCGGCGATGAGTTTATTGTCCTTGCCACCGAAACATCCCAGGGTTCACTGGAAGCCACCGCGTCGCGTATTCTGACACGCCTGCGTCAACCTTTTCGCATCGGCCTGATTGAAATCTATACCGGATGCTCTATTGGTATTTCCCTCGCTCCACAACATGGTCAGGACTGCGAGAGCGTCATTCGTAACGCCGATACGGCCATGTACACCGCGAAAGAAGGTGGCCGCGGACAGTTTTGTGTTTTCTCTCCGGAAATGAATCAGCGGGTATTTGAATATCTGTGGCTGGATACTAATCTGCGCAAGGCGCTGGAAAACGATCAACTGGTCATCCATTATCAGCCAAAGATAACCTGGCGAGGCGAAGTGCGCAGCCTGGAGGCGCTGGTTCGCTGGCAGTCTCCGGAACGTGGCCTCATTCCACCACTGGAATTTATCTCCTACGCCGAAGAATCAGGGCTTATCGTTCCTCTGGGTCGCTGGGTTATTCTGGACGTTGTGCGTCAGATAGCAAAATGGCGCGCAAAGGGAATCAATCTGCGCGTGGCGGTAAACGTTTCTGCCCGGCAGCTCGCCGATCAGACGCTATTTACCGATCTCAAGCAGGTGCTTCATGAACTCGACTTTGAATATTGCCCCATCGATGTCGAGTTAACGGAAAGCAGTTTAATTGAAAATGAGCAACTGGCACTGTCCGTCATTCAGCAGTTTAGCCAGATGGGGGCGCAAATCCATTTGGATGATTTTGGTACCGGTTATTCGTCACTGTCTCAACTGGCCCGGTTCCCACTTGATGCAATTAAACTGGATCAAACCTTTGTCAGGGATGTACACAAACAACCTGTTTCGCAGTCGCTGGTACGTGCCATTGTTGCGGTCGCACAGGCACTCAACCTACAGGTCATCGCCGAAGGTGTTGAAAGCGCGAAAGAGGATGCGTTTTTAACCAAAAATGGCGTCAACGAGCGTCAGGGTTTTTTGTTTGCCAAGCCAATGCCAGCAGTTGCATTTGAACGTTGGTATCGACGGCACCTGAATAAAAAAACACGCTAATGCAGTGGGATCAAACGTTGAGAATAGCCATAAATGGACATTACGTAACGATCCTATCTGCATGTAATCACAGAATATATAATATTCTTCTATCGTTGAAGTTAATACTATTTTTCCCTTCTCTTTTGCCATGAAATTCTGCATCATGAAATTCAAACTCTATTGCCATTAGGATGATAACCATGTCTGATATCGACGCTCAGCGTCTGGCCGAACGCATTGATACTGTGCTGGATATCCTCGTTGCAGGTGATTACCACTCAGCTATCCATAATCTCGAAATTCTGAAGGCTGAGCTGCTAAACATGACCAAAGAAGATGCCGAATCTTTGCCCAAAAAGCACAAGGCTCCCTGGGAGATCTGATGGCATTAACCCTTTAATGTCGCTGCTGTAAGCAAACTGCACGTGAGGCAGTTTCCGTTTAATTTCCGATACGATATCGCAATAAAATTAATATTATGAATTCCCGACAACAATCTATTTTGCAGATGGTGACTGATAAAGGTCAGATGAGCGTTGCCGAACTGGCAAAAATCACCGGTGTCTCAGAAGTGACGATTCGACAGGATCTGAACACACTGGAAAAACAGAGTTATTTACGCCGAGCGCACGGTTTTGCTGTTTCATTGAACAGCGATGATGTGGAAACGCGCATGATGACTAATTTTACGCTGAAGCGTGAGCTGGCTGAATTCGCCGCATCGCTGGTAAGCCCAGGCGAGTCCGTATTCATTGAAAACGGCAGTAGCAATGCGCTCTTAGCCAGAACGCTCGCGGAGCAAAAAGATGTCACCATCATTACCGTCAGCAGCTATATAGCCCATCTGCTGAAAGAAACCCCTTGCGAAGTGATTCTTCTTGGCGGCATCTATCAGAAAAAAAGCGAAAGTATGGTTGGGCCCTTAACTCGCCAGTTTATCCAGCAGGTACACTTCAGCAAGGCCTTTATCGGCATTGATGGCTGGCAGGCTGACACCGGCTTCACCGGACGCGACATGATGCGTTCTGATGTGGTTAACGCGGTGCTGGAAAAAGGTGCAGAAGTTATTGTGCTTACTGACAGCTCAAAATTCGAAGCCATTCACCCGTACACGCTGGGTCCATTAGAGCGATTCAGCCGCGTAGTCACGGACTCCAGACTTAGCGCCAGCGTACAAATGCAGCTTGAGCACTCCGGATTAACCGTCAATATCATTGATGCCCACGCGTAACATCTTCAGCAGATGATTTGTCAGTTGGCAAATCATCTCCCCTCTGAGAGTTATCTGACAGCCCAATTAAGACTTTTTACCTGTCGTTAACAGGATTAAGTCGTAAAATTAATGTTAGCGATATAACAGGAACGAACCTCCAACTTCAGGATAGTGTTTGTAATGCCTTCGCTAAACGGTTTCACGGAAATATCTTCGTTAGCCTAAATTTAGCGCTATTCTTAAAGAACACTGGATTCCGTGAATCAATAATTCAGGAGAAAGTATTATGTTAGTAACGAGCAAAAAAATGACCGCTGCCATTCTGGCGATTACTCTGGCAATGTCGCTGAGCGCCTGCTCTAACTGGTCCAAACGCGATCGTAACACCGCAATCGGTGCTGGTGCAGGTGCAATAGGTGGTGCAGTCCTGACTGACGGCAGCACGCTGGGTACGCTGGGTGGTGCTGCAGTAGGTGGTATCATTGGCCACCAGGTGGGTAAATAATCTACGGTTGAACGGCTCGATATAATAATACGTTTACTTTTTCAGGTCTGTATTATTAAAAAGCCACGGAAAAATTCCGTGGCTTTTTTTATTAACCGCCAGCCAGTTTAACTTTCATTCCTTTGGCTTCCAGCAGCGATTTAATCAGGTCGCGTTTATCACCCTGTATCTCAATCACGCCATCCTTAACTGCCCCGCCGCAACCACATTTTTTCTTCAGTTCCGCAGCTAATTTGGTCAGTTCGGCATCATCTTGATCAATACCGGTAATCAAACACACGCCCTTGCCTTTGCGGCCACTGGTCTGGCGCTGGATACGGACAATGCCATCGCCTTGTGGACGCACAGGAGCAGCTTTTGGTTCATCAATGCGCCCGGAGTCGGTTGAGTAGACCAGGCGAGAGTTTGAGTCGTTCATTTACGCACCTCGTTTCAGTGAGGCATTAATCATCTTCAGCGTCTGAGCCGGATCTGCCGACTGCGTGACCGGACGACCAATAACCATATAATCCACACCAGCTGACTGTGCTTGTTCCGGCGTCATAATGCGACGCTGGTCGCCCGCCTCGCTGCCTTCAGGACGAATACCCGGCGTAACCAATTTAAATGCCTGGCCAAACGCCTGCTTGAATCGCACCGCTTCCTGCGCGGAGCATACAACGCCATCCAAACCACAATGCTGGGTTAAGCGCGCCAGCCTTTCAGCATGTTCTGCAGGTGACAACGTCACGCCGAGATCGGCGAGGTCGCTGGCTTCCATACTGGTCAGAACCGTTACCGCAATCAGCAGCGGTGCGTCCTTGCCAAAAGGTAATAAGGCTTCACGTGCGGCGGTCATCATACGCGCCCCACCAGAAGCATGAACGTTAACCATCCACACGCCAAGCTCAGCCGCTGCCGCAACGGCATGCGCGGTAGTGTTGGGAATATCATGGAATTTCAAATCAAGAAAAACGTCAAAGCCACGCTGTTGTAAATCGCGAACCAACTGAGGTCCAAAAAGCGTGAACATCTCTTTGCCCACTTTCAAACGGCAATCACGAGGATCAATTCTGTCGACAAAAGCTAATGCTTTATCACGATTGGAATAATCGAGAGCGACAACGACAGGAGAATCAGTAACAGCACGAGAAGAAGATGAAGCAGTAAACGTCATGACCAGACCTTCTTGAGGATGGGCGCCGACAGTAGCGCGAAATGGGTAAACGGCGTGCATTCTACCTGCGGTAATAGAAAATTAACAGGCGCGATTCCATTTCTGCCAGGCGAATTTGGCCACGGCAGCTGAGTATGGCTTTGTTACTCAACATCAGTATGTTGTAACTAAAGTAAGGTTTTTTTAAAAATTACAACCCATCAAGCCCGCGAATAGGCTTAATGGTTGACCATGAGCGACAAGATGGGCAGTGCCAGTACAGTGTATATGCGGTAAATCCGCACTTCTGGCAACGATAGCGCGGCTTGCTGCGCACCTGCTCCCCGACCATATCGCGCAGAACCATCAGGCTCTCTTTCGCGCGCCCTTCTTCTGCTTCGTTAAGATGGTAATCCATTAATTTGTGGAAAACGCGCATCGTAGGATGGCGTTGTAGTTGGCGGGTAATATAAACCTGAGCGGTATCAGTCCCCTCACGCGCTTCAAGAATATCGGCCAGCATCAGCTCGGCGGCGGCGCCAGTATTCTCTTCAACGGCCCGACGTAAAAACTCTGCCCACTCATCGGTTTTCCCCAGATGCTGGTAGCAGCTTTGCAGCATTTCCAGCGTTTCGCTGACCAGTTCTTTATCCTGAGAAATCACGCGTTGCAGACTTTCAACGGCCTTCGCGTAATCGCCTTTCACCATGTACACACGGCCCATCATGATGGAAACCCGGGCACTGTTTTTGTCTGCCGCCGCCCCTTTTTTCAACAGCGCCATGGCACGATCCATATCGTCGCTGCCCATCTGCTGTAAGGCCAGTTCGCAGTAGAAGTGGGCTATCTCAATACGCTGTTTATCTTTGCCTAGCTTCACCAGACGTTCTGCGACATCAATGGCTTTCTGCCAATCGCTGGTCGCCTGATAAATTTGCAGCAGTTGCTGTAATGCACCGACGCGAAAATCTGTTTCATCGGTAAGCTGATTGAACATGTCTTCCGCGCGGTCGTACAGGCCTGCGGCCATGTAATCGCGCCCCAGCTGTTGTACGGCCAACAAACGCTGCTCGTAGGTCAGCGAAGCACTTTCCATTAACGTTTGATGGATGCGGATTGCGCGATCGACTTCACCGCGCGAGCGAAACAGGTTTCCGAGAGTGAGATGAGCCTCAACGGTGCCCGTATCCTCTTTTAGCATATCGAGGAACAGATCCACCGCTTTGTCTTGTTGGTTGCTCAGGAGGAAGTTAACCCCGGCGACATAGTCACGGGAAAGACGGTTAGCTTCATCCTGCTTGGTTTGTTGCGCACTTCTGCGACCCATATACCACCCATAGGCAGCGGCTACAGGTAAAAGCAGAAACAACAACTCCAACATAAATAATTATTCCTTCACAACCGACGAATCGGCAGAAACCGCAACGTCGGTCGCAGGCGTAAGCTGGTTTTCCAGTCGTTTGATTTTACGTTCGGCGCGCGCAAGAGACACACGAACCTTCAGCCAGAAAAGGCCGCAAATTAACCAACCAATCGCAAAACCTGCGGCAAACAATACAGCAAGCAGCGTAGAGATACGATACTCACCCTGAGCCAGCAGGTAATTAAACGTAACCTGTTGATCGTTTTGCGCACCTAATGTCACCGAAATAACAAAAATCGCCAACACCAGTAAGAAAATGAGTAAATATTTCACATTACTTCCCGTTATGTGGTTTAAGCGAATAAATCGTGTACAACTTACCGCGTTGAGCCCTTTAAATTACCATTTTCACAACGAGTGCGAAATGGAAAAGCGCTTTCCGCTTTCTGATTTAAGGGCAAAATTTGAAAAATCAATCATAGCTAGCTTTCTTGCTCGCGTTGCGCGATTTCTTTTGCCTCCTGCACAGGCGGCGTAAGTGGTCCGCATACTCGCTGCGCGAGCCAGGTCGCCAGCGTTACCAGCAGCCATGAAATCAGCGTTGCAACGACCAAATCACGCGGCCAGTGCATGCCCAACAGCAAGCGGCTACCCATAACACTTGTCGCCCAGATAAGCAAAAACACAATCGTCAGCGTACGTCTGCGTGGCCATAACAGCCCTACTGCCAGTAAAGCCCAACTGGCAGCAAACATCGTATGTCCTGACGGAAAGGCAAAACCCGTTTCTTTTTGCCAGTGCTTACGTAGAAACGTCGGAATATCCTGTTGTTCGGCCAATTGCTCTTTAACTAAGTTGCCACGATCTTTACGTTTTAAAGTGTAGAACTCATCAACCGGGATATGGTGCGTTTTTTCCAGCCATACGACAAAGGGCCGAGGTTCCTGCACCCTGTCTTTAACCCAGGACTTCACACCCTGACCGACTAAAATTGCCGCGGCCAGGATCGCAAACAGCATTACCGCAGCTTTCAGACGAAAACGCAGACACCACAGAAACCATGCGCAGAGCACAACATGAGTGATAATCCCCCACGGCTGCGTCACCGTTTCCGTTACCCAGTACAGAGATTTTAGCCACCAAACGTTGTGTCCCGGCTGCCAGCTCCAGCCCGATACCCATACAGCAACCGGCATAATAAGTAACAGCCCGGCCCCGACCGCAGTGCGCTTTGCAATTGACAGCATTACCTCTCCTTTCGTCGATAAGTCTCACAATCATAACTGAAAAAAGTGCATGCCAGAAAAATTGACATTTTTGTGCCATTCCAAAGGCGAATCCGTTGTCGCGATTAGGTGAACATCGTTGCCTTATGGCAAAATAGTGCAATACAGAACAAGAAGCCAACAGGCGACGGCACGACAGTGCCAGCATAATCTGGAGAATTACATGCAGCTTAAACGTGTGGCAGAAGCCAAACTGCCAACCCCCTGGGGTGATTTCCTGATGGTGGGATTTGAAGAACTGGCAACCGGACACGATCACGTCGCACTGGTTTTTGGCGATATCACTGGTCAAACGCCTGTTCTGGCGCGTGTCCACTCCGAATGTCTGACTGGCGATGCATTGTTTAGCCTGCGTTGCGATTGCGGCTTCCAGCTCGAAGCGGCTCTCACCCACATTGCTGAAGAAGGGCGCGGTATCCTGCTTTATCATCGTCAGGAAGGACGCAATATCGGCCTGCTCAATAAAATCCGCGCCTACGCGTTGCAGGACCAGGGTTATGATACCGTTGAGGCTAACCATCAGTTGGGCTTTGCGGCAGATGAGCGTGATTTCACGCTGTGTGCGGATATGTTCAAGCTGCTGGGCGTGGACGAAGTTCGTTTGCTGACCAATAACCCGAAAAAAGTGGAAATTCTGACCGAAGCGGGAATCAATATTGTTGAACGCGTGCCGCTGATTGTGGGTCGTAACCCGAACAATGAACATTACCTGGACACCAAAGCCGCCAAGATGGGGCATTTGCTGGGCAAGTAATGGTTGTTACCGCCGATAAAAAAGCCTGCTCTCGCAGGCTTTATACATTTTAATTCAACATATTACGAATCACGTAGTGCAGAATACCATCGTTTTGGTAGTAAGTTAGCTCCGTCGCGGTATCGATACGGCAGCGGCATAAAATCACCTCTTTACGTCCATCTGAGCGAACCATATTCACCGGTACTGTTGCGCCCGGCTTGATGTTTTGCAGGTCCGTAATATCGATCGCTTCCTCACCTGTTAGCCCCAGCGTTTTGCGCGTGACGCCCTGCGGAAATTCCAGCGGCAAAATCCCCATACCAATCAGGTTAGAACGGTGAATTCGCTCAAAGGACTCAGCGATAACTACGCGAATCCCCAGCAAGCGCGGGCCTTTTGCCGCCCAGTCGCGACTGGAGCCAGAGCCATACTCTTTCCCGGCAATAACCGCCAGGGGGATATTCTCCTGTTGATATTGCATAGCCGCATCATAGATAGCCACTACCTCGGTTCCCGGCAAATGACGCGTCATCCCACCTTCCACGCCGGGTACCATCTCATTACGAATACGAATATTGGCAAAGGTACCGCGCATCATCACTTCATGATTCCCGCGGCGTGAACCATAGGAGTTAAAATCTTTACGCTCAACGCCGTGGCTTTGCAGATAACGACCTGCCGGGCTATCCGGCTTAATACTGCCGGCAGGAGAAATATGGTCGGTGGTGACGGAATCCCCAAGCATTGCGAGGATACGCGCACCATGAATGTCCTGGACCGGATCCGGCGTAGCCTGCATACCATCGAAGAACGGCGACAAGCGGATATAAGTTGAGTCAGACTGCCAACCATAGGTATCAGCCCGATCAACCTGGATAGCTTTCCATTCTGGCGTGCCTTCAAAGACTTCAGCGTACTCTTTATGGAACATGGCGGTAGAAACCTGCTCCACGGCACGGGCAATTTCCTGAGCCGTCGGCCAGATATCTTTCAGATAAACGGGATCGCCCTTTCTGTCATGGCCTAACGGATCTTTCGTCAGATTGATATTCATATTCCCTGCTAGCGCATATGCCACCACCAGCGGCGGAGACGCCAACCAGTTGGTCTTCACGAGCGGATGGATACGCCCCTCAAAGTTTCGGTTGCCGGAAAGTACGGCGCCAACGGTGAGATCGCCTTTTTTGATGGCTGTCTCGATAGGATCGGGTAACGGACCCGAGTTACCAATACAGGTGGTACAGCCATAACCTACAAGGTTAAATCCCAGCTCATCAAGGTACGGCGTGAACCCAGCCTGCGCCAGATAATCAGACACCACCTTCGAACCTGGCGCCAGCGAGGCTTTCACCCAAGGCTGACGTTTCAGACCAAGTGTCACTGCTTTTTTCGCCAGCAGTCCCGCCGCCATTAATACGCTTGGGTTGGAGGTGTTGGTACAGGAAGTGATAGCTGCTATCACCACCGCACCGTCCGGCAGCTTATACTGCTGGCCGCTCATGGTGTAGTCCACGGGCTGACGGTCTTTCAGCGAGCTATTTACTTCGAGTTCATTGCTCGCCGAAAACGCTTTCGGAACATCAGCCAGTGCCACCCGATCCTGCGGGCGCTTCGGTCCGGCAAGGCTAGCTTCCACACTGCCCATATCCAGCTCCAGTGAACTGGTAAATACGGGTTCATCCCCTGGATTACGCCACATTCCCTGCGCTTTGGCATAGGCGCTGACCAACTCAACCTGCTCCTCACTGCGTCCACTCAGACGCATATATTCAAGAGTGATGCCATCGATCGGGAAGAAACCGCAGGTTGCGCCGTATTCCGGTGACATGTTCGCAATGGTTGCCCGATCGGCCAGCGGTAAGGTGTCGAGGCCATCACCATAGAATTCAACAAATTTACCGACCACGCCGTGCTTACGCAGCATCTGGGTAACGGTTAAAACCAGGTCGGTAGCGGTGATACCTTCCCGCAGTTTGCCCACTAGTTTAAAGCCTACGACATCCGGGATAAGCATAGAGACCGGTTGACCCAGCATTGCTGCTTCAGCCTCAATGCCTCCAACGCCCCATCCCAGCACACCGAGACCATTAATCATTGTCGTATGGGAATCGGTACCGACCAGCGTATCGGGATAAGCCACCCACTCACCGTCCTGTAACTCGCTCCAGACGGCTTTGCCAAGATATTCAAGGTTTACCTGGTGGCAAATCCCCGTTCCCGGCGGTACAACGCTGAAGCGACTAAATGCCTGCTGTCCCCATTTCAGGAACACATAACGTTCATGGTTACGTTCCATTTCCAGGCGAACGTTTTCTTCGAAAGCATCATCATCACCAAAACGGTCCACCGTTACCGAGTGGTCAATGACAAGGTCCACTGGCGAAAGCGGATTCACTTTTGCCGTATCTCCCCCCAGACGTTTCACAGCTTCGCGCATGGCGGCAAGATCGACCACCGCCGGAACGCCGGTAAAATCCTGCATCAGAACACGAGCGGGTCGATAGGCAATTTCACGATCGGCGTGGGCGGTCTTCAGCCAATGTGCGAGAGCATGAATATCATCTTCGGTAACGGAATTACCATCCTGCCAACGAAGCAGGTTTTCCAGCAACACTTTTAGCGATTTGGGTAGTCGGGTGATATCACCCAGTGATTTAGCGGCCAGAGGTAAACTGTAGTAGCGGTAGGTTTTATCTTTAACCTGCAATGTGTCCATACTGGCTTCTCGTAGGGTCGACGACATAGCTCCTCCTTAAATGACAGGGTTGGATCCCCTGATTTTCCTCAGGGTTAGTATTAAAGATAACACAAACAAAATGTAACGCTTTGATAACAACTCAAAATGATAAAAGTAGCGGGCGATATAAAAGCGCGAACTGAGGTCGATGGTGAGGAGGAAGGTCTAGCCGTGTAGATTAATAGGATGAATATTCAGCAGACAATAGAGCAATGGATAATACGTTGATTAGGTTGTTGATGACGATTACATGGATAAATGATTCGATATTCAAGGCCACAAGGTAATCGTTATTATAAAATACGTACGAATTATTGTTTCTGTTCATCATCATCAGTTAACAGATCAATAAACGCCCGTTGCTCAGGAGAAAGGTTCCAGGATTCGGGTACCTTCTGCCCCTTCTCTGCGACGGTTTTGCTCTCTTGTTCATGGTCATGAGGCGATAGCGTTTCGGTAGAGTGCTGCTCTGGTGCGGACATACTTACCCCCACACATTCCAGGCCACGAGTGCGACAATAATCCAGAATATCGCAGAACCAAGAAATACGGCGAACCAAGCTTTACGTTTCATCACCGGATCCCTGCGTGCTGGCTGGTTTCCTGAAGGCATCGCTAACCTCATACTATCGAAATCACTTATCATTTAGGCACCAAACAATCGGTACAATTAATCATCAGATAGGAGGAATCCTAATAAAAAAGGCGAAAAAAAGCCAGTTAATTTTCAGACTCGTCCTGATAAATAAATCGATTGTTTGATCGGTTATAAATATTTGAAAGGAATTTTTGGCAAGCTGACTAATTTGAAACTACTTTAGAGAACTTTTTCCATAAACTATATATGGTTAATTTATTCACGGTAAATTATCAATTAATTCAGTGTTTCCCGTCGGTATCGCTTTATGCTTATGGATACCGACGAGGTTACAGCCGTTATTATTTCTCAGGCAATTTAATATCTTTAAACATGGCTTCAATATCATCGTTGGAACGCAGCGCCACCGCCGTGTCCACCACATCACGCGTCAAATGCGGCGCGAAACGTTGAATGAAATCATACATGTAACTGCGTAAGAAGGTGCTGCGACGAAAACCAATTTTGGTGGTGCTATGGCTGAAGATATCGTGAGCATCCACGCGTACCAGGTCAGGATCGGAAACAGGATCAACCGCCATACTGGCAATCACACCCACGCCAAGGCCCAGACGGACATAGGTTTTAATGACATCAGCATCGGTCGCGGTAAAGACAATACGTGGCTCCAGACCCGCGCGGTTAAACGCGGTGTCCAGCTCCGAGCGTCCGGTAAAACCAAACGTGTAGGTCACCAGCGGATACTGTGCCAGTTCCTCAATAGAAACCGAAGATTTTCCCGCCAACGGATGATCCGGCGTGACGACGATCGAGCGGTTCCAGTGATAGCAAGGCAACATCACCAGGTCGTCATACAAGTGCAAGGCTTCCGTCGCGATAGCAAAATCTGCATTTCCTTTAGAAACGGCTTCGGCGATTTGCGTCGGCGATCCCTGGTGCATATGCAATGAGACGCGAGGATAGCGCTCAATAAAACCTTTAATCACGTTCGGCAAAGCGTAACGCGCCTGAGTATGCGTAGTGGCGATATATAACGAGCCTTTGTCCGGCCAGGTATGTTCGCCAGCAACGGACTTAATGGCATCCACCTTCGACAGAACTTCTCGCGCAATACGAATAACTTCCTGCCCTGCTGGCGTAACCTGCGTCAGGTGCTTACCGCTACGGGCGAAAATCTGGATGCCAAGTTCATCTTCCAGCATACGAACTTGCTTACTGATACCAGGCTGCGAGGTATAAAGCCCTTCCGCTGTTGAGGAGACATTAAGGTTGTGGTTCACCACCTCAACAATGTAGCGAAGCTGCTGTAATTTCATGTTATGCCATCCCGATTCGCGCCATCAAATCATCGTTTCAGTGCAGGCTCGCGGGCGCTGCTAATACGATTTAATAATAAAAAGTCTGTTAACTATAACCACTATATCATTTATATGTACGCTGTATAGGTATGACAAAAAATAATATGCGAGAAACAAAAAGGGCCGCTTACGCGACCCTTTGAGGAGAAATTCAGCCGAAACGCTGTTATTTCTTCCCTTCTACCCATTTGCCGTCAACGAAGAACGCGGACCAGCCAGTCGCCTTACCGTCTTTCTCAGCGGCAACGTATTGCTGCTTGGTTTTACGGCTGAAACGAACCATGGACTTGTTACCATCCGGATCAGTTTGCGGCGCATCTGCCAGATAACGCAGTTTTTCCGGCAGGCGATCGCGGAAGCGGTACAACTCTTCCACCAACGGCGCACGAGTCTCACGTGATTTCGGGAACGTATTGGCCGCCAGGAAGATACCTGCAGCACCATCACGTAACACGAAATACGCGTCAGATTTTTCACACGGCAGTTCCGGCAACGGAACCGGGTCTTCTTTCGGCGGAGCGACTTCACCGTTACGCAGGATCTTACGGGTGTTTTTGCACTCGTCGTTAGTACACGCCATGAACTTGCCGAAACGTCCCATTTTCAGGTGCATTTCAGAACCACATTTTTCGCACTCGACGATAGGACCGTCATAACCCTTGATACGGAACTCGCCCTCTTCGATCTCGTAGCCGTCGCAGGTTGGGTTATTACCACACACATGCAATTTACGCTTAGGATCGATAAGATAACTGTCCATTGCCGTACCGCACTTCTGGCAGCGGCGTTTGGCGCGCAATGCGTTCGTTTCCGCGTCGTCGCCTTCCAGCACGTTCAATACTTCGTTTTCCGGCACCAGGTTAATGGTGGTTTTGCAACGCTCTTTCGGGGAAAGTGCGTAGCCGGAGCAACCAAGGAAAACGCCGGTACTGGCGGTACGAATACCCATTTTGCGTCCGCAGGTCGGGCAATCAATGCTGGTCAGCACCATCTGGTTCGGACGCATACCGCCTTCTTCAGGATCTTTCTCGGCTTTATCCAGTTGCTGAGTAAAATCAGTGAAGAAGTTGTCGAGTACGCCCTTCCATTCGGCTTCTTTATTCGCCACCTGGTCGAGGCTATCTTCCATCTGCGCAGTAAAATCGTAGTTCATCAGTTCGCGGAAGTTTTCTTCCAGACGATCGGTGACGATTTCACCCATTTTTTCAGCGTAGAAGCGACGGTTCTCTACGCGAACATAACCACGATCCTGAATCGTAGAAATGATCGACGCATAGGTAGATGGACGACCAATGCCACGCTTTTCAAGCTCTTTAACCAGCGAAGCTTCACTGAAGCGCGCAGGCGGTTTAGTAAAGTGCTGTGCTGGCGTCAGTTCGATAAGCGTCAGCGTATCGCCTTTGTCCACCGCCGGTAAGATGCGATCTTCATCGCCTTTACGCAACGCTGGCATCACTTTCGTCCAGCCATCGAAGCGCAGAATACGACCGCGCGCCTTCAGGCGGAAATCACCCGCACCCACGGTGAGCGTGGTGGAATCATATTTAGCTGGGGTCATCTGACAGGCAACAAACTGGCGCCAGATCAGCTGATACAGTTTTTGCGCATCAGCTTCCATATCTTTCAGCGATTCCGCCTGTACGGCGACATCGGAAGGACGGATAGCTTCGTGCGCTTCCTGCGAGTTCTCTTTGCTGGCGTACTGGTTCGCGTTTTCCGGCAGATATTTTTTACCAAAATTATCGCTGATGTAATCGCGAACCATGGTCACTGCATCCTGGCTCAGGTTGGTTGAGTCAGTACGCATGTAAGTGATGTAACCCGCTTCATACAAGCGCTGCGCCATCATCATGGTTTTCTTCACACCGAAGCCGAGACGCGTGCTCGCAGCCTGCTGTAGCGTGGAGGTAATGAACGGTGCGCCCGGCTTGCTGCTGGTCGGTTTATCTTCACGTTCCAATACGCTATAGCGCGCTTTTTCCAACAGGCTAACAGCGGCAAGCGTTTGTTCCCGATTTACGGGACGGAACGGCTTATCATTTTGATGCGTCACCTCAAGCGGCAACGCGTCGCCGCCCGGCGTGGTCGTATTAGCATCAATTTCCCAGAACTCTTCTGGAACAAATGCTTTGATTTCGCGTTCACGCTCAACCACCAGGCGCACAGCCACAGACTGTACACGACCAGCTGACAGACCGCGTGCAATTTTTTTCCACAGCAGTGGCGACACCATATAGCCCACAACACGGTCCATAAAGCGGCGCGCCTGTTGCGCATTAACACGATCGATGTTCAACTCGCCCGGTTTTTCAAACGCCTGGCGAATAGCATTTTTGGTAATTTCATTAAACACCACGCGGCTGTAGCGGGTGTCGTCGCCACCGATGACTTCCCGCAGGTGCCATGCAATGGCTTCCCCTTCGCGGTCAAGGTCAGTTGCGAGATAGATGTGGTCGGCTTTTTCAGCCAGTTGCTTCAGTTCAGAAACAACTTTCTCTTTACCAGGCAGCACTTCATAGCGCGCATCCCAGTTGTGCCACGGGTCAACACCCATACGGTTGACGAGAGCGCCACGTTCATCCTTTTTGGGCTTTTTAGCCGTTTTGGTGGAGGTTGAGTCGGCGCTCTTTTTAGTTGCTGAGCCACTGGTCGGCAAATCACGGATATGACCGACGCTGGATTTCACCACGTAGTCATTACCCAGATACTTGTTGATCGTTTTGGCTTTTGCCGGGGACTCAACGATGACAAGAGCTTTACCCATATTCACCTTTACCTAATTTGATTCTTCCAGAATGCGTCGCACGTTGATTCACCTTCCACTGGCGACGAGACATCGATATGGTCTCTGCGTCGGCGGATATCAACCCTTTAAACTGATTCGCGCTTGTAATGTAACTCTCATGTAACTGAGTTAACAGGCTTTTTTTCTCACAAACGCTCTAGCACGACGAAGTATTGGTCGAATGTCAAGCAAATCTGTTGCCAGATTGACGAAAGCGTCACACTGTACCTGATAAAATGCGTTACGCAACTTTATTAGCATGCAAAAACAAATCTCGCCAGTTGTAACACTGTCGTAAAACCTTCATTTATGTCAGGGAATATTTGCCCATAAGGCGGGCTCAGCGTAGACTAATGTCCTTGTTTAAGGAGTAAATCATGCATAAAGACACTCAACCCATCGATCGCGAAACACTGCTGATTGAAGCCAACAAAATCATTCGTGAGCATGAGGACACGCTGGCGGGGATTGTCGCCACCGGCGTTACGCAGCGAAACGGCGTGCTGGTTTTCAGCGGAGATTACTTTTTAGACGAACAAGGGCTACCAACGCCCAAAAGTACGGCGGTGTTTAATATGTTTAAACACCTGGCGCACGTACTTTCCGAAAAGTATCACTTGATCGATTAACACGAGTAATAATTTGCCGGATGGCGGCATCGCCTTATCCAGCCTATATTGATGCATATTTGTAGGCCGGATAGGAGATATGTGAGCATCGCTATCCGGCAATGACAATTTTACATCAGTGGCTTCTGCCCCCGCTGCCACCAGCGCATCAGCAAACGATCGGCGCTCTCCGCCGCACTACCGGTGAAACGATCCATCAGCTTTTTACGCTGCAGATAGCGAACGTTCAACACTTCACGACCTTCCATCAGCCCGAGGATCACCTCATCGCTGGTATTGATCTCATCCACCAGCCCATTTGCCAGCGCCTGTTGACCAAACCAGTGTTCACCGGTGGCAACCTGCTCAATGTCCAGAGTCGGACGCATGCGCTGCACAAAATCTTTAAACAGATGATGCGTTTCGTTCAGATCTTCGCGGAATTTCTGCCGCCCTTCTTCCGTGTTTTCACCGAGTAAGGTCAACGTACGCTTATACTGTCCGGCGGTGTGCAGTTCGATATCAATATCTTTCCCTTTCAGGAAGCGGTTAAAGTTCGGGATCTGCGCCACCACGCCAATTGAGCCGACGATAGCAAACGGTGCCGAGACAATTTTATCCGCCACGCAGGCCATCATATATCCGCCGCTCGCAGCGACTTTATCTACCGTAACGGTCAGCGGGATCTGCTTATCGCGCAGACGTTGTAACTGGGACGCAGCCAGGCCATAACCATGTACCACACCACCCGGACTTTCCAGACGAACCACCACTTGATCCTGAGGTTTAACAACCGCCAGCACAGCCGTCACCTCTTCGCGTAATGCGCTGACCTCATGGGCATCCATACTGCCTTTAAAATCAAGCACCCATACACGAGGTTTATCTGATGACGTACTGTCACCCAGTTTCGCTTTTGCCTTAGCCGCTTTCGCCTCCAGCTTTTGTTTCTTTTTCTGCGCCTTATGCCAGAATTTTTGCTGATGCCCATCCAATAAGGCTAGCGACAGGTCTTCCTTCATCTCTTTATATTGATCGCTGAGGTTAATAACCCTCAATTCCCCACGCTGACGTTTGCGTTGTGTCGCGTTTACGATCAGCATCACCACCACTGCAATAGCCACCACGACAGTGACAATTTTTGCCAAAAACAACCCATATTCAGACAACAATTCCACGAGATCCACCTTGGTTAAACAACGCGACTTCCGCTCAGTGTACAACAGGCGTGTCACCTCGTCTTGCTTCATACATCCAGTGCTGAATCAGTAAAAAGCATGACAAAGCGTTTATTTTGCGGTGTTATTGCCTTTGGCTGATTGAAAAAGTACAGGGTTTAAGGCATAAAGCCCAAAAGTTATCGCGAACGAGATATCCAGGACGTCGCCGAGGAGTTGCCGTGCATTACCAACCTAAACAAGACCTTCTACAGGGCCGCATTATTCTTATCACCGGTGCCAGCGATGGTATCGGACGCGAGGCCGCGCAGACCTATGCACGCTATGGCGCGACAGTTATCCTGCATGGGCGTAACGAAGAAAAACTGCGTCAGGTTGCCCGCACTATCGCCGATGAAAACGGAACACAACCACAGTGGTTTACACTGGATCTACTGACCTGTACCTCTGAAGAATGTCACCAGCTTGCGCAGCGCATTGCTGCACATTTCCCGCGTCTGGATGGCGTACTGCATAACGCCGGATTACTCGGCGATATTTGTCCAATGAGTGAACAAAACCCGCAGATCTGGCAGGATGTGATGCAGGTAAATGTAAATGCCACTTTTATGCTGACTCAGGCATTGCTGCCGTTGTTACTCAAATCCGATGCCGGATCGCTGGTCTTTACCTCTTCCAGTGTCGGTCGCCAGGGACGCGCCAATTGGGGAGCATATGCCACCTCAAAATTTGCGACCGAAGGGATGATGCAGGTTCTGGCTGATGAGTATCAAAACCGTCATCTGCGCGTAAACTGTATCAATCCTGGTGGGACGCGAACTGGCATGCGAGCCAGCGCATTCCCAACGGAAGATCCGCAAAAATTGAAAACTCCCGCCGATATTATGCCGCTCTACCTGTGGCTGATGGGCGATGACAGCCGCCGTAAAACCGGTATGACTTTTGATGCCCAACCGGGCCGTAAACCAGGAATTGCCCAATGAGTGAAGAACGCTATCAGCAACGTCAACAGCGCGTAAAAGATCGGGTTGACGCACGCGTTGCCGCAGCGAAAGATGAGCGCGGAATTATCATCGTGTTCACCGGAAATGGTAAGGGTAAAACCACCGCCGCATTCGGTACCGCCACGCGCGCGGTGGGCCATGGTAAAAAAGTCGGCGTCGTACAATTTATTAAAGGTACGTGGCCAAACGGAGAACGTAACTTACTTGAACCCCACGGCGTAGAGTTTCAGGTTATGGCGACAGGATTTACCTGGGAAACGCAGAACCGCGAGTCTGACACCGCAGCCTGTATGGCCGTGTGGGAACATGGCAAGCGGATGCTGGCCGACGATGAACTGGATATGGTGATACTGGATGAGCTGACCTACATGGTGGCATACGACTATCTGCCGCTTGAAGAGGTCATCAATGCCCTGAACGCGCGCCCAGCCCATCAAACGGTCATTATCACCGGCCGTGGATGTCATCGCGATATTCTGGAGTTAGCAGATACAGTCAGCGAGCTGCGCCCGGTCAAGCATGCGTTTGAAGCGGGCGTGAAAGCCCAACCAGGGATCGATTATTGAGTGTAGGCCGGATAAGGCGTTTGCGCTGTATCCGGCTCCACGCTAACGCCTGATGGCGCTTTGTTTATCAGGTGGGGTTATGATTAACCGTTGTTGCTGCGACCACCCGGACGACGGCTGCTGCCAACCTGAGAGTGGCGCTTCACCGCACGACGGATCTGATTCGCCTTCATGCGACGACGATCTTTCTCGACGGCCACTTTAGAAGTCGTTTCCGGCTTCAGCTCCACCAGTTCACGCAGATAGTTGGTCTGAGCAAGATCAAGCTCTGTCCAGCCACCACGCGGCAGGCCTTTCGGCAGCGGGATATCACCGTAACGGACACGAATCAGACGGCTTACCTGTACACCTACAGCTTCCCACAGGCGGCGGACTTCACGGTTACGCCCTTCGGTCAGCGTGACGTTATACCACTGGTTGATCCCTTCACCACCGCTGAACTTGATCGTTTTAAATGCCGCCGGACCATCTTCCAGCTGCACGCCACGACTCAGATCGCGCAGTTTTGCATCATCAACCTGACCAAACACACGTACCGCATATTCACGCTCAACTTCGCGGCTTGGGTGCATCAGACGGTTAGCCAATTCACCATCGGTGGTAAACAGCAGTAAACCGCAGGTATTCACGTCCAGACGCCCTACGGCAATCCAGCGCGCATCACGCAGTTTTGGTAAACGATCAAACACGGTCGGACGACCTTCTGGGTCGTTTCGGGTACACAGTTCGCCTTCTGGCTTGTAATAGGCCAGAACACGGCAGATTTGCTCCGCAGACTCTTTAACCGAAATCAGATGACCGTCGATACGGATTTTCAGACCCGGAGTGACTTCAACGCGATCGCCGAGCGTGGCAATTTTGCCATCAACGCTCACGCGACCCGCGGCAATAATAGATTCGATTTCACGGCGAGAACCGTGGCCAGCACGCGCCAGCACTTTTTGTAACTTTTCGCTCATAGAGCTTCCTTTAGGTGTCGCCTTCACAGGCGTCGAACAGGAGAATCAACGGCGCCAGTCAGCGCCATTTTAAGGCCGCGTAGTATAGCGGTTCGCGCCCTTATAAGAAAGGTTTAACGTCACCGACGCCTTCACGCAACACCACCGGAGAATCGTCGGTTAAATCAATGACCGTGGTCGGCTGCTGGCCGAGATATCCGCCGTGGATAATTAAATCCACCTGTTTTTCCAGGCGGTCTTTAATTTCTTCCGGATCTGACTCGGTAAATTCACTACCCGGCAGCATCAGTGACGTGGAGAGCATCGGCTCGCCCAGCGCTTCAAGCAGCGCCAGTGCTATCGGGTTTGAGGGTACACGCAGGCCGATGGTCTTACGTTTTTCTTGCAACAAGCGGCGCGGAACCTCTTTCGTCCCCTTCAGGATGAAGGTGTAGTTGCCCGGCGTGTTGTTTTTAATTAAACGGAAGGCCACGTTGTCGACAAACGAATAGGTCGACAGTTCAGACAGGTCACGGCACATCAGCGTAAAGTTGTGCCCGTCCGGCAGGTGACGGATGCGGCAAATGCGCTCCATTGCGCCTTTATCTTCAATTTTGCAGCCCAACGCATAACCGGAATCGGTTGGATAGACGATCACCCCACCTTTACGCACGATTTCAACGGCCTGATTGATCAGCCGCTGCTGCGGGTTTTCGGGATGAATATAAAAAAACTGGCTCATACTTTCCTCTCTGTGATCTCGGGCTGCTCCCAAAGTTGCCAGACGCCTTCTACGCCTGCGGGCAACCAAAGTTTACGACCCAACTCAATCCATGGGCAGGGTAGATGAAAATCAGACCCTTGCGATGCCCACAATTGATGCTGACGCGCAAGCGTCGCCAGATGGGTGCGTTCATTGGGAGACTGCTGACACTGCGCTACTTCCATCGCGTCGCCGCGATGTTCAGCAAAATGTGCAACCAGTCTTTTCAGCCACTTAGCGCTAAGATCGTACCGCCCAGGATGAGCCAGAACAGCCTTACCGCCAGAATGATGAATGACATCAATAGCTTGTTCTATTGTACACCACTGTGGCGGAACGTAACCGGTTTTCCCACGGGCAAGATATTTTTTAAAGACATCCGCCATGGTTGTGGCTTTGCCACATTCCACCAGGAAACGCGCAAAATGGCCCCGCGTAACCGCCCCGCCATCAGCCAGGCGCAACGCCCCTTCCCACGCGCCGGGGATATGCGCTTTGTCGAGTCGTTCGGCAATCAGGCGCGCACGCTGCTGACGACGTTCCGTTTGTTGCGCCAGAAAATCGCACATCATGGGATGGGTGATATCAATATTCAGACCCACTATATGGATCTCATGGTTTTCCCAGACAGTTGATATCTCGACACCAGGGATCAAATTTAACGCTAATCCCGAACGTGAAATTTCTTCTCTTGCCGCCGCAATGCCCGCCGTGGTGTCATGATCGGTGATCGCCAGTGTACCGACTCGCATCTCTACCGCACGGTGTACTAAGGCTTCTGGGGTTAATCGCCCATCGGAGGCTGTAGTATGACTATGCAGGTCATAAATCACTGCGTAATTCGTGTCGCTCAAGGCGGCTCCCGTTTCAATAAATGTCGTAACACGCCCATCATAGCGGTTTCGGCAAATATACTGAAATCAGGTGTTGACTTTATCCCGCCGAACTAGTTAACTAGTACGCAAGTTCACATGAAGAAGGTATCTGAAATGAAAGCAACATTTTTTCTGCACGGTTGGTGGCGCACTTCCTGATTTCGGGCAGTGTCTTACGTCTGCAATTTGCAACCAGATACCCGGCCCGCCTAATGAGCGGGCTTTTTTTTGAACAAAATTAATGAGAATAACGATGCAAACACAAAAACCGATACTCGAACTGCTTGCCTGCGATGCCGCCTACCGTGAGAATCCGACATCGCTGTTTCATCAGGTGTGTGGCGCACGTCCGGCAACGCTGCTGCTGGAATCTGCAGATATCGACAGCAAAGACGATCTGAAGAGCTTGCTGCTAGTCGACAGCGCATTGCGCATTACCGCTCTCGGTGACACTGTCACTATTCAGGCGTTATCCACAAACGGCGCATCGCTGCTGCCCTTGCTGGATGCTGCCCTGCCCGCTGGCGTTGAGAATGAAAAACAGCCGAATGGTCGTCATCTGCGATTCCCTGCCGTCAGCCCTCTGTTGGATGAAGACGCCCGTTTATGTTCTCTTTCCGTATTTGATGCTTTTCGCTTACTGCAGGGGCTGGTGAATGTTCCTGTGCAAGAACGTGAAGCGATGTTCTTCGGCGGTCTGTTTTCCTACGACCTGGTTGCCGGTTTTGAAGATTTACCTCAGCTTGAAGCGGGCAACCGTTGTCCTGACTACTGCTTCTATCTGGCAGAAACGCTGATGGTTATCGACCACCAGAAAAAAAGCACCCGAATTCAGGCCAGTGTTTTTACCCCCAATGATGCGGAGAAACAGCGTCTTAACGCCCGTCTGGCGCAGCTGAGCCAACAGCTTACCGAGCCTGCGCCGCCGCTGCCCGTTACTGAAGTCCCGCAGATGCGCTGCGAATGCAATCAGAGCGATGAAGAGTTTGGCGCCGTGGTGCGTGGGATGCAAAAAGCGATTCGCGCGGGCGAAATTTTCCAGGTGGTTCCGTCCCGCCGTTTCTCGCTGCCCTGCCCGTCACCGCTGGCAGCCTACTATGTGCTGAAGAAAAGTAACCCCAGCCCATACATGTTTTTCATGCAGGACAACGATTTTACGCTGTTTGGCGCCTCCCCGGAAAGCTCGCTGAAATACGATGCCACCAGCCGCCAGATTGAGATCTACCCGATTGCCGGCACTCGTCCGCGCGGTCGTCGTGCGGACGGTTCGCTTGACCGCGACCTTGACAGCCGTATCGAGCTGGAAATGCGTACCGACCATAAAGAGCTTTCTGAGCACCTGATGCTGGTTGACCTTGCACGTAACGACCTGGCGCGCATCTGTACGCCTGGCAGCCGCTATGTTGCTGACCTCACCAAAGTCGATCGTTACTCCTTCGTTATGCACCTGGTTTCACGCGTGGTCGGCGAGCTGCGTAACGATCTGGATGTGCTGCACGCTTACCGCGCCTGTATGAATATGGGCACGTTAAGCGGAGCGCCAAAAGTTCGCGCTATGCAGCTTATCGCCGAGGCAGAAGGTCGTCGCCGTGGCAGCTACGGCGGCGCGGTAGGTTACTTCACGGCTCATGGCGATCTGGATACCTGTATTGTCATTCGTTCCGCCCTCGTGGAAGACGGTATTGCCACCGTACAAGCCGGTGCCGGGATTGTTCTGGATTCTGTACCGCAGTCTGAAGCCGATGAAACCCGTAATAAAGCGCGCGCGGTTCTGCGTGCTATCGCCACCGCGCACCACGCACAGGAGACCTTCTAATGGCTGACATTCTGCTGCTCGATAATATCGACTCTTTTACCTATAACCTGGCGGATCAGCTGCGTACTAATGGTCACAACGTGGTGATTTACCGCAACCATATTCCGGCCCAGACGTTGATTGACCGCTTAGCAACGATGAAAAATCCTGTGCTGATGCTCTCTCCAGGCCCAGGTGCGCCAAGCGAAGCAGGTTGCATGCCGGAGCTGTTAACCCGTCTGCGAGGCAAGCTGCCAATCATCGGCATTTGTCTGGGACATCAGGCCATTGTTGAGGCCTATGGTGGATATGTGGGCCAGGCTGGAGAAATCCTGCACGGCAAAGCGTCCAGCATTGAACACGACGGTCAGGCAATGTTTGCTGGTCTGGCTAATCCGCTGCCGGTGGCACGCTATCATTCGCTGGTTGGCAGCAACGTTCCGGCAGGATTAACCATTAACGCCCACTTTAACGGCATGGTGATGGCGGTGCGTCACGATACCGATCGCGTCTGCGGCTTCCAGTTCCATCCGGAATCCATTCTGACCACCCAGGGCGCGCGTTTGCTGGAACAAACGCTGGCCTGGGCGCAACAGAAGCTTGAACAAACCAATACGTTGCAACCAATTCTGGAGAAACTGTACCAGGCGCAGACGCTGTCCCAGCAGGAAAGCCACCAGCTGTTCTCCGCCGTGGTCCGCGGTGAACTGAAGCCGGAACAACTGGCTGCGGCGCTGGTGAGCATGAAAATTCGTGGTGAACACCCGAATGAAATTGCCGGTGCGGCAACCGCGCTACTGGAAAACGCCGCTCCGTTCCCGCGTCCTGATTATCTGTTTGCCGATATTGTCGGTACCGGCGGCGACGGCAGCAACAGCATCAATATTTCTACCGCGAGCGCCTTTGTTGCAGCGGCTTGCGGACTGAAAGTTGCCAAACACGGCAACCGCAGCGTCTCCAGCAAGTCAGGCTCTTCGGATCTGTTAGCGGCATTTGGCATCAATCTGGATATGAACGCCGACAAATCCCGTCAGGCGCTTGACGATCTCGGCGTGTGCTTTCTGTTTGCGCCGAAATACCACACCGGTTTTCGCCATGCCATGCCGGTACGCCAGCAGTTGAAAACCCGCACGCTGTTTAACGTGCTCGGCCCGTTGATTAACCCGGCACATCCGCCGCTGGCGCTGATCGGCGTTTACAGCCCGGAGCTGGTGCTGCCGATTGCCGAAACGCTGCGCGTGCTCGGATATCAGCGGGCAGCCGTAGTGCACAGTGGTGGCATGGACGAAGTTTCGCTGCATGCACCGACCATTGTGGCAGAGCTGCACGATGGGGAAATCAAGAGTTATCAACTGACGGCAGAAGACTTTGGCCTGACGCCTTACCACCAGGAACAGCTGGCTGGCGGCACGCCGGAAGAAAACCGTGACATTCTTAGTCGCTTGTTACAAGGTAAAGGTGAAGCCGCTCATGAAGCCGCTGTTGCCGCGAATGTCGCCATGTTAATGCGCTTGCACGGTGAAGAAGATTTGAAAGCCAATGCGCAAACCGTGATTAATGTACTGCGCAGCGGTGCGGCCTATGACCGTGTCACTGCACTGGCAGCAAGAGGGTAAATGATGCAAACCGTTTTAGCGAAAATTGTCGCAGACAAGGCGATTTGGGTAGAAGCCCGCAAACAGCAACAACCGCTGGGCAGCTTTCAAAATGATGTTCAACCCAGCTCTCGTGATTTCTACGATGCGCTGCAAGGTGCGCGCACCGCCTTTATTCTGGAATGTAAAAAAGCATCTCCGTCAAAAGGCGTGATCCGTGATGACTTCGATCCGGCACAGATTGCGGGCGTATATAAACATTATGCTTCCGCGATTTCCGTACTGACCGATGAGAAATATTTCCAGGGCAGTTTTGATTTCCTGTCTATCGTCAGCCGCATCGCGCCGCAACCTGTTCTGTGTAAGGACTTTATTATCGATCCTTACCAGATTTACCTGGCGCGTTTCTACCAGGCGGACGCCTGTTTGTTGATGCTGTCGGTCCTCGATGATGAACAATATCGTCAACTCGCCGCCGTCGCCCACAGCCTGAAAATGGGCGTACTGACCGAAGTCAGCAACGAAGAAGAGCTGGAGCGTGCTATCGCACTGGGCGCCAAAGTCGTTGGTATCAACAACCGCGATTTACGCGACTTGTCGATTGATTTGAATCGCACCCGCCAGCTTGCGCCGCGACTGGGCCACGGTGTGACCGTCATCAGCGAGTCCGGGATCAATACCTATGGTCAGGTGCGCGAGCTCAGCCACTTCGCCAACGGTTTTCTGATTGGTTCCGCGCTGATGTCGCATGATGATCTGCACGCCGCCGTGCGTCGCGTACTGCTCGGCGAGAATAAAGTCTGCGGTTTAACCCGGGCTCAGGATGCCAACGCGGCGTATAAATCCGGCGCGATTTATGGCGGACTGATTTTTGTACCCACATCGCCACGCGCGGTTAGCGTTGAGCAAGCGCGAGAGGTCATGACCGGCGCGCCGCTGCAATATGTCGGGGTGTTTCGCAACACAGATATTATCGACGTACGTGAAACAGTAGCTGCTCTGGGACTCACGGCCGTGCAACTGCATGGTAGCGAAGATCAGGCCTACGTAGACACGCTACGCAATGCGCTACCCGCACAGGTACAAATCTGGAAGGCGCTCAGCGTCAGCGATAAGTTGTCAGCCCGGGATTATCAGCATGTCGATAAATACGTATTCGACAACGGTCAGGGCGGCAGCGGGCAACGCTTCGACTGGTCACTTTTAGGCGGACAATCGCTGGATAACGTATTACTGGCTGGCGGACTGGGCGCAGATAACTGCGTTGACGCGGCAAAAACCGGCTGTGCCGGTCTCGATTTCAATTCTGGCGTAGAGTCACAGCCGGGCATCAAAGATGCACGTCTTCTGGCTTCGGTCTTTCAGACGCTGCGCGCATATTAAGGAAAAGGACATGACAACATTACTCAATCCGTATTTTGGTGAATTTGGCGGTATGTATGTGCCACAGATTCTGATGCCTGCCCTGCGCCAGCTGGAAGAAGCTTTTGTCAGCGCGCAAAAAGATCCTGAATTTCAGGCGCAGTTTACAGACCTGCTGAAAAACTATGCGGGTCGCCCAACCGCACTGACCAAGTGCCAGAACATTACTCAAGGCACCAACACGACGCTGTATCTCAAGCGTGAAGATTTACTGCACGGCGGCGCGCACAAAACCAACCAGGTGCTGGGCCAGGCGTTGCTGGCGAAGCGCATGGGTAAAACGGAAATTATCGCCGAAACAGGCGCGGGGCAGCACGGTGTTGCATCTGCTCTCGCCAGCGCACTGCTGGGGTTGAAATGCCGTATTTACATGGGCGCGAAAGATGTTGAACGTCAGTCGCCGAACGTTTTCCGTATGCGTTTGATGGGTGCAGAAGTTATCCCCGTTCACAGCGGTTCCGCAACGCTGAAAGATGCTTGTAACGAAGCGCTGCGCGACTGGTCTGGCAGCTACGATTCTGCGCACTATATGCTCGGTACAGCGGCAGGTCCGCACCCCTTCCCGACTATTGTGCGTGAGTTCCAGCGGATGATCGGTGAAGAAACCAAGGCGCAGATTCTGGAAAAAGAAGGTCGTCTGCCGGACGCCGTTATCGCCTGCGTGGGTGGCGGTTCTAACGCCATCGGTATGTTCGCCGATTTTATTAATGAAACCAGCGTCGGTTTGATTGGCGTAGAGCCAGGCGGTCACGGGATTGAGTCTGGAGAACACGGCGCGCCGTTGAAACATGGTCGTGTCGGGATTTACTTCGGCATGAAGTCCCCGATGATGCAGACCGAAGAAGGACAGATTGAAGAGTCTTACTCTGTTTCCGCCGGGCTCGATTTCCCGTCGGTCGGGCCACAGCATGCGTACCTGAACAGCATTGGTCGCGCCGATTATGTTTCAATAACCGATGATGAAGCACTGGAAGCCTTCAAAACGCTGTGTCTGCACGAGGGGATTATTCCGGCACTGGAGTCCTCCCATGCCCTGGCGCACGCGTTGAAAATGATGCGTGAAAATCCGGAAAAAGAGCAGTTACTGGTGGTTAATCTCTCCGGTCGCGGCGACAAAGACATTTTCACCGTACACGATATTCTGAAAGCGCGAGGGGAAATCTGATGGAACGTTACGAAAACCTGTTTGCACAGCTGAAGGACCGCAAAGAAGGTGCTTTTGTCCCCTTCGTAACCCTGGGCGATCCGTCTGTTGAACAGTCACTGAAAATCATTGATACGCTGATTGAAGCCGGTGCCGACGCGCTTGAGCTCGGCATTCCGTTCTCCGATCCGCTGGCCGATGGCCCAACCATTCAGGAAGCCACCCTGCGTGCGTTTGCCGCCGGCGTCACACCATCGCAATGCTTTGAAATGCTGGCGCTGATTCGCCAGAAGCATCCGACGATTCCCATTGGGTTGCTGATGTATGCCAACCTGGTCTTCAGCAAGGGCATTGACGAGTTTTACGCCCAGTGCGAAAAAGTGGGTGTGGATTCTGTGTTGGTAGCCGATGTCCCTGTTGAGGAGTCTGCGCCATTCAGAACTGCTGCACTGCGTCACAACATCGCACCGATTTTCATCTGCCCGCCGAACGCTGATGAAGAACTGCTACGCCAGATTGCCTCTTACGGTCGCGGCTACACTTATCTGCTTTCACGTGCAGGCGTGACCGGTGCCGAAAATCGTGCGGCATTACCGCTGCATCATTTGGTTGAAAAGCTGAAACAATATGATGCTCCGCCTTCTTTACAGGGCTTCGGTATCTCTGCGCCTGAACAGGTAGCCGGAGCTATTGAAGCCGGTGCTGCCGGTGCAATTTCCGGCTCGGCAATTGTGAAAATCATTGAGAAAAATGTTGCGGCACCGGAACAGATGCTGGCTGAGCTGAAAGCGTTTGTCAGCACGATGAAAGCCGCCACCCACCAGTAAGTTAAATCAACCGCCAGAGACGTCTGGCGGTTTCACCCTTCTTTCGTGTGCTTCATTCTATACATAGCGCTATCCGCATTCTGAATGGCCACATCCAGTTCACCGTTCACCTCTGCAATTCCCCACGATACTGACAATGGCACGGTATGCCCATCCACCACAAACACATGACTGGTCACCTGCCCGCTAATACGTTGCGCGATTGCTATGGCGTCAGTTGCCTGCGATCGAAACAGCAGGATCATAAATTCATCCCCGCCGGTACGAATCACAATATCGTGGCTGGTGCGGGTGTTTGACAGCATCCTGTTGGCGATAATTTGCAACGCGCGATCGCCTGCCGCGTGGCCCCAGGTATCATTGACGGCCTTAAATTTATTGCAGTCCAGTAGCACCACCGAACAGTGTGATAAATCCCGACGCTTGATAATGTCGAGTATTCGGCGGTTAAAACAGCCGGTCAGAGTATCGATATAAACCTTGAGGTCGCTTTCGTTTAGCCATGACTTTAACGAGAAGCTAATGATGATGAAAAAGAACGGCGCCAGCAGGATAACAATCCCGGCATGTGTATCGCGCGCCATAAAACGGCCTAATGAAAGCGAATAGTGCAGCGCATATTTCTCCGAAAAATTGCGCACCAAATAGCTGGATTGCCCCGCACATTTGCCGGATAAGCAGAGGCTCTCTTTGTTGGTCAGATTCACTAACTCCACGTTCAATCCGGGAAGGATTTGATTATCAAACGCCTCGGCTAACGCTTCCCGCAGCTCAGGCTTCGAATGATCATAGACCAGATAGGCAACGATTTGGTCTGATATCTCCTTACCCGACAGATCGTAGATATAGCTCACTACGCTGTAGGCTTTTTCACCGGTAATTTTATCGGTATAGAAGTTTGTTGAACTGAGAGCTTTATTTTTGACGTTTTTTTGCAACAACCGGGTATAGAAATCGGTGGGCGGATAGAAAAAATGCGTTATATCCATCGCCATTTCGGAGTCAGAAAAACTGAAATTGCGCGAGTCAGAAGCCATAAACCAATAAAAATAATCTGCATTGCTGGCGATAATGTAACGGTGCGCATCGAAGCTGCCTGGATTTAGCTCATTAACCATTCCGCGAATGAACTCCGCCGCAGTATACATACACAGCGCATTATGGCTGGGTTGCTGGGCAATAATCGTCCCCGTTGCAGAATGAACCCGCTTTGGGTCGGCGTTAATTCCCCATTCATCTTTGTTTCGCGGAACAAACTGCGCCATAACACCACACTGTTCGCCGGTTTTGATGTGGTAATAACGCTCGCCAATCGCATCGGCAATCAGTTCATTATCGTTAAAAATGTCCAACATGTGAGCTTGCAGGCGGCTAACGCCTTCACTGGCGGCCGCCATACGCTGTTCATAAATGATAAACAGAAACAACGAGGTAAAAATCAACGTAATGAGCCCGGATACCAGCAGAGCCTGCCTGTTTCTGAGCTTATCCTGCACAATCTTCACGAGTCCACCCTGATAGTTAACAGTATTGCCAAATCGGTTACCCGTTTATGTTGTTGCATAACAGCGTTGTACGTTGATTGAGAATGTTTGCCACTCCGAAGCAGGTACGTTGATGTAGCCCGCAATCGCGCGCTTAGGTTACAGATTTATACAATAAAAGCGCATATTTGTTAACATAAACGCAAACTAATCATCACCTTCGATAGGATACCCTGCCCGCCGGATGGCCTCGCGGCAGTCGTTTACGCCTGCGGCATAGCCCGCCTCAATCTCACAAACCGGACTTGCGCTGCAATAAGGTAGTGTAACCGGAGTCGCAATAAGTTTCTCCAGCGCCTCAATTTTATCCATGTAAAGCAATAATTCACGTGCAACACTCACGGCAAACGCTGCCGTTTGATCCTCGTAGAACGGTTCCAGAAGTGTGATTTTTTGCTGTAGCAGATGGCGGGTCAACATCATCAGCAATACCCTCAAAGTTGGTTTGCTTAAAGAGTAGCACTACATCAAAGGGGAGAAAGGCAGGATGTTTTCCCCAGAATTTTTTAAATGAAGAACGAGGGGAATTTTTCCTGGCTGCTAACCACGGGCAGGTATGCCCGGAATCTATACAGTTCAGTCGTTTTGGTTGTGCAACCATTAATGAAGTTGACTTCAAAAAGTCCCTTGCGAGACACTGAAGTAAAGCATGCCAAATATGGGTGAACTTGTTGAGACATCTGTTGATTAAATTAGTTATGTTAAGCGTTGGATTTTTAAGCGCTGGGGACATACTGGCAAATACTCCGGAACAGGTAATCACCGCTTTCCAGAGGGATTATAAATATTGGAATGACCAGTCATTTCAGAGAAATCAGAACTACGGAAAGCAAGAAGTTATGCTCCTGGCCCAGAAGGGTTGGAATGAGCTTTTGAATAAATATACAAAACCTGGTTTTCAGGGCGAGCCTATAGCTTTTGGTTCTGAGTCTAGTCATGATCCTGAGCAAGAGAACATCATATCGGTTCAGATTTCTGAAAAAGTAGCGACCGTGACGACCAGATTATCGAGGCAGTATTATTCACCTATTTATGAATATCAATTGTCCAAAGAGAATGATACCTGGTACCTATCTCAGATATTTTTAGTTGATGATGATGGAAAATATCCGAGTTTGTAATAAATAGTGCACTCATTACAACTTTATGAGTTAAAAAAATCTGCCATAATGACAGATTTCTTTAATCTATCATTAGAGATTTGCAACGTTATGATATACTTTTTGAACATCATCGTCATCTTCAAGAGCATCAACAAGCCCTGCAAAGACTTCTAAATCTTCTGGTGAAAGTTCAATTTCTGATTGAGCAATCATCTCTAATTCTGTAGTTGAGAACTCAGTAATTCCTGCTGCTTTTAGAGCTGCAATGCCTTTATGAAGATCTGTAGATTCAGTATAAATAACGATGTTTCCTTCTTCCTCGGTTACATCACGAACATCTACTTCAGCATTAAGCAGAATTTCAAAAATATGGTCAGGGTCTGTCCCTTCAAATACAATTACTCCGGTATTGTCAAACATATAGCTGACAGAACCCGCCGCTCCGATATTCCCGCCTTTTTTATTAAAAATTGAGCGGACATTAGCAATCGTACGGTTAACGTTTGAAGTCAATGTTTCAGCGATAATCAGTGAGCCACTGGGACCAAAGCCTTCATAACGCCCTTGCACGAACGTTTCATCGCTGCCGCCTTTGGCTTTATCAATGGCTTTATCAATAACGTGTTTTGGAACCTGAGCTTGTTTCGCACGTTCAATAACGAATTTTAAAGATGTATTTAATTCTGGGTCTGGTTCGCCTTGTTTAGCAGCAGCATAAATTTCTACACCGAATTTTGCATATACATTAGACGTTGCACCGTCTTTAGCTGTTTTTTTAGCAACAATATTTGCCCACTTACGTCCCACTGGAATGATCTCCTCGAAAATTCATTTACATTATTGAATGGTAAATAATCTGCCATCACATTATATCATGATGTATAAACCTTAGTCCATGAAAAATAAAATATCCAAATTTTACGATATGTTACTTTAATTTTATCAATAGTTAACATTTTGGATAAGTTATCCCCTGATTATCTGCAGGTTCTTTTTTGTACGTAATAAATGAGCCGCAGTAATAATGCATAAGAGAATAGAAACAAAAGCGATATTCCAGATAAACACACTGGATATTAAAGTTACCGCGGTACTGCTTAAAGAGAGCGCTACAAGTCATCTTGCACTGCGCCTTATTTGATAGTGTGTTCGTTTAGTACCGGGACAAGATACTTAGCCTATATTTACTCCACCACTCCAACAAAGGGAAATGCTAAATGGGTGGAGCGGTACAACCAGCATCTCTGACTGATGTATTCAGAAGCACACGTGACTCAGTTGACTACGGCTGGTCAAAATAACGATACGCGTGGAAAAGAATGGAAAAAACTGGTCATTTGATGACCAGTTTTGCAGAGGAGTTTTGCAGAAGAACTTAAAAACGATAACCCGCAGAGAACATAAACACCCACGGATCGAGGCGTACACTGTCGCGCTGCTGGACGCCACCCATTTTATAGCTTGCGGTGGTGTCGATATCCATGTACCAGACCGACATGTTAATCAGCCAGTCGCGGTTAATCAGATAGTCCATACCGACTTGCCCTGCTGCACCCCAGGAATCTTTCAGACTCAGGTCCGATAATCCTGTTTCTTTACCGTTATCGTTAAAGCCTTCATCGAAGAAGGTCGTGTAGTTCACACCAACACCTACGTACGGACGCAGTTTACTGCTGGAGTCACCGAAGTACCACTGTGCCATTAACGTCGGCGGCAAATGATGTACGGTGGCAATATCACCCGTTGCTGCAGTGCCAATTTTATGGCGGAACGGCGTAGCCGCCAGTAATTCAACACCGATATTGTCGGTTGCCATGTAGGTAAATGTCAGACCCAACTGCGTGTTATTGCTGACATCAAAGCCACCCAAGCTGCCCAGCGTACCACCTGCACCTTCCGTCGGTCTGACGGTGGCAGAACCTGCACGAATAAAGAACTCTCCAGCTTCATGCGCAAATGCGTTACCAGAGAGAAGAGTTGTTAAAGCCAATGCTGCAACTGTTAATTTTTTCATGTCCGCTCCATCGTTATGGTTATAAAAGCGGAATGAATATACCTACTTTGGAGTAATAAATGATCTAACATGGATCACATTGACTTTGATAATTTAACATTTATTGATCCAGATTAAGCTAGAACTTGCATTCAAAATCCTGGTTAAATTAATTCAGATCAATTTTGATATATTTTCAATGTGCAAGTACCTCCAGCTCATTGCTGATGGGTGATGGGTGATGGTTATCCGCACGCGATGCGCAGATAACAAACAGCGTTCATGCACGACGCTGAAGTCATAGCCAAAAATTACCGCAGCTTTACAAAGATATGCTTTTCCATACATCGCGCGATGCTGCCACTGTAGAGTTATCCAGGGTACAATTGCCCGCAAATGAACACCTGCAAAACTCAAGGAGAGTGCATGTCTATCACGGCGAAATCCGTTTACCGTGACACGGGAAACTTTTTCCGTAATCAATTCATTACCATCTTGCTGGTATCGTTGTTGTGCGCGTTTATCACAGTGGTGTTAGGGCATGCCTTTTCCCCCACTGACGCACAAATTGCGCAACTCAGTGAAGGCGATCAGTTAACCAGCAGCGTGGGGTTGTTCGATCTGGTGCAAAACATGACCCCGGAGCAACAGCAAATTTTGCTACGCGCTTCCGCGGCGTCTACGTTTTCCGGTCTGATTGGTAATGCCATCCTCGCCGGTGGTGTCATCCTGATGATTCAGCTGATTTCAGCAGGTCATCGGGTCAGCGCATTACGTGCCATCGGCGCCAGTGCGCCAGTGTTGCCAAAGCTGTTTATTCTGATTTTTTTGACTACTCTGCTGGTGCAAATCGGTATTATGCTGGTTGTTGTTCCCGGTATTCTGCTGGCCATCCTGCTGGCACTCGCACCTGTGATGTTGGTACAGGACAAAATGGGTGTCTTTGCCGCGATGCGCAACAGTATGCGTCTGGCGTGGTCGAATATGCGACTGGTTGCGCCGGCAGTAATCGGTTGGTTGCTGGCAAAAACGCTGCTGTTGCTTTTTGCGCCAAGTTTTGCAGTACTTACGCCGAATGTAGGCGCGGTATTGGCGAATACGCTGAGCAATATGATCTCCGCGGTGTTGCTGATCTATTTGTTCCGCCTGTACATGCTGATTCGCCAATAAACCCTGAACGCATTCCGGGCTTGTACCCGGAGCTTTTGATGACGGAATCGAAGAATGAAGCAGTTTCTTGATTTTTTACCGCTAGTTGTCTTTTTTGCTTTTTATAAGCTTTACGACATCTATGCGGCGACCTCGGCGCTGATTGTCGCGACGGCTGTAGTGTTGATTTACAGCTGGGTTCGCTATCGCAAGGTCGAGAAGATGGCGTTAATCACCTTTGTCCTGGTGGCCGTATTTGGTGGCCTGACTATTTTTTTCCACAACGATGAATTCATTAAGTGGAAAGTAACGGTGATTTACGGGCTGTTTGCTGGTGCATTGCTGGTAAGCCAGTGGGTGATGAAAAAGCCGCTGATCCAGCGCATGTTAGGTAAAGAACTGACCCTGCCGCAGCCAGTGTGGTCGAAACTAAATTTAGCCTGGGCAGTCTTTTTCATCCTGTGTGGTCTGGCGAATATCTATATTGCATTTTGGCTACCGCAGAACATTTGGGTCAACTTCAAAGTGTTCGGCCTGACCGCCCTGACTTTATTCTTTACGCTGCTGAGTGGGGTCTATATTTACCGTCATCTGCCGCAAGAAGATAAATCGTAATACATGCTCGCCAGATCTGCGGATCTGGCGAATTTTTATCCCCTCGCGTTCCATAGAGCTGACAACCTGACTTACATCTGCTCTGCATGCCGCATCCCCTCTGTTCTCGACGCACAAATTCTAGTAGCATCGCGCCTGTAATCTTTCTCTATAGTCGGTTCTACAATGACAACAACGAATAACACTCCCCAGGGTGAACTGGTTTTACGCACTCTGGCCATGCCTGCCGATACCAACGCGAACGGTGATATTTTTGGCGGCTGGCTGATGTCACAAATGGATATAGGTGGCGCGATTCAGGCCAAAGAGATCGCACATGGTCGTGTGGTAACTGTGCGGGTTGAAGGAATGAGCTTTTTGCGCCCGGTCGCCGTAGGTGATGTAGTGTGCTGCTATGCTCGCTGTGTGAAACGCGGGACAACCTCAATCAGCATCAATATTGAAGTTTGGGTGAAGAAAGTCGCTTCTGAACCTATTGGTCAGCGTTATAAGGCCACCGAAGCTCTGTTTATCTACGTTGCCGTTGATAAAGACGGGAAACCGCGTCCAATCCCCACGTTGGCCTGATAGCACACGCCAGTAATGCTATCCGGCAATCATCACTCTTGATCATTGCCGGACGGCCAGATACTTACTCGATCTGCGTTGTACCGTTTAATTTGAAAACAATATTCACCACAAGTCCGGAACCGGGTTTACCTGCTTCATAACGCCATCTACGCATCGCGTTTTTCACTTCACGCTCAAACATATTGGCAGGCTGCGCAGACAGGATCTCCACATTTTCAACCCGACCATCCGGCGTTACGTTAAATTTGACCTTTACCCGCCCTTCAATGCGCAGCGCCTGAGCTCGCGCCGGATACTGAGGCTGATTACGGCTTAAAGCACGTGGACCCGATGGCGCACTGACTACCGGTTTGCTGGTAGTTGCCGGCGCGGTATTGGTCATTGTTCGCGTAGGTGCCGTATTTTCCAGCGGGGAGGCCGGGCGCGGTTCTGCTGGTTTAACATCGCGTTTCGGCTGCTCTTCCACCTTTTTCACCGGTTTTGGCTTCGGTTTAGGCTTAGGCTTCGGTTTTTCAATCACCACCGGTGCCTCTTTTGGTGGCTCTGGAATCGGCTCTGGTTCCGGTTCAGGCTCGACAACGGGTTCCGGCGGCGGCTGAACGGCCTGAGGTGGTTCGAGATCGGCAGGCGCGACCATCGTGACAGAGATCGGCTGCGCTGGCGCAGGCAGTTCAATAACCTGATGTACCGAGGTATACAGCAAACCAGCCACTACGGCACCATGAATGCCGACAGACAGTAACGTTGGCCAGGGAAAGCGACGAGGTAAATCAAGGGTCATTGAAGTCATAATCGTTTCAGTAAAAAAACCAGGCCCTGATTTTAAATGCAAATAGCAATCATATTCAATAAGCCCGTGGCGGTAACTGACATTTAGAACGCGATTTTATGATAAAAAACCACTTTCAGAGTATGGCCTTAACATATCAGTTATCTTTCCGTTGCAGTTGTTAGGCCTTTCCAATAACGTTATTAACGACTTTTACCGTTCAAGGAGTTCTACCCGTGCTGTATGTTATTTACGCCCAAGATATCGCAGACTCTCTCGAAAAACGTCTTTCCGTGCGCCCTGCTCATCTGGCTCGCCTGCAACTCCTTCATGACGAAGGTCGTTTGCTCACGGCGGGCCCCATGCCAGCGGTCGATAGTAACGATCCCGGTGCGGCGGGTTTTACCGGCTCGACGGTGATTGCCGAATTTGAATCTTTGGAGGCGGCACAGGCGTGGGCGGAAGCCGATCCGTATGTTGCAGCGGGCGTTTATGCTCAGGTTTCAGTAAAACCTTACAAAAAAGTATTTTGACAAAACAAAAAGCCATTTTCATTTATAAAAATACTGAGCAGTAAGCAAAATACATAGCCAGTGAGGGCGCATTTAGGTGCACATTAGTCTAAACGCCCTCACTTCTCGTCTCTTTGCATTAATTCAGCATATCAAAGCAATGATAAGTACCCTTTTAAAAGGTAGCAACGACCGTATATTAGCGTTTCATTGATTGTTTCTTACTCAACCCCAGTGTATTTTATTACCTGTCGAGATTAATTTGTCACAATGCAGACAGGCTGTGTTGTCACGATATACGGGATTTTAGTCAATTATGGCTTTTGATTCGTTCCGTCCCGCCTCTCCCACTCCTAAATCATTCCGCCATGATATCAATGGCCTGCGAGCATGGGCTGTATTAGCGGTCGTATTTTATCACTTTGGCGTACCCGGATTTAGCGGTGGTTTTATCGGTGTTGATGTTTTTTTTGTTATATCAGGTTTCCTGATGACCGCCATCATCGTAAACGGCCTTGAACGTGGTAATTTTTCATTATGGGGTTTCTATCTGGCACGTGCCAGACGAATTATTCCTGCCTTAATTGCATTATGTAGCACATTACTTTTCTTAGGTTGGTTTTGGTTGCCTACCGCTGATTATCATGTGCTGGCAATCAATGCCATAACAGCGCTTACTTTCGTTTCCAATCTAAAATTTTGGCGCGAAGCGGGTTATTTCGATATCACTTCCAGAGAAAATTGGTTGCTGCACTCATGGTCTCTTTCAGTGGAGTGGCAATTTTACATTTTGCTGCCTGTTGGCTGCATTTTACTCTGGCGCTGGTTTGGCAAGCAGGGTGTTAAGTTTGCACTTATCGCCGCAGGCGTACTGTCATTAGCACTATCAATTTACGTGAGCCCTCGACTCCCAGGTAGTGCATTTTATTTACTCCCCACCCGCATTTGGGAATTATTAGCTGGAGGAGCTGTATGGTGGATAACTCGTCAGCATTCTATGTCGCAGCGCCCAGCCCGAATACTAGAGTTGATGGGTTTTATTTTAATTGCCCTGTCAGTCACATTCCTGGATGCGACACGACCATGGCCGGGAAGTTATGCCGTGGTTCCTGTGCTGGGGACCATGCTGGTTCTTGCGGCTAATCGCCAGCAGTCTTTTTTTACCTCTACGGCAATTTTTCGACAGATAGGTGCCAGTTCTTACTCAATTTATTTGTGGCACTGGCCGCTGGCGGTACTGCTCAGTTATGCCGACAAACAGCACGACGCCTGGTGGATTGCTACTGGCATCGTAATGAGTGTGCTTTTGGGAAAGATCTCTTTATTGCTCGTGGAGATTCCGACACGCAAACAGCTTGCAATAACCCCTGCACGCAAACAGAGCTGGGTATTATTACTGTTGATTTTGAGCACTGGTGGAATGGCTGCAGGGGCTCGTTATCAGCAAGTCGACGGCAGAATTAACCCGGCAATTGAATTAGCGATGATCCCGAAACTTGATTACGCATCCCGATTTGAAAAATGCCTGCTCGCGCCGGGTAAAGGAAGCGAGTCTCCGATGTGCAGGTATGGCAAGGGAGAGTTAACAGCCATTGTCCTGGGAGACAGCCATGCAAGCATGCTGGTTTCAGCTGTCGCAGAGGCTGCTCCCGGTGAGGTTATTGAGATGACCTATGCGAGCTGTCCGACCGTGTTAGGCATGAAACGAAGAGAGGATATTAATAATGACTGTAAACTATTTAATGATCGAGCTATTAATTTACTAAATAATGAATATAAAAATAAACTCGTCTTTATCGCTAACAGAAGCAGCCTCGCTATCCTGGGACAAAATGAAAAGGACGATTTTTTTAATATTCCTATGGGATTTTTTGATACGCCGATCGAACACCCCAATCAGAATTTAACACAACAGTTTAGCCAGCAACTCGTAAAAACTCTGTGTTCCATAGAGAATAGTCAGAGGGTATTTCTGGTCCGCCCTATTCCTGAAATGGCAATCGATGTGCCTAATACAATGGCCAGGGCACTGATGTTTGGGAAGTCAGACAATAAAGTATCTATTTCGCTCGATGAATATTACCATCGACAAACAGCCATTTGGGCAGCACAGGATGAGGCTGCCCTACGCTGCGGCGTCAATATTCTCAATCCGTTACCCTATCTTTGCAAGGATGGGCGGTGTTGGGGAGATGCAGCTGGACGTCCACTTTACTCAGACAGTAACCATCTGAGCGCATTTGGCAGTACTCTTTTGCTCCCCATGTTTCAACGCGCATTTAAACAAGCAGAACATACCGAGGCGACTAGCGCCCTGCAGCGTTGACGCTTGACCAAAATATGGGGTCACATCCATTCGGATACCAATATTCACCCAAGTAAAAAGCCGCTTAACATGAACTGTCCAACTTTATGGGGTCAGTCCAGATAGCGGCTTTGGTTGTTACTTTTTCTCGTCAGTGTAGCGACGGGCGTTGTCAAAAAGATTTGTACACATAATGACTTTCCTCAAAAGACAATAAACTAACAGAATAGGATAACGGGTAATACCTGACCACATTATTATGTACCACGCACTCCAAAATAGAGTTATCGTTTTGATAATAAAAAGAAAAGTATAATTAGCGAGAAATTTACGCCGCCGTTTTTTCAACAGTTCTTCCTTGCAACAAAGGCGCTTTATTCATTACGTCCGGGATGCACCCGGTTTTAACAATCACACCAGGATTACCAACAACGACAGAAAAAGGCGGGATACTTTCGGTAACAAACGCCCCAGCAGCAATTTTACTCCCTTGCCCAATGATAACCCCACCGACGATGACAGCATTTGGACCAATCCAAACTTCATCTTCAATAATGGGGTAAGCTGTAATGCGGGTTCCTTGTCCCTGAATAGTATCTCGCTGACCGATGGTTACACCATGAAATAAGGTAACGTTTTTTCCAATTCTTGCACTCGGCGATATCACTATCCCCCAGCCATGAGTGATAGCCAACCCGGCACCAACCTGCGTGCTCGATGGAAAATCCATTGAACCCATATGTGCAGCACACCGATGCAATATCTTAAATGGATAGAGCATGATACGCAGCGGTGTGCGCGAAACCGCACAGTATTGGCATATACGCATCATCACAATGATACGGAATGTTCTGCTAATTACTGTGCCAATTATTAGTTTACTCCATGAGAAATAACCAAATTCACGGTGGGTATCGGCTTTAATGTTGTCGAATGCCATCATACTGTCTCGTTGTTTAATCGTTAAAATGTATCAATTCTTACTGAAATAAAACATATTTTCTTGTCAGCAGCATTTTTCTTTTCAAGTAGATACGGTACCTGAAAGATGACAATAATATAAATAATAAAATGGTTATCTCTTACCTGGACCAAAAGCGATCATGATAGTCAGGCAAGTATTTAAGAATCAGAACGAGAAAACAGACATTGGGCACCGCCAGCGGTGCCCTTTTGGGATCAGATGCTGTGGATCGCAAACAGCAACGAGTTGCGTTGATGGTTGAGAATGCACTTTCTGATAGTGTGGATACGCATATTACGACGCGATTGTCCTTCAAGCCAACGTGCTTTACGGCGGCTAGCCTGACGCAGCATCCGCCAGCGTCCCACTTCCGTTCTACTACGCTTCATGTTTACTACTCTTTCAGTCACTGAGTGGCCATTATAACGCCACACCGAATGCAGACCAGCGGTTTTCCCGTGTTTTTATTTGCCAGATTAATCCTGATGCGTAAACTCTTAACAATACGCTTTCAAAAGGATTTTTAAATTTATGACAACCTTCTACACCGTGGTGAGTTGGCTGGTCATTCTGGGTTACTGGGTACTCATTGCTGGCGTAACATTACGCATTCTAATGAAACGACGCGCAGTGCCCTCCGCAATGGCCTGGCTTTTGATCATCTATATTCTGCCATTGGTAGGGATCATTGCTTATCTGTCCTTCGGTGAGCTCCACCTGGGTAAACGCCGCGCCGAACGCGCCCGGGCAATGTGGCCGTCAACGGCCAAGTGGCTGAACGATCTTAAAGCCTGTAAGCATATTTTTGCGCAGGAAAACAGCAGCGTCGCCTCCTCCTTATTTAAACTGTGCGAGCGTCGTCAAGGAATCGCCGGCGTTAAGGGTAATCAGCTGCAGCTGCTCACCAGTTCAGATGACGTGATGCAGGCGCTGATCCGCGATATTCAGCTGGCGCGCCACAACATCGAAATGGTGTTCTACATATGGCAGCCAGGCGGTATGGCCGATCAGGTAGCCGAGTCGTTAATGGCTGCCGCGAGGCGTGGCGTTCACTGTCGCCTGATGCTGGACTCCGCCGGCAGCGTGGCGTTCTTCCGCAGCCCTTGGGCGGCGATGATGCGTAACGCAGGTATCGAGGTTGTAGAAGCGCTGAAGGTGAACCTGATGCGTGTATTTTTACGCCGTATGGATCTGCGTCAGCACCGCAAAATGATCATGATCGACAACTACATTGCGTATACCGGCAGCATGAACATGGTCGATCCGCGCTTCTTCAAACAAGATGCAGGCGTTGGGCAATGGGTTGATTTAATGGCAAGAATGGAAGGCCCGGTAGCCACCGCTATGGGCATCGTCTATTCTTGCGACTGGGAAATTGAGACCGGAAAGCGCATTTTGCCCCCGCCGCCGGACGTCAATATCATGCCGTTTGAGCAGGCCAGCGGGCACACCATTCACACAATTGCCTCGGGTCCTGGTTTCCCAGAAGACTTGATTCATCAGGCGCTGTTAACCGCAGCTTATTCAGCGCGCGAATATTTAATTATGACCACGCCTTACTTTGTTCCCAGCGACGATTTGCTGCATGCAATTTGTACAGCAGCGCAGCGTGGGGTCGACGTCAGTATCATTCTTCCACGTAAGAATGATTCCCTGCTGGTTGGCTGGGCAAGCCGGGCCTTTTTCACTGAGTTGCTGGCAGCTGGCGTTAAAATTTATCAGTTCGAAGGCGGCCTGCTGCACACCAAGAGCGTACTGGTCGATGGCGAGCTGAGCCTGGTCGGTACCGTTAACCTGGATATGCGCAGTCTATGGCTCAATTTTGAAATCACGCTGGTCATTGACGATGCTGGATTCGGCGGCGATCTCGCCGCCGTGCAGGATGATTATATTTCGCGTTCCCGCCTGCTTGATGCCCGTTTGTGGGTAAAACGACCACTCTGGCAGCGGATAGCAGAGCGACTGTTTTACTTCTTTAGTCCGTTGCTGTAAAACGTGCCCATCAGACAGTAAACAGGTAGTCATTATGGATATGGATTTGAACAATCGCCTGACCGAAGACGAAACGCTTGAGCAGGCTTACGACATTTTTCTCGAACTGGCTGCGGATAACCTCGATCCAGCAGATATCATTCTGTTCAATTTGCAGTTTGAAGAACGCGGCGGTGCCGAGTTATTCGATCCGGCAGAAGACTGGCAGGAGCATGTTGATTTTGACCTGAACCCTGATTTCTTCGCCGAAGTGGTGATTGGTCTGGCAGATACAGAAGACGGTGAGATTAACGATATTTTTGCGCGCGTTTTATTATGTCGCGAAAAAGATCATAAGCTCTGCCATATTCTCTGGCGCGAATAATCAAACAAAAAAGCTGCTCTCGCAGCTTTTTTTATTTTTAACCCGGTAGTTTGCTTCCGCAACGGTTACAAAACTGCGCGCTATGTTCGTGCTGCGCCTGCTGACACTGGGGACATTTTCGTTGGTGCCCGCGATGCTGGAACGCACTGCTCATGTGCGTGGTAATCAATCCCGTCGGTATGGCAATCACCGAGTAACCAATCAGGATAAGCACGGACGCTACCATGCGCCCCAACGGGGTGTGCGGTGTGATATCGCCATAGCCGACGGTGGTTACAGTAACAATCGCCCAATACACCGACGCATTCAGCGTAGTAAATCCATATTTTGGCCCTTCAATCAGATACATCATCGCACCAAAAACCACCATCAGAATGGCGATAAAGGAATAGAACAACATCAGCTGATGTCGGGCACTTTTTAACGCATTCCAGAACACCCGTAGAGAAGGCATAAAGCGCAACAGCTTGAGAATACGCAGGACGCGCAGGACACGCATCGCCCGCCAGGCGAAAACATAACTCAGACTGATTTCCGGCCATAGCCACATCACATACAGCGGCAGAATGGTGGCAAGGTCAACTATCCCCCAGAAACTAAACACATATTTGGCGGGATTGGCCCAACAGCATAAGCGCAGAAGATATTCGAGAGTAAAGACCAGAGTAATAAAGATCTCCAGCCAGACAAAAACGCGCCACTCCTCAAAGGTTAAATGGTATTGCGTCCCTACTCCGGACTCAATGAAGATAACAATAACGCTGAGCAAGGCGAATAGCGCGCACATACCTTCAAAGCGACGCCCTGAACGGGTGTTTAAATCGAATAATTTGCGAAAGAGCGCGCGGCGGACAGAAGAGACTAAACCTGGCACAGATACCTCACCAAAAAAAGGGCTGACTTTTGTCAGCCCTCGGAATTATAGCGGGTCTACTTTCAGGCAGGAAACTGCGTGTCGGAAACTTCCTTCGAGAACCGGGCGCGTTTTTGCGCATTCCGGCCCTGCAATCGGGCAGCGCGTACGGAACACGCAACCGGAAGGAGGGTTAATCGGGGACGGTAACTCGCCTTCCAGCAACTGGATAACCTTGTTCCTTTCCTGATCCGGATCGGGGATAGGCACCGCAGACATCAGCGCTTTGGTATAAGGATGCAGCGGGTTATGGTACACCTCGTCATAGGTCCCTAATTCCACCGCATGTCCGAGATACATAACCAGCACACGGTCGGAGATATGTTTAACCACCGCGAGGTCGTGGGCAATGAAGATTAACGATAATCCCATTTCTCGCTGAAGTTGTTGCAGCAGGTTAACCACCTGGGCCTGGATTGACACGTCCAGCGCCGAAACGGGTTCATCGCAGATAATCAACTTCGGTTCGAGGATCAGCGCGCGGGCAATACCAATACGCTGACACTGGCCACCTGAAAACTCATGTGGGTAGCGGTTAATCAGGTTGGGCAGTAATCCTACCTTCATCATCATCGCTTTCACACGATCGCGGACTTCCTGACCAGGAAGATTCGGATGATAAGTACGCAGCGGTTCGGCAATGATTTCACCAATGGTCATGCGCGGGTTTAACGATGCCAGCGGATCCTGGAAAATCATCTGGATATCACTGCGTACTTCCCGCCACTCATCGGGTTTCATGCCGAGTAAATCTTTACCCAGCCAGGCAACCTTTCCATCGGTGGCCTTCACCAAGCCGATAATCGCACGGGCAAAGGTCGATTTCCCGCAGCCTGATTCACCGACCACGCCCAGGGTTTCGCCCTCATACAGTCGCAGGGTTACGCCATCAACTGCCTTAAGGGTTTTAGATGGTTGCCAGAACCACTGTTTGCCATCTTTAATATCGAAATGGACTTTAAGGTCAGCAATCTCAAGGAGCACTTTACGTTGTTCGGTTACCGCATTCATACCAGTTCCTCCACCGGCTTAAAGCAGGCGCGCAAACGGCCTGGACTAAATTCCTCCAGTGGCGGAGCACTGCTACAGATTTCCATCGCATGCGGGCAACGCGGCTGGAATGGACAGCCTTTTGGCAGACGCAGCAGGTTCGGTGGGTTGCCCGGGATCGTGAGCATCTCTTCCCCTTCTGCATCCAGACGAGGTACGGCATTCAGCAAACCAATCGAATACGGATGAACGGGCTTATAAAAGACATCCCGCGCACTGCCGTATTCCATCGTACGACCGGCGTACATCACCAGAACTTTATCGCAAATACCGGCAACAACCCCCAGATCGTGGGTAATCATGATAATCGCGGTGTTGAATTCGCTTTTCAGTTCATTCAGCAGCGTCATGATTTGCGCCTGTACCGTCACATCGAGCGCAGTGGTTGGTTCATCGGCTATCAGTAATTTGGGCCTGCACAGCAACGCCATAGCGATCATAACGCGCTGACGCATACCACCGGAGAATTCATGCGGATACATTTTCATGCGCTTACGCGCTTCCGGCATTTTCACCGCATCCAGCATTCTGACCGACTCTTCAAAAGCTTCCGCTTTGCTCATGCCTTTATGCAGCATCAGAACTTCCATCAACTGCTCCCCGACCCGCATATACGGATTGAGAGACGTCATCGGGTCCTGGAAAATCATCGAGATTTGCTCAGCACGCAGTTTGTTCAGTTCACGTTCCGGTAAGTTCAGAATTTCACGTCCGTTGAACGTTGCGGAGCCCCCGATACGACCATTAGCCGCCAGCAGGCCCATCAGGGCAAAGGCCGTTTGCGATTTACCTGAGCCGGATTCTCCGACAATACCCAACGTTTCTCCAGCTCGCAGAGAAAAGTTTAAATCGTTGACCGCAGTTACATCGCCGTCGGGGGTAGCGAACGTCACACGCAAATCTTTTACGTTCAGCAGTGCGTTAGCCTGTTGTTGCGCGAGCGGCGCGGTTGAGGTTTCAATTACGCTCATGGCTGCACTCCTTAACGGTCTTTCGGGTCGAGGGCATCACGCAAGCCATCGCCAATAAAGTTAAAACAGAACAAAGTGACCACCAGGAAACCTGCCGGAAACAGCAGCAGCCATGGTGAGACTTCCATTGAGTTGGCACCATCACTGAGCAGAGCGCCCCAGCTACTTAACGGCTCCTGCGTACCTAATCCCAAAAAGCTCAGGAAGGATTCAAACAGGATCATGCTCGGCACCAGCAATGAAGCGTATACCACCACCACACCCAGCACGTTCGGCACAATATGGCGGATAACGATACGCACGGTAGACACCCCGCCCACTTGCGCCGCTTCAATAAACTCTTTGCGCTTGAGGCTCAGCGTTTGTCCACGCACGATACGCGCCATATCCAGCCAGGAGACCATCCCGATAGCGACAAAAATCAGCAGGATATTTTGCCCAAAGAAGGTGACCAGCAGGATCACGAAGAACATGAACGGGAAGGAGTTGAGAATTTCCAGCAGACGCATCATCACCGAGTCGATTTTTCCGCCGAGGTAGCCCGACAGAGAACCGTACAGTGTACCGACAACCACCGCGACCAACGCCGCCGCAATGCCGACCATTAGCGAGATGCGCCCGCCAATCGCCACGCGCACCAACAGGTCGCGTCCCGACGAGTCAGTACCGAAATAGTGGCCTGATTCCGTATCCGGCGCGCTGGACATCATGCCCCAGTCAGTATCGAAGTAGGTAAACTGCGACAGCATCGGCGCGAGCGTCACGAACAGCGCAATAATTACCAGCACCACCAGGCTTGCTACCGCAGCTCGGTTATGCATAAAGCGTCGACGCGCGTCCTGCCACAGGCTGCGGCCTTCGACCTCCAGCTTTTCACTGAAATTCTCCAGCGCTTCGCTGTTTTTCTTACTTAACATCATAGCGAGCTCCAGTATCAGTAACGAATTTTCGGGTCGATAACGGCATAAAGCACATCGACAATCGCGTTAAACACGATGGTCAGAGTACCCACCAGTATGGTCAGACTCAGAACCAGCGAATAGTCGCGGTTTAACGCACCGTTGACGAACAACTGACCAATGCCAGGTAAACCATAGATGGTTTCAATAACCATCGAACCAGTGATAATGCCGACAAATGCCGGTCCCATATAGGACAGCACTGGCAACAGCGCAGGTTTTAACGCATGGCGGAAAATAATCCGCCGCATCGGCAGCCCTTTGGCGCGCGCGGTACGAATAAAGTTAGAGTGCAGCACTTCAATCATCGAACCGCGAGTAATACGAGCGATACTGGCGATGTAGGCCAGTGACAAGGCCACCATTGGCAGGATCATAAATTTCAACGCCCCACCGTTCCAGCCCCCGCCGGGCAGCCATTTCAAGGTTATGGCAAATATCATGACCAATAAGGGAGCGACCACGAAACTTGGGATAACTACCCCAGTCATTGCCACCCCCATCACCGTGTAATCCCAACGTGTATTTTGCTTCAGCGCGGCTATCACCCCGGCGCTAACGCCGACGAGTACCGCCAGAATAAAGGCTGCCGCACCCAGCTTCGCAGAAACCGGAAAACTCGAAGCAACGAGGTCGTTAACCGTGTAGTCTTTATATTTAAAGGATGGTCCAAAATCGCCATGCGCCAGCTGTTTCAGATAGCTGAAATACTGCGTCGAGATAGGATCGTTAAGATGATATTTCGCTTCAATATTCGCCAGCACCTCTGGCGGTAACGCGCGTTCCCCGGTGAATGGGCTTCCGGGCGCAAGGCGCATCATAAAGAATGAAATCGTAATAAGAATAAACAGCGTCGGAATCGCTTCCAGACAGCGACGTAATATGAATTTTAACATTGCCCGTACCTTCTGGCGTGTGCCTTTATACCTCTTTAACCCCGACGTTCAGGTAAAGCTGTATTAATAGTTCGAAGAAAAAAGACACTGTGGGGCAAAAATGATTGCCCCACGTCTTGCCATTAATGCTTGATAATATACAAGTCTTTAACGTGGATATTATCCATCGGGTCTTTACCGGAGTATCCGCCAACCCATGGTTTCACCAGGCGGGCATTAACATAGTAATAAACCGGTACAATCGCAGAATCTTTATCCAGCTGCTGTTCCGCTTTCGAATACAGTTCACTGCGCTGCGCTTCATCCGTCACTTTCAGCGTATCCGCAATCAGCTTATCAAATGCCGGGCTCTTATAGTGGACGGTATTATTGGAGCTGTCGGACAGCACCATATTCAGGAAGGACGTCGGTTCGTTATAGTCCGCACACCAGCCCGCACGTGAAACATCATAGTTGCCCTGATGGCGCGTATCGAGGAACGTTTTCCATTCCTGGTTTTCCAGCTTCACATTAGCACCCAGATTTTTCTTCCAGATAGATGCCGCGGCAATAGCCAGCTTCTTATGCAGGTCTGAAGTGTTATACAGCAGGTCAAAGGTCAGCGGTTTCTCAGCGGTATATCCGGCCTCAGCCAGCAGTTTCTTCGCTTCTTCATTACGTTTTTCCTGAGACCACTTGAACCACTCTGGCTCAACCAGTTTCGCGCCATCGGTGTATGGAGGAGTAAAGCTATACGCCGGCAGGTCACCCTGGTTTTTCACTTTATTGACGATAATGTCACGATCCAACGCCAGCTTCAGGGCGGTACGAACACGAACATCGTTGAACGGTGCTTTCTGGTTGTTGATTTCGTAATAATAGGTGCACAGATACGGGTCAACGTGGACTTCGTTCGGGATCTCTTTTTTCAGTTTCTGGAATAACTCAATCGGCATGTTGTTATAGGTCATGTCGATTTCACCGCTGCGATAGCGGTTAACGTCAGTCACTTCAGAAGAAATAGGTAGGTAGGTTACCTGGTTAATAACCGTTTTGGCGTTGTCCCAATAGTTGGTATTACGCTCAAGCACAATGCGCTCGTTCACAACCCAGTCTTTCAGTTTATACGCACCGTTAGTAACGATGTTAGCGGGCTGGGTCCACTTCTCGCCGAATTTTTCAACAGCAGCTCTAGGAACTGGTGAAACGGAAGAGTGCACAAGCAGTTTGTAGAAATAAGGAACAGGTTCACTGAGGGTGACTTCAAAAGTATGATCGTCGAGAGCTTTTACGCCGAGATCGGTGATCGGTTTTTTACCGGCGATAATATCATCAATATTGACGATGTGACCGTACTGCAAATAACTGGCGTACGGTGATGCAGTATTTGGATTAGCCAAACGTTGCCAGCTATACACGAAATCTTGCGCGGTAACAGGCGTGCCGTCAGACCACTTAGCATCTTTACGCAGATGGAATGTCCAGACTTTAAAATCTTTATTTTCCCATTTTTCAGCCACGCCAGGCGATGGTTTGCCATCGACATCACTGATTAATAAACCTTCAAACAGGTCACGGTTAATGTTGGATTCAGGTACACCTTCGATTTTGTGGGGATCGAGTGACTGCACTTCCGAACCGTTATTACGCACCAGAGTCTGCTTTTCAGCAAGCTGCACACCCGCTGGCACTACTGCCGCCGTGGCAACATTTCCAGCGACTAGCGCAGTTAAGATCCCCGCAGCTACTAAACTTTTTTTAGTGATGTTAGTCATTGTGTTGTACTCCCTCATTATTATGGCTGGTTTTTTAACCAGACTGTTAATCCTGTCAGGATCACTGTACGGCACCGGAGATTTTCTGCCGTCAGGTCGTTTTTTGTTTTACTGCTTGCTATCACCGACTTTATTTATTCTGACGGTTCGTATGACCGCCTTACGTCGATTATCTACGTGCCTCCCCTGCCGGAAACACGCTATTACCCTGTTGAGAGAAACTAACTGCAAATGATTCTCATCAACGTGAATTCTTCTGCATAATACCAGGCCGGAAAGTATCAAATGCGTTTCTTAACCGCCAATACATTTTACAAATTTGTTAACTAATTCTCTTTTATTGGAAATAAATCCCACAAAGAAAGTCTTACGAATGAAGATTTTCTATAACAAACCCATAAAAAACAATAAATTAAATAAAATCAGGTGTTAACTACCCTGTCAGGTGTCAACACCACGTCAAAATGCACATAAATTTAACAATTGGTTATTAATTAGCACATTCAACTGAAAAAAACGCTGAAATAACTAATAACATTTCGATAATCCTTCAGCAAGCCCCAGAGTATGATGTTAATTAAATAACAGCGATATCAGGCTCTCTCTGGCAGATAGATGAGTGTTACATTCATAAAATCAATGAATAAACAAATGAATAACCATCAGCATTTTTTATTATCACTATGCTGATTTTCAACTTTAGTGAGAAGTTTTACTGATAATGAAAGGAAACGGAGCCGGGGCCGACTCCGTTTGTACAGAAGAGAGATATCAGGCCAGCAAACCAGGGAAAATGGATTTGATACCTGTAACAATGAATTCGATACCCAAGGCCATTAACAGTAGCCCCATAATACGCGTAATGACGTTGATGCCAGTTTGTCCCAACAGTCGTACCAGCCATGGCGCCATGCGAAACAGCCCCCAGCAGCACAGGGCAAACAGCGCAATCGCGACAAAAAAGCCAAACAGGTTAATCGCACTGTGATATCGCGTACCCCAAACAATAGTTGAGCTTATCGCCCCCGGGCCCGCCATCAACGGCAATGCCAACGGTACAACGCCGATACTCTCACGAATTGCAGTTTCTGATTTTTCCTGTTTGTTTTGTTTATCTTCCCCTAGTTTTCCGCTAATCATTGACATCGCGATAGTCACAACCAGAATGCCGCCGGCAATCCTGAACGAATCTATTGAGATACCGAAAAGTTGCAGAATACCATCACCAAGAAACAGCGAAGTCCACAGAATGATAGCGACCGACAGGTTTGCCGTAAGGTTGGTTTTGTTTCGCGCTGCAGCAGTTTGATAACTGGTCATACTGATAAAGACAGGGATGATCCCTACCGGGTTGACCAACGCAAATAACCCAATGAAAAATTTAAAATAGACAGGAAAATCAAATAGCGTTTGGATCACGGTTAGCTCCGAAGCGTTAGCCGGATAAAATGAGTCATAAAAATTGATAAAATCCGCGCTGAAGATACGCCTTTTGTCAGCATACTTCACCTTCTATCTTCGTATATCTACGTAAATACGCTACCAATACTCAGTGTTATTAATATGTATTAATTATGCTAACGTTATTAGCATTCATTACGTCAATTTATTAACACTTAACGAGAAACGCTAAAAGGGCCTGCTGAAAGGTGTCAGCTTTGCGAATTTTTGATCCAGATCACGCAATTACTACTCAGAAGTGAGTAATCTTGCTTACGCCACCTGGAGGTAACGCGTTAGAGTTAACTGGCACTAGCGTATAAGCTCTTTTAGTAAATCAAAGTAAAGTGGACGTTAATTAACCGTTTGATTTTCAAACCGTTACACAAATTTTCGTCGGTCTGTCTATACTCTCGTATCGAGCAGATGATTTACTAAAAAAGTTTAACATTATCAGGAGAGCATCATGGCTGTTACTAATGTCGCTGAACTTAACGCACTTGTAGAGCGCGTAAAAAAAGCCCAGCGTGAATATGCCAGTTTCACTCAAGAACAGGTTGACAAAATCTTCCGCGCCGCCGCTCTGGCTGCCGCAGACGCTCGAATCCCTCTCGCGAAAATGGCCGTTGCCGAATCCGGCATGGGTATTGTCGAAGATAAAGTGATCAAAAACCACTTTGCTTCTGAATACATTTACAACGCTTACAAAGATGAAAAAACCTGTGGTGTGCTGTCTGAAGACGACACTTTCGGTACCATTACCATTGCAGAACCAATTGGTATCATCTGCGGTATCGTTCCAACCACTAACCCAACTTCTACCGCTATCTTCAAATCGCTGATCAGCCTGAAGACCCGTAACGCCATCATCTTCTCTCCGCATCCGCGTGCAAAAGATGCAACTAACAAAGCAGCAGACATCGTTCTGCAAGCTGCAATCGCTGCTGGCGCACCGAAAGATCTGATCGGCTGGATCGATCAACCTTCCGTTGAACTGTCTAATGCGCTGATGCACCACCCGGACATCAACCTGATCCTTGCGACCGGTGGTCCAGGCATGGTTAAAGCGGCATACAGCTCCGGTAAACCGGCTATCGGCGTAGGCGCAGGTAACACCCCTGTTGTTATCGACGAAACAGCTGATATCAAACGTGCTGTTGCATCTGTTCTGATGTCTAAAACCTTCGATAACGGCGTAATCTGTGCTTCTGAGCAGTCTGTCGTCGTGGTTGACTCTGTATATGATGCAGTACGTGAGCGTTTTGCGACTCACGGCGGCTACATGCTGCAGGGCAAAGAGTTGAAAGCAGTCCAGGACGTTATCCTGAAAAATGGCGCGCTGAACGCAGCTATCGTTGGTCAGCCGGCATACAAGATTGCTGAACTGGCAGGCTTCTCCGTACCAGAAACCACTAAGATTCTGATCGGTGAAGTGACGGTTGTCGATGAAAGCGAACCGTTTGCTCATGAAAAACTGTCTCCGACGCTGGCAATGTACCGTGCGAAGGACTTCGAAGACGCAGTCATTAAAGCTGAAAAACTGGTTGCGATGGGCGGTATCGGTCATACCTCTTGCCTGTACACTGACCAGGACAACCAGCCAGAACGTGTTGCTTACTTCGGCCAGATGATGAAAACCGCACGTATCCTGATTAACACCCCAGCTTCTCAGGGTGGTATCGGTGACCTGTACAACTTCAAACTCGCACCTTCCCTGACTCTGGGTTGTGGTTCCTGGGGTGGTAACTCCATCTCTGAAAACGTTGGTCCTAAGCACCTGATCAACAAGAAAACCGTTGCTAAGCGAGCTGAAAACATGTTGTGGCACAAACTTCCGAAATCTATCTACTTCCGTCGTGGCTCTCTGCCAATCGCACTGGATGAAGTGATTACCGATGGTCACAAACGTGCGCTCATCGTGACCGACCGCTTCCTGTTCAACAACGGTTATGCAGACCAGATCACCTCCGTTCTGAAAGCTGCTGGCGTTGAAACCGAAGTGTTCTTTGAAGTTGAAGCTGACCCAACTCTGACCGTTGTTCGCAAAGGTGCTGAGCTGGCTAACTCCTTCAAACCAGACGTAATCATCGCGCTGGGCGGCGGTTCCCCGATGGACGCCGCGAAAATCATGTGGGTTATGTACGAGCACCCGGAAACTCACTTCGAAGAACTGGCGCTGCGCTTTATGGACATCCGTAAACGTATCTACAAGTTCCCGAAAATGGGTGTGAAAGCGAAGATGGTCGCCGTCACCACCACTTCCGGTACCGGTTCTGAAGTGACTCCGTTTGCGGTTGTTACTGACGATGCAACTGGGCAGAAATACCCGCTGGCAGACTATGCGCTGACTCCGGATATGGCGATTGTTGATGCCAACCTGGTGATGGATATGCCGAAGTCCCTGTGTGCGTTCGGTGGCCTCGATGCCGTCACTCACGCTCTGGAAGCTTACGTTTCCGTACTGGCTTCTGAGTTCTCCGACGGTCAGGCTCTGCAAGCGCTGAAACTGCTGAAAGAAAACCTGCCAGCGTCCTACCATGAAGGTTCTAAGAACCCGGTAGCACGTGAGCGTGTACACAGTGCAGCAACCATCGCCGGTATCGCGTTCGCTAACGCCTTCCTGGGTGTATGTCACTCAATGGCGCACAAACTGGGTTCTCAGTTCCACATTCCTCACGGTCTGGCGAACGCCCTGCTGATCAGCAACGTTATTCGTTATAACGCGAACGACAACCCGACTAAACAGACTGCATTCAGCCAGTACGACCGTCCGCAGGCACGCCGTCGCTACGCTGAAATCGCAGACCATCTGGGTCTGAGCGCACCGGGCGACCGTACTGCCGCGAAAATCCAGAAACTGCTGGGCTGGCTGGAAGAAATCAAAGCTGAGCTGGGTATTCCTAAGTCTATCCGTGAAGCTGGCGTTCAGGAAGCTGACTTCCTGGCACACGTGGACAAACTGTCTGAAGATGCGTTTGATGACCAGTGTACTGGTGCAAACCCACGTTACCCGCTGATTGCTGAACTGAAACAGATCCTGCTGGATACATACTACGGTCGTGAGTACAGCGAAGGCCAGACCACCGCTAAGACTGAAGCAGTAGCTGCACCGAAAGCAGAAAAGAAAGCGAAGAAATCCGCTTAATTTTCTCAGATAAGTTTTAGTTTCACTATAAACGGTCCCAGTTGGGATCGTTTTTTTTCGTCTTGTGCTATGAAAACTGAGTGATCCCCAATTTAACCATGTGAATAGAATGGCACGGTAAGAGATGTATTCAGGAAGATGTGAGAATAGCCGTCAGAAGAGAGTCTGACAGGGTAGAGAATATTGACGAATGTCCCGGCCTACCCTGTGTTTATAAGCGCTCAGAAGCCTGCAGGTTAATCGTGGCTGTGTCGTTCTTGTATCGCCGTCAGAGAGCCCTCAGACTGCGCCTGTTTGTAGTGTTTACGGCATACCGACACATAGCGTTCATTCCCGCCAATAACCACCTGCTCGCCCTCGTTATAGGGCCTTCCAGACTGATCAAGTCGTAAAACCATGCTGGCCTTACGCCCACAGAAACAAATGGTTTTTAATTCAACGAGCTTATCTGACCACGCAAGCAGGTATTCGCTACCGCCAAATAATTCACCACGGAAATCTGTGCGTAAGCCATAGCACAACACAGGAATATCCAGCCGATCGACAACTTCAGATAATTCATAAACCTGTTGTCGAGTCAGAAACTGCGACTCATCAACCAGTACACAGTGAATTCTTTGCTGCTCATTTTCAGCACGAATCTCTTCGTACAAAGATGAATTTTGGTTAAACAATTTTGCAGGCGACGACAGACCTATACGTGAACTTACTTTTCCAGCACCAAAACGGTCATCAATTTCCGCTGTATATACAACAGCACGCATCCCACGTTCCTGATAATTGTACGAAGATTGCAGCAATGCAGTCGACTTACCGGCATTCATTGCAGAATAGTAAAAATATAGCTGTGCCATTGACCGAAGGCCCTCACATGGGGAAATAAATATGCGCGGGATTGTATCATATTTCACGAAAGTGTCGGTGTAGCGTTGCGCCCAAAGGCGTATAAATGCGCGGGCAAGCCCGCTCAGTGCCGCCTGAATTTAAGTAGCAGGTTGTGAGAGAGCATACAACCATCGACCATACAGCCCGAGCTCGGACGCGTATATACACTCTCTTTCACAAATAGTGCTCATGAAATTTATCAATGTCACTTATCATCATACGGCAATAAAGAAACCCTTCCCATATTGTTATTGAATCTACCCACTCTCACCATGTATTAGCGAATTCACGTAAGCAAAACTAATACAAAAGGTTGAAATCACTGCAAAGAGATACTATTTGTACACCATAAAATGTGACCTGAATCTTGAATTTTTACTCTCAGCCGCTGAGAAGCCCCCTCGCCAATAAGCCTTTTTTATGCCCAACATCATGGGGAATTTAAGACAGGAGAATTAATTCTGTTACTAAATAAAGCGCAATTTTGAATTCCTTACATTCCTGGCTATTGCACAACTGAATTTATCGCTCTATTATTAGCTCAACAAACCACCCCAATATAAGTTTGAGATTACTACAATGAGCGAAGCACTTAAAATTCTGAACAACATCCGTACTCTTCGTGCGCAGGCAAGAGAATGCACTCTGGAAACGCTTGAAGAAATGCTGGAAAAATTAGAAGTTGTAGTTAGCGAGCGTCGCGAAGAAGAAAGCGCTGCTGCCGCTGAAGTTGAAGAACGCACTCGTAAACTGCAACAATATCGTGAAATGCTGATCGCTGACGGCATTGATCCGAACGAACTGCTGAATAGCATGGCTGCTGTTAAATCTGGCACCAAAGCTAAACGCGCTGCACGTCCGGCTAAATATAGCTATGTTGACGAAAACGGTGAAACTAAAACCTGGACTGGCCAGGGTCGTACACCGGCAGTGATCAAAAAAGCGATGGAAGAGCAAGGTAAACAACTGGACGATTTCCTGATCAAGGAATAATTCAGAAATACTTCGCTTAAAATCCCGCCATTGGCGGGATTTTTTTTACTGGTACTTCGCTCAGCCTTACCCGGATTAGGTATAAAAAAATGGCGCTGTTAATACAGCGCCGTTCTGACCAGATAATGCAAGAAGGTTACTTCTTAATACCCATCTCGTCTTCCAGCCAGGCTTTAAATTCAGCGCCGAGAGTATTATGGCGAATACCATATTCGACGAACGCCTGCATATAGCCCAGTTTATTACCACAGTCATGGCTTTTGCCCTTCATGTGATAAGCTTCAACCGTCTCTTTTTCAATCAGCATATCGATTGCATCTGTCAGCTGAATTTCATCACCCGCTCCCGGAGGGGTTTTAGCCAGCAGAGGCCAGATATCGGCACTAAGGACATAACGACCCACAACGGCCAGATTAGAAGGCGCTACATCAGCTTTTGGTTTTTCAACCACGCCAACCATCGGGACGCTTTCGCCCGGGGATAATTCAACGCCTTTACAATCAACAACACCATAAGCCGTAACATCTTCTACCGGCTCAACCATAATCTGGCTGCTACCTGTTTCATCAAAGCGATGAATCATTTCGGCAAGGTTGTCGCGGGATAAATCAGATTCGTATTCGTCAAGAATTACGTCCGGCAGGATTACAGCAACCGGTTCATCGCCAACCACAGGGTGCGCGCACAATACTGCGTGGCCCAGACCTTTTGCCAGCCCCTGACGTACCTGCATAATAGTCACATGCGGCGGGCAAATAGATTGCACTTCTTCCAGCAGCTGACGTTTTACACGTTTTTCCAGCATCGCTTCAAGTTCAAAGCTGGTATCGAAGTGGTTTTCAATAGAATTTTTAGACGAGTGAGTTACAAGTACAATTTCAGTGATGCCCGCAGCAATACATTCGTTTACGACGTACTGAATTAATGGCTTATCAACCAACGGTAGCATCTCTTTCGGGATTGCTTTCGTAGCCGGTAACATCCTGGTTCCTAATCCCGCAACTGGGATAACGGCTTTTTTGACTTTTGAATTAAGGGCAGCCATTTAAAACTCTCCTGGACTGTTCATGTATTGAACGTGTTCATCATTCTGTATCGCATCCGAGTATATCAGTACAGCGACAAACTTCTGGTCTGAAAAGGACGCGCGTCGGTATAATTAAGATAAATACGAATAAATCTGGCGCTGATAGTAGCACTCACAGCACGGGGAGGGTGAACCAATTTCATTTGCACGCCTCTCAATTGTTCATTCCGCAGACAACATCAAGCGCAGGCGCCCTCCCGCCCCCCATATTTGGCATTGCCATGACTCACAATGTTGGCTCAACTGATTAAGATACGTATTACCTAAGGTACCCAGCGGAACGCCATTGCTGATTTGCACTTGGTGGGAACCTGTATTTAATGTCGCATTCAGCCCTGCAGATACCAGAATCAGATTTTTTAATCCGCTATGGTAATACCCCACCAGCAAGGGAAACTGCCCTGGTAAATTGGCTTGCCGCAACAAATGATTTACCTGTTTCAATAACGTACCTAACTCCGGCAAGCGCTGATTTTGTTGTGTCAGTTGCTCCTGCAGTAAACCATTAAATAGCGCCCGCAATAATAATGCAGCCAAAACACCATTATCCCCTGCCCGCGTCACATCAAGGCAATAGAATGCAAGGTCATGATCCGACAGCGGCGCAATATCCAGCACCAACCCCGGTTGGTCGGCTACTACCAATTGTCGATAGTTAATGCGACAGTGCGAAATCACTTGCGACACTGGAGGCTGTAATTCTTTTAGCAGCTTCGCGGCGGCGGCAGGATCGTCCACCATCGCATCCCAGTCGCGAAACAGCCGCTCTTCTTCTTCTACGCGTGAATTAAACATGTTGGGATAAAGACATGCAAAGACGGTTTCTCTCAAGCGATTAAGGTCTTTCACCGGCTTCAATAGGACATCATCCACCCCGAGTCGTAGCGCTTTGGCTATGTCGGACATGTTTTCCGTCGCAGAAATCACCAGTATCGGGGTCTGATCGCCACGATTGCGTAGATACTCAACCAGTTTGAGGCCGTTCATTCTTGGCATAGCCAGATCGCAAATCATCAGGTCTGGTGTGAAGTGTCCAAGTAGTTCAAGTGCTTCAAGCCCGTCGCCAGCCACCGCCGTTGTCGCTCCCAAAGAGGAAAACCATGAGTCCATGAGTGAGCGAAATACCGGCTCATCCTCAACGATAAGAATCTGTTTTCCGACCAATGGCTGCGTCATATTCTCCCCCCTGACTGGCTTTAATAAATAGTGGCATGCTATTGCCACTCACGCCTGTCAGAATTAGCTTAAGTGTTGATAAAAAATGCGTTAGACGTTGGTTTTCACCAGGGGTAGAAGTTCATCCATTTTCTTCTCGACCGCCAACTGCCCGGCAGCAATTGCTGCACTGGCGCGGTGAAAATCCAGCGTGGATATTTGTGGACAAAACGGCTGAATCAGTATGTCTGGAGGGTCACCGGCCATGCGGTTACGTTTCAGACGATTTTCCAGAACCTGAATAGACGTCGTCATGATCTCCATCGCCGTCGGTGCCGTGACCGCACGCCTGGCCGTAATGTTGCTCAATCGCTCTTTCAGGCGGGCATGCCATGAAAGCTCGTCAGCATCATTACCCGATTCGGCATCGCTATTGACGTTGAAGGAGAGTAAATCTTGTTGCATGAGATGAGCATCGTGTTGCAGGTCGACCGCGATAACAATATCGGCCCCCAACGCACGAGTCAGGGATACTGGGACGGGATTCACCACCGCGCCATCGACCAGCCAGTAACCATTATGCGCCACGGGAGACATCAGACCAGGAATACTACAGGAGGCTCGGACAGCCAGATGCAAATCACCTTCGGTAAACCACAGCTCCCGCCCCGTACTCAGATTAGTAGCAACTGTTGCGAAACGGCGTGTGCATTGCTCAATTGCTTCTACCGGCATGACATTACGGTACTGATTGAATACCCGTTCACCGCGCAGTAAACCTCCCCTGCGCCACGAGAGATCCATCAGCCGTAAAACATCCCAATAGCTGAAAGAACATACCCACTTTTCAAGAGCAGGCAACTTATTGCAGGCGTAGGCAGCGCCAACCAGCGAACCGATGGAGCACCCTGCCACGATATCAACATCGATGCCCATATGCTTAAGGGCTTTAATAACCCCAATATGCGACCAACCTCGCGCCGCGCCGGAACCTAGCGCCAGCCCAATTTTTATTTTTCTCATTATACGTACAAACTTCCCCTGGCTTGCAGACGTAGCAACATCGCTACCGCTCAGTTAACATAGTGCCACTCTGGCGTTTTTACGCCGTTTTTATATTCCAGGGAGTACTTTGTGTCTCAGCTTTGTCCCTGTGGTAGCGCTGTCGAGTATAGCCTATGTTGCTACCGTTATGTGTCCGGCGCGCAAGTAGCACCTACGCCGTCACACCTCATGCGTTCTCGTTACTGTGCTTTTGTGATGAAAGACGCAGATTACCTTATCAGGACCTGGCATCCAGATTGTCATGCGGCCTCGTTTCGCGACGACATTATCGCAGGATTTAGTCATACAGAATGGCTCGGACTGACCGTTTTTGAACAAGAGACGGCAGACACAGAAAATACCGGCTATGTCAGTTTTGTCGCGCGGTTTTCTGAACAAGGTAAAACAGGTGCAATTATCGAGCGCTCTCGTTTTTTAAAAGAAAACGGTCAGTGGTACTATATAGACGGTACACGCCCTCAAATTGGACGAAACGATACCTGCCCTTGTGGCTCCGGTAAAAAATTTAAAAAGTGCTGCGGCTAATCAACGCCCGACAGTATCAATTTTGCAAACATTCTCAACAGGATCACCGCTGCAAATGCATTCATTACAAAGAAAAGTGCTGCGTACTATTTGCCCGGACCAAAAAGGTCTGATCGCGCGCATTACGAATATCTGTTACAAGCATGAACTGAACATCGTGCAAAACAATGAGTTTGTGGACCACCGCACCGGACGCTTTTTTATGCGCACCGAACTGGAGGGCATTTTTAACGACGTCACGCTGCTTGCCGATCTGGACAGCGCCTTACCTGAAGGCTCAATTCGTGAATTAACCCCAGCAGGCCGCCGCCGCATCGTCATTTTGGTCACTAAGGAAGCGCATTGCCTGGGCGATCTGTTAATGAAGGCCAATTATGGCGGGCTGGATGTTGAAATCGCCGCGGTGATCGGCAATCACGAGACGTTGCGTCCTCTGGTTGAACGGTTTGATATTCCGTTTGAGCTGGTCAGCCATGAAGGTTTAACACGTGACGAACATGATCAGAAAATGGCTGACGCTATCGACGCCCACCAGCCGGACTATGTCGTGTTGGCTAAATACATGCGCGTTCTGACCCCGACATTTGTTTCACGCTTCCCAAATAAAATTATCAATATTCACCATTCATTCCTGCCAGCATTCATTGGTGCTCGCCCGTACCATCAAGCTTATGAGCGCGGCGTGAAAATCATCGGCGCGACGGCCCACTACGTAAATGATAACCTTGATGAAGGCCCAATCATTATGCAGGACGTGATCCACGTTGATCACACTTACACTGCCGAAGATATGATGCGTGCGGGTCGCGACGTTGAAAAAAATGTTTTAAGCCGTGCGCTGTATCAGGTTCTGGCTCAGCGCGTCTTTGTTTACGGTAACCGAACGATTATTCTGTAATCGATTGATAAGTTAATTGGTTACCTTTACATCTTTACGTGTAAAAATCAGGCAACCAGTTCTTTTTTATGAACGGAATGCTTTACAGGGGCGCATCATTTGATATGATGCGCCCCGCTTCCAACGGAAGCAGGCCAGTAATTAGCATTACCCCGTGGTGGGGTTCCCGAGCGGCCAAAGGGAGCAGACTGTAAATCTGCCGTCATCGACTTCGAAGGTTCGAATCCTTCCCCCACCACCATTTTTTACTACAGCGATGTAGTTATCCCGGTGAGCAATACAGAAGTTTGCACTTGTCGGGGAAGGGTGAGAACCTTCGATTAAGGTTCGACTCGAGCGAAAGCGAGAGAACGTTGCCAACGGCAACGGCCCGAAGGGTGAGGAGCGAAGCGACGAATAATCCTTCCCCCACCACCATTCATTCTTTTAGATTCACAAAATTAGTATACCCCTGGTGGGGTTCCCGAGCGGCCAAAGGGAGCAGACTGTAAATCTGCCGTCATCGACTTCGAAGGTTCGAATCCTTCCCCCACCACCATTTTTTACTACAGCGATGTAGTTATCCCGGTGAGCAATACAGAAGTTTGCACTTGTCGGGGAAGGGTGAGAACCTTCGATTAAGGTTCGACTCGAGCGAAAGCGAGAGAACGTTGCCAACGGCAACGGCCCGAAGGGTGAGGAGCGAAGCGACGAATAATCCTTCCCCCACCACCATTCATTCTTTTAGATTCACAAAATTAGTATACCCCTGGTGGGGTTCCCGAGCGGCCAAAGGGAGCAGACTGTAAATCTGCCGTCATCGACTTCGAAGGTTCGAATCCTTCCCCCACCACCATCACTTCATAAAGCACCAACACATAATCAATCTGCAATGCCTTTTATTTGCCTGATGCGCTGTGCTTATCAGGCCTACAAACTCGACACATGCCCACAAATTGCCTGATGCACTACGCAGGCCTACGGCGCTCGCTGAAACCTGCGTAGGCTGGATAAGGCGTTTGCGCCGCCATCCGGCAAACAGGCATAAAAAAACCCCGCCGAAGCAGGGTTTTATCTTTCACAGAAATACAATTAGTGACGTGCACGAACAATCTGGTATTTGCGTGTCAGATATTCGACCGGGACGCTCCAGATGTGTACCAGACGCGAGAATGGGAACAACAGGAACAGCGTCATACCCAGCACAAGGTGCACACGGAAAATAAATGCGACGCCATCCAGATACTGAGACGCTCCGCCATGGAAGGTCACCACTGTCTGCGCCCAGTTCACCAACTTCATCATCTCGCTGCCGTCCATATGCTGGGCGGAGAACGGAATGGTCAGCAGACCCAGCGCACACTGGATAACCAACAGAGAGAGGATCAGAATATCCGCTCCGGTGGTGGTAGCCCGCACTCGTGGGCTGAACAAACGACGTTTCAGCAGCAGTACACCGCCAATCAGACACATTACGCCGCTAGCGCCACCCGCGAACATCGCCATCTTTTGTTTCACTTCAAGCGGCAGCCACGCTTCATACATCCAGTGTGGCGTTAACATACCCAAGAAGTGCCCGGCAAAAATCCCCAGGATCCCAATGTGAAACAGGTTTGACGCCAGGTTCATCCCTTTGCGATCCAACATCTGACTGGAGGCCGCACGCCACGTATACTGCCCGTAGTCATAACGCAGCCAACTGCCGATCAGAAAGACAGAACCCGCGATGTACGGATAGATGTCAAAGAAGAACGTATTCAGGAAGTGCATTAGTGCTGTCCTCCGGTAGTGATATTCAGATACTGCGGCGCAACGGCCCCGGCAAAACGACGCTGGTGAGCGGAGATTTCCGACTCGCCACACCCCTGATCGGCGAAGAATTTTACCTGCTCTTCTTCCCAGACCGCATCCAGCGCTTGTGGAGTATCATCACGGGCTTCATCCGCAATTTTTTCAGCCACTTTATCGCTGTCGATAACGGTATTCGCCAGTTTTAACAGCAAATCGAACAGTACTGCATAACGGCTTTCACGCTGCTGCAAACGAGCGCTGAGCAAAGCCAGGATCGGCGCAATATCCTGCAAGCCACCTAGCGCTTCGCTTTTCGGCAGTTGCGCAAGATATTCCAGATACAACGGCAGATGATCGGGAAGTTCGCGGCTGTCGAGCTGCAAACCGTGCTGTTCATACTGTGCCATCAGGTCAACCATCGCCTGACCGCGATCGCGGGATTCACCGTGTACATGTTCAAACAGCAGCAGCGAGGTGGCACGGCCACGATCAAACAGTTCGCTGTAACTTGCCTGCACATCCAGCACGTCTTGCGCGATTAGATCGCGCAGGAAAACGCCCAGAGTCTGGGCATCCTCTTTATCCAGGTTCTCAGATGACGCGAGTGCATCGAAAAGTTCCTGCTGATGCTGCCACAGGGCAGCATCCGGGTACTCGAGCAAACGCGAAACAATGACGAGTTCAATCATTGGTGCGGCTCCGTTTTGCTGGTCACATCGACAGCGTCGATGCGGCGGCTGTTGAACAGATTGAATTTAGTATCAGAACCGTGGCAACCGTCACCGAAGGTAAAGCCACAACCGCTTTTCTCCGGGAACGCGTCACGCGCCAGTTCACGATGGCTGCTCGGTACCACGAAACGATCTTCGTAGTTCGCGATCGCCAGATAACGATACATTTCCTGTGCCTGCGCTTCGCTCAAGCCCACCTCTTCCAGCGCACGGGTATCGACTTTACCGTCAACGGTTTCCGTACGTTTGTAGTGACGCATTGCCAGCATACGTTTCAGCGCCAACAGCACCGGCTGAGTATCGCCTGCGGTCAGCAGGTTCGCCAGGTACTGAACCGGGATACGCAGACTGTCAACGTCCGGCAGTATACCGTTGCTGCCCAGCTCGCCCGCATCGGCGGCAGACTGAATCGGTGACAATGGCGGCACGTACCAAACCATCGGCAATGTGCGGTATTCCGGATGCAGCGGCAGCGCCAACTTCCAGTCCATCGCCATTTTATAAACCGGAGACTGCTGGGCGGCATCGAGAACGCTCAGCGGAATACCATCTTTCAGCGCCTGTTCAATAACAGCCGGATCGTTCGGATCGAGGAACACGTCCAGTTGACGCTGGTACAGATCTTTCTCATGCTCGGTGCTTGCCGCGCTTTCAATCGCATCCGCGTCATACAGCAGTACGCCGAGGTAACGGATACGACCGACGCAGGTTTCGGAGCACACGGTCGGCTGACCGGCTTCAATACGTGGATAGCAGAAAATGCACTTCTCTGACTTACCGCTCTTCCAGTTGAAGTAGATTTTTTTATACGGGCAACCGGTGATGCACATACGCCAGCCGCGGCATTTGTCCTGATCGATCAGCACGATGCCATCTTCTTCACGCTTGTAGATGGCACCGCTCGGGCAAGTCGCCACGCACGCCGGGTTAAGGCAGTGCTCGCACAGACGCGGCAAATACATCATGAAGGTGTTTTCGAACTGACCGTACATCGCCTTCTGCATGTTCTCGAAATTTTTGTCTTTCGCCAGCTTCTCGAACTCACCGCCGAGGTCATCTTCCCAGTTCGGACCTTTGGTGATTTTATCCATACGCTGACCGGTGATCAGCGAGCGCGGGCGGGCAATCGGCTGCGCTTTGCTGTCTGCCGGGGTGTTGTGCAGAGTCTGGTAATCGAAGTCAAACGGTTCGTAGTAGTCATCAATACCTGGCAAATGCGGGTTAGCAAAAATTTTGCCCAGCAGCAGCGCTTTGTTACCCATGCGCGGCACCAGTTTACCGTTGATCTTACGGATCCAACCGCCCTTCCATTTTTCCTGGTTTTCCCAATCAGTGGGGAAGCCAGTACCCGGTTTGGTTTCAACGTTGTTAAACCAGGCATACTCCGCACCTTCACGGCTGGTCCAGACGTTTTTACAGGTTACTGAACAGGTGTGGCAACCGATGCACTTATCGAGATTCAGCACCATGCCGACTTGTGAACGAATTTTCATTTTACGCTCTCCTGTACCTGGTCATTGCCTTCGCCATCCAACCAGTCAATGTTCTTCATCTTACGAACCACCACGAACTCATCACGGTTCGAACCTACGGTGCCGTAGTAGTTAAAGCCGTAGGCCAGGTGGGCATAACCACCAATCATGTGCGTCGGTTTCGGTGTGATACGGGTCACCGAGTTATGGATCCCGCCGCGCTGCTCGGTAATCTCCGACCCCGGAATATTCACAATACGTTCCTGGGCGTGGTACATCATGGTCATCCCGGCCGGGACACGTTGACTCACAACCGCACGGGCGGTGAGTGCCCCGTTACTGTTAAAGACTTCGATCCAGTCGTTATCCTCGATACCCAGATCTTTCGCATCCGCTTCGCTCATCCACACGATCGGACCGCCGCGGCCTAACGTCAGCATCAGCAGGTTATCGCTGTAGGTGGAGTGGATACCCCACTTCTGGTGTGGCGTCAGGAAGTTGAGCGCTTTTTCAGGGTTACCATTTGATTTCTCGCCCATCACCTCTTTCACCGAACGAGTATCAATTGGTGGGCGGTAAACCAGCAGGCTTTCACCGAAGTCTCGCATCCACTGATGATCCTGATACAGCTGCTGGCGACCAGTCAGCGTACGCCATGGGATCAGCTCGTGAACGTTGGTGTAACCAGCGTTGTAAGAAACATGTTCATCTTCCAGTCCTGACCAAGTCGGGCTGGAGATAATTTTGCGCGGCTGCGCCTGAATATCGCGGAAGCGGATTTTCTCGTCTTCTTTATTCAGCGCCAGATGCGTATGGTCACGGCCGGTAAATTCACTCAGCGCCGCCCAGGCTTTCACCGCCACCTGACCGTTGGTTTCCGGTGCCAGGGTGAGGATCATCTCAGCGGCATCAATCGCCGTATTCAGCATCGGCTGGCCTTTTGCCGGGCCTTCAGCCTTGGTGTAGTTGAGCTTACGCAGCAGGTCCATTTCGCTCTGGGTGTTCCAGGCAATCCCTTTCCCGCCGTTCCCGACTTTATCCATCAGTGGGCCGATGGACGTGAAGCGTTCGTAGGTTGCCGGGTAATCACGCTCAACTGTCATGATGTGCGGCGCGGTAACGCCTGGAATCAGATCGCATTCGCCTTTCTTCCAGTCTTTAACATCCAACGGCTGCGCCAGTTCGGCGGCCGAGTCGTGCTGGATAGGCAACGTCACTACGTCGGTTTCTTTGCCAAGGTGACCCACGCAAACTTCAGAGAATTTCTTGGCGATAGCCTTGTAGATTTCCCAGTCGCTCTTCGATTCCCAGGCTGGGTCAACGGCGGCAGACAACGGGTGAATAAACGGATGCATATCCGAGGTATTCATATCGTCTTTTTCATACCAGGTGGCGGTCGGCAGCACGATGTCGGAGTACAGACAGGTGCTCGACAGACGGAAGTCCAGGGTGACGACCAGATCCAGCTTGCCGTCCAGTCCGTTATCCTGCCATTCCACTTCTTCTGGCTTCACACCCCCCTGTTTACCCAGATCCAGCCCCTGAATACCATGTTCAGTACCCAGCAGATACTTCAGCATGTACTCGTGGCCTTTACCGGAAGAGCCGAGCAGGTTAGAACGCCAGATAAACAGGTTACGCGGATGGTTTTTACCGTTCTCTGGTTGTTCAGCCGCAAAGCGAATAGAACCTTCCTTCAGAGATTTAACGGTGTAATCCACCGGTGTCATCCCGACTTTTTCCGCCTCACGCGCAATGTACAGCGGGTTAGTACCCAATTGCGGCGCAGATGGCAACCAGCCCATACGTTCAGCGCGTACGTTAAAGTCAATCAAATGGCCACTATAGCGGGATTTGTCTGCCATCGGGGACAGCAGTTCCTGTGCCGTAACCGTCTCATAGCGCCATTGGCTGGAGTGGTTATAGAAGTAGGACGTACTGTTCATGTGACGCGCCGGACGCTGCCAGTCAAGGGCAAACGCCAGCGGCTGCCAGCCGGTCTGCGGACGCAGTTTTTCCTGGCCCACGTAGTGCGCCCAGCCGCCGCCGCTCTGACCGACGCAACCGCAGAACACCAGCATGTTAATCAGACCACGATAGTTCATATCGAGGTGGTACCAGTGGTTCAGACCCGCGCCGACAATAATCATTGAGCGGCCGTGCGTTTTATCTGCGTTATCGGCAAATTCACGGGCAATACGCACGATCTGAGCGCGCGATACGCCAGTGATTTTCTCTGCCCATGCCGGGGTATACGCTTTGATATCGTCGTAGCTGGAGGCGCAGTTTTCATCGTTCAGACCGCGTTCCAGACCGTAGTTGGCCATGGTCAGATCGTAAACGGTGGTCACCAGCGCGGTGCTGCCATCTGCCAGTTGCAGGCGTTTTACCGGCAGTTTGTGCAGCAGAACATTTTCCAGTTCAACTTTGCTAAAGTGCTCGGTGCCTTCGCCGCCAAAATACGGGAAGCCGACTTCAGCGATGTCGTCCTGGCTGCCCAACAGGCTGAGCTGCAGTTCGGTTTCGTTACCGGACGTGCCGTCGCGCTGTTCAAGGTTCCATTTACCTTTTTCACCCCAACGGAAACCAATTGAACCGTTTGGCGCAACCATTTCGCCGTCGGTATTGATGGCAACAGTTTTCCACTCTGGATTATTTTCCTGACCCAGGGAGTCAACCAGATCGGCGGCACGCAGCATACGACCCGCCGCATAATACCCGTCACGCTCTTCGAGCATCACCAGCATCGGGAAGTCGGTGTAACGACGCACGTAGTCGGTGAAGTATTGGCTCGGGTTATCAAGGTGGAACTCGCGCAGCATGACGTGGCCCATTGCCAGCGCCATTGCGGCATCGGTGCCCTGCTTCGGAGCCAGCCACAGATCGCAGAGTTTAGCGATTTCAGCGTAATCCGGGGTGATGGCGACCGTTTTAGTCCCTTTGTAGCGAACTTCCGTGAAGAAGTGCGCATCTGGGGTACGGGTCTGCGGAACGTTGGAACCCCAGGCGATGATGTAGCTGGAGTTATACCAGTCGGCAGATTCCGGAACGTCAGTCTGCTCACCCCAGGTCTGCGGAGACGCAGGCGGCAAGTCACAGTACCAATCGTAGAAGCTCAGGCAGGTGCCGCCAATCAGCGACAGATATCGTGCACCGGAGGCGTAGGAAACCATCGACATCGCAGGGATCGGCGAGAAGCCCGCCACGCGGTCAGGACCGTAGGTTTTAACGGTGTAAACGTTAGAAGCGGCAATCAGCTCATTCACTTCCTGCCAGGAAGAACGCACGAAACCACCACGACCACGCGCTTGTTTGAAGCTTTTTGCTTTATCGGCGTCTTCGATGATGGAGGCCCATGCGTCTACCGGATCGCTGTGCAGTCTTTTCGCTTCACGCCACATTTTCATCAGGCGTTTGCGCATCAGCGGGTATTTCAGACGGTTAGCGCTGTAGAGATACCAGGAATAGCTTGCACCACGAGGGCAACCACGAGGCTCGTGGTTTGGCAGGTCCGGACGGGTACGCGGATAATCGGTTTGCTGGGTTTCCCAGGTCACCAGACCATTTTTCACATAGATTTTCCAGCTGCATGAGCCAGTGCAGTTTACCCCGTGGGTTGAACGCACGATTTTGTCATGCTGCCAACGCTGGCGGTATCCGTCCTCCCAGTCCCTGTTGGTATTGAGAAGCTGGCCATGCCCATCGGCAAAGGTTTCGCCCTTCTGCTTGAAGTAGCGAAACCGGTCCAGGAATTTACTCATCGGTTTTCTCCTGTAGGAGCCTGACGGCTCTCTGATAAATCGACATTGCTTGATTGAGAGCGAAGGTAACGCTCTGAAAGGGCGTGAGAATTGATAACGATCAAGGCAGGCAGGGATGAAAAATGAGGGTTGGTTTTTACATACCCCCAAAGTGGGATATTGATATTTAACGTAATAAATTGAATTTAAAGGATTTTTAATAATTCAATTATCATGCAAATGTTAAATTCTTTATAAGTGGGTATTAAGGGGTATCCCCCCTGCTTAGCATGTTGCGTACGCCGTTCTCACAGGCTGTTGTCATGCCACAATACAAAAGTATGTTGTAACTAATTACAGACAAAAAAAAGCGCGGTCTAACACCGCGCAATGGATAATCAACTTACACTTCATCCTTCAAACTGCTTCGCGTTGGCTGCGCTCGTTCTCCCCAGTCACTTACTTCTGTTAGCTCCTGGGGATTTCTCACTTGTCGCCTTGATGCAGTTAGAATGATTTTGTGTATACCACTTTTTTACTTTTTAGAATGACGTCCGTATACCGCCCAGGTGATAACCACACAAGCGACATAGAAGATCAGAAATACTTTCATCGCACCGACCGGAGAACCGGTTAATGCCAGGGACGTGCCAAATGCTTTCGGGATAAAGAAGCCGCCGATCGCACCAATAGCAGAGATAAAGCCCAACGCTGCCGCCGTATCGGTTGCCGCCTCGCGCATCGCTTTCTCCTCTGAACCACCTTCAGCTTTTACTCTGTCCATCGTCAGTTTGCGAAAGATTACAGAGATCATCTGGAAGGTTGAACCACTCCCCAGACCAGCCGTCAGGAACAATGCCAGGAATACCGCAAAGAAGGCGATAAAGTTGCCGCCGACACCATTTGATGGCAGCGTCAGGAACAGTAAGGCACTGAAAATAGCCATCAGAATGAAGTTCACCAGCGTGACGCGGGTCCCGCCCAGACGGTCAGAGATTGCGCCGCCCGCAGAACGCGCCAACGCACCAATGAACGGGCCAAAGAAGGCGTAATGCAGGATCTGCACCTCAGGGAACTGCGTTTTCGACAGCATCGCAAATCCAGCTGAGAAACCGATAAAGGAACCGAAGGTCGCCAGATACAGCAGGCTCATAATCCACAAATGCCCGCGTTTCAGCACCGGCAATTGCTCTTTCAGCGAGGCTTTGGAGGTTGCCAGTTCGTTCATACCGAACCATGCGGCCAGCGTGAAAATAGCGAGGAACGGCACCCAAATCCATGCGGCGTTTGCCAGATACAGCTGTGTACCATCCGGTTGTTCAACCCCGTGGCTACCAAATGCGGCAAAGATTGACAATGAAACCACCAGCGGCGCGACCAACTGCATCACGCTGACGCCCATGTTGCCCAGGCCACCGTTCAGACCCAGCGCGCCGCCCTGTTTCTGTTTTGGAAAGAAGAAGCTGATGTTTGCCATACTGGACGCAAAGTTCGCACCAGCGAAGCCGCACAGCAGGGAGATAATAATAAAGGTACTAAACGGCGTGGAGGTATCCTGCACCGCAAAACCTAACCATATGCAAGGAATGATCAGGATGCCGGTGCTAAATGCCGTCCAGCGACGTCCACCAAACAGGGGGACCATAAAGGAGTACGGAACACGCAGCAGCGCGCCGGACACCGAAGGTAATGCCGTCAGCATGAACAGCTGTTCAGTGGTGAAATCAAATCCGACTTTCGGTAAGTTCACCGCCACGGCGCTAAATAACATCCACACGCAAAACGCCAGCAGCAAGCAAGGGACGGAAATCCACAGATTACGGCTGGCGATTCGTTGACCACGCTGCTGCCAGAAGGCGGGATCTTCCGGCCGCCATTCGGTAATTACAGCTCCAGATGCCCTTTCCGGGGCAGATGAGTGACTCATAGACACCTCTGATACTTGTTTCGATGCCTGCAACATTAGGGTTTACAGCTGGAGGTAAGTTGATATAAATCAAAGGAAAAGGTGTCATTATTCATGCCTAAAATTTATTATTACCCTTAATGAGTACATAACTTCGGTAAAAAAGATGTGGTTTTTCACGCTTCTGTCGCCCCCTACTCCCCGTCGCCCAGGATCTCTCCCTCCACTGGCAATTAAGAGGTAGCCCGTTTGAGGTATGGGTATACTCCAGTGTATCGCCGAGAATAACGCCACTGCCTGCAGCAGAATCGTCATTCAATAAGGTTTTCTGTTCGACGAAAACCCGAAGGAACAAGTCACCATGTTTAAACGTTGTCTCTCCCCGCTTACGCTGGTCAACCAGGTGGCGCTGATTGTTTTATTGTCCACAGCCATCGGCGTGGCGGGTATGGCCGTCTCCGGCTGGCTGGTTCAGGGCGTTCAGGGTAGCGCCCATGCAATCAACAAAGCGGGATCGCTGCGCATGCAGAGTTATCGCCTGCTGGCAGCCGTACCGCTGGACGCTAGCGATCAACCGCTGCTGGATGAAATGGAGCAAACGGCGTTTAGCCCGGAGTTAACGCGTGCCGCAAAGCGAGACGGACAACAGGCGCAGTTAAAAGCATTACAGGATTACTGGCACACTGAACTTGCGCCGGGACTTGCGCATGCGCAAACGCCTGATGCGGTAGCGCAGGATGTGACGCGCTTTGTGGGCGGACTGGATAAATTGGTTACCGCCTTTGACCATACCACCGAATTACGCATTGAACGCGTCGTCCTGCTGCATCGCCTGATGGCCGTATTTATGGCATTGCTGCTGGTTTTCACCATTATCTGGCTGCGCGTGCGCCTGTTAGAACCGTGGAAACAGCTGCTGTCGATGGCGCGAGCCGTCAGCCAGCGTGATTTTACCCAACGCGCGCATATCAGCGGTCGTAATGAGATGGCGGCTTTGGGCTCGGCGCTAAATAATATGTCGGAAGAACTGGCCGAAAGTTACGCTGTGCTGGAACAGCGAGTACAGGAGAAAACGGCGGGGCTGGAGCACAAAAATCAGATTCTTTCTTTTCTGTGGCAAGCTAACCGCCGCCTGCACTCTCAGGTGCCGTTGTGCGAACGCCTCTCTCCGGTACTGAATGGTTTGCAAAATTTGACCTTGCTGCATGATATTGAGCTCCGGGTTTATGACCTGGAAGATGAAGACAATCATCAGGAATTTACCTGTCAGTCAAATGCCAGCTGTGATGAGAAAGGTTGCCATCTGTGTCCTCGCGGAACGCTGCCCGCGATTGACGGCGGGATTACATTGAAATGGCGGCTGACCGATGCGCATACCCAGTATGGTATTCTACTCGCCACCTTGCCGAACGGACGCCATCTCAGCCACGATCAGCAGCAGCTGGTTGATACTCTGGTTGAGCAACTGACCGCAACGCTTGCGCTCGACAGGCATCAGGAGCGTCAACAGCAGTTGATTGTGATGGAAGAGCGTGCCACCATTGCGCGCGAACTTCATGATTCTATTGCACAATCGCTCTCTTGTATGAAGATGCAGGTTAGCTGTTTACAGATGCAGGGCGATGCGCTTTCAGATAACTGTCGCGAGTTGCTCAGCCAGATTCGTAACGAGCTAAATGCTTCATGGGCACAACTGCGAGAACTGTTAACCACCTTCCGTTTACAGCTCACGGAACCTGGATTACGACCGGCGCTGGAAGCCAGCTGTCAGGAGTACAGCGCCCGTTTTGGATTTACGGTTAAGCTGGATTATCAGCTACCGCCACGCCTGGTCCCTTCGCACCAGGCGATTCACCTGCTACAAATTGCGCGCGAAGCCCTGAGCAACGCACTTAAACACTCTCAGGCCAATGAAGTGGTCGTGACGGTGGTGCAAAATGGCAAGCAGGTCAAACTGACAGTGCAAGATAACGGCTGCGGCGTACCGGAAAACGCCGAACGCAGTAACCACTACGGCATGATAATAATGCGCGACCGCGCGCAGAGCTTGCGCGGCGATTGCCGCGTACGCCGTCGCGAGACGGGCGGTACTGAAGTTGCTGTCACTTTTATTCCCGAAACAAACTTCACAGAAGTCCAAGGAGATACCCATGAGTAATCTGGAACCGGCAACTATCCTGTTGATCGACGATCATCCGATGCTGAGAACCGGTGTAAAACAGCTTGTCAGCATGGCGCCCGATATTACCGTTGTCGGCGAAGCCAGCAATGGTGAGCAGGGTATCGAGCTGGCTGAATCCCTTGATCCCGATCTGATCCTGCTTGATCTCAACATGCCCGGCATGAACGGTCTGGAAACCCTCGATAAGCTGCGTGAAAAATCACTGTCGGGCCGTATCGTTGTGTTTAGCGTATCCAATCATGAAGAAGATGTGGTTACCGCACTGAAGCGTGGTGCCGACGGTTACCTGCTGAAAGATATGGAGCCAGAAGATTTACTGAAAGCATTGCAGCAGGCTGCCGCTGGTGAAATGGTGCTGAGCGAAGCCTTAACCCCGGTTCTGGCCGCCAGCCTGCGCGCCAATCGCGCAACATCCGACCGTGATGTTACTCAACTGACGCCGCGCGAACGCGATATTCTTAAACTCATCGCCCAGGGTCTGCCTAATAAGATGATCGCCCGCCGCCTCGACATCACCGAAAGCACAGTAAAAGTTCACGTGAAGCATATGCTGAAGAAAATGAAGCTCAAATCACGCGTTGAAGCCGCGGTATGGGTGCACCAGGAACGCATTTTCTGATAACGCGCTCATGCGTCATTGTTAACGAGGATCATTTTCCGAAACGGTAATAAACGGTTCGGTCAATGATAGCGTGATCTCATTGGAAGAGACACGCTGGCCCTGCTCATCTTCTACCACCACAGACAACCGCCAGCGGTTTGTCGCACCTTCTCTGTTGTCCCACTTCGGCATAATAATCGTCCAACCCTGCGCGCTTCGGCTATTGCTGCCAGCCGTTAAGCTCAATGCCTGAGTATCACCCTGCCATGCCAGACGACGGATCCCATGCAAACTACGCACCTGCAGCTTCAACGCCACCGTCTCACCAGGCTTGAGATCCCAGGGCGGCGTGGCCAAAAATACCGACAGTGTTTTACGCTGGCGATACTCCAGCGTCGGCAGATTGTTACGTTGTGGATCGTCATAACGACTGCCGCGCAGCGATCGGCTGTTTGCCACCTCGCTTACCATCAGCTGTTTTTTTAGCGGCACGCCAAAACGGTAATTTAACGTTAATCCGAGGTTATTCTGACTGACGCCATTTTCACCCTGCTTATGCTGTGCTGTCACGGTGATCAGCGGCACCGGCGTATAGCTCAATCCCAGATTCACCGCCACAGGATTGTGGTACCCGGTTCCGGAATGAAACAGATCCACCTGGTCGCCAAAATACTGCTCCACGCTGACGCTGGTATTGAGATGTTGATAGAACGGCATGCGCATTTGCGCGGTCAGGTCGTATCCCCGGGCCATCCGTTGTTCTTGAGTTGCAAAACGACCCTGCCAGGAGGACAACGGTTGATAGTAATTAGCAGATAAACGGAGGTATTCACCCCACGCTTCTGCCCCCACGCCTCCCCGAGGCAGATTCTCATCCAGCAGGTTGTCATAAAAGGTGTTGTAACCCAGTAACCAACCGTCACGAACCCAGCGCTGCCCAATCCCCGCATTACTGAACAGGCCTCCGTCCTGTTGCGTCAGCCCCAACTGGCTCCAGGTAAGATAACGTTGATTATCCTGCCACGGTATAAACCAACTTCCCCGACTCCCGGTAAAGCTGCCTTCGTTATCCACCTGCAACCCGACGCTGGCGTTTCCCCAGGGAGAGAGCCAGGATTCCAGTTGCTGATTCACCTGTTCGCTGACCCTGTCGCGCACCTGGCCAAACGCAAACTGCTTCGCCTGTTCACCGGTATCAAGCCCGTTATCGGTCATGCTGGCTTCACCAAACGCTTTGACCATTTCGGCAAAGTGCTTTTCGCCTGCCCGCGACTCCGGCGCCATACCAAGATCGGGCAAGCCATCACTATTGTTATCGAAAGGGTTTTCCGCCTGGTGAATAAATGACGATTGCGCGCTGGCAGTACCGCCTGCCAACGGCAAGAGTGCAAATACAGCAAGAGATAAATAAATATTACGGCTCAAATCGTTAGTGGTTTCTTATATCTATTAGCCACAGCGGCATACTTATCTTAAACCATAACGTCTTCAGTATTGATTTTCAGCCCTTCCTTCCTTTTTCGGCATTATCCTGGCATCTAGAAATAGGTGTAACATACGTGTCAGTTTTTAACGCTCACATGCAGCAAAAGGAGTAAAAATGCAAAAGATAGTGATCGTCGCGAACGGTGCAGCCTATGGAAGCGAATCGTTATTTAACAGTCTACGTCTGGCTATCGCCTTGCGCGAGCAGGAAGGGGATCTCGACCTGCGTTTGTTTTTAATGTCGGACGCGGTAACCGCGGGATTGCGTGGTCAAAAACCTGCGGAAGGATACAATATTCAGCAAATGCTGGAGATTCTTACGGCGCAAAATGTGCCGGTAAAACTGTGCAAAACCTGCACCGATGGCCGTGGAATCACCACGCTGCCGTTAATTGACGGAGTAGCCGTCGGCACGCTGGTTGAACTGGCTCAATGGACGCTGGCTGCAGATAAAGTACTGACCTTCTGATACACCGCTTTCAGGCAAGCACACTGAAAGTGTCGATAATTTCCGGATTTAATCGTAGATGGGCGCGGTTTCGTTGAACGTTAGCACGCCCTTTCAATCCTTTTGAGGGATTTTGTCACTTTTGTTTAATCGTTATGCCATTTTTTGATCAAAATCAGCATCCCGTTGCTCCCCCTTTGGTGTTATGCAATGAGTGAAATGTGAACAACATCACGCAGCACTTTCGACAGAAAGTACGTTGTTTTCAAGAACGGGGTGAAAAATGGCATTAGTGAAGGCAAGTTTAAAGTTATTTGGTGGCGATACGGTGGTTGTGCGCTGTTCCGAGCGCTGTCACATCCATCTGATGAGCGAGAAAAATCACGTCAAAGACACGCAGTCCGACATCTTAAGCGTGCAGGATCGTGACAACGCATGGTTGACCGTGCCCTATACCGGCATCTGGAATGTGCTGATCGACAGCCACAGCCAGTCGCTAGAGCATTCAATAAGTTATATTGCAGCCTAAGCGTTAATTGCCCGAAAAGCGCCTGGCTTTCGGGCATTCAGTTCCCGGCTGGATTCAGGCAAATCCTGGCCGCATAACGCCTTCCGGCAGGTTCTCTCCCAACAATCGTTTGACCGAGATCACCAGATCGTTAAGACAGTCATCCTGCATTCCCAACTTGACCAGCTCTTGTTCCAGTGAGAACAGATACTGGGCGTTGGTGCCTAAAGGTCCGCTCGCCGCGGCGATAAGCGGCGCAATCACCTGCGCGCGCGTGTCTGACTCAAACAGCGGATGACGCGGATCCATAATAAAGACCAGCGCGTTCACCGTCCGACCATCATCCAGCGCCAACTGGCACCAGGTGGGCAGATAGCATCCGGTGATCATTTCACGCTTCCACAGCAAAGAGAGCTCTTGTTCCAGCGACGCATTCGGCAAACGGTAGGCTACACCAGTAGTGCGTCCGCCCTCTTTCAAGGCCAGCATACGACCTGGCTGACCCGCCGTTCCTCGCCCCGCCGTCAGGCGCAGGCAAAAAGCGCGGTGCCAGCCAACTAACGTCCCGGTACAGGACTCATCAAACTCTAAGGCCGGGTTCCACATCAACGATCCATAACCGAAGATCCACACCGGTCCATCATCGGGTCGGCAAGCGAGCGTGGCGGCCAGTGAGGCTGCCCGTTGTTCCGCTGACCAGAGTAGTGATTCTTCAATAGCACCAAATGCCGTCTTACAGTCAGCATTCAATAAAAAATCACGCGTTAACACCTTACACCTCCGCCACTGCTGCTTCCCTGCGACAACTTTTTTGACGCCTTCCGGGCTTTTTTACTGCTCATTTTGAAACCAATAGCTGGACAATAGGCAATTCACCGCTCGCTTGCAAGCCAGCAAAGCGTCAACGGCATTTTATATCCTCTCGCGTTGGTACGTCCTGCACTATCATTTGTATCAGGACTATCAGCAATTTTTGTTGACGCTAAAGCCTAATGCTTTGTTATTTAAATATTCTATAAACAAGATATGCAATTTTATTCGCTTTGATGCAAAAATTGGTCCATGCCGTAAAATTACGTAAAATCGGATCGGAAATACCGAAAGATCTGTTATTTTTTACATTCTTTAATACTTTTATAATTATAAATACCTGCAGAGATGGAGAATTAGTTCAATGACACAAGTACATGAGGCGGTAAAAACCCGCCACAAGGAGACCTCTCTCGTCTTCCCGATTTTGGCGCTGGTAGTCCTGTTCTTCTGGGGGAGCAGTCAGTCACTACCAGTGGTCATCGGTATTAATGCGCTGGCCCTTATTGGTATATTAAGCAGCGCATTCAGCGTTGTCCGTCATGCGGATGTATTAGCGCATCGACTTGGCGAACCCTACGGGTCACTGATCCTCAGTCTGTCCGTCGTTATTCTCGAAGTCAGCTTAATCTCCGCATTAATGGCGACCGGTGATGCTGCGCCTACCCTCATGCGCGACACGCTGTATTCAATCATTATGATCGTCACCGGCGGTCTGGTCGGTTTTTCATTACTGTTGGGTGGCCGTAAATTTGCTACTCAGTATATGAACCTGTTTGGTATTAAACAGTATTTAATTGCCCTGTTCCCACTGGCCATTATTGTCCTGGTGTTCCCAATGGCTCTACCGGGCGCTAATTTCACCACTGCGCAGGCGTTGTTGGTCGCGTTAATTTCTGCAGCGATGTACGGCGTATTTTTACTAATCCAAACCAAAACGCACCAAAGCCTGTTCATTTACGAGCATGAAGATGAAGGCGACGATGACGACCCGCATCACGGTAAGCCGTCAGCACACAGCAATATGTGGCACGCCGCCTGGCTTATCATTCATCTGATCGCCGTTATCGCCGTAACCAAGATGAACGCCAGCCCTCTGGAGACATTGCTGACTGAACTGAATGCCCCAGTGGCCTTTACCGGTTTCCTGGTCGCGTTACTCATCCTCTCTCCTGAAGGGCTGGGCGCGCTGAAAGCGGTTCTGAGCAATCAGGTACAGCGGGCGATGAATTTGTTCTTCGGTTCAGTATTAGCCACTATTTCACTGACCGTACCAGTGGTGACGCTGATCGCATGGGCAACCGGGAATGATTTGGTGTTTGCGCTGGGCGCGCCAGAGATGATTGTGATGGTTTCTTCACTGGTACTGTGCCATATCTCTTTCTCCACCGGACGCACCAATGTGCTTAACGGTGCGGCACATCTGGCGCTGTTTATCGCCTATCTGATGACGATATTTGCCTGATGAAAAAAGCCGGACACCGACACAACTTGTCGGGTCCGGCTTCTTATTTCCTTTCGTATACCTGATAAGCGCAAGCTCTATCAGGCACACAAAATGAATTAGTTCTCGGTATCCAGCTCGTCGAAGCTTTTCACCAGGTCATCAATCGCTTTAATCTGCGTCAGGAACTGTTCCAGTTTCGCCAGCGGCAGCGCGGATGGGCCATCGCATTTCGCATTGGCTGGATCCGGATGCGCTTCAATAAACAGACCCGCCAGACCTACCGCCATACCGGCGCGAGCCAGTTCGGTAACCTGCGCACGACGACCGCCGCTTGCTGCGCCAAACGGGTCACGGCATTGCAGCGCATGGGTAACGTCAAAAATCACCGGTGAGTTGCCGGAGACTTTCTTCATCACGCTGAAGCCCAGCATGTCTACAACCAGGTTGTCATAACCAAAGTTCGCGCCACGGTCGCACAGAATAACCTTATCGTTACCACCTTCATGGAATTTATCCACGATATTGCCCATCTGGCCAGGGCTTACGAACTGCGGTTTCTTCACGTTGATAACGGCACCGGTTTTCGCCATCGCTTCCACCAGATCGGTCTGACGCGCGAGGAATGCCGGCAGCTGAATCACATCCACCACGTCAGCAACAGGCTGCGCCTGGCTGGCTTCGTGAACGTCGGTGATCACTTTTACGCCAAAAGTCTGCTTCAGTTCCTGGAAGATTTTCATCCCTTCTTCAAGGCCCGGTCCACGGTAAGAGTGGATGGAAGAACGGTTGGCTTTATCAAAGGAGGCTTTGAACACGTAAGGGATACCCAGCTTTTGAGTAACGGTTACGTAGTGCTCACAAATGCGCATCGCCAGATCGCGGGATTCCAGCACGTTCATTCCGCCAAACAGCACGAACGGCAGGTCATTTGCCACGTTGATGTCGCCAATGCTAACCACTTTTTGTTTCATAGGATCGCCTTAAACGGTAGGTAAAGTGTCATTAATCAATGCAATACAATTTGCTTGTGCGAAATAGTATTAATCTGCGCACGAATCATTTCGCTGATCGGGTCTTCCGGACACTGCTCAACGAAATAACTTAAATCGGTCAGCGCAACATGTTCACACTCGAGCTGCGCGTAGATTAATCCACGATCGCGTATTTCATACGGGTCTTCAGGATTAAACTGTAATAGTGCTTCGCTGGCACGCAGCGCCAGCTCCATTTGCCGCTCTTCCATCAGCGATGATTTCAGCGTGTCGAGCAGCTTGCGGATTACTTCTGCATTATCCGCCTCATCCAGGTCTTCGTTAAACAGCTCCGCGACCGGGCTGATATTCCCCTTCAGCCACACTTCCAGCGTGTGCTCATTTAACGTTTCGCCATTAAACGGATTGATTAGCCACATTTCGCCATCGAGCGATTCAATACGCAGGATGAGTTGTGTCGGGAAAATCACCGGCACCAGCGGTAGCTCCAGTCGGTTGGCAATCCACAACAAGATAGCGCCCAGAGATACAGCGCTGCCCTGACGATTTTTCAGTACCTTATCAAGCCATAATGCATCAGAAAGACGATAGACGCCGTGGGTATCCGTAAACCCCCATTCGCCGTAAAAAAGTGCCAGCAGTTTTTCCAGTTGCTCATCCTGAGACAGGAGCTGGCTAATTTCTTCTTGCGCCAGACTAACCAGACGTTCCAGTTCGTCATACACAGTTTGTGTTGGAAAATCCAGACGGATAGACTCCGACGCCAGGATCATCCCATCACACAATGGCGCTTTATTAAATTCGAAATCAGCTAACGACCTCATGCTTACCCCAGTAACGGTATTTTTGTGGTGGCGAGTTTAATGATGATGTACAGCACCACCAGCGCCAGCGGAAATGCGACTAATCGCGCCTGCTGACTGCGCGCCCGACGATAATCGAGCGCAATAAAACCCAAAACGATGTAAATGATAACCCCAAACAGCTTTTCAGTCAGCCATGTCCCGTGCTCAGTGAATGGCAGGATGTGCGCTTTAACCATTAACGCTATGCCGCTGAGTAATAAAACGGTATCGACAACCGGCGGCACGATGCGCGTCCAGCGCGCGCAGGCAAGGCGCGAGTCGGTGTAACGCCACCAAAAACGCAGCGTTAACAGACCAACAGAAAGCGCAATGCTGATGAGATGGACGTTGAGTAACACGCTGAAGGTACTCATGATGGGATGCGTCCAAGCGTAATTCGCTCGTTGCCGCCATAGTCGCGGCAGGTTTCAACCGCCTGGTAACCAGCATGAGTATAGGCGTCGCGGACTGCCTGTCCCTGCTGCCAGCCGTGCTCCAGCAACAGATATCCGCCGGGCGTTAGCATGTGTCGAGACTGGTCAATGATATGCACGATATCCGCCATACCCTGCTCACCCGCCACCAGTGCCGATAGCGGCTCAAAACGTACATCGCCAAGCGCCAGGTGCGGGTCCTGTTCGTCGATATACGGCGGATTGCTGACAATCATGTCAAACTGCTGCCCCTGCAAAGCGCTGAACCAGTCGCTTTGCAGCACGCAAACATTGTCGATGGCCAGATGCTGTTTGTTGCGAGTTGCCAGCGCCACGGCATCGGGCATGCGGTCAACCGCGGTCACCGCGCAATCCGGACGCTCAGTTGCCAGCGCCAGCGCAATGGCGCCCGTACCGGTTCCCAAATCGAGAATACGACACGCAGAGGCAGGCAGACGAGCCAGCGCCTGCTCAACAAGACACTCAGTATCCGGGCGTGGAATAAGCGTAGCCGGAGAGACAAACAGCGGCAGCGACCAGAACTCACGCACGCCGGTCAGATGTGCCACCGGCTCACCTCGCTGACGGCGTTCCAGTAATGTATCGAGCCGTTGACGCTGCGCCTCGGTTAACACCGTTTCGCCGAACGCCAGAATAAAGGTGCGCCCCTTACCGGTGACAAACTCGAGTAAAATCTCGGCGTCGCGGCGCGGGCTTTCGCTTGCCTGTAATTGGCTTATCGCGTCACGCAGCCAGTGCTGATAATCCATTAATCCTGCTCGGACAACGCCGCCAGTTGGTCGGCCTGGTATTCCTGGACAATCGGCTCAATCAGCATATCCAGTTTGCCTTCCATCGCTTCATCCAGACGGTAGAGCGTCAGGTTAATGCGGTGATCGGTCACACGACCCTGCGGGAAGTTATAGGTGCGGTTACGATCGCTGCGATCGCCGCTGCCCAACAAGTTACGACGTTCAGAGGCTTCCGCCTGTTGACGTCTTGCCACTTCGGCGGCACGAATTCGCGCCCCCAGCACCGACATCGCTTTGGCTTTGTTTTTATGCTGTGAACGTTCGTCCTGGCATTCCACTACGATACCGGTCGGTAAGTGGGTAATACGGATTGCGGAGTCTGTGGTGTTAACGTGCTGACCGCCCGCGCCTGATGAACGGAAGGTATCAATACGCAGATCGGCCGGGTTGATATCCGGCAGTTCGGCATCCGGCAGTTCCGGCATGACAGCGACCGTACAGGCAGAAGTATGAATACGCCCCTGCGATTCCGTCGCAGGTACGCGCTGCACTCGATGGCCGCCGGACTCAAACTTCAGTCGCCCGTAAACGCCTTCGCCGCTAATCTTGGCAATGACTTCTTTAAACCCGCCATGTTCGCCTTCGCTGGCGCTCATGATCTCTACCCGCCAGCGACGCGATTCAGCGTAACGGCTGTACATGCGGAACAGATCGCCGGCAAACAGCGCCGCTTCATCACCACCGGTTCCCGCACGCACTTCGAGGAAAGCGTTACGTTCGTCATCGGGGTCTTTAGGTAACAGCAGGACCTGCAGATGCTGTTCCAGCTGCTCGCATTTCTCTTTTGCTTCGCGCAGTTCATCCTGCGCCATTTCACGCATTTCAGGATCGTCGAGCATCATCTGAGCCGTCTCGATATCTTCCTGAACCTGTTGCCAGTCCGTAAAACAGCGAGAGACATCGCTTAATTGCGCATATTCGCGCGACAGCGCACGAAAGCGATCCTGGTCTGCGATAGTACCCGCATCACCGAGCAGTGCCTGAACTTCTTCATGGCGTTCATGCAGGGCTTCCAGTTTGGCAACGATAGAAGGCTTCATAGGCGTAAATGCACCCTGTAAAAAATAAGATTGGTGTGCTGCTACTCCAGCCCGAGGCTGTCGCGCAGAATATTCAGGCGTTCACTATCCCCGTCACGGGCAGCCTGTTGAAGTGATTTGGTTGGTGCATGGATCAGGCGGTTGGTCAGTTTCCAGGCCAAATCCTGCATAATGGCTTGCGCATCACCGCCCTGTTGAAGAGCGGCCAACGCTTTAGCGGTCAGTTCATCACGGATCTGTTCTGACTGACTGCGATACTCGCGGATAGTGTCGCTTGCGCCCTGGGCGCGTAGCCAGGCCATAAACTCGCTGGCTTCCTGCTCCACAATCGTTTCGGCTTCCACCGCCGCCGCTTTGCGCTGGGCAAGGTTATGCGAAATGATGCTTTGCAGGTCATCAACGCTGTACAGATAGGCGTTAGACAATTTACCCACTTCCGGCTCGACATCGCGCGGTACGGCGATATCCACCAGCAACATAGGCTGATTGCGGCGGTTTTTAAGCGCGCGTTCCACCATTCCTTTACCGATAATCGGCAGCGGACTGGCAGTAGAACTGATAATGATATCGGCATCCTGCAAACGTGCGTCGATATCACTCAGTGAAATCACCTCGGCGCCGACTTCATCCGCCAGCACCTGCGCACGCTCGCGCGTACGGTTGGCGATGATCATCTTCTTCACTTTATGCTCGCGCAAGTGTCGCGCTACCAGTTCGATGGTTTCGCCCGCACCGACTAACAGCACGGTTACCGTTGAGAGCGATTCAAATATCTGCCGCGCCAGAGTACAGGCGGCAAACGCCACCGACACGGCGCTGGCACCGATGTCAGTTTCTGTACGTACACGTTTAGCAACAGAGAATGATTTCTGGAACATGCGCTCCAGCGCACTGGCGTTCTGGTGGCCTTTTTGCGAATCCGCAAATGCTTTTTTCACCTGCCCCAAAATTTGCGGTTCACCGAGCACCAGTGAATCCAGACCACTGGCAACGCGCATCAAATGACTGACGGCGTCGTTGTCCTGGTGCCAGTACAGGCTATTACGCAGGTCTTCTTCATTGAGGTTATGGTATTCGCACAGCCAGCGAATCAGCGCTTCTCGCAGGTTATCCTGCTCTTCCACGCTGAGGTAAATCTCTGTGCGGTTACACGTCGACAGCACTACCCCGCCCTGCACCATTGGCAGCGCTTGCAGGCTGTCCAGCGCCTGATCGAGCGTATCCGGCGAAAACGTTACGCGTTCTCGCAGCGATACAGGTGCCGTTTTATGGTTAATACCAAGCGCTAAAAGGGTCATGTGTGCGGGAATAGTACCAGCGTTGATAAGGTTAGACTGGGTGCATCATACAGGATGCGTGCGGTCAATAAAAGAGACTGACCCCTTTTGGAGTAATAGCTTAGTGCACAAATTTAAGCGATTTAAGATAACTTGAACGTAGACGATGTCAGATGGTGGCGCTAGCATTGAGAGTTATAACTGCAACGTATCTCAAGGATTTGTCATCATTATGACCCTGCCTGATTTTCGCCTGATTCGCCTGCTGCCCCTTGCGGCCCTGGTTCTTAGTGCCTGTACCCTCAACGCGCCGAAAGGTCCCGGCAAAAGCCCCGATTCCCCGCAGTGGCGCCAGCACCAGCAGGAAGTACGCGCCCTGAACCAATATCAGACGCGCGGTGCGTTCGCTTATATCTCCGATCAACAGAAAGTGTATGCCCGCTTTTTCTGGCAGCAAACCGGTCAGGATCGCTATCGTCTGCTGCTGACCAACCCGCTGGGCAGCACGGAACTGGAACTCAACGCGCAGCCGGGCAACGTTGAACTTGTCGATAACAAAGGTAAGCACTACACCGCCGACGACGCTGAAGAGATGATCGGCAAACTGACCGGCATGCCTATTCCGTTGAACAGCCTGCGCCAGTGGATCCTTGGCCTGCCGGGTGACGCTACTGATTACAAGCTCGACGACCAATATCGTCTGAGTGAAGTGAACTACAGCAAAGATGGTAAAAGCTGGAAAGTGGTCTATAGCGCCTACGACAGCAAAACGCAGCCAGCGATGCCGGCAAACATGGAGCTGTCGGACGGCTCCCAGCGTATTAAGCTAAAAATGGATAACTGGATTGTGAAATGATGACTCATTGGCCCTCTCCGGCAAAACTGAATCTGTTTTTATACATCACCGGGCAACGTACGGACGGTTACCATTCGCTGCAAACGCTATTTCAGTTTCTTGATTATGGCGACACGATAGATATTGCGCTGCGTGGCGACGGCGAAATCCGCCTGTTAACCCCGGTGGAAGGCGTTGCGCACGAAGACAACCTGATCGTCCGTGCGGCACGTTTGCTGATGAAGGTGGCATCTGAAAGCAATCGCCTTCCCAAAGGGAGCGGTGCGGACATCAGTATCGACAAACGCCTGCCGATGGGCGGCGGTCTTGGCGGTGGTTCATCAAATGCGGCAACCGTTCTGGTGGCGCTGAACCATCTCTGGCAGTGTGGACTTTCGATTGATGAACTGGCGGCACTCGGTTTAACCCTAGGGGCGGATGTTCCCGTGTTCGTGCGCGGCCATGCGGCCTTTGCCGAAGGCGTAGGAGAAATTCTGACGCCGGTGGAACCTGAAGAAAAGTGGTATCTGGTTGCTCACCCGGGAGTCAGCATTCCGACACCGGTGATTTTTAGCGATCCCGACCTCCCGCGCAACACGCCAAAAAGGTCAATAAAAACGTTACTAAAATGTGAATTCGGCAATGATTGCGAGGTTATCGCAAGAAAACGTTTTCGCGAGGTTGATGCGGCGCTTTCCTGGCTGTTAGAATACGCGCCGTCGCGCCTGACTGGTACAGGGGCTTGTGTCTTTGCTGAATTTGACACTGAGTCTCGTGCTCGCCAGGTGCTTGAGCAAGCCCCGGAATGGCTCAAAGGCTTTGTGGCGAAAGGCGTCAACCTCTCCCCATTGCACAGAGCGTTACTCTAAATCCTTCTGGTTTCAGGAAGATGGCGAAATGACGAACCGCCAGGAGCATACAAAAGTATGTGACTGATGTGAGGAATTGATGCCAACGAACATGAAACACGAAGGATAACGAGTAAGCCGGGCAAGCTGAGTTGCGGTGACAACGTCACCCTGTTCCAGACGTTGCATCGCGCTCTTTAATACACCGCATGGAGAGGATACTGCCTGGCCCGCACAGTTTTCGGCAGATTCTTTCCACCAATGGACGCATGCCTGAGGTTCTTCTCGTGCCTGATATGAAGCTTTTTGCTGGTAACGCCACCCCGGAACTAGCACAACGTATTGCCAACCGCCTGTACACTTCACTCGGCGACGCCGCTGTAGGTCGCTTTAGCGACGGCGAAGTCAGCGTACAAATTAATGAAAATGTACGCGGTGGTGATATTTTCATCATCCAGTCCACTTGTGCCCCTACTAACGACAACCTGATGGAATTGGTCGTTATGGTTGATGCGCTGCGCCGTGCTTCCGCAGGCCGTATCACCGCCGTTATTCCTTACTTCGGCTATGCACGTCAGGATCGTCGCGTACGTTCCGCTCGTGTACCGATTACCGCTAAAGTCGTCGCTGATTTCCTGTCCAGCGTTGGCGTTGACCGCGTCCTCACCGTTGACCTGCATGCTGAACAGATCCAGGGCTTCTTCGATGTACCGGTTGATAACGTATTCGGTAGCCCGATCCTGTTAGAAGACATGCTGCAGCTGAACCTGGACAACCCAATTGTGGTTTCTCCAGATATCGGTGGCGTCGTGCGTGCCCGCGCTATCGCTAAACTGCTGAACGATACCGATATGGCTATCATCGACAAACGTCGCCCGCGTGCGAACGTTTCTCAGGTGATGCACATTATTGGTGACGTTGCAGGTCGTGACTGCGTGCTGGTTGATGACATGATCGATACCGGCGGTACGCTGTGCAAAGCAGCAGAAGCACTGAAAGAACGTGGTGCAAAACGCGTATTTGCTTACGCAACCCACCCGATCTTCTCAGGTAATGCGGCAAACAACCTGCGCAACTCTGTTATTGATGAAGTCGTTGTCTGTGACACCATTCCACTGACTGACGAAATCAAAGCACTGCCAAACGTGCGTACATTGACCCTGTCGGGTATGCTGGCCGAAGCGATTCGTCGTATCAGCAACGAAGAATCCATCTCTGCTATGTTCGAGCATTAATCGAGCCCGGCTCAAAAACCCGCTGCGGCGGGTTTTTTTATCTGTAATATTTATTTGTATGACTTTTGCCTCCTTCACCTGCCATTCAGTTGACAGATGATGCGCCCATGGATGAAACATTATTGTGAACAGATTATTTTCCTCACATGTGATGCCTTTCCGCGCCCTCATCGACGCTTGTTGGAAAGAAAAATATACTGCTTCCCGCTTCACCCGCGACCTGATCGCCGGGATAACGGTTGGGATCATTGCCATTCCACTGGCGATGGCGCTGGCAATAGGCAGTGGCGTTGCTCCGCAGTACGGTCTGTATACCTCAGCCGTTGCTGGGATTGTTATCGCCCTTACCGGGGGCTCGCGCTTTAGCGTATCTGGCCCAACCGCCGCCTTCGTGGTGATTCTGTATCCGGTGTCGCAACAGTTTGGGCTGGCAGGCCTGCTGGTTGCCACGCTCATGTCCGGGATATTCCTGATCCTTTTCGGCCTCGCCCGCTTTGGTCGTTTGATCGAATATATTCCGGTCTCCGTGACGTTAGGTTTTACCTCAGGTATCGGTATCACCATCGGTACCATGCAGATTAAAGATTTTCTCGGCCTGCAAATGACCCACGTGCCAGAGCACTATTTGCAGAAGGTGGGCGCGCTATTTATGGCCTTGCCGACCATCAACGTGGGTGATGCCGCGATTGGCGTGGTGACACTGGGGATCCTGATTTTCTGGCCGCGTCTGGGTATCCGATTACCGGGCCACCTTCCCGCACTACTGGCAGGCTGTGCGGTAATGGGTATCGTGAACCTGACCGGCGGCCATGTCGCCACCATCGGATCTCAGTTCCACTATATTCTGGCTGACGGCTCGCAGGGCAATGGTATCCCACAGTTGCTGCCGCAACTGGTATTACCTTGGAATATGCCAGAGTCAAACTTTACTCTGAGCTGGAGCTCGTTACAGGCGCTGTTACCGGCAGCCTTCTCGATGGCAATGCTCGGGGCGATCGAATCTCTGCTGTGCGCCGTCGTACTCGATGGGATGACCGGCACCAAACACAAAGCTAACAGTGAACTGATTGGTCAGGGACTGGGCAACATCGTCGCACCGTTCTTTGGCGGTATCACCGCCACGGCGGCAATTGCCCGTTCTGCGGCAAACGTCCGCGCGGGTGCAACCTCGCCAATCTCAGCGGTTATCCATGCGATTCTGGTGATCCTTGCCCTGCTGGTGCTTGCACCGCTGCTTTCCTGGTTACCGCTTTCCGCCATGGCCGCCCTGCTGCTAATGGTGGCATGGAACATGAGTGAAGCGCATAAAGTGGTGGATTTGCTGCGTCATGCGCCGAAAGACGACATCATCGTCATGCTGATGTGTATGTCGCTGACGGTGCTGTTCGATATGGTTATCGCCATCAGCGTCGGTATCGTTCTTGCATCTCTACTGTTTATGCGTCGTATTGCGCGCATGACGCGTCTGGCGCCGGTTAACGTAGACGTACCGGACGATGTGCTGGTGTTGCGCGTCATTGGCCCGCTATTCTTTGCCGCGGCGGAAGGATTATTTACCGATCTCGAGTCGCGTATTGAAGGTAAACGCATCGTAGTCTTGAAGTGGGACGCGGTCCCGGTACTGGATGCCGGTGGTCTGGACGCTTTCCAGCGCTTTGTGAAAAAGCTGCCTGAAGGCTGCGAGCTGCGGGTATCTAACCTGGAATTTCAGCCGCTGCGCACCATGGCGCGCGCCGGTATTCAGCCGATTCCCGGTCGTCTGGCATTCTTCCCGAATAAAGACGCCGCTTTAGCGGATATTAAATAGCAAAAAGGCTCCCGTGAATGGGAGCCTTTTTATTGCCGGATGCGCTTCTCTTATCCGGCCTACAAAACCCAAACGTTGCGCCGACCCCGTAGGCCCGATAAACGCAGTGCCACCGGGCAATTACGCGCTTAAAATGCTCAATGCCGTTGCCTTCACGCTGGCCAGCAGGACTTTCACATCTTCCAGGCACACCGTCGGGTTCAGCAGCGTCAGCTTCAGGCAGGTGATGCCATCCGCTTCAGTCACGCCGACGTTGGCGCTACCTGAAGCCAGCAGCACGTCGCCAATACGCTGGTTCAGCAGCGCAACGAACGCCATATCGTCGCTTTCAGGACGGAAGCGGAACAGCACGCTTGCCAGCTGTGGTTCCATCACCAGTTCAAGATGCGACTGGGTTTTGACAAACTCAGCAACATCACGCGCCAGCGTTACGCCATTATCAATGATTTCGGCATACTGCTTTTTGCCCAGCGCTTCGAGGCCCATCCACAACTTCAGCGCATCGAAACGACGCGTGGTCTGCAGCGACTTCGATACCAGGTTTGGTACGCCAGCCTCTTCATCGAAATCAGAGTTCAGGTACGCCGCCTGGTAACGCATCAGCTCGTAGTGGCGCGCATCTTTTAACAGGAACGCACCGCAACTGATGGTCTGGAAGAACTGCTTGTGGAAATCCAGTGTCACGGAATCTGCCAGCTCAAGGCCGTTGAGGAAGTGACGATACTGCTCAGAAAGCAGTAACGCCCCGCCCCATGCCGCATCCACGTGCATCCAGATCTGATGTTCTGCCGCCAGCGCCGCAATATCCGCTAACGGATCGATGGCGCCCGCATCTGTCGTACCAGCCGTCGCAACAATGGCCATCACCTGCTCACCGTTGGCTTTCGCCTGGGCCAGCTTGTCTTTCAGGTCAGCCAGATCCATGCGTGAAAACGCATCGGTCTTCACCTGGGTGACGGAGCGGTAGCCCAGCCCCATTAACGCCATGTTCTTCTGCACGGAGAAGTGCGCGCTTTCAGAGCAGAACACTTTAATTTTGCTCAGATCACCGGTCAGACCATCTTGCTGAATGGAATGTCCCAGGCGAGCAAAGAAGGCGTCGCGCGCCAGCATCAGGCCCATCAGGTTGCTCTGGGTGCCGCCGCTGGTGAACACGCCGGCATCGCCTGCCGCATAACCCACCTGCTCACGTAGCCATTCGATCAGTTTGATCTCAATGATCGTGGCCGACGGGCTTTGGTCCCAGGAGTCCATACTCTGGTTAGTGGCGTTGATCAGCACTTCCGCCGCCTGGCTAATCACCAGGCTTGGGCAGTGCAGGTGCGCCACGCACTGAGGATGGTGAACCAACAGGCTGTCTTTGAGAAAGTATTCAACCGCACGCTCAATAGCGGCCTGGTTGCCCAGGCCCTGAGACGTAAAATTCAGGTTGATACGTTCACGCAGTTGTTCAACGGTTTTGCCCTGATACATCTCAGGCTGCTTCAACCATTCAACGACCGCTTGCGTACTCTGCTCGATAGCGTCCTGATAGGCGGCGATGCTTTGCGCCGAGCCGGACAGAGTCGGGTTTACGTCTGACATTCGATCCAACTCCGTTTAAACCGGCTTCACGCCAGCGCCCAGCAGGGCGTTTTCGAATTTATCGAGGAAAATTTCCAGCTCAGCGTTGGTGATCAGCAGAGACGGCAGCAGACGCAGCACGCAGCCGTTGCGGCCACCACGCTCCAGAATCAGCCCGTTTTCGAAGCATTTCTTCTGCAGCAACGCAGACAGCTCGCCATCAGCCGGGTAGCAACCCATATGATCCTGCGCTTCGTTCGGATTCACGATTTCCAGGCCGATCATCAGGCCCAGACCACGCACCTGGCCGATAACCGGGTAGCGTTTCTGCAGGTCAGTCAGTTTGCCTTTCAGCCACTCGCCCTGGGCGGCAACTTTATCGGCAATCTTGTCGTCTTTGAGGATCTTCAGCGTTGTCAGACCGGTCGCCATCGCCAGTTGGTTGCCGCGGAAGGTGCCAGTGTGGTGGCCCGGAGCCCACGCATCAAATTGCTTTTTAATGCCCAGTACCGCCAGTGGCAGACCGCCACCAACCGCTTTGGACATCACAATGATGTCTGGCTCAATGCCAGCGTGTTCGAAGGCGAACAGCTTACCGGTACGTGCGAAACCAGCCTGAACTTCATCGATGATAAGCAGAATGCCGTGTTCCTGAGTCACTTTACGAATACGCTGTAACCATTCAACCGGAGCCGGATTCACGCCACCTTCGCCCTGCACCGCTTCGAGGATTACGGCAGCCGGTTTACGCACGCCGCTTTCAACGTCGTTGATCAGGTTTTCGAAGTAGTAAGTTAATGCTTTGACGCCAGCGTCGCCGCCGATACCCAGCGGGCAACGGTACTGATGTGGATACGGCATAAACTGCACTTCCGCCATCATATTGCTGACCGCTTCTTTCGGCGACAGGTTGCCGGTCACGGACAGCGCGCCGTGGGTCATCCCGTGGTAGCCGCCGGAGAAACTAATGATGCTGGAACGGCCGGTCACTTTCTTCGCCAGCTTCAGCGCCGCTTCAACAGCATCTGCACCGGACGGACCGGTGAACTGCAGGCAATATTCTTTGCCCTGGCCCGGTAATAAGGACAGTAAATATGATGAGAATTCATCTTTTAATGGGGTAGTAAGATCAAGCGTATGTAACGGTAAGCCGCTTGTGATGACACTTTGAATGCTCTGCAGCACTTCAGGATGGTTATGACCAAGCGCCAGGGTTCCGGCACCTGCCAGGCAATCAAGATATTGATTATTTTCTACATCAGTAATCCAGACGCCCTGCGCTTTAGCGATTGCTAATGGCAGTTTACGTGGATAGCTGCGGACATTAGATTCAAACTCAGCCTGTCTTGCTAAAAAGGTATCATTGCTCTGTGGTAATGAATTAGCACTTAAAGTATCAATACGGACTTTATCCGTCATCATATCACTCCTACAACCAGGTGTAGATTAACGCCTGATTGAATAAATGGTTATAAGGATTACCTGTAAAAAAGCGCGGCTAATATATGTTGTTTTAGCTTAGGACTCAATCATTTATTTCCTTGCATCAGAAATAACAACTTTCCCCTTAAAAATCAAAGCACAAAGACCATCCGCCATTACTAAATCCTAAAGAAATATAGCTATTTAATTAACAATGTTGTCGCTAATTGCAACGCAGACAATGTAATAAAAACCATGAGATTTTCATGTTTTTATTATTTTTTTACACGTTTTTACCATTAATAATGTAGGCACTTTCTTGTTACGACATGATTTTTCACTTATTTGCCTATAAACCGAATAAAAAAGTCGATCCCTTAATATAAATCACTTAGTATGGCGCGCTTATTTGCAGGCTTTGTAAATAAAATTAATGCGCAGCACCCGGTAACGCGTACAGGCGACACTCGTTATCGACAACAGGTATACCCTGGGTTGTCAGCAGAAATGTTCGCGGGCGGACATTTCGTAAGGCGAACTTTGTTCCCTTATGCCGAGAATGAAAATTTTCTAGCCATACTTTTATGGCGCCCTGATATGAGATTGTTATGACTCGCATTTATCCACCATCCGTCGTTGCCAAATTTGGCGGCACCAGCGTCGCTGATTTTGATGCGATGAACCGAAGCGCCAGCATTGTCCTTGCTGATCAAGATGTCCGTTTAGTCGTTTTGTCTGCTTCAGCAGGCGTGACAAACTTACTGGTCGAGCTTTCTGAAGGTCTGGAAACGCATCAACAATTAGATAAGCTTGAGACTTTACGCGCCATCCAATACAACATTATTTCCCGCCTGAAGCAGCCTTCCGTTATCAGCACGGAAATCGATAATCTTCTCAACAATATACATCGTCTTGCACAAACGGCGATGGTTTCACCGTCTAATGCGTTAAGCGATGAATTAGTCAGCCATGGCGAGCTGATGTCCTCACTACTGTTTACTGAAGTCTTACGTGAACGGCAGGCCGAGGCCGAGTGGTTTGACGCCCGCTGCGTGATGCGTACTAACGCGAACTTCGGCTGCGCCGAACCCGAGCTTGGCACACTGCACCACCAGGTGGAGACTCACCTGCGCCCTCGTCTTGAGCAAGCGATTATGGTGACTCAGGGATTTATCGGGCGTGATGCCGCAGGACACACCACAACGCTTGGACGCGGCGGTAGTGATTACACGGCTACGCTTCTCGGTGAGGCGCTTCACGCCACACGCGTTGACATCTGGACCGACGTCGCAGGGATCTACACCACCGACCCACGCATTGCGCCGCGGGCCAAACGAATCGACCATATCTCATTTTCCGAGGCCAGCGATATGGCCGCCTACGGTGCGAAGGTCCTCCACCCGGCTACGCTACTCCCGGCAATGCGTAAAAGCATTCCGGTCTTTGTTGGCTCAAGTAAGGATACTGCCGCCGGAGGTACGTTGGTGCACAACACCACCGATAATCCACCTCGCTATCGTGCGCTCGCCGTGCGTCGTAAACAGACGCTGTTGCGGTTACACAGTCTGGAGAAGCAACCTTCCTGCTCTTTCCTGGCGCAGTCCTTCGCCATTTTGGCTCGCCACGCTGTCACGGTGGATTTGGTTACAACCTCAGAGAATAGTATTGCGCTGGCGCTGGACGCCACTCATGCAACTTCAGGTGAAGACCATGTGCTGACCACCGCATTGTTTACCGCATTATCCTCCCACTGTCGCGTGGAAGTGGAAACCGGGCTGGCGTTGGTCACTTTGGTGGGGAATCAACTCACACAGGCTGCGGGAGTTTGCAAAGACGTTTTTGCCTGGCTTGAAGAGCATACGGTACGAATGATTTGCCATGGAGCATCGAACGACAACCTGTGCATCCTGTTACCGGCTGACGATGCAGATAGCGCGATTAGAGCATTACATTACCGGTTATTCGAATAATTCTTCTCTTATTCTGTCGCATCCAGTTTAAGCAATGATCATAAACAAGCAGAGCCCTGGTTTTATAACCGGGGCTCTTCATTCTGACCACCGCCCTCTCAACAGAGGGAGAATTTAGTTATGACGGTGATTGGTGTCACCACGACGACAGCGTTTGTCATAATGACGTACCCACCAGTAACGGTCACTGATTTGTTCGTGTCCACCCACTCTGGCACCTGCTAACCAGAGAATACCGCCAACAAAAATACTGAGCACCGCACCATGTGCGAAAAACTGCGGCAGATTAAATTGCGGCAACTGGTTTAAAATTGAATAACCCACACCCACAACCATTACCACCAACCCTAAAGCCATGAGCACGTTACCGAGTAGCGAAGCGTTTTTGCGTTTCATGTGTCACCTCCGGAACTTTGGGTTGTTACAGGGAATACCCCTAATCCTTATGTGTAAAGTATAGACAACACTGCCGTTCGCAAGTGCGGGAGCGATCACAATTACAAACACTCATGCAACAAAACTTTACAAATAAGCCACTGAACATACTCATTTTCTAATAGTCCATTTGTGCAATTATTCAGCTTTTGGCGATAAGCACGCAGTTTTTTGTCAAGCGCACCGTCAGACAGTAAACTACACGTCGTTTATCGAAACACTCAGGACAAAACACGTGGCGATTAAATTGATTGTCGGCCTGGCGAACCCCGGCGCAGAGTATGCGGCAACGCGACACAACGCAGGCGCATGGTATGTCGATCTACTGGCAGAGAGATTACGCGCCCCCCTGCGCGATGAGCCGAAATTCTTCGGTTACACCTCCCGAGTAACGCTTGAAGGTGAAGATGTCCGTCTGCTGGTACCGACCACATTTATGAATCTTAGCGGCAAGGCCGTCGGCGCGATGGCCAGTTTTTATCGTATCAACCCAGATGAAATTTTGGTCGCGCACGATGAATTAGACCTGCCTCCTGGCGTCGCCAAATTTAAGCTTGGCGGAGGTCATGGCGGACATAATGGCCTGAAAGACATCATTAGCAAATTAGGTAATAACCCCAACTTTCATCGTTTACGCGTTGGAATAGGCCATCCGGGCGATAAAAACAAAGTTGTCGGATTTGTTTTAGGCAAACCGCCTGTTTCAGAACAGAAGTTAATTGATGAAGCGATTGACGAAGCGGCACGTTGTACCGAGATTTTGTTCAAAGATGGCCTGACCAAAGCTACGAGCCGGTTACACACCTTTAAAGCGCAATAAGCAGTGATGTGCGGCATTTTTCTCGCGTGCTGTGTATAATAGGCAAAGTTATTTACATTTCTACAATCTGTTTTCCATAACAGGTTGAATATCAAAAGATTAAGGTGATTTAAACATGGGATTCAAATGCGGTATCGTCGGTTTGCCAAACGTAGGCAAATCCACCCTGTTCAACGCGCTCACAAAAGCGGGTATTGAAGCGGCAAACTTCCCGTTCTGTACTATCGAGCCGAACACGGGTGTTGTCCCGATGCCCGATCCGCGTCTGGATCAGCTGGCCGAAATCGTCAAACCACAGCGTATCCTGCCTACAACGATGGAATTCGTCGACATTGCCGGTCTGGTAAAAGGCGCGTCCAAAGGTGAAGGTCTGGGTAACCAATTCCTTACCAACATCCGCGAAACCGAAGCTATCGGCCACGTGGTGCGTTGCTTTGAAAACGACAACATCATCCACGTTAATAACAAAGTGGATCCGGCTGACGACATCGAGGTTATCAATACCGAGCTGGCGTTGTCCGACCTCGACACCTGTGAGCGCGCTATCCATCGTGTGCAGAAGAAGGCCAAAGGCGGTGACAAAGACGCTAAAGCGGAACTGGCTGCGCTGGAAAAATGCCTGCCACAGCTGGAAAACGCCGGCATGCTGCGCGCACTGAAAACGCTGACTGACGAAGACAAAGCGGCCATCAAATACCTGAGCTTCCTGACCCTGAAGCCAACCATGTATATCGCTAACGTCAACGAAGACGGTTTTGAGAACAACCCGTACCTCGACAAAGTGCGCGAAATCGCGGCTGCCGAAGGTTCTGTTGTGGTTGCCGTTTGCGCTGCCGTTGAAGCTGACATCGCAGAACTCGATGATGCTGACCGTGAAGAATTCATGGCTGAAATGGGTCTGGAAGAGCCGGGCCTGAACCGCGTTATCCGTGCTGGTTACGAATTGCTGAACCTGCAGACCTACTTCACCGCTGGCGTGAAAGAAGTCCGTGCATGGACCATTCCTGTCGGCGCCACGGCTCCGCAGGCAGCAGGTAAAATCCATACCGACTTCGAGAAAGGCTTTATCCGCGCACAAACCATCGCGTTTGAAGATTTCATCACCTATAAAGGTGAGCAAGGTGCGAAAGAAGCTGGGAAAATGCGTGCCGAAGGTAAGGACTATATCGTCAAAGATGGCGATATCATGAACTTCCTGTTCAATGTCTAAATTTGTTGTCTCATGAGATCTCAACACATCTCATAAGAATCGCAAAAAGCTATAAAATCCACGCAATTGCGTGGATTTTTGTTTTCATTGCGTCTCAACTCATCTCGTCACAACACCGTCAAAAATGAGTACATATTGACACTGGCTCCTTCGTGAAGCAGACCGTCCTACAGTTTCTCCAGAATTAAACACGCTTCACGATTAAGCGTAATGAACTCCTGCCAGCTATATTGCTGTTGGTAGTTAAGCTGATACTGCTTCTCTACCTGGCAAATAAGCGGACGTGTTTCATAAATCGCACACAGCTTTGTCTCCATCTGATAGTGCTGACAAATGCCATCACCGCGATCTAGAAATTGCGTTTCACTGGCGCGATCGACGTGGCGGCAACAAGCGCCGCACTGGTTACAGGGAAACGCGGGCGTTAGCGTCATAGCTTACTTAACCAGCTACGCACAGAGCGGGTATTCCCTGCTTCAAACGGTAGCGTAATATTACGGCGCTCAACCTCTGCACCCAGCAACAAACCGCGCTCAATTTCACTATTCACCGCGTTAAGATGCAGCGAGAAACGCGATAACGCAGACGTATCAATAGCAAACTCTAACGCCGAAAGCTCCAGTAGATAACGATCGAGTTCAACATTCACCTGCTGATAATACTCTAGTGCTTTTTGATACTTATCTTTAAACGTATCCAGAAACGCCCAGACCTTTTTCATCAATGCGCTGTGTTCCAGGAAGTAGTTCATTACCAGCGTCAGAATACCTGTCGCCAGCGCACCGCAGAACGCGGCCAGTTCCGGACCAAAAGGAAAGACGAGCATCTTGGCTAAAGCATCATTAACCACCACTCCAGCAGCCACGGCCACACCTGCAGCCACCAGCTTGCTCACCGCTTTAGCTAGCTGCCCCGGCGTTAACCCCTCAGGGTTAAAGACCATAACTTTAAAGGCCTGTACCAAATTGTTCCACATCTCACGAATCAGGCGCACCATCATCTTCTTAGTCGTAAAGAAGATATTGAAGAGCGTCGTCGTAATGCTGGAGAGCACGCCACCGATGGCACCGTCTTTAAAGGACGTCAGGAAAGTGCTGAATTTACCCTGCACTCGCTGCCAGACTGCGCGTAATGCCTCCGCCGCATCTTGCAGGAAGTCTCCGGCATCGAATGAACGACGATGCTTCTCAAACATCACGGGAATACGCTCGCGGAACTCAAACCAGATCTCTGCCAGAACCAGCCCCAACATCTGCCGCGTTCCCATGCGAAATGCATTGTTCATTGTGGCGGTGGCGACATTCTTCGCAAACTTGCTGCTGGTGTAATATTCCCCATTGATCGTACTGTTGTATTTTGCCCGCGCCTTTTTGTCGGCCTCTTTCATCCGTTCAAAATCGGCGGCGGCTTTATTTTCCAGCTTATTCAGTTGTTTTTGCTCTTGCTCGGAAAGCGTTGGCTGGCTGCGCAAACGGGCAATTTCCTGCGTGGTCACAGCATGCTGTTCTTGTAGCGTTTGCACGAAGGCATCCATCGTTTTCGCCTTCTTCGCCTTATTCAGCGACTCATTCGTGAAGGTCAGATTTGATGAATCATTAGCCAGATCGGCACCATCGCATTCGGCAAGGATACGCCCTGGATCGTTGTGAATTTCATGGGCGGCAATAATATGGTCGAGGTTCTTTTTATCATTAGCCGCAAATTTCTCACCGGTGTAGGTATCGGTCAACGTACCGGCCTCGTGCGCCTTTTTTCCCGCCTGGTTGGTGGCAATGTAGTTTTCGTGGCTATGGTAATGATGAGAATCATACCCTTCACGTTGCTCGTACCGTTGACGCTCGGCATCGGTAGCATACACTCCCTCGCGAGCGTTATGAATGGTATTCACATCGCCGCCGTGTTTATCCTCCAGCAAGAGAAAATCCAACCCAAAAGAGGTGGTCAGACTCTTGACCACCGTCTGATGTAACTCTTCACCCCAGTCAAACCTGGCTGTGTTCATTGTGCTCGCCCATAGCAATGCCGGGCAGATTCGCCCGGCGAGTCGATTAAATACGAGAAGAAAATGCGTCAAACTCAGAAGCAGAAGCCGCCAGTTTTTCGTCCAGAATCTCTTTGTTCAGCAGGTTCATACCATTGCTGTCGGTCTGCAGTTGGATCACCCCATCTTCGATAATGGCTTCACCGTTTTCCTGCGTCACCGGCTTGAACAGCGGCGTGGTGATCACGTCGGTCATGATGGCGGCTAATTCATAACCATGGTCGATAATCGCCATGATCTCTTCCGACTCACTAATCTCGGTAGTGATATTCTTCTCATGACGTTCAACAATGATGGCATGCATCGCTTTCAGCGGCTCAAAGTAATGCTGAATAAAGACGCTATGCATACGGGTTATTGATTCATAAATGCTATTTACATACTGCTGCACCTTCGTCAGCTGCGCTTCAGCCGCATTCATTTTTTCCACCGCCGCGGTCACTTCACGGGAGCTTTGATAAGCATTGTTAAGCGCCTTTTCGGCATGGCTATCGTAAGCCCAGCCCGCAATAGCAATCAGCGGAGCCACCACTGCACCGCCAAGCACCATCGCGCCGCCCGCCATCCCCCAACCACCTGCGGCCAGGGAACCACCACCAATCGCCGCCATTGTGGCGTTATACGCCGCCGCACCAGACAGGGCGGCGATCGGCGTACCGGTAGAAGCTGCGGCAAACGCCATCACGCCGCTGTACACGGCAAAACCAGCGGCAGCACCAGAAACCCCGGCTCCGACGACCGTCGTTAGGTATTCCGTGGCGGAAATCGCCAGGTTCTGAATTTTATTGATGTTATGCTGTGGTACCTTCAGACGAAGATCTTTATGTCCATCTTTCGCCATACGCGCCAGCAGATCGTCGGCAATCGTTTTAAACTCATTGAAATCTTTACCGATTTCCAGCTCTTTTTCACCCAGTTCGGCCAGTTTTTTCGACGTTGTTTCATTTGCCAGATCAAAGCTCTCTTTATGCTTATCAAAGCGACGCTGCGCGCGATCTAATACATCATCAGCTTCCGATTTTTTCTGATAGCCATCATAAGCTTTTTTGCCGCCAAACGCCGTTGCCGCTGCCGCGACGCCCAGAATAATGAATGGTAATGCCATAGATAATAATCTCCTGTGCAATAAGTCGTTGTTACCCGCTACGCATCACATTCCTGAACAGGAACTGAGTTGCGATCGCCAGTGATGTAGTTATGCAGTAAGTTGATGACCGTTTTTTTCAACCATTCTGGTTCCAGAATTTCTATATTCGGTAACCAGAATAGAATTAGTGGAATAATTTGATTCTCATGTGCTGCCTTGCAAAGCAAAGTCACGCCATCATTCTCTTCGCGAATCAATTCTTGCTGAGGCAGTAAGTCTCGTCTTAAGAAGTAGCCAGCAATACTGTGTTTAATACGCACCCGCACCTCAAACGTCTCTTCACTCACCCAAGGATCGCGATGCTCATCAATTAATGACAGTGTGGGTGTATCGACAGCAAAATGCTCTTTCCGGATATCCAACCACCGAATTTTACTTAACGAAAAAGACTTTAGTTTCCCGTCCTCAGTCGCCTGCAGATACCAAATATTTTTCTGGTTAGCTAATTTATAAGGATGAACGGTGCGCGTTTTGTCTTTATATAAAATATGACAGACGCTGTTTTTCTGAATCGCTTTTTCTAATAAGTTAAAATACTTTCACAAATCATTTCTGACTGAATGCTCAGGACGACCAACCTGAACTCTAACATGCTGTTCTGCAGCTCTTTTCTCTAAGCTAAGCCAAAAATCCTCATCTCTGTCAGGAAAAACCGCGTCGGCGTCCAGCAGCTTTGCCAGTGGATCATGAAGGGCATAGGCGCTATTATTCTGCGCTCGAATCGGTATCAATCGATACTCTCCGCCACCACACCCCTCAATAAAGGAGGAAAGCATATTAAGATCACGATAGACCGTTCGTTCAGTGATATTAAATTTCTTCATCAACTGATAGCGATTCACAACGCCACAAGTTTGTAGCTCTATTAGGATATCGACTAAACGTTCTGCTGAGCAACTCCTTGCTGAATCAGCCATAAGCACCTACTTTTCTGTTTTCCTGACATGAATTATATATAAAATGCTGACATATCCTGTCAGTGTATCGGCACGTTGATCATTTTTTTTAGAGAAATCGGCAATTTATTTGACCGTTAGTCGCATTGGGCAATTTTTAGGGGCAAAAAGCTCTCCTCGTCAAGAGTAACTACCTGAGATATACAGCCAAAAGACCGCCTGCATACATACTCAACAAACTGGCTAACGGCTATCTCTTCCACTAAGCCAAATTTACAATGTGTTGATACGTTAACATTAATAAATAACGGTTATTTTATTGAAACCCAAAATTTCGGCGAGCGTTTAATACACGACCCAACTTTGAGCCTTGTGCGCTAAACAGTGACTTAACAGTACCTCCACGTTTCAGCTTTGTAACATCCACCAGCAAATTAGCGATTCCCTCCACATAATGCACTCATTCCTCCGGTTGATGAAAGGAAGCGATTGGGTTAATTATATTGAGGCGCGCGGAAGCCAGGGGCTGTCTACCCGCACGGTATCGCGGTGATCGAGCCCCTGGATAAGATGCAGTGCACTGAGACGGCCAATTTCATAATGCGGCAGCTGTACTGTGGATAGCGGCGGCAAAAACAGCTCGCCGGTGCCTACCATGTTGTCATAGCCCAGTACGGCAACATCCTGCGGAATGCGCAGCCCTCGCCCCAGCAAGACCTGGTAGATAACAAAAGCCACGCGGTCGTTACCGCATACCACCGCATCAAACATCGGACCCGTGCCACTCAGGTAATGCCCGGCAATCTCCGCCGCATCAATATGGTGACTCTCGCCCGCCGGAAGATAGTGGTGGAACATGGCATCAGGGTCTACGCCCGCTTCACGACAGGCGCGCTCCATTCCCGCCCGGCGGCGATTGGTGGCCACAATCCCTTTTGGCAGGTGGATGCACAGCAGCCGACGATAGCCTGCGGCCAACAGCGCTTTCACGCCAAGATATTGCCCTTGCTCATCATCAGGAATATAGGTGGGAAAAGGGCCACTGATGCTTTCGCAGTTCGCCAGCACGCAGCGATACTTATGCAGCTTTTCCGGCACCGGAACCTGACGCAGCCCCATCGCGGTGTAGATAATGCCGTCAGGGCGATGCGCCAGCAGCAGATCCACCATTTTCTCTGGCTGGTCATTGCTGAACATATTCACCACAAAGCTATTCCAACCGTGCGCCCGCGCGGTCTCTTCGATAGAGAGCGTTATCTCCACGGAAAACGGCGTGGTCATGGTGTCCAGCGCTAACACCCCGATAGTGTTAGCCGTGGTTTTCGCGCCACGAATTTTTTTCGCGGAGAGATCGGAGACATACCCCAGCGCATCTACCGCTTCCATCACCTTTTTATAGGTTTCTGGCCGCAGTCGTTCGGGCTCGTTAATTGCTCGCGATACGGTCATTAACGAGACGTTAGCCCGTTGCGCCACATCCTTTAAAGATGCCATACCCTCTCCTTTGACGGCGTTCACCCTTGCGGGTCTGAAAATGCGATCTTGATAACACCCGCAAAATGTTAACGTTAACTTTTGTGATTAACATCGATATTACCATCAATTCCGCGAGAAAACCGAGAATGTTAACGTTATCTTTAGCTCAATTCACTGACAGGGACAAGCAAATGACAGCATTACTCGCCGCGGCCAACGAGGCCCTAAACCAGCAAAAAGATCGTATCAATCCGCGCTGGTATCCGCGCTATCACCTCGCCCCTCCGGCGGGCTGGATGAATGACCCTAACGGCCTGTCCTGGTTCGATGGTTACTACCATGCGTTCTATCAGCACTATCCGTGGCAACCGGTCTGGGGGCCAATGCACTGGGGCCATGCGCGCAGCCGCGACATGGTGAACTGGGAGCACTTGCCGATAGCACTGGCGCCAGAAGGACCAGAAGATAAAGACGGCTGTTTTTCCGGTTCAGCGGTGGTTGACGGCAATAAACTGGCCCTGATCTACACCGGGCACAAATTCGACGGCGAAGCGAGAGAGGAAAACCTGTATCAGGTACAGTGCCTGGCTACCAGCACCGACGGGATTCACTTTGAACGCCAGGGCATGATTCTGAATACCCCGCGAGGCGTACACCATTTTCGCGATCCGAAAGTCTGGCAAGAGGGAGACAGCTGGTACATGGTGGTGGGTGCCCGGGTCGACGACGTGGGCGAAGTACAGCTCTATCGCTCGCAGGATCTGCAGCACTGGCAGTTTGCCAGTACGCTCGCCCAGGCCGATGACGGCATGGGCTACATGTGGGAGTGCCCGGACCTCTTCCCACTGAACGATAAGCTCGTCTTCATGTTCTCGCCGCAGGGCATCGCCGCGGACGGATACGATTACCGTAACCTGTTCCAGAGCGGCTATATGGTCGGCGAATGGCAGGATAACCATCAGTTCCACGTTACCCAACCCTTCCAGGAGATGGATCACGGGCATGATTTTTACGCCCCTCAATCATTTATCACTCCGGACGGTCGCCGCGTGGTGATCGGTTGGCTATCCATGTGGGAGTCGCCGATGCCAGAACAGGCCGACGGCTGGGCGGGCATGCTTACTCTTCCCCGGGAAGTGACGCTCGATGCAGATCTGCGGCTGCGCATGAACCCGGTCAAAGAGCTGGAGGCATTACGCGGTCAGCTTCATGTCTGGCCGGTCAGTGACCTGAACAATCGCACCCTGATGGTAGAAGAACAGGCGCATGCTCTCGAAGTCGAACTGAGCCTCGATATCGCCCGCAGCCATGCTGAACAGTATGGCATCGCGCTGGGTGACGGGCTGCGCGTCTTCGTCGATACCCAGGCACAGCGTCTGGTGCTGGAACGCCGCTATCCGCAACACGGCCTGTCGGGCTGCCGTAGCGTACCGCTGCCCGCCAATGATGTGCTGGACCTACATCTATTTATCGATAGTTCGTCGGTAGAGGTCTTTGTTAATCACGGCGAGTACACCCTTAGCAGCCGTATTTATCCTGAACCGGACGATCGCCAACTGACCTTATTTAGCCAGAACGGACACGCCATTTTTAATAACGGGCATGCCTGGCCGCTCGCCGCCAATTAACCACCCGTCTCACTGCTTTGGGGAAAAATAATGACAATCTGGACGCTTGGAGATGCCGTGGTGGATTTGCTACCGCGCGACAATATGCAGTTTGAAGCCTGTGCGGGAGGCGCGCCCTTCAATGTGGCCATCGGCGTCGCCCGCCTCGGCCATGACAGCGGCTTTATCGGCCGTGTGGGCAATGACACTTTTGGCCGCTTTCTGCATCAGACGCTGGTAACAGCGCAGGTGGATACAGGAAGTCTGGAGTTTGATGCACAACAGCACACCAGTACCGTACTGGTTTCACTAGCTCCCAACGGTGAGCGGCAGTTTGAGTTTTTGGTTAATCCGTCTGCCGATCAATTTCTCAGCCCGGCGAGCCTGCCCGACTTTGGTGCCGACACTCTGCACTTCTGCTCGCTGGCGCTGGTTGCCCCTGAGTGCCGCGCCACCCTTACCCAGGCAATGGACGCATTGCGACAGGCCGGCGGTACGCTGAGCTTTGACATCAATCTGCGTCCGCAGATGTGGAGCAACGAGATGCAGATGTTTGACCTTGTCAGCGAGTTTGCCCGGCAGAGCGACATTCTGAAGATGTCAGAGGAAGAACTGCTTTGGCTAACACAGACCGAGGATTTAAGCAGCGCCTGCGAGCGCCTGACTGGTTTTCCCGCACGCCTGAAAATCATAACCCGCGGTGCCGACGGCGCTATCGTTTTCTGGCAGAACAACAGGCTGACTTTAAGCGGCTATCTCGTCGACAGCATCGATACCACCGGCGCCGGTGACGCTTTTATGGCCGGGCTGCTGGCGGCACTCGCCGGAGAAGGCTGGCCCACATCGACATCAACGCTACTTCCGCTTATCGAGCAGGCCAGCGCTTGTGGTGCTCTGGCGACCACCCGGCGTGGCGCGCTAAGCGCGTTTCCCGACAGCCAACACCTGAGCAGCTTTATTCAGTCACAACCGTCGCTACGGAGAACGATTACCCCGTAATAAAGCGCACTGTTATGTCGTATCAGAAAGACCTTACAATGACCTGATCTGGATTGGAAAAATCATGAAGATAAATATGCCGTTCAGTAATGATAAATATCGATACTCATCCGGGTATCTGCTCTTTTTCTTTGCCGCCTGGTCGTTGTGGTGGTCTTTTTATGCAATATGGCTAAAAAATAAACTTGGCCTGTCCGGAACGGAGCTGGGAATGCTGTATGCCGTAAACCAGTTTTTCAGCATGCTGTTTATGCTGGGCTACGGTTTTATGCAGGATAAGCTCGGTACCCGCAAACCCCTTATCTGGATGATAGGGACTGTCATCACGCTCAGCGGTCCGTTCCTGATTTATGTTTATGAACCGCTGCTGGTCTCCAACTTCAAGCTTGGCATGGTGCTAGGCGCCATTTTCTTTGGCCTTGGCTATCTCGCCGGTTGCGGTCTGGTGGAAAGCTTCGTCGAGAAAGTGAGCCGCAAATTCAACTTTGAATTCGGCACCGCCCGCTTGTGGGGATCGCTTGGCTACGCCGCAGGGACTTTTGTTGGCGGTATCTTCTTCAGCATCAACCCACACATTAACTTCTGGTGCGTGTCGGTCATGGGGGTGTTATTCCTGGTGATTAACGTGGTGTTCAAAACCGACGCACCGGCCCCGGCATCCGCGGATACACGTTCGCCCGAGCCAGACGCGCTGACCCGAAAGGATTTTCTCACCATCTTTAAAGATTCGCAGTTCTGGTTTTTCGTTATCTTTGTCGTCGGCACCTGGTCGTTCTATAGCATCTACGATCAGCAGATGTTCCCGGTGTTTTACGCCAGCTTATTTGACGATCCCGAACTGGCACCACGCGTATACGGCTACCTCAACTCGGTACAAGTCTTTATGGAGGCCGTCGGTATGGCGCTGGTTCCGTTCCTGATTAACCGCATCGGGCCTAAATCCGCATTGCTGCTGGGTGGAACAATCATGACCTGTCGAATCCTGGGTTCAGCACTGTTCACCGATATATATATTATCTCCTTGATTAAAATGCTCCATGCGCTGGAGGTCCCACTGTTTGTTATTTCAGTGTTTAAATTCAGCGTAGCGAATTTTGATAAGCGCCTGTCGTCAACGATATATCTTATTGGCTTCAATATTGCCAGTTCCATTGGCATCATCGTGCTGTCACTGCCTGTCGGTAAGTTGTTTGATAAAGTGGGCTATCAGGAAATCTTCCTGATTATGGCGAGCATCGTGGTAATAACACTAATATTTGGCTACTTCTCGCTGAGTAAAAAGCATCATCAGCAGAAGGGTATCAATGAACTGGTGACTGAGTAGCGAAGTTTTATTAATATCGCGACAGGGCCATTAGCCCTGTCGTCCCCCTCAACAGTAAGTACGAACTGTCGATTTACTCAGGCATGTTCCAGCCAGTTGCGGAATATTTGCGCTCGCAGTATTCCCTGAAAATCAATCAGCCCAGAACAACCAAGCTTCTTGATCAGATTCTGCCGGGCCTGGTAAATCGTTTTTAAGTGTAGATTTAACAATGCGGATATCTCAAAAATAGTTCGACCTTCTCCTAACTGCGTTAAAATATATTTATCTCTCGCGGTTAATGAGATATTTGAATCCGATTGATTCTCGTGATTACCACCAGCACGAGTAATATCAACAATAAATTGTTTGATTGAGGCAACTCCGATATCTACTGGTAGTCTGTAAAGCGAAACATCATTAAGATACTGATACAAATGACCATCAATCAGCAATACCAGACGATGCGTTTTCAGATTGTAATTTTGCTTTTTTACCGCCTCAAAGTGATTCGCGGTAAAGAATACAAGTCGCGCCTTGTCATCTTCAAAAACGATATCTGCAAGAATATTCTTTAACCCTTGCCTGATAAAAATATCATCAATCCATAACTCTGCGTTTAGAGTATGTTCCTGAACGATGTTCATCATTATGGCCTCAATGAAAAATCATAATTGATTTAGAGGGGTGCTATGTATAGTCTTAATCCAAAAAATGCTTAGCATAAGGGCTTTCAGCATATAACAAGGGTACTGTACATATTTTGTTAATATGAAGACTTATTAAACGTCGTCAGCTGTGTAGCGCAATACTATTTCCAGGGTTTTTCTGATAACATCTGCCTGGACAACGTCAACCGTTGACTCCAGAGAACAAATCAGGCTTAAAATGATGTTTTTATTATTAACATTATCACCTGCCAGAATTACATTTGTTACCGCCTGCCCCAATACCACAGATTCATCTGCTAATAGCTCACCTGCATTATGGAAGTAACTTGATAAAGCTTTATCCGTCATTACGTTGTGGACATTAATTTCATGGAGCATGGTAACCTCGCTTGTATAGTCTGGAAGATTATCTTTAATGTAATTTAGGGTTTTTGCTGGCACTGAATGCACTCTCATCTCTGGTTTTATCCGGTTTTCTGCTTATTTTCTCCGGATTAATGTTTGTAAAATCATTGATAACGCTGTCAATTAATTGCTTGCGTGTGCCATCTATTTCACTGGCCTGCATAAGTCGCAATTGCTTAATCACTGCAGCTAACGAAACGTCTCTATGCATTCGCAGAATTTCTAGCACAGCCAAACCTGTAATTTCATGTTTCAAGCGTTCACTATCAGTTTTCTTCATAACGCCTTCACTACTTACCCCTATCATATAAGGGGTTTATTTTATTCAAAGAGCAGGCCAATTAGCGCATTGTAATGTTTTTGTTCTTTCTCCCCTGATGCTTTTTCAAGACGACACAGAAGCTTAGTGCAAAGTGATTTGCGGTTCAGATTACGTCCATCTTTGAGTATCTCAGTGACGATTTCTCCCAATGTTTCCTGTTGAGTTGGCAGATGCGCCTTTGCAAAGTAACGAGAAATCGCGCTTGCAGTATCAGTGCGAACGTTATGCTGCTGCATGTCATGCTCCTGTATCAAAATGCTGGTGAATATTAAGTTTTATAACAGTAGCAAAGTTGTACCAAAAATGTGTACAACAAGATTAATTTGTTTTTACCAAAATATGCTAAATGATACAAATCAATTACTTATAATTGTATCGATTGATATAAACATTAGGATCACTGTACAAATCACGTCGTAACATGGCTAAATTTCATCTTAATCAGACCGCTCAATTGTGAAGTTAAAGTTAGAATAATGTATTAAAATCAGGACATAACCTGGGTTGTCTGATACTGTCATATATCTTCCTCTCCCTTATTCCCGGACTGTCCATGCTCACGACCATTATTTACCGCAGCCATCTACGTGATGACGCCCCCCTCAAAGCGCTTGAGGATATGGTGACAGCCGCAAATATCAAAAACAGGCGATCTGATGTTACGGGAATCTTACTCTTTAACGGTCACCACTTTTTCCAACTGCTTGAAGGCCCTGAGGAGCAGGTAAAAGAGATTTATTGTTGTATTTGTAACGATCCACGGCACCACAATATCGTTGAGCTGATGTGTGATTACGCTCCTGCGAGAAGATTCGGAAAAGTGGGAATGGAGTTATTTGATCTACAAAAACATGAACGCAATGACGTTCTGCAAGCTGTGCTGAATAAGGGAACATCAAAATTTCAGCTCACCTATGATGACAGGGCGTTACAGTTTTTCCGCACATTTGTCCTTGCGACGGAAAAATCGAGCTATTTTGAAATACCAGCGCCGGATTGCTGGAGTTTTATTGCCAACAACTCTTGTACTCTCCTGGATGAAAACACACTCCCATCCGATATCGATTTCAGCTTTGCTTTTCAACCAATTATCGATCCTATGTCGCAACGCGTCATTGCTCTGGAAGCACTTATTCGTGGTAGAGACGGTGAAACGCCCGCAACTTATTTTGACAACTTAAATCCTGAGGAACTGTATACCGCGGATCTGCAGAGCAAAAAGACTGCTTTTGCAATGGCAAGCGCGCTGGGACTTAACGACAAAATGCTGTCAGTCAATCTGCTCCCCATGACGCTGGTAAACAAACCCAATGCAGTCAGCTTTCTTATAAACGAAATCGCTGCGCACGGGCTAGTGCCTGAACAAATCATTGTAGAGTTTACCGAAAGTGAAGTTATTTCTCGCTTTGATACGTTCGCGCAGGCCGTGAAGTCACTCAAGGCTGCGGGGATCTGTGTGGCGATAGACCATTTTGGGGCAGGTTTTGCCGGGCTTCAGCTTCTGTCTCGTTTTCAACCCGACCGAATTAAGATAAGCCGCGAGCTGATCACGGATGTGCATAAAAGTGGACCGCGGCAGGCTATCATTCAGGCAATTATCAAATGCTGCGCGTCACTGGAAATTATGATTTCCGCAGTCGGCGTTGAAACACCCGAAGAGTGGATGTGGCTTGAATCCGCGGGCATTGAAATCTTCCAGGGTAACCTTTTTGCACAAGCCTGCCTGAATGGTATTCCATCTGTTGCATGGCCAGAGAAAAATGATTTCTCAGCGTCACAATAACTAACGCATTGTTATAAATCAACAATCACCACAACCGCCCTCATGCCGAACATAAAAAAACAGCATTTACTCCTTGCATGATAGTAAAGTAAATCTTAATTTTGCTAGAATCTTATATATGTTTTGTACAATTTGATGAATGTTGTACAAAGTAGCAGGAACCGCATATCGGTGACGGAGAATCAGGAGTGTCCGGGGGAACTATGGCTTATTACAGCATTGGGGATGTCGCAGAACGTTGCGGGATAAATCCTGTCACCCTTCGGGCATGGCAACGACGTTACGGTTTACTCAAACCTCAACGCAGTGAAGGTGGCCACCGACTCTTTGATGAAGAAGATATTCAGCGTATTGAAGAAATAAAACGTTGGATTAGCAATGGCATACCTGTTGGTAAAGTTAAGGCATTGCTGGAAACCAGTACCCGTCAAGCTGACGACGACTGGAATCAATTACAAGAAGAGATGATGAGCATTCTTCGCATGGCACATCCACCGAAGCTGCGAGCCAAAATTACCGCACTCGGTCGCGTTCACCCCGTAGATGCGCTGATTGATCACGTTTATCTTCCCGTACGTCAACGGCTGATACTTGACCATAATACATCCCGCATAATGAACAGCATGCTTGATGGCGCATTGATTGAATATGTTGCAACACTGCTGTCTGAAACGCGGCGCAAGTCAGGAAAGGATGCTCTCCTGCTGGCCTGGGATGTTGAAGACAGAACCCGTCTGTGGCTCGAAGCCTGGCGTTTATCGCAATCTGGTTGGCATATTGCCGTTCTGGCTGAACCCATTGAATCGCCAAGACCTGAACTTTTCCCTGGGCAAACGCTTTTTGTCTGGACCGGTATCGCGCCAACCCGCAGACAAAATGAACTGCTACAACACTGGAATGAGCAAGGTTATAAGGTCATTTTCCACAGCCCGTAGCCAATACGTAATACGTGTAAGATAAATCATACGACTCTCATTTTTTGGGTGGTTATTTTGAGTACCATCCAAGGAATATGTTGCCCCCTATTCTCCTGACTTAACACCCGCCATAGCATAAAAACAAAACAACATACTCACCCGTTGGTATTATTTTTTTGTCGACGACATCACCTTTTTCCTAAGTAAAATTCATTAGATCAACTGGCGTACACCTAATACTTATTCTAGGGTTAAATTATGTCTTCTTGTGCCACATTATTGTTTTTCTAAAGTAATAAATGTGGTTATTTGAAAAAGGTAAAGGATATGGCTCTAGTCTTAGACAAACGCTTAATTCTTTGTTGCTGCGCCTTTTCCATTATCTCTGTGGCAAATGCAGCAACCGTTAACGGAACATTTCAGGTGCTGATGACGATTCAAAAGGCCTGTACCGTGACTGCGGGTTCGGCTTCAAATATCACACTTGGTCCGGTGAATACCACGGCGACAAATACCAGTGCAAGCAACACTATTTCAATTAATTGCTCAAAAACCACGCCCTATTTTATCGGGCTGGCGCCGTCGGCCGCTAATGGAGGGACGACGACGGGCTCGGGCGCCATGTCCTCTGTGGCTAACGCTGCTACCAATACCGATAAAGTGCCCTATCAGCTATATCGCACGTCAGCAACAGGTCCGGTATGGGGAAATACCGCCACCGACACCGCACCTGGGAATGGCGTAGCAGCGACAGGGACCGGCCTGGTGCAAACTTTTACTGTTTATGCCACCGCACCGAGCGCCAACTTCACTCCTGACGACTATGCCGACACGGTAACGGTTAACGTTAACTACTAACTTCAGGAAGCTATATGAGAGTAAAACTGCCTGTTAAGCAGTGTGCCTGCGCATGCCTGCTAGGGATGGTTGCGAGCGCCAACCTTGCCACTGCCAGTGGGCTGCAAATAGCCCCGGTCACGTTAACGTTGCAAGCGACGCAAAATGCCGATGGTATCTGGTTGAGTAACGCGGGTGAAAATGTGCTCAATGCCCAGGTTCGGGTTTTTCGCTGGAGTCAAAGTGCTTATGACAACAAACTTTCCCCCTCTCAGGGGCTGGTGATAAGCCCGCCGATGTTGGCATTAGCCCCTGGAGAACGTCAGTTGATTCGAGTTATTCGCACAAGCCCTCCCTCGGCACATGCCGAAGACGCTTATCGTTTGTCGATAGATGAGTTACCGCCTGCAAAAGTAGAAAAAAATAAGCTTCAGTTTGTGCTGCATTATTCCGTTCCCGTTTTCATTCAACCAACATCAGCGGCACAAACGCAGGCAAAACTGCAATGGAAATTACAACAACTGGATGGCAAAAAATTTATTGAAATCAGTAATCAGGGAAATGGGCATGCACAGTTATCTGCTGCAACATTTATAAGCCCTGACGGTACTAAAAAAGTCATTACACCCGGACTATTAGGCTACGTTTTACCAGGCTCAACAATGCGCTGGATAGTCTCCCCGTCGGCCAGTAATAATCATTATGGCGGGAAAATTGAAGTCACAATCAATGGCCAAAAAACAGTACAAGATCTGTAACAGATTCTGGCTTCTGGTGAAATTTTGCTTTCTCAATGGAGTATTAATATCGGGAATGGTTTGCGCACAAACGCTGAATAATAACCAGAGTGAGAATGGTGTTATTAATAGCACCTCACAAATTACGGGAGTCGATTTGTATCTCGATGTCACCTTAAATGGGAATCCCGTTGGGCTGGTACATTTTGGCTACGATAATGGAAAGCTTTATGCGGGGGCTAATACCCTGAGTAAAATGGGCTTTCGCTTTGCTCCAGACGCCACTAACGCCGTCTGCCTGAACGATATCCCCCAGTTAACCATTGACTACAACGTTCAGTTGCAAACGCTCTCGCTTACTGCGCCACTTAGTTCACTCGATCTTGCCACCACGCAGCTTAACTCGCCTACCGAAACCGCGCCAACGGCGACAACATCACGCGGAGCGCTGCTCAATTATGATATCTATACCCAGCAGGGGGATGAGAGCGTAATAAATACCTTCAGTGAACTTCGCGCCTTCAATGCTGCCGGCGTGCTCAGCACCACCCAGTTGACGCAGTACTCCACCGAGGAATACGCCGATAACAGCTTTGAGCGCCTTGATACCAGCTGGCGTACCTCATTTCCTGATACGATGTTGGCGTTAACCGTTGGCGATACCCTGACAAGCTCACTCATCTGGTCCCGACCAACGCGTATCGGCGGCATTCAGATAGGCACCGATTTTGGTTTACAGCCCTATATGCCAACCACCCCGCTCCCTGCATATCTGGGATCCGCGACGTTGCCATCAAACGTTGAGCTGTACGTGGACGGTGTCAGGTACTACAACGGAGAAGTCCCCGCAGGTAGTTTTCAGATCAACACCATGCCTAACATCAGCGGCGCGGGAACGGGTCAGGTGATGATGACAGACGCGCTGGGCAGAACGAGCGTACAAAATTTCTCGTTCTACAACGATCAACAACTCCTGCGGGAAGGATTAACCGCCTGGTCGGCAGAATTGGGCACGGTACGCGAAAATTATGGTTATTCCTCTTTTGACTATGCCAGCGCACCGGTATTGAGCGCTACGTGGCGTCGCGGGTTTAGCAATACGTTGACCGCCGGGGCTCACGCGGAAACCAGCGATGGACTAATTAACGCAGGCTTCAGTAACGACTGGATCCCGGGAACCCGCAGCGGCACATTTTCGACATCACTTGCCGCAAGTAGCGATTCAGGGCAGAACGGATTTCTGTATAGCTTTGGTTATCGTTGGTCCGGCGAACGGTTTAATTTCAGTACCAGTACCACGGCAACTTCTGGCGATTACCGCGATGTCGCCACCCATTATGGTGAGCCGCCCCCAACGCTTAACAGCAACACGGTCATTGGCTATTCGCTGGAATCTGCCGGAAATGTCAGCCTGAGTTACCTGCAGTTTCGTTATCCACACGAAAATGCGGTGCGCTACGCCAACGCCAGCTGGTTCAAATCCGTTACAGACAACATCTCACTGAATGCCGGATTCAACCAGAACATTGACGATAACCGCGATCGCAGTATCTATCTGATGGTAACGATTACCACTGATAACAATCTGAGCGCCAGCAGCACGCTACAACGCACCAACGATGAAACCGGCTATCAGCTCAACGCCAGCAAGACGCCGCCTGCCGACGGCGGTTGGGGCTGGAATCTGGCCGCCAGTCAGCAGGCTTCCCGACAAAGTGGCCAGGGAGAAGTAGGATATCTGGGGCGTTATGGTAAAGCGTACGCGGGATTCAGCCGTTTACCGGATAACCATTACGGCTACGCAGGCGCAACCGGATCGCTGGTGACCATGGGAGGCGGCTTGTTTGCAGCAAGGGAAATCAACAATGGTTTTGCCGTCGTCTCAACTGACGGCGTGCCTGATGTTCCAGTCAAATTGCAAAATAACCTGATTGGCCGCAGCGATGACCAGGGACTACTGCTGGTCACGCCGCTCAACAGTTATCAAAAAAACCTGATCAGTATTGACCCGATGGATCTCCCCACCAATATGCGGATCGCACGCGTTGAGACGAATGCCACGCCTGCCGATCGTTCTGGTACTTTGGTTAGTTTTGGCATCACCCCCGTACGTGCTGCGCAGGTTATCCTCGTCGACAATCAGGGTAAGCCAATTGCTGAAGGTAGCATGGCTTACGCCATCAACGGAAAAGGACAGTCGTCTGTCGTTGGTTTTGATGGGATGACCTGGTTCGACACCCTGGAGCAGCACAACACGCTGCGCGTTGATACGGACACCGGTAGTTGTCGCGTGCAATTTGACTATCCCGTGTCAGCAAAGGGGATTATGCAAATAGGCCCACTGGTTTGTCGCCCACACTAACAGGAGTACGTTCATGAGGTTAAGACATCTGCTACTCATCGCTGCCGTACTTTTTTGTCCGGCTATTAGCCATGCGGTTACCTGTTCAGTGAGCAATGTGCAACCCATAAATTTAGGTTCGGTCAATCCACTGTCTGCGACAGGCGCAACGTCATCAATGACGTTCAGTTACACCTGCACCAAAGAGCTTGGTGACGCGCTGGCAGGGATCAATCTCTGTTTTAATATTGGCTCCTCGGCCGTCAGCGGCCAGGTGACACCGCGAAATATGTCATTAAGCGGAACGCCTGCCAGTACACTGGCATACCAGCTTTACCAGGATAGCGGGCGCACCAAAGTTTGGGGCAGCCAGTATCAGTCGGGAACCACTTTTCCCATGGTACAGCTTAACCTGCTGAATCTGACGCCAGTGACGGGTTCACTCACGGTATCGGCGCAGATCGTCACACCACAAACCGCAGCCGTCCCCGGAAATTATCAGGATAACTATACGACGGCAACAGCCCTTGTCACTCTCAATCCCGGATTGCTTTTCCCGCCAACAACCTGTGGCGATACGGTTGCCGCCAGGCTGCCTTTCACCGTATCGGCGACCGTAAGCAAACAGTGCAATATCACCTCTGCAACCGATATTAGCTTTGCGCCAGCCAGGGCGACCGGGCGTAACCTTACGGCTTCAAATACCGTGGGCGTAGCATGTTCCAATAACACGCCTTACACCATCGGGCTTCAGCCCTCCAACGGTAATACGGCAGGCAGCGGCGTGATGGCGGGCACGGGGTCAAATACGGATAAAGTCCCCTACCAGCTTAGTTCGACGCCAGGTCCTTCCGGTACGGTCTGGGGCAATACATCACTCAATACCGTCGCGGGCAACGGTACGGGAACAACAACTATCTACCCGGTTTACGCCACCGTCCCCAGCGCGAACCACACGCCAGACAACTATGCCGATACCGTTACCATCGCCGTAACCTACTGACCTCATCTTAACCGCAATAAAGCAAATACATTTTGTTATCAAATTATTTACTTTTAGAGGTGCGTCATAAATCTAACAAATTACGATTTTTATATATTCTGCATATTAAATTACGCACCCTGCAAAACAACCCAATTACAAGCAAAGACACAGAATAACTATTCAATCGCAAGTTAAAGCCCATACTAATCATGGCGATAATTCGTGCTGGTCGGGCAGGCCCTTCTATGAAAAAAATGTTAAATTTAGGTTTATATGGTGAGATTCACTGTATACCACGGCCAAATTAAGAACATATTACTTTTATAACTAAGGTTTATCATGGATAAGTTATCTTACGCTTCAGATAGCAGCACATCTGCCTGGAATACCTACCTGCAACAAATCGAGCGTGTGGCCCCTTACCTGGGCGAACTTTCCCATTGGGTGGATACCCTGCGCCACCCAAAACGCGCGCTGATTGTCGATATCCCGGTGCAGATGGATGACGGCACTATCCGTCATTTTGAAGGGTATCGCGTGCAACATAACCTCTCCCGCGGGCCGGGCAAAGGCGGTGTGCGTTATCATCCTGATGTTGATCTTAATGAAGTGATGGCCCTGTCCGCATGGATGACCATCAAATGCGCAGCGTTGAACCTGCCGTACGGCGGTGCCAAAGGTGGAGTGCGCGTCGATCCGTTCTCGCTGTCTGAAGGCGAACTGGAGCGTTTAACTCGTCGTTATACCAGCGAAATCGGCATTATCATTGGGCCGCAGAAAGACATTCCTGCGCCGGATGTAGGTACTAACGGAAAAGTCATGGCCTGGATGATGGATACCTACTCCATGAACCACGGCACCACCGTGACCAGCGTGGTCACCGGTAAACCTATTCACCTTGGCGGTTCATTAGGTCGTGATAAAGCCACCGGTCGCGGCGTTTTCGTCAGCGGTCTGGAAGTCGCGCGCCGTGCCAACATCGAAGTTGAAGGTGCTCGCGTTGCAGTGCAAGGTTTTGGTAACGTCGGCAGCGAAGCCGCCCGACTGTTCGCGGCAGCTGGTGCACGCGTGGTCGCGATTCAGGATCACACCGCTACGCTGTTTAACCCCACAGGTATCGACATGACCGCGTTGTCTGCCTGGCAGTTAGAGCACAAACAGATTGCCGGTTTCCCGGGCGCTGAAACCATCGCCAGCGAGGCCTTCTGGAGCCTGGATATGGATATTCTTATTCCGGCCGCGCTTGAGGGTCAGATCACCCGTCACCGTGCGGAAACCTTGACCTGTAAACTGGTACTTGAAGGCGCTAACGGCCCAACCTATCCGGATGCCGACGATGTGCTGGCAAGCCGTGGTATCGTGGTTGTGCCTGACGTGGTCTGTAACGCCGGCGGCGTAACCGTCAGCTACTTCGAATGGGTTCAGGATATGGCAAGCTTCTTCTGGAGTGAAGAAGAGATCAACAATCGCATGGACAAAATCATGACTGATGCGATGGTGCATGTTTGGGAAAAAGCAGCTGAGAAATCCTGCTCCCTGCGTACCGCAGCCTACATCGTTGCCTGCGAACGCATTCTGCTGGCACGAAAAGATCGCGGAATTTATCCGGGCTAACGCCGAAATCGACCATGCCTACAAACCACCTGTTCTGCAGGTGGTTTGTTTTCCATAAAAAATCGTTCAAAAACTTTCCGCACAAATACCGCCCGACCTCTCACTTTCGCTGTTTTATGCACCATGACGTTCCAATACGGAACATTATTATGCTGCTATGTTTCGTATTGAAACGCTCTTCACAGCAATTTTCTTTTGCAAACCCGTGTGCAAAATTACCTTATCGGCAGCGAGCGGTCGCCGTGGCGTTGTACAAACCGATACCCTACATCAGATGCCTGCCCGAATTTGGCAGCCATCCAGGACTGTCTGCGGAGCATAAATAATGAAAAAATTGATCAACCGTGTTGAAGACGTACTGAATGAACAACTCGCCGGACTGGCGAAAGCGTATCCTTCCCTGGCACTGCATCAGGACCCAGTGTATGTCACCCGCGCAGATGCACCGGTGATGGGCAAAGTGGCGCTGCTTTCCGGCGGCGGCAGCGGGCACGAGCCTATGCATTGCGGCTACATTGGTCAGGGCATGCTCTCCGGCGCCTGCCCGGGTGAGATTTTTACCTCCCCCACGCCGGATAAAATGTTCGAATGCGCCATGCAAATTGATGGCGGGGAAGGCGTGCTGCTGATAATCAAAAATTACACCGGCGACATTCTTAATTTCGAAACCGCTACCGAGCTGCTGCACGAAAGCGGCGTCAAGGTCACCACCATGGTGGTGGATGACGATGTGGCGGTGAAAGACAGTTTGTATACCGCCGGACGTCGTGGTGTGGCTAATACCGTATTGATCGAAAAACTGGTCGGCGCGGCCGCCGAACGCGGTGACTCGCTGGAAGCCTGTGCTGCGCTGGGTCGTAAGCTGAATAACCAGGGCCACTCCATTGGCATAGCCATTGGCGCCTGTACCGTTCCGGCAGCCGGACAACCGTCGTTCACGTTACAGGATAACGAGATGGAGTTTGGCGTAGGTATCCACGGGGAACCGGGCATTGACCGCCGCACCTTCACCTCTCTCGATCAGACCGTTGATGAAATGTTCGATACCCTGCTGGAAAACGGTAACTACAGCCGTACGCTCCGCCACTGGGACAACGTCCAGGGCGCGTGGCATGAAGGTAAAGAAAGCAAGCGTGCGTTACAAAGTGGCGATCGGGTTATTGCGCTGGTCAATAATCTCGGTGCGACGCCGTTGTCTGAACTCTTCGGCGTGTATAACCGCCTCGAAAGCCGTTGCCAGGATGCAGGCATCGTCATTGAGCGCAACCTGATCGGTTCTTACTGTACCTCTCTGGATATGACCGGCTTCTCCATCACCCTGTTACAGGTGGATGACGAAACGCTGAACTTATGGGATGCACCGGTTCACACCCCTGCTCTCAACTGGGGTAAATAAGGAGATTCATGATGTCCCTCAACAGAACACAGATTGTTAACTGGCTCTATCGCTGCGGTGAAATATTCACCACTGAAAGTGATTTTCTCACCGGACTTGACCGGGAGATCGGCGATGCCGACCACGGTCTGAACATGCATCGTGGTTTCAGCAAAGTCGTTGAAAAGCTGCCGTCCATCGCAGACAAAGACATCGGCTTTATTTTGAAAAACACCGGTATGGTGCTGCTCTCAAGCGTCGGCGGGGCCAGTGGACCGCTGTTTGGCACGTTTTTTATCCGCGCCGCCCAGGTGACTCAGGCTCATCAAAGCCTGACGCTTGAAGAGCTGTATCAAATGATTCGTGATGGCGCAGAAGGTGTGATTAGCCGCGGTAAGGCTGAACCTGGCGATAAAACCATGTGCGATGTCTGGCTGCCGGTAGTGGAGTCTTTACGCCAGTCATGCGAACAGAAGCTGAGCGTCCAGGCGGCTCTGGAAGCGGCAAGCCAACAAGCGGAAGTCGCAGCGCAAAGCACCATCACCATGCAGGCTCGCAAAGGCCGCGCCAGCTATCTAGGTGAGCGCAGCATTGGGCATCAGGATCCCGGCGCAACGTCGGTCATGTTTATGATGCAAATGCTGGCTCAGGCGTCCAGAGAGTAAGGATAAAGCGATGGTAAACCTGGTTATTGTTTCTCACAGCGCCCAACTGGGCGAAGGCGTCGGCGTGCTGGCCCGGCAGATGTTAATGGGTGATGGTTGCAAAATCGCCATTGCCGCAGGCATTGACGATCCTGAGAATCCGATTGGCACCGATCCGATTAAGGTGATGGAAGCCATCGAGTCCGTGGCCGATACGGACCACGTGCTGGTGATGATGGATATCGGTAGTGCATTACTGAGTGCGGAAACCGCGCTGGAACTGCTCGACCCTAACATTGCCGCCAAAGTGCGTTTGTGCGCAGCACCACTGGTTGAAGGCACACTGGCCGCGACGGTTAGCGCCGCCGCAGGTGCTGATATCGATCGGGTCATCCGTGATGCCATGAACGCCCTCGACGCCAAATGTGAACAACTGGGTTTACCTTCGCCATCCGCAGCGAAACCCGCATCCGCTGAACTGTCTCCCGACGCTGATGCCCGTTCTGTTGCCATTGTGGTGAAAAACCCTAACGGCATCCACGTCCGCCCGGCTTCGCGGCTGGTTTCTGCGTTGTCTGGTTTTAACGCCGACATGTGGCTGGAGAAAAACGGCAAGTGTGTGGTCCCTGATAGCCTGAATCAAATAGCCCTGCTGCAGGTACGCTGTAATGACACGCTACGCCTGATTGCTAAGGGCGAACAGGCAGAGGATGCGCTGGCCGCATTTAAACAGTTGGCGGCAGAGAATTTTGGTGAATCGCTCGAGCCCGCGCATACTGATAACAAGGCAACTCTGGCTCCCTCAAAAGTCACGGGGACGGCATTTTGTCACACGCCGTTCTCGCCAAAGGTAAACCCGCAGTCCGCCGCATCACTGCAGGCTGAGCAGCAGCGATTACAGACCGCCATCCAAAGTACGCTGAACGATCTGAGCAAACTCACCGCTCTTGCTGAAGAACGATATTCCGCAGATATCGCCGCCATCTTCTCCGGTCACCACACGCTGTTGGACGATCCTGAACTGTTTGAAATGGCCTGCGATGTAATGCGTGAAAAACAATGCAGCGCCGCCTGGGCCTGGCATCAGGTGCTGAGCGATCTCAGCCAGCAGTATTTACAGCTCGATGACCCTTATCTGCAGGCGCGATACATTGATATTGAAGATTTGCTGTCTCGTTCACTGCAACATTTGACGGGAGAGAGCGCACAAATTCCCGCGTTCTTGCGCCCCACTATCCTGGTCGCTGATGTCATTTATCCGTCTACGGTACTGCAACTCGATCCGAAGACCATCAAAGGTATCTGCCTGCGGGACGGCAGCGAAGCCTCTCATCCGGCGATTATCGCTCGTGAAATGGGTCTGTGCTGGATGTGTCAGCAAGGCGCTGCTCTCGATAGCATAAAGATGGGCGATACTCTGACCATTGACTGTGTCACACAGCGGATAACCCGCGCAAACTGATACCGAAGCACACCCTTTTCGACAAAGGGTGTGCTTCTTCCCTATTCGCGTCGGGAAATGTCTGTTTGTTCGCAAAATGGGGTGTCGATCACGCGCAACGGTCGATCCTGAACTAAGGTTTTCTCATGGTAAATGCCGCTACTTCGGCACACCGCTAAGGAGATTAACCGATGATAACGCCTGCAACTCGCCATCCAGGCCTGCTTTCTGTTGCAATAAAACTGACTCTCGCCAGTACCTTTTTTGCCCTTTCCTCTTTTGCCGTCAATGCAGAAGACGCGCCAGCCGCTACACCGCAGCCGCCAGATATCCTGCTTGGACCTCTGTTTAACGATGTACAAACGGCTAAACTGTTTCCAGACCAGAAAACCTTTGCTGACGCGGTGCCTAACAGCGATCCTCTCATGATCCTTGCCGATTACCGGATGCAGAAAAATCAGTCCGGATTCGACTTACGCCATTTTGTGGAGGTGAATTTCACCTTACCGAAAGAAGGCGAGAAATACGTTCCCCCGGCCGGGCAATCATTACGCGAACATATTGACGGACTGTGGCCGGTCCTCACCCGCTCGACAACTGACGCTGAAAAATGGGACTCGCTACTGCCACTTCCAGAGCCGTATGTGGTGCCTGGCGGGCGTTTTCGCGAAATATATTATTGGGACAGCTATTTCACCATGCTGGGGCTTGCCGAAAGCAATCACTGGGATAAGGTCTCGGATATGGTGGCAAACTTCGCTTACGAGATTGATTCCTGGGGACACATTCCTAACGGCAACCGCACCTACTACCTGAGCCGTTCGCAACCGCCGTTCTTTGCCTTTATGGTTGAACTGCTGGCGCAGCATGACGGGAATGACGTGCTGAAAAAATACCTCCCGCAGATGCTCAAAGAGTACAGTTACTGGATGGAAGGCGTCGAAACACTCCAGCCCGGTCAGCAAAATAAGCGCGTGGTTAAACTGGATGACGGTACCATTTTGAACCGCTACTGGGATGACCGCGATACGCCGAGGCCAGAGTCCTGGGTAGAGGATATCGCCACCGCTAAAAGCAACCCCAATCGCCCTGCCACAGAAATCTACCGCGACCTGCGTTCAGCGGCTGCGTCCGGCTGGGATTTTAGCTCCCGCTGGATGGACAATCCTAATCAGCTGGGTACTCTGCGCACCACCAGCATCGTTCCGGTCGATCTCAATGCGTTGATGTACAAAATGGAAAAAATGATCGCCCTCGCCAGCAAGGCTGCCGGTGATGATGCCAAAGCGGCGCAGTACGATGGCTTCGCTAATGCCCGACAAAAAGGGATCGAAAAGTACCTGTGGAACGACAAAGAAGGCTGGTATGCCGACTACGATCTGAAAAGCCATAAAGTACGCAATCAGCTCACGGCCGCCGCCCTGTTCCCGCTGTATGTCAATGCGGCGGCAAAAGATCGCGCCAGTAAAGTCGCCACAGCCACCCAGGCACATCTGCTGCAACCGGGCGGCCTTGCTACCACGTCGGTGAAAAGCGGCCAGCAGTGGGATGCCCCCAACGGCTGGGCCCCGCTCCAGTGGGTCGCAGCATCCGGGTTACAGAATTACGGTCAGGATAACGTTGCGATGGATGTGACCTGGCGATTCCTTACCAATGTGCAGCACACCTACGATCGAGAGAAAAAGCTGGTTGAAAAATATGACGTGAGCACCACCGGCACCGGCGGTGGTGGCGGGGAATATCCATTGCAGGATGGTTTTGGCTGGACCAACGGCGTCACGCTAAAAATGCTTGACCTGATCTGCGCCAAAGAGAAGCCCTGTGACAGCGTACCCGCATCGCGGCCAACACCGACAAGTACACCACCAGCCGAGCCTAAAAAACAGACTCAACCGACGCCATAACGTCATTACCTGAGCCGTTTTACTCCCCAAATCCGCGCTTCGTCGCGGATTTTTCTGTCATATTTTTCGCTATTTAAGCTGCCTCTATCCCCTCTAGCCCTTATGGGGTATCCGGTGTTTTCATCCGTGAGAATTTGATTCTGAACATGTTTTTATTCGCTGTATATGTAAATATATAGCGAATTTGTAACCTTCAGGATACTGATAATGGCACTGACAAGACGGATGTTTGCCCAACTCGTGGCATCTGCACTGCTGCTACGCCATCTTCCCGCATTGGCGCAAACGCCGCTAACCGTTGCCGTTGGAGGCTCGCCAGGGCCGAATATAACCCAACGCGTGGTCAGCGCGGGGGCGCCCGCTGACATGCTGCTGCTGGCCGTCGCGCCGGAAAAACTGGTAGGGCTTTCCTCCTTTGATTTATCTCGCCAGACCGCCATCCCGTTCCACGATGATATTCGGGCATTGCCGAAACTGGGCAGGCTGGCAGGACGCGCCAGTACCCTATCACTTGAAGCGTTACTGGCGCTTAAACCCGACCTGGTTGTTGACTGCGGCAATGCCGATGAAACCTGGCTTTCTCAGGCCAGACAAGTGAGCGCACAAACTCACATTCCCTGGCTGCTGATTAACGGCGAACTGCGCCATACCCCAGGGCAGTTGCACGCAGCCGGTGAAGCATTGGGCGTCGTCTCGCGTACTGCAATGCAGGCCGCGCTGGCCCGTCGATTTATCGATAATGCAATAGCTTTCTCGCATACAGCTGCGGCGAATCTGCGTTTTTATGCCGCGCGCGGTGCCAGAGGACTGGAGACAGGTTTACAAGGTTCTCTGCATACCGAAGCGGCAGAACTGCTGGGGCTACAGAATGTGGCGCACATCCCCGGACGACAGGGGCTCACACAGGTTTCAATGGAAAATCTGCTCAGCTGGCAGCCCGATATTATTTTGGTGCAGGATGCGATGACAGCGCAGCACCTACGAGAAGATCCGGTCTGGCAAGGAGTCAAAGCGGTTGCTGACCGGCGCATTCTGTTTCTCAGCGGTCTGCCGTTTGGCTGGTTGGATGCACCTCCTGGCATCAACCGTTTACTGGGGTTACGCCGCCTGCACGCCTGGCTTGAACCGCAGGTTAACAAGAGCTTTAAAGCCGATATGCAGCGCTACAGCGAACTGTTCTGGCATACCACGCTAAGCGATGCACAGTATCAACGTCTGGTGGCAGTCTGATGAAAACATCTACCCTCGGTTTTCTGATGATTGCTGCGGTGGTGCTTTGCGCGAGCGTCGCTGCGGTATCGGGCGCGTACCGCCTGGATGCGCAACAGGTTGTGAATCTTATTACAGGTACTGATGACGTCCCGATGCAGGACAAAATCGTCTTCTGGCAAATCCGCCTGCCGCGCATTCTGGCTGCATTGCTGCTCGGCGCGGCGCTGGCAGGCGCAGGAACCACCTATCAGGGCATGTTCCGCAACCCGCTAGTCTCGCCGGATATCCTCGGCGTGGCGGCGGGTGCCGGTTTAGGTGCCTGTACGGCAATCCTGTTTGGATTACCGATCCTGTTCATTCAGCTGTATGCGTTCACCGGCGGTTTATTCGTGGTCGCCGGTGTCTGGTTGATTACCCGGCGAGTCAAGCGCCACGACCCGGTGTTAACGCTGGTTCTGGTCGGGATTGCGCTGGGTACGGTATGTGGCGCGGGGATTTCACTCATCAAAACGCTGGCCGACCCGTATACCCAACTCCCGTCTATCACCTTCTGGCTGCTGGGCGGTTTATCAACGATTACGCTGCACGATCTGTGGTTCTCAGCACCGCTGATCTTCACTGGACTGGTCCCGCTATTGCTGCTGCGCTGGCGCATGAACCTGCTCACCCTGTCGGATGATGAAGCACGATCGCTTGGCATCAACGTCGCCCGACTGCGTCTGGGACTGATCGTCTGCGCAACGTTAATCACCGCCTGTACCGTCGCCATCGCGGGCATCATCGGCTGGATTGGGCTGGTTGTGCCGCATATCGGCCGACTCCTCAGTGGCAATAACCACCAGCAGTTGCTGCCGGTTTCCATGGGAGTCGGCGCCATTTTGCTGCTGCTCACCGATACCCTCGCCCGTACGCTTAGCAGCACGGAAATTCCTCTGGGGATCTTGACTGCATTTATTGGCGCACCGTTCTTTTTGCTGCTTTTGCTACGGGGAAATCGCCCATGACGCTACTGACCGTCCGCCATGCGTCGTTGGGATACCACAGTAACCAGCCCGTGCTACGCGATGTCTCATTTCAGGTTTCGCCCGGCTCAGTCTGTTGTCTGCTTGGTGCCAACGGTAGCGGAAAAACCACCCTGATGCGCACCATTCTCGGCGTTCTTTCGCCGCTTCACGGTGACATTTTGCTTGATGGCATCGCCATAAATCATCTCAACGATCGGCAACGCGCCGCCACTATTGCCTGGGTCCCTCAGGCGCATGACGGCGCATTTGCCTTTAGCGCACTGGACATGGTGATGATGGGATTGGCCCCGCAACTGGCGGCATTTGCGGTTCCCGGGGCTAAAGAACACGAAATTGCTCATCAACAACTGGCGATGCTGGGGATCTCTCACCTGGCGCCCCGGCGCTGGAACACTCTGAGCGGCGGAGAGCGCCAACTGGTATTGATTGCCCGCGCGCTGGCGCAACGTCCGCGCCTTTTGTTGCTGGATGAACCCGCTTCCAGCCTGGATTTTGGGCATCAGATCCGTCTGCTCGACACGCTGGTGACGCTGAAAAATTCGGGTATGGCCCTGCTGATGTCGACGCATCATCCGTTGCACGCCCGGGCAATCGCCGACAGCGTGGTACGCGTTGAACCGAACGGTGAGGTTTCGCAGGGGCTTCCTGAACACCAGCTCGCCACCGATCGCCTGGCTGCGCTGTATCACGTTACACCGTCACAAATTGCCCACCACCTCTTTGGCTCTCACAATTAAGGAATAAGAATGCTCATTGACGACATTGATTTTGCCGATCTTTACCGTAAACAGTTACAACTGGCGAACAGAACCGAGAAAAAGCCGGAGCACTGGGATAAACGTGCGGAAAAAATGGCAGAGAATTGCGCCTCATTAACCGACAGCTATTTGCTACAGCTATTGGGGAAAATCGACCTGCAAGGAGCGGAGTCGCTGTTTGATATGGGCTGCGGTCCCGGTACGGTCTCGCTGGCGCTGGCTAAAAAGATACCAATAATTTACGGCGTAGATTACAGCCAGGGAATGCTGAGCGTTGCTGCCCGCCGCGCTGTGCAAATGAACGCCCGTCACGTACAGTGGGTGCAGCGGGCCTGGGAAGAACACTGGGATGATTTACCCCAGTGCGATATCGCCGTAGCCTCGCGCTCTACGCTGGTTGCCGATATGCGCCAGGCGATGACCAAACTGAATAATCAGGCCCGGCTGCGGGTTTACACCACCCATCTCGTCAGTTCATCTTTCGTTTCCCCCACCATTCAACGTGCGCTGGGCCGCGAGGTGATTGAACTTCCCAACTATATCTATGCGCTTAATGTCCTGTATCAGATGGGGATCCACGCGCACGTTGATTTTATCCGCGGGCCCAACTGTCAGCAGGACAATAGTACCTGGATGCGCTTTCTGGAAAACGTGCGCTGGAGTATGGGCGAACTAAGCGCCGACGAGGTCGAACGTCTGGAAACCTGGTATCAGCAGCAGGATCCACGCGCGATTGCCCCTGCCAGCCGTGACTGGGCGCTTATCTGGTGGGACAGCGTCCCACGGGAGGCGCTGCGATGATCTACTTTTCGCAGGCGCAAACCGACGCGCTGCTGCTGGAAGATATTCAGGGCGGCGATCTGACTACCCGCGCGTTGGGAATTGGCGCACAGCCGGGCGTTATGGCGTTTTACCATCGCCAGGGCGGGTGTGTTAGCGGCACCGCCGTTGCCAGACAAATGCTGACGTCATTAGGGCTGACAGTCAGCGACATGGTGGCCGATGGTGAACAGGTAAGTGCAGGACAGCGATTGATTTGTGCGCATGGGAATGCGGCGGCGCTGCACCAGGGCTGGAAAGCGGTACAAAATGTCCTGGAGTGGAGCTGCGGAGTTTCGGGCTATCTTGAGAGCATGTTGAGCCAACTGCGCCAACGCTATCCTGATGGGCAGATTGCCTGCACCCGCAAAGCCATTCCCGGCACGCGTTCGTTGGCGACTCAGGCAATACTCGCCGCCGGGGGCATTATTCATCGCGGAGGATGCGCCGAAACGGTGCTGCTGTTCGCTAATCACCGCCGTTTTCTTACCAACCCAAACGACTGGACAAACGCGGTTGCGCGCTTACGCAGCCATGCGCCAGAAAAAAAGATCGTCGTCGAGGCGGATACGCCAGATGAAGCATTAGCCGCGCTACGCGCCGCGCCCGATATTCTGCAACTCGACAAATTCACCCCTGAGCAGGCGACAGACATTGCCCGCCTGGCACCTTCACTGGCCCCCCATTGCACGCTGGCGCTGACTGGCGGCATTACCCTCGCCTCGCTGGCGGGTTATCTCGACTGTGGCATCAGGCTCTTTATCACTTCCGCACCTTATTACGCTCCACCTGCGGATATCAAAGTTAACCTGAGCCCGGACGCACGTGGCATATAACATTAAAAAATGGACTAACAATAATGAATTTCAACAAAAGTTGTCTTTACACAGCCCTGTCGTTTGCTTTCGCGCACAGTGCTTTTGCTGGGCAAGAAAGCGAAACCATGACCGTCTGGTCAAGCCCGGCCTCTGCGGCAACCACTACGGTTCTCGGCCAGGAAACGATCCAACAGTTGGATAAACAAAACGTGGCGCAGGCGCTAAGCGTCGTCCCCGGCGTGGTGCTGCAAAAGTCGGGCAACCGCAATGAGCAGCAGGTGAAAGTACGCGGTTTTGACAGCCGTCAGGTTCCCGTCTTTTTTGACGGTGTGCCGGTGTACATCCCCTATGACGGCAACCTCGATTTAGGCCGTTTTCTGACATCCGATATCGCTTCAGTTGAAGTATCCAAAGGCTACTCATCTCTGCTACAAGGGCCTAACCAGATGGGCGGTGCCATTAATATCACCACCAAAAAGCCCACCAAACCAATTGAAGGCAGCATCGGTTATCGCCAGGGCTGGAGTCGTAGCAAAGACAACGCTCACGATATGCACGCTTCATTTGGCGCCAGTAACGATCTGGGGTACATTCAGCTCAGCGGCAGCCAGTTGAAGCAGGATTTCCTTGGCTTACCGCACGGCGTGGACAATCCGGTTGCGGGCAGTCACGGCAAGATTGCCAACTCGTCCGCCGATGATAAACGCGGCATCGTGAAGCTGGGCTTTACCCCTCGCGGCGATGATGAATATGTCCTGACCTATATTAATCAGGACGGTGAAAAAGATAACCCACCATATGCCGGGACCAGCAGTCAGAAATCACGCTACTGGCAATGGCCACAGTACGATAAAGAGAGCTATTACTATCAGGGCACCACCCATCTGGGCGATCGTTTCACTCTGAAAAGCCGTCTGTATCGCGATACCTTTGAAAATACGTTGATGATGTACAACTCGCTTGCCGATCTGAAAAACAAAAAAGGCAACTACAGTCATTATTCAGACTATAGCGATGGAGCTGGCCTGCAGCTCGCTGCGGATATGCGTGAAAACGACCTGCTCTCTTTCGCCGTAAACTGGAAGGATGATGTTCACCGCGAGAAAGGCGCACCGAATGCGGCTTACGACCGTTACGAAGACCGTACCTGGTCTGTTGCCAGTGAATATCAGTGGGCGGCGGCGGATAATGTCGATGTAGTGGCGGGAATAAGCTATGACTGGCGTGACAGTCTGGAAGGCATGAAGCACGAAAAAAATGGTAGCGTCACCCACTATGATGACAACAATCAGTCGGCCTTCAACTGGCAGATGATGACCAAATATCACTTCGAAAATGCAGACACATTAGCGCTGTCCTATTCTGACAGAACGCGTTTTCCTACGTTGAAAGAACGCTACACGACCTCAAAACCGGCCTATAACCAGGTGGCGCTGGTCAATCCGCAGCTTAAACCTGAACGCGCCCGCAGCGTGGATCTGACCTGGAATGGGTCACTTAGTCAGAACTGGGGATTCGAAGCCAGCGTGTATTACAACCGCATCAGCGACGCCATCCTTTCACACAATATTGATGCCGACACCATTCAGAATCAGAACAGCGGCCGGGTGGATTACACCGGTCTGGATGCAGGCGTTAAAGGTAAAGTCTTTGATATACTGGATGTCGGTCTGAGCTACGGCCTTATTCATGCAGACGTCAAACGCAGCGACATCGGCAAGATTACCGACCTGCCAACGCAAACCCTGACTGCCTGGATGACGCTGAAGCCATGGGATCCGCTCAGTATTACGCTGTCAGAAGAGGCCCGTTCGTCGAGCTATAGCAATAGCGACGGCTCACAGAAAGCCGCTGGTTTCGCCATTACCCATTTACGCGCTGACTACGCCATCGGTCACGGATTCAGCGTTAACGCGTCGGTCAATAACCTGTTCGATACGCAGTACGTTTATAGTGAAGGATTTATTGAAGAAGGCCGTAATTACTGGGCGGGGATTGAGTATCAGTTCTGACTTAGCAATACAGAGAAACGGCCCCCGCGGGGGCCGTTCGATTAATCTCGCCGCACCAGTCGGAAGACACCCAGCACAACAATCGCGCCGACCACGGCCACCAGGAAGCTGTGGAGATTAAACCCGCTGACATCGCCGCCGATACCAAACATCGTTGCCAGCCATCCACCGACCACAGCACCGACAACACCGAGAATACAGGTCAGGATAAATCCACCGCCATCGCGCCCCGGCATAATCAGTTTGGCGATAACCCCCGCAATCAGACCAAAAATAATCCAGGCAATAATTCCCATTTTCAGGCCCTCTTTCCAGTGAACGCACGCGCAAGACATTCTTGCGCCAGCCTTTAAAGTATAGGCAAACCATCGCTATATGCTGTTTTCACGCAGACTTAATTCATTGGCGTTGGTAAAAAATTTCATCCATTTGTATTAAGTTCCGTTGATTGATGCCGATAATCCAACGACAAACCAGGCATCCGGGAGTCATTAGGTGTGAGTAACTACAATGAGCAGTTCCTGAAGCAAAATCCGTTAGCGGTGTTAGGTGTACTTCGGGACTTAAAATCGCAGCAGGTTCCACTGCGTATCTCCTGGTCGGGCGGCCAGTTCATCAGCAAAGTTCTGGCCGTCAGCCCGGACGAGCTGGTCATGGATTTTGGTAGCCAGGAATATGAAAACCAGGCCGTACAGCGGGCCAGTCAGATCTCGATTATCGCCGAAACGCAGGGAGCCAAAGTAGAATTCACCCTGCCACAGTTAAAAAAAGGTGAGTATCAGCAACTGCCAGCGTTTATTTCATCCTTGCCGCCTTCCCTGTGGTTTGTTCAGCGTCGGGAATATTTCCGCATCGGCGCTCCGCTGCATCCTCCCTATCGCTGCACGGCAAAAATGCCGGACAACAGCACGCTGTGCTTTCGCTTATTCGATTTGTCGCTTGGCGGTATGGGCGGGCTGTTAGAAACGGCAAAACCAGAAGGACTGGTAGAAGGTATACGCTTCGCGCAGGTTGAACTGAACATGGAACAATGGGGAGTGTATCACGTTGACGCCCAGCTTATTTCCATTAGCGAACGCAAAGTTATCGACAGTAAAAACGAAACCATTACCACTCCCCGCCTGAGCTTTCGTTTTCTCAACGTCGGCCCGGCGGTGGAGCGGAACTTACAGCGGATTATTTTTTCCCTTGAGCGCGAGGCCCGGGAAAAGTCGAACAAAGTGCGCGATTAACATCACCTGAATTACATTACATCCAGCGCTTGCTGAAGCTTCCAGATATAGCGCGGAGCTTGCGGCGCCGGATGATTGTCCGCAACATGTTCAATAAATTCATCCGGGCTGAGATCGTTGATCTTATTGATGGCTTTCTTCCTGTCGGAAGAGAACGTTCGCAGCAATGCTCCCGCTCCGTTAGCGTACGATACTACCAGCGCATACTGCATCACCTGTGGATCCTCAATCCCTGCCAGCGGCCCGGTCTCCAGAATGCTCAGGTATGCGGCCCCCATGGAGATATTGCGTTCGGGGTTTTTCAACTCGCTGGTCGACGGCTCTCCGCTCCATCCCATGCGACGATAAACATCGCGGCCTGAAGTCGAGGCTTTTAACTGCATCAGACCAATCGCATTAGACTTACTGACCGCATTCGGATTACCGCCTGATTCAATGGCAATAATAGCGGTAATCAATTGTGGACTGACACCCCAGGCCGCACCGGCTTTTTCACTGATCGGCATCCATTGCATTGCGCGTTTAACCGGAACTTCAGCATTCCACGGCGGGTTTTTGTAATCATGTTTTGAACTACAGCCCGCAAGTAATACAACCAAAAAAGCAAACCATCTCAATTTCACGTCATCTATCCTTATAGCCGGAACCTGTCGCTGAGGTGACAACGACATACCTACGCGGCATGATATACATTTGGTTTTAGTTGTAGCAAGGAAATGCCATGTCCCGGTTTCACTTAATTGCCCCGTCGGGCTACTGTATCAATCAGCAGGCTGCGTTACGTGGGCTTGCACGTCTTACTGAGGCCGGTCATCAGGTCGATAATTCAGCGGTCATTGCGCGCCGCTGCCAGCGTTTTGCGGGTACAGAGGCAGAAAGGCTTGCTGATGTGAACTCGCTCGTTAATCTGAAAACCCCCAATACCATTGTGATGGCGGTACGTGGCGGCTATGGCGCGAGCCGTTTACTGGAAGATATTGACTGGCAAGGGCTGGCAGCCCGCCAGCAACAAGATCCGCTGCTGCTGTGCGGGCACAGCGATTTTACGGCGATCCAGTGTGGTCTACTGGCTCAAGGGAATGTGATTAGCTTCAGCGGCCCGATGCTGGCGGCCAACTTCGGTGCCGAGGAGATGAACACATTCACCGAGCACCATTTCTGGCAAGCATTGCGTAATGCCCAATTTACCCTCGAATGGCAGGGTGACGGTCCGCAGTGCGCGACTGAAGGTACACTGTGGGGCGGAAATCTGGCGATGATCATTTCGCTGATGGGTACACCGTGGATGCCGGCCATCAAAAACGGCATTTTGGTGCTGGAAGACATTAACGAGCATCCATTCCGTGTCGAGCGCATGCTGCTGCAACTGTACCACGCGGGAATACTGGCCCAGCAAAACGCCATTATCCTCGGCAGTTTTAGCGGCAGCGCGCCGAATGATTACGACGCTGGTTACAATCTTGATTCAGTTTGTGATTTTCTGCGCACCAGGCTGTCCGTTCCGTTGATCGGCGGCCTCGATTTTGGCCATGAACAACGCACCGTCACCCTGCCGCTGGGAGCCAGAGCGGTGCTGAAAAACGATAAAAACAGCACTCAGCTCACCTTAAGTGGGCATCCGGTACTAAAATCGTAAAAAAAGCAGCTAATGGGGCTAAGTAAAACGCTGTTTCTGTCGTTATTATGGTAGGGTTTATTAATACGAAACAGCGTAATTCAGGAGTAACCGAACGTTGGATGCCGCAGCAATTATTAGCCTTTTTATTTTGGGTTCCGTTCTCGTCACCTGCAGTATCTTACTCAGTTCATTCTCATCACGTCTCGGTATCCCAATTCTGGTGATATTTCTCGCTATCGGTATGTTAGCGGGTGTGGATGGTATTGGCGGCATACCTTTCGATAACTATCCTTTCGCCTACATGGTGAGTAACCTGGCACTGGCGGTTATCCTACTCGACGGCGGCATGCGCACTCAGGCCAGCTCTTTTCGCGTTGCGTTAGGCCCGGCGCTATCGTTGGCGACGGTCGGTGTGCTGATTACTTCCGGACTCACTGGCATGATGGCCGCGTGGCTGTTTCATCTGGATCTTATCGAAGGACTGCTGATTGGCGCGATTGTTGGTTCAACTGACGCCGCGGCGGTCTTTTCCCTGCTTGGCGGTAAGGGGCTTAACGAACGCGTTGGCTCTACGCTGGAAATTGAATCCGGTAGTAATGACCCGATGGCCGTGTTTTTGACCATCACACTCATCGCCATGATCCAAAATCACGAGACCGGTTTAAGCTGGATGTTCGCGGTGCACATTATCCAGCAGTTTGGCTTAGGAATCGCTATCGGTCTTGGCGGTGGATATATGCTCCAGCAGATGATTAACCGCATTTCTCTGCCTGCCGGACTGTATCCACTCTTGGCGTTAAGCGGTGGGATCCTGATTTTTGCCCTGACCACTGCGCTGGAAGGCAGCGGTATTCTGGCGGTTTATCTGTGTGGTTTCCTGCTGGGGAATCGCCCCATCCGCAACCGATTTGGTATTCTGCAAAACTTTGACGGTCTGGCCTGGCTGGCGCAAATCGCCATGTTCCTGGTGCTTGGACTGCTGGTTACGCCTTCCGACCTGCTGCCTATCGCAATCCCTGCGCTGATTTTGTCTGCGTGGATGATATTCATTGCCCGCCCGCTTTCGGTCTTCGCCGGACTGCTGCCGTTTCGTGGCTTTAATCTGCGCGAGCGTATTTTCATCAGTTGGGTGGGTTTGCGCGGCGCGGTGCCGATCATCCTCGCCGTCTTCCCAATGATGGCGGGCCTAGAGAACGCGCGCCTGTTCTTTAACGTCGCCTTCTTCGTGGTACTGATCTCGTTGCTGTTTCAGGGAACGTCACTTTCATGGGCCGCGAAAAAAGCCAAGGTGGTGGTCCCTCCTGTCGGCTGGCCCGTTTCGCGCATTGGTCTCGATATTCACCCAGATAACCCGTGGGAGCAGTTTGTTTATCAGCTCAGCGCAGATAAGTGGTGTGTGGGTGCCGCGCTGCGCGACCTGCATATGCCGGAAGAAACGCGAATAGCCGCCCTGTTTCGTGACAACGTGCTGTTTCACCCCTCCGGCAGCACGCGTCTGCGCGAAGGCGACGTATTGTGTGTTATTGGTCGCGAGCGCGATCTCCCCGCTCTCGGCAAGCTATTCAGCCAGTCACCACCAGTGTCGTTAGACCAGCGCTTCTTCGGTGATTTTATTCTGGAAGCCAGCGCGAAATATGCCGATGTGGCGCTGATTTATGGCCTGGATGATGGCACAGAGTATCGTGATAAGCAGCAAACGCTGGGTGAAATTGTCCAGCATCTGCTTGGTGCCGCGCCGGTCGTCGGTGACCAGGTGGAATTCGCTGGCATGATCTGGACGGTGGCCGAGAAGGAAGATAATGCAGTGCTGAAGGTCGGTGTTCGCGTTGCTGAAGACGAGGATGAGTAAAGAGGATGTTGTTTGCCGGGTGGCGGCAGCGCCTTACCCGGCCTGTAAAATGCACTGAATCTACAGGCCGGATCAGTGCAGCGCCATCAGGCAGCCCCGTAAATGTTACACCGTCATAACCGGTACGCGCAGCGCCAAAGAACACATTAACTCGTAGCCCACCGTTCCTGCTGAGGTAGCTACATCGTCAATTTTAATCTCTTTGCCCCACAGCTCTACCGGCGTCCCGATCCCTGCCTGCGGGCACGGTGTCAGATCTACCGCCAGCATATCCATTGAGACTGTCCCTACCGTCCCGGTACGTACACCGTCCACCAGCACAGGCGTTCCGCTTGGCGCATGGCGCGGATAACCGTCTGCATAGCCGGTCGCCACTATTCCAATGCGCTGCTCGCCGCTGGCGGTGTAACGGCCACCGTAACCCACCCGATCGCCAGCTTTCAGCGTTTGTATGCCGATTATCTCGCTGCTCAGAGTCATCACTGGCTTCAGGCCGGTGTTGGCGATGTCCCGCCATTGTCCCGAAGGCGACGCGCCATACAAAATAATACCCGGACGAACCCAGTCATAGTGCGCTTCAGGGTGCCACAGCGTGGCGGCCGAATTCGACAGTGACCGTCTGCACTCCAGTCCTTCTGTTGCCAGCGCAATACGCGCCATTGCTTCCTGGATACCTTCCGGGTGCTCTGCATCTGCAAAATGCGACATCAGCGTCATTTCGCCGACGTTGGGCATCGCCCGCAGCTGTTGCCAGACCGTTGGAACTCTTTCCGGTAAAAACCCAAGCCGGTTCATACCGCTGTTCACCTTCAGGTAAACATCGAGCGGTGCTTTGAGGCGGGCATTCTGCAATGCTTTTAGCTGCCAGTTACTGTGTACACAGGTGGTCAGTCGATAATTGTCATATACCGTCAGGTCTTCAGCGTGGAAAAAACCCTCCAGCATGAGTATCGGGCCTTTCCATCCGCGCTCGCGCAGGGTTATCGCCTCTTCAAGATTGAGCATGGCAAAACCATCGGTTGTGCCCAGCGCATTCCAGACGCGTTCAATGCCGTGTCCATATGCATTGGCTTTCACCACCGACCAGACGCGAGCGTCCGGCGCTGCCTGGCGGGTAATGGTCAGATTTTGTTTCAACGCCTGCAGGTCAATGCTGGCCAGTATCGGGCGGGTCATCTCACGTCCTTATCAGTTATGTGCGCCATGTAAATGCCGTGGACGAGAGGGGGTAAACCCCGGACTGTAACGCGCCACGCTCAGATCGTCATAAGGTATGGCTGGCGTACGGCCAGAAAGGATATCGCTCAGCAACTGACCGGAACCGCAGGCCATGGTCCAGCCCAGCGTGCCGTGGCCGGTATTGAGCAGCAGATTCTTAAAGCGGGTGCGCCCCACCACTGGCGTACCGTCCGGCGTCATCGGACGCAGTCCGGTCCAGAAGGTTGCCTGCTCCACATGACCACCGCGCGGGAAGAGATCGCGTACGACCATTTCCAGCGTTTCACGACGAGGTTGTAGCAGCTCTGTATTAAAACCGACAATCTCCGCCATGCCGCCAACCCGAATACGATTGTCAAAGCGGGTAATAGCGATTTTGTAAGTTTCATCAAGGATAGTAGAAACCGGCGCACCGTCGTCTTGCGCTACCGGAATAGTCAACGAATAGCCTTTGAGCGGATAGACCGGGATATCAACGATCCCTTTCAGCATCGCCGTGGAATACGAACCAAACGCCATCACATAGGCATCGGCTTTGATAATCTCTTCGCCGCACTGGACGCCATAAATCTGCTCACCATCGCTCAGCAGCTTATCGACCGGGGTGTTAAAGCGAAACTTAACGCCCGCCTGCTCCGCCATCTGCGCCAGACGCTGGGTAAACAACTGGCAGTCGCCGGTTTCATCATTCGGTAAACGCAGACCGCCGGTCAGTTTGTGCGCTACTTCTGCCAGTGCCGGTTCGACTTCCGCCAGACGATTTGCTTCCAGGAGCTGATATGGCACGCCAGCGTCTTCGAGCACGGCGATGTCGCGAGTGGCGTTCTCATACTGTTGAGCGGTACGGAACAGTTGCAGGGTTCCGCCCTGACGTCCTTCATACTCAATACCGGTAGAGGCGCGCAGCGCTTTCAGACAATCACGGCTGTATTCCGCCAGTCGCACCATGCGTCCTTTATTTTCCATGTAGTGGCTGGTGTCGCAGTTGCGCAGCATCTGCCACATCCATTTCAACTGAAACTGGGTTCCGTCAAGACGAACGGCCAGCGGAGCGTGGCGCTGAAACATCCATTTGATTGCTTTAAGCGGTACGCCTGGTGCCGCCCATGGTGCCGCATAACCTGGAGATATTTGCCCCGCGTTCGCCGCACTGGTTTCCAGTGCCGGACCGGGCTCACGATCAATGACGGTGACATCGTGTCCAGCCTGACTTAAGTACCAGGCGCTGGTCACGCCAACGACACCACTTCCCAGTATGACAACTCGCATAGCCACTCCGTTAACAGTAAAAGAACAATCATCTAATTACATCTTGATAACTCAGTTGAAAATATTATTCAACATATGGCTTTTTTATGGTGACTTATCTCACATATAGCGGTGATGGCGGGGAACTCTCTGCTTTGGCATCTCCTGCTGTGCGTTATTTTTATCCAGCATAAAATTTTGCGACCATGCCGTTTTTCAACGCCTCGCTAACGAGAAATCGCAAAGAAAAAATTTCTGCCGCAGCACGTTTTTTAACACCATGATCTATGCTTGAAATGAGGTACTCCAGACAGAGAGTGCCGCCAACAATGAGGGTGCGCGAATGGCTACGATTGATTCCATGAACAAGGACAGCACACGGTTAAGCGATGGACCCGACTGGACGTTTGATCTGCTGGATGTCTATCTGGCAGAGATAGACCGCGTGGCGAAACTCTACAGACTGGATACCTACCCGCACCAAATCGAGGTGATCACCTCCGAACAGATGATGGACGCTTACTCCAGCGTCGGGATGCCGATCAACTATCCTCACTGGTCGTTTGGTAAAAAGTTTATTGAAACCGAGCGCTTGTATAAGCATGGTCAGCAGGGACTGGCCTATGAGATTGTTATCAACTCCAATCCGTGTATCGCGTATCTGATGGAGGAGAACACCATCACCATGCAGGCGCTGGTGATGGCGCATGCCTGCTACGGACACAACTCCTTCTTCAAAAACAACTACCTGTTTCGTAGCTGGACGGATGCCAGTTCCATCGTCGATTACCTAATCTTCGCACGAAACTATATAACCCAGTGTGAAGAACGCTACGGGGTGGATGAAGTCGAAAAGCTCCTCGACTCCTGTCATGCGCTGATGAACTACGGCGTTGACCGTTACAAACGCCCGCAAAAAATCTCCCTACAGGAAGAGAAAGCCCGGCAGAAAAGTCGTGAAGAGTATCTGCAAAGTCAGGTCAATATGTTGTGGCGCACGCTACCGAAGAAAGAGGAAGAGAAAAGCGTGGCGGAAGCCCGGCGTTATCCCTCTGAGCCACAGGAAAACCTGCTGTACTTCATGGAGAAGAACGCCCCGCTGCTGGAGTCCTGGCAACGTGAAGTGCTACGCATTGTACGCAAGGTCAGCCAGTATTTTTATCCGCAGAAACAGACGCAGGTGATGAACGAGGGCTGGGCCACTTTCTGGCATTACACCATCCTGAACCACCTTTATGATGAAGGTAAAGTCACCGAACGGTTTATGCTGGAGTTTCTGCATAGCCATACCAATGTGGTATTTCAGCCACCATACAACAGCCCGTGGTATAGCGGGATAAACCCTTATGCCCTGGGGTTTGCCATGTTCCAGGATATCAAACGTATTTGTCAGTCGCCGACCGAGGAGGACAAATACTGGTTCCCGGATATAGCGGGTTCCGACTGGCTGGAAACCCTGCATTTCGCGATGCGCGATTTCAAAGATGAGAGTTTTATCAGCCAGTTCCTGTCACCGAAGGTAATGCGCGATTTCCGCCTGTTCACCGTGCTGGATGACGATCGTCACAACTATCTGGAGATTTCTGCGATTCATAACGAGGAAGGATATCGTGAGATCCGCAACAGGTTGTCGTCGCAATACAACCTGAGCAACCTGGAGCCGAATATTCAAATCTGGAATGTCGATCTGCGTGGCGACCGTTCGCTCACCTTGCGCTATATTCCGCATAACCGCGCACCGTTGGATAAAGGACGCAAAGAAGTGCTCAAGCATGTACACCGGCTTTGGGGTTTTGATGTGATGCTGGAGCAGCAGAATGAAGATGGCAGCGTGGAGCTGTTGGAGCGTTGTCCGCCAAGGATGAACGGTCTGTAAATCTTATTGCCGGAGGCGGTGTAAACACCTTATCCGGCCTACGAAGTGCATGCATTCCAGGCCGGATAAGACGCTTTGGCGTCGCCATCCGGCTTTGAGCGATTAACGGCCCTGAATCGCCAAATCGCCCGGCAGATTCTTCTGCATACGATGCCAAATCTCGCCACTGTCGTGACCGTAGCGGCGCACCGTTTCATACACCTGCTCATGAGCACCCTGCTCGCAGAGTTCTGACAGCTTGTGGTAGAAGCTCAGCGCCAGCGCGCGCGCTTCCGGGTTGGCAAAATAATGGCGGCCAATGCGGGTATATAATCCTTTCATACCGTTGAGGATCAAACCGTAAATCGGATTGCCGGAGGCAAATGCCAGACCGCGGAAAATGTTATAGTCCAGATCGGCAAATGCGTCAGCGTGGTCAGCCACCTGATTTGCCGTCGCCAGAACCTCCTGTGCTTTATCAGGATGCTGGCGAAACGCAGTACGAACAAAGATCGTCGAAATATTGGTACGCACAGACAGCAGATTATCAATCAGCTGCGGAACACTCTCGTGATCGAGGCGCGCCAGCGTTTCAAGAATATTCAGCCCGGAGGTTTCCCAGAAGTTATTTACCTTCGTCGGTTTGCCGTGTTGAATGGTCAACCAGCCATCTCGCGCCAGACGCTGCAATACTTCGCGTAGCGTGGTACGTGTCACCCCAATAAGTTCGGAGAGTTCACGTTCAGCGGGCAAAATAGTGCCAGGTGGGAAGCGGTTATTCCAGATACTTTCAATGATGTACTCTTCCGCGAACCCAGCCGGGCTTTGCGCCTTAATGACCATAGTAAAAATTCCATTACACAGCAAAACATAGTTACACACATCATACCAGATGGGTATCTTAGCTGATAGCTGACGCAATGAAGAAAAAGTGGATCAAGGCTTCATTTTCCAAATAACGCTACAGTACAGCCAACCTTGCCAGTCTTGTGAATAGCTTGCCTGTACTCCCTCCTCCCGCTAAGCTTTGCGGTCAAACATAAAAATATGATTTCATTTTTAAAGGTAGGGAAATCACCATGGAGCTATCATGGGGCCGCGCGATGTGGCGCAATTTTTTAGGTCAATCACCAGACTGGTACAAACTTGCACTGCTTGTCTTCTTAGTCGTTAACCCGATTATTTTTTTCATCAACCCCTTTATCGCCGGCTGGTTGCTGGTGGCCGAGTTCATTTTCACGCTGGCGATGGCGTTAAAATGCTACCCACTGCTGCCTGGCGGGCTGTTGGCTATCGAAGCTGTCATTATTGGTATGACCAGCGCAACGCATGTTCGTGAAGAGGTTGCCGCAAACCTTGAGGTGTTATTGCTGCTGATGTTTATGGTGGCAGGCATCTACTTTATGAAGCAGTTGCTACTGTTTATTTTCACGCGTCTGCTACTCACTATTCGCTCCAAAACGCTGCTGTCGCTGGCATTTTGTGTTGCGGCCGCTTTCCTCTCGGCGTTCCTTGATGCGCTGACCGTCGTGGCCGTGGTAATCAGCGTTGCGGTCGGTTTTTATGGCATCTACCATCGCGTTGCCTCTTCCCGCGCGGAAGACAACAACATGCTCGATGACAGCCATATCGATCAGCACAATAAGGTCGTTCTTGAGCAGTTCCGTGGTTTTCTGCGTAGCTTGATGATGCACGCGGGTGTCGGTACGGCGTTAGGCGGCGTGATGACCATGGTGGGCGAGCCACAAAACCTGATTATCGCCAAAGCGGCTGGCTGGCATTTTGGCGACTTCTTCCTGCGCATGTCGCCGGTTACCGTCCCGGTACTGATTTGCGGTCTGTTAACCTGTGTACTGGTCGAGAAATTGCGCTGGTTTGGCTATGGCGAAACGCTGCCGGAGACCGTCCGTGATGTCCTGCAACAGTTTGACGATCAGAGCCGCCAGCAACGTACCCGCCAGGACAAAATCAAACTGATTGTCCAGGCGATTATTGGCGTCTGGCTGGTAGTTGCGTTGGCCCTGCATCTGGCTGAAGTAGGATTGATCGGTTTGTCAGTCATCATTATGGCAACCTCCTTGACGGGAGTCACCGACGAACATGCGATAGGTAAAGCCTTTACCGAGTCGCTGCCCTTCACCGCCCTGCTGACCGTGTTCTTCTCTGTTGTTGCGGTGATTATCGATCAACAGCTCTTCTCGCCGATCATTCAGTTCGTATTGCAATCCTCAGAACATGCCCAACTGACGCTGTTCTATCTCTTCAATGGCCTACTGTCTTCTATTTCTGATAACGTATTTGTCGGCACCATTTACATTAACGAGGCCAAAGCCGCGCTGGAACAGGGGACCATCAGCCTCAATCAGTATGAGCTGTTAGCGGTGGCGATCAATACCGGGACCAACCTGCCTTCGGTGGCCACGCCAAACGGCCAGGCTGCATTCCTGTTCCTGCTGACCTCTGCACTGGCGCCGTTAATTCGCCTCTCGTATGGTCGCATGGTGTGGATGGCTCTGCCTTATACTCTCGTCCTGACGCTCGTCGGTCTGCTTTGCGTCGAGTTCACGCTTGTCCCGGTGACCGAGTGGATGACCCAAACGGGCTGGTTAGCTACACTTTCATAACAATTAACCGGGCAAATCACTGCCCGGTTTGACTTTTTGCATGATAATTATCCGATTACGCAAATTTTCAATTCCCGCTAGTGGCGCATAAAGTGAATTGGTTTAAACTGCGGTCTCTACGCATGTTGCAGGGAAATGATTATGTTGCGATTTTTAAACCAGTGCTCCCGAGGTCGTGGGGCATGGTTATTGTTGGCGTTAACCGCCTTTGCGCTGGAGCTCGTTGCGCTGTGGTTCCAGCACGTCATGCTGCTAAAACCTTGCGTGTTGTGTATTTACGAACGTAGCGCATTATTTGGCGTTATGGGTGCAGGGCTGGTGGGTGCTATTGCACCAAAAACACCGCTGCGTTATGTGGCGATGATAATCTGGATTTACAGTGCCTGGCGCGGACTTCAGTTAGCATATGAGCACACCATGATTCAGCTGCACCCGTCCCCGTTTATGACCTGTGATTTTGCCGCACGCTTCCCAAGCTGGCTGCCACTGGACAAATGGCTGCCGCAGGTGTTTTTAGCGTCCGGTGACTGTGCTGAGCGCCAGTGGTCTTTTTTAACCCTGGAAATGCCGCAGTGGCTGTTGGGGATCTTCACTGCCTACCTGGTAGTCGCCGTGCTGGTGGTGATAGCACAACCGTTCAAACCGAAAAAACGTGACCTCTTCGGTCGCTAACAGAGACGCTCCTTCGGGAGCGTTTTTTTTGGCTTAAATTCATTGCCTGCTGGCATCTATAAGATGTATATTAAATACATCTTATAGATGCCACACCAAGGAGATGTCTTATGTCCCATTTACGCATCCCGGCAAACTGGAAAGTTAAACGCTCTACTCCCTTCTTTACCAAAGACAATGTCCCCGCAGCACTTCTTTCTCACCATAACACTGCAGCAGGCGTTTTTGGCCAGCTTTGTGTGATGGAAGGTACGGTAACGTATTACGGTTTTGCCAATGAAGACGCAAAAGAGCCTGAAGTAAAAGTGGTGATTAATGCCGGTCAGTTCGCGACCAGCCCGCCGCAGTACTGGCATCGCGTTGAATTAAGCGACGACGCCCAATTCAACATCAATTTCTGGGTTGAAGATGACAACCATGGAGATGAGATGTATCAGGCGAAAAAGTCTTAAGCCCTTACGCCTGCTAATCGATGGGCGGCTTAGTCCGCCCATGAAGGTTTGTTCAAAATATGGTCCTGCCAGTCACGCACTTCCGATTCTTTCACCGCAATATGACGTACTGAAATACGCTCGCCGTGCATTGCCGCTTTGGACCCCGTCAGCAGTGGATGCCACTCCGGCAGCCCTTTACCTTCCGCTAACAGACGATAAGCACAGGTCATCGGCAGCCATTCAAAGGTAGGCAGATTATCGCGCGTCAGTTTGATACAGTCAGGCTCGTACTCGAATCGGCGTTCGTAATTACGGCATTGACAGGTTTTGATATTGAGCTGCTTACACGCGACGTTGGTAAAATAAATTTCGTCGGTGTCTTCATCCATCAGCTTATGCAGGCAGCATTGACCACACCCGTCACATAATGACTCCCACTCGGCATCGGTCATTTCATCCAGGGTTTTACTTTGCCAGAAAGGTATGTCGCTCATCAGGGTATCCGCTATTGCAATAAAGCTGCACCTTATAACCAGTCTGGCACGCTGATGCAAGTTTTGCCGCCCGAAAAGGCGGCAAGAAGAGATTACAGCACGCGTGTCGTCAGCGTTTGACCATGAAAACTGATGGCCAGCTCATCACCGCTGTTTAACGGCCCAACACCTGCTGGCGTCCCCGTCAACACAACATCGCCCGCTTTGAGGGTAAAGAAACGACTCATATAGGCAATCAAAGGAACGATTTGATGGATCATATCCGCCGTGGAGCCGTGCTGGCGTGTTTCACCGTTGACCGTTAACCCCAGCATCGTATCCTGCGGATCGCCGTTAAACTCGGCCACCGGAATAAACCCCGACAGCGGACAAGAGTTATCAAAACCCTTCGCTTTTTCCCACGGCTGCCCCGCTTTCTTCATTTTGCCCTGAATATCACGCAGGGTCAGATCCAACGCGACGCCATAGCCCGCGATGGCTTTGCGCACATGTTCTTCCGTCGCCTGACGTAGGGTCGCGCCAATCAGTACCGCCAGCTCAACTTCATGGTGAACTGAACCCATATCAGATGGGATCACCAGCGGCTGGCGCAAATCGCACAGCGCAGTTTCCGGTTTGATAAACAACACCGGCTCTTCCGGAGGGGTTCCGCCCATCTCTTTAATGTGGTTGGCATAGTTACTCCCTACGCAAACCACCTTACTCACCGGATAATCCAGCAGAGCACCATGCCAGTTATGATGTTGATACATTATTTTCCCCTAACGTAGTTATCGATTTCAGGTACTGCATCGATGGGGCGTGCTGCTGCCGGATGCAGTTTAACGTTTCGCGTCTGGTGTATTTTGTTTCGCCGCAGCCAGATGCTGTTTAAGTAAATCTTCTGGCGGTGGTGGTATTTGTAAATAATAGCCCTGCTCGGTGAGTGCCTGTTTTACTTTTTCCAGATCGGCATTAACGAGCTTTTTACGGCCATCAAGCGGCAACATCATTGCCAGCGTCGGCTGACCAAATCCTTTCATCAGTTCTTCAGGAACTCGCGAGAAATCGTCTTTTTTTTCGACATATAAATAGGTCTGGTCACGTTTACTGCTTCGGTAGATCACACAAAACATATCTTTTACTCTGAATTCACGGAATGGTGGCTTGCCTCAATATAATACTGACTATAACATGCCTTATAGTCTTCGGAATATCACCCCGCGCTGGGGATGATAAATAGCAAATTGAGTAAGGCCAGGATGTCAAACACGCCAATCGAGCTTAAAGGCAGTAGCTTCACCTTATCAGTGGTTCACTTACATGAAGCAGAACCCGAGGTTATTCGTCAGGCGTTGGAAGACAAAATCGCGCAGGCACCTGCTTTTTTAAAACATGCTCCCGTCGTGGTTAACGTGAGTGGTCTTGAAAGCCCAGTAAACTGGTCAGCGTTGCAGAAAGTTGTCGCGTCTACTGGATTGCGCATTATCGGCGTTAGCGGATGCAAAGACGCCAGACTCAAGGCTGAAATCGACGAAATGGGTCTTCCTTTACTGACTGAAGGTAAAGAAAAAGCTATTCGTCCTGCGCCCGTTGAGGCCCCGACTCACGTCGCTCCGCCGCAAAACGTTACTCCCATCACAAAAACACGATTAATAAATGTGCCGGTTCGTTCCGGTCAGCGCATTTATGCACCACAATGTGATCTGATTGTTACAAGCCACGTCAGTGCAGGCGCAGAGCTTATCGCTGATGGCAATATTCATGTTTATGGAATGATGAGAGGCCGTGCGTTGGCAGGCGCTAGCGGTGATCGGGAAGCGCAAATTTTTTGTACCCATCTGACGGCAGAACTGGTGTCTATCGCAGGTGTTTATTGGCTGAGTGATAAAATCCCAGCAGAATTTTATGGCAAAGCGGCACGTCTGCAATTAGCAGAGAACGCTTTGACAGTTCAACCGTTGAATTGATCCCTTTTTAACAAGGAATTTCTATGGCACGCATTATTGTTGTTACTTCGGGTAAAGGGGGCGTTGGCAAAACCACCTCCAGCGCGGCCATCGCTACAGGTTTGGCCCAGAAGGGAAAGAAAACTGTCGTTATTGATTTTGATATCGGCCTGCGTAACCTCGATCTGATTATGGGTTGTGAACGCCGCGTCGTTTATGACTTCGTCAACGTTATTCAGGGCGATGCGTCGTTAAATCAGGCGTTAATCAAAGATAAGCGTACCGAAAACCTCTTTATTCTTCCGGCCTCACAGACTCGCGATAAAGACGCGCTAACGCGTGAAGGCGTCGCGAAAGTTCTGGACGACCTGAAAACGATGGAATTCGACTTCATTGTCTGCGACTCTCCGGCGGGTATTGAAACCGGTGCGCTGATGGCCCTGTATTTTGCCGATGAAGCGATAATCACCACTAACCCGGAAGTTTCCTCTGTACGTGACTCTGACCGTATTCTGGGTATTCTGGCGTCGAAATCTCGTCGTGCGGAAAACGGTGAAGATCCGATTAAAGAGCATTTGTTGCTTACGCGCTACAACCCTGGCCGCGTAAATAAAGGTGACATGCTGAGCATGGAAGACGTACTGGAAATTCTGCGAATCAAGCTGGTTGGCGTGATTCCTGAAGATCAGTCAGTCCTGCGCGCGTCTAACCAGGGTGAGCCGGTTATTCTCGACATCAATGCCGATGCCGGTAAAGCCTATGCTGATACCGTAGACCGTCTGTTGGGAGAAGAACGTCCTTTCCGCTTCATTGAAGAAGAGAAGAAAGGTTTCCTCAAACGCCTGTTCGGAGGATAAGTTATGGCATTACTGGATTTTTTTCTCTCGCGGAAAAAGAGCACAGCGAACATCGCTAAAGAGCGACTGCAAATTATTGTTGCGGAACGCCGTCGTAGTGACGCCGAGCCACATTATTTACCGCAGTTGAGGAAAGATATTCTCGAGGTTATCTGCAAGTATGTACAAATTGATCCTGAAATGGTGACCGTACAACTTGAGCAAAAAGACGGCGATATTTCTATCCTCGAACTTAACGTGACATTACCTGAAGCCGAAGAATCTAAATAACGGCTATGCTCAGAGAGTCATCGTTACAAAAAAGGCAGATTATTCTGCCTTTTTTATTTTCTGTTTCTTGCCAACCTGTTGCACTTTTATTCCAAAGTAAACTTTGGATAGTTTTCGGTAAAATAGCGGCGCAAATACTCGACCGTAATACGGATTTTTGCCGACGTCGCCAGCCGGGAAACATACACCGCCCAAATATTTGCTGGTTGATAATACTCGGGCAATATGTGTATCAAGTTTCCGCTGGCAATGTTGTCGCAAACGTCCCACCATGACCGCAGGGCTATTCCCTGCCCATCAAGGCACCACTGATGTACCACTTCGCCATGATTAGACGACAGAGGCCCCGTAACTTTAATCGAATGCGCGCCCTCTTTGTTGCGCATTTGCCAGATACCAAACGGATGGTCGCGCTCTTTGATGACCAGACAAGGAAGAGTGGCAAGATCGTTGAGTTGCTTCGGCGTCCCATGCTGCGTCAAAAATTCCGGCGAGGCGCACAAAATACGGTAGTTAGTCGCCAGCTTCCGGGCAATCAGGTTCGGCGCGATATCATCCCCGATACGAATATCAAGATCGATGCCCTCATTCACCATATCCACCAGACGATCTTCAACATCGAACCTCAGTTCTAACTGCGGGTACTCTTTTGCCAGCGCCGACAGCGCCGGAGCCACCACCCGGCGGCCAAAACCAAAGCTACTAATAATACGTAGCATCCCCCGCGGGACCTGCCTGGCATCAGAAAGCTCGTCCATCATTTGATCGACATCCTGTAGGATCCGCTGCGCCCATTCGTAGATCCGCTCCCCCTCTTCCGTGATGGTTACGCGCCGCGTTGTTCGATGCAGCAGCACTACATTCAGCGTTTGCTCCAGCAGGGCAACGCGCTTACTGATAAAAGCCGGTGATACGCCCAGTTCCTCGGCAACAGCGGCAAATCCTGCACGACGGGCAACCAGCATAAAGACGCGTAAATCTTTTAGCAGCGGCAGATTATTCATGATCTGTGTTTTATGTTTCACCAGTTAGGGGGATTAACTATTAATCAGTCAATTATAGGATAAGGGGAAAGTCAATTTTGATGGCGCACAAGTGAGAGCTGCTATGAAGAAAACCTGGCGTATCGCCGCTATCCCCGGAGATGGCATTGGTAAAGAAGTCCTGCCTGAGGGCATTCATGTTTTGCAGGCAGCCGCCGAGCGTTGGGGGTTGTCGCTCAGCTTTGAGCAAATGGAATGGGCCAGCTGCGAATACTACGCCCATCACGGCAAAATGATGCCCGATGACTGGCATGAGCAGTTGCAATCCTTCGATGCTATCTATTTTGGCGCGGTTGGCTGGCCGGACACCGTGCCTGACCACATCTCATTATGGGGTTCGCTGCTTAAGTTTCGCCGCGAATTCGACCAGTACGTCAACCTGCGCCCGGTGCGCCTGTTTCCGGGAGTTCCTTGCCCACTGGTTGGCAAGCAGCCTGGCGACATTGATTTCTACGTCGTACGCGAAAACACCGAGGGAGAATACTCTGCCCTCGGCGGACGCGTGAGCGAAGGTACTGAACACGAGATGGTGATCCAGGAGTCGGTCTTCACCCGCCGTGGCGTCGACCGAATTTTGCGTTATGCCTTTGAACTGGCACAAAGTCGACCACGCAAAACGTTGACTTCGGCGACCAAATCCAATGGGCTGGCCATCAGCATGCCCTACTGGGATGAACGCGTCGAAGCGATGGCGTCACACTATCCTGAGATCCGCTGGGATAAACAGCATATTGATATTCTGTGCGCCCGCTTTGTCATGCAGCCTGAGCGATTTGACGTCGTGGTTGCTTCCAACCTGTTTGGTGACATCCTCTCCGATCTCGGTCCAGCCTGTACCGGAACGATTGGCATTGCGCCTTCTGCCAACTTAAATCCGGAACGCACCTTCCCGTCCCTGTTCGAGCCGGTACACGGTTCAGCCCCGGATATCTACGGTCAGAATATCGCCAACCCTATAGCGACTATCTGGGCTGGAGCCATGATGCTCGACTTCCTTGGCAACGGTGATACCAACTATAAAGCCGCCCACGACGGTATTCTGGCGGCAATTGAGCAGATCATTGCCAGCGGCCCGAAAACGCCAGATATGAAAGGCAGCGCCACCACCCAACAGGTAGGTGAAGCCATTCGTCAGGCACTGTGTCGCTAACTCAAATCCGATTAAAAACGGGAGCGCCAGCTCCCGTTTTTTTAGGTTTTCTACTGTGGGTATTCCTGCAGCAGCGCGTTGAGTCGTTCTGCCATCAACTCGCCACGCCAACCGGAAATCAGTTCCGGCAGGGACTGCTGCGGCTTTAATTTCCAGTGCCAGTTGAGCAACTGGTTAATCTGACGACGCGAAGCAAGCAGCTCGAGGCTAAGATTATGTTCCGCACTCACTTCAGTAACCAGCGTCTTAATGGCTTTGAACGCCTTGCGATAGCCTGGCATATCCATCAAATTCAGCAGCGGCTGCGGCAGCGACTCTTCCGGTAAGGCCTGTGCCTTCTCTACCAGGGAGATCAGCGTCTTGCCGTGGAAGCGAATTTCACTGCCGGAAAGTCCCAGACTATCCAGCTCACCCAGACTCCCTGGCATATAACGAGCGACCGACCACAGGTGTTCTTCACGCACCACAAAGTTCACCGCCAGATCGCGCTCACGAGCTTTACGCAGTCGCCAGTCGGCAAGCAGTTGCAGGCAGGCCAACTGACGGGTACGCAGTTGCCAGGCGTTGGTGATGTCGCGCCATGCGTCTTCAGGTGCCAGAACCTCCTGGCGACGCTGCTGCATTAAGCGACATTCGTCCAGTGCGGCTGGCAGCCAGCCGCTGGCTTCAGTTTCGACCATCAGTTTTGTGGTGATCGGTAATAGATACCAGACATCAGCCGCCGCGTACTCACACTGACGCTCGGTCAGCGGTCTGGCCAGCCAGTCGGTACGCGACTCGCTTTTGTCGAGCGCCACGCCCGTAAACTCTTCCACCATCGCGGCAAAGCCCCACGACAGCGGACGACCGCAAAAAGCAGCCAGAATTTGTGTATCAATCAACGGCTGCGGCAGTTCGCCAAAAGTGTTGAGAAACACTTCCAGATCTTCGCTACCTGCATGTAGGAATTTGGTGATGGTAGTATCACGCAGAATATCGCGCAGCGGCGACCAGTCGGTGATCCCATGCGGATCAATCAGAGCAACGTGTTTGCCATCAAACAGCTGGATCAGCCCCAACTGCGGATAATAGGTACGCGTGCGAACAAATTCTGTATCCAGGGCTATCGCCGGAAATTCACGGACGGCTTCGCACAGCGTGGCCAACGCGTCGTCCGTGGTGATCATTTGATAATTCAAATCGTGCTCTCTTAGGTTTGCGCCAAAAAAAACGCCGGATTACCCGGCGTTTTCTGCTGGCTGACTTAACGCTCAGCCTTTATTGTCCACTTTGGCGCGCGCTTCGTCACGTAATTCTCGTCGCAAAATTTTACCGACGTTAGATTTCGGCAACTCATCGCGAAACTCCACCAGCTTCGGTACTTTATAGCCCGTCAGGTGACGACGACAGAAAGTGACCAGCGCTTCATCGGTTAACGAGGCGTCTTTCTTCACCACGAAAATTTTTACCGCTTCACCGCTGCTGCCGGACGGAACACCAACCGCAGCCACTTCCTGCACGCCAGGATGTTGCATAACCACGTCTTCAATTTCGTTCGGATAGACGTTAAAGCCGGACACGAGGATCATGTCCTTCTTACGATCGACAATACGCAGGAAGCCTTCATCATCCATTACTGCAATATCGCCGGTGTGCAGCCAGCCGTCTTTGACGATTTCGTCAGTGGCGTCTGGTCGCTGCCAGTAGCCCAGCATCACCTGCGGGCCTTTCACGCAGAGCTCCCCCGGTTCTCCCGGCGGCACTTCGTTGTCGTCGTCGTCCACCAGCTTGACCTCGGTGGAAGGCACCGGTAACCCGATACTGCCGCTGTGGTAGTCGATATCGTGAGGGTTGACGCTTACCAACGGCGCGCACTCCGTCAGGCCGTAGCCTTCCAGCAGATACTGACCTGTCAGCTTCACCCAACGTTCAGCTACCGCCTGTTGAACCGGCATTCCGCCACCCGCCGAGAGGTGCAGTGAAGAGAAATCCAGTTGCTGGAACTCTTTGTTATTCAGCAGCGCGTTAAACAGCGTATTGACGCCGGTCATCGCGGTAAATGGATACTTCGCCAGCTCTTTTACCAGCCCCGGAATATCACGCGGGTTAGTAATCAGCAGGTTTTGACCACCTAGCTCAATAAACAGCAGGCAGTTCATCGTTAGCGCAAAAATGTGATACAGCGGTAGGGCCGTTACCACCAGCTCTTTACCCGGATGCAGCAACGGGCCATAGGTGGCGTTAACCTGCTCCAGGTTAGCCAGCATGTTGCGGTGTGTAAGCATCGCGCCTTTCGCCACGCCGGTTGTCCCGCCAGTATATTGCAGGAACGCCAAATCTTCCGACACGACTTCGGGCTTCACATACTGCATGCGATAACCGTTTTGCAGCGCACTGCGAAACGAGATGGCATCCGGCAGGTGATATTTCGGCACCAGACGCTTGATATACTTGACGACGAAGTTAACCAGCGTCCCTTTGGCGGTGGACAGCTGATCGCCCATACGCGTCAGGATCACGTGTTGCACAGACGTTTTGTCGACTACTTTTTCCAGCGTGTGGGCAAAGTTAGATACGATGACAATCGCCGACGCGCCGCTATCGTTGAGCTGATGTTCCAACTCGCGAGGCGTGTACAGCGGGTTCACGTTCACGACAATCATGCCGGCACGTAAAATCCCAAACAGCGCGACCGGATATTGCAGCAGATTCGGCATCATCAGCGCGACGCGATCGCCCTTTTTCAGCCCGAGCCCCTGTTGCAAATAAGCGGCAAACGCACGGCTACGCTCTTCAAGCTTGCGGAAGGTCATCACCTCCCCCATGTTTACAAACGCGGGCTGATCGGCATACCGTCTTACTGAGTGTTCAAAGAGTTCCACCAGGGATTGATAACGGTCAGGATTGATCTCCGCAGGAACACCAGCGGGATAACGGTTAAGCCAAACCTTTTTCAATACATCACCTCTAAAATGCGTATTCGTCGTCATCACAACCCCAGACAATAAACAAACTGTTAACATAATATTAACTCAGCGTACCAGTTTGTTTATTACACAACGACAAGGTTGCGAAGCACGTCACTATTTATTTTTCTTATATCCACGTTAATGCAGAAACAGCGGACAGGCCGCTGTTTCTTTTACCAATAAAACAAAGAGTTACTCTGTTACTATGGTCTGAACCTGTGCCGGGCCGGGATTGTACCAGCCCCATCCGCCATAGCCACCGTAAGGCCAGCCACGCGCACCGTAGAACCAGGGGTCGATAGGCTGAGGCGGCATGACAATCTGCTGAGTAATATGCCAGCGTTTATAACCGGTTACCTGCATCAGCATGAATTTATACGGCGTATTACCTATTTTTCCGTCCACCGTACCGCTAATCGGGCCGACGACGGTGACCAGTTGCCCGCGAAAGTCCACCGGGTCGAGGAAGCCATTTACATCAGCATAAATCCGCCCGCGAGAGGCTTCACCCAGCACTGGACGCGCACCACTATCGAGCGGAACGGTGGCAATTTCCAGACGGGATTTTCCCTGCTGGTTCTGAATGTCCACCACTTTGCCACCAAAACGCGCTTCCTGTCCGACATACAGCTGCGGCGCATTCATCACCCGCACCAGATCCTGCTGCGGCATCGGGCTCGAACCTTTAATCGCATCCGGTATGGTGACGCAGCCGCTAAGCATTAACGCCAAGGCCCCCGCCAACACACCTTTCAATAACTGCTTTTGCACCGCCATATTGCGACTCCCTTTTCTTAGCTTCTACCCCGGCCTGTTCACGATGCTGTGCACCGACGTCTATGAAAATAAACCGGGGATGTACTACTAAGATTCATTCTTTACCGGGAAGTTTCTTCCACGCCACGGTGTTACGTAAATAAACCGGTTCCGCGTGTTCGACCGCTACGGTCTTACCCGCAGCCAGCATTTGCATGGCGACAGGCAGCATATCTTCAGCCGCAGGAAGCAGCACGTCACCATCGCTGAGCGTCAGACCGCTGTCTTTACCAAGCTCAGGCCAGGCTGGCCACCCCGTCCCAACAGTTACCCACTCGCCAGAAAGCTGCAGTAAACGCTCATGTACCTGCTCGGGGGTTAACACCGCTTCGGTTTCTTCACCGTGCCAGTTGCCGTTGTCATCACGCTGGTATTCGGCCCAGTAGACTTCGCCCATTCGCGCGTCAATCGCCGCCAGTACACGAGTCGCGCCCGACTTACGCCAGGCGCCCTGCGCCATGGTCGCCAGGGTGGAGACGCCGATCATCGGTAAGTTTGCGCCTAACGCCAGCCCCTGAGCAATGCCAATACCGATACGCACGCCGGTGAAACTGCCGGGACCCCGACCAAACGCCAGGGCGTCGATATCGGTTAACGTGAGATCGCCAGCGGCCAGGATTTCCTGAACCATCGGTAAAATTCGTTGGGTGTGTTCTCGTGGGCAAAGCTCAAAGTGAGCCTTGATAGTACCGTCATTCCACAGGGCAACAGAGCACGCCTCTGTGGCGGTATCGATAGCCAGAATTCGCATGGGTGTTTGTGATCAGATCAATAAATTTGGCGCGCATCTTACCACACTCCGTAACAAATTACTCAGTCGTTGGTATGGCAAGAAAGCGAACCGCGCGAGCTATGTCACGCGTCCGCGGCGCAGGAGGAAGACTCGCCAGGAAGGTGGCGCCGTATGGCCGCATAACCAGACGATTGTCGCAAATCACCAGCACGCCGCGATCGTCGGCATCACGTATCAGACGCCCTACCCCCTGCTTCAGGGTGATGACCGCATCCGGCAACTGGACGTCTTCAAACGGATCGCCGCCGCGCAGTCGACAATCTTCCATTCGGGCTTTTAACAGCGGGTCGTCCGGCGAGGTAAACGGCAGTTTGTCGATTATCACCAGCGACAGCGTATCACCGCGCACGTCCACGCCTTCCCAGAAGCTGCTGGTGGCAACCAGTAGCGCATTACCTGCGCTGACAAACTGCTGTAACAGTTGCCCTTTACTGGTTTCGCCCTGCAGCAGAACGGGAAGCGTCATGGTGGCGCGGAATTGTTCCGCCAGATCGCGCATCATCGCGTGCGAAGTGCACAGCATAAAGCAGCGACCGTTGTTCGCTTCAATAATAGGTCGCAGCATGGATGCTAACTGGCGCGCAGCCCCCGGCTGGTTGGTTTGCGGGAGATTACGCGGCACGCACAGCAGCGCCTGGCGCGTGTAATCAAATGGACTCGGCAATAACATCGACTCGGCATCTTCAATCCCCAACCTCGCGGTGAAATGATGAAGGTCATCGTTTACCGACAGCGTCGCAGAAGTAAAAATCCAGCAGCCCGGCTTTTGTTCCATCACTTCTTTGAATTTATCCGCCACAGTGAGCGGCGTCAGCGCGAGAGTGAAATGGCGGGAGGTGCATTCATACCAGTAGCTGAAACCTGGCTGGTTGATCTCTTTCAGACGCTTCAGGCGCGCACGGTAAAGTGTGGCGCGTTCAAACGCGGCATCCAGCAATGCCGAACGCCCAAGAGACAGCTTCGCCACGTCATAACATAGCTCCAGCGTGTCATCGAGCAGCAAAAACGCGCGCTGTACGCGCTGGTCGGCCAGCAGTTCCCGCAGGTTTCCGCGATAGCCCGGCTCACCAAGTTGCAAGCGGAAGTCCTGAGCGCTTTGCGCAAGGCGATCGGCGCACTTTTGCAACTGCTGAGTGTCTTTCAGCTCGGTGCGATAGGCAATGGTGATGTCTTTCGCCAGGTCTAACAGCTGGCGACTGGAGAGCGATTGACCAAAGTACTGGCTGGCGATATCCGGTAGCTGATGCGCTTCATCGAAGATCATTACATCAGCTTCCGGGATCAGTTCGCCAAACCCGCTCTCTTTTACCACCATATCAGCGAGAAACAGATGATGGTTAACCACGACGACATCGGCATCCATCGCTTTTTTACGCGCTTTCACGACAAAACACTCTTTATACAGCGGGCAGTCGCTGCCCAGACAGTTGTCATTAGTGCTGGTGACCAACGGCCAGGCCTGAGAGTCTTCCGCCACGCTGACGCAGGTGCTGATGTCCCCATCAAGGGTTTGATTTGACCAGGAGCGCAGCAGGATGACGTCGCTTAACGTTTGTACCGGCAAGTCACCACCCGCGAGTGCCTGCTGTTCGAGACGTTCAAGGCACAGATAGTTTGAACGCCCTTTCAGCAGCGCCAGTTTACCGGTGAACTTTAGTGCCTTAGCGACGGTCGGGAGATCGCGGCTGTATAGCTGATCCTGCAACGCCTTCGAGCCCGTGGAGACAATGACCTTCTTTCCGGCACGCAGCGCTGGGGCAAGATAAGCATAGGTTTTACCCGTCCCGGTTCCGGCTTCTACCACCAACGGTTGTGATTTTTCGATGGCATGACTGACGGCGATGGCCATCTGCCGCTGTGGTTCTCGCGGTTTAAAACCCGGTATCGCTTTAGCCAACTGACCGTCTGCTGCAAAATCGTCCGTCACACTGCCCCCTGTTCATTTGAACAGGGATTATGTCAGGCCAGCAGCTCTTTCGCCAGTTGAAGAGGTGACGTGGGCACAACATTATGGCAGTCTTGGCGCAACCCAAAGCCATTTGAAAACACGTAAATGAGGAATGATTTATGACGATTGTGCGCATTGATGCCGAAGCGCGTTGGTCCGACGTGGTTATCCACAACAACACGCTGTATTACACCGGCGTGCCGGAAAATCTGGATGCAGACGCTTTTGAGCAAACGGCAAATACGCTGGCGCAAATTGATGCGGTGCTGGAAAAACAAGGCAGCAACAAGTCACGTATTATTGATGCCACCCTGTTTCTGGCAGACAAAAATGATTTTGCCGCCATGAACAAAGCCTGGGACGCGTGGGTTGTTGCTGGTCACGCGCCGGTACGTTGTACCGTTCAGGCCGGGTTGATGAACCCGAAATACAAAGTTGAGATTAAGATTATCGCTGCAGTTTAAGCGGCGTTATTCGTCTTCATCTTCAAAGCGCGCCACGATCCGCTCGCCGGTATGACTGGCGCGTAACTCTTCAGCAACAAGAGCAATGGCTTGTCCGCTGCTCATCCCCTGCGACATCAGCTCCTGAATACGCTCTACCGCTTTTTGCTGCTGCTCATGACTGAGTGAAGGTAAACCTGCAAACATTGTTAACTCCTGCTAAATTGTCTGCGCTAATTATTTCATGCTACCGGGCAGTTAGCCAGTAGAGTAGCAACGAGTCAGGACTGATGAAGACGTTATCTCCCGCAGTAATCACATTACCCTGGCGTCAGGACGCCGCTGAACGCTATTTTTCGACATTAAGCCATCTGCCCTGGGCGATGCTGCTGCATTCGGGTCAAGCCGACCATCCGCATAACCGCTTTGATATTCTGGTGGCGGATCCCGTCACCACGCTTGTTACGCAAGCTACAGAGACCGTAGTGCAGGACGGGCACGCCACCTCTCGCTCGCTTGATGATCCCATGACGGTATTACATTCCGCACTAATCGCACACAAGATTCACCCCGAATATCACCCCGACCTGCCGTTTCAGGGCGGTGCGTTAGGTCTGTTTGGCTACGATCTTGGCCGACGCTTCGAATCTCTGCCCACTATTGCAGAGCGCGATATTACGCTACCGGATATGGCCGTTGGCATTTACGACTGGGCACTGATTGTCGATCACCAGTTGCAGACCGTATCGCTGCTCAGCCATACCGATGTCGAGGCTCGCCTGAAATGGCTCGACGCGCAACAACCGCCAACGCGTGAGCCGTTTACATTAACTTCGGCGTGGCAGTCTAATATGAGCCGTGCTCAGTACGGCGAAAAATTCCGCCAGGTGCAGGATTATCTGCACAGCGGTGACTGTTACCAGGTCAATCTTGCCCAGCGTTTTCAGGCGCATTACCAGGGCGATGAGTGGCAGGCATTTGTCACTCTCAATCACGCCAACCGCGCCCCGTTTAGTGCATTTATTCGTCTTGAGGAAGGTGCAATCCTCAGCCTTTCGCCGGAACGATTTATTCTGCTGGAAAACCAGCACATACAGACGCGTCCGATTAAAGGCACGCTACCGAGGCTTGGAGATACCGATGCCGATCGTGAGCAGGCCCGGCGACTGGCGAATTCGCCGAAGGATCGTGCGGAAAACCTGATGATCGTCGATTTGATGCGTAATGATATTGGCCGCGTTGCCGTACCGGGTTCGGTACAGGTTCCGGAGCTGTTTATCGTCGAACCGTTCCCTGCCGTTCATCATTTGGTCAGCACCATTACCGCACGTCTGCCTGAGTCATTATACGCCACCGATCTGCTACGCGCCGCCTTCCCCGGCGGCTCTATTACCGGCGCGCCGAAAGTGCGGGCGATGGAAATTATCGACGAACTGGAGCCGCAAAGACGCAACGCCTGGTGCGGCAGCATTGGTTATCTGAGCTTTTGCGGCAATATGGATACCAGCATTACCATTCGCACGCTGACAGCCACAAACGGACAAATTTATTGCTCCGCAGGCGGTGGTATTGTTGCAGACAGTCAGGAAGACGCTGAATATCAGGAAACATTTGATAAAGTGAATCGCATTTTGCACCAACTGGAGAATTGACACGTGGAATACAGCAGCCTGACGCTTGATGATTTTTTATCGCGCTTTCAACTCCTGCGCCCGCAGGTCAATCATGCCGCGTTAAACCAGCGCCAGGCCGCCGTACTGATCCCCGTCGTGCGTCGCCCACAGCCGGGGTTGCTGTTAACCCAGCGTTCCGTTCACCTGCGCAAGCACGCCGGACAGGTCGCATTCCCCGGTGGGGCAGTGGATAGCAGTGATGCCTCGTTAATTGCCGCCGCCCTTCGCGAAGCGCAGGAGGAGGTGGCGATCCCACCTTCATGCGTAGAAGTGATTGGCGTTCTGCCGCCTGTCGACAGCGTGACCGGTTTCCAGGTCACCCCTGTGGTAGGCATTATCCCGCCTAATCTGCCGTATCGCGCCAGTGAAGATGAAGTTTCCGCAGTGTTCGAAATGCCGCTGGCCCAGGCCCTGCATTTAGGTCGTTACCACCCGTTGGATATTTACCGTCGTGGCGATTCACATCGCGTATGGCTTTCCTGGTATGAGCAATATTTCGTCTGGGGAATGACTGCCGGAATAATTCGTGAGCTGGCGCTGCAAATTGGCGTCAAGCCCTGACTATACTTATCTTTACGCACACAATAGACAACTTGAAACTCAGGTCACAACATTAGTAAAACCGCGGTTATCTATTAGTTTAATTCATGTGAATAGTTAAGCCGATCGCCGCGTTCCCTCTTACACTATGCGCAGTTATAACATCGTTACTGGAAAGCCCAGTCGCCCTGTAGGAGTATTATCGTGATTAGTCTATTCGACATGTTTAAGGTGGGGATTGGTCCCTCATCTTCCCATACCGTAGGGCCTATGAAGGCGGGTAAACAGTTCGTCGATGACCTGGTCGAAAAAGGATTACTGGACAGCGTTACTCGTGTCGCCGTCGACGTGTATGGTTCACTGTCGCTCACGGGTAAAGGTCACCACACCGATATCGCCATTATTATGGGTCTGGCGGGCAATGAGCCTGCTACCGTGGATATTGATAGCATCCCCGGATTTATCCGCGACGTAGAAACGCGTGGACGCCTGCTGCTTGCGCAGGGTCAGCACGAAGTGGATTTCCCGCAGAATGACGGGATGCGTTTTCACAACGGCAACCTGCCGCTGCATGAAAACGGAATGCAGATCCATGCGTACAATGGCGAAACCGTCATTTATAGCAAAACCTACTACTCAATCGGCGGTGGATTCATCGTTGATGAAGAACATTTTGGTCAGGATGCCTCGGGCGAGGTCAGCGTGCCTTATCCGTTCAAATCCGCTACTGAAATGCTGGAATATTGTAACAGCACCGGCCTGTCTCTTTCGGGCATGGCAATGCAGAACGAACTTGCGCTGCACAGTAAGAAAGAGATTGAAGAGTACTTTGGCCACGTCTGGCAAACCATGCAGGCATGTATCGATCGTGGCATGAACACCGAAGGTGTGCTGCCGGGTCCGCTGCGCGTTCCTCGCCGTGCTTCAGCCCTGCGTCGTATGCTGGTTTCCAGCGATAAGCTGTCCAACGATCCAATGAACGTGATCGACTGGGTGAACATGTTTGCGTTGGCCGTTAACGAAGAAAACGCCGCGGGCGGTCGCGTAGTGACAGCGCCAACCAACGGTGCCTGCGGTATCGTGCCTGCGGTACTGGCCTATTACGATCATTTCATTGAGTCCGTTAGCCCGGATATCTATACCCGCTATTTCCTGGCGGCCGGTGCGATTGGCGCGTTGTACAAAATGAACGCCTCTATCTCTGGTGCAGAAGTAGGTTGCCAGGGTGAAGTGGGCGTAGCCTGCTCCATGGCTGCCGCGGGTCTGGCTGAACTGTTAGGCGCAAGCCCGGAGCAGGTGTGTGTTGCTGCTGAAATCGGCATGGAACATAACCTCGGGTTAACCTGCGATCCGGTTGCCGGTCAGGTACAGGTTCCGTGCATTGAGCGTAACGCAATTGCTTCAGTGAAGGCGATCAACGCTGCGCGTATGGCAATGCGCCGTACCAGCGCGCCGCGCGTCTCGCTGGATAAAGTCATTGAGACTATGTACGAAACGGGTAAAGACATGAACGCCAAATACCGCGAAACGTCGCGCGGTGGCCTGGCGATCAAAGTTCAATGTGACTAATACTTAATTTTCGCCCATCTGCGACGGATGGGCGAATTTGCCCCCTCTCCCTCGTCTACTGTAATTTTCCCCACTACACTTGCTCTGTTGCTGTTGGCTTCTGTGACCAACGGCTTATCGGGCGGCCCGCATGCAAACAGCACAACGGATCATTAAAAATTATCGCCGGAATCGCTTAATCGTCTGCACAGTATGTGCACTACTGACGCTCATCCTCACATTAACTGTCAGATTTATTTCGGAGCGTAATTTAAATCACCGAAATATCGTCACCTTTGCCAACCATGCTGTAGAAGAACTGGATGACGTGCTTTTACCCTTGCAGACCGGACGGGATGTATTGCTGCCGTTGATTGGCCTCCCCTGCTCAGTGGCGCGTTTACCCTTAAGCAAACATGCCGCAAGGTTGCAAACGGTGCGTTCTATTAATCTGATTCAAAGCGGGATCCTCTATTGCTCCAGCATTTTTGGTTATCGTAATGTTCCCATTAGTCAACTGCAGCCCGAATTACCCAGCAGGGAACCGCAACTGCTGCTGTCTACCGACCATTCGTTGATTAAAGGCAGTCCGATTCTGACTCAGTGGTATCCGTCCTCTGCCGATGGTGAAGATGGCGTGCTGGAAATCGTCAATATTGACTTATTGTCGTCTATGTTGCTTGAACCCCAGCCGCCGCAGATCACCGATGCCAGCTTAACCGTTGGTAATCGGCATCTACTGTATGATCAAGGTGTTGTCGATACGCTGCCTAAGCTAAATGATGAAAAACGCTACCAGCTTTCATCTCAACATTTCCCGTTTACCATTAGCGTCACCGGCCCCGGTCCCAGTGAGTTGGCGGTAAAACACCTGCCAACACAGCTGCCGCTGGCGGTGATCCTAAGTTTATTAGTGGGTTATCTGGCATGGCTGGCTACCGCCAGCAGAATGAGTTTCTCATGGGAGATTAATCTGGCCCTTGCTGCTCGGGAATTCGAACTATTTTGCCAGCCGCTGCTTAATGCGCAAACCCAGCAATGCATGGGCGTGGAAATCCTTTTACGCTGGAATAACCCACGCCAGGGTTGGATCTCTCCGGAAGTGTTTATTCCCATCGCTGAGGAGCACAACCTGATTGTACCGCTTACCCGCCATGTCATCGCAGAAACCATTCAGCAACGACACGTTTTCCCGATGAGCAGCCAGTTTCATATTGGGATTAATGTCGCCGCCAGCCATTTTCGTAATGGCACGTTGCTAAAAGATCTTAATCAATACTGGTTCAGCCAGCACCCAATCCAGCAATTGGTTATCGAACTGACCGAACGCGATGCGTTACTGGATGTGGATTATCGGGTCGTACGCGAATTAAATCGGCTTGGCGTAAAACTGGCGATTGATGATTTCGGTACCGGCAATAGCTCGCTCTCCTGGCTGGAAAAGCTCCGCCCGGATGTGCTGAAGATCGATAAATCATTTACTTCGGCAATAGGAACAGACGCCGTGAACTCAACCGTCACAGACATCATTATCGCTTTGGGGAAAAAATTGAATATCGAACTGGTGGCGGAAGGCGTTGAAACACAGGCGCAAGCTCAGCATTTGCGCCGACACGGCGTACATTTATTGCAAGGTTTTCTGTATGCCAAGCCAATGCCGCTGCGCGATTTTCCAAAATGGCTGGCGGGCAGCACGCCGCCGCCCACCCGGCATAACGGGAGACACAGTATGCCCGTCATGCCGTTTCGCTAAACCCGGTTACTCGTCTTCGTCGTGAGCGGGTTGTTCTTTAACAATGCGAACTAAATCCACACGATAGTCATTCGCTTCGACAATCGTAATGCTCAGCGGTGCGACCTCGATAACATCACCTACACGAGGAATATGGCCGTTAGCCGCAATGACTAAACCTGCCACCGTAGCGATGTCTTCGTCTTCATTCACTAACGTATCCACGTCCAGCGCCTGTTGCAACGCATGCAGATCGGTACCGCCTTTGACCAACCAACCGCCTGCATCAGCTATAATTTCAGGCGTTTCATCAGCATCAGGGAATTCACCGGCGATGGCTTCTAATACATCCAGCGGCGTGACCAGACCCTGTACTACGCCAAACTCGTTAGTGACGATAACGAAGCTACCGCGGGCACGACGCAGAACGCCTAACAGATTGATCGGGTCCAGCGTTTCCGGAACAACAATAGCCGGAGAGGCAGAGGCAATCGCCGCCACATCCACACCGTCTTCCAGCGCCACCAGCAGCTCTTTAGCACGCACGATACCGATGATTTCATCCAGTTCGCCACGGCATACCGGGAACAGGCTATGAGGTGACGAAAGCAACTGCTCGCGAATTTCCTCCACGCTCAGGTCTGCATCAACCCAGCTAATCTCCCCACGAGGCGTCATAATGCCGCGTAATGAACGCGACGCCAAAGAGAGGACGCCGTTGATCATATAGCGTTCTTCTTCTACAAATGCGCCTTCCGGGACGGGAACCGGTACCGGATTGTCGGATTCCATCTGCGCGCTGGCCTGACGTTTACCGCCCATCAGACGGAGAATCGCATCGGCAGTACGCGCACGCAATGGCAGCGTCGACTGGTGACGAATAAAGTTACGACGGGCAATCTGGTTAAACAGCTCAATGATGATTGAGAAGCCAATCGCCGCATACAGATAGCCTTTCGGAATATGAAAGCCAAACCCTTCGGCAACCAGGCTCAGACCAATCATCAACAGGAAGCTCAAACACAGCACTACCACCGTCGGGTGTTGGTTCACAAAACGTGTCAGCGGCTTAGAAGCCAACAGCATCACGGCCATGGCAATCACTACTGCCGCCATCATCACTGGCAGATGGTTGACCATACCGACCGCCGTAATCACGGCATCCAGCGAGAACACTGCATCGAGGATGACAATCTGCGTTACGACAACCCAAAAGCTCGCATACCCTTTCGTCTGCCCGGTATCATGTTCACGGTTTTCCAGCCGCTCATGCAGCTCTGTCGTAGCCTTGAACAAGAGGAAGATACCCCCTAGCAGCATAATCAGATCGCGCCCCGAGAACGCATAGTCCATTACCGTGAACAGCGGCTTTGTCAGCGTCACCATCCACGAAATCACGGACAACAGGCCCAGACGCATAATCAGTGCCAGCGACAAACCGATTAAACGCGCTTTATCTCGCTGTTTCGGCGGCAGCTTATCAGCCAGGATCGCAATGAAGACCAGGTTGTCAATACCCAGAACAATTTCAAGAACGACAAGCGTGAGCAAACCCACCCAAATCTGCGGGTCCATTAATAATTCCATGACAAGCTCCTGCTTAAGGAATGACCAAACTGCGCGCTGAGGATCTCAGGCGTTAAAGCGATATGCAGAGAAAATTTGTGGCAAAAAGTGCCAATCTGACAGGCTTGATACGGCCTGAAGGTGAAATGACGTCGGTGACGATCCATATGGTGGGCTACTGCCCTATACTCCTGAGTAATTAAACAGATGCTAAACATAACAGAGAGAAGCGGTTTTTAGCAAAGATTTACCTTCCTTTGCAATAAGTTGTTTCGGAGATATTTTACCCTTCGAAATTTCTTTAAATCGGAAGTTAAATTACGGATCTTCATCACATAAAATATTTTTTTCGATATCTAAAATAATTCACGAAAATCATAGGTTTTTCTTTGTAACCCTTATCTGAATCGATTCGATTGCGGACGACGATTCAAATACATCTTCACGTTGATGTGTTAACGATAATAAAGGAGGTAGCAAGTGACCATTGCTATTGTAATAGGCACACATGGTTGGGCTGCAGAGCAGTTACTTAAGACGGCAGAAATGCTGTTAGGCGAGCAGGAAAATGTCGGCTGGATAGATTTCGTTCCAGGTGAAAATGCCGAAACGCTGATCGAAAAGTACAACGCTCAGTTGGCAAAACTCGATACCAGTAAAGGCGTGCTGTTTCTCGTTGACACATGGGGAGGCAGCCCGTTTAACGCTGCAAGCCGCATTGTCGTCGATAAAGAGCATTACGAAGTTATCGCCGGTGTGAACATTCCCATGCTGGTTGAAACCTTCATGGCGCGTGATGACAACCCGAGCTTTGATGAATTAGTGGCACTGGCCGTTGAAACCGGTAGCGAAGGCGTGAAAGCGCTGAAAGCCAAACCGGTTGAGAAAGCCGCTCCTGCCCCAGTAGCAGCGCCCAAAGCAGCAGCTCCCGCCAAACCGATGGGTCCGAACGATTATATGCAGATCGGCCTGGCGCGTATTGATGACCGTTTAATCCATGGTCAGGTGGCAACTCGCTGGACCAAAGAAACCAACGTAACACGCATTATCGTCGTCAGTGATGAAGTTGCCGCCGATACCGTGCGTAAAACGCTGCTGACTCAGGTAGCACCTCCGGGTGTGACGGCGCATGTGGTTGATGTCGCAAAAATGATCCGCGTCTACAACAACCCTAAATATGCAGGTGAGCGTGTGATGCTGTTGTTCACCAACCCAACCGACGTAGAACGTATCGTTGAAGGTGGTGTGAAAATTACCTCCGTAAACATTGGCGGTATGGCTTTCCGTCAGGGTAAGACGCAGGTAAACAACGCAATTTCTGTCGATGACAAAGACATCGAAGCCTTCAAGAAACTCAACGAACACGGTATTGAGCTTGAGGCACGTAAGGTTTCTACCGATCAGAAACTGAAAATGATGGATTTGATTGCCAAGGTGAAATAATTTCCTGGCATTTACTTAGTTTTCACACTTAAGTCTGTATAGCAATAGGAGAAGTACAATGGAGATTACCACTCTTCAGATTGTGCTGGTGTTCATCGTCGCATGTATCGCGGGTATGGAGTCGGTACTCGATGAATTTCAGTTCCACCGTCCGTTGGTGGCCTGTACGCTGATTGGTGCCGTTCTCGGGGACATGAAAACCGGTATTATCATCGGTGGTACCCTGGAAATGATCGCCCTGGGCTGGATGAACATCGGTGCTGCGGTTGCACCAGATGCGGCACTGGCCTCAATTATCTCTACCGTTCTGGTTATCGCAGGTCACCAAAGCATTGGTGCCGGTATCGCGCTGGCTATCCCACTGGCAGCTGCAGGCCAGGTACTGACCATTATCGTTCGTACTATCACCGTAGCATTCCAGCACGCAGCGGATAAGGCGGCCGAAAACGGTAACCTGACGGCGCTCTCCTGGCTGCATGTATCCTCTCTGTTCCTGCAGGCTATGCGTATCGCTATCCCAGCGGTAATCGTAGCGATTTCTGTTGGTACCAGTGAAGTTCAGAGCATGCTTAACGCCATTCCGGAAGTCGTGACCGGCGGTCTGAACATCGCAGGCGGTATGATCGTGGTGGTTGGTTATGCGATGGTCATCAACATGATGCGCGCAGGCTACCTGATGCCATTCTTCTACCTCGGCTTCGTCACCGCGGCATTTACTAACTTCAACCTGGTTGCTCTGGGTGTGATTGGCGCAGTAATGGCGATCCTCTACATTCAGCTGAGCCCGAAATATAACCGCGTAGCCGGTGCACCTGCTGCGGCGGCTGGCAATAACGATCTCGATAACGAACTGGACTAGCAGGTGAGCGAAATGGTTGATATGACTAAAACTACCACCGAGAAAAAACTCACTCCGAGTGACATTCGTGGCGTGTTCATTCGTTCTAACCTGTTTCAGGGTTCATGGAACTTCGAACGTATGCAGGCGCTGGGTTTCTGTTTCTCCATGGTGCCGGCTATCCGTCGCTTGTACCCGGAAAACAACGACGCACGTAAGCAAGCGATAAAGCGTCACCTGGAATTCTTTAACACTCATCCGTACGTAGCGGCTCCAGTACTGGGCGTTACGCTGGCGATGGAAGAACAGCGTGCAAACGGCGCAGAGATTGACGATGGTGCCATCAACGGTATCAAAGTTGGTCTGATGGGTCCGCTGGCAGGCGTCGGCGACCCGATCTTCTGGGGTACCGTTCGCCCAGTATTCGCCGCGCTCGGCGCAGGTATCGCGATGAGCGGCAGCCTGCTGGGGCCATTGCTGTTCTTCGTTCTGTTTAACCTGGTTCGTCTGGCAACCCGTTATTACGGTGTGGCATATGGCTACCGTAAAGGTGTCGATATCGTTAAAGATATGGGCGGCGGCTTCCTGCAGAAACTGACTGAGGGGGCGTCAATCCTCGGCCTGTTTGTCATGGGGGCATTGGTTAACAAGTGGACGCACGTAAACATTCCACTGGTGGTTTCTACTATCACCGGTCAGGATGGTCAGACTCGTGTTACCACTGTGCAGACTATCCTTGACCAGCTGATGCCGGGTCTGGTTCCTCTGCTGCTGACATTCGCCTGTATGTGGCTGTTGCGTAAGAAAGTGAACCCGCTGTGGATCATCGTTGGCTTCTTCGTCATCGGTATCGCGGGCTACGCTGTCGGACTGCTCGGCCTGTAAAACTGTTGTACATCACCGGGGGCTTGCCCCCGGTTTTTCTATTTAGAGGGTTGAGGATTCATGACTATCACGGACCTGGTGCTGGTTCTATTTATCTTTTCGCTGCTGGCGTATGCCATTTACGATCAGTTCATCATGCCCCGCCGTAATGGCCCTACTCTGCTTACTGTCGCCCTGCTTCCCCGCAGCAGAGTCGACAGCGTTATCTTCCTTGGCCTGGTAGCTATTCTTATCTACAACAACATCACCAGCCACGGCGCGCAATTTACCACATGGTTATTATGTGCACTGGTATTGATGGGTTTGTATCTGTTCTGGATCCGTACGCCAAAAATCATCTTCAAGCAGAAAGGCTTTTTCTTCGCCAACGTCTGGATTGAATATAACCGCATTAAAGAGATGAATTTATCTGAAGACGGTGTATTGGTGATGCAATTAGAACATCGAAGATTGTTGATTCGCGTACGAAATATAGACGATCTTGAGAGAATATATAAACTATTAATTTCAAATCAATAGCTTATAAATATAGCCTGAACTATGTTTTTATATATCAGTGTAAAAGCAAACATAGCCAAGGCTATATTTTATTGTCCTCAATGTTATTTATTTTAACGTTTTATTTATAAATAAATCTAAATGAAAATCGTTTTCAACTAGAAGTCAAATATTATTTCTGCGTTTCTTGTTTTATATTCTCAAAATATGTTAAGGTTGCGCCCGTCGTTGGGGAGTAGCCGATTTCCAGACTCCGGAAATGTACGTGTCAACATACTCGTTGAAAAACGTGGCGCGTACGGACTGAACTTACAGGTTCAGTCAGGCGAGACCATAGGCACATCAACTGCAATGCATATTTGAATGGCGCTGTATTTACAGTGATTCCAGCCTGTATGCATGGTTACTGGGGGCAGTGATGTGTTTTATGGATACCCCGGTCAGGACGCTGTTATGAATCTCACCGCTACCGTTCTTCTCGCTTTCGGCATGTCGATGGATGCTTTCGCCGCATCAATTGGCAAAGGCGCCACCCTGCATAAACCCAAATTTTCTGAAGCATTGCGCACCGGACTGATATTCGGCGCAGTTGAAACGCTTACGCCACTGATTGGCTGGGGCATGGGGATGCTGGCCAGCAAATTCGTGCTGGAGTGGAACCATTGGATCGCCTTCATTCTGCTGATCTTTTTAGGTGGGCGAATGATAATCGAAGGTTTTCGCGACAACGGCGATGAAGAGGAAGAACCGCAGCGCCGCCACGGTTTCTGGCTGCTGGTTACCACCGCCATTGCCACCAGTCTCGACGCAATGGCCGTCGGGGTGGGTCTGGCTTTCCTGCAGGTCAACATTATTGCCACAGCGCTGGCCATCGGCTGCGCCACATTGATTATGTCCACGCTCGGCATGATGATTGGTCGTTTCATTGGCCCAATGCTGGGCAAACGAGCTGAAATTTTGGGTGGGGTGGTGCTGATTGGTATCGGTGCCCAGATCCTCTGGGCACACTTCCACGGTTAATTCAGACGCTGCCAGACATGAATACTAAAGTCGGTCTGGCAGTCAAACGTCGTTTTCCCCGCTAACGTTTCCCACACTTCCGGCTTTGCCCGCCAGGCGAACGGCGTCATTTGCAGTAACGCAACGGCCTCGCTGCCCTGAAGCTGCATCTGATATCCCAGCGCAATGCTCTGTTGCAGAACAAAACCGTCCAGTTGCTCAGTATGGGGCGCATGCAAACGCACCTCATCATAAATCAGCCCTTTCAGTTCCATTAAATGACGCGGTCCCGGCGTGGCGGTGATCACCCATCCACCCGGTTTAACCACGCGAGCCAGCTCTTGCGCTTTACAGGGCGCATAGATCCGGATGATTGCATCCATTGACTCGTCTGCGAACGGCAGACGATGGCTGGAGGCAACGCAAAAGATCACCTGCGGATAGCGTCTGGCTGCGGCTTTAATTGCCACTTTGGATACGTCAAGACCAAAGGTTGTACAGCCCGCCAGCGCGTCTGCAAACGCATGGGTGTAATACCCTTCCCCACAGCCAATATCCAGGATCGCTGCATCTTCTGAATTCGACTTTTCTTTAAGCACATTCACAATCGCATCACGCAACGGTTGATAGTGCCCAGCATCAAGGAATGCCCGTCTGGCTTGCATCATTTCAGCGCTATCACCCGGATCGCGCGACCTCTTATGCTGAACCGGCAGTAAGTTGACATACCCTTCTTTCGCCACGTCAAACTGGTGCCGCCCGGGGCAGACAAAACTGTTATTCGCTTGAGTAAGAGGCTGGTGGCAAAGAGGACAGGAAAACGACATGACAACTCCGGCAGGTGACTTAAGGGCGCAAGTGTAACGCGAATTGCGCCCTGGGAAAATAACTTACAGCGACGGCGAGGATACGTTACTGCCGTGCATCACCAGCAGATGATCAGAGTCGGCAGGCATGCCATCCGGTTTAACGTTCTCCAGACGCAGGACATCTCCCATTATCTGGCTGAAGACAGGCGCAGAGACAGCCCCGCCATAATAAGCACCGTTTTGCGGATTATTGATGACGACCACCAGTGCAAATTTCGGGTCGCTCGCTGGCGCAACGCCTGCCGTGTAGGCCACGTATTTATCGACATACTTACCGTCATCACCAATTTTCTTTGCCGTTCCTGTTTTAACCGCCACGCGATAATCTCTGACCGCGGCTTTAGTTCCCCCACCACCGGGTAACGCGACGCTTTCCATCATATGTTCAACCTGGTGAACCAGCGCCTCCGGCATCACTCTGGTACCGATTACCGGCGGGTCAATACGGGTAATCGAAAGGGGTCGATAGATACCAAAACTACCAATGGTTGCATATACGTGCGCCAACTGCAGCGGCGTTACCATTAATCCATAGCCGAATGCAAAGGTCGCGCGATCCAAATCGCTCCAGTAGCGGCGTTGAGGCATTAAACCGCTACTTTCACCGGTTAATCCCAGTCCGGTTGGATCGCCAAAACCAAAGCTCTTATAGGTATCCAGCAACTTTTGAACAGGCATAGCCAGTGAAAGGTGCGACACGCCGGTATCGCTCGATTTCTGCAAAATTCCGGTCAACGACAGCTCCGGGTAAAATCCGACGTCGCGAATGCGATGTCCATCAAGGTAAAAAGGATGGGTATCAATCACGCTGTCCGGTTGTACTATCCCCTGCTGGAGTGCAGTCATGATCACCAGCGGTTTAACGGTTGAACCGGGTTCAAACGTATCGCTTATTGCGCGGTTACGAAAATCATCCAGTACTGCGCCCTCACGGTTATTGGGGTTGAAGTCAGGAAAGCTCGCCATGGACAGTATTTCGCCGGTAGCAATGTTGACCAGCACTGCGGCTCCTGATTCCGCTTTATTCCACGTAACGGCATTGTCCAGCGCATCTTCGGTGACCGTCTGCAGGCGCTCATCGATGCTGAGCTGTAATTGGTGTGCAGGAACAGGCGTGACTTCGGTGATATTCTCGATTACATGGCCAAATTTGTCTTTACGTACCAGACGGGAGCCAGGTTTACCCATCAACTGGTTATTAAAGCTTTTTTCCAGCCCTTCAATGCCTTGTCCATCAATGTTGGTAAAACCTATGAGATTCGCCGCTACGTGGCCTGCAGGATAGAACCGGCGGGATTCCTCGCGCAGGTTAATGCCCGGGAGATTAAGATCATCAACCCACTCAGCCTGCTGAGGGGAAATTTGTCGTGCCAGGTAAATAAAACGTCCGCCAGGATTACTGTTAACGCGTTCCGCCAGCGTACTCAATGACAGATGCAGAGCCCTTGCCAGAGCCTGCCACCGTTCGTTATAACCCACGCCTCCCTTGCTGATGATGGTCTTAGGATCGGCCCATACGGCGTTAACCGGAACACTTACCGCCAGCGGTCGCCCTTCTCTGTCGGTAATCATCCCGCGCGGCGAGGCAATAGTTACCTCACGTAATGAACGCATGTCTTCCTGTTTCACCAGACTTGTCGGCGTAACAATTTGCAGCCATGCAACCCGACCCAGCAGCAATCCCAGACTCAATAATATTGCCACACAAAGCAGGGCAAAACGTACGGGAGTAAAATTGCGCGCGTCGCCGTCGTTTTTCTTTTTCACCTGAACTCCAGCAAGATAGTTTTTCAGGTGTCTGATTTAACGAGAAATGTCGTAAGAAAGCGGGGAAAACTATGCTACGAACATCACGCCTTTGCAACAAAGCGCTAATGGGAGGGCATTTAGAAATATTTAGACGTATTTTGAATTAAAAAGCCCCGCATAGGCGAGGCTTTATATCTGAGATGGTTGCGCATATGCGCTTCAAATCAGTGGTGTCGATCAGATAGCTGTTACGTTAACAGCAGCCGGACCTTTCTGGCCGTCCTGAATTTCGAACTCAACGTTCTGGCCTTCAGCCAGAGTTTTGAAGCCGTTACCCTGGATAGCGGAGAAGTGTACGAACACGTCTTTGCTGCCATCAGCCGGAGTAATGAAACCAAAACCTTTAGACTCGTTGAACCACTTAACTTGACCTTTAATCTTTGCCATTTGCAAAATTCCTTAGAGTATTTTCTTCGCCCGCAGGCATAACATAGATAAAACTGAGACATTACTGCTTGAGGCACTAATATAAGGTTCGGCAGAGAAGCGGTATTCAACGTCAACGTGTTTACTCAGGACTTCTTTACTGAAAATGCCACACATAAACAGAACTGTACCTCGTTTAACCCAAAACGTGTTATCACATACAACGTTAATAATGGCAAGCCATTTTTAAACGTGTCTCGATCGGTCGCACAAATCCTGTCGTTCATCAAACAGCAACTGCACAGTTATGCGCCACACTGAGTAGTGTTATATTCCCGCCGCTCGCCCCATCCCCCGCCAGGCTTGCACCATAGCCGGGACATTTCTACCATAGCTCAATAGCTTCGGTTGTTCCAGATTAGCTGTTACAGGGTGTGCCGAATATCATTTTTTATGCTTAGTAATGCATAAAATGTCACAAGCGTAAAAATGAGATCTGCCTTCTGCTTTTGCACCAAAATAATGAAAGAATGATGACAATGCACAAAAAAAGTAAGAGAAACGTTTCGCTGTTAATAAGACGATCGCTATCACAAAAATGACATAATCATATTTTTATCGTATGGGAAATTATATTTATATCAGACCGGGGATAAGATATTAATTGGCTGGAGCATCTGAAAATACTGAGTTAACACGAGAATCAGAGTGCTAATTACACGACATATGCAGAAGAAAATAATCTGGCATGTTGGCGACAGGATGAAACATCTGAGAACGTAAGCAACAGATCCTCACCCTGTCATACCGTTTTTACCGCTCAGCTACCAGGCGGATGATGTCATCATCTTCGTCCTTCGCTGTGACCACAGCAGGCTCTGCCGATTTTTCAGGTTCGTTAGCTTCGCAAAGGCGACGGAGCAATGCGTTCTGTCTTTTTTGCTGATCTAACAATGCTTCAAGCAACTCAATCTGCTCATTAGTACGCGAACTTGCCCTATTGACGAAAAACCACAGTACAAGCCCGACAACCAGAATCACCACCGATACAGCCAAAGACGCCAAACTCAACGCGCCAGAATTCAAAACTTCGTTCATTTCACCACCTCAATGTAGACAGCGTAGTTTACCACTGCCGCACAAGAAGGTAATCAACTGTGGCAAAAATGCGCTTACCAGGGAATAAATTTATTAATGGCACAAATACCGCTGAAAAATTGTACATCCTGATCGCACATGATGTTGAACACTTGCGCCCACATCAGTATGCATACCAGCACGACAACTATCAGCACTACCCAGCGAATTTTTTTCACTCCAGCTCCACTCTTCGAATCAACATCTTATGCCTATAAATTATCATGCGTTACCTAAACCCAGCGTTAACTGTATCGGCATTCAATCTTTTTAGGAATGATTCACTTGTTTCATCTCATGTACAGGCTAATCTAATAATAACGAGAAAAGATAAGAGGTTGTAATGCGTCTGATAATCCGCGCTATTGTGTTGTTAGCTCTGGTTTGGATCGGTTTATTACTGAGTGGCTACGGAATTTTGATTGGAAGTAAGGAGAATGCAGCGGGCCTGGGCTTGCAATGCCAGTATCTGACCGCCCGCGGAACCAGCACCGCGCAATACGTCCACACAAACAGCGGTATCATTGGCCTGTCGGATTGTCCCTTGTTAAGAAAAAGCACAGTCATTATTGATAACGGTTAATATAGCAGCAATACATCCGCTACGTTATTTGCACCAACTAACGTTATGACTGTTCATAAAAAACCCCAGATACAAAAATACCTGGGGTTTTTACCTTGACGCTATTACATCAGATTAGAACGGATAGTCGTTATAACCCATTTGTTCTGAAATTTTACGCGCAGCCGTATGCAGCATCGCCACATACTCGTGCAAACGTTCTTCTGAGAAACGTAGCGTCGGGAATGAAATACTCAAGCCTGCAATCACTACACCGAAACGGTCAAACACCGGTACACCGATGCAGCGCAGACCTTCTTCCTGTTCTTCGTTATCTTCACCGTAGCCCTGCTCGCGTACTTTATCCAGCAATACCAACAGCTCATCAGTATTGGTAATAGTACGGTCGGTGCTGCGCTTGTACTCAATACCATCCAGAATCTGCTTCACTTCATCGCGGTCACGCCATGCCAGCAGAACTTTACCGATAGCCGTGCTGTACAGCGGATTACGGCGACCTACGCGAGAATACATGCGCAGATTGTACATAGAGTCGATTTTATGGATGTAGACGATGCTGTCTTCATCCAGTGCACCAAGGTGCACTGTCTCTTTGGTCAGGCGCGAAAGTTCGCGCATCTGAATATCAGCGCTACGGATAAGATCGACGTTTTGTAACGCGCGAGCACCCAGCTCGAATAGTTTCAGGGTCAGTGAGTATTTCTCAGACTCCCCTTCTTGTGCCACATAACCCAGCGTTTTCATGGTCTGCAAAAAGCGATAAACGGTGCTTTTTGACATCATGACGCGTTGCGACAACTCGGTAATACCAATTTCGCGCTCTTCACCCAGCGCCTGCAGAATGCCAAAAACCTTCAGCACGGAAGATACAGAATCGGGTTGTTTATCCAGATCTGCGATTGCCATTTATCACCCCTTTCGAGTGTTTTATAAAAATCAGAACCGGTTTTTATTATAATTTCACGTATCAGCCCTCGCAATCGCTCTTTGCTTACTTAGTTACAAATCTGCGACCTAACGCCTGAATATCAATGCTAAAATTATTATTCTCATCATAAATTCCAACAGTATTGACTTCCTATGGAAAAAACTCAGACCGATGGTCTGCCATTGCCCCAGCGATATGGCGCAATTTTAACCATTGTTATTGGCATCTCTATGGCAGTACTCGACGGCGCAATAGCGAACGTTGCCCTCCCCACTATCGCCACCGATCTTCAGGCCTCACCCGCCAGCTCAATCTGGATTGTGAACGCCTACCAAATTGCGATCGTTGTTTCGCTGTTATCGCTCTCTTTTTTAGGTGATATGTTTGGCTACCGACGCATTTATAAGTGTGGTCTGGTCGTATTTCTGTTGGCATCGCTGTTTTGTGCCTTGTCAGATTCGCTGCATATGCTGACGTTAGCGCGCGTGGCTCAGGGGTTTGGCGGCGCGGCGCTGATGAGCGTTAATACGGCATTGATCCGACTCATTTATCCTCAGCGCCAGCTTGGCCGCGGGATGGGTATTAACTCCTTTATCGTGGCTGTATCCTCGGCAGCGGGTCCGACTATTGCGGCGGCAATTCTTTCCATTGCCTCGTGGAAATGGCTATTTCTGATTAACGTTCCATTGGGGATCATCGCCCTGCTGCTGGCTATGCGTTTTTTGCCACCCAATTCATCACGTAGCAATAAACCGCGCTTTGATCTGCCCAGCGCAATAATGAACGCCTTAACATTCGGTTTGTTGATCACGGCACTCAGCGGATTTGCACAGGGACAGTCGCTAAAACTGATTGGTGCTGAACTTGTGGGGCTTGTCGTAGTAGGGTTTTTCTTTATCCGCCGCCAACTCGCATTGCCAGTACCGTTATTACCGGTTGATCTGCTACGCATTCCCCTGTTTTCACTCTCTATTTGCACCTCAATCTGTTCATTCAGCGCACAAATGCTGGCGATGGTTTCCCTGCCCTTTTTTATGCAAACGGTTCTCGGACGCAGCGAAGTTGAAACGGGCCTGCTGCTGACGCCGTGGCCGCTGGCAACCATGGTGATGGCCCCACTGGCGGGATATTTGATTGAACGTGTTCATGCAGGTCTGCTTGGCGCGCTGGGCATGGCAGTAATGGCTTGTGGGCTGTTTTCTCTGGTGTTACTGCCCGTATCACCTTCCGATTTTAATATCATCTGGCCAATGATCTTGTGTGGTGCGGGTTTTGGCTTGTTCCAGTCACCGAATAATCACACCATCATCACCTCCGCGCCGCGCGATCGTAGCGGAGGCGCGAGCGGTATGCTCGGAACAGCGCGCTTACTGGGTCAGAGTACCGGGGCCGCACTGGTTGCGCTGATGCTAAATCAGTTTGGTGGCAGTGGAACGCACGTCTCGCTGATAACAGCGGGTATTCTGGCTTCGCTGGCCGCAATCGTAAGTGGCTTACGTATTACACAACCGCGAGTTCAGTCATAAAAAAAGCGCGTCTGTCGACGCGCTTTTTGTTGTTGTCTGCTGCAGATTATTTCAGGTACTCACCGCTGCGCAGCGCTTCAATACGTTTGTCCAACGGGGGGTGAGTCATAAACAGCTCACTCAGCGATTTGGATTTACCGTTGATGCAGAACGCCATCATACTGGTCGCTTCCTGCGGTTCATAGCTGGTTTTCAGGCGCTGCAGCGCGGCGATCATTTTTTCACGCCCCACCAGTTTCGCTGAGCCTGCATCCGCATGGAATTCACGATGACGTGAGAACCACATGGTAATGATGCTCGCCAGAATACCAAACACCAGTTCCAGCACCGTCGCCACCGCGAAGTAGATCAACGGGTTACCGTTGCTACCCTCACCCTCATCACGGTTTCCGCCCATAAAGCCAGCGGCAATTTGCGCCAGAATACGTGAGATAAAGATAACGAAGGTGTTTACTACCCCTTGAATGAGCGTCATGGTCACCATATCGCCATTGGCAATGTGGCTGATCTCATGCGCGATAACCGCTTCGGCTTCATCCGGGCTCATGTTTTGCAACAGGCCAGTACTTACAGCCACCAGCGAGGCATCCCGGCGGGCACCGGTCGCAAACGCGTTAATATCTGGCGCGTGGTAGATTGCAACCTGTGGCATAGCGATCCCGGCCTGGCGGGCCTGATTCGCAACTGTATTCATCAGCCAGCGTTCTCTTTCATTGCGAGGCTGTTCGATCACTTCCCCGCCAACGGACTTTAACGCCATCCATTTGGACATCAGCAGCGAAATGAAGGAACCACCAAAACCAAACAGCAGTGCCATGATCAACAAGCCTTGAACGCTGCTTGACTGGATCCCTGTCAGGCTCAATACCAGCCCGAAAACGACCATCACAGCCAGGTTCGTCAGCAGGAAGAGCGCGATTCGCATCATAATTTTCTTTTAACCTCAATTTAACAAAACGTACTATGCGATTACCCATATCGTATGGGTCTTATGACTATTTTCAAGCATCCATAGGTGCTAAGTCACCAGAAAGACACAACTTTACATTTTATCGTATCAGGCTGACGTCTTCATGCACTTGTTAAAAAAACAGGCACAATTTCTTGTGCCTGTTCGAGGTTATTGACTGGTTGCGGGCTGTTCCGCTGGCTTCTCTTTCTCAAGATGCGCCAGGTCGAGCGCGATTTTTACCGTTTCATCCAGGTACGGATCCGGCTCCTGGTAATCCTTCGGCAGATCGTCCAGTTTCTTCAATGGCGGTTTGCCTTCACGTTTAAACCGATCGTTGATACGCGCCAGACGCATTGCGTCATCTTCGTTATTCTCTTTTTCACGCTGAGCGTAATTCAGAGAAGCGATGTTGCGCTTATCCTTCATCGCATTGAAACGCGCAATGTCCTTCATGATGTACTGGAACTCAGGATCGTTCGCAATACGTGCATTGTGCTCTTTCAGCAATTCAGGTCCGAACGGCGTCAAATTATCTGACTTAGTGTAGGTCGCAGCATCAATGCTGTCCCACGGCAGTGCGTTATCTTCAAACTTCTCGCCGGTTTCAGTTTCTTCATTACCTGTCGGCATGATGATATCCGGCGTAACGCCCTTACGCTGCGTGCTGCCACCGTTTACGCGGTAGAATTTCTGGATCGTGTACTGAACAGAACCCAGCGCTGGCCATTCCGGACGCAGCATCTGATCGTAAATACGGTTCAGGGAGCGATACTGCTGGACGGTGCCTTTCCCAAAGGTTGGTTCACCAACGATCAACGCTCGGCCATAATCCTGCATTGCCGCAGCGAAAATCTCTGATGCTGAGGCGCTGAAGCGATCGACCAATACCACCAGCGGGCCTTTGTAGTACACAACGCCGTCGGTATCGCTGTCTTCACGCACTTTACCGTTATTATCACGAACCTGAACCACCGGGCCGGAAGGAATGAACAGACCGGAAAGCGAAACCGCTTCAGTCAGTGCTCCACCACCGTTAGTACGCAGATCGATGATAATACTGCTGACATTTTGTTTTTCCAGTTTCTGCAGTTGGACTTTGACATCATCAGTCAGGCCTACATAGAAGCCAGGAATATCCAGTACGCCAACTTTTTCTTTGCCAACGGTTTTCACGGACATTTTTACGGCGCGGTCTTCGAGACGAATACGTTCACGCGTTAGCGTCACGGTGCGCGTCTTGGTACCTTTACCGGCAGGCAGAATTTCAAGGCGTACCTTGCTGCCTTTAGGTCCTTTGATCAGTGCCACGACGTCATCCAGACGCCAGCCAATCACATCGACCATGCCCTTGCCCGTCTGCCCGACGCCGACAATACGATCGCCAACGCTGATCGACTTGCTCTTGGCTGCCGGACCACCTGCCACCATGGAGTTAATGACGGTGTAGTCATCATCCATTTGCAGAACCGCGCCAATACCTTCCAAAGACAAGCTCATTTCAGTATTGAACTGCTCGGTATTGCGCGGAGAGAGATAGTTAGTATGCGGGTCGATTTCACGGGCGAACGCTGTCATCGCCAGTGAGAACACATCTTCGCTGTTGGTCTGCGCCAGACGGCGAATCGCAAATTTGTAGCGGCGCGTCAGCGTTTCGCGAATTTCCGCATCGGTTTTACCGGTCAGCTTCAGGCTGAGTTCGTCAAATTTAACCTTGCCGTCCCACAGCGCATTTAGCTCTGCTTCGCTCTTCGGCCACGGCGCTTTACTTCGGTCGAGGTTAAACGTGTCGTTACCGGTAAAATCCATTGGACGTGCCAGTACGCTTAATGCGTACTGATAACGTTCAAATCGGCGTTTTTGCGCCAGATTATAGAGATCGTAAAAGACATCCAGCTTGCCGGTGCGCAGTTCATCGCCGAGGACCGTTTTCTTTTTTGCATACTGTTCGATATCGCTCGCCAACAGCACATTGTGGCTGTAGTCGAGCAAATTCAAATAGCGGTCAAAAATTTTTGCCGAAAACGCCTGATCCAGATCGAACTGGCGATAGTGTGATCGCGTAAAACGCGACGTCACACGTTCGCTTACCGTCGCATGCTGGGTTTCTTCCTTTAAAACGGGGATCTGATCGGCACGCGTGATGTCTTCCACAGCAAGTGCCTGGCCTGCTAATGCAAGCAGACCAGCTAACGCAGTAAGCCTAAAAAAAGTGTTCATGCCAGGCCTGGCCTCCGTTTCAGAACACCAGGTGTTCTGCGCGTACAATCAAAGACATACCCGAATTCAGCTGTACACGGACGCCATCTTTGGTGATTTCTAATACGGTGGCATCCATCGCATTATTTCCTGCTTTCACCTTCAGAGACTGCCCTACCGTCAGTACTGAAATATCAGATACCGGGGTATGCTGTTCTTCGCGAGGAGCACGCGGTGCTTTTGCTGCTGGTTTTTCAGCGCGAGGTTTACGCTCTGCACCTTCTTTACGACGCGGTGCAGGACGCGGCTTACGCTCGCGACGCGGTGCGCCTTCTTTTTCACCGGCAGCAGCAGCCGCTTCGCGTTTTTTCGCCTGTTGCTCTGCGCGTTGCGCCTGAACACGGGCTTTAGCTTCTTCCAGCTGTTTGCGCGCATGTTCAACATGTTGTTCATCCAGCTCACCACAAGGGTTGCCGTCGAGATCAACACGCGTTGCGCCCAATTTAACGCCGTACAGATAGCGCCAGCTTGAAGTATAGAGACGTAAGGCAGAACGGAGCTGAGTCTTGCTGAGGTTCATTTCGCCCTCAACACGCTCTACCAGATCCTGAAAAATGCCAATTTTCAGTGGGCGCGCTTCGCCTTCCGCACTAAAACACTGCGGGAAGCGTTCGGCCAGAAACGCGATGACTTCTTTACTGCTATTCAACTTAGGTTGATTTTCCATGAAATTTCCTGATTACAACGGACGTAGCCAACAAGCGCAGGCATGAACAGGCGACATTATAATGACGTCATCAGTAATTGCTACGTTATCCGTTGATTATCCTGCGACGTGCGCAAAGAATTTTTTGTAATCCGTCGTTGCAAGCACGGTTTCAAGCTGTGCCACCAGTGTACGCAGACCTTGTTCATCTTCCTCAGTAAAGCGGCCAAACGCCGTGCTATCGATATCCAGCACGCCGATTATCTGATTTTCGACGGTGATTGGCAGGACGATTTCAGCGTTGCTGGCGGCATCACAAGCAATGTGCCCATCAAAAGCATGTACGTCCTCAATACGCTGAACCTGGTTCTGCGCCACTGCTGTACCGCACACACCACGCCCTACCGGGATCCGCACGCAGGCAATTTTGCCCTGGAAGGGACCAAGCACCAGCGTATCGTCCTCAAGCAGGTAAAAACCGGCCCAATTCACTTCTGCAAGACGCTCGTACAACAATGCGCTGGTATTCGCCAGCGTTGCCAGAAAACTGGTTTCACCTGCCATCAATGCCTGAAAATCACGGTTCAGATCCGTGTATAGCTCTATTTTGTTCATTATGTAATCACTTAGTTGTCTTACTTAAAACTGCAGCCTACTAAAATAAACATTAAATGCGTTAATGCTCAAGATCATTCCCGTCATGAGTTAAGATAACATTACTTCAACAATTTGATTCGCGATACATGGCCTTAACGATTCCACGCATCACGCCAACTAAAAAAATAGCCATCAGGTCCATCGGTGAGGCACTACCTCGTGCACATTATCATCGCTGCCCTGAATGTGACCTGATATTTAGCTTGCCTAAAATGCGTTCGCACCAAAGTGCCTTTTGCCCACGCTGCCAGGCAAAAATTCGTGACGGACGCGACTGGTCATTAACGCGACTTGCGGCAATGGCTTTCACCATGTTGCTGCTGATGCCCTTTGCCTGGGGAGAGCCACTCCTGCACATCTATTTATTAGGCGTGCGCATTGATGCCAATGTTATGCAAGGCATCTGGCAAATGACCCGACAAGGTGACCCCCTCACAGCTTCTTTCGTGCTTTTTTGCGTCGCTGGCGCGCCGCTAATTCTCGTGACCTCAATTGCTTATCTGTGGTTTGGCAATATTCTTGGGATGAACCTGCGCCCGGTGCTGCTGATGCTGGAAAGGCTCAAAGAGTGGATGATGCTCGATATCTATCTTGTGGGCATTGGCGTCGCGTCAATCAAAGTTCAGGACTATGCTTTTTTGCAACCCGGTGTGGGACTGTTTGCTTTTATTGCGCTGGTGATCCTCAGTATTTTGACGCTGTCGCACCTCAACGTAGAGCAGCTTTGGGACCGATTTTACCCGCAAAGACCAGCCCGTCGCCCTGATGAAAAGCTCCGCGTCTGCCTCGGTTGTCACTTTACAGGTTATCCGGACGCTCGGGGTCGCTGCCCTCGTTGCCATATCCCGCTGCGCTGGCGCAGGAATCAAAGCATCCAAAAGTGTTGGGCGGCGCTACTGGCCTCGATTGTCCTACTTTTGCCTGCTAATCTGCTGCCCATCTCGGTAATTTATGTCAACGGTGGTAGGCAGGAAGACACTATCCTGTCAGGCATAATGTCTTTGGCAAACAGCAACGTCGGCGTGGCGGCGATCGTTTTTATCGCCAGTATTCTGGTGCCATTCACCAAAGTGATTGTGATGTTTACGTTGCTCATCAGCATCCATTTTAACTGCGAGCAAGGATTGCGTACCCGCATAAAACTGCTGCGTATGGTGACCTGGATTGGCCGCTGGTCGATGCTGGATCTCTTTGTTATCGCTTTAACCATGTCGCTGATTAATCGCGATCAGATACTTGCTTTTACTATGGGACCGGCTGCGTTTTATTTCGGCGCGGCGGTAATATTGACTATTCTTGCTGTGGAATGGCTGGACAGCCGCTTACTTTGGGATGCACATGAGTCAGGAAACGCCCGCTTCGCAGACTGAAGCGCAGATTAAAACAAAACGCCGTATCTCTCCGTTCTGGCTGCTGCCGTTCATTGCGCTGATGATCGCAGGATGGCTTATCTGGGGAAGCTATGAAGATCGCGGCAATACCGTAACCATTGACTTCATGTCCGCGGACGGCATTGTACCAGGACGCACGCCCGTTCGTTATCAGGGCGTTGAAGTGGGCACGGTGCAGGATATCAACCTCAGCAAAGATCTGCGTAAAATTGAAGTCCGCGTCAGCATCAAATCGAGCATGAAAGATGCACTGCGCAAAGATACCCAGTTCTGGCTGGTCACGCCGAAAGCGTCGCTGGCCGGAGTTTCGGGTCTGGATGCGTTGGTTGGTGGTAACTATATCGGCATGATGCCCGGAACCGGCGAGGAAGAAGATCATTTTGTTGCCCTCGACACGCAGCCCAAATACCGTCTGGATAATGGCGATTTGATGCTGCATCTGCGGGCGCCTGACCTCGGTTCGCTCAATAGCGGTTCGCTGGTTTATTTCCGTAAGATTCCGGTGGGCCGGGTGTATGACTACACTATCAACCCCAACAATCAGGGCGTAACTATCGACGTGCTGATTGAACGTCGGTTTACCAATCTGGTGAAAAAAGGCAGCCGCTTCTGGAACGTCTCCGGTGTGAATGCGGATGTCAGCCTCAGCGGCGCGAAGATCAAACTGGAAAGTCTTGCCGCGCTGGTCAATGGCGCCATTGCTTTTGATTCGCCTGAAGACTCAAAACCCGCCGCAGCCGACGACACGTTTGGTTTATATCAGGATCTCGCGCACAGCCAGCGCGGAGTGATCGTCAAGCTTGACTTACCCAGCGGGGACGGACTCAAAGCTGGCTCAACATCGCTGATGTATCAAGGATTACAAGTCGGCCAACTCACCAAACTGGATTTAAATCCAGGCGGTAAAGTGACTGGAGAAATGACGGTCGACCCCAGCGTCGTAACGCTGCTGCGCGACAACACGCGGATTGAATTACACAGCCCTAAATTATCGTTAAACGATGCCAATCTCAGCTCACTGCTGACGGGTAAAACGTTTGAACTGGTCCCCGGCGAAGGCGAGCCGCGTAGCCAGTTTGTGGTTATCCCCGCAGAGAAGTCGTTGTTACACGATCCAGGGGTCATGACATTTACGCTCACCGCACCGGAAAGTTACGGTATTGATGCTGGCCAGCCGCTGATTCTCCACGGCGTACAGGTCGGTCAGGTGATTGAGCGCACGCTTTCCAGCAAAGGCGTTTCATTTACCGTTGCCATCGAACCGCAGCATCGTGACCTGGTGCAAGGTGACAGTAAGTTCGTGGTCAACAGTCGCGTGGACGTCAAAGTCGGACTTGATGGCGTGGAGTTCCTTGGCGCCAGCGCCAGCGAGTGGCTCAGCGGCGGCATTCGTATTTTGCCCGGTACGAAGGGGGAAATGAAAAAAAGCTACCCGCTGTATGCCAACCTGGAAAAAGCGATTGAAAACAGCCTGAGCGATCTGCCAACCACCACGGTCAGCCTGAGCGCCGAAACGCTGCCTGATGTGCAGGCCGGCTCGGTGGTTCTATACCGCAAATTCGAGGTCGGTGAAGTGATCAACGTTCGTCCTCGCGCCGATGCGTTTGATATCGATCTGCATATTAAACCGGAATATCGCAACCTGTTGACCAGCAACAGCGTGTTCTGGGCCGAAGGCGGAGCAAAAGTTCAGCTTAACGGCAGCGGATTAACCGTACAGGCATCTCCCCTTTCACGCGCGCTCAAAGGGGCAATTAGCTTCGATAATTTAAGCGGTGCCAGCGCCAGCCAACGCAAAGGCGACAAGCGCATTCTGTATGCTTCGGAAACCGCCGCGCGTGCGGTAGGCGGCCAGATAACGCTGCATGCGTTCGATGCCGGTAAACTCGCTGCTGGCATGCCGATTCGCTACCTGGGAATCGATATCGGCCAGATTCAGACGCTTGAGCTGATCACCGCCCGTAACGAAGTGCAGGCAAAAGCGGTTCTGTACCCGGAATACGTGCAGACCTTCGCGCGAAGCGGTACCCGTTTCTCCGTGATCACCCCGCAAATTTCGGCAGCTGGCGTGGAGCATCTGGATACAATCCTGCAGCCGTACATCAACGTTGAACCCGGACGCGGTAATCCGCGCCGTGATTTTGAGCTGCAGGAAGCCACCATTACCGACTCTCGTTACCTCGATGGTCTGAGTATTGTGGTGGAAGCACCGGAAGCAGGTTCACTGAATATCGGAACCCCAGTTTTGTTCAGAGGTATTGAAGTGGGGACCGTCACCGGGCTGACGCTGGGCTCGCTTTCCGATCGTGTGATGGTTGCCATGCGCATTAGCCATCGCTATCAGCATCTGGTGCGCAACAACTCCGTGTTCTGGCTGGCATCCGGCTACAATCTTGACTTCGGCCTGACTGGCGGTGTCGTGAAGACCGGTACCTTCAATCAGTTCATCCGCGGCGGCATCGCCTTCGCGACTCCACCAGGTACACCGCTGGCTCCTAAAGCGCAGGCAGGTAAACACTTCCTGTTGCTCGAAAGCGAACCGAAAGAGTGGCGTGAATGGGGAACAGCCCTGCCACGATAATCTCTCCACTTGCTCCGGCGTACTCGCGCCGGAGCACTTATGCTACACTGCGCACCTGTTTTTTTGCCGGTGGTACCAAGTGGCTTATTTTCCCGACGCCTTTCTGACTAAAATGCGTGAAGCAATGCCTTCCACGCTCTCATTCGATGATTTTCTCGCTGCCTGTCAGCGCCCGTTGCGCCGCAGCATTCGCGTCAATACGCTGAAAATCTCCGTTGCCGATTTCCTCACACTGACAGCACCTTACAACTGGTCTCTCACTCCGGTTCCCTGGTGTGCTGAAGGTTTCTGGATCGAACGCGATGAAGATGAGTCAGTGCCGCTCGGTAGCACAGCAGAACATTTAAGCGGCCTGTTTTATATTCAGGAAGCCAGCTCAATGCTGCCAGTCGCTGCGCTGTTTGCCGAAGGCAATACCCCGGAACGCGTAATGGATGTCGCGGCAGCCCCTGGCTCCAAAACCACGCAAATTGCCGCAAAAATGAATAATCGAGGCGCCATTCTGGCGAATGAATTTTCTGCCAGTCGCGTCAAAGTCCTGCATGCCAATATCAGCCGTTGCGGGATAGCCAACGTCGCCCTGACCCATTTTGACGGACGAGTATTTGGCGCTGCGTTGCCGGAATCATTTGATGCCATATTGCTGGACGCCCCGTGTTCCGGGGAAGGCGTAGTGCGTAAAGACCCCGATGCGCTAAAAAACTGGTCGCCAGAAAGTAATCTGGAAATTGCCGCAACTCAGCGCGAACTGCTCGACAGCGCCTTTCACGCTCTGCGCCCCGGCGGCACGTTGGTTTACTCGACCTGTACGCTTAATCGTGACGAAAATGAAAATATCATGCGGTGGTTGATTGAAACCTACCCGGACGCCGTCGAGTTTTTACCACTCGGCGATTTATTTCCACAGGCCGAACGCGCCCTGACGCCGGAAGGATTCCTGCATGTGTTTCCGCAAATTTACGATTGCGAAGGTTTCTTCGTTGCGCGTTTGCGCAAAACAGCCGCCATCCCTCCACTACCTGCGCCGACATATAAAGTCGGTAACTTCCCGTTTAGCCCGCTGAAAGGACGCGAGTCCGTGCTTATCGCGCAAGCCGCGAGCGCTTGTGGACTGCAGTGGGAAGATAATTTACGCCTGTGGCAGCGCGATAAAGAGATTTGGCTGTTCCCAACAGAAATTGAGTCACTGATCGGCAAAGTCCGCTTTTCACGACTCGGCGTCAAATTAGCCGAAACGCACAATAAAGGCTACCGCTGGCAGCATGAAGCCGTCATCGCGCTCGCCAACCCAAATCACAGCCATGCGTTTGAACTGACGCTTGCCGAAGCTGAAGAGTGGTACCGCGGCCGGGATGTCTACCCACAAGCCACACCGACGAGTGACGACGTACTGGTTACATTCCAGCATCAGCCTATCGGTCTGGCAAAACGTATTGGATCGCGACTGAAGAATAGCTACCCACGCGATCTTGTCCGGGATGGCAAACTCTTTACGGGATAACGCACGTTTTTACTGGCGCTTTTGCTAACGTTGACTACGCTGAAAAATGGACGACCTAACTGGTCGTACCACAATTAGCAAATTAACGGAGAGCACGATGATGAAAACCAGTGTGCGCATTGGCGCTTTTGAAATCGACGACGCCGAGTTACATGGCGAATCGCCGGGGGACCGAACGTTAACCATTCCGTGTAAATCCGACCCGGATTTATGTATGCAACTGGATGCCTGGGATGCCGATACCAGCGTCCCGGCCCTGTTGAACGGAGAACATTCAGTACTATTTCGCGAACACTACGATCGTAAGTCAGATGCCTGGATCATGCGCCTTGCCTGATTCAAAAAGAACCCGTCGCCAGACGGGTTATTTCTTGGTTAATTTCCCTCATCTATCAACATCTTCTACACTACAGCTATGGCTTTACCATTTGAGGATGGAATGTTCACGCTGGTTCTTTTTGTGTGCTACCTGGATGGCGGTTGTGAAGATATCGTGGTTGATGTCTACAAAACTGAGCAGCAGTGCCTGATATCGATGGACGATCAACGTATTCGTAACGGAGGGTGTTTACCCGCGGATGACTACATCGATAGTTTCTGGCACCCGGCCCAGGAATACAGCGATTTTTGATTATTGCAGTTGTACCAGCGTTAACTCGCCGCCAAATACAGCACCGGTATCAATATAATGCAGATTCTCGCGATCCAGCCGATGGCGCAACGGCGTGTGGCCAAACCAAAAGTGATCCGCGCCGCGAATCCCACAACCGTTGTTCATTAGCCTCGAACGATCCCACAGCACACGCTGTAAATCGATCTTTTTTAGCCACTGATAATCATCATCCGGGTAATCGGCATGAGCAATAACGTGTATGCCGTTTTGACAGTGCAGCTCCAGAATCCAGGGTAATTGCCAACACTCTTCAAGAGCGAATTTTGCTGCCGGTTGCTCCGCCTGCGCATACCACGAGCCACCATTCATTAACCACATGAATTTATCCCCCGTCGCCAGCGCGTCCAGCGCCATCTGTTCATGATTCCCCCTGACCGCGACAATCCAGCGTTCACGCAATAATTTCAGGCAACGCAAACTGTCTGGTCCACGGTCAATAACATCCCCCACTGAAACCAGCAGATCCTGCCAGGGATCAAAACGGTACTGGCGCAGTTTAGCCATCAGTATCGAGAAGCAGCCGTGGATATCCCCAACCACCCAGACGTGACGCCACTGCGTACCGTCGATTCGTTGATAGATATTGTCAGGTCGTCCCATGTCGCCTCCAGAGTATAAGGGTACCTGGTTATAATTTTAGCAATGATGGTAAAAAAGCCTGGACGATCGAGGGCAGGAGTATGGTATGGTTTATGCAGAATGCAGCATGCGATAAGACGTGTTTTGCCCTGGATGGCATCGCATTCGCCAAATAAAAAGAGACCGAATACGATTCCTGTTTACAAATCAAAACGTAATAACCTATAAACTTCAATAGGTTAACACCAAAAAACCACTAAAAAACACCTCCTGATACTTACTAATGCACCCATTCAAGATCAATCAGTTGCTATTGGTTTCGTGGCGTCGTCGGGAAAAATTCGGGATCGCATTGTTCCAGCATCTACATATTTTTAAGAATTCATCAATTCACAAAACCATCATTCCAATTTACCTTACAAGCTCCTTTTTAAATCATTACCGGTGCGCACCACTTTTTCTTCCTGCCCTATACTTTCAGTCTGACATATGGCTGGAGGTTTCTATGTGTGGACGTTTTTTACAGTCAATGACGCGTGAAGATTATCTTGCCCTGCTCGCTGATGAATCAGAACGCGACATTTCACTCAATCTCGAACCAACTAGTCAACTATATTCGGCACGAGATATTAAAGTTCAGCTGTTAAATTTATATGGTACACGGTTACACGTATCTTATATAAAATTAAACAATAAAAACAATGCAATACATATTAAACCCCATTAATATCATTTACTAACTTTGTCAATTTATCTATAGATAGTGGCTGTGAGTAATACCATCCTTGGACACCGCACTCAGGGAACATTTCAGTTAAATATTTCACCTGAGTTGATGTCTCGACACCTTCGAAAACGACTTTGTTAGTTATATCTTTAAAAATCTCCACCAATCCTGATACGATATTATTATTTACAGAGGGTTCACCAATAGAATCTGTAATTGACTTATCAATTTTAATTTCATCTATTTGTAAATTTGATAGCCAGTTTAAATTTGAATGACCAGTCCCGAAATCATCAATAGCTATTGATATACCTTTATTATTAAATAAAGAAACAACCTTTTGGAGGGAATTTATTTCCGCGCTCTGCCTTTCTGTTAACTCCATCATTATCATACCAGGTTTTATATTTGATTCATCAATCATCTGAAACACTTTTTCTTGAAATGATTCCGACAGAAGGTCTTGAGAACTAACATTAATGCTTATAAAAATATCAAATTCCTCAGAAAGAGACATGGTTTGCTTTACTACCATTCGAAATACAAAATCACTTATTCCCTGGATTAAACCATGCTTCTCTGCAATAGGGATAAAAATATCAGGAGGAATGCTACCAATATCATGATCATCCCATCTAATTAGTGCTTCCACACCAATAATTTTTCCGGTTTTTATTTTATAAATAGGTTGATACACAAGATATAATGATTCGCTTCTTATCGCATTTTTTAATCTTGAAACTAATGATTGCTTACGTGCAACTCTTTGATTATAAAAACCACCCAGAAGAACACCGGTCACAATAGATGTAAAGGAAATCAACAACATCGTTAACCAACTATCGAAACTCATCCACGGAAATTTAACTCCCCCCATGACACAGATATTATTATTTTTATTACAGCTTTGCGTGGTAATAAGTCCTAGTTGGTAGGATTTATCATGCTGAGCCTCTTCAAGAAGATCGACCTGCTCACCAAGTTTGAACAAATGAAGCGAATGATCTCTGTCACCTACAATTGCAGAAAACCCCTTCTCTTCATGGTCTGTAACAAATCTATTAAATGCAAATGGTGAAATCGTTATGGCTAATTTTTGATTGCTTAGCAAATCAGCTTTTACATTATTTTCCAGTAACACACCAAAAAACCAAGTTACATTGTCCTTTTCAACTTTTCTATCATAGATATTGAGAAGCAATGGTGCTGGCAACACTCCCCATAAAGCACTACATATGACTGCACCATTTGAAATAAATGATATATCTTTTATAAGAGCATAGGGCCATAAGGCCACTCTTAGAGCATGAAGTTGTAGTTCACTACAAGGACTATAAGCATTAAATATTTCATAACTATCATTTATTTTATCAATCTGTTGAATGAGACTAACGCTTCTATTCAAAACTCGTTCTGTATATGATGCAATCCTCTCCTTGTATATATAATACATTGAAATCTCAGACAATGAGAAAAAAATAAAAAATGAAAACATGATTGATATCACATAAGGCTTAATTCGTTTTAAATTGTGGTTATTCTTCACGCCGACCTCTTTATATGCCTGACCCTATGTAACAACATACATTCTACTATCTTTCGTGAATCAAATACATACAGTTAAAACAGATTATCGGCTAAAACAAATATTTCTTTATGTTTTTTATTAGAAAAGAAAGTTATAAAATAACGCAAAACCACATCCAAGTTAGATTTGTGTTTGCATTTTAGCCAAATAAGTGGCACTTCATCTTGTATTCATAGGTCTAATGTAAAGGATGTAATTCTAAGGGAAATAAGTGTGAAACCGCGCCTTTTCCCGATACTGGTACTTGGGTAAAACCGATGATGACGCTGCCGGCGATCAACACTGACGCCAGCAAGCATGAGAAAGAACAGCTAAGCCGTACTGTTCAGGAAATGTTTGAAGAGGCTGATATGTGGCTGGTTCAGGACTGAAGCACTATTGCCCACGTACGTGGGCTTTGAGGAAAATCAGTAACTCCGCGACCAAGTCTTCAAATCAGGTTGGATACTCCATAGATAGTTGTATTAAGTGATTAGCGGTTACACGCATTTTGATGTATTAACTCAGACTTGATCTGACGGTTTTCACTGGCAGCACACAATCAAATCTGACAGGCTGCTTTGAGCGAGCAGCGGACATTCTGTTTGAAATAGCCCTTCAGGCTGGCATTATCCATCAAAAGCCCTGGACATTTTTAATGAAGGAGTTCGCATGCTAAAGGTCATTGCCGAAGATTTTATCAAACCCGAGTGCGTCGACACCGTTCTCCCTTTATACCGCGAGCTCATCGCAGCAACGAAACGAGAGCCTCTGTGTATTGCTTATGATTTGTATCGAGATGAAAAGGATCCGGGGCATTTTATTTTTATTGAAGAATGGCCTGACCGGGCGGCACTCGATGCACATTGCGCCAGCGAGCATTTCACTCGGCTTGTGCCTTTGATTGATCAATACGCGCGTAAAGCGGCGCAGTATATACTTATGGATGGTCTGGTGGACCCTGAGAGATAAGGTCCGCTTCTGGCACATAGCAACCGGTCCAGCCAAGCACTTAGAGTTATTGCTACCCTCCCTTTACCCGGAGTGTGGTTTGCCGGGTATTATTGGATCCCTGTGCGATGGCCCTAATACTAACTCCAGTGTGATTCCATATAGTAACCATAACTGACTGCTCTTCATTTAGTGCAGAAGGACGTCCAAACTGTTTACCGGCTGTTTTTACTCGCACACGTTCATGCCGCAATTAACTTTCAAATTCAGCAACAGCCGAGATAACTTGCATAGTCATTCTTCCGGCAGCGTTTGCCAGACCAATACCTTAGGGGGCCGGGCAATGAACTCGAATGTCTGACGCAGGCAGTAGTCCATTAGTTCTCCTTGGCTGTCTGTACAAAATAACTTTTATCGTATGATATTTTATGTTTCCTAAGCCATCAGATCGCAAGCAAAACCGGAGTAAGTGTAATCCGTGCTGAAGTGCTGGATAAAAACCCTACCATCTCTATCCCGGATGCAGTCAAGATGGAAGCTATTTCCAATGCTCGCTCGGTGTGCCATACGCAGCGGGTTTATTTTGACTTAACACTTAACTTTCTGATTTGTTGTAGTTACGCTATGATGATTATATTACATATATGAATACCAAAATTTCAGTTAAGTACAACAACAAGCATAATACCAATTAAAATTCGAGGGTTAACAATGAGCGTCAGAAGAGATAGCGACGGTAAATATGTGACAAGTGAACAGCCTTTTAAGCAGTATGATGAAAAGTGGCGCGCTGATAATGCTGCTACCTGGGAAGCTCCAAGCCAACCAAACCAGCCTGTTAACAACTCATGGGGTAGTATCCAGCAACCCACATCAACATCTACGTCAATGTCTTATGAAGACCAACTGGCTTTCGCCAGCGGCGCGCGAAAAGTTCTTGCCTTAATTATTATCTGGTTTACGCTATGGGGCGTTATCTTAATACCAGGACTACAGGCTTCGCAAATGCTCATATATGCGGGTGGGCTTACCTCAATCCTGGGAAGAATAATTTTCTCGATCCTTTTCAGTGTTTATTCCATCCTGTTTGCCCCTCTTCAGTTTGCTTACCTCTTTGATGTAGACCTGGGAATGCGATTGCTCATTCAACTTGGGATGATAGTTGTACTGTCATTTCTGGTATTTAAATTCTGGCAGAAGTTAAAGAAAAAAATATTGTATAGTGTCGCTATTATTGCAGTACTGGCATATATAGCCGTTGGGCTAGTGTCACTTAATAGTGGACTTTGGGAATCATTTAAGTTTTTCCCGTATCTGAGTTAGTAGTTCCGTCTTTACCTTATTGTGGCACGTAGCATAATGAAGAAGAGAAACTGATGAAAAAATCGTTGCTGGTAATAGTTCTGCTTGGGTTAAGTGCATCGGCAGCAGCCGGGGAAGCACACTTTTGTGGCTCCCCTGAAGTTAGCGCGATCGAAACAGGGCGTCATGATGTTAATGACAGTACCGTTTTTACTTGCGGTGGAGGGATCAAAGGCACCCTGCCCGAACTAGCAAAACAGGGTTGGAAAGTTGTGCAAGTGAGCGATCAGATGGCATCATCATCTTCGTCTGATCCGAGTAAATCCACTGTCTATTCACGGTTGATAATACAGAAAGACTGACAACGCATGTTTTCTTAATGACCAACCAAACTCCGTCAACTGGCAGAGTTTGGTTGTAACTCTGAGTTTCTAACTTGTGGTTCTCACCAGCATCGGAACCTGTTTTGCCACCTTGCTCGAAGCCACCTTCTAGTTCAGTCAAAAAACACTCTGTCTGTTTGTCTTATCTTAAATATATCTGAAATGCAGCCCAACCAATAACCCGTTTTAGTGATGTTAACTTTCCGATTTTCTGAGAAATAAAAATTGTCGGAGTAATCTATTAACCAACTAAAGAAATTGAATCAATGATGAGTTTACCTGTTCCGAAAAGAAACTTACGGATTTATGACCTGTTGATAATGGCTGGCATGTCATTAGATGACTGGCCACATGCTAATTCGCCCAACCACAACCAACGCTGGGCTTGGCTTGAAGGTGATATCGCAGTGGTTAATGTATGGACCGATAATATCCGGATATCGACCGGTCCGGAAGAGACATACATGACCAGCTACCGGGCTCGGGGCCGAGACAGGAAGGGGAAGGGAACCGATGACATTTATAAGGAGATTATTCGTCGGAGATTGCCGGTACACGTGCTGTTGAAGGTACGCAATACGAACAAGCGCATTCTTGATACAGAGCGGTGGTCTGCGGCCTACGACGATCTGACCGGCACATTAATCCTGACCCGGGGTAATGTCACTCACTACGAAGACCAGCATGGTGATTTTCGTGATGACAGCAGTGTAGAAGATTCAGAAGAAGTCCGCAGGAGCAGTGGGTTGCGACTGAAGGCGTTAAAAAGAAGCCGTGGGATTTGTGAGTATTGCGGCCAACCGGGATTTCTGACGCTCAAAGGTACACTCTTTGCTGAAGTGCATCATATTCAGCCTTTGAGCGAAGATGGTCCCGATACACTGGCTAATCTTGTTGTACTTTGTCCCAATGATCACAGGCGAACACACCATTCAACCGAGAGCGAAAAAATGAGGATGTTTTTCAACGAGCTCCGTAATGCCTTGCCAGAAGTGTAATCAATCGGCAAGGATGCCACTCACAAAGGATTTTCTGCTCAATCGCGTGTTACTTGACTACACATTTGCATTTTACTTGGTGACAGTGTGTGATTTACAGCGGAGCAAAAAGCGGTTTCCAACCTTGTTGCATCCGCTCCTGATGAAGCGAACGAGTTGAAGGTCTGCTTTGAGCGAGAAACGGACGTTCATCTGATTATTTACATTGTGAATTTTCGAGTCGATTTCATTTCTTTCGCAGTAGAGTGTGGTTTGCACTTACCATAAATGATTGAGGAGTAACTGCGGCCAGTGTCATCAATTATCCGACAACAGCACTGGAAAGGCTCACCTGAGGCTGAGCGTTCATGCAACTGAGAGCGTTTAGGATTTACGTTAAAGTCGATCGTAATGCTAGCCCCGCTCACCCAAATGTCAGGAATTTGTTGCGTTCTTAACAAGTGACTGAGTATGTCGGCGTAGTGACGTACAATATAATGTCGCAGGCCAAAGTAGGAGTCGGCCTCTGGTGGGGTAAGAAAAAACTGCATTGTGGTTAGATTGTTATAGATAGCGAATAACTTTAACTGGCCAATAGCCCAGTATCCCCTAAAGTCGTTGTTACGACTAACAAAGCTCTTATTAAGAGCATTAGCTATTCCCTGTAGCTCAATTCGGCGTGCCACTGTTATTCTCCGATTGCTTGCCAATAACCATAATTAGCAACTGTAAACTTTACTGATACCCCAAGCCAAACTTAAGTATGTTTTTCGTGGTTATGAACCACCTTCAAGTATTAACATGCTGAGCAGTTTGCTATGTTCGCTACTGGCACAGACCTGCCTGTCACATTAGGTTCAGGTCTGTGCCATAGCTGTGTCAGGTCAAATCTGAGCTAATACAATTTAGACATTTAGAAAGGTGAACCAGCACATTACTTCCTCTCACTCCAGCCAACTGGATATCCAGCAATGGTATTAACATCTGTAAGTAACGCTACCTCCGATTTCATCTGCCTCTGCCGCTCGTGAACTCTGAAGCCGTGCATTACCATTGCCTGCAGCATCGCTGCCTCCAGCTGTTGCAGGAACTCAAAATTCACCGGAACATCGTGGTTATCCGCATCCGTCCAGAAGAATCCTTCCGGTAACTGACCTGCACTGCCAGCCATAACCACGGGCGCAAGACGCTCCTGCGATGCTTTGCCTCCATCCCATCGCTGACCATCAAATTCAAAAATAATGTTGGCGTTTTCCTGAACGTCCCGCCAGTTGCTGATTTCAGTCAGTTTCTGATTTCGTAAATCCTCCACCATCTTGTCAGTCATAATAAAAGGGGCTACAGGTCCATACTTTCCTGATTCAAGCTCGCTGTAGATACGGCGTCCATGCTCCTCAAAATCATTCTGACATGCTGTGAAAGGCAGAAACTCATCAAACTCTGCAAATTTAACCCTGCAGTTAATCGCTGTATGTTCTTTATTCGCCCACTCAGGAGCCTGAATGTCCTCAATATTCATACAATCTCCTGCTATGAAATTCGCTGAAAAAGACCGGCATAATATTGAAAATTATACCCAGATATACCATCCGATGAAGTGGTTATAACCCCACACGAACGCCATGTACCCGGCAAAGTGTATGTCTGGTTAGGACCCCAGATACAAAATGATGCTTCACGATTGCTGTTAGCTAGAATTCCACACGCCCGTAAGCTACTCCCTGCAAAATTTACACCGGGATTCAAAGGACTTCTGGATGGTTCCATCAATGCCAGCGCAAACGTACCTACAGCATGAAGAGCACCCGCTGGTGCACCTGCTGGTCCCTGCGGCCCTTGCGGCCCTTGCGGTCCAGTTAACCCGGTACCCTTTCCCGTCCCTGTCGATGATCGAGTAGCAATTTCCCTCCAGCCCGAGCAGGCCCTGCTGCTGTTCAAAGTATTCAAACGAGGTGTCTTTTTTGTTGGGCTGGGAATGAATCAGATCATAAACAGGGTGATCAGTCGCCCGTTCACGGCCTCCGTTAGCACCTCGCCTGTAAAGTTCACACGGCAGCTGCGCCACCGATTCTGCCAGAAGTGTTACACATGCGCGGACCGCCGATAGCGCCATTGCGGTTTCAGGTGTAACCATTATTCCCGCCTTGCTCTGGCTGGAACTCACACCACCCAGCATAGCCTGCCAGAAGCCACCACCAGACTGAGATTTACCCCGAAACATCTGGGGAATGAACATTATTCACCCCCCGATTTAATTACGCTGGCAGACATCGATCTCGCGATTAAAAATGACCACAGCAGGCAGATTGCACCGCCAGTAATAAGCCCTGCTGCAGGTAAAATAAGCCAGGCACCGGCAGACAGTAACGCGGCTCCGGCGAGGCCGATAAAAAAACTCAAAAATGTCATTAGCATGCTATATCTTCCTCGTCGTAAACGGATGAATTACTCACACGGCCATTCAACATTGCACGACCTATAGCCATAAAAAGCGCCGTTGCGCCGTCAATTTTTGACTGCTTGTCACCTTTCGTTGGTCGGACGATATCATCGCTACCCGGTACCGTTTTGCCGATGACATTGCTGATACACCATGACAGAACAGGATTTCCGTCATGATGGAAGCGTCCACCGGCAAGCGCTGCTTCCAGCTCTTTCATTGGTGGAGACATGTTGGTGTAGTCCTGCCGGATGGAAATCGGTTCAAAACCGTTATCCTGAAGCTCATGACTGAGCGCTGTTGCTCCGCTGGGGTCTATGGGGATCTCGCTGATACGAACCTTATGGATGTCCTGCAGGTCGATAATACTGGCCAGAATCTCGCGATAATCTGCCTCTGCTCCATCTGTTGCTTCAAGCACCCCCATTTCGACGAACTTCACATACCGGTCTGCAGTTTTTGCGATTTTAGGATCCGTGCTTCTGACCGTATCCTCCGGAACCCAAAATTTCGGTCTGATGCAGTAGTAGTGTTTCTTACCCTCAATTTCACGGACGAAAACCCCAACACCGGCGTTAAGATCAAGACGCTGAGCAAGGTCAAGACCGAGGTAATAATCCTCCCCGGCAAAATCTTCATACCGCAGAGATTTATCTTCTGCAGCCTGCCATTGCGTCATGTTGTAGTACGCCGACTTACCAGACACCCAGATATTGAGGCGTTTAGTTTTGAAGGCGTTTACCTTACGCGGTACCTGTTTTGCGACTTCCAGTAGCTCAACCAAATCGCTGTACTTGATGGAAACATCAAGGTTGGGGTTCGCTTTAATCAGGTTTTTAGGGTCAGTCCAGTCATCACCATCATCCAGCTCGTAAATCATGCCGAACAGACGATCATTGCTGACTATGCCGCTGAGAGCCTCTTTTACCTCTTTGTCTTTGTCATAACATGGTGATTCAAGAGATGTACCTGCAGTCGTGATAATGAGTGTTAGTGGCTGAGAACGCGCCCCCATCCCCATCGTCATCGCTTCATACATATGATCCGTATCATGCTCGTGATATTCATCAATAATCGCGCAATGCGGGCTGTCACCGTCGCCAGGTTTCCCTGCCATTGGTGCGAATACGGAACCATCAGGGCGGGTCAGGCTGTCCACCCATACTGAGATATCAAATTTAGCCCGGAGAGAAGGTAATCGGTCCGCCATTTGCCTGGCTGGGGTGAAAACCTTCTTGGCCTGCGCCATTGTCGTCGCACCACAATAGACTTCCGCACTGTTTTCACCATCAGCGCAAAACATGTAAGTGCCAATCCCGGCCGCAAAAAAGGATTTCCCATTTTTCCTGGCTACCCTGATATATGCTTCGCGAAATCGCCGCTTTTTATCCTTTTTCGTCACCCAGCCAAAAATTGAACAGAAAATAAAACTTTGCCACGGTTCCAGTATCAATTTTTGCCCAGCTAAATCCCCGCTGGAATGGGGTAACAACTGAACGAATCTGCATGCACGTTCAGCTAAATCTCTGTTGAATTGATAGGGGTAGTTCTTATCAAGTGATTTTTTCAGGTCATCAAAATGACGCTGGCATGCCAGTTTGATATATCGACAGGCGAGGATTTTCCCGCTTAGTACATCGCGTGCATAAGCGTTCGCCAGATTGACGCTCGGGTATGCCGCCATATACTCCACCCATAAAAAAAGGGACTAAAGTCCCAATTAAAATTCGTCGAATTCGTTTCCTGGGTTGGTGTTATCTCCTGGCTGCTTTTTCCTGATGCGGCTGTTGGGGTCCAGTTTCAACACAACACTGAGACGAATAAGTTCGCTGATATATTTGCTCCTGGCCTTTACTGCCGCACCCAGTTTTTGTCCACCTGCAGCCGTGTCGTCGCCAAGACCATCGCTTTTAATTTCCTGATTCGCGTCGTACAGAAGCTGCACTGTATTGCAGTATTCCATCAGCAAATAACAATCTTCCATCTCGAACGTACCCCTGTTGATCAGGATTTTGCACGTCCGTCGCCAGGCATCAACAGCCATTTCACCAAGAAGCTCATCAGGCGGGGAAATGGCTCTTGTAAGAGAACTAACCTGCGTTCCTGTGTTATTGGACTTACGACCGCCACCAGGTGCTCTCACTCCCGATCCCATCTTGAAACACCTCTAAATATGCTCAAAAAAAATTTCTTATTTCTCACGCGCAAAAATCTACCGGGAGCGGCAGTCCTGAAGCGCGAAAGGGGTAAGGGATTTGCTCCCCCCCTCCCCCTTGAAGATGGCAGCGAGAAAGCATGCAAAAGCAGATACTGGTCATCCATCAGGATGTTCAGCATAGTGTCTTCAGTTAATCTCAATAAATAAACGATGGAGTCTAAGAAATGGATAAAACTAGAAAATATGATAGAGCCTTACAACTTGAGATCCTCAACGCTCTTATAGATTGTGCTCCTAACTCTTTAAACAAGGCACAGGAGCGAGACCTCATTGAGAAGTTTGATAACTATGATCACTTTGTGGCGTGCATGCTATATCTTGAAATGCATAGTCTTGTTTCTACACCCTTCGTACGCAGCGAAACAATGGCTGGCGTTGATTTTATCTTCAACGCCCCATACTGCAACATTACAGAGAAAGGGATTGATTTTCTTCTTGATGATGGCGGCTTAAGTGCAATCCTTAAGGTTCAAACCGTTCGGTTACACAATGACACGATTGTTGCCCTTGAGGATATAATCCGTGTCGCAAATATATCTGAAGATCAGAAGAAGGGATTGATTTCAAAACTCCGAGAGCTTCCGGGAGACGCCATAAAACATTTGACCCTACAGTTACTGACTCAGGGGGTTCTGAATCTGCCGAACGCACTTCGACTAATTCAAACAACCCTCCAGTAGGACTAAACTCGTCAGAGGGGCGAATTAACTCAAATTTGCCCCATCCCAGTGTTTTACTTAAAAACACCCAAAATTCCTTCCGGGTATCTGCATGAATGTAGAAACTGTTCTTATGCATTACAGCAGTGAATATTATCATCGAATACGTTCTCTTGCTGTCTTTGCTCTGTGGCATTCCCAGCACAACGACTCAAGGTTGGAATCGTCATCAGTACCGCCATGAGCTTTTGGAATGATGTGGTCAACGCTTGCCGCTTTTTTCGCTATCCTCTGTCGGCGATGGTTCTGACACAGGTATTTATCACGCTGAAGGATACGCGCTCGTTTAATTTCCCAGAGCCGCCCATATCCACGTTCTTGCCTGCTCTTTCCTGACTGATAATTCCGCCAGCCGTCACCAGCATGCTGCTGTCGGTGTTGGTCACAATATCCGCTGACATCGTTGGTGATTGCCGCACACCCTTTGTGTCGGCATGGGCGTTTAGCACGTGCTGGCATCGGCATAGTCCTGTTTGTTGGATACAAATTGTGCAATAGGCGGAAAGTAAAAAATGAACCAGTAGCTGACTGAAAGCTCTCATAAATAGCGAGAATCTGCGCGGTTCTCACCCCGTAACATCACGGATTACCAGAAAGAAATAAAAATGATAATTATTATCAAAATATTCAAGTGAGAGCGCTGGAATAAAAAACTCTTAATCTCTCCACAGAAATAAGGATTTGTTAAGCTTCATGATTTATGGTCGATGTAACACACCGTTTGAGGCAAGAATAATGGTCAAATTCTCAAAACTTCAGATTCGCTTACACTGGCTAACCCTGATATTAATAGCGATAACCTATGCAGCTATGGAGCTTCGTGGCTGGTTTCCCAAAGGCAGTAACACCTACCTTCTCATGAAAGAAACACATTACAATGTTGGGGTGTTTGTCTGGTTTTTAATGATAATACGATTAATTATTAAACATAAGTATCATGATCCAGCTATCACTCCCCCCCCACCAGCCTGGCAGATGATGGCTGCTAAAATAATGCATATCCTGCTGTACATTTCTTTTTTGGCTCTACCATTATTAGGTATTGCAATTATGGCTTACGGTGGAAAGGACTGGAGTTTCTTAGGTTTTAACGTTGCATCGTTCGTTACTCCTGACGGAGAAACAAAATCACTTATCAAAGATACTCACGAAACACTGGCAAACATCGGATATTTTTTAATCGCAGCGCATGCTGGTGCAGCGTTATTCCATCACTACGTCCAGAAAGATAACACTCTTTTGAGGATGATCCCTGATTGTAACGATAAGAAATAAATACAAATTTTAATGTTTAACATTACAGCAGGCACTCAGTGAATGTCTGCTGTAATGCCTGCTCAGTCAAGTTGAAGCACACAATGTTCTTTTGAATCAGAGAATGCAACTAACCCAGTGTATTCGGGGATAGTGTTCCGTCATCAGCATCAAATGCTGAAATGGTTGCGTGAAGAATCAAAAATGCTCCAAATCCCGCGCCGCTGCTGCCCCGTGGCAGGCCGCCCCGCCGGGAGGACCCGTTAAAAGGTAACCAGAAAATCTATGATTAGAAGTGAAAGCTTTGACAATGTTCAAAGTTTTTTGACAGAAATAAAAAAGCATTACCTTTTAAGATAATGCTTTTTCACTCAAATTGAGTCTTTTAACAATTAGATTAATGTAATTTTAATATCATAGCTTTCAAGTCCAGTCATTTTTTCACGAGCAGAAAACTGGATGTCGGAAACTTCTTTCCCTGTCTTTTTTTTGAGTTCAATAATTTTTTTTGTGATGAATTCAGAAATATCCGCTTCAGTTTTTCTTTTTAAATCTTCGACGTTCATTGTTTACCTCTCTTGATCTCTAACGTATCAACGCCAAGCATGTTACATTCCCCGTAGCGCACTTGTATAAGCGATGATATGTTTAAAAGATAGAATGGAAAGACTAAATTATCAATGGCTTGCAGTATAATCTTCATGCAAAAGAGCTCGCGACCACACAAACCACTGTACTAAAATCTGGGTCGGTCACGAAACAACCAGCCCTCATTTCAAAAGCTTCGATGCTGCCTCGAGGATCTCTTCTGAACTGACATCACGATCAGAGGCTACATAAACTATTTTATGGTCTCCTGTCAGAGATGGAAATCCCGCTGACATCACGGGTAGGTGTGCTTTTTCCCCATTGGGAAACTCACGCATTATCGTAGTAATACCTTTCATTACGGTTACAACAACTGCAGGTTCTGCATTAAAAAAAACGATGACTTTTTTCATAATTTTACCGTGATGTCTCTTACAGAGATTGTCGGTTCAGCATACAAAAAAGGCTCCATAAGGAGCCTGAAATTTATTTTCTGAAATCTAACGAAGACTGACCAGAACGAATGTACAGTGCAATATTATCAAATGTAATCATTGTTGATTTGCAAAAAATACATTTTGCTCCGAAAGGATTTTTTTCAGTAACATCAAAGTTTGACGTTCGGTACTGAGATCCGTGGCAACACGGACATCTGAAGTGAATATTATTAGTAATAACAGTTACCTTATACAGCCACGACATTAACTGCCGTGGGGCCTTTAGGTCCCTGTTCAACACTAAATTCAACTTCCTGATTCTCATTCAGCGTCTTGAAATCATTACTCTGGATCGCAGAGAAGTGAACAAACACATCTTTACTACCATCTTTTGGAGTGATAAAACCAAAACCTTTATCAGGATTAAACCATTTAACTAAACCAGTCATTTTATTAGACATAAACATTACCTTTATTGAGTAAGCCCTTGGGCAGAATGGTCCGAAAAAAAATTATCAGAGAGAAAAGCTAACAAGGAAATCTCAACAGGAACAAGGAATAAAATTATTACAGCGACTGCTTCAGATAAATTCGTCACAAACCAGACATTCATTAACGCATGATTAACCAAACATAGCAAGGTTTAGTTTTGTAAGTAAATCTCAGCGGGTTTTGTCCAAAAAAATTAATTTAAATAGCTTAAATCGAAAATTATGTCATGCTGCGTAAGACCTTTATCTATCACCCTAAGTTGTCAGGGATTTTGACTCAAGGAAGAGTCGTATTTCCTTCATGGTAAAAATTCACAAATTTATCCACGAAAACCGTCAACATCTTAATTTATAGAGCTATTATTTTTCTCTACGGTTCATTGTTAGTATTTTTACGGATTCATAAATCCGCTCACATGTCATTCCTGCCCGGTAGTTTTCATCAGCGCGTTCAGCATGGTATCGAGCTTCTTCTGCCAGGCTTCCTGGCATGTCTACGAGCATTGTGGTGTCATGGCGGATGGAAAGTTTTGTTGATTCGCTAGTTATCGAGCTGTAGAACGCTATGCTCTAGCGACTCGGAATAGGCAATCAGCCCGGTGTACTCAGGGATAACTTCGCCATCATCCGCTTCGAACTCAGGGATTGTTCCGGTAGTGACGGTGTATCGTGGCTGGCCATCTTCTTTTGCGAAGGCCGCCAGATCTTCAATCTGCTTAGCTGTAAGAACTACTGTCATGCTCATTCCTCAGTTGTTAAAAAGCCCCGCTATTGCGAGGCTTGATTGATTATGGCTAACGATTACATCGTAACGGTTATAAAAGAAGCTATTAGCCAACATGTGGTGTATGGTTGTTAACCGCCCACCAGGACAATCAACATGTCGATACTCAAAGATATCAAGATGCGTACTTTACGCCATGTGAAAAGTACTTGTCCTCATTGCTCCCGCCAGTCAAAGCACAGTCTGTCGAGAATAAAAAACAATATAACGTTAATTTGCCCCTTCTGTGGAAACATCTATCTTCCATCGGAAAGCAAACCAATAAAGTAACTGATTGACTACCAAATAAAACTCATAATCTCAGAATGTGGCAAAGCAGACATAACCTTTTATTGTTGTTCTCATTTAAGAGAATGTAACACCCAGAGTGGAGAGGTTTTTTTTCTTCTCCACAATACGGCGATCAAGTTCAGCCACTGCATGCGGGCGTATGGCATCAAGAAAGGCGTTATCCTGATAGGTAGACTGGATTGTCACACCAAGTCCGGCACCACTTTCCAGTATGCTTTTCTGAAGTTGTAGTTCTTTTATATCGTTATTGAGGTAATACGCTTCACTTAGGTTTTCTGCGTTCATCTTCTAACCCTGTTGTTGTTTGACTGCCTCACTGAGTCGTAAATGCGCTCACACGTCATTCCTGCCCGGTAGCGTTCGTCAGATCGCTCAGCATAATATCGAGCTTCCTCTGCAAGGCGTCCGAGCATGTCGGCGAGCACTGCGGCGTCGGCTCCGGCTGTTTTGCTTCTGACGGCAGTGGCAAGATCTGAGGTGTGCTTTGCGGCGTCCAGACGGGTGGCAAGCTTTGTTGCTTCGGTACGCAGCTGGTTAACAGTGGCAGACAGGCCAGCAGCAGTGGCAGCAGATTTAGCGGCTTGTGCTTGTGCATCTTTTACAGCCTCATCACGGGCAATTATACGCCCTTGTTCAATCATGCGGGCGGCGGTCTGCGCGTTCGCTGTTTGCGATGATTCCGCGCTGTCACGGTCAGCCCACTTCTTTTCCCAGCCGTGATTGCTCCATACGTTTCCGGCGATGAATGCGACAGCCACCAGCAGCAAAATAACAATGAACTGATAGCGCAGGTTCACTTGTCTATCCCCCAGCACGTCAGCGCGCTTTCCTGGTCCCGTCTTTCTACCTGCCCATAGCAGCCATTTTTCTGGCCTTTGGTCAGGCGACAATCGCGGCCGCCGTCTTTAATCCACCAGCGAATAGCTTCACAGGCTCCTTTACGGTCGCCTGCGTTAATCCGCTTATAGAATGTAGAAGGGAAACATTTTCCGGGTCCGATGTTATATGGGCAGAAAGATGCGATCCCGGCTTTCTGTGGTTCGGTCAGTGGTACCTTGATATTTCGCTCAACCCACGCCAGCGCCTTGTCGCGTTCTATGGCGTTCACCTGGGCGCATTTCTCAGCAGACAGCTTCATGCCCTGAACTACTGGCTTACCATCAACCATCGTGGCGCCACGGCAAATCGTCCAGAGCCCTCCGCCGTCGCGATACGCCGTCAGGCTGTTACCCTCTTTCTCATCCAGAAACTGATCGAGAATCACAGGTGCGGAAGCCCCGGCAAGAATTAACCCAACGACCGCTGCACTCAGTTTATTCTTCAGCTTTGGTGACATTGTCATTAAGCCGGTCCTCCCTTTCCATTTTCCTGTAATACCAGTTCACCGCACAGGTGATAACGGTGCAGGCGATACCGACAATAATTGCCCAGTCACTCAGGCTTAACCCTGCAATTCTGTCGGCCAACATCCAGGATACCTCTTTTGCTGTTTTAGCTGTTTCGGCATATGCCTTCGCTGATACACCGCAGCCGGTCAGCGTGGTTCCTGTTCCATATGAAAGTCTGCTGTAAATGGTGCTCATTCTGGTCATAGCCTCACCTCCGATTTTTCGGATGGCGCTGTGTGTGATTAAAGGGTCAGGCTTCACGGGCTGGATTTATCAACAAAGCACATAGCGGATGATTCCCGTGAGCCTGAAATGAAAAAGGCCGCCATGCGGCAGCCTCGAAGTAAGTACGGTTGTTTACAATGGTGGAGAGAGAGGACCTTCTAACACCTCTGCTTCACCGTTATGGCAAATGTCATCGCCTCTGGTCAGATGCCAGACACCTGTGATTGTTTTACCCGTCTCGAGATCATCAACAGTGTCATTCGTGTAATACGCCACCTGTACAATGCCTACATGCTGAATCCAGTAATAGCCCTCTTTCATATGCGTGCCCATCCCGCCCTTGTTACAAAGCAGTATATGCCTTCAACTTTGCAGTTGGCGTTAGAAATTCTACATGTTGAATTAAGCAGCAACTTTGTGGCATCAGCTTTTAGAGCATTACGTCCAAAACTACAAAGGGATTTATCTCACCTTACTGCTGTGAGTCCTCTCAGAATGAGCGGAATAAAATAGCCCCGTTTGGTTGGGAGACCTTGTTATCTTGTGGACGATTGTGGAACGACGATATGACAGGGGTACTGGTGCTATGCACCTCGCGAATACCCCTGTCGTATCGCCGGAAAGCAAAAACCCCGCGTCGGCGGGGTTCTCGTTATGTTCAAATTGTTCGCTTATCGTCGCCGCCATCGTGGCGCAGCTCTGCCAAGCATGAATTAATTATTCACTTTGTTGGCCCGTTTTCAAACGTTTTTACATCATAAAGCACTTATAGCTAATTCCCACCGAGATTTTGTACAAATATCACTCAATAAATGAGCTGTTCGTTACAAAACGATCGTTTTGAACGATCGATAAATGAAAATCGATCTGCAATACCAATTTTAATTGTGTGGTTATTGCACGTAGACTCAGGGCCAAACCTAATAAATGGAATTATCATGAGCCTTTATCACTACTTGGCCATATATATCGCGGGCTTCATCGTAATGTTTGCTTTGTTAGTTCGTGGGGATAGAGTACACGGCCTAGAATTTGACCTGGCTGATACGGTGATAACCTCCATTCTGTGGCCCTTCTACTCCGTTGCTATTGTTTGTATTGAGATTTATGAGCGGTTTAAACAGAATCGTCACCAATAGCCAGCTTCCCCGGCTACTGACCGGGGTTTTGTTTCGAATTACAGACTCATCAGCCTCCCGGTCAGTTCCTCTTTTGGTATGACCAACCATCCTCTAACCCGGCTCTCATCTGGTTACGAACCTCAAGGAATGTTTTTGCCCTGAATATTTCCAGACACCATCGCACGCGTTTTCTCGCCTCCCCGTCGGTTAACCATGGCGCAATCGCCTGCAGTTCCCGGGTTATGTCTGAGATTTTTTTTCGGGTGGTGTAATACTGAAGACCAACGACATAAACCGGATCGTTTATATCCAGCGCCTGCAGTACGCACTGCTCAACAAAATCGACATCATCATTATGCAAGGCTTCATCAATTACACTGGTAGGTGACTGTGGCCAGAGAATGCTATGTGCCCTGTTCATCGCCTGCTGCCCACGGAATCCCTCTGCTCTCGCCTGATTTAACGCTGCGGTAAAGCGCTCCAGTGCCTTATCTGACCAGTTCCTTCCTTTGATCACATTCCAGCATGCATGGCCCCGCGGCATGCGGGGTGCAGTATTTCCTCCTACACCTTCGCCCCATGTAGTGAGCAGGGATTTAATCCATCCGGACTGAATCCCCGTCAGGAGAATACATTTACCCAGCCAGTTTTTACGCGGCGCAGCTGCTGCTTTTTCAAATGCTGACTGCTTTAGTCTGCGTTGGCGTGGCGTCATGCTTTTAGCTCCTCAATAATTATTCTCCCGGTTTCTCCCCATAATTTTGATACCCGTACATCCCAGATGTGAGCATCATCTTCGTAAATGGCATCCATCAGGGCTTTCACCATATTGTCGTAATCAGGTTTAGCCTGGTGTGGTTTACCGTTGAACTCAGCCCGTTTCTTTTTGCTCCAGCTCGCTGGCATCGGAAGAATG